>NZ_JAKMAJ010000001.1 GCF_022378355.1 Brenneria bubanii
GCGGCGCTGGGGTAAGTGGCGGCGGCGGCCGCCGCCGCGCTGGAAGAACAGGTGCGCGCGCTCAACCAGACCGTCTCGGTATTTCGTCTCTCCGCGACACGCCGGGACGGTGTTCGTCCAGTCGCAGAAACACGAAAAACGGCAAGCACGGCGCTCCTGGCGAATAAAACAGGCGACAATCACTCGGCGGCCAAATCCGCCGGCGCGGAAAACAACTGGGAAACCTTTTAAACCCGCGCGCTTGATGCATTAGTTTCCCCCCTGACAAGTGGTTATCGTCAGTAGATAAAGGCAAGGGGTTATAATGGATTTAGCCGCTACCCGGCGTGAAAAATCATGCTGAGGAAATAATACGCGAGGGTGAGCCGCACGGACGCGTAGAGTCTCAGGGAAGAGACAAATATTCTGCGTCGCAAGCTGGGCGCGCTCGTTAATCCGCTGGATACGCTTAAGCGCCAAACAAAAAAACACAGACTGAATGACCGACTCACCGCGAATATTGGGCTAAAGAAACGCCATGCTCTGGCTTACGATTAATAGCTCGAATTATTTATGACGGATAACCATATCACGATAATATTTTCTAAAACATTCACTGCTCATCGGCTTGCCAAAGTACCATCCCTGGCCAACCGAATCCGGGCAATGTTCGCCAATATAAACCGCCTGTTCATTGGTTTCGATCCCTTCAACCACAACGGTAGTATTAAACATCATCATCATATTAAAAAGGTGTTCTACCATTTGCGCATTAATCGAATCCGTGCCGATAGCTTCGGTAAACATTTTATCTATTTTAATGGCGTCAAAAGGAATAACCGCAAGATAAGATAAATTGGAGTAACCCGTGCCAAAATCATCAAGAGCGATTTTATAACCCGCATCATGCAACAAAGAGAGTCTTTCAGACATAACGCGATGATTTGCCGTAGAGCGCTCGGTTATTTCCAACATAATCTGTTTTCTGGCAATACCCAGCCGATCGACAAGTTTTCCCAGATAGTCCTGATACTCGGACTCCAATATATCTTTAATATCAAGATTAATGCTGAGGTAAAACTTTTCATTTCGAATCAGAATATCCTTGAGCTCCGACAACGCCATAAGCGTTACCTGACGGGTAATTTCCCCGATAATGCCCAGTTGCTCCGCAATCGGTATAAAAACGTCGGGGGGAATATTCTCGCCTTTCTTATTGGTCCAACGCGCCAAAACTTCGGCGCCGACAATATGATGGTTACGCAAAGAAACCAGCGGCTGATAATTAACGTGAAGCTGTTTGCCACAGACGGCGCTATAAACCTGTTTACTAAATGATCGATTACGTTCAATAAGTAAGAAAATAGCCAGAGATAAAGATCCGCTCAATATTCCCCCTATCAGCGCAAGAATCACGCCGATATAGGGCGGCATAAAAAGAATACCTGACGAACTCAAACGAGCATAGATGCAGATATTGTAAAGTTTACTGCACTGATACCCCTGCCGATATTGCTTGTACCATGCGCTACTTTGACGCGAATATTTTTCATTTTCATCGCCAAATGACTGGTAAATATGACGTTCGTCCTTTGTGGTCATTAAAGCGCTATAGCCGGGGGCTGGCAGGGAAAAATCGAGGAAGGCATAAGGTGAAGTGAAGGACGCGACGTCGCCTTGATTTGAGATATCCATTTCGATTCTGGGATCAAACAATCCTTTTACCGCGCGCCAGAACCCAATGTCATTTTCCACAATATCCGGCGCCGGCAAGATAATCGGCGGGGAGAAAACCCCTCTACCGGCGGTACAGATCAGCTTGCCGTCGTGCAGTCGGCCAATGTCCAGCACATGACGGTATTTATGCACCAGAAAACGCAGTTGAAACAGATCGCCATCAGAGCAAGGAGTCGGTAAAAGATACCTGGCCTCGCTCATCGCCTGTTCCGACTGCATCGCCACATCATCGGCTCGATGGATAAGCGCATCGCCATAACCGTGTAATTTATTTTGATCCATCCTGGCGATGACAAACTGGCCGATCAGCAACAGGCACAGGGCTCCACACACCATATTGATAGCCATGATAACGGTTGCTTTTCTGCTAATTGATCTCATCGTTTCAGATTCTCTGACCATGATAAAACTACTCCCTGAAATTCAGTAATCGGCACCGTCGCTAATAAGTTTATCTTTTTAAGCCTGAGATGAGCCGCCAATCCAATCAGATACCTGATACCTGATACCTGATACCTGATACCTGATACCAGCAATCATGATGCGCCTATTACGCCGCGCCGTTATCCCGTTTATCCTTGCTCCGTTCCCTATTCGCCAGAATAGGAATTAAAATATAAAAACAAACCAAGAACAAAAAACTAAATATTCATTTTTTTATAATTGATTTGCGCATCGTAATGTTTATTATGCCTCAACGAAACCCACCAGAGCCCCTACAGATAACGGGTTCCACATGGTTTCATCACACTAAGACTTACTCGCGATAAATAAAAATGCAGACGACGGTAAAAATATCACCTCGGTCATCGGTCTTGCTCTGGCCACCATAATGAGAATCCCGGCAGCACAGGCAACAGAAGGCGGTATTGATGTCGGAAAATCTTAACCTATATCAACGGCGGCCTGCAGTTAGCGATTAACGATGCGGTCGGTTTTTATGCCAGCGCCTACACCGCGCCGCGCCAGTTGAGCAACAGCGCCAAAAATTATCTGGATGTGAATTCCGGTCTGAGCAGGGCGCCGCTGACGCTGCAAGTCGGCTATCGCTATATCGGCATGGACGGTAAAAACGAGCGCGCCAACCAACGTCTGGTCAAAGGCCCATACGTCGGCGGTCAGGTGAGCGGCTAACGCCGAGATGACGCGGGGTATATTCGGGAATAAAACAAAAATCATCTCCTGTGATAATTTTTACTATTACGGCTGGAGATAACATTGAAAAAACTCACACTCCTATCGCCCTGGCGTCTTCGCGCTTGCTTAATGGCAACGGTTTGGTCATCAAATTCCCGGTTAAACCGGGCATAAGCCGACTTAAATGGTGACGAACAACAGACGAACGGCAAAACCGATTAATATCACGCCCATAAATCGTTCAAACCAATAGCCTTGCTTTACAAATCGCTGGCGAACCGATGGACTGGAAAAAAGGATGCCCACCAGCACAAACCATGCCGCATTGACCGAGCACATCCACAGACCATAGAGCATTTGTATCGATACGGGCGTCGTGCTGCTGACCACCGTGGTAAATACCGCCAGAAAAAACAGCGTCGCTTTCGGGTTGGTCGCATTGGTCATAAACCCCATCAGAAAAGCCTTTCGCTTACGCTGCGGTACCGGCGCGGTCGGGCCCAAATCCAGGTGTTTCATATTAGCCGGTTCACTCCTCACGAAACGGATACCCAGATAAATGATGTACGCCCCGCCCGCGAACTTGGCGATGGACATCAGCCAGGGGGTAGCGTGCATCAGCGCACTGATGCCGACCAGCGTATAAATGATGTGGACCGACATCCCCACCCCGATTCCTATCGCCGTATAGATGCCGGCTCGCCGACCGAAGCGTACGCTCTGCCGGATGGTCACCGCGAAGTCCGGACCCGGTGAGACCACGGCCAGAAAGTGAATCAGCGCCAGTCCCAAAAATTCACTCCAGTAGCTATGCAACGTCTTGACTCCTATATGCTACAGCAGCGCCGATTCGAGCTTTATCGTTCAGATTACGGCTGAAAAAATAGCAGCGTTCATTCATTTTTCATTTCCCTTTATGGCGATTTTCTCTCATTGTAGGGGATACGATTAACCGCGATAATCCACCAAAAAACCAAATAACTTATTCCTGATGAGCACAAATAAAACACTGAATCTGATGGGTGAAATGGCTGTTTTTGTGAAGGTCGTGGAAACCGGCAGCTTTTCAGAAACGGCGCGCCAGTTGGCCGCAACGCCCTCGGCAATCAGCCGTTCCGTTTCAAGGCTGGAAAAGGCGCTGGGTACCCGCCTGTTGCAAAGAACCACCCGTAAACTCCGCCTTAGCGAAAGCGGTCAGGAAGTCTATACCCACAGTCTGGCGATGGTGAACGCCGCCCAGGCGGCGATGGCGGTATCAGGGAGGTTGAATGCTGAACCGCAGGGGCTTGTGCGGCTCAGTGCGCCAAAAGCGGTAGGCCGCTTTGTCATTCATCCCCACATGCCGGATTTTCTCGCCCGCTATCCGAAAGTGGACGTCAACCTGCTGCTTGATGACCGATATGTGGATTTGATTGACGATCGGGTCGACCTGGCTATTCGCATCACCGACCAGCCGCCGCCGGGATTAATGGGACGGCGTCTGCTGAATATCGATCATCTGCTGTGCGCGACGCCGCAATATCTTGAGCAATATGGAACGCCGCAACATCCGCACGATCTGAAAGCCCATAGCTGTATTTATCTCGGCGAAGAGCCCGGCGATTCGCGTTGGAAATTCCGCAAAGGAAATAAACAGATCAGCGTCGATGTGCATGGCCGCTATGCGGCGAACCACACCGGCGTCAGGCTGGATGCAGTATTGCACCATATCGGCATCGGCAGTTTGCCCTACTTCACCGCCCGACATGCGCTGCGGGAAGGGAGCATCGTTGCGGTACTGCCGGATTGGTCATTCAGGAACAATTACTGCGGCGAACTGTGGATTCTTTATCCGCCGACACGGCATCTTCCGCCAAAACTTAGCGTACTGATCCATTTTCTGGCTGAACGTCTGAGCAAAGAGCCGACGTTGGGGAAAGCGGCCGACGTTGACGAAAGCGACCTACCGCCGGCAAACCCCTATGAATTTCCAGAGGCTAATCGGTAAACCGGGCAGGCGCCTGACAATCCGGGCCTGCCCGCTTCGTTTCGACGCCACCGCGTCAGCGATGCGAACCGTCAACTACCGGCCGTCAGACCGACAGCATAAAAACCCGATGCGATCATGGCGCAATAAACAGCTGGCGCGGCGCCTGAGTCAGGCGAACATGCCCCCGGTCAGTGATGGCGATGGTTTCGCTGAAGGCGAGGCCTTGCGCATAAATATACATATGGAACACCATACCCGGTTTCAGCACCCACTCGGCATTGGGCAAAAAGACCCGGCTGAAATCGCTGGTATGAGGGGTGTAGCGCGAGTAATAACCCAATACATACCCGGTTATGCCGGCGTAATCTTCCCGCAATCCCGCGTCGAGTACCGCATTGCGAGCCAGCGCATCAATATCTTTCGCCACCGCGCCAGGGCGCATGGCGGCAAACTGGGCATCCTGTATGGCAATCAGCTGTGCGGCGATATCTTTCTGCCGCTGGGATGCTTTACCGACGATCGCCGGGCGCATCAAACGAGCGCTGTACCCATTCAAAATGGGCACTAACTCCATATGAACAATTTCGCCCTCCGTCAGAGGATGACTATGCAGATTGCCGTGTAAAAAACTGTTTCCAACGCCGGTGGTAATGATGCCGTAGCGTGCGGAATCAAGGCCATGTTGCATAAAGACTTGGTGCACAATGGCCGCCGCTTTTCGTCCGCTTTTTCCCACACCTAATTCCGCAACGGCAGCCGACAGCGCAAGGTCGCCTACCGCCGCCGCTTTAGCGATATAGTCAATTTCCCGCGGCGTTTTACTCTCTCTCAACAACTCCAGAACACCAGAAAAATCACGCAAAGGCCGGGAAGGGAAAAAACTTTGCAGGCGATTAAAACGCTTCACCGTCATGCAGTAAGAATCAAAGTCGACGCCAATATTCAGCTGATCCCAGCCGCGTTCGGTGATGGTGTTGATAATCACCTCGAGCGGATCTTGCCAGTCGGCGAAGGTGACGATATCCGTTAGCCAACTATTTTGCCGAAAAGTATGCTCATCCATCGCGCGAAAGATCATTACCGGCTCCCCTTCCAGCGGTAATAAACAGGCGCGATACATATTTTCCGAAACGCTGAATCCGGTCAGATAGAACAAAAACTCAGTCTGATCGATTATCAATAAGCTAATCCCTTTTTCGCGCATATAACCGCGAATTTTTTCCGCTCTCTGATGATACTCAGTCAATGTAAAAACAAGATTTTTATCAATTTCCATCGTTTCCCCGCCAAACTTTCAATTTTATTATCACGACTTTGTTAAAAAATTAGCCATTAGTAAAAATACAACTGTAACAAAAATCAATAATACACTTACCGCTGCAATGGTCGGGTCCAACTCAAACTGGACGTTATTCCATATCCGTACGGATAATGTCTGAACACTGTGACCAGCCATAAACATCGCAATGAGCAGCTCATCAAACGAGCTGAGAAACGAGAATATCGCCGCGGATATCATGCCTGGCGCCGCCAGGGGAAAAGTAATACGTCGAAAGACGGTGACGTTGCTGGCGCCAAGGCTCATGGCTGAGTATTCCAGTTGCCGGTCGATACCCTGCAAGGTAGATGAAATAATGATGGTCGCCACCGGCAAAGCAATAACCGCATGGCCGATAATAATCGAACTCACGCTGCTGAACATATCGGTGGCAGAAAAGAAAAAGAACAACGCGAGCGCCGAGATAATATTCGGCACAATCATCGGCAGTAATACCAGAAAATAGATGATTTTCTTACCGCTAAAACGATAGCGAACCAGCGCAAGCGCCATCAGCAGGCTTAATATCATCGCCAGCAGTGTTGAAACAACGGCAATACGAAAACTCAGCCACAGCGAATTCAGCCAGTCAGGATTAGTCAGCACTTTATCCACCCAGCGCAGAGAAAAGCCGTCGGGAGGAAAGCTCAAATATGACGTTGAGCTCAATGCCAGCGGGAAAATAACGACGATGGGCAAGGCCAGGAATAAAAGCACCAGAATTGCCACAACTAACGAAAATAACCCCGGTTTTATGGTATTCATCGTTTAGCCTCAAACAGCTGCTCCAATCCGACCAGACGCTGATAAAGCCAGAATAGCAAGAGCGTGCTGACCAACAGCACGGTGGACAGCGCGGAAGCGAACCCCCAGTCGAAATAGATTTCTATCTGGCTTTCAATCACCATGGATATCATCGTCTGCTGCGGTCCGCCCATCAGCGCAGGCGTAATGAAAAAGCCCAGCGAAAGAATAAACACCAGCAGACCGCCCGCCGCCACGCCCGGTAAAGAAAGCGGAACGATAATCCGCCAGAAAGCGCGGCTGCGTGACGCGCCCAGGCTTTCCGCCGCATTCAGCAAACCGAGATCTATCCCCCGCATCACGCTATACAGCGCCAAAATCATGTACGGGAGCAGGATATAGGTCATGCCGATCAGCACCCCAGTAGCGGTGTACATCAGCTTTAACGGTTGGGTAATGACCCCGACGGCCATCAGCAGCCGGTTCACCACGCCCTCGGCGCCCAGCAGCACCATCCAGGCATAGGTCCGCACCAGTACGCTGGTAAAATAAGGAATAATCACCAGAATCAAAAAGATGTTCGCCGTACGGGGTTTCAGCCTGGCCAGCACCCAGGCCAGCGGATAGCCTAACAGCAACGTGCTTAGCGTGACCCACAGCGAGATGCGCAGCGTAATCCACAAGACGTTTAACCAGACCGGCTCACGAATGATGCGCAGGTAGTGATCCCAGGTAAAGTCCGGACCGTAGAGGCTGAAACTCAGCATTTTCATCAACGGATAAATAAAAAACAGCAGCAGCGCCAGCAGCGATGGCGCCAATAACAGCCAGGGCCTGCCGTTACGCCGGATCCATATCGACAAACTCACGGCGCCTGCTCCCCGGCAATAAACCACAGGCTTTCCGGCTGCCAGCCGAGAGAAACGGCGACGCCCGGCGCGATGGCATTTTCCAGATCGATATTCTGCGCCTGAACCAGTAACGACGTACCGTCGTGAAGCCGTACGCTAACCTTCACCGTATGCCCCAGGTACAGCACTTCGTGGATATGCGCATTGATCGGCAACTGACCCGCCGCCGCCAGGCGAATTTTTTCCGGCCGTAATACCGCAAAAGCCCGCTGTCCGCCGCACAGATTGTCGACGCCCTGTCCGCTGACGCATTCGCCGCTATCCAATCTGACGTCATAGCCTGACGAATGAATCGACTCAATATGGCCGCCAATAAAATTGGATTGCCCGATAAACTCGGCAACCCAGCGGTTTGCCGGCTTTTCATATAAGCATTGCGGCGCATCTATTTGCGCAATACGGCCATCCTGCATCACCGCAATACGATCGGAAAGCGTAAGCGCCTCCTCCTGATCGTGGGTGACGAACAGGACGGTAGAGCCGCTCGACACATGCAGACGCTTTAACTCCAACTGCATATGTTCGCGCAGTTTTTTATCCAGCGCGCCAAGGGGCTCATCCATTAACAACGCCTGAGGTTCGAATATCAACGCTCTCGCCAGGGCAACCCTCTGCTGCTGGCCGCCGGACAACTCACGCGGCAGCCGATGCCCCTTATCCGCCAGTTGCACCATCTCCAGAGCGCTGGCTACCTTTTGTCTGATAACGCTACCGGACATGCCGCGCATTTCGAGGGGGAATGCCAGATTGCGAAAAACGGAAAGATGGGGGAACAGAGAGTAATTCTGAAAAACCACGCCCAGATTACGTTTTGCCGGAGGAAAATGCGTGACGTCTGCGCCGCCAATCAGGATGCGGCCGGAAGTTGGCGTGGTAAAACCGCCAACCATCATCAGCGTCGTCGTTTTTCCCGACCCGCTGGCTCCCAGCAGCGTAACAAACTCTCCCGGTTCAACGGCCAGATGAAGATTATCAACCGCAATCGCCTGACCAAAGCGCCGGGTTACGCCTTCCAGGCGAAGCGCCGTTCCCGCGCCTGATTGACGGGAACGGTGTGACGGGTTAACTGCACTCATTAAGCCTGACCCAAGAACCACTGCTGCCAGACTTTGCCCACCTCATCCAGATGCTCCGACCACCATTGCGCGTCTCGCACAAACGTATTGGAAAAATAAGCGGGGTTAGATGGCAATTTCACCAGATCTTCAGGACGGACAAAATCAAAGGCTTTTTTATTAGTCGGACCATAGGCGATGTGCTGAGTCAGCGTAGCCTGAACCTTAGGCTGCAAAGCAAAGTCAATGAACAACTGGGCATTTTCCGGATTAGGCGCGCCTTTGACAACGCTCCAGTACTGCACCTGCTGCTTTGCCTGACTCCACTCAATAGCCAGCGGCGCGCCTTGGTCGATCAGCGCCTGGGCTCGACCGTTCCACAATGCGCCAAGCACTGCATCTTTACGCTCCAGCAACTCGGCGGAAACTGCACCGGTATCCCACCATTTTGAAACATATGGCTTAATTTTACTTAAAGAGGCAAAGGCTCGTTCAATATTGATTGGATAAAGTTGATTTTTATCCACGCCATCAGCCAATAAAGCGAATTCTAATTCGGTAGAGCTCGTCCGCATATCCGCTAAAGTGCGCGCCCCTGGGAATTTATTAACATCCCAGAACTCTCTCCAGTTTTGCGGATGGTGCTTGGCGCTAAACACGTTTGTGTTATAAACCAAAACCGTCGCATAGAGAAGATTGCCGACCATATTCGGATGACGAAGCTCTGAAAGAATATCGTTAGGATCGCTCAGCTTCATTGCTGAATAATCAATCGGCGCCAATACTCCAGCCTTATCCAGACTGAATTGAGTTATATCACTCAGGTCCAGCACATCGATACCCATTTTCCCGGCTTTTGACATCGCTAATATTTGTGATCCTGTAGCAGGTATCACTCTAACATTAATGCCGGTCGCTTCGGTAAAGGGTTTGTGAACGGCAATATCCATTGCATCCTGATAAGCTCCCCCCAATCCCCTGACAATCACTTCTTTATCGCTTTTGGCGAACGCTGAAGGCATTGAAAAAGCCCCCAGAGCCAGACTGCCGCCAAGAACAGCCCCTTTCTTTATCAAATCACGTCGGGAGGTATTTATCTCTCCTTCTGTCAAAATCGGGGCTGAGGAAAGTATACTTTCCTTTTTATTACACATAGTTACCATCCTTTGTTTTATCAATTACAACTGCAACATCGTCCTGGTGTCAGTAACTAATATTTTATTAATTAACTTCATTAAAATTTTATATTAAATATTTTATTATTGGTGTTTCCCTGGTGTTGTCATTTTCCAATGACCTAGCAACTCCCATATCCTGTCTGATTCCTGCAATCTTTTATTTATATTTTCCTTGTCTAATACAATCATTTGCGACATCAGCCAGTCGGCAACGACCATGGTGCCGATCTGTGACCATCGTCCAATCTTCGACATACTCCGAGCAATATAAAGTGTTTCCGTCGCTTCCCGCGCCAGCGGGGAAGAAGGGCGATCGGTCAACGCCACCATATAGGCGCCACGAAGACGGGCAAGATGCATGAGTTCAATGGTATAGGGAATATATCGCTCATAGCCGATACCAATAAAAACGTCTTCCTCGCTTATATGCCTTATACGGTCGGCGATATCACCTGCGCCAATATCAATAACATCCGCACTTTTCAGTACATTAAGCTGCATTGCCAGATAAACCGCCATGGCATGCGTTGTTCCATGTGCGGTAATCCATATACGTCTGGCGGAAACCATTTTCTCTGCGATACTGATGACGGTTTCTGGCTGATTCAAAGCCGATGTTTGACTCATCAGTAAACTGCCATTAGCAAAAACCTGTTCCTTTAGTTCAGCTTCGCTTGACGATGTGGAAACCTGTTGATATATGCCGCTTAGCCCGACATTCTCAATCAGCGCCTCTCCCAGATCCTCGCGTAAATGCGTATATCCCCGAAACCCCAATGCACGCGCAAAACGGACGATGGCAGCATCACTCACGCTTATTGCGCCGGCTAACTGCTTGGCAGTCATAAACGCAACGCGTTCTTTATTTCTTTCAATGTAGCGAGCAATAAGCTGCTGTGCTGGGGTAAGGCTCGCAAAGCGCTCACCGACCAAGGCTGAAAAATTCATATAAAATCCCGAATGACTCAGTTATTACAGTAAAGTGCAAATGTGTTGTATTTGCAACAATAAAATCTCATTTTTTAATCAATTCTTATAAAAACCATTTAATTCATATAGATACATTTAGAAAGGATGCTTATTATCATATAAAGAAATAATAAATAAATGCATTTAATTTATGAATAGTATGTTAATAGTTTCATTAAAAATAATATTTACTAACCTATGAAAATATACAAATTAAAATCCATTTCATTGTTATTTATTAACCTCGTTATCAAATAGTAGCCGAAAAAAACAGAACATCCCTTTATGTTGGAGGTGCTCACAAATAAGCTTAGGATAAATATACACATTGTCTAATCGAATAGCCCCCGCCAAGGCGAGGGGCGTAAAATCAAGACAAATCATGATGGCAGGACGATATTGCTATCGGATAATTGTCCCATATTGTTGTGCATCGCGCAGGCCGCATCGACCAGATGCATCGCCAGCGCCGCACCGCTGCCTTCACCAAGCCGCATGCCCAATTGCAGGTAAGGTTCCATCTGTAGGTGCTGTAGCGCGATCATCGCGCCCTTTTCCGCCGAAAAATGGGAAGGTATCAGGTAATCACGCACCTGCGGCGCAATGCGGCAGGCCGCCAGCGCTGAAGCATAGGAAAGAAAACCATCCAGCACCACCGGCAATCCAGCCGCCGCAGCCCCCAGCATCACCCCGGTCATTCCGGCCAGATCAAAACCGCCGACTTTGGCCAATACGTCAATGCCGTCACGCGCATTCGGTTGGTTAACAGCTATCGCCTGACGCACGACCGACACCTTATGATGCAAGCGCTCGCTGGGAAAATTAGCGCCAATACCGACTACCTCATTAGGGTCCTGATCGGTCAGCACGCTGATTATGGCGGCGGCGGGCGTAGTATTGGCCATGCCCAACTCACCAACGCCAAAAACGCGCACGCCTGCGGCGGCCTGTCGTCTGGTCAACTGCGCGCAGGCAAAAAGCAGCTCCTCCGCCTGCCGATGCGTCATCGCCGCTTCACGGGCGATGTTGCCGCTGCCGCGCGCGACTTTCATATTCAATACGCCGGGCAGCGGTTCGCTGTCGATGCCGACATCCACCACCTTCACCTCCGCGCCCGCATTGGCCGCCAGCACACACACGCCGGTAATCCCCTTGACCATATTGGCGGCCTGAATGGCCGTTACCGCGCGCGGAGAAATGGCGACGCCCTCTTCATAAACGCCATGATCGGCGGCCATCACGATGATCTGTTTGCGCGCTACCTGATGCTCGGCAAGCCCGCGCATTCCCGCAAGCTGGATGGCCAATTGCTCCAACCGCCCCAGGCTCCCCAGGGGTTTCAGCAAGCCGTCAAGGTGAACGGCCGTACGCTGCATGGCCGCGCGATCTACCGGCTGAATCGCGTCAATCAATGATGAAAGCGCTGATGATGAAATTGTTTGCATACCGTTATTCTCATTATTAGGGTCGCCAGGGCGCCCGGTTGTTCAATGCCCGCAGCGTGGCGAATCCATCCTGAAGCTCCAGTACGCTGTATGCGCCCTGTTCAAAATGGAAATGCCACATGTCGCTTGCCGGCATCGTCAGCAACGTCGCCAGCAACAGGCTTAATACGCCCTGATGCGCCACAATCAGTTGATTATCCACGTCACAGGGTTTGCGCAACCTCTGCGTTATTTGCTCCACACGGTGCGAAAACTCGGGAAATGACTCCCCGCCGGTAGGACGCGCCGTCTGCCAGTCCGCCAGCCAGTCGGCCCAGGCATCGGCGTCCTCATGCTGTAAATCCTGATGATGCCGCATTTCCCAATCGCCGAAAGACATTTCGTTTAATCCCTCATCCGCTGCGGCGCAGACCGGATGCTTTTCCAGCACAATGTCCGCCGTATGCCGCGCCCGCCACAATTTGCTGCTGACGGCTGAACCGAAAGACACGTCCGCCAGCCAGCCGGCAACCAGTCTGGCCTGGGCGATCCCCGTCGCCGTCAGGCCGACATCCGTTGCGCCGCAAAAAACGCCGCTAAGGTTCGCCTCAGTCTGACCGTGTCTGACCAGAAACAACCGCATGGTTTATCCTCATATTTCCGTCATAGCATCGCCAGCAGGAATGCCAGTTCGCCGACCTCTTCCGCCGCCCCCATGGTATCGCCGGTCTGTCCGCCCAACCGACGGCGCAGATAGCATCCCATCAGCCAAACGACGAACAGGGTGACGACGAACGCCCGCAGCGCGCCCCCATGGCCCAGCAATCCCGTTAACAGCGCCCCGCCGGCCAGCGTGATCAGCGCTTCGGCGCCGCGAACCCGGCCGATATACAGGTTCCCCAGCCCTTGCCCCTCTCGCGCATAGCGCTGTCGGTACATCAGCAGCACAATCGCGCTGCGGCTCGCCACCGACGCCGCCGTCAGCACCGCCAGCATAGATGTTCCGCGCAGCGCCAGCTCACTCACCGCCAGCACTTTCGCCACCACGATAAAGATCAGCGCCAACCCGCCGTTGGTGCCGAGGCGGCTATCGCGCATGATCTCCAGCATTTTTTCCCGGTTACGCGCGGAAAACACGCCGTCGCAAGTGTCCGCCAATCCATCCAGATGAAATGCGCCGGTCACCAGCGCCAGCGCCAGCACGTAGGCCAACGCCGCCAGCGGCACGCCGCACCAGGGCGAAAGCGCCACAAACACGGCGCCGGCAATCACGCCGACAATCAGACCAATAAAGGGAAAGCCGACGATGCCACGCACGTACTGCCGCATCTCCAGCCCTTGCGTCCAGCGCGACGGTACCGGAATTCGGGTCATAAATTGCAGCGTGGCGAAAAATAAGCGTAAATTCATTTAATTTTGACCTCAATTCCCGAGACCACCAGATAGACCGACTCGGCGGCGGCGGCCAGACGCTGATTCACTCGACCGGCGATATCGCGGAAATGCCGAGCCAGCCGATTTTCCGGCACTATCCCCATCCCCAGCTCGTTGGTCACCAGATATACCGGCGTCGCGCTGTGTGAACAGGCGGTAATCAGTTCATCAATCTGCCGTTGAATCACGGCTTCAATGGCCGAAAAATCCATCTGCTCGGCGGGCGTATCGCCCGTCTGGTCAAACAACAAATTGGCGATCATGGTGGTAATGCATTCAAGGATAACGGCATTATCCGCCGCCGCTGGGTGCGTAATCACCGTTGCCAGATCGCGATAGCCTTCCCAGGTGCGCCAGTGCAACGGTCGGCTTTCCTGATGCCGTCGCACCCTTCGGGCCATTTCCTCATCGGTAACGACCGACGTGGCGATATACAGCACGTTGTCGCCATGCCGCGCCGCCAGCCGCTCCGCCAGCGCGCTTTTACCGCTCCTGGCTCCGCCTGTAATCAATATCACCCGATACACTCCTGTTTATTCTATTTTTTAACGCTCTCCTTTGCGCCGGTCTCTTAGTCACATTATTACCGATAACGATATATGTGAGCACAAAGCCATTTCGTGCGCGAAAAGAAAGGCTTTTTCATGCCACGCCACAGCACGCGCCAGACTCAGGGTGCTCAATCGCCGCAGCCCAGAGAACCCTGGCTCCCGGCTAAATTATGTCGCTGCGCGATGCCTTCGTCGGTATCAGACTTAGCGGACCGCTTGCGACACCTTCCTGACGTGGCGCAAGCTTTCGCCGCGTCCATGCGGCTCATCCTAAGCCCGCTACCGCCTCAGCATAATTTTTTACGCCGGGTAACGGCAAAAAGGCCCCTATCGTTATGACTAAAGAACCGCCCCAGCGAAGGGAAACATTGGGCTTAAAACTCCCCCTTTTCCGCCCCCATAAACCCATATATCGCGGCGATATCAATGTGCTCGCGCATCGCCGATGCCAGAATATCGAACTGACTCTGCTTATGGCGGGCATAGTCAAAAACGTCGCCGTCAAAGGCCGCCAGTCCCTTATGCTGACGCAACCGATTCAGCAGCGCGCGGGTAAAGCCATCGTTGTCAAACAGACCGTGGATATAGCTGCCCAATACGCTGCCGTCCGCGTTAATCGCCCCGTCGTCGTGGCTGACCGACTGACCATTGCTGGTCGTCAGATGAATAAGAGGTTGTGCGCGATCGCCAAGGCGCGACGTCCCCATATGGATTTCATAACCGCTGATTGGCATCGCCGAAGCGGCCATGGCCATACCCGGTAGCGTCGGCCGGCAGTTGCCGCTCACGCGCGTGGTGATTTTCTCCGCCGCGAACTCGGTTTCAATATCCAGTAGACCCAGCCCGTCCATACGGGCGACGCCCGACTCGACGCCGTCAACAATCCGTCGACCCAGCATTTGATAGCCGCCGCAGATACCGACGATCGGCGTACCGCTTCGATGCCGCGCATGAAGCGTTTCAGCCAGCCCCTGTTGCTGTAACCACTGCAAATCGCCCAGCGTATTTTTACTGCCGGGCAGAATAATCAAATCCGCATTCATCAATAGCGAGGGGTCGGCGACATAACGCAGGCGTACATCCGGCTGAGCCGCCAGCGCGTTGAAATCGGTAAAATTGGCGATATGCGGCAAACGCACCACCGCGATTTCCAGCGCTTTCTCTTCATTGCCGGCATATTTTCCGCCTTGCAGGGCGACGCCGTCCTCATCTTCCAACTGCACGTTTAGCCAGGGCATCACGCCAATCACCGGGACGCCGGTCAGCGCTTCAATCTGCGCCAGTCCCGGTTCAAGCAACGCCACATCGCCACGGAATTTATTGACGATCACCCCTTTTACCCGCGCTTTTTCCTCCGGAAGCAACAGCGCCAGCGTCCCGTAGATGGCGGCGAACACCCCGCCGCGATCGATATCGGCCACCAGCAATACCGGGCAGTCGGCCATCGCCGCCATGCCCATATTGACGATATCCCGATCGCGCAGATTGATCTCCGCCGGGCTGCCCGCCCCTTCCAGCACCATCACGTCATACTCGGCGGCCAGGCTATGGTAAACCGCGCTAATCTGCTGCTGTAATCGTGGTTTGTACTGGTGATAGGTCATCGCATCCATATTGCAGAGCGCTTTTCCCATTAATACTACCTGCGACTTGCGATCGCTGGTCGGCTTCAGCAACACCGGATTCATCCGTACGTCGGGCTCGATGCCCGCCGCTTCGGCCTGAAATATCTGTGCCCGGCCCATCTCTTCGCCCTGTGGCGTAATGCCCGAATTCAGCGCCATATTTTGCGATTTAAACGGCGCGCAGCGGTAGCCGTCCTGGGTGAAAATCCGGCACAGGCCGGCGACCAGCATGCTTTTCCCCACATCGGACGCCGTTCCCTGCAGCATGATGGACAGGCTCATGCGTTTCCTCCCGCGCCGCACTCACGCAGCAGCGCAAATAACTGTTGTTCGGTTTTACATAGCGGCATCCCCAGCTCGCAGTGCAGCTTAACCAGCCAGGGCTGCGCCAGAGAGGCCGCCTGCAATTGCTCCCGTCGCAGAAAGACCTCGGCGCTTTCCCCTTCGCTGACCACGCGCCCGTGCGACAGCACATACACATAGCCGCATACGGCGTAGATCAGATCGATATCATGGCTGGAAAGAATCACCCGTTTCCCTTGCGCCACAATCCGCTCGATAATGGCGATCATCTGTTCGCGCCCGGCAGGATCAAGCCCGGCGGTCGGTTCGTCCAGCAGCAGATAAGGCGACTCCATCACCAGCGCCCCGGCGACGGCGACGCGTTTTTTCTGGCCGTGGCTCAGGTATTGAATCGGCTTATGGCGAAACCCCTGCGCATCCACCAGCGTTAATGCCTGCTCCACGCGCTGGGCGATAAGGGTTTCATCCATACCGAGATTACGCAGGCTGAATGCGATATCGCTGTCGATATCGGTATAAAAGATCTGCTGTTCCGGGTCTTGAAACACCGTGGCGATCTGCTGACGCAACCTGCGCAGCCCGGCTTTGCCGTAATCAATCGGCTGATTATTCCACAGCACCGCGCCGCTTTGCGGGCGCAGAATACCGGTCAGATTCATAAACAGCGTTGATTTGCCGCAGCCGTTGGCGCCGATCACCCCGGTAACGGCATGACGGCCAAAATCCAGCGACAGATCGTGCAGCACCGGCTCATCCTGATAGCGAAAATTCAATCGTCGGGTTGTCAGCATCGCGGTTCTCTTCTCACAGATGAAAATCTCCCTGATACAGTTTGATTTCCAATGAAATCACCATCTGCTGGTAACGCAGCATCACCCGCATAAACAACATTCCGATCAGCATAGAGAGCGAACGGTAGCTGCTGCCCAGCGACGAATAACCAAAGCGCAGCGACTGCGCGCGGCGAATCGCCAAGGCCTCATCAAGAAAAATAAAGACAAACCGCCAGGTAAGCAGAATCTGCTCCGTCAGCATTTTCGGCACCCGGCAGCGTTGCAGGATCTGGATCAACTGCGGAAACGGCGTGTTCAGCACGAACCAGTAGGTCGCCGACAACGCCGCCAGACTGCGCCACAACGTCTGATTCGCCGTCTGCGCGCCTGCGGGGTCGATGCCCAGCCACAACGATCCCAGATGAACTCCCCACCACAGGGTTTCAGGCTGGCGCGACGCCGACAGCACTATCGTCGCCACGCCCGTCAGCAGAAATCCCAGCGGCACCGCCAACCACCTCAGGTAACGCAACGGCCCAATGCGCAGCAGCCAGCAGGTCAGCGTGGCGATAAACGCCAGCAGCAGCGCCTGATACAGCGGCGGGCAGGTCATCGCCAGCAACAGAAACAGGCCGTACAGCGCCAGCTTGCGCATCGGGTCGACCTGTCGCCAGCG
Organism: Brenneria bubanii; assembly: GCF_022378355.1. Classification (GTDB taxonomy): domain Bacteria; phylum Pseudomonadota; class Gammaproteobacteria; order Enterobacterales; family Enterobacteriaceae; genus Brenneria; species Brenneria bubanii. The sequence continues at coordinate 17,784 of NZ_JAKMAJ010000001.1, forward strand.
TCCCTGATAGCTCAGTTTGTCAATTCCCAGCATGATCGCTGCGCTTGCCGCGGTAGTAACCCAGAATATAGAAAATCACCGCCGCGCCTATCGATCCCTGCAGGGTAAACAACAGACTTTCAATCTCGCCGCTGGCGGGTTCATACAACGGCTGGAACCAGGGTTTATAATCCGGCGCGGTTTGGGTTATCAAGGTTTCCGCTTCGCCATCGGAACCGCCGTATTCCCCGCCGTGATTGATGAAAAACGGCAGGATCACCAGCGCGATCACCAGCAACAACAAAATTATGTCCTTTTTCATATCAGTGACTCCCGACATGAATAAGCTGACGCTTCACTAACTGATCGTAAATCATCACGGTGAGTAACCCTTCGGCAATGGCGATCGGCACCTGCGTCAGGCAGAAAATCCCCATAAACTTAAGCATCGACGCGCTAACGCCCAGTTGCGGATCGGGAAAGGCCGCGCCCAGTTGAATCGACGTCACCAGATAGGTCGCCAGGTCCGCCAGCATGGCGCACAAAAATACCCCGACATCACGGCGAATGCCGGCTTTACACGCCAATCTCCACACCAGATAGCCGACAACCGGCCCGATAACCGCCATCGACATCCCGTTGGCGCCGAGCGTCGTCAGGCCGCCGTGCGCCAGCAACAGCGCCTGAAACAACAGCACGATCGCCCCCAGCACCGCCACCACCGCAGGGCCGAACAGAATCACCGCCAGACCGACGCCGGTCGGATGCGAACAACTGCCGGTAACGGACGGAATCTTCAGCGCCGAGAGGACAAAAATAAACGCGCCGCACAGCGCCAGCAGCACTTTCTGGTTGCTGTCTTCACTCACGATATGACGCAGACGCACCAGTCCGGCAAACAGACAGGGCAGAAACAGCACCCACCAGGCCAGCGCCCACAGCGGCGGCAGAAACCCTTCCATAATGTGCATGGCGAACGCGTCCTGCGGCGCCAACATTAGCATCAGCGCCATCGCCAGACCGGATAGCGAGAGCTTTTTTAGCTGTTGTTCCATTGATTACCCCTTACAGGTTCTCGTTTATTACGTAAATTTCAGCGTTCCCCGCCACCGACACTGTCACTCAGGCGCATTTTTATGCAGATGCCGGGGCTGTTTCGTGCGCGACAAAGCCGCCATTTCCCGACGGGTGGCCGCCGTCGTCATTCGCTGCGCCACTGCTTATTCACCAGAATGGTGGAAAAATAGGGCAACGCCTGGTCTTCCGTCACCCGATCGAGACGGCGCCGGCACTGCTCGCCCGGCAGCGAGGCATCGGCCATCAGCAGGGCATGATCAAACAGGTCAAGACGCGCCAGCAGCTGACGCACCTCGGCGAAACGGCCATAGACCTTCATCAGCACCACGCAGTCGTGGGTCAGCAATGCCTGCTCCAGCTCCGCTGGCGGGGCGGTGCACGACATCACCGCCATAGACTGCCGCTCCATCGCCAGCGGCAGCGCCGATCGCGCGGCGATCGCCGCAAACGAGGTCACGCCCGGCACAATTTCCAGCCACGGCTGGCGGCCGATGCGCGCCAGCAGAAAGACCCAGGTGCTGAACAGCATCGCGTCGCCCAGCGTGATAAAGCCGACCTGCTTGCCGTTGGCGACTTCATCCGTCAACTGTCGGGCGACATCATCCCAGACCTTTTCTTTCTCCGCATCGTCGGCCTTCATGGGAAAATGATGGGTGCGGATCTCGGTCTGCGGCGACAAATATTCGCGCACGATGGACAACGCCAGGCTGTCGCCGCCTTTACGCCCTGCCGGCGCATAAAGGATATCAAGCCGGCCGATCAGACGAGCGGCGCGCACGGTAATCAAATCGCTGGCGCCGGGACCCACGCCCAACGCATATAGCCTGCCGGTCATTACGCCGCCTCCCGCTGTGTATGATTCAGCGCCGCCTCAAGATGACGGGCGAACATCTGACGAATCTGCGCATTTTCGCCCAGTCCCTGCAACCAGCAACAGGTTTCAATGCCCGCCGCTTCGAGCTGCGATTTCCACGATCCCGCGTCGTCCGAAGCCATATCGTTGGTGGCGTGATCGCCGGCCACCAGCATCAGCGGCATTAAATGCACCTTGCGCACCCCCTGCTGTTGCAAACGCAGAATGATCTGATCGATTTCCGGATAGCTTTCCACCGCTCCCACCAACGCCGGAAAGTTGCTTGAAGCCATGAGGTGATCAAGACAGGCATAGGCGGAAAACGCATGATGGCTGGCGCCATGCCCCATAAACACCACCCGCTCATCGGCGCCCAGCGGCGGCATCTGCGCCTGAAGCGCATCCATCAACTGCCGGTAGTCATCAAAGCTGCTGAGCAGGGGCGTACCGAGCGCCAGTCGTTCAAAACGGGGGCGCCAGGCGCGAGCCTCCGCCAGCACTTTTTCGTATTCATCGCCATTAATCACGTGCAGCGACTGGATCGCTACGTCCTGATAGCCTTCATCCGCCAGCCGTTTCAAGGCCTGCGCGGGATTATCAATCTGTAGGCCGTCGCGCTGGCGCAGCTTGCGGATAATCATTTCCGACGTAAATGCCCGAAACAGATGGCGATCGCCGTAAGACGCCGCCAGAAACTGTTCACAGGCATCAATATTCTTTGCCCGCGTTTGCGGATAGCTGGTGCCAAAACTGATAATCAGCAGTGCTTTTTTCATTTCATGATCCTCGTTGCGCCCGCCAGCAGGACAAGCGCTCAATGAACGCATTCAGCGATGCGACCCGTTCCGATGACGCAGCGTCGTCCGTCGCCTGAGGGCGGCGGATCACGATGCAGGGGATCCCCAACGCCAGACAGGGGTCGACCTTTTGTTGATAGCCGCCTGGCGCGCCGGACTCTTTGGTGATCACCACGTCCGGCCGACAGTGCTCATACAGCGCCTGATTGAACGCCGCGCCAAACGGCCCGCACAGGGCGATAATCTGTTCCACGCCCAGCCCCAGCGCCTCGCATTGCGCCAGCACCGCCGCGGTCGGCAATACCCGAACCAGCAGATGCTTATCCGGCAGATGCCGCCGATACTGCGCCAGCGCTTTACTGCCGGTGGTCAGCAGCACCCGCGGCCCCAGTCGGCGGGCGATCGCGCAGGCCGCGTCGAGACTCGCCACCTTATGCAGCAGCGGATGGTCGATGGCGTCAATATCGCTGGGGCGCTGATAGCGGGTCAGCGGCAGCTGCAGGCGGCGGCAGACGGTCGCCACATTCTGATGCAGCACGTCGGCATAGGGATGGGAGGCGTCGATCACCCAGCGAACCCGGCGGTTGGCGAGATAGGCGGTCATGGCATCCGCATCCATGCGCCCAACCACCACCTCGCCGGCGATATCGCCCGCCAGTTGCTTTCCCGTCTCGGTGGCGACGGACAGACTATAAGATTCGCCTGCCTCATCCAGCGCCTGACAAATCAGCCGGGCATCGCTGGTGCCGCCGAAAACGTGAATAATCGCGTTGCTCACAGCTCATAGCCTCTGGGCGTGATCATCAGCCCGTCGCGATAGTAGGTCGTTTTGTTGCCGACAATCACCAGGCTGGTCATATCCACCGGCGTGAAATCCATTTCGCCAAAGGTGGTGACCCACTTTTCTTCTTTTTTGCGCCCGGCGGCTTTCACCACGCCGACCGGCGTATGCGCGGCCGTCCAGGGTTTCATCAGCTCAAACGCCCGCGCCAGATGCCCTTCGCGTCCGCGGCTGCGCGGATTATAGAAACAGATAACGAAGTCGGCCTGCGCGGCGGCGACAATGCGCTTTTCAATCACCGGCCACGGCGTCAGCAAATCGCTCAGGCTGATATGACAAAAATCATGCATCAACGGCGCGCCTAACAGCGAAGCCGCCGCGATGCTGGCGGTGATGCCGGCCACCAGGCGGACTTCCAGATCCAACTGTTGCCGGCTGACCAGTTCCAGCACCAGCCCGGCCATACCGTAAATGCCGGCGTCGCCGCTGCTGATCAGCGCGACGTTATGGCCGGCCAGCGCCAGATCGATCGCCGTCTGACAACGTTCGATCTCTTTACACATGCCGGTTTTGATCACTTGCTTATCGCCGGTTAATGGCTTCACCAGGTGAGTATAGGTTTTGTAGCCCACCACAATGTCCGCCTCGCTGATGGCCGCAATGGCGTCCTGCGTCATCATGGATTCACTGCCCGGCCCAATGCCGATTACGGTTAACATTAATGCGATACTCCCAGAGTAATAGTGACGCCCTGCTGACGCAGGGTATTGCCAACCAGACTGCCGCCGCTCATTAGCCAGGCGACCGGTTGTGACACGCTGCCGACGCCGACCGTCCGGCGTACAAATTCGGAGGCGGGAAAGCGTTGCTCGTGCGGGGCGAGCTCATCAACGTCGAACAACTCAAACGACACCTGCCGGCGCTGGGCCAACTGGAGCAACGCCGGCTCATCCCGCTTAATGACGACGCTGCCGATGGCGCGCAGCGCCAGCGGATCAAAATGGTTTTCCGCCAGCTGCTGCGACAATAACGACTCAAGCGTATGCGGCGGCGTCGATCGACGACAGCCAATCCCCGCCACCACGCGCTTAGGCACCAGTTTGAACGTCGGCAGAGACAATGCCGCCGGCAAGGCGGCGGGCAGCGTATCGCGCAGCGTGACGCACACCAGCGCATCCAGCGGCGGCAGCGCATCCAGACGCGCCACCGGAATGAAACCGCGCGCATCGCAGCGCGACCGTTCGTCACGCAGGGGTTCATCCCACCACAGTCCGACGCGGCCATCGCTGACCAGCAGGCGATTCACCTCCTTTACCGCCTGGCGGAAATCCTGCATTGCCGCGTTCAACTGCACCGCCAGCATATCCAGCGCCGCCATCTGATTCACATCCGTGGCGGTGGTGATGACCGGATCGGCGTCCAAGACCCCCGCCAAATAGCGGGTCAGCGCGTTGGCGCCGCCGACATGACCGGAAAGCAGGCTGATGACATGTTGTCCCCGCTCATCGATCACCACCACGGCCGGATCGCTCATTTTATCGACGATCAGCGGCGCGATGGCTCGCACCGTAATACCGGTCGCGCCCACCACGATCAGCGCGCTATAGCGACTGAATGCGTCGCGCAGCGTGTCGCCGAAGCTGCCGTTAAACGCCGTAAAACCCGGCGCCAGCAGCTTTTCGCTGGTAAAGCAGGTCAGTTGCGGCATATGCGCCAGCAAACGCCCGGCCAGCCGTACGCCGCCGGGCGTCAGGCAAAATACCGCCATTCTCTCAGGCCTGGCGGTATTCATGGCTAAATTCCGCGTCATACAGCCGGGAGTAGTGGTATTCCTCTCCCAGGAAGGCGCCCACCAGGATCAAGGCGGTTTTTCGGATAGACGCCGCCCGCACCTGCTCGGCGATATCGGCCAGGGTGCCGCGCACCGTACGGCTTTCCGGCCAGGTCGCCTTATACACCACCGCCACCGGCGTGGTGGCCGGATAACCGCCGGCGGTCAGCCGTTTCACCACGCCGTCAATATTCTGTACCGACAGGAAGATAGCCATTGAGGTCTGATGGGCGGCAAAGGCCTCCAGCTGTTCCAGCGGCGGCATCGGCGTGCGCCCTTCAATGCGGGTGATCACCAGACTTTGCGCCACTTCCGGCACGGTGTATTCCACGCCGAGCTGCGCCGCCGCGCCCAGAAACGCGCTCACGCCGGGAACGGAAACAAAACCGATGCCGTGTTGCGCCAGCGACTCGCTCTGTTCGCGAATCGAACCGTATAGCGAGAGGTCGCCGGTTTGCAGTCGAACCACCAGCTTGCCTGCGCGCGAACTCTCCACCATCAGCGACAGGATCTGTTCAAGCGTCATGCCGGCGCTGTCGTAGCATTCCGCCTGCGGCCGACAGTATTCGAGCAGTTCGGTGTTAATCAACGAACCGGCGTAGATCACCACGTCGGCCTGTTGCAATAAGCGATAGCCTTTGAGCGTAATCAGTTCACGATCGCCCGGCCCCGCGCCGACAAACCAGATTTTGCTCGGGTCAAAGGTATGCTGTTGTTTAGCCTGTTGCCGTGTCTCGTCATGCTCAGACATCAGTTCCCTCCTTGCAGCAGGAAATAAGATAGGTAGGATTATTCGGTTTAAAGTAATGACCGCTGCCCAACGGCGTCAGAGACGACGCTTGGAGTTGCGTACAGGCCAGCGACGCGACGTTCAGCGACTGTAAATGCGTCAGCGCCGTATTGAGGTTATCCAGCAGAATAAAGGTCAGCACCAGTCGGCCGCCGGGCTGTAACTGCGCCAAAGACCAGTCGATCAGCGCCGTCAGTTGCCCGCCGCTGCCGCCGATAAATACCGCATCCGCCATCGGCTCCAACGGTAACGGCGCCGCGCCGGCGATAATCGCCACATTGTCGCAACCCAAGCGCCGCCGGTTCTCTTCAATCAGCGTCAGCGCCGCCGGATTACGTTCGATGGCGGTTACCCGAAGATGCGGGAAGCGCAGCGCCGCTTCCAGCGCCACGCTGCCGGTGCCGGCGCCGACATCAATCAGATGTCGCGCGCCGCGCAGCGCCAGTCGCTCCAGCGCCAGCAGACGTACCGGCTCTTTGGTCATCGGCACCCGCCGGCCGCGTAAAAACTCATCATCGTTCATTAAGGATCACCACCACATTCATGTCATAGTTTTGCGCCACCTGAACCGGCGACAGGCGATGAATACGCTCATCCGGCAGCGACAGGTTTTCGCCGATAATCAGCGTGCGCGGCAGTTGTCGTTGCACAATGGCGTCGGCAATGGCGCGCGGCCCGATACGGCTGTCGGTCACCATCGCCACTTTGTCGTGTTGCAGCAGCCAATCGAAATCCGGCGCGCGTCCGTGGCTGCTGGTGAGATAGAGATCATTCATATCCAGCGCGATGCGGGCGCAAAGGTACTGCACGGCGCTGATGCCGGGCACGATAAGCAGTTCGTCCGGAGCAAAATGGACCGACAAACGCTTGCCGATGCCGTACAGCAACGGATCGCCGGAGGCGAGCACCACCACCTGACGCGATTTTTGCTCGGCAAGCCACGCCATCAGCCCGTCGATATCGGCGTCCAGCCTGCGGGTCTGACCATTAAAATCAGGGAACATCGCCAGATGGCGCGCGCCGCCGACCAGAATGTCGGCGCCGGCGATCGCCTGCTGCGCTTGCGGCGTCAGATGCGCCAGGGAACCGGGACCAATGCCGACCACCACGATCATTGCAGCGCCTCCACGATATCCGCCAGCGGCCGGTTGGTTCCCAGCACCTGGTTATCAAAAGAGAACATCACCGCGTCGACGTGCGGCGGTTCGTTGGAGAAACGCATCATCTCGTTGACCCGCTCACAAATACGCCGGGCGATTCGGTCATACACCGCCTGCAAACCGTGCCGCCCAATCACGTCCATTGCCGCCTCGGTGGTATCGCACCGGCTCACCGCCAGCAATACCTCATGGGCGGCGCCCATCAGCGCCAGATTGGCGATCAGGATTTCCATGCGCCCATCGGCGATATGGCTGTGGGTGTGAAAAATCCCCGCCGCCACCTTAACCAGCTTGCCGGGGTGACCAATCAGCACCACATGGCGGAACTTGAGCCGCACGGTTTCCTGCAACATGTAGCCGACAAAATTGCTCATGGTCACCACCCGCTGCCCATCCAGCCCGAGCTGTTCGCGCACGAATCGTTCGCCGTGATTGCCGGGCACCAGAATGACGCGATCTTCGCCGGCGGCACGCTTCATTTCCAGCTCCAGCGCCAGCGAGCGTTTCCAGCTCTCTTCCGACATCGGCGTCACGATGCCGGTGGTGCCGATAATCGAAATGCCGCCGAGTATTCCCAAGCGTCCGTTATAGGTTTTTTTCGCCCGCTCGACGCCCTCAGGCGCGAAAATCTCTATTTCCGCGCCGCGCGTCGGCCCGATGACTTCGCGCACCGCCGCCTCAATGGTTTGCGACGGCGTACGGTTAATCGCCGGGCTGCCGACCGGCAGACCGATCCCCTTGCGCGTGACGGTGCCCACGCCTTCTCCGCCGCGGATATGGATATCGCCCTGCCCGCACAGCGTGACGCGGGCGAAAATCAGCATGCCGTGCGTGGCGTCCACGTCATCGCCGCCGTCTTTGCGGATTGCCGCCGTCGCCTGCTGGCCTTCAATCAACGGTTGTTCAACATTGAGATACAGCGTCACGCCGGAAGGGGTAACGATGGAAACCTGATCGATCACCTGCTGGCGCAATACCATCAGCGCCGCCACCTTGGCCGCCGCCGTAGCGCAAGAGCCGGTGGTGTAGCCCTTGCGGTATTGCTTACCGTGGCGCCAGACGCTGTCCAGCCCCGCTGCCGGCGGTTGTCGATCGGCGTTCACAGACTCTCCCGCAAGCGATATAAAATGGCGTTGACGATGGCGGCCGCCACATTGCTGCCGCCCTTGCGCCCGCGCGCCGCGATGCAGGGCAGCGGGCTGGCTATCAGCGCATCCTTCGACTCCGCCGCCCCGACAAAACCGACCGGCACGCCGATAACCGCCAATGCCGAGTCAGGTTTTTCCACCGTATGCTCCAGTAACCGAAACAGCGCGGTCGGCGCATTGCCGAATACAAACAGTTTGGCGCCCGGCTCTTCCAGCGCCACATCCACAGCGGCCATTGAGCGCGTCATGTTTGCGGCCCTCGCCCGCTCGACCACGCGCGCATCGCTGATAAAACAGCGGCATTCGCAACCCCATTGCGCCAGCAGCGTTTTATTGATGCCGGACAGCGCCATGGTGGTGTCGGTATACAGCGTGCAGCCGGCGCGCAGACCGTCAACGATCCGCGCCACCACCTGCGATGAAAAATGCAGGGTGTCCAGCCAGTCGAAATCGGCCGTGGTGTGGATCACACGCTTGACGATCGCTTCGCGATCCGCATCGACGAAACGATAATCGGGACGTTCGCGGGCGATAATATCGCTGATAATGACAAAACTTTGCCGTTCAATGTCTTGCGGTTGCTGAAGATAGTTCATCCATTCATTCCTTATGCCGTCAGCGTCATCGACAGCAGAAAATACGCGGCGCTGAACAACAGTAAAGCCAGTAAAGACGCCACGTTCATCAGCCTGATGCTGCGCGGGATATCGTCCAACGAAATCTCCCGGCGCGCATCGCCAATCCAGGGTTTATCCACCCGCTGGCCAAAATAATCATTCGGGCCGCCAAGCCTGATGCCCAGCGCGCCGGCCACCGTGGCTTCAGACCAGGCGCAGTTGGGGCTTGAATGCTGATAACGATCGCGCCAGCCAATGCGCCATGCCTGACGGTAGTCGGCCTTCAAAAACCAGGCCGCCGTTGCCAATAGCAGCCAGCCAAGACGCGCGGGCACATAGTTCGCCAAATCGTCCATGCGGGCGGAAACGTAGCCAATCGAGCGATACTTAGGGTTCTTGTAGCCCACCATCGAATCCAGGGTATTCACCGCCTTATAGGCCATCGCCAGCGGCGCGCCGCCAAGCAGCAGGAAAAACAACGGCGCAATTACGCCGTCGATGCTGTTCTCCGCCACGGTTTCCACCACCGCCCGGGTGATTTGCGGTTTTTCAAGCTGAGAGGTATCGCGCCCGACGATCCATGAGAGCTGGCGGCGACTCTCTTCCAGCGTTCCCCGCCGCAGCGTCCGATACACCGCCAATGCCGCGTCGCTCAGGCAGCGCGCCGCCAGACAGGTGTAAATCATCCACACTTGCGCCAGCCAGCCGAGCCACGGGTGAATCGCCGTCAGGCCGGCCAGCATGCCCCAGCTTACCGCCCAGGTTATGCCCACCACCGCCAGCCACAGTAATCCGCCGCCGAACTTAAGCGCCCGTTCGCTACGACAGCAAGCGCGAATAGCGCGTTGCAGCCGGGCGATCAGCGCGCCGATCCAGCGTACCGGGTGCGGCCAATGCGCGGGGTCGCCCAGCCAATGGTCAAGTAAAAAAGCGGCGAACCAGGCCGTCAGCGTCATCGCAGCCTCCGCGCGGCGCTCAGCCAGCGATCGAGCATGCCGGGACGTTGGGCGAAATGGATATGCAGATAGCCGGCATAGGTCTGCTCAAGCTGATAGCCGCCCTGCCACTGCCGCATAACCGCGCCATCGCGAGATTTGGCGCAGTCGAAGACCGGGGAGAGCGAAGTGGAAAAATCGGAGTAATGAAATTCATGCCCGCGCAGCACCTCGCCCGCCGCCGCCAATAGCGTATCCTGACGCGCCTGGGCCTGACAGTAGCCAAAGCGGGTAAGCCGTTTTCCCATGGCGCTTTCGCCGGGCAAAACAGCGGCCATCGCGTGACGCTGCCCGTCTGGCGTGGTCAGCCCGGAGCCCAGATACATCAACCCGCCGCATTCCGCGTACAGCGGAATGCGACGCTGATGCGCCTCATGCAGAGCGCGATGCATCGCGGTATTGGCCGCCAGCTGCGGCGCGTAGATTTCCGGATAGCCGCCGCCGATATAAATCATCTGACAGTCGGGCAGCCGGCGGTCGTCAAGCGGACTGAAGCGCTGAATACGCACCCCGGCCTGCTCCAGTAAATCCAGATTATCCGGGTAGTAAAAATTGAAGGCGGCATCGTCGGCCAGCGCCAGCGTCAGCCCCTCAGCCAGTTCGGCATCGGGCGGCACGGGCGCATCGCCGGCGGGGGACGTCGTTTGGTCGCACAGCGCCAGCAGACGATCCAGTGCGATGGTTTCCTCCACCTGACGCGCCAAACGCCGCCAGCGAAGATCATCATGCGGCTGTTCCTGCGATGGGATCAGCCCGAGGTGGCGAGACGGCAGCGCGACATCGTCCATCACCGGCAGCCGTCCCAGCACCGGAACACCGCAATAGTGCTCAATGGCATGGCGGATAAGCGCGTAGTGTTGCGCTGAATTGACGCGATTGACGATCACGCCGGCGATGGTCAACGCCGGATCGAAACGACAAAAACCCATTACGCTGGCCGCCACTGACGTCGATACCGCCTTGCCGTCCACCAGCAAAATAATCGGGCACCCCAGTTGCTTGGCCATCGCCGCCGTACTGCAATAATCGGGATCCGTGCCGTAACCGTCGTACAGCCCCATCACGCCTTCGATTACCGCCACATCGGCATGGCGCATGTGCTGGTTATACAGTCCGTTGAGCGTGGACGTCGGCAGCATAAAGGCGTCCAGATTGCGGGAAACCACGCCGCAGACGGCGCTGTGCCAGCCGCTGTCCAGATAATCCGGTCCGACCTTGAAAGGCTGAACCGCGAGCCCGCGCTGCATCAACGCCCGCAGAATACCCAGCGTCACGGTGGTTTTACCGCAACCGCTGCCGGTGCCGGCGATAACAAACGCCTTTTTATGCGCCCCGAGCCGATCCGGTTTTTTTTCACTGAAGCCTGACATAAAAAATCCCGACATAGCCGCCGGGAAATGCAGTGTCAAAAGAGCACGCGCCGCCAGCGTTGCTGACCGCACGTCTCGGATGACAACCCACTTCCCACCGAAGGAGTTGAATAAGATACATACCCTAAATAATTCGCGTAGCGGGATGGCGGCGGCCCCGGCGGGGCGAGTAACATAGCCAGCGCACCTGCGACTTGAAATATGGCGGGTATGGCTATCAGGTCGGTCTTCTGGCTTAGCGTCATTCTCACCCGCGCCTTCCCAATCGAACGATCAGTGGCTTTTACGGGGTTGTCGGCATCACAGCAGCGGGGGCTGCGGGGGATTCACACCCCCTTCCCTGATAAACCTTATCCACCGGGTTGGTGGACAGAGGCTTACCTGATAGCGATACATTCTTTCGTTTACATTTTATTGACGTTGCTCGTCGGTATAAATTCGTAGCCCATTACAATCTGATATGCATCATACTGAATCCAGAGTTCAATCTCTTGATGTCGTGCAATAAATGAAGAGGAAAATCACAATGCAAAATATACGGGGCTTCGCCGCGCTTGATGCTACCGGTCCGTTAGTGCCACACCAGTTTGTTCGCCGCGATCCGCGCGAAGATGATGTGGTGATCGATATTATTTATTGCGGCGTGTGCCATTCCGATCTCCACATGGTGCGTAACGAATGGAAAAAAACCAGGTATCCGCTGGTTCCCGGTCATGAAATCGTCGGTAAAGTCGTCAATGTGGGCAAATCCGTCACGCGGTTTAAACAAGGCGACTGGGTCGGCGTGGGCTGTATGGTGGACTCCTGTCAACATTGCGACGCCTGCGCTGAGGGGCTGGAACAGTATTGTGATGAAGGGCCGACCATGACCTACGGCGCCCGCGATCGCCATGACGGACAACCCACCTTCGGCGGCTACTCCGAGCGTATTATCGTTTCCGACAAATTCGTGCTTGGCCTGTCCGAGAAGCTGGATATGAAGTCCGCCGCGCCTTTGCTGTGCGCCGGCATCACCACTTATTCGCCGCTGCGGCACTGGAACGTCGGCCCGGGCGATAAGGTCGCGGTGGTTGGCCTGGGCGGACTGGGGCATATGGCGCTGAAGTTCGCCAAAGCCCTGGGCGCTGAAGTTACGCTGTTCACCCGATCGAAAGGCAAAGAGCAGGAGGCCCGTCGTTTGGGCGCGGACAACGTGATAATCTCTTCTAACGACGCGCAGATGAAGGCGGCGGCGAACCATTTCGATATCATCCTTGATACCGTACCCATGCAACACGACCTCAATCCCTATCTGTCGACGCTGGCCCGTGACGGCACCCTGATTCTGGTCGGACTGATCGAGCCGATCGAACCGACCATACACAGCGGCGCATTGGTCAGAAGCCGTAAGACCGTCGCCGGATCGCTGATCGGCGGTATCAAAGAGACGCAGGAAATGCTCGACTTCTGCGCCGAACACGGCATTACCTGTGACGTTGAAATGATTACCATGCAGAATATCAATACCGCCTACCAGCGGATGCTGAAAAGCGATGTGCATTATCGCTTTGTCATCGAAATGGCTTCCCTGCAAGAGAGTTTCTAACGCGCTGACGGCATCAGAGAACCATTCGCTCGCTTATGTTACGCTGATGACAAAGATGACTAGATAGCAGCATACGGCAAGAGAATGAGCGAACACGGCGGAAACATACTGGAAATGGCATTGAAGATCGGCGCGGATGCCAACGACATTACCGACTTCAGCGCCAATATCAATCCACTGGGCATGCCGGATTCGCTGAAAACAGCGATAGTCGATCAGCTGGAACGCGCAGAACGCTATCCCGATGTGGAGTACCGCGAACTGCACGGCGCGCTCGCCCGTCTCCACGGCTGTGATAGCGACAATATTATCGCCGGTAACGGCGCTACCGAATTAATCTATGCCGTAACGCAGTATCTTCAACCGCGGCGGGCGCTATTGCTGACGCCGGGATTTGCCGAGTACCGCCGCGCGTTGCAGCGGGCCGGCTGCGTAATTGATGATTACGCCATGACGGAGGCGGATGGTTTTCAGCCCGATGAACGTCTGCTGACCGCGCTCGACACCACGCATTACGACTGCCTGTTTCTCGCCACGCCCAATAACCCGACCGGCCTGATGCCCGATCCTCAATTGGTGCTGGCCATCGCCGCGCGTTGCCAACAGCGCCATACCGCACTGATCCTGGATGAAGCCTTTATCGATTTTCTGCCGGACGCGCCTGGGCTGATTCCACATTTATCTGACTTTTCCAGACTTTATATTCTTCGTTCGTTGACCAAGTTCTTTGCGATTCCCGGGCTGCGCCTCGGTTATCTGGTTAGCGGCGATCGGCAGGCCATCAGCGCGATGAAAGGCGCGCGGGAGCCCTGGACCATCAATGCATTCGCCGCGCTGGCAGGCGAAATCATACTCGACGACCATATCTATATTGATGCGACGCGCCGCTGGCTGGCCGACGCGCAATGCTGGCTTTACCGGCAGCTGGCCGCCATGCCCGAACTGCGGGTGTGGCGACCGGCGGCCAACTATATTTTTTTCCACTGTCTGCGTGTGGAACTAGACCTTCAGCAAGCGTTGCTGAAACAACACATTCTCATTCGTTCCTGCGCCAACTATCCCGGACTGAGCGCCAATCACTACCGGGTGGCGATTAAAAGCGACGGCGATAATCAGCGGCTTATCGCTGCTTTGCGCCAGGCGTTCGGCCATGGCTGAGGCGCGCTGCCCGGCGTCCTGCGGCGAACTGATTCAGGGCTGGATTCTCGGCGGGGAGAAGCTGATTTCCTGTCCGGTGGATTGGTTCTGTGAGGTATCGGTTACCGACGGCAAGCCGGGAAAAAATGAACGCCGTCGCATGCGGCAGATACTGGAAAGCGTCGTCGCCCGCTTCGGCTACCCGGCAGATACGGCCAGCGGGTTACACATCGATGTTCACTCCACCATTCCGCTGGCCAAAGGGATGGCCAGCAGTACCGCCGATATCGCCGCGACCGCGCTGGCCACCGCCCGTCATCTCGGCGAAACGCTGGATGAAGCGACGATCGCCGCACTATGCGTGCGGCTGGAACCGACCGACAGCACGCTATTTCGCCGACTCACGCTGTTTGATCACCAGACGGCCAAAACCGCCATTTCCTGCGACTGGCAGCCGGACATTGATATTTTACTGCTGGAAAGCCCGCAAACCCTGGACACCGCCGACTACCACCGCCGCGATCGTCGGCAGGCGCTAACGTTTCATGCCGCGACCCTGGACCGGGCCTGGCAACTGTTCCGCTCGGCAGCGGCGAGGCAAGATCGGCATCGGTTGGGAGAAGCCTGTACTCTCAGCGCCATCGCCAGTCAGCAAATGCTCATCAAACCGGCCTTTAATGATTTACGCAATGTGGTGGAAGCCAACGGGCTTTACGGTCTGAATGTGGCGCACAGCGGCAGCGTGGTCGGACTGCTGCTCGACCCTCGTCGTCACGATGTGGAGAAGATTGGCCGACAGCTGCATCAGCGCGGCATTACGCGGCATTACCCTAATCAGTATTTGCTGCCGATGATCGCCGGCGGCGTGCGCTGAAAGAAACGCGTCGTCTATCACTCCGCCGATCGGCGTCGATGACCATAAATACAATGCCGGCGGCGGTAAAACGTCGCGCCAAAAGGCGGCGCAACTTGCCTGTCCGAACAGAGACTCGCCGTAACCGATTTACACCAGATGGCGAAATAATAAAAAAACCTGATGGAGAGGTAAAAAAACAGGCAGGAAAACCTGCCTGTAGATACTATTTATGCCTGACTTAACGAGGGCTCATCTGGCTTTGCGAATCCTGGAATCCATGACCGCCGCCGTGGCCGCCGCCATGACCACCGCCACCGCCGCCTGGAGGCGGAAACAGACAACCACTCAACGCCGTGATTAATGTAATCACCCCAATGATTTTAAAAATACGACTCATGCTTACCTCAGTGTTGTTCGGATATTACAAGCGAATCATAGAAGGGCAACAATTAGTAAACAATGCGGAATCATCCTGAAAATATCCTTATAAACACTTGGTTACATTACCCTACTTACTTCTGTATTAATCAAAACAGTCTCTTGATTTTAGAATGGTTATCAGTAGACGGCGTAAACAAGATGGCCTGCGGGTCCGAATAAAACGACGGCGTTTAAGATCGGCTACGGGCGATACAGTTTCAGACTTTTTACGCGGCTTTCAAATAGCGCCAGCCGCTGCTTAAGTTTATCGCGGTTGCTGCTCGCCACGCAGTGCAACAGAACATTTAGCGCATTGACCAATCCGGCCGTGGACTCCAGTACCAGCCCGGTTTTGGTGGTAATCGTGACGATATGCGGCGTATTCATATATTTAGCGATGCCATATTCATCTGTGAAAACGACCAGATCGGTCTTTTCCCTGATACATTCATTGGCAAAAGCGATGCCGGCATCCGCATAGGGCGCAATATCGATCAGCAAAACACAGCATTGCTTGTCATGGCTATCAATCCATCCGCCCAGTACGCCGCCGTAGATATCAAGAAACTCGACATTGGATCTGACCAGCGACAGTCTGTTGGCGAAATCCTCCGTCAGGCCGCGGATCGTCTGGAAGCCACAGACGAAAACGTGTTCAGCCTGACTGACGCACCGGACAATATTTTGCCAGTGCTGGCTGCCGATTTGCTCCCAGAACTTAACCAGCGCTTCTATCTCATTATTGAGGTGAACGGTCAAATCATCCGTTTGCTGCTCGACACGTTCCAGTATGGTGGTATTGAGTAATGACTTTACCCTCACCTCATCACGTAGATCCTCTTTCAATCCCTTCAGACCCTTATAGCCCAGACGACGACAGAAACGGCTGACGGTGTTTGGACTAACGCCGCTTTTTTGCGCAAGCGTTGCACCATTTTCGAACGCGATATTCTCAAGATTTGCGTTTATGTAGGCCCATAACGTCCTTTCCGCCGGCGTCAGAGCGCCTTCCAGCTTTTCTAGTCTGGCGTCAAGCATGGTGTTACCTCATTGATAGGAAAAGATATATAAATACCAAATTAAAAAACCGTGACATAAAAATACCCAACGCCGACGACCCACGCTGTGATTGGCATATTAATTGCAAAATAACGAATAAAGACATAATTCTGTCAGACAGCCTATCAGTTTAGTTCCCACGGCTAAATAGCAAACCCACCGGAGAAGAAAATATGTACATCATTAACAAGCAACGCTGGATGAAGAACATCGTTTTCGGGTTAGTATTATCAATTATATTCAGTAGCTTACCTGTAAAAGCGGCAGAAGAGTTACGGTTGTATAACTGGGGGGACTACATCAATCCTGAAGTATTGACGCGATTTACTCAGGAAACCGGCATTCATGTGAAACTTGATACCTATGGCAGTAACGAAGAGATGCTGGCCAAAATACAGGCCGGAGCCAGCGGCTACGACATCGTATTTCCCTCCGTGCATATGCAGGACGCCATGGCATCGCTGAAACTGTTGGCGCGTACGGAAATTAACCGCTCGCCTGACTTTAAACATATCGCTCCCGAATTTTTACGCGCCAAGAGCGACCCCAGCGGCGAGTATTGCCTTCCCTATGCCTGGGGCACCGTCGGCATTTTCTA
This sequence comes from Brenneria bubanii, assembly GCF_022378355.1. Taxonomy (GTDB): domain Bacteria; phylum Pseudomonadota; class Gammaproteobacteria; order Enterobacterales; family Enterobacteriaceae; genus Brenneria; species Brenneria bubanii. Next base: position 34,837 of record NZ_JAKMAJ010000001.1, read on the forward strand.
TAACAAGAAGAAAGTCGATAAGCCGATTACCTCCTGGAAGGATTTTTTTGCCGAAGCCGAGAAAGGGAAAAAGGTAATCATGCTCGACGATATGCGGGAGACGCTGGGCGTTGGACTGATCGTTAACCATAAATCCGTCAATACCGCCAGTCCGGACGATCTGAAGCTGGCGGCAGACTGGTTAACCGCGCGCAAGCCATTAATCTCCGCATTGACCTATGAAAGTATTCCGCTGGTGCAATCCGGCGATGTGGCGGCCGCACACTATTTTGTCGGCGCGCTGATGTATGTGTCGCAGGACCCGGAAAACCTGGCGTACGTCATCCCGGATGAGGGCGCAACCCTGTATCAAGAAAATATGTGCGTATTGGCCAGTGCGCCAAACAAAGAGAATGCGAAAAAATTTATGACGTTCTTTTTAAATCCTGAAATCGCCGCGATGAATACCGCTCAGCAGATGAACGGAACGCCAAACCGCGATGCCGTGGCGCTGCTACCCGATGCATTGAAAAACAACCCGGCAGCCAATCCGCCGGAGGACGTCCGCAAGAAATTACAGCTATTCGGCGATCTGGGTAAAGATCTGCGGCTGTATGACAGAACCTGGACCAGGTTCCGCAGCGCGAACTAAGCCTTTCCTCCGTTATCGCGCAACGAATCGGTAAGACAGGATGCACATAATGAAACCGCATGAGATGACCTCACCGGTTGCTCTCACCGCTAAATTTAACTAAGCCCGGCTCGGGGTTAATACCGCTCGTTCAAAGATCGCGATAGCCAGGGCCAGCTCGACGAGCGTCATCCCTGCGGGAACCTCGTCGCCGAGTTCCCTTAATATCAGGGCATGCAGGATTAACACCGGGCAATCTGTATTTGGGATAGACAATGAGCCATGACCCCCATTTTCGTACCGTCGTGTCGCTTGAAAAAGCGGTTAAGTATTATCTAACCCCCGAAGGCAGCAGCGTTAAAGCACTGGACGATCTCTCTTTTTCGGTCAGAGACAATGAGTTCGTTACATTACTGGGACCGTCCGGATGCGGCAAGACCACGCTGCTCAGAATTATCAGCGGATTCGAACAGTTGGATGCCGGGGATTTACTGATTTTAGGGAAAAAAATGAATCAGGTTCCGCCGCATTTACGACCGGTGAATACCGTGTTTCAAAGCTATGCCCTCTTTCCCCATATGAGCGTGGCGGATAATGTCGGTTATGGTCTGGATATTCGCGGCGTACTGCGCCAGGAACGTAACCGCCGCGTGGCTGAAACGCTGGAAATGGTGGGGATGCTGAATATGGAGAAGCGCCGCCCCGAACAGCTCTCCGGCGGCCAGCAGCAGCGCGTTGCGCTGGCGCGCGCCATTATCAATCGTCCGACGCTATTGCTGCTGGACGAACCGCTGTCTGCGCTGGATCGCAACCTGCGTAAAAACATGCAGCTCGAACTGAAACGCCTTCAGACCGAACTCGGGATCTCGTTTATTTTCGTCACCCACGATCAGGATGAAGCCCTGACCATGTCCGATCGGATCATTGTACTGAACGGCGGGAAGATACAGCAGAACGATAAGCCGACGGCGATTTACCATACGCCAACCAACCCTTTTGTCGCCGGTTTCATTGGCGAAGGCAATATGCTTGCCGTAGCGGTCACACAAAAAACCGGCGCCGGCACACTGCGGCTGACCAGTGAAGCGGGCGGCGTCTGGCTGGCAGGGAACCCTCAGCCATATCAGGCGGGACAGCGCCTATGGCTGCTATTGCGGCCTCAGCATTTCCATCTTGTCAGACCGCATGACGACCAGATGCACTATAGCGACGTCCACGGCGTCATCAGTCAGGTGATCTTTATGGGCACCGATATTGAGATCGTTGTGCATTCCGATCAGGGGGACGTCATTAAGGCGCTGATTCGTCTGAGCGATTCCGCCCGCCACGATCATCTGACGCCGGGGAATGCCATCACGCTGTGGTATGCCGTCACCGCCTGTCATCTGTTGCCGCGCTGAGGTTGCCATGTCTGAATGGAAAAAATCGCTTCCGCTGATCGGACTGTTATCGCCGGTGAGCTTATTGTTGGCAATCTGCCTGTTTATTCCGCTGGCGATCATGGTGGTATTCAGCCTACTCACGCCGGGCATGTATGGCGGCGTGGAGTGGAACTACTATGCCGACAACTATGGCCGCATATTGGGCTGGGCGGATGGCACACTGGAAGAGTTTGATATTCTGTATGTGAAAATTATTCTGGATTCATTTCGCATAGCCTTGATGAGCGTGGCGATTTCTCTGATCATTTGCTATCCGATCGCATTCTGGGTAAGGAATCAATCACCCAGAATACGCAACTTTTTATTATTCCTGATCACGCTGCCTTTTTTCGCCAGCCTGATTGTACGCCTCTACGCCTGGGTGTTGATTCTGCGCCCGACCGGATTTCTGAATACCGTTTTACAGACTATGGGCGTCATCGCCAGGCCGCTGGACCTGATATACACCGAACAGGCGGTATTGATCGGTATGGCGTATATCTATATCCCTTTTATGTTTCTTCCGATCTACGCCAGCGTCGAGCGGCTCGATCATCATCTGATTGAAGCCTCTTATGATCTGGGCGCCAACCGGGTTAACACCTTCTGCCGGGTGATTTTCCCACTGACGCTGCCCGGCGTGATTTCCGGCTCCATCATGGTATTTATCCCCAGCCTCGGCAACTTTATCGTGCCTTCGCTGCTGGGGGGCGCCAAGGTAGTGATGATCGGCAGTTTAATCGAGCAACAGTTTCTCTCCGCCAGAAACTGGCCGTTTGGCGCGGCGCTGGCCATGTTGCTGATGTCGATGGTTTTATTCGCGCTGCTGCTCTATCTCTATCTGAGCAGCCGCTATTCCCATGCCGGCACTGGCGCAATATCAGGCAGGAGGAATAATGAAGGGTAATATTTTTTCCCGGATGACGGCATGGCTGCTTAATGGCTATGGCATTTTGTTCTTTATTTTTCTTTATCTTCCCATAATCCTGATTGCGATTTACTCCTTTAATGCCAATCCGATCAATATGATGATATGGCAGGAATTCAGTATTGACTGGTATTTATCGCTGTTTGGCATGCGCAATCATCTTGCGGACAACGCGCTGTATATCGACTCCAGCGACCAGGTGCTCAATGCGTTAAAGAACAGTGTGATCATCGCGTCGATCACTACCGTTATTTCGACGGTAATCGGCACCATGACCGCGCTGGCGTTAATACGCTACCGGTTTTGTCTGCAAGGGTTCTACCGATTCCTGATGTATATGCCGATGATGATGCCGGATATCATATTAGGTATCGCGTTGTTGATATTTTTCGTCAACGTCGGCATTCCGCTGGGAAGAACCTCTATTATTCTCGGTCACTGCACCTTTTTATGCAGCTATGTCTTTCTGATTGTCAGCGCCAGGCTGGCGGGAATGGATACCCGGCTGGAAGAGGCGTCTTATGATTTGGGCGCGAATCGCTGGGTGACATTCCGGCGCATTACGCTGCCGATGTTATTACCCAGTATTATTGGCGGCGCGCTGCTGGCATTCATTATTTCCATGGATGACCTGGTCATCACCTATTTTATATCCGGCGTGGATGCCACCACGCTGCCGGTTCAGATATACGGCATGATTAGGCGCGGAATAAAACCGGAGATCAATGTTATCGCCACGCTATTAATTTTGGTATCGCTGCTGATCGCCGCCGCGGGATTATATCTAAGAAATAGAAATGGAAATAAAGAAGGAAAGCTATGATGGCAAAACTCAGGGCTCGCCAATTGGGATTACGGTTTCCAGGCACTACCGGGCAATATAACGCCATCACCGATGTTGACGGCGTGCTGGTCGGCTATCGCACCCTTGATGCCGTCAGTGAGAATGGCAAGTTAATCAAAACCGGCGTCACCGCGATCCTGCCCCGAGGCTACCAGACGCAGCCGCAGCCGGTATGGGCAGGCTACGATGCGCTAAACGGCAACGGCGAAATGACCGGCGTGCATTGGATAAAGGACGGCGGCTATTTCGTCGGACCGGTTTGTCTGACCAATACCCATTCTGTCGGCGCCGTGCATCAGGCCGCCGTTAAATGGATGTTGAGCCAGTACCGCGAGACCTGGGAGACGCATCATATCTGGGCGATGCCGGTTGTAGCAGAAACTTATGATGGCGTGATTAATGACATCAACGGGCTGCACATTACCCCGGAGGATGCCTTGTCGGCTCTAAACTCGGCGCGCGCCGGCAGGCTGGATGAAGGTAATGTCGGCGGCGGCAACGGCATGATTTGTTATGGTTTCAAGGGAGGAACCGGCACCTCGTCACGCCTTTTCACCATAGAGGATAGCCAATACAGGCTGGGGGTTCTGGTACAGGCCAATTATGGACAGCAGGATTGGTTTGAGCTATTCGGCGTCCCTGTCGGAACATTAATAGGGTCAGCTTCATCGTCAGAATTGCTGCGCGAACGCGGCTCCATTATCGTGATTCTGGCGACGGATGCCCCAATGATGCCTCACCAACTTCAGCGACTGGCCAGACGGGCGGCGCTGGGGATTGCCAGAACCGGCACGCCGGGCGGCAACAATTCCGGCGATATCTTTCTGGCGTTCAGTACCGCGAATGCCGATAGCCTGCCGCAGGCCGCCGCGGCGCACCGATCGCTTCAGTACCTGAATGATGAATATTTTGATGTCATTTATCAGTCGGCGGTAGATTGCACGCACGAAGCGATCATCAATGCGATGCTTGCCGCCGAAGATGCGCCGATGCAAAAGCCGATGGGGATCTGCAAGGCGATCGACCCACAGGCGCTGTACGAGGTCATCAAGCGCATGAATCCTTCTGCAATCATCGCTTAATCAGATAAAAGCGACGAGTCCGGATCCCCTTCTCTTTCGCAGGAAGGGAGAAAAACGGATACCCCTGCATCCGTCTGGACGGCACGCGCTATTTTTGCAGCCGATTGATGTGGATAGTCAAAAACATGATTTCATCGGTCGTCAGCGGGCAGTTGTAATTTTTTTCCACATAATCATAAACTTTCATCGCGCAGTAAAAAGCCAGCGGCATAAGCTCTTTGATCCCCTGATAAATGCTGTCGTCACCCTGATTTACCGTATTACGGTTCAGCAGACGTAAGGCAAAAAACTTGAGATGGGTAATAAGACGATGGTAATCCAATGTGTTCTCATCAAGTTGAATGTGCGCATCATATTTGAGGATGGTCAGAATATCTTTAATAATGCTGGCGCTTTGCATAGTACTTTGCATGTCGCTGTTATTCGTGGCATTCGCCAAGTGCAAAGCGATAAAACCCGCCTCATCTTCCGGTAAATCGATATCCAGCCTGGCACGAATCAGCGACAGCGCTTCCAGCCCTACCGCATACTCGCCACTATAGAACTGTTTTATATCCCACAGCAGGGCGTTTTTTTATCGCCAGCCCTTTTTTATGACGTTGAACCGCAAAGTTGATGTGGTCGCTTAATGCCAGAAACAGCGTGTCCTGCACATTCAGTTGTAGTTTCTGCTGCGCCAGCGTGATGATTTGCTGGGTCACAGCCAAATAGGCAACCGGAATTTCCGCCAACAGCTGTGATAAGACATCAGCCATGTCGTCGGTTTTCTTAATAAACTGGCTTTCGATCTTCTCAGGATCGACCATCTCCCCCTCTTTTTTACCAAAGCCGATTCCTTTGCCGATGGCGACCACCTCCTTGCGATCCTCCCTCATCAACAGGACGGCGTTATTGCTCAGTATTTTTTTTATTTTCATCACGGTCATCTCGGCTCGCAGCATGCCCAGCGCAGGCGTCAGTCGGGGTAAAGCGGCGTTACCCCCAATGCTTATTTCGTCGCGGATTATAATCCGTCATTTTTGATGACCTGCCCATACCAACTCACGCTTTATTGACGGATCGGCCGCAACGCTTTTGAATCGAATTTAATGAAGAAAGCTATAGCGCACGGAACATTTATCGCCACTCTCAGCGATAAAGGACGGCGCTCGTCGGTAACACCGGAAACAGGCAAAAAAAAACCTGAGACGAATCATGTCGATAACAACGTGACTCGTCTCAGGTTTCGCTCAGGTATGACGACCTAATAACGTCCTTATTGCGGAGTTATATCCGCTAATTAAGCCTAATTCAAATGTAAGCTAAACAATATGTGGTGAGCATCACCGTTAATCAGCGCCAGTTCGCGGTTCTCACCGTAGTCGGCGAGGCGCAACTAACGATTTGGCGTTGTTTGAGATCCCCGCTTGCGCGGAGATCTCAAGAGCTAAACTCAGCGTCGGTGGCAATGACTCAATCAGTTATAGGTCACGCCATACAACGATGTCCGACGCTGCAACATTTGTCCGCCGTCGCGCGTTAACGGCACCCAGCCGACAGCACCGCGTTTCACCGTTGGCTCGGAAAGCATCAAATCGAACGGTATGGAGATATAGAAGCCCTTGGTAAAGCTACCCTCCCCATATTCGCTGGCGCTGACGTTGGTTTTCGTCGCAAAAGCGCCGGCGACGATACCGCTGTCAAAGCGACGGGACAGATCGAGCGTCACCCCTTTATCACCGGCCAGATAACGTCCAACGCTAACCTTGGCCACCGCGCCTTCAACGAACGGCAGTTCCCAGTAGGCGGTCAAATGGCCGGTCACGACGTCGTAATCCGCCGTCTTCATGATGTTGTCCCAGTCGCGCTGCTTGACGTAGTTAACATCCATGCCAAGCGCCCAGCTTTTGCCGTAAGGCCGATACAACACTTCTGAACCGACGCCGGCATACATCATCTCCAGATAACCGCCATACACCTGGGTGTACCAGTCCGGCGCCGGATTATCCATGCGCGTTAACTGTAGATTGGTGAGCATCAAGTCGGACGAGGTAACATATTCCCGGATTCGGGTTCTCACCCGCGGCAACGTCGTTTTGTCCGTCGGCGCCGTATAGTTGAACCTATCGTAGTTATCCAGCAGATTCAGCGATGCCGTTCCACCGATAGTCCAGTGATCGCTCAGACGGTAATCCGCATTGCCCTTCAGGGCGATCTGATACATGTAGAAGGATTCAGGACCACCGATGGATTGCGTCAGCGCCGGTTCCAGCGAATAAGAGAAACGATTCGGCTCCGTGCGCAATACCTGCTGGCCGCGAATATCCGCTACCGGTTCTGAGCGATGTGTTTCCGGCTCTGGCTGCCCCAGCGGCGTTGCCGCCTGCTGTACCTGATGGAATGCTTTGGCATCCACTTCCGTACTGGCGATGGGCATTCGCTGATTGCGCTTCACGATATGATATTCAGAAACATTCTCCGGCACATAATTCGCCAGTATCGTGGCCGCGCGCTGGTTGGCCTCATCGTTATCACGGTATTTATCCTGCTCGGCAACCACCGTGACCTGATGCTGGTCGGCATAAATATCGGCTCCGCTGTACCCGGCTTTATCATCCAGTTCTTTCGCCACCTGCCGCCAATTCGTGTTTTCCCCGTTTTTAACCGGCGCATAAACCGGCGGCGCATCGTCAATACGATTCGGCTTCAGGCTGTCGAAGTTGGTTCGCAGGGTAAAGCCCCACATCAGCGTATTTCCGCGCTGCCAGGACAACGTGGTATCCAATATATCGCCAAAGCGGTACACCATCCCGACGTTAAACGGCGAATCCTGCTTTATTTTTTCCCGTCTTCCACGATCGGCGGCTTCATTGCTGTAATCATTGGCGTCATATTCCAGCTTCAGACGTAGCGGATCCCAGGGCGTTTGATACTCAACGCCGCCAAATATCGCCGCCGGTCCATGGAAAAAGTTCTTAACTTCAAATTGCCCCGTCTCTGTGCTCTCCGTTCGGGAACAAAAGCTCTCTTTTAAAGAACAGGCGGGGTTTTTGATATTGCCGCTTTCCGCCATATTCCCCCACCCGATTCCCAGGGTGAGGTCAAAAGGACCAACGCGCTTGCTGGCCGCCAGATATTCACTGTCAAATAAGCCGGTGCCGGCGATATCGCGAAAACCGACCGAGACTTCCGGCAGCCAATAGCTTTCCTGCCATAGACGGCCTTTCAGATCGAATGCCTTGTCCTTGTAGGTCTGATCGCCGCTGAACCCCGGATCGCCACTATAGAGACGAGTTCGAATGTCTGTGTAACGAACCGTGGTTTCCAGCCAGTCAAATAGCTGCAACGACACCGAGTAGCGACGGTATTCGTCGTTATCGCGGTAATTGAGGCTAAACTCACCCGTTTCGGCCATACGGGCGGTCGGCGTTTGCAGCAACCCGGTGCCGCCAAAATCAGACTGCGATACGCCAGCCGGTTGATAGCGCGTATTGGCGTTGGCGACTTCATTTTCCTTGGTCGCATCCGCCGCCAACGCCTGAGCGCTTAAAATGCCGCTAATCGCCAACGACAGACAGCCCAGTTTAAATTTTCTGTTCTTTATCATTAGAGTGGGATCCGGTTAGCAAGATAGTCAGCAAGTTGATCGTTTAGCGATGCCATGTCAGCCGGCAATACCGAAGGATCAAAACCAATAAACAGCGTTTCACCTGCCGCCGGCTCAATATGTTGCCGATTCCACAGCGCCAGAGGAACCTTACGCCATACCCCGTTGCCGCCGATCAGATAGCCGACGCTTTTATCCGCACCCGCCAGAAGACGCCGCTTGGCGACATAGCGCTCAACCGACCAACCGGAACGTAAGTCGACGCTGCCTGCGGTTTCCAGCTCTCCCACATCGGCAGAAGTATTAACCAGCCCGATAAGCGAAAAGTGAGTAGCATACGGCGCGATATACAGCGCATATTCACCGACCAGCGGCCGATTATTCCGGATATCTATACGCACGCGGTCCGGATCGAGATCGGTATGAATTCGGCCGGCTACGTTAATTGGCTCAAGCGTTTTACGCAGCAGCCACGCCGATATCGCCAGATCGCCGTCACCGGAATTACGCCAGCGGGTTTCCAGCGCCGCCAGCTTTTCTCTTAGGGTATCGCCCTGCGCATAAACTTTCTGCGTGGTGGCGAAATCTGAAATCAAGGCCGTTTGCCAGTTGATATTTTCCGGCAACGCGGTCTGTTGATAGAATTTTTCAAGACGCGAGCCATCGTCAAGCTTTATGACGGCAATGGTTTGCTGAGGGTCTTTCACGGTTAGCTGGGCGGCGCTTGCTGAACCACAAACCAGCAGCAGTAAAGTCGCCATACGAGAGAGTGACAACATTTAAGCCCCTTATTGTACGTATGGTTTTAAAACGGTAAATTTCACCAGCGCCATAGCGGGTCCCATGTATTGGTAACTCTGTACAACCTGACCATTGGCAGGATCAAGCCAATAACTATTGGTATAACTCTCATTCAACGAAGGGACGGTAACCCGCTCATCAAAACGCATCAATTCACGAGACTGATTCAAAATCTGGACCCTTTCCTTGCCTCGCGACTGAAAAACGGAAGTCAGATCATACCCTCCGCGGAATACCTGGGACCACTCAGTGCGGCTTTGCCATTTCATCGGCGTTGTCGATTTCAGCAACCCCAACGCCAGCGGATCCTGAGCAAGATTGCCGACGTAGGTAATATCTTCGCCGAATCCCTGAGTTTTAACTAATCGACCGTGCTGGGTCACCACCATATTTTTGTCGGCGGCGATCCACTTTAACTGTTGTTGCTCCGCAAATGCCAATACGACGAAAGCCTGGGGCGCCTTGCCCACTTTCAGATAAGCGGATGCATAGGGAACATTTGCAACTTGTTGCGCGGTGACATGGGTATCATCCGGGCCCAGAAAGGCCAGCTTTGCCGTTTTCCCCAAAAGCTCCATTTTCTGGGAACAGCCAGTCAAAAGAATGGATAAAATAGGTATGGCAATCAGCATATTCATTTTTGCCATTCGTTTTACTGTTGTCAGTCGTTTTATTTTTATCACTGAATGAATTCTCGCTGAACAGCGTAATAATCCGGAAAAAGAAAGGCCACCGAAGTGGCCTTAGGGTTAACACAATATCACTTTGTGCTAGTAACGGTAGAGGTAGCGGTACCTGCACCACCATTGTCATCATTGTGAGCAACGGCAACGGCAACGCCAGCGGCGACGGCAGCAGCAGCACTGATAGCAACGACACCACTAGTACCTGAAGCTGCGAAACCAGCAGCGCCCGCAGAACCAGCGGCAGTACCGCTAGATACGCCATCAACGGCAAACGCATTTGACGACATGACTAACACGGCAGCCAGGGTAATTAACGCTTTTTTCATTACGATTTCCTTTTTTGAACATGAAGTACTTCAGGGTGAGGCATCGTCAATACGACCATACCCCGTCCTTCATTCCGATGGGATATGATAAAACATCCTGTTTTACCATTAACCTACCGTTACTGGGATCCTCCCAGCCATGAGTTACAGGCGTATGGCGGTTAACAACTATCCCAAATGCCATCATCCCCAAGCCTAATTCTTGCAACATTATTAAAAATAGCAAGATCCATACACAGCAAACAACGAAGATCCCAGTTAAAAAATAGACTTCTTTAATAAAACTGACAAAGAAAAAACCAAAAACACTATATCGATCAAAGAAATGTATGACCCTTTGTCGATAAAAACAAGAGCGCCAGATATTTCCTAATCTGGCGCTCCGGTCACTGACGGAATATTTTTTGAAAAATTCCGACCTCATCCGTCATCTTTTACAGTCTGTTTACTGAATCTGCAAGAGATATGATGACGATAGCATGTTATGTCACTCTAACCATTCGGTATGGAATACGCCTTCTTTATCAGTGCGTTTATACGTATGCGCGCCAAAGTAATCGCGCTGCGCCTGGATCAGGTTAGCAGGCAATACCGCTGAGCGATAGCTGTCGTAGTAGGCGATAGCCGCAGAAAAAGTCGGGGTTGGGATGCCATGCTGCACGGCATAAGCGACGACGTCACGCAATGCCTGCTGATATTCATCGGCCACTTGCTTGAAGTACGGCGCCAACAACAGGTTGGCGATGCCCGCATTCTGCTGGTAGGCATCGGTGATGGTTTGCAAGAATTGCGCCCGGATAATACAGCCGGCACGGAAAATCTTGGCGATCTCGCCGTAGTTAAGATCCCAGTTATTTTCTTCCGACGCCGCTTTTAACTGCGAGAAGCCCTGTGCATAAGAGACAATTTTCCCCAGATACAGCGCGCGGCGAACTTTTTCCACAAACTCGGCTTTATCGCCATTAAACGTTTGGGCGGCCGGGCCGCTTAACACCTTAGAGGCTGCGACACGCTGATTTTTAAGGGAGGAGAGGTAACGAGCAAACACTGATTCCGTGATTAACGACAAGGGTTCGCCCAGATCCAACGAACTTTGGCTGGTCCATTTACCGGTACCTTTATTTGCCGCTTCATCAAGAATGACATCCACCAGATAGGTACCGTCTTCGTCTTTCTTGGTGAAGATATCGGCGGTAATTTCCACCAGGTAGCTGCTCAGCTCGCCTTTATTCCATTCGGAGAAGGTGGAAGCCAGCTCTTCATTACTTAAGTTCAGGGCTTGTTTCAGCAGCGCATAGGCTTCGGCGATCAACTGCATATCGCCGTATTCGATGCCGTTATGCACCATTTTTACGTAATGGCCGGCCCCGTCCGCCCCGATATAGGTAACACAGGCCTCACCTTCGGCACGCGCGGCGATTTTCTCCAGAATAGGCGCCACCAGCTCATACGCTTCTTTCTGACCGCCAGGCATGATTGAAGGGCCTTTCAGGGCGCCTTCTTCGCCACCGGAGACGCCGGTGCCGATGAAATTGAATCCTTCAGCGGACAGTTCACGATTCCGGCGAATAGTATCTTTATAGAAGGTATTGCCGCCATCGATCAGGACGTCGCCTTTCTCCAGATAGGGTTTCAGCGACTCAATGGTTTTATCGGTCGCTTCTCCAGCTTTAACCATCAGCAGTATCCGACGCGGCTTTTCCAGAGATTCAACAAACTCTTCAACGGTATAATAAGGAGCCAGTTTTTTACCCGGGTTTTCCGCAATCACTTCGTCGGTTTTATCTGAAGAGCGGTTAAAAATGGAAACGGTATAGCCACGGCTTTCAATATTAAGCGCCAGATTGCGCCCCATCACCGCCATACCGACAACGCCAATTTGCTGTTTGGACATTAAAGCAACTCCTGTCTGAAGGATAACCTGCCAGCGGCGCACACCATAGCCTGCTGGCAATCAAAAAGCAGGCCAATATGGTAACTCAGCTTACGGCAGGTGAATAGTAATTGGTTTGATAGCAAGAATAGTTGGAAAATGAATAGTCACGCCCGTCCATATTCATTATTTGCTGTTTTTTTATACACTGCGTAATATACCACTGGCTGTTCATGGCTCATCCCTTCAGTGGGCAAGGCACCCTACACTTAAAGGAGATTTGGTATGGATATAAAATTTTATCAGCTAAAAGTCACCCTTATCGGCACAACCCCCTCTATCTGGCGCCAATTTGTTGTACCCGCGTCCATCACCCTCGATCGTCTGCATGATGTGCTGCAAATCGTGATGGGCTGGGAAGACAGCCATCTTCATCAATTTATTTTCGGCAAAAAACAGTTTACCGAACAACAGGAAGCCCCTTCACAGGGTAAAGATGAAGGTTTCGTTCGCCTTTACGAACTACTAAAGCGTAAGGGCCACAAGCTGACTTATCTCTATGATTTTGGGGACGATTGGGAACACGAAATTATTTTGGAAAACACTGACTATCAACCAGATGAGTTTGGTGATTTCCTATTTTGCCTAGACGGTGCGCGAGTTGCTCCGCCGGAAGATTGCGGCGGCGTAACGGGGTATGAAAATCTGCTGGGCATTCTACGGGATCCGACGCATGAAGATTATCAAGAAACATTGGAATGGCTTGGCATTCCCGCCGAATTACTGGAAATCGCGCCGGATATGTTTGAGGAATTTGATGCCGATGAAGTCAATGACAGCCTGAAGCTATACGCCCGCTGGGCGCGCGATCGCCATCAACCGTGGCTTCACGTGGAATAACCGGCAGGAATGCCCTCTTCCGCCATTTCCAACACCTTACGTCATCCCCGCCAAGCCACGCCATCCTTGAGGCAATCGGCGGGGATGGCTGTCATCAGGCGTGTTCTTTCAGCAGCGTCTTAATGCTTTCTTTAAACGCTTTGCCGAATTCAGGGTTGCGCAGGCCATAGGAAATGAAGGCCTGCGCATAACCCAGTTTACGTCCGCAGTTAAAGCTGCGGCCAGCCATTTGCACGGCGTCCACCTGTTGGGTTTTAATCAGAGCGGCGATAGCATCAGTCAGTTGGATACGCCCCCATGCTCCCGGCAGGATTTTGTCCAGAATCGGCCAGGCATCGGCCGTCAGCACATAACGACCAACCGCGGAAAGATCGGACCCTTCTGACGGGGCCAGCTTTGGTTTTTCAATCATTGAAGTAATGGATGAAGCATCGCCTTCATTCACCAGCGGAGTTTCACACTCGACTACGGAGTATTCAGGCAGCACTTCGTAAGGACGGTGTTTCACCAGCACCTGACTGTTGCCCGTCTGCTCAAAACGAGAGACTAACAGCGCCAGGTTATCTTTGGTTTGGTCGGCGGTATCCTCATCCATGACGACATCCGGCAGCACCACGACAAAGGGTGAATCGCCAATAATAGGCTTGGCGCAGGTGATTGCATGCCCGAGTCCTAGGGTTTCGCCCTGCCGTACGTTCATGATGGTGACGCCTTTCGGACAAATAGCCTGCACTTCTGCCAACAGCTGACGCTTGGCGCGTTCTTCCAGCAGAGATTCCAGCTCGAAAGAGGTATCAAAATGGTTTTCTATCGCATTCTTGGACGCGTGGGTTACCAGAATAATATCTTTGATACCGGCATTGGCGCACTCATTAACAATTTTTTCAATCACCGGACGGTCAACCAACGGCAGCATCTCTTTAGGAATAGCCTTGGTCACCGGTAACAAATTCATCCCTAAACCTGCTACAGGGATAACAGCTTTCAATGATGTCATAAGTTGACTCTCTTATTGGATTACTTTATCTCTCTGAGGCACCATACACCCCGGAGCCACATCTGCCCTTAAGATTACACCTAATCCGCGCCAAAGAGATCGCCCGGAGCGCCTCTTTATGCAAAACCAGAAAGGGCCGCATGACGTTAGCAGTGAAGTTCTGAGCAAAATCCACCCACCGCACAGTTATCAGACGGCGCGATGACGCCACCAACGACGCAAAACCAGAATGACGAAAACCGCTAACGCGATGAATAATAAGCCGGAAAGTTTTTTATCTACATCGCCAATAATATTTTCAATCACCTGACCGCCGAAATAACCCAGCATAACAAAGACCGAAGCCCAAAGAACGGCGCCAAGAAGATTAAGCGGCACGAAACGAGCAGGAGGCAACCGGGCTGCGCCGATTAACGCTGGGCCGATAATGCGAAAGCCATACATAAAACGTACGCCAATGACAAACAGCATCGGATGACGGCTAATCAAGCCTTGGGCGTAGGCAATACGCTTTTGTTGGCCTCTTAAGCGAGAAATAGCCCGATCGCCGAAGCGACGTCCGACGAAATAGAGCAGTTGGTCACCCAGGGTGCCGCCGGCCGCCACAACGACAATCACCCATGGCCAATGCAATAATCCGTTATGCGCGGCAATACCGCCCAGCAACGTGATGGTCTCCCCTTCAATCAGACACCCGACAAACAACGCCCAATAGCCGTATTGCGAGATGTAATGAGCGAGATCGGCCATGACTAAGCCTTACATGTGATTCATTATGAATAGTAGTATAGGCGTGGATATATCAGGTGATAAACCATTCAGCAAAGTGTCAATACTCTAAGCGACCCCACTCTCCCGCTTGATTTATGACTCCGCCTCTGCGGCATTCCTGTTGCTGAAGAACGTCTTATGCACAGCAAACTATAAGGTCGATGGACAAGCGAACGCTTAGTCTGAACCGAAGAGATCGCGGGTATAGGTTTTTTCCGCAACGTCGGACAATTCAGGCGCCATGCGGTTGGAGAGAATCACATCAGAAATTTGCTTAAACTCGGCCAGATCGCGAATTACGCGCGAGCGGAAAAAAGACTCTTCTTTTAACTCCGGCTCATAAACCACCACCTCGATGCCCTTCGCCTTGATACGCTTCATTACGCCCTGAATCGCCGACGCGCGGAAATTATCGGAGCCGGTTTTCATCACCAGACGATAGACGCCAACGATTTTAGGGTTGCGTTCGATAACCGAATCGGCAATAAAATCTTTACGGGTTCGGTTGGCTTCGACAATCGCATTAATCAGGTTGTTGGGCACACTGTCATAATTAGCCAGTAGCTGCTTGGTATCTTTAGGAAGGCAATAGCCGCCGTAACCGAATGAGGGGTTGTTGTAGTGGTTGCCAATACGCGGATCCAGGCCGACGCCCTCGATAATTTGCTTACTATCCAGCCCGTTGGTTTGTGCATAGGTATCGAGCTCATTAAAATAGGCAACGCGCATCGCCAGATAGGTGTTGGCGAACAGTTTGATCGCCTCGGCTTCCGTCGAGTCCGTATACAACACTGGCACATCTTTTTTTATTGCGCCCTGCAACAATAAAGTTGCGAACGTCTCTGCGCGCGCGGAACGCTCGCCTACGATAATACGGGAAGGATGTAGATTGTCATGCAGCGCTTTCCCTTCACGCAGAAATTCCGGCGAAAAGATGATGTTTTCAGTATTATATTTTTTCCGCACTTGCGTGGTGAAGCCGACGGGAACCGTTGATTTCACTACCATCACCGCCTCAGGATTGACGGCCAACACATCATTGATAACCGATTCTACCGAACGGGTATTAAAATAGTGTGTTTTGGGATCGTAATCAGTTGGCGTGGCAATAATCACAAATTCAGCCTGGACATAGGCTTCCTGCTTGTCCGTCGTCGCCCGAAAATTGAGAGGTACGTTCTTGAGGTAGTGTTCAATCTCCTTATCAACTATGGGAGATTGTTTGTTATTCAGCAGAGCAACCTTTTCCTCAATGATATCCAGGGCAATGACATCATTATGCTGGGCTAATAATACAGCATTAGATAAACCGACGTACCCCGTACCTGCAATTGCTATTTTCATATTTATTCACTTTAATCCCAAATTAATATACACAGGAGAGTGCAGCTTAGATTGCGCAAGAGATTCATAACAACCTAGCGAACCGTTTCTCTCGACCTCTTCCTACTCGATACGTACTAAATAAATATAATATCATTCAACTGCATCAAACTATCAAATCAATATTCATGAAAGCATATAAAAGTGTTCAGCAAAAGAATTATCAGAGGTGCTATCAAGAACAGAGAAGTGATTTTCAACCCTTTCTTTTTTATATAAAAATAATAAAGAATGCTAATCACTCCTTCAGCAAACACAAATAAATACGTCACAATGAGAACTAGTTGCCAGGAAGAGACATAGTGCCCTAATAAAAATACCGACACAGCATAGAGAAAAAGAGCAATGCAATTTGTCATCAATACATAGTTCTGTCCACCAGTGACAGATATGTAGTTTGATAATGCACCATAAATAAACACGATGGCTATGTACCAACACCCGACCTTCATTATTGGATAAGACTCTTTATACGAATCTAACCCAAGAATGGAAATAACATAGGGGTAAAGTAAAAAAAGCCCAACAGAAATAGCTATACCGCAAACAAAAAAGGTCAAAAAAACTTTAGCATCGAATTTAAAATCAGAATCATTAATGAACCTTGGCATATAGGCCGAAATTAATGATGATTGAATGAACAGTGTAGGGTTTATGAATTTAAATGCAGCCAAATATAGTGCCAAAAAAGAAAGTTCTGAAAAATTCTTTATATAAAACACACCTAACTTGTTATGCAAAGAATTAACTAAAAAAACCCCCATAAATACAAGAAGAGCTTTCTCGATTTTAAAACGTTCAGAAAAAATACTCTTTAATCTTCCTGAACAAAAGAAATCCTTCTGATAGATAAAGAGATACGAAAGACTTACAATAAGCGCCGGGATCAATTGAATAACAACGACAAAACCTATAGAAAGCTTTAATAAAACAACAGTTATAACAACGGTGATTAATAATAAAATAGAAGTTATTATATCCTTTATTATCAAAGTAATTCGTTGGTTTTCAGCCAGAAGTTTTGCTTGTAAGGGTAGTATTACAGATGTCAGTAAAAAAGAAGCCGTTAAAGACAGACTAATATAAATACCCACACCATAGGCAAAATATAAAATACCGCTAAACAGCGCGATATATAAACTACCATTGACTATTTGATACTGAGTTAAAGAATTAACATCTCCATCTCCAATTCTAAATTTCTGCAAATAGAAATTTCTGAAAGCATTACCCACAACCATTTGAAGTAAAATCAATACTTCCATAGATATGCCAAAAAAACCATAGGCATGCAATGAAGTATTTCTCATCAAAACTACTTGCGTAATAAAAGTGAATATTTGAGAAATTATCGACCCTATCGTATAGATAGCCGCTGTCCCAAGAATTGATTTATTCATTTAGTAGTGACCACTAAGTTTAAAAATATTCTTTCGCCAATCATTATTTTCATTAACATAATTATGACAACAATTACCGTGAGCAACAGTTTTTTCAATGTTTTTTATCGATTCTTCCAGTAATGCTGTTAAATCATCTTCGTCTTTGTAGATCTGACCAGCCGAGTTCTCAATTAAATCTTTACCACCAGATTCAGATGATAAAATAGGAAAGCATCCCATCCAGCATGCTTCAACTAAAGATATAGGATATCCCTCTTCTTTTGAAGTCATTAGAAATATATGCGAACTTTTGTATAACTCTATTACATCCTGAGGTGAGTCTACAAATCCCTTAAAAAAAACCTTATCTTTGATCCAGGGATGTGACTTTACTTTTTTATCGAAGTAGGTTTTGAACTCCGAAGTCTCTCCTCCAAGAAAATAAGCATTCCAATTCAAATTCTCAGGTAGGTTACAAAAAGCACTTATAGCAAGTTCTGCATTTTTCCTTGGATCACCACACTTGCCGACAAAAATGATAGTAGGTACACTCCCCTTTGTCACTCTCTCATTATCAGTAAGAGTATAAAAATAATTACTCACTCCGTTTGGCACAAGAGTACAGGGGATACCTCTATTTTTGAAAAATTTATAAGTAGAACTATGTTCAACTGAAACTAAATCTAATTTTTTTAATGCAACCTTAACCAAAAAATTAAAAAACAAATTACCATTATTAAAAGGATCTACCCCATCACCTATATCACACTTTATAATCACGAACCCTTTTTTGTTAAAAACCTTATAGATATATGCGTACAAAAGTGTATAAGATCTAAAATGGAACAATTGAAAAAAATCAATGTCTTTAGCATGACGAATGATTTCAAGGATCAGTTTAATTGATATTTTTGTGCCAGATTTTTTTGTTGCTACATCAATAAGAAGAAAACCATCTTTTTTCTCTTGATGGGGTTTTAGCGCTTTTCTCCATAATTCAGTATCAAGTCCCAGGCATCTATTTGCGTGAAACGGAATTTGCCCGACATCCTTGCAGTAATGAAAATCTTCATATCTTTCAAAGAGGGTAACCCATTTTTTTTTCATAAAAAACTCTTAAAGTAAAATGACATCCATTAAAATATTATTTCTTATGTTCACTTAACCATTTTTGACATCGTGGGTGATTACCCCGGATATAGGTAGAAATGATAACTGAAGCTTCATTCCATCTGAGGAAAAAGATAGCGCGTATGCATTTGGCAAAGAAAATAAAATACAATTTAAGAGATGGGTACCACCTTACCGTAAGTGCAAAATCAATTAATCGCTCTAACTTCCTAAAAGGAGGATCCTTACCTTCTGTTCTTGATAATGAATGGTAAAGAAAAGATGACGTTTTTAAATTAAACACTTCACCGCTTTTATGCAGTGCATATATATTACGGAATAGGCTGAAGTCAACGCCATATAATGCATAATGCTCATCAAATAACTTAATCCGATTTTTCCTGAATTTATCTATTAGGCGTCTATGGATAATTAATCCAGAACCAATGCTGAACAAGTTGAAAGGATCTAGCTCATCATCTTCCTGGACAACCTTACCATTAGCCTGTGGATAATAAATAAGATTATCAGATAACGAGATAATTCTCGGCATCTCTATATCATAATCATCTGCATAAAGTGCTCTTACGAAAGAATCAGTAACCTGCGAATCATCATCGAAAAAAACAAACTTCTCGGTGCTGTCATATTTGTCTATTGTGTCGTTATAGAGAAAACTTAATGGTTTGTTTTCAGTAGTATTTAGAAATATTACATCATCAAATTTTTCTTTTATTTTTCTAGAGATAGAGTCGGGGAAATCGACAGCGTGCGGTCCATTATTATGAATAATCAAAGTCGTTTTATTTAAATTATTTTCACATAGCGTTCGTATTGTTGTTGAATCTTCAATCTTTTTGTTATACAAGACAACTAATATAACAATATCACTTTTCACAGCAACTCCTCTCGCCTATGTTGTAACCGAGTAATCATTATGTTTGTAATATTTTCATTTAACTCCAGTTATATGTTTACACTAACCCTCTGAAATCAAATGTAAATATTCATATGAAATTAATAGTTCTAAAAAAAATTACAAAAGGAACTACTTCACGCCATTTACTATTTTTCCAATATCAATAGTACTGTTAGAAAACAAGGCTATAGGTGCTTGACTCAAAGTAAATGAATTAGGTTTATGATATGTATCTAAATCCCAAGTCTCTACTAATGGAATAGTGGATAAATTAACTGATACAGTCTTTCTCGCATGGCCATTATCATTTAACCACAATAATGCAGAATATTTGTACGGAGAGTTATTCTTTTTATTCTTTAATAAATATACTTCAATGCTATTTTTTGATACGAAGTGGCTGATAAGTTCACGATCTTTCATTACATCAACAGCCATTGCATAAGCTAAAAGCCTAGGCTTAGGGTTCCAGTTAATGTCAAATAAGCCTTGAGTGAAACCATTAGGATATACCTTTTGCTCGACAAATGCGTCTCGCGCCATAAAATAATCTATATAGGGCGCATTATAATCAAAAAAGCCTTTTGCAAAAACTTTTATTATATTGTACGGCTTAGAATTATGGACTTGACGCTGTGTGGTATCTAATTGCTCGGTATTAAAAATAGGCTTCTTTATATTATGTTTTTTTAAGACATCTTCCATATATTGTGGAAGATTATCATCACCCCAGTAAGAAAAATGATGATATGAGTAAACGTCAACAAACTTATCTATTCCAAGCTGGAAACATCTTTCAATAAATCTGCGACCACCTTCTTTTCCACCAAGCGCTTCATTTCGGGAATAAGTTGCAGAAAAAGCGATAGTTTTTAATGATGGATTAATCTTATTAATTGCTTCTTTTAATATTTTCATCTGATGCACATACATCTCGGGTGAGGATCTTATCCACCAATGCCTAGGAGCATCAACCTCATTAGCTAGCTCAAGATATTTAACATCATAGTCTTTTAAATAAGTAATAATGAATTTCAAGTAATCATTATACTTATCGAGATACTCAGGTTTGACAGCCGATCTTATACTTTTACCATAATTGCTGTACTTCCTGGGAGGGTAACCGATTATAAAAGACGTTGATAAACCATACTTTTTTGCCTCTGCTAATTGATAATTCAAATCTGATAAATTGGTAAATCCTCCTTTATCATCATCGATTCGTTGCCAATCTGCAGCACCACTTTTAACGTTATCGACTCCTATTTTAGATAGTAAAAAGTACGCCTGATCTACTTTTTTATTCTCTATTCCATTTACAATGAAAGGAGTATCAATACTTGTAACGCCGAACTGATGAGCCTCCTGGGAATATTTGATTATGACTTTTTTTCTCAAAATTTTATCTTTAATTTTCTCTGAAGAGTAGTGCTCTACTAAATCAGTATTTTTCATTACCTCTAAATATTTAGTGTTAATATTATCCACACTATTGACCAAAGCATGAGCTGGTACAGTGATAAAAACTGATATAATGACTGAATTTTTAAGCATGTTCCCTCCAAAAGTTTGATTATAAACCTGCTATAGGTTTATAACCCTAACGCGGTAATAGGAATGAACTACTTTCTCATAACATCTGAACTATAAGCATCCATCGGTTCGTATATCACTATTAACTCGTAAAACAGTACATTTTTTTCCTATCTCTCGGCGAATATCACTTGTCGTAGAGAAAATATCAAGATTAGATTTCGAACCGTTCATATACATCGGAGTCCATAAAGGAATTGTCGAAACAACAAGTACCACAGTACAAATTATCAACTTGACCCAATGCGTTTTAAACCCTCTATTTAATGAATACATTAAGTCATCAATTGAGTATATAAATACGGGTACAAAGTAATACCCAACGCGAACGAGTAATGAGCTACTTCTGGTAAGCATCAACATATATAAAGAACCGTATGTTGTATATTTTTTCGCACCAGGCTTCTTGATAAACAAAAACAAAAGAAAGAAGAATAAATATACAAAAAGCATTTTCGAATGCAAAATAAAAGTCAAAAAATCGGTATCAAGATCGCTATACATTGCTCCATATGCTTCAAATTTCTGTTGTAATATTTGAATAAAAGTCACAATATTTGGACTTAATAATAAAGTTATAAATACCGCATAAAATAACGATGAAAACAAAAACGCCCTCATCATGCCCCTTTTGTTATCATTTATAATAAAGAAATATGACAAAGCGAGAACGGCAGAGAAATGAAAATAAGTGGCAATAAATACCGTTAATATAAATTTTTTCTTGCTCGTAAAGTAGTATTTGGAAAAACCATATAGGATTACTGAAAGAGCAAGCCCTTGCCGAATTTGCTCAGTAAACATAAAGAAACCAAGAAACGAAAATAGAGCAAAAAAGGCAAAGGTAGGGTTCTTTAAGTCCTTACAAAAAGTATAGACAAAGAAGTAAATAAACGCATTTACTATAAAATTGAACCCACCATATCCCAAATCAAAAAATATGCACAATTTCATAATAAGAATAAATGCCAGATCGGCAAAAAAAGCTTCACCACCATTTTCAAGAGCATGATATGATTGGTAATAATTTAACCAATCATAGCCATATGCATACGTAATGCTAAAATAACCACCAACCATTAAAGCTGAAACCTTAAACAATAACTTATTTTCTATAATAGAGCATACATAAAGAAAAAGAGAAAAATATAAGAATATCACGAGTCACCTTCATTATATTAGCTCAGACATCAGCTGACGCTACCAATTTGTTAGACAAGGTTACATCAGATTATAGCTGGCCTAAATTCTTATCAGCACAAATAAGTTTCCATTAATGTTTACCCACAACACATTCACCCTGCTCAAAACTGATTTTAATGCCATCACGTAACCATCATCATATTCGATCTAAAATATCACGATACACAATATATAAATGCAGGATGACTGCCTGTGAAACTAAACAGAATAAAACCTACGGCGTCATTTTCAGATACCGTAGATATGAATAATATTTTTTATTTTCTACGGATTAGCTAAACTCATTAATCGCAGAAAAAAATATATAACTATAGTGCTTAATCTAAAAACCCAGACAATCCACCATGAATTATATTGTACAAATCCGTTAGCCTAACTATCGAAAAAAACTTAATGGGACTCATTTAATTAACATCAATTGGCACGTTTTTATCAAATCGTTGAATTTCATGCAGTACTGTCATAACAAGTTGGCTAACGAACATTTGATCTCTATTTTTTCGATGAATACCAATCAACTAAATCTTTTCGACCAGACAGACTATATTTTTCAATATCCCGATCTAGTAATCCATATACTTTAGAATAATGAGGACCGGTTGCATGGAAGCATTTTATTCCAGAAATAATTCCACTTTTCTTACCGATTAGTCTAAATAGCTTACATAAAAAACCATCTTCGCCATGTTTAAAGTTATAGTGATCGAAAAAATCAAATATAAACTTTATTTTTCTATAGTCTTTACGGCGAAACCCAGTACACCACCCACCTGTTGGACCCTTCTCTACAACCATACCATCCTTTTTAATGATCTTATATTTATCTAATGATGGCTTTGCGCCCGTAGTAAATTCATTCTGCACGACATCTAATGCTAAATACCCGTAGTCTTTAAAGACACTAAGATAATTAAAAAATACTGAATCCACTGATTTTGGAAATTCCAAGATATCATCATCAACTTCTATTATATAATCGCCAGCTGCAAGGGAAAATAATTCTTTATAGGCTCGCAACCCAACATTTTCAGCACCTTTAATTACTTTAATACTAATATCATTCTTATGTTTATTCTCAAAATCATTAATAACTAGCATTGTGTCGTCTGGAGATGAATTATCATAAATGATTATCTCTGAATTTTTTTTATCATCAATCGACTTCACTAAGTTTTCCAAGCAAACTTTCAACATTGGTGAACGATTCCAAGTGAGAATAACAAATGAATATTTCATGAAGCCCTCTATTTATAAAATATTTTTAAAGATTTTTTTCCAGGAAAAATGTTCATTTGCATACTCTCTCTCTGCTTCATTAAAGTTAGTTGGCAGCGATTTATACCATTGAACAATGTCATTTATATCAATGATATTTTCATCGGCACTACATTGATATTTAAAAAAAACACCCTCAGCATACGCATCATCAATATGACTAAGGATGAAAGGCATCCCCATAGCTGTATATTCTTTAGATTTTATTGAACTATTGAAGTTGTTCCCGCTACGATGTCGGCCTAAGGAATCAACGCAAATATCCATATTTGAAATTATGCTATTAATCTCAGAATTCGTTTTTCTCCCCAAGAATATAACATGACCATTAGGTATATCCGCATCTTCAGCAATCTTCTTAAGTCTTGATAGTTCAGGTTCAGTATCACCAATGATATAGAAATTGATATTATCATTTCCATCGTAGCTTTTTAAGCTTTGAATAAGCCTATCATAACCGTGCCAATAACTTAGATTAGCAATACCAACAAAGTTAATAGTATTATTTTCTTTCTTTGCTTTAGAAACTAAATTCACTTCATCAAGATCAACACCATTAATTATATTGTATGTATCTATATTATATAAGTTATTTACTTTTTTTCCGATAGTAAATATCTTATCAATATGTTTTTTTGCAAGAAGCATCTCAGTATCAAAAACAAAATCTGAAACTTTCCCTTTAACAGAAGAACTTTCATTTTTGAATGGGTATGTTGGGATTTCGAGATATATGCTCTTAGTCCCTATGCTCTTCATTTTCTTTAAGAAAGATGACATAAATAAGGGATAGAAACCGCCATGTGGTTTTCTTATATAGATTACATCATATTTTTTTGATACATTCTTTTTAAGAAAAAATAGATAAAGATATCTATGGGGAATAGTAAATATCTCCTCTTCATCATCTCTCAGATATGCTAATTTATTTTCGGCTGTGAAGTAAGTGAAATCAACGTTATGCCCCATCCCCTTTAAGGAATTAACCTGATTTTTTATTTTTTTCCATACGCCATTCGAATGATCGATCGCGATGTGCGAAACATAAAGAATATTCACGAGTATTTCCTTTCGTAAACTTTAACGTATAAAAATTTCATTAATGAAAAAGGAATAGCTCGCCACTTATATCTTAAAGCCACATCTAAATCGTTTCTGGCAGAATAGAGCTTAGCCCAATAAGGGACTTTTTTTCTATCATTATTCCATCCCCGGCAATGATACGCTTTGATTTCTGGTATTAGCTTAGATTTAAATTTGTTTTTCTTTAGTCTTAAAGATAACTCTATATCTTCTTTATACATATAGTAACTTTCTTCAAAACCATTGATGCCAGCTGAATTGGGAGATCTCAGTAATGCATCAGTTTTCACCAGGAAAAAAGCTCCACAGATAGCATCATAATGTGATATTTCATCAAGATCTGTGCTGACGGGAGCCCGTATATCTTCCCACTTGCCATAAAAAGAACATTTTATCCCAAGTGAATCATAAAACCCCCGTTCAGTCTTATTATCAAAATCATAACTTATCAGGGGTACAGAAAAGAAATGAAAGTTGGCATTTTCATTTGAAAAGCATGTTGCTATCAACTTTTCATACTCTTTACTTTCAACTCTTGCATCAGGATTTAGAAATAATACGCTTTTATATCTCTCTACATCCTGTAAAGCTGCATTATTTGCCTTCGCAAAGCCGATGTTTTTTTTATATAGCACTTTAACGCTTGATTCGTATTTCTTCAGATACTCTATATCCGAAGAACCAGAATCAACTATTACAATATCGCATAGCTCATTATTTATTAAAGGTCCAACACACCAGTCAATATATTTTTGACTGTTATGCGTAACAATAACTACAAGATTTAATCCTTTCATGAGTTTTATTTTTCTCAGTTACTAGCTCGACTAGATTATATCCGAAATGGCTTGCTCCCAATTTGACGGTTTTACCCCTAATTTCTCTATTTTATTACAATTCAAGCTTGAATACGCAGGACGTGAAGCTGGCGTAGGGTATTGTTCAGTGGTTATTGGTTTTACCTGGGGAATTTTGGCCAGAGTACCTTTTTTTAGAGCTTGAGAAAAAATCACCTCAGCAAAACCATGCCAGGATATCTCCTCATCTCCGCAAAAATGATAAATGCCGCCATCAGCTTTTTTCTGCAATAAATCAATGATCGCCTGCGCGATATCTCCCGCGTAAGTCGGACAGCCGCGCTGATCGGCAACGATACCTAACTCATCGCGATCCTTCGCTAAGCGCAGCATGGTTTTGACAAAATTATTGCCATACTCACTGAAGACCCAGGCGGTACGGATAATTATCGCATCGGGCAACACGCGAGAAACCGCATTCTCGCCGTCCAGCTTGGTTTTACCGTATACACCGAGCGGATTGGTCGGATCCGTTTCTACGTAGGGTCGCGTGGCGGTACCATCGAATACATAGTCAGTAGATACATGAACCAAACGCGCGCCAACCTCTTTAGCCGCCAGCGCAAGATTTTCAGGCCCGGTTTCATTAATGAGCGCTGCCAGTACCGGCTCGCTTTCCGCTTTATCCACCGCGGTGTAGGCCGCGGCGTTGACAATAACATCCGGCTGATAGTTTTTTACCGCATCCATCACGTCTTCACGTTTGGTTATGTCCAGTTCTACTGCATCAGTCGCCCACACTTGCCAACCTTCCGGCAGTCGATCCTGAAAACAACGGCCAAGCTGGCCGTTTGCACCCGTCAATAAAACTTTCATACTGCCAGCTCCTTAAAGCGTTTACCTAACTTATCCTTTTCAGACAGCAGAGGATCGGTGAGCGGCCATTCGATACCGACATCAGGATCGTTCCACAACAGGCAGCCTTCATTTGCCGGATTATAGTAATCGGTGCATTTATATTCAAAATCAGCGAT
This sequence comes from Brenneria bubanii, assembly GCF_022378355.1. Lineage (GTDB taxonomy): Bacteria > Pseudomonadota > Gammaproteobacteria > Enterobacterales > Enterobacteriaceae > Brenneria > Brenneria bubanii. The sequence goes on from NZ_JAKMAJ010000001.1 coordinate 61,441, forward strand.
ATCAGACAACACAACAAAACCGTGCGCCAAACCGGGCGGAATCCAGAATTGAGTTTTATTTTCTTCTGACAGGATCACGCCCTCCCAGGCACCATATGTCGGAGAATCAGGACGGATGTCGACAGCGACATCAAAGACTTCACCTCTTACTACGCGTACCAGCTTTCCTTGCGGATTTGATCGTTGGAAATGCAGCCCGCGTAATACGCCTTTTGACGAACGAGAGTGGTTATCCTGAACAAAGTCCAGATCGATATTTAACATTTCCTGATAGCGTCTTTTCTCGAACGTTTCCAGGAAAAAACCTCTCGCATCACCAAAGACTTTTGGCTCAATGATCTTTACACCCTCAATACGGGTATCCTTAACCTGCATCTTATTTCTCCCCAATCAAGCGGGCCAGATATTGCCCATAATTCGTTTTACTCAAGGCTTTCGCCTCTTCAGCCACTTGCTCTTTGCTCAACCACCCCTTACGAAAAGCGATCTCTTCCAGGCAGGCAACCTTGAATCCCTGTCGTTTTTCGATGGTATGAACAAATTGCGATGCTTCCATCAGGCTGTCATGCGTACCGGTGTCCAGCCAGGCAAATCCGCGCCCTAACTGCTCAACATTGAGCAAACCTTTTTCCAGGTACATTTCGTTCAACGTTGTGATCTCAAGCTCGCCGCGAGCTGAAGGTTTGACTTGTTTAGCCATGTCGACGATCTGATCGTCATAAAAGTAAAGGCCGGTTACCGCCCAGTTGGACTTAGGCTTCAGCGGTTTTTCTTCCAGAGAGATGGCCCGATTATTTTCATCGAACTCAACGACGCCAAAGCGTTCAGCATCCACTACCTGATAGCCAAATACGGTAGCCCCTTTTGTTCGCGCCGACGCCGCTTCCAGCTTTTGGCCGAAGCTCTGACCAAAATAAATATTGTCACCCAGTACCAGAGCACAACGATCGCCGTTGATGAATTCTTCACCCAGGATAAATGCCTGAGCCAGACCATCGGGACTGGGTTGCACGGTATAGCTGAATTGAACGCCGAAACGGCTGCCGTCGCCCAAAAGGCGTTTAAACGAAGGCATATCCTCAGGCGTAGAGATAATCAGGATCTCCTTGATGCCGGCCAGCATCAAAACGGAGATCGGGTAATACACCATCGGTTTATCATAAATGGGCAATAGCTGCTTAGATACGCCGCGAGTAATGGGATGCAAACGTGTTCCTGAACCACCGGCTAATACAATACCTTTCATATTTTTATATCTCCTAGTTAACGCGTTAGCCCCAAACGTTCACCCGCATACGAGCCATCCTGGACACGGCGCCACCACTGCTCGTTAGCCAAATACCATTCAACCGTTTTACGGATTCCGCTTTCAAATGTTTCCTGCGGCTTCCAACCTAACTCCCGATCAATTTTCGCCGCGTCAATGGCATAACGCATATCGTGACCAGGACGATCGGTAACGTAAGTAATCAGATCTTCATACTTATCGATACCTGAGTGGTGATTCGGCACCATTTCATCCAACAGACGGCAAATGGTTTGCACCACTTCGATATTTTTACGTTCGTTGTGTCCGCCAATATTATAGGTTTCCCCGACTACGCCTTCGGTGACCACTTTGTACAAAGCACGCGCGTGATCTTCCACATACAGCCAATCACGGATCTGGGCGCCATCGCCATACACCGGCAGCGATTTCCCTTCCAATGCATTAAGGATGATCAACGGAATCAATTTTTCAGGGAAGTGGTAAGGACCATAGTTGTTTGAACAATTGGTCACAATGGTTGGCAAACCATAGGTGCGCAACCAGGCACGTACCAGATGATCGCTGGATGCCTTGGATGCGGAATAAGGACTGCTGGGGGAATAAGGGGTGGCTTCAGTAAATAAGTCGTCTGTGCCATGAAGATCGCCATACACTTCATCGGTCGAAATATGGTGGAAGCGAAACGCTTTTTTAGCATCCTCATCCAGGGTATTCCAGTACTGGCGCGTAGCTTCCAATAGCGTATAGGTACCAACGATGTTGGTTTCAATAAATGCTGCCGGACCATCAATAGAGCGATCAACATGGCTTTCAGCCGCCAGATGCATTACCGCGTCCGGTTTAAAAGCACTAAAAACTCGCTCCAACGCTTTACGATCGCAGATATTTACCTGTTCGAATCTAAAACGAGCATTATCTGCAATCGGTTTTAATGATTCAAGATTGCCGGCATAGGTCAGACTATCAACAATCAGAACTTCATCCGCCGTATCATTAATAATATGACGAGCAACCGCAGAACCAATAAATCCGGCGCCGCCGGTAACAATAATTTTCATATAACCCTCAACGTTCTCTTATTGTCTTTAATACGCGCCATCTCTTTTTAGAACCACATTGATAGTTTTAAAAAGAATTGCAATGTCATTCCACAAAGACCAATTTTTCACGTACCAGGCATCGAAATAAACACGGGTATCGTAATCAACATCATTTCTGCCACTAACCTGCCAAAGTCCGGTCATTCCGGGCTTTGCCATAAGATAATAGTCAACATCACCGGCATAACGTTCCAGCTCAGCCTCAATAATAGGGCGAGGACCAACCAGGCTCATCTCACCTTTCAACACATTAAAAAGCTGTGGTAATTCATCCATGCTGGTTTTACGAATAAATTTTCCTACCCGGGTAATACGCGGATCATTTTTTAATTTAAAATCTTTATCCCATTCTGCTCGGGCTTCAGCATCGCTTGCCAATAATTGATCCAGCACTTCTTGTGAGTTCATTACCATCGAGCGGAACTTCAGGCATTTAAACTTTTTGCCGTCACGGCCCACGCGTTCATGACCATAGATAGCATTACCACCATCCTTGGAGACCAAATAGGCAAGAACCGCCAACAAAGGGGAAAGCAAAATCACGATGCCCGCCGCGCCAACGATGTCGAAGGTTCTTTTCAATATGCGGGAGGTTCTTTTCGCCAGATTATTACTGACACGTAATATCATGACTTCATGGCTGAAAATAAACGACATATCTGTACCGTACAAGGGTACGCCACGGAGTGTCGGGATGACTGAAACCGAACGGCAGTGATGCTTCGCCAGCGTTTTCAACCATTCATCGCGCAAAGCGTGCTCGTCGAATTCCAACGCCACAATAAACTGGGTTGAATCAGGATCACACTGTTGCCAAAGCTGATCTTCTTCGCAAATCACCGGGATTCCCAACAACTGGCTTTCGCACTGCTTGTTGCTGGAGAAAAAACCGCTAATGGTAAACCCTAAAACTTCTTCACTTTGCAATGCCACATAGGCATCACGGGCATTTTTACCTGTACCAATGATGATGGTCTGCTTTTGCCATAAACCGAGCCTATTCAGAAACCTCTTGACTAAAGCCCGGCCGAGTGGAACGAGAATGATCGCCAGCATCCAGGTTATGACCCAGATATAACGAGAAAAATGCCATTTTGAAAAAGCCACAAGTGCCAGATCGAAAACAGAAAAGATAACCAGGGTCCTGATGACTTCCTTTAGTTCAAACCAGAATGGCTTTCGATAAGTATAATGCCGTAACCTTACCCAAAACCAACCAACGCACAGCAAGGATAAGGTAAAATGGGAGATAAAACGCGCAGGGAGTTCAGACTCTGGAATAAAGGTGGAAAGATTATAATGTAGCGCACTCACTAACCATAAAGTTAATAGTAACGACAAATTAAAAAACAAAAAATCTGATAATGACAACAGAAATTTCACAGCATTATTATTTATCGAATTCTTAAATGCATGCATGACTGCACCCCAAATTATATTAATTATTATGCCAATAACCTTTATGCATACTTAACTTTCGAACCAATGATCTAGGTAATATTTTATATTTCTGTCCAAGTTTATAACCTGTTATTTTGAAAAAGTTATTAATACAGGCTAACGGAATCCAAAACGGTGAATTTTTTAGAAGAAAATTCAGCTCTGAAAAAATAAATTTTTTTCCTTCACCGCCTGCCCCACCAAAATTTTCTCTTATCCAGGACTCATCATAATGGAAAACGCCAATATCAAAATATCGTTTAAACTCTTCCCATGCAGAATAGTTATGTGAATGCTTGACGCTAGCTTCAGCAACGTAGGCGGTTTTATAACCAGCTAAAACGGCCTTGGCTGCAAAGTACATATCCTCGCCCAGAATCGTATTGGACGGGAAGCCACCTAACTCTCTAAATACATCAGTACGATATGCAGAGAATGAGTTAGACGAAAAGACCGTCTTGATGCCATACTCTTTTTTATCCTCGATTCCTAATACGTGACTTTTTATACCGTAGTTAAAATGACGGGCATGCTTTGCTAGTGGATTGGCATCATCATGAGGCAGTTGCCGGCCATAGGCAACGGCTACTTTGGGATCATTGAAAGCTGCTAAAATAGATTCGATGGAACCGGACTCGGGAATTGCATCTTGAGTGAAAAATATGGTTATATCCGCGTCAGCCGAATGTTCAATGCCCAGATTTCTGGTTGCGCCATGGTTAAACTCCGTCTTATTTATTTTCAGCACCTGAAAACCAGACTCTCCCGCTATTTTGCAGGTATCATCACTGCTGGATGAATCAATTACCAGTACGGAGTCGAAATCGTTGGACTGTTTTTTAATGGCGGCACAAACTTTCCGCCATAATTCACCGCCATTATAGCTAGGGATAACCACTCTAACTTTCATTATATTTCCCCGTTAAAAAATAATAAATAAAGTCCATATTAAAATCCATTTGATATTACTTAGTGGTTTTATCTGAGGTGATATATTTTATGAGTAACGTAAATAAAAAACACATTCAAACTCGAACTAACGGAAGATACAATCAGGTTAACTCTAAACTCCATATCATTAATTACAGTAATAATACATCAGCCATCGGCAATTAACTTTTTATTTTATTACTAAGCTCAAGGCTCACCGTCTATTAGGCGAGCCTTGAAGAACAGATCCACAGGCAAAATACAAACAACAGATAAGTTATTTTTTATACTCATAGGTATAGTAATCATAATTACCATAACCATAATAACTTGCGGCCCGCTTCACGATAGCATTAAGAATCACACCCTTGATCTCAGCGCCATTCTGCTCAAAACGACGAATACTGACCTCAATCTCTTTTAAGGTATTCATCTCAAAACGCGCCACCAGCAATGAGGTGCCAGAATGACGGCTGATAATGGCGGCATCGGTTACCGCCAGAATAGGTGGGGTATCCAGCAGCACGATATCATAATGTTGAGAAGCCCAATCAATAAAGTCAGAAAAATGGCTATGCATTAATAACTCAGAGGGGTTTGGCGGAATCTGCCCTCTGGGGATAAAGTCCATATTCTCTACGGATGTCTTTCTTATCGCCTTTTCCGCAACGGTTTGTCCTGATAGCACATCAGATAAACCATTGGTGCTATCTGTACCCATTAGCTCATGGGCATAACCTTTACGCATATCGCAGTCAACAATCAGTACTTTTTTTCCTGATTGGGCAATCACCGCCCCCAGGTTGGCGCTGACGAAGGTTTTACCAATGGCCGGGCTGGCGCCGGAAATCATCAGCACGTTATTTTTCGCTTCCATCATGGCGAAATGCAGGCTGGTGCGCAGACTTCTGATTGCTTCAATCGCCAGGTCGGTTGGATTGCCGGTCGCCAGCAGTTCATTCGATCGTGTATTGACTTTTTTACCTTTATTACGAGTAAAAAGTTCCCGGTCTTTTTTCTGCTGCCATTCGGAAAGCGGTACGCTGGCATAAACGTTGATCCCCAGTTCTTCCAATTGTTCCGGACTTTCAATACCTTTATGCAGCATAGTTTTAACAATGACGAATGCAGTAGAGAGCATGCCGCCCAGGATCAAGCTTATCAACACAACCAACGTTTTCTTGGGCTTAACCGGTTTTAACTGAGTCGCAGCGGGATCAATAATACGCACATTCCCTACTACACTGGCTTTATTAATACTCAGCTCCTGCTGCTTATTCAGCAACTGCATATATACTTCTTGCCCGGACTGCACATCACGGGTTAAACGCAAAATTTCCTGCTGAGTTTTAGGCATACTGCTAACACGCTTATTTAGCTTATCCCGCTCCTGCTCCAGCGTTTTGCGCTTTTCCAGCAAGGCACGATAGGCCGGGTGTTCTTTGGTATAGAGTTTGGATATTTCCGCTTCTTTAAAGGTCGACTCATTCAACTGCGTTTCAACCGAAACCATAGTATCCAGCACCGACTTAGCTTCCAGTGAGAGGTCTACCGACTCATTTTGCTGGCGATACTGATTCAGTACGTTTTCCGCCTCATTCAGCGAATTACGCACAGCAGGTAATTGCTCTTTAAGAAACTCCAGGCTTTTAGCCGCTTCTTCCGATTTGCGTTCAACATTTTGCTGTAAATAATTCTGGCTAATACTGTTTAGAATTTTGTTTATATTAACAGGATCTTCGCCTTCCAGACTCAACTGCAAAACCCCCGTGTCTTTACCGGTATCTACAACGGTAAAACCATCCAGCAAATTATTAATTGCAGTTAATTCATTAAGCTTATTTAAACGAAAAACAGTACCTTCCGGTGCGGCAATATCACTTACCAATAGCGTCAGGCCATTATTACTTTCTAGCTTCCCTACACTGCCGGTAAAATTAACAATATCACCCGCTTTAATCTGATAACTGGTTGAGCTTAACACCCTAAGTTCAATCTTTTCATCCTGCCAGGAATTAGGAACTTCCAGACGAGAAACAGCAATGTCTCCTGGTTGTTCATTTAAAATCCTGGCTAGCCCTTTGCCAAAAACCGGAAAATATTGTTGCTGTACTACCGTATCCAAAGAGAGATCGCGGATAGTTTTACCCATCACCATCCGCGATTTTATCAATTCAATTTCCGTATCCGATTTCGGTTTGGCATCCGGCAGCATACTGGAAATATCGCTTAATAACTTATTGCCCGCATTTTGCTCTACCTGAATAAGTGCATCTGCCCGATAAATTGGCGTCGCCAATGTGGCATATAAAATACCGATAATAGCAAATACGGCAGTCACGCCAATAATCAACCATCTGTTATCCAGCAACGTGCCTAACAAACGCCCTAAATCAATTTCATCTGACGTTGTTTCAGATGCTTTTACTGAAATTTTCTCTGCCATGGGTTTCCCTGACTTGTTTTAACGGCTTAATGCTTGCACCCATTTCTGGGCCGACTGCTCAAGTTGTGAATAGACGAATTCAAAGGCTTCGCGGCTTTTGCGGTAGGGATCGGCGATTTCCTGCTGGTTAAGCCAGTGGCCAAACAGCATGGTTTTCCCTCTCACTTCCGGCGCAATGTGCCCCACCGCATCAATATGGCCTTTTTCCATCACCAGGATCAGGTCATATTGGCGGCACAGTGAGGAAGTGAGCTGCTGCGCACTATGGCCTTCAAGCGACAATCCATAATGCGTTGCCACGTCCATTGCCATGGCGTCGGCGGGCTTGCCCACCAGAGCGCCTAATCCGGCAGAAGCTATCTGTTTAGCAGGCAGTGCCCGTTTTAACAGCCGTTCTCCGGTCGGAGAACGACAAATATTACCTACGCAAACCACTAAAATAGAATCAAACATCGTTATCTCTATGGCCAGTTACGCACGCGCAATGAGCCTTCAGTCAAGTCGTTAAAGCCGGATATAGTGGGTACCAGTTGGCTGATAACCCGATTCCAACGAACAACTGGCGCCGTTGTGACATAGACGATATCGTAAGGCTGAAGCTGGAACTCGGTGCCCATCACCATCGCGGTGGCATCCTGGGCATTAAGCTGGTAGATATTGGCCAGCTTAGGCCCTTGAGTTCCTCTTAGCGAACGGATGACAAAAACACCGGTGGCATCGGAATAAGTCTGGTCGATACCTTCGGCATTCCCCAGCGCCTCGGTGAGCGTCATACCGCTGCGATCCATTTTAAGGGTACTTTGCTTCTTCACTTCGCCCATCACGAACACCTTCAGGTCATCGTTGCGGGGAATATAGAGGATATCGCCGGGGTATAGCAGTCGGTTCTGCGACAGATCGCCATTTTGCATTAGCGCCTGCAGGGAAATACGCTGCTCTTTGCCATCATGGGTTAACACCACGTTGCGCCAGTCGGCATTTTCGGTCAGACCGCCCGCCTTGTTGACCGCATCCAATACCGTCAACGGCACGTTGGTGATCGCCTGCTGCCCGGAGGTAGCCACTTCGCCCGAAACATAGGCTTTCTGCGAACGGAACGCGGCGATACTGACGTCAACCTGCGGCGATTCAATATAGGTCGCCAGGCGTCCCATAATCTGGTCGCGCACCTCGGTTACCGTTTTACCAGCGACTTTTACCTTACCAATATAAGGGTAGAAAATGGTGCCGTCGGAATGTACCCAGTTGCCGGTATCCGCCGCGGTACGATACGTTCCTGCCGGCGTGGTGAGCTCCGGGTGGTCCCAAACGGTAACCATGATAACGTCGCCGACTCCAATACGGTATTCATAACCTTGCAGCTCACGATCCAGCTCTGGATTATTCTGCGCCACCAGTGGCTTAGAACGCATTTTCTCTACCAGATAAGGCGTCATTGGGTAAATATTAACCAATTTGTTAATATCAAAATCAGCATCCTGCTGTTCAATGACTTCTTTACCGCTGCTGGAAAGATGGCTGCCGGGAACGATGGTGCAACCACTAAGCAGAACGGTTGACACCAACAACGGTAACAATTTTAACTTGTGTTTTATCATCCTGTGTATGCCATCGCTCTTGATTGAAAATTGCGCAAATCCCTACAAAACGATCGATTATTATAGAGAATATTTATTCAAACGAAACCTTTGTCTGACGTACAAAAAGCAGGTAATTTGCTTCTTAACGCCGTTGAGCCATGCGGTTCATCAATGTATCCTGCCGGCCATGGTTGGTCCGTCTAAACCACATCATCACCCGCCATACTTGAGGGGTTGACCAGAAATAACCGACAAAAGCCACAAGAAATACGCTCAACATCATAGACTCAGATGCGCCATTGCGCTCGCTAATGATGCCGATTGCGGCAAATAAAATCGCCATGCCGACAATGATACTCAGCGCCAGGCGCGGCGCTAACCCTGAGCGCACCAAAATATGATGAATATGCTCGCGGTCGGATTTAAACGGACTATAGCCTCTGCGGATTCGGCGAATCATCACGGTTACCATATCCATCAGCGGGATAGCGATAAGCCATAACGCAGTTACCGGATGCATAACCGCATTTTCCCCTTGCGTAGCCAGCATAAGCAGCCAGATAACCGTAAAACCAATCAGCGTACTGCCCGCATCGCCCATAAATACCTTAAATTTATCTCCCCAGGGAATACCCAGGTTCAACGATAGATAAGGCAAGGTTGCCGCCAGCATGCACAGGCTCCACTGAGACAGCTCACGCTGTTCGCCGAGATAAAACACAACGGCAAGCGCGCCAAAGGTAACACAGGAAAGCGCCCCCAGTAAGCCATCAATACCATCAACCATATTGAAAGCATTGATGGCTCCCCATACGGCAAGCAACGTGATGAGATAACCCCATACGCCTAAAAGAATTTCATAGCCGAACAGCACATTGCCCAGCGAGGATAAATACAGACCGGCATACATCATCACGATGGCAACCAGCGCCTGTAAGGCGATACGAGGTAATACGGGAAGATCAAAGCGGTCGTCCAATACGCCGACAATCAGCAGCGCGCTGGCACAAGCCATATAGAGGGGAAAATCAGGAAGCCATTCAGGTTGGAGCGCATATAAAGTCCATAACGCCAGGTAAATAGAAACCCCACCAACTAAAGGGATATTGCCGTGATGTTGTTTCCTGCTATTGGGCTTATCTACTAGCCCAATCGCCATTGCCGCCTTTCTCGCGAAAGGCAGGACAATGAATGCACTGATAAACACGATGGTTAATTCTTGCATTTTTTCATCATCATCAACCGTTATAAGTATGTAGCATCAGACACGCTACCGCCCTTGGCTTATAGCTACCAATGCACTCTAAAAGACGGAGACCAGGGTAAGAATTCAAACTTTGGCGCCGTTAACCACACGTTTTGTGTGGGGGTGTTTTATTTTTATTTACTGGGAGCATTTTGGTGACAAAAATGCGGCTAAACCACCTGTCTTTTGGTTAAAAAAGACGATCCCAGTTGCAAACTGAATTTTGCGTCCTAATAGTATTGACTACTAATTGCAGAGCACAAGGAGAAGATGTTCCAAGCGGTTCTTTTCAGAAAAAGACTACCAGCCTCCCCTCACTACTCCACTTCTATTAGAATAAAAAACCGACTTCAGGCATAAAGTCGGCACGTTTTTATAGAGATTTACTATTAATGTTGTTGTATGTGTTGAAAAAACACCACGATAATGGCGACGTATTCTATTCACCGAAGGAAGACACTTCAAACGTTATGCGACCGAGACATAGCGATATGCCTCCAAAAGGCATCTGCCTGCTTTTTTTTTAAACAAGCGCTGAGTTAATGCGTTAGCATTACGCTCTGAACAGCGTCAGTGTACCTTTGACCAGAACACCACAACTTTGATTAGTCACAATAAAATACCCCTTACAAGTTCTGGTTCATCTGCGTTTGCCCTGATACGCTACTAGGCGTGGTACTCAATAAAGGTGAAATAATCGGTATGGAGTGGATCGTTGATCCAACAATATGGGCCGGTCTGGCAACGCTGGTGGTGCTGGAACTGGTACTGGGAATTGATAATCTTGTTTTCATTGCCATTCTGGCTGAGAAGCTGCCTAAAGAAAAAAGAGATAAAGCGCGAGTTGTTGGTTTATTACTGGCGCTGGTAATGCGCCTGATTTTGTTGTCTTCCATCTCCTGGCTTGTCTCCCTGACGACGCCCCTTTTCACGCTGCTCGGGCATGCATTCAGCTCACGAGATGTCATTATGCTGATTGGCGGGATATTCCTGCTGTTCAAGGCAACGATGGAACTTAACGAGCGCCTGGAAGGTAAGGATCAGGAACAGCAGGCTCAGCGTAAAGGCGCTCGTTTCTGGCCGGTCGTCGCGCAAATTGTCGTTCTGGATGCCATTTTCTCACTTGATTCCGTCATCACCGCAGTCGGCATGACGGAACATCTGTTAGTGATGATGTCCGCGGTAACCATCGCCATCTTCCTGATGTTATTAGCCAGCAAGCCACTGACCCGATTCGTCAGCGCGCATCCGACAATCGTTATTCTGTGCCTCAGCTTCCTGCTGATGATTGGCTTCAGTCTGGTGGCGGACGCCTTTGGCTACCATATTCCCAAAGGTTATCTCTATGCCGCTATTGGATTCTCGGTTCTGATCGAGATGTTCAATCAGGTATCGATGTTTAACCGCCGACGCTTTCTCTCATCTTCCGTTCCCTTGCGTCAGCGCACGGCTGAAGTTGTACTGCGCATCCTGCGAGGCGAGCATGAAGAGGCGGAGCTGGATAATCAGAACTCGTCGATGATTGCGGATAATGCCCACGCCGGACAGGAGGTTTTCAACGTGCAGGAGCGCCGCATGATCGAGCGGGTGCTCGGCATGTCGCAACGCACCATCAGTAGCATCATGACATCTCGTCATGATATCGATCCGGTTGAGCTTTCAGCTTCACAAGAAGAACTGGCGCAGATATTAAAGAGTAATCAGCATACGCGCATGGTGATCATTGATAGCCAGAAGTCGGATGAAATACTCGGCGTCGTCAGCGTCACCGACCTATTACAGCGGCAGTTGGACCATGATCCCTTCGATCTGCGAACGCTGATCCGTCAGCCCTTGATATTCCCGGAACAACTCTCTCTGCTGCTGGCGCTTGAGCAATTCAGAGAAGCGCGCACTCACTTCGCGTTTGTGGTTGATGAGTTTGGTTCAGTGGAAGGCATCGTGACGCTAAGCGATGTGATGGAAACCATCGCCGGCAATCTGCCCTTAGCCGGTGAAGACGTGGATGCCCGTCATGACATTCAGCAGAATACCGACGGCAGTTGGACGGCAAACGGCTATCTTCCGTTGGAAGATCTGACCATGTACGTTCCCATCAAGCTGGATGAAAAGCGCGAATACTATACGCTGGCAGGATTGCTGATGGAACATTCGCAGCGGATCCCGGAGGCCGGAGATACGCTATCTCTCGATGGTTATACCTTCACAATTTTAACCGTGGAAAGCCATCGCATCGTGAAGGTGCTGATCAGGCAAAATATCGATCCGCAGTCTGACTTCGAGGTTTGATCCGATGGCCGGCGGGCTGAGACTGTCAAAACCAATGTTGCCGGCATCGGCAGCATTGGCATCAAGTTCGAGAATGACCTGATATTTTTCCGCCGATCAGCCAGTCCGCCGCGCCGGATTCTTGCTTGCGGGAACGGCGAAGAGCCGACGCCGCCCCATTGCCCCCTACTCCCCGGCTTTAGGTAGCCGCGACTGTGAGTTCGCATCAAACAATTGCATGCGCGCGGTATCAATACTGATCCACACCCGCTCACCCGGTTTGGCGCCCGATCTGACCATGCTGTAGATACTCATGCGTTCATCACCGAAAGTACCGTGAATCAATTCGCTCAGACCAGTCGGCTCAATTAGCGTGACGTCCAGAGGGACGGCGTCAGGGGCGTCCTGAGTGGTGAGTACAATCGCTTCCGGGCGTACGCCATAAATGACCGACCGCCCGCTCTGCAGTCCGCTGATGGCGGGGTCGACAGGCAAAGCATGCTGCGCATCGATACGCACCACCGGGTTGATGTCGCCCAGCTCCAGCGTACCGCTGATAAAATTCATCGCCGGCGCGCCAATAAAGCTGGCGACGAATTTATTGGCCGGCGTATCGTACAGTTCCAGCGGCGTACCAACCTGTTGAATAACGCCGTGATTGAGCACCACGATACGATCCGCCAGCGTCATGGCTTCAACCTGATCGTGAGTCACGTAGACAATCGTGTTGCCCATCCGCTGATGCAGACTTTTAATTTCAATCCGCATTTGACCACGCAGCTGCGCATCAAGATTCGACAACGGCTCATCAAACAAAAACACCTGAGGTTCGCGCACAATCGCCCGCCCCATGGCGACCCGCTGACGCTGCCCGCCGGAAAGCTCTTTCGGCCGCCGCTGTAACAGCGCCGTCAGTCCGAGGATATCCGCGGCTTTACTCACCGCGGCATCAATCTCGGCCTTTGGCCGCTTTTGTACTTCAAGACTGAACCCCATATTGCGCGCAACGGTCATATGCGGATATAGCGCATAGCTCTGGAACACCATTGAGATATCGCGATCTTTTGGCGCCACCTGGTTCATCAGCCGATTGCCGATATGAATATCTCCCCCGGACGCCAGCTCCAGCCCGGCGATGGTGCGTAATAAAGTCGATTTGCCACAGCCGGACGGCCCGACCAACACCACAAATTCGCCATCTTTGATGGTTAAATTAATGTGCCGCAGCACTTCTACATTTTCATAACGTTTTTGAAGATTGGAAATGGTAATCTGAGCCATAAAATTATCCTTTTACCGCGCCAGCCGTCAGCCCTTGAACCAGGTAACGCTGAATAAACGCAAAAAACAGACAGGCCGGAATCAACGCCAATACCGCGGCCGCCATCATATCGCCCCAGGAAACCGCAAACTTGGACACGAAGCTGAGCAGCCCGACCGGGAAGGTCATCACCTCATTTTTGTTAATCAGCATCAGTGAAAACAATAATTCGCTCCATGCCGCCGTAAATACAAAGCCCAGCGTGGCGGCCATGCCCGGCAGCGTAAGCGGAATAATCACTTTACGTAACGCCGTAAACCGGCTGCATCCCTCCAGCATGGCGGACTCCTCCAAATCTTTCGGGATACTGTCGAAAAACGACTGCATCAGGAATGTGGCAAATGGCACGTTAAAGGCGGTGTAAATCAGTATCAGCCCAAGCAGACTGTTGGTCAGACCGAGCGGCGCCATCACTTTGTAGATTGGCGCCAGTATCATCACCAGCGGAAACATCTGAGTGAACAGCAGCAATGCCGCCATCACGGTTTTGCCGCGAAAGCTGAATCGGGAAAAGGCAAAACCGGCCCCCGCCGCAATCACCGTGGAAAGCAGCGCGGTACCGAACGACACTACCAGGCTATTGGTAAAATAGATCGGAAACTGGCTTTCGGTAAAAACCCGAAAAAAATGACTCAGCGTCAGTTCGCTGGGCCACATCCGTACGCCCTCGCTGTACAGTAATGTGTCAGGCGTAATGGAAATTTTGATTAACCAATAAATTGGAAACAAGGAAAACAACAGGTAACACAGGATCCCCAGCCGGTGTCCTCCCTTGCGCAATAGTGCATTCATTGTTACCCCCTTATTTCAATAACTGATGGCGAATGCGCAACAACACCAACGCATATAACGTCATCAGGACCAGCAGAAATACGGCGATCGCCGAGGCATAGCCGAAATCAAGCTTGCGGTAAGCCGTGGTGAAGATGAAGCTGGATAAAATCGATGTTGAATTCGCCGGACCGCCATCGGTCATTACCACGATCAGATCGGCAAAGTTGGCAATCCAGATGGTTCTCAGCATCACGGTTATGGCGATCATCGGCGCCAGAAAAGGCAGCGTCACCTTGCAAAACTGTTGCCAGCCGGTCGCGCCATCCATGGCCGCCGCTTCATACAAATCTTTTGGAATCGACTGTAACGCGGCCAATAAGGTAATGGCGAAAAACGGGATGCCGAACCAGACATTTGCCAATACCGGACCGAACAGCGCCAGTTGCGGATCGGACAGTATATTGTAGGGTTCAGAAATAACGTGCAGCGCCGCCAGCCAGTGAGGCAAAACCCCGATCACCGGATTTAACAGCCATGCCCAGGTCAGCCCCGAAAGGAAAGCGGGTACCGCCCACGGCAGGAACACCAAAGCCTGCACCCAGCGGCGCCCGGTAAACTCGCGATTCAACAACAGCGCCAATCCCAGCCCCAGCGTGAATTGCAGAATCAGAGAGGTCAGCGTCCAGTTGACCGTATGGCGCAATGCGGCGTAAAAGCGCCGATCGTCGAACATGGTGCGGAAATTATCCAGCCCCACCCAACCGCTATCGAAAGGGTTGAGCAACTGAATATTCTGAAAAGCATAAGAAATGCCAATGGCCATTGGCACAAAGATAAATAATCCAATCAGTACCATGGTCGGACTGAGATAAAGCCAGGGTTCCAGCAGCGCCCTCAAGCGACAAAAGCGTGGCGCGGCAGTCTTGTCCGGCAGTGCGGTATCCAACATTATGGCGCGTCTCCATCAAAGCGAATCGGGTTCTCCGACTGCAGTAGCCGGAGAATGTGCGGCGGTTTACTTCTGCGTTGCCAGCCAGGATTTCTGTTCTTTGGTCAGATACTTGGCCCAATCCTTCACCATACTTTCGGTATCGTTCTGATCCAGCAAGGTTTCCTGTGAAGTGTCTTTGACAATCACCGAGTTGAAATAGCCCCAGCCTTTCAGATGCGTCGGCATCGTCAACGGGATGTAATCAGGGCTGTTCAGCTCAGCAAACCAGCCGGAAAACTGTGGCGAGTGATAATAGGGATCCTGTTCCGCGCCCTTATAAATAGGCAACGTCCCAACGAATTTCGACCAGGTAAGGTTGTTTTCTTTATTACTGATAAACGAAATCAAGTCCCATGCCTGGTCCTGATTGTTGCTTTTTTTGAACATCGACCAGCCGGTGTAGCCGATGGTGGGATAGGCTTTGCCGCTTGGCCCCAACGGCATTGGCGCAACGGAAAAGCTGTCCGCATCCATACTGTTCTTGATCGCGATAAGCGCGTCGGGATCCTGATCCAGCATGGCGCATTTTCCTGAATAGAAACCGGATACGATTTCATTAAAGCCCCAGTTAACGCTGTCTCTCGGCGCATAACCGTTTTTGTACATATCAACCAGGAATTGCGCCCCTTTTATCGCTCCCGGTTGAGTCAGGGTGCTGTTGCCGTCTGAGTCAAAGAGCGCGGGCGAGCCGTTCATCGCGGTCATGAACATCAGCCAGGCATTGGTGCCGCCGACGCCGCCGCGCATACAGTAGCCGCTGACGCCGTTACCCAACGCGGTAATTTTCTTCGCATAGGCCATAAACTCGTCCATGGTTTTTGGCGCGTCGCTCAACCCAGCCTGCTGAAACAGCTTTTTGTTCCAGAACATGGCGCGCAGATAAAAGCCGTAAGGCACCATGGTCGCGTTACCGCCGGCCGCGCGCGCCATCATCAACGTTTTATCGGTCAAATCCGCCGTGTTGCTCCAGCTTTTCAGCCGAGGCTCAAGATCGGCAAGCATGCCATTACTGGCATATAACCCTTGCCAGGTATCCGGCATTTCCACCACATCCGGGTATTGTCCGCTCTGGATCATCGTGCCGAGTTTTTCAAATGCCTGCCCCCACGGCAGGGATATCACATCGATATCAACATCCGGATGTTGAGCTTTGTAATCCGTTAATATTTTTTGCAGCAATTCGGTACGCGCCGGACTGGTGATCACCTCCACCAGCGTCAGCTTGGTCGCGGCGAAAGCGGCGCAGGAAAACAGGCTGACGCCGAGGGTCAGCGTTTTGAGCAAGGTGTGACGTTTAGGATGTCGCATAATAGGGATTCTCCACGTAGCTATACCTGCCAAACTTCAAGCTGCAGGGGCGTTGGCTGTCTTATTCGCCCCATCCGTGGCTTGCCGATAAAAAGGCCAATGCCGCGCATTGTTCAAAAAAGACCACGCTTTTCCTGCAGCTTGAGTGGGTTAGGAATTAAGATCGCCGCACAACAACGGTCGTGGGTTCGCGCCTATTCAGGCGCTGGCGCTTTCAATCGCGTTTTTCAGGTCACGCCACAGATCATCTATATCTTCCAGACCGATCGAGATGCGGATAACGCGCGGCGATACGCCAAAATCAATGGCGGAGTTAAACTCGCCGGACTGATTCAGTACGGAAATTGCCGGCATCACCAGGCTTTCAAAGCCGCCCCAGCTAACGCCCATGCGGAACAGCGTCAATGCGTTGCAAAAAGCGGGAATATCCACTTCCTCGCCAAGCTCAAAAGAGAACAATCCGCTATAGCCGCTCAGCGTTGAGGTCGGTAATGGATTGAGACCGGGGTGATTCACTCGGGTAACGCGCGCATAGCTCTCCAGACGGCGAGCCAACGCCAGCGCGCTGCTGTGATGCTGGCGCATGCGCAGCGGCAACGTCCGCAAACCGCGCAGCAGCAACCAGGCTTCATTGGCGGACAGCTTGCCGCCGAGGAATGGACTAACGGCGCGGGTAATGGCGCCGATGCGTTCTTTACTGGAGATAACCAAACCGGCCACCACATCACTGTGCCCGCTGATGTATTTTGACGCGGAGTGGATGACCAGATCGATGCCCACCGATAACGGCTTTTGAAAAACAGGCGATGCCCAACTGTTATCAATCATGGTCACTACGCCATATTTTTTCGCCAGCCTGGCGATGGCCGGCAAATTTTGTTCCCCCATGACCCAGCTATTCGGACTTTCAAGATACAGCAGTCTGGCGCCCTGCATCGCCTGCTCCAACGCTTCCAGCGAACCGCCGTCGACAAACTGCGATTCAATATGGAAGCGGTGGCAGAAGCCGCGCAAGAATCGATAGGTATCGGGATAAACATGGTTGATACACACCACTTTATCGCCCGGACCGACGACGCTGAGGATGGCATTACTGATCGCGGCCATGCCGCTGCTGAATGCCTGACAGGCTTCCCCCCCTTCCAGTTCGGCGACTTTTTTCTGCAACTCCACCACCGTCGGGTTATCGACGCGGGAATAGAGGGCATGATCGCTATCGCCGCGAAAACGGGCAATCATGCTGTCATAATCAGTGAAGCTAAATAAAGATGACTGATAAATCGGCGGGGAGATGGCGCCCTGGTCGTGATGCCCATCGTGGACTAAACGGGTGCTTTCACTGAGTTCATCCGGTAAGGGTTGCTCTTTATTTTGCCGCATTGATTACTTCCTTCATATCATGTTCGGTAATGTTAAGAATTTCATTATTTAATCGGCGCGCCGTCTCGGGTTCACGGCGGGCGATAGCTTCAAATAGGGTGCGATGCAGCGGGAAAGAGTCACTAAACAGCGCCTGTTCAGGCGGTGATTCAAAGAAGGCGTGCAGCAGGTCATAAATGCCCGCCACCATCTGTAATAACAGCGGATTGCCTGCCGCACGGTAGATGGACGAATGGAACTCCCAGTCTTCCGCCCCGGCCGAACCGACATCCAGATGCACCTTTTCCATCACATCGAGTTTTTGTTCGATAAACCGTAAATCGCTTTCCGTGGCGCGAACCGCGGCCAGCGCCGAGGCTTCGCATTCAATGATCCGACGAACCTCCAGCGCATGCAGCATCGTCTCGGAGTCATTTTTAAAACGCAGGGACAAAAAGCTGTCATTCGCCGTAATTTCCGATTGCAGAAATGTTCCGCTGCCTTTTTTGCGTACAATGATGCCCAGCGCTTCCCAGCGTTTCAGCGCCTCACGAACGGTATTACGACTGACGGCCAACCCTTCCGCCAATATGCGCTCCGGCGGTAACTTCTCTCCGACGCCGATGCCAGACTGCGCGACATAACGGGTCAGGGCGTCCAGCACCAGCGTATCGCTCTGCTGTCGCGCGATCGGATGCAGTAAACTCAAATCGTTGTGCATTCCTACCCTCAAATGGACACTTTAAATTGGTCCAACAACTCAACCTATTGTTCAAAAAAGCAATATTTTTGCCAACTTTATAACAAATTGATTTATATATAATTTTTATTATTCTGGATTATCAGGAGAGATCTTCAGCGTGCAGAAACAACGCCTGTTGTGCAAAGAATGCGCCCTGCTGACGCAAACATGGCAAGGGAATGCCGCATCGGACGGCATTGCTGGCACAGATCGATTTCAAAAAATGTGGTAATCAATGGACGACGCAGTGGAAGGAAAAACATGATGAAGAAGACCCCATACCCGCGCCCGGCGAATCGCCGACTAGTGGGGGCGCAAAGGCATGGACTAAAAGACCGGACAAACAATCGCCGTGCCGGCTCATCGGCAAGCCGCGCGGTGAACTGAGGATGAGGCTAACTGAAAAAATCGGTGAAACAGCGACTTACAGCCGGTTAAGCAACTGTTTCAGATCCTTGCCTTTCTGGCTTTGATTATTTTTATCGGCCCACTCGTTTAAGCGCCTTTTCATTTCGTCCTGTAAACGCTTACGCAACAGTTGCTCGACCTGTAGCTGATAGCTCAGCTTATCCCACGGACCGTATATGCGTAATGGAATGGCCGTATTTTGCAATATCTTGATTAATTGTTCATCGCCGTGCCAGCCCTGAAGCACCCTCACGCCCAAATTGCTGTCACAGGTTCTGGCTAAAAGATCCAGTTGTCCGTTTCCGGTCAGCGACAAAAACTCAGAGCTGCCGTTGAGATCGCTTATCCGCAGTTTTCCCGCATTCAGTTGCACATTGCCGGTCAATAACCGCACTTCGGTATAGCGCTCATAGCGATCCATTCCCTGAACGCTGCTGTTGCCACGCGCCACCGCCATTTGCACCATCTGATGAATATTCAATCCCTGTAAACGCAGATCGGTGACTTTCACGGCCGCCTTCCCTTGCCACTGTCGGGTAATGGCGGGAAGCGTCAACGAATTACCGCTAAATTGGCCGTTCATCGAGAATTTACCGCTCAAGGTTTCAGGCAAAGCAAAAACGGTCGTCAGCGAGGCGATATCCATATTATCAACCTCGGGCTGAAGCATGATGGCGGGAGAAGCCTTGGCATCCATTTTACCCGGCAGAGAAAAGCGCCCCTCGCCCAGCTTGCCGCTCAGGGTCGCGACATTCAGCACGCCCTGCTGATTGGTCGCCTGAAGAACAAACTGCCTGATATCAAGACTGCGATAGACCAACGCATCCGCCTGCAGGGAAAAACGCGCGGAAAAACCCGCTAGACCGCCATCACTGTCTTTTTGCTGTTCGGAGGAGATAACCGGCTTACCCGCTTTACCAGGCACGGAGGGGGAGCCTTTCTGAGCAGCAACGCGGGAGCCAAGCAAGGCATCCAGATCGATTTTGTCAGATTTCAGATCCAGCACATAGTCGGGAATATCGCCGAGCGTCGCGCTGCCGCTGCCGGTCAGCTGGCTTTCGTTGGCGCTCAGCGCCAGTTGGCTCAATGTGATTTTTTCAGGCTGACGCTGATAGCTGGCCTGCAGGCTGCCCTTGCCGGAAATCCCGCCGCCCGGAATATCCGCGCCCTGAAGTTGATATTCCAGTTTTTCGATATTCGCATTTACCTGCTGCGGGAAATGCGCCATGTCCATATTCGCCGCCAGAGAAAACAGGATATCTCGCTGATCGCGATTGATACGACTGGACAGCTCAATATGCACCTGTCGATTACCATCCTGCGCCATCAATAAGTCAATATCGCGAACGTTTATCTCTTCATCATCACTGCGCTGCAGAATCAGCAGGCTGTCAGCAATCCTCAGTTTATCAATATCCAGTTGCCAACCCCGCCCCTCCGCGGGAGTCGACCCTGACGGCGGAGCGATGGGCGCATTACTGGATGGCTTAACCTCGCTGTCCGGCGTCAATCGAATGACCGCGCCTTTAAGCATGACCTGTTTAACCACCAGTTTATGAGAGAGAAGCGGCCAGAGCTTAACGTCCAGACGCATGTTTTCCGCACTGACCACCGGCGCGTCCGCCCCCGGCGCGCTCAGCGCCATGCCGCCGGATAAAATGCTGAGCTGCGGCCAGACATGCCAGCGCAGATCGCCATCCAGACGTAGCTGATAACCGCTACGCGCCTCGACCTGCTTGACCATGTAAGCGCGAAAATCATTGGGATTAACCAGCATTACCAGCGCCGTCATTCCTGCCACCAATACAACAAGCAGAATCGCCAGCGTTGTCAGAAATCTTCTCATGCCATCCTCATTGTCATTCGCTTCTCACCGCTAATTATGGGCAGTTAGTCTTTATCGATGCGGCTCGCCACTGCGCCTTGCTGATCTCTATATTTTGCATCCTGACGACGGTTATAAGGCCGCGCGGCCGGACCTGACAGCGGTTCAAAACTCAACGCGCCGATCATCATCCCGGGACGCAGCGCCAAAGGCAACTTACCTGAATTATAGAACTCCAGCACGATTCTTCCTTGCCAACCGGGATCGATGCGATGCGCGGTAACGTGCACCATCAGACCTAAACGCGCCAGAGAAGAGCGCCCGTCAAGCCAGCCGACCAGATTATCCGGCAATGTGACCGACTCCAGCGTGACCGCCAACGCCAGTTCGCCCGGATGCAGAAAGAAGGCTTCGCCCTCCGGCAGATTTATCTCATCACTCATCACGCGATCCAACGCCGCGCTGACTTCATCCTTCGGGCCGCTTAAATCAATAAAAGCGGCGGTGTGCCCTCTGAATACCCGAAATTGGTTGCCTAAGCGGACATCAACGGTCGCGCCATTAATTCTTTCTGTCGGCGGGCGCGGTGTAATCAGTAATTTGCCATCGTCCATCCAGGCTTCAATATCACGGTCACACAATCTCATTTTTTTCTCCACTCAAATACCAGGCAGGATAGCCAAAGGATTATTCGAAAAACTGGCTTATTTTGGCTTTCAGAATGTCAATCGCAATACGGTTTTTCCCACCGCGCGGCACGATAATATCGGCGTATTGTTTTGAGGGTTCGATAAATTGCATAAACATTGGACGCACCGTTTTCTGATACTGCGCCATCACGGAATCCATTGAACGGCCGCGTTCGTTGACATCCCGACGCATACGGCGCATCAGGCAAATATCCAGCGGCGTGTCGACAAAAATGGAAAAATGCATCTCATCGCGCAAACGGGCTTCCGTCAGTAGCAGGATTCCCTCCAGAATAATCACCTTCTTCGGCTCAAGGTGTATCGTTTCCTGCTTACGCGTATGCTCAACGTAGCTGTATAAAGGAAGTTCTATCGCCTGACCCGCTTTCAGCATTTTCAAATGCGTCAGCAGCAGGCTGTGATCCATGGCGCTGGGATGATCATAGTTGGTCTTGACCCGCTCTTCCATCGTCAGATGACTTTGATCTTTGTAGTAACTATCTTCAGGTATCACACCAATATGCTGGTCACCGACCTGGTCACGCAATTCTCGGTACAACGTGCTGGAAATAAGACTTTTACCGGAAGCTGACGCTCCCGCTATCCCGATGATGACACACTGGTGAGACTTATCAGTCATGGTATTAAAGACCTGATTAACATAAAAAAGAGAGGGGATGCACCAACAGGTGCGATGACGCGGCAATTATAGGGAGTTAGCGCTGTTCACGCCAGCGTTTCCACCACCATGCGGGCGCAAGCGCTCGAAGGAGAAACATTCTGCCGCGGGTTCGCGTCCGCGCGGGAGGCGGGGGGGAAAACGGGCGCGGACGCGCGGCATCATCCGTCTGGGCGAGCCAGCGGGAAGCGCGGCAACGGCAAGGGCGGATAAAGCCTTCCCCGACGACCGCCGCGGGAAGGCTTTATCATCCTTCAGCTAAAGCGCTCGAAAGGAAATTTCCGTCGGGATAACTTCACCTTGCCAATAAAGCTGCGCGGCGACCTGACCGGCCAACTCGCGGTATAGCGACGTGAACTCGCTTTCTGGATGGCTGACTACCGTCGGTTCGCCGCGATCCAAATCTTCCCGCAACGAAATATGCAGCGGCAACTGTCCCAGCAACGCGCAATGGTATTTTTCCGCCAGTTTTTGCGCCCCGCCGGTACCGAAAATCGGTTCCAGATGACCGCAGTTGCTGCAAATATGGACGCTCATGTTTTCCACGATGCCCAATACCGGCACGCTGACTTTCTCAAACATGGCGATCCCTTTCATGGCATCCATCAGCGCAATATCCTGCGGCGTGGTCACCACCACCGCGCCGGTGACAGGAATATTCTGCGCCAGCGTCAGTTGGATATCGCCGGTTCCCGGCGGCATATCCAGCACCAGATAATCCAGATCCGGCCAGAGGGTATCCTGCAGCAGTTGCAATAACGCCTTGCTCGCCATCGGACCGCGCCACACCATCGCGTTATCGTCGGTGACCAGATAACCAATCGAATTGGTGGCCAGCCCGTGAGCCACGATCGGCGCCATGTGCTGGCCGTCTGGTGAAGTCGGGCGTTCGCTTGCGGTCCCCAGCATGGTAGGAATCGAGGGGCCGTAAATATCGGCGTCCAGAATACCGACGTTGGCGCCTTCCGCCGCCAGCGCCAGCGCCATATTTACCGCAGTGCTGGATTTGCCGACCCCTCCTTTACCGGAGCTGACCGCGATAATATTCTTAACCCCGTTGATGCCGGCCTGATCGTTCACCCGGCGTAATGTGGCGATATTTTGCGTCATGCGCCACTCCACCGCTTTTGCGCCTGACAGGCGCAGCAGTTCATCGCTTACCGTCTCTTTTAAGGCCGCCATACCGCTCAGCCAGGCAAACGGCATGACTAATTCAATATGCAGCACGTCATCCAGCAAGGCGCAGTGATGCAGCGCGTTCAACGTCGTCAGGTTATTTTTCAGTGTCGGGTGCTGAAAAGTCGAGAGAACCCCGGCCACCATGGCATGCAATGCCTCTGGACGCTGTTCGGGGAATTTAGCATTCATTCCGGCTCCTTAAAATTTTCATTATTTAACCGTAAATCGGTTATAGCATATCAGATGGTGAAGGCGACTTACGCCACGCGCCGTAAAAATTAAATCGTCGCATCGCGCCAGTTCTGCCTAAAACGTCGCCATTGAGACTGAATCATCCGGCCCGCTCAGCTGCCGCGGACAGCTTTAGGCAAGGCAGCGGTTTACGCAGTAAGGCGCTATCGGTTAACATCAATGACCCTCAATCACCAAAAGAAAGCAAGTTCCTCATGACTCAAGTCGCAAAGAAAATATTGGTAACGTGCGCGTTGCCTTACGCTAATGGTTCGATCCACCTCGGTCATATGCTTGAACACATTCAGGCGGATATCTGGGTTCGTTACCAGCGAATGCGCGGCAACCAGGTTTACTTTATCTGTGCAGACGATGCCCACGGCACGCCGATCATGCTGAAAGCTCAGCAGATGGGAATTGCGCCCGAGCAAATGATTGCGGCGATGAGTCAGGAACAT
The DNA here is from genome assembly GCF_022378355.1 of Brenneria bubanii. Classification (GTDB taxonomy): domain Bacteria; phylum Pseudomonadota; class Gammaproteobacteria; order Enterobacterales; family Enterobacteriaceae; genus Brenneria; species Brenneria bubanii. The sequence continues at coordinate 85,685 of NZ_JAKMAJ010000001.1, forward strand.
CAGCAGGATTTCGCTGGCTTCAACATCAGCTATGACAATTATCACTCTACGCACAGCGAAGAAAACCGTGAACTGTCGGCCCTGATTTATACCCGGCTCAAAGAGGACGGTTTTATTAAAAACCGCACTATCTCTCAGCTTTACGATCCGGAAAAAGGCATGTTCCTGCCGGACCGCTTTGTGAAAGGCACCTGTCCGAAATGCAAGGCGCCCGATCAGTATGGCGATAACTGCGAAGTTTGCGGCGCGACCTATAGTCCGACCGATCTGATCGATCCCAAGTCAGCCGTTTCGGGCGCCACGCCGGTGATGCGCGAATCAGAGCACTTCTTTTTCGATTTGCCGGCATTCAGCGACATGCTGCAAGCCTGGACCCGTTCGGGCGCGCTGCAAGAACAGGTCGCCAATAAGATGCAGGAATGGTTCGATGCCGGTCTGCAACAGTGGGATATTTCCCGTGATGCGCCCTATTTCGGTTTTGAAGTGCCGGATGCGCCGGGTAAATATTTCTATGTCTGGCTGGATGCGCCGATCGGCTACATGGGATCATTCAAAAACCTGTGCGACAAGCAAGGCGATCTCAGCTTCGACGAATTCTGGCGGAAAGACTCCGCCGCCGATCTGTACCATTTCATCGGTAAAGACATCGTGTACTTCCACAGCCTGTTCTGGCCGGCCATGCTGGAAGGCAGCAACTTCCGTAAGCCGACCAACCTGTTTGTACACGGTTACGTGACGGTCAACGGCGCAAAAATGTCGAAATCACGCGGTACCTTCATCAAGGCCGGAACCTATCTGCAACATCTGGATGCCGACTGTCTGCGTTACTATTACGCGGCGAAACTCTCTTCGCGCATTGATGATATCGACCTCAATCTGGAAGATTTTGTCCAGCGCGTGAATACCGACATCGTTAACAAGCTGGTCAATCTGGCCTCCCGGAATGCCGGTTTTATCAGCAAGCGTTTCGCGGGCAAATTGGCCGACAAACTGGCTGATGAAGCGCTGTATAAAACCTTTACCGATGCGGCGCAAAGCATCGCTGAAGCATACAGCAACCGTGAATCAGGCAAAGCAATCCGCGAAATCATGGCGCTGGCCGATTTGGCCAACCGTTACGTGGATGAGCAAGCGCCGTGGGTGGTGGCGAAAGAGGAAGGCCGCGACGCCGACCTGCAGGCCATCTGCTCGATGGGCATCAATCTGTTCCGGGTTCTGATGACCTATCTGAAACCGGTGCTGCCGTCCCTGTCGCAACGCGCCGAAGTATTCCTGAATCAGGAACTCAGTTGGGACGAAATCGCCACGCCGTTAGTTAATCATCAGCTGAACGCGTTCAAAGCCCTCTTCAACCGCATCGATCTGGACAAGGTTAACGCCATGGTGAATGCCTCCAAAGAGGATATGGCGGCCGCCAAAGCCGCAACCGGTCCGCTGGCGGATAATCCCGTTCAGGAGACCATCAAGTTCGACGATTTTGATAAGGTAGATATGCGCATCGCCCTGATCAAACAGGCTGAACTGGTCGACGGTTCCGATAAGCTTCTGCGCCTGACGCTGGATTTGGGCGGAGAAACCCGTCAGGTGTTCTCCGGTATCCGCAGCGCCTATCCGGATCCGTCCGAGCTGGAGGGCCGTCTGACGGTGATGGTTGCCAATCTGGCGCCGCGTAAAATGCGTTTTGGCGTATCGGAAGGCATGGTCATGGCTGCCGGCCCGGGCGGAAAAGAGATTTTCCTGCTTAGCCCGGACAGCGGCGCACAGCCCGGTATGCAGGTGAAATAATCAAACTCGCCGTCCGCCCCGCCGCGGGCGGCGGACAAAAACACGCCCGGTGTTTTTGTCGCAGCCTCACATCAAACTCAGGCAGAACCATTGTTCTGCCTTTTTAACGTCTTTTTTTAACATTTCGATTTTCAACATCTTTCGTCATTTGCCATTCAGTGTTACCAGATACAACCATGAAGCAACACAAATTCAACCAATCGTTATATAAACAGTGATATAACGCACAAAAATCCGGTTCTCAAACCCAGAAGAAAAGCCCTTAAATACTTAATTTTTGATTTGGCGCAAAACCCACAATTTGAGTGTTGTTAAATTGCCTGCAACAAAAATGATACATAATAATATAGGGAAACTAATGCAACTCAATCGAAGAGGTTTCTTTAAAGTTTGCGCGGGAGGCATGGCGGGGACCACGCTCGCGATGTTGGGTTTTGCCCCAACGGAAGCAATGGCAGCGGTACGGCAATACAAACTGCTGCGGGCCAAAGAAACGCGTAATAACTGTACCTACTGTTCCGTCGGCTGCGGCGTACTGATGTACAGTCTGGGCGATGGCGCCAAAAACGCCAAACCGTCTGTTTTTCATATCGAAGGCGATGCCGACCATCCGGTCAGCCGCGGTTCTTTATGTCCCAAAGGCGCAGGCCTGGTGGACTATATTCACAGCAAAAACCGCCTTCTTTATCCGGAATATCGCGCGCCGGGGTCAGACAAATGGCAACGTATCAGTTGGCAAGACGCCATCGATCGCATCGCGCGGCTGATGAAAGCGGATCGCGACGCCAATTTCCAGCGCGTCAATGCCAAAGGCGATACCGTTAACCGCTGGACGACCACCGGGATGCTGTGTTCATCCGCCGCCAGCAACGAAACCGGGCTCCTCGACCAGAAATTCACCCGCTCGCTGGGCATGGTCGCCATCGACTGTCAGGCTCGTCTGTGCCACGGCCCGACCGTTGCCGCTCTGGCGCCGACCTTCGGACGCGGCGCCATGACCAATAACTGGGTCGATATCAAAAACGCCAATGTGATTATCGTCATGGGCGGCAACCCGGCCGAGGCGCATCCGGTTGGTTTTAAATGGGCGATCGAAGCCAAAACGCACAATGACGCGAAACTGATTGTCGTCGATCCGCGTTTTAACCGTTCCGCCTCCGTCGCCGACCTTTACGCCCCTATCCGTGCCGGCTCGGATGCCGCATTTCTGCTTGGTATCGTTAACTACCTGATTGTTAATGATAAAATTCATCACGACTACGTCACATCTTACACCAATGCCAGCCTGATTGTGCGCGATGACTTCAGTTTTGATGAAGGCCTGTTCAGCGGTTACAACAAAGAGAGCCGTCAGTACGACAAATCCAGTTGGCAATACGAGCTGGACGCCATGGGCTTCGCCAAACGTGACAAGACGCTGTCCCACCCTCGCTGCGTGTGGAATCTGCTGAAAAAACACGTTGAGCGCTATACCCCGGAAATGGTGACGTCGTTATGCGGAACCCCGGCCAAAGCCTATGAGGAAATCTGCCGTTCGCTGGCCGAAACCTGCGCGCCGGACAAAACCACCACCTTCATGTATGCGCTGGGCTGGACCCACCACACCAACGGCGCGCAGATTATCCGGGCCGCGGCTATCATCCAGCTATTGCTGGGGAATATCGGTATGGTTGGCGGCGGCATCAACGCCCTGCGCGGCCACTCCAATATTCAGGGGTATACCGACCTGGGCCTGTTGAGCACCAACCTGCCGGGCTACATGCCGCTGCCGTCGGAAAAGCAAACCGATCTGAAAACCTATCTGGGACAAATCACGCCGGCGGCGCTATTGCCCGATCAGGTCAACTACTGGAAAAATACGCCAAAATTCTTTATCAGCATGATGAAGAGTTTCTTCGGCGAGAACGCGCAGGCCAGCAATAACTGGGGCTATGACTGGTTGCCGAAATGGGATCGCAGTTACGACATCATCGCGCAAACCGAACTGATGATGGAAGGCAAAATCAACGGCTATATCGTCCAGGGTTTCAACCCCGTCGCCGCGTTCGCCAATAAAAACAAAGCCAGCGAAGCCCTGTCGAAACTGAAATTTTTGGTGACTATCGACCCCCTGGCCACGGAAACCTCTACGTTCTGGCAGAACCATGGCGAATTCAACGACGTCGACACCTCGTCGATTCAAACTGAAGTATTCCGTCTGCCCGCATCCTGCTTTGCCGAAGAGGACGGTTCGATTGCCAACTCCGGCCGCTGGCTGCAATGGCACTGGGCTGCGGCGCAGCCGCCGGGAGAAGCGCTGCACGACGCTAAAATTCTCGGCAGGCTGATGATGCGGCTGCGTGAACTTTATCAGGAAGAAGGCGGCGCCTATCCCGATCCGTTGATGAACATCAACTGGAACTATCAGGATCCGGAAGACCCGACGCCAGAAGAGATTGCCCGCGAGGCCAACGGGACTGCGCTGGCCGATATCTATGACGACGCCGGCAAGCTGGTGCTGAAAAAAGGTCAGCAAATCGCCGATTTTTCCCAGTTGCGCGATGACGGCACCACCGCCAGTTTCTGCTGGATTTATGCCGGCTGCTGGACCGAAGCCGGCAACCAGATGGACCGACGCGATAATGCCGATGCCGGCATGGGCTGTACGCCAAACTGGTCATGGGCATGGCCGCAAAACCGCCGCATTCTTTACAACCGCGCCTCCGCCGACCTGCAGGGCAAACCCTGGGATAAGCGACGCAAACTGATGGAGTGGAACGGACAGAAATGGAGCGGCATTGATATTCCCGACTTCGCCAGCACCGTTCCGCCGGGGAAAGATACCGGGCCCTTTATCATGCAGCCGGAAGGTCTCGCCAGACTGTTTTCGATGGACAAACTGGTGGATGGCCCGTTCCCGGAACACTACGAGCCGATGGAAACGCCGCTAGGCACCAATCCGCTGCATCCCGCCGTGGTTTCAAACCCGGCGGCGCGTCTGTTCGCCAGCGATGCGAAGACCATGGGCTCGGCGAAAGACTTCCCTTACGTCGCGACGACCTATTCCATTACCGAGTTGTTCCGCCACTGGACCAAACACGCGCGGCTCAATGCGATAGTACAACCGGAGCAGTTCATTGAAATCGGTGAAAGTCTGGCGCAAAGCAAAGGCATTAAAGCGGGCGATGAAGTCAGGATTTCCTGCCAGCGCGGCTACATCAAAGCCAAAGCGGTGGTCACCAAACGCATTAAAACGCTGAACATTGCCGGCCAATCCGTTGAAACCGTTGGTATTCCTTGCCACTGGGGCTTTGAAGGCGCAACCCGTAAAGGCTTCCTGGCTAACACGCTCACCCCCAGCGTCGGTGACGCTAACTCCCAAACGCCTGAATATAAAGCGTTTCTGGTTAATATAGAGAAGGTGTAAAGGTAGCCAACTATGTCCATGCAATCTCAAGATATTATTAAACGTTCGGCCACCAACGCTTTCACACCGCCGCCGCATGCGCGTGACGATAAAAGCGAAGTGGCGAAACTGATCGACGTGACCACCTGCATCGGCTGTAAAGCCTGCCAGGTGGCCTGTTCAGAGTGGAACGATCTTCGCGATGAAGTCGGCCATAATGTCGGCGTGTATGATAACCCCGCCGATCTGAGCGCCAAATCCTGGACGCTGATGCGCTTTTCCGAAGTGGAGGAAAATGACCGTCTGGAGTGGCTGATCCGCAAAGACGGCTGTATGCACTGTAGCGAACCGGGTTGCCTGAAGGCCTGTCCGTCGGCCGGCGCCATCATTCAGTACGCCAACGGCATCGTCGATTTCCAATCCGAGCAGTGCATCGGCTGCGGTTACTGTATCGCCGGCTGCCCGTTCAACATTCCGCGGCTAAATAAAGAAGATAACCGCGTGTATAAATGTACGCTGTGCGTCGATCGCGTCAGCGTCGGCCAGGAACCGGCCTGCGTGAAAACCTGTCCGACCGGGGCGATTCATTTCGGCACCAAAGAAGAAATGAAAATCGTCGCCGAGGAACGGCTGGTCGACCTGAAAAAACGCGGCTACCAGCATGCCGGCCTTTACGATCCGCAAGGCGTTGGCGGTACGCACGTCATGTATGTTCTGCATCATGCCGACAGACCCTCTCTGTACCACAATCTTCCCGATAACCCGCAGATCTCCACGCCGGTCAATCTATGGAAAGGCATTCTGAAGCCCTTATCGGCGCTCGGATTCGTCATGACGTTTGCCGGATTGATCTTCCACTACGTTGGCATCGGCCCGAATACGGAAGAAATTGAGCACGAGAATGAGGGAGAGGACGAACATGAGTAAACAGAAAATGATTTTGCGTACCAAATTTATCGATCGCATCTGCCACTGGATAGTGGTGATCAGCTTTTTTCTGGTCGCATTATCCGGCATAGCGCTGTTTTTCCCGACCTTGCAGTGGCTGACTCAGACCTTTGGTACGCCGCAGATGGGGCGCATTATGCATCCCTTTTTCGGCATACTGATCGTTATCTGCCTGGTTCCGATGTTCATCCGTTTTGTCGGCCACAACATCCCCAAGCTGAACGATATTCCCTGGTTTCTCAATATCATTGAGGTATTGAAGGGCAACGAACACGAAGTGGCGGACGTGGGCAAATATAATCCCGGCCAGAAAATGATGTTCTGGAGCATCATGGGGTTAACCCTGGTTCTGCTGGTTACCGGCGTCATTATGTGGCGCCCGTATTTCGCTCACTTTTTCCCCATTGATGTGGTGCGTTACGCCATCCTGATTCATGCGGCGGCGGCTATCGTGCTGATCCATGCCATTCTGATTCATATGTATATGGCATTTTGGGTCAAAGGGTCGATTAAAGGCATGATCGAGGGAAAAGTTTCCGAGCGGTGGGCTAAGAAGCATCACCCTCGCTGGGCGCGTAGTCTGAAAAAAGAAGAGCCAAAAAAGTAATTCCCGGCCATGATGCCCCTGCCGGCCGCTCCTTGTCTGAGGAAGGCCGCGCGGGGGCTGATCGCCAAGTACGACATCAACTGCAGATGCCCCGCCAGCGGGCATTTTTTGTGACGGGCGTTGCGCCGCCGGCCGCCATACAAACCAAAAGTTATAACTTGCTCCCAAAAGTCATAATCTGTCCCATTCCGCAGCCATCGCTTAGCGGTTATGATGCGCTATCGCTTATAAATAGCCATCCAGATAGCCATAAGGCCAATGGATTTATACAAAAACAATAAGACTGTCGCACCTCACCAATACAACAAGTTGCCGACATACCATGGAGCTGATAATGAAAAAACTTACCCCTGCGCTGATAGCGTTAAGCCTGGCGACGGCGCTACCGGCCTTCGCCGCCGAAACCGCTGCCATTGCGCCGGTTCCAACAGCTCTGGCTCAGCATAACGGCCCTGTTCGTATCGCGGTTATACGCAATCTGGGCTCTGATGACAACACCACCCAGTTTATTTCCGGCGTGATAGAGGAGAGCAAGAAACTGGGCTTCAAAGTCAGCACTTTTTTGAGTAACGGCGATGACGCCCGCTTCCAGGATTTCGTCAATCAGGCCATCAGCCAGAAATATGACGGTATCATTCTGTCCCAGGGCCGCGACCCCTACTCTACCGATCTGATTAAGCGCATAGTCGACAGCGGCATTGCGGTGTCTGTTTTTGATACCGCCGTCAACGGCGAGATTCCGGGCGTTACCGTCACGCAGCAGGATGACGCCTCCCTGACCCATGAGTCATTCGGTCAGTTGGTTAACGACTTCAACGGCAAGGCAAACATCATCAAACTGTGGGTGGCCGGCTTCCCGCCCATGGAGCGCAGGCAGGCGGCCTACCAGCAAATCCTGAAGGCCAATCCCGGCATCAAGGAGCTGGAATCCATCGGCGCCGTCTCTTCCGATGTTCAGGGCGACACGGCCAATAAAGTCGGCGCCGTGCTGGCGAAATATCCGAAAGGCAAAATTGATGCGATTTGGGGTTCGTGGGACGCCTTCACTCAGGGCGCCTATAAGGCGCTGAAAGAAAACGGCCGTTCCGAAATAAAAATCTACAGCATTGATATCTCCAATCAGGATCTGCAGCTGATGCGTGAAGCCGGCAGCCCGTGGAAAGTCAGCGTCGCGGTCGATCCTAAGCTGATTGGCAAGGTCAACCTGCGTCTGGTGGCCAACAAGATTGCCGGCGAGCCGACGCCCGCCACTTATGAGTTCAAAGCGGCGGCCATTCCTCAGGCGCTGTTAGCCAGCCAACCGGGTCCGGTAAACGTTGCCGGACTGGCTAAAATCATTCCCGGCTGGGGTCACACCGACGATTTCATCGCCCCCTGGTTTGCGACACTGCAAGCCAAACAGGCTAAATAAGTGGAGACAAAAGATGGTATCTAGTCTTCTGCCTACGCCGGAATACAGCCGCAACATGCGGCTGATCGGGCATAGCGACCAAGGCGGCAGGCCCGATGGCGTGCAGGTCATGGTTCACCGGGGCTATGCCTACATCGGGCATATGGTTTCACAGGGCGTATCCATTGTGGATGTGCGCGATGCCAAACATCCCAAACCCGCCGGATTCATTGCCGCCCCGCCCGGCACCTGGAACATCCATCTCCAGACGCATGACGATCTGCTGCTGGTGGTCAACGCCCGCGATCTGTTCGCCGACGCCAGCTTTGCAGAAGAAAAAATTTACTATACCCGTTCAGTGGCTGAAACGGTCGGCACCAGCGCTCAGGGCAAAGGCTGGCGCGCCGGATTACGTATCTTTGACATTTCCACACCAGATAAGCCGCGCGAAATCAGCTTTTTATCGCTGGACGGCATCGGCATTCACCGTATCTGGTATGTCGGCGGCCGCTGGGCCTATGTTTCAGCGCTGCTCGACGGCTACAGCGACTATATTTTCCTGACCATCGATCTGGCCGATCCCAAACGTCCGGAAGTGGCCGGCCGCTACTGGCTGCCCGGTATGCACACGGCAGGCGGCGAGACGCCCGATTGGCCGGAAGGGAAACGCTATGCGTTGCATCATGCCATTATCAGCGGCGATACCGCCTATGGCAGTTGGCGTGACGGCGGATTAACGCTGCTGGACGTTAGCGATCGCGCCGCGCCAAAACTGATCAGCCACCGCAACTGGAGTCCCCCATTCGGCGGCGGGACGCACACCGCCCTTCCCCTGCCCGATCGCGACCTGCTAATCGTGCTGGATGAGGCCGTGCTGGATAATCAGGAGGATGGCGAGAAGCTTATCTGGGTCTTCGATATCCGCGAACCGAGCAATCCGATCGGTATTGCGACCTTTCCGCAACCGGCCGAAACCGACTACGTGAAAAAGGGCGCGCACTTTGGCCCGCATAACCTGCACGAAAACCGTCCGGGAAGTTTTATCAGCTCGACGCTGATTTTCGCCACCTACCAAAACGCCGGCGTCAGGGCTTACGATATCAGTAACCCCTATCAGCCGAAGGAAACCGGCGCGCTGGTGCCCGCCGCGCCGCGGCGAATGGTAGATAAACGTCCCGGCCGGCCAAGAGTAATTCAATCCTGCGATGTGTTTGTCGATGCCGAAGGCATCGTCTACAGCACAGATTACAACGCCGGTTTATCAATCATTGAATATCGCGGCTGATAAACCGCTTCAGATGGCGTTTTGTCAACACCGGCGATGACGAGCTCATTCCGCCGATACAGGATTTGAGCCTAATTCTGCGCCAGCACGCACACCCACATGGCGCCTTTCCCGACGGGATAACGCGCCAGCGGCTGTAACGCGCCGTCTGAACCGTTAATGCGATACACCTCGATATGCTGCGATTTCTGTCCGGTCGCGATCAGGAAATGGCCGCTATGGTCAATATTGAAACCGCGCGGCTGCATTTCCGTCGGCTGATGCCCCGTCAACGACAAGGCGCCGCCATCCTCAGAGACCTGGAAAATACTCAGCAGGCTGGAGGTACGCTCGCTGATATAAAGGAAACGACCGTCCGGCGTGATGTGGATATCCGCCGCCCAGCGCGTATCGGTAAACCCGGCAGGCATCGCATCCAGCGTCTGCACTCTCTGTAGCTTGCCGTCCGGCGTGTTGAGCCGGTAAACATCCACCGAGCTATTCAGCTCATTCACGCAATAAGCAAAATGCTTGTTGGGATGAAAAACCATATGGCGAGGCCCCGCGCCGGCGGCGGTAGTCAATTCGGACTGATGGTGCGCGCTCAGCTCTCCCGAAGAGCTAAGGTCATACAAACGGATACGATCCTCTTTCAGGCAGGGCGCCCAGACGACGCTGTCGGTAGGATCGATATTGGTGGAGTGGCAACCCTCCAGCCCGTCCATCTGCTGAATTGACTCACCGGCAATGCCGTTTTCGCCAAGCGGAATAACATTGACGCTGGCGCCGCTATAGGAAGCGCTGAACAGGAAACGTCCCTGACGATCGGTAGACAGATGCGTAGGGCTACCGGGTAAAGATGCCGAACCGGTTTCCGTCAATACACCTTTATCGTCAATACGATAGCTGATAACGCGAAAATCGGGACGAACGCCGACAAACAAATGGCGTTTATCTGGTGCAATCACCATGGGCTGTACCTGCCCGGGCATATCGACAACCTGCAATAACGTCAGATCGCCCTGCGCGCCCAGCTGCCATACATGAATCTGCTGACTTTCCGGACTGGCGACATAAACCACTTGCTGCATCGTGCTCTCCTTAATTCATGCGGATTTTACTTCTCAGGCGCGTCTTCAACAGCGGGAGAAGCCTTGGCGTCTCCGTATTTTGCGACGCCTGAAATACGGTGTAACATCATCGGTCAACTCTTCTATTCTACAGCCACTTTACGAGACTACTATGGCCTATCGTGTAATTGCGCTCGATCTCGACGGAACGCTCCTGAATCAACAGAAAAAAATTTTGCCGGAATCGCTCGCCGCATTAGCGCTGGCTCGCCGGCAAGGCGTCAAGGTGGTCATCGTTACCGGCCGTCACCATTCAGCCATCCATCCGTTTTATCAGGCGCTAGAACTGGATACCCCGGCCATTTGCTGTAACGGCACTTATCTCTATGATTATCAGGCGGGCCGGGCGTCTGATGCCAATCCCATGTCGGCAGAACAAGCGAAAAAGGTACTGAAGCTCCTGCAACGATTTGACATTCATGGATTGATGTATGCAGATGACGCCATGTATTACCAGTATCCGACCGGGCATGTTGTCCGCGCTCAAGCCTGGGCTTCCTCTCTGCCGGAATCGCAACGCCCGTCGTTCAGACAGGTTGACGATCTGGCGCGCCAGGCGGATTCATCGCTTTCTATCTGGAAATTCGCCACGCATCACGCAAATGTTGCTACCTTGAATGATTTCGCCGGCATCGTAGAGCAAGAGCTCGGCCTGGCCTGCGAATGGTCGTGGCTGGATCAGGTCGACATCGCGCAAACGGGCAACAGCAAAGGGAAACTGTTACGCAAATGGGTTGAATCTCAGGGGCTCGACATGAGCGAGGTGATTGCCTTTGGCGACAACTTTAACGACCTCAGCATGCTGGAAAACTCAGGTCTGGGCGTGGCGATGGGCAACAGCGCCGATGAGGTCAAAGCGCATGCCGATCTGGTTATCGGCAGCAACGAAGAACCCGTAATCGCGGAAGTGATCCAAGCCAGAGTCTTGGGATAAACGCCTTGCAAGGTCAGCGACAAGCTTGCCGCCATCCCTGAGCATGTTGCCGTCAGGCGGTAATCGACACGCTTTTTATCTGTGCGTAAAGCGGCATATTCGGGCGCAGCGACAGTTCATCGCGCGCCCATGGCGTGATGCGCGCCCAAAGCGTTTGCTCGCCGACCACAAGCTTGACTTCAACCTGGTCTTCAACATCGATGCACTCTACCACTCTGGCCGGCAGAATATTGCGAATGCTGCTCCCCGTTGACAGATGCAGCGCCAGCGATACATCGGCGGCATTAATACGGATACGCAACAGAGTATTAATAGGCGCGTCAACGCGTCCCACCCACAGGTGGCGATCGCCCAGCGACAGCGCCGTCATGGCGTAGCGATGATGGTGTTCAAGAACGCGCACATTCAATATGCTGCTCTGCTCTTCCCGCGGCAGCCAGGGGCGTAACGCGCTGCTGGCCCAGACGTCCTCCAGCAGACCTTGTGCTTTGACCTTCCCCTGATCCAATACCAGCACGCGGTCCGCCAGCCGCAGGATCTCCTCCATACTGTGACTCACGTACAGAATGGGAATGTTCACTTCTTTTGCCAATCGTTCCAGGTAAGGCAGTAGTTCGCGTTTTCTGGGTAAATCGAGAGAGGCGAGCGGCTCATCCATCAACAGCAAATCGGGAGCGGTCAATAACGCGCGACCAATCGCCACGCGCTGCTTTTCACCGCCCGATAACGTCAGCGGATAGCGGTTCAATAGATGCTCAATGCCCAACAGCCCGACGATGTCCGCGAACTGCGCCGCCATCTTCGCCCGCATGCCATAGCGTAAATTACCGCGTACGCGGTAATGGGGAAATAAGCGCGCGTCCTGAAAGACATAGCCGATACGTCGCTTTTCCGGCGGAAGAAAAACCGCTTTTTGGGTATCAACCAACACGCGTTCATTAAGCACGATACGCCCCGCTTTCGGCCGGGTTAATCCAACAATGGCATTGATTAATGACGTTTTTCCCGCGCCGGAAACGCCAAAAACGGCGGTAATGCCGCTGGCGGGCAAATCCTCTTTGACGCGGAGATGCAGGTCGCCCAGCTGTTGGTCAAAATCGAGTCGCAGCATTATCCCCCCAACCGTTTACGGCTCCAGTTCGTCAGCCATTCGGAAAGCAGGAGCGAAACCAGCGAAAGCGCGATGGCGATCACGCACAGCCTGGCGGCGTCAGCTTCCGCGCCGGGTGTTTCAATCAGCGTATACATCGCCAGCGGAATAGTTCTGGTTTCGCCGGGAATATTGGAAACAAAGGTGATGGTGGCGCCGAATTCGCCCAAGGAACGGGCAAAAGCCAATACCGTGCCGACCACTATACCAGGCAAGGAAAGCGGCAAGGTAATGGTAAAAAATACGCGCCAGGCCGACGCGCCCAAGGTTCGAGCTGCCTGTTCGAGGCGAGTATCCACGGCCTCCAAAGACAGACGAATCGCTCTGACCATCAGCGGAAAAGCGACGATAGCAGACGCCAGGGCAGCGCCGCGCCAGCTAAAGCTAAAGCTGAAACCAAACCAGTCATACAGCCAGGCGCCGATAATCCCTCGCCGCCCCATACCAATCAGCAGCAGGTAGCCAATTACCACCGGCGGCAACACCAGCGGTAAATGAATGATGCTATCAAGCAGCGATTTACCCGGAAAGCGAAAGCGCACCAAAATCCACGCCATCAGGATGCCCAATGGCAGGCTGCACACTACCGCGGCAACGGAAACCTTGAGGCTGAGTTCAACGGCCTGCCATTCATAGTCACTTAGCATCGACAGTCACTTGGCATCATTATCCGCGCGGAGTAAACCCGAAGCGTTTAAAGACTTCCGCTGCCGCAGGCGTTTTCAGGTAATCATAGAAACCGGTCACCGTGGCGTTGTTATGATCTTTCACAATCGCCATCGGATACTCCACCGGCTTATGGCTGCTGGCGGGGAATATGCCGACGACCTTGACTTTATCGCTGGCAACGGCATCAGAACCATACACGATACCCAGCGGCGCCTCCTCACGTTCAACCAACGCCATGGCCGCGCGCACATTATTCGCCCGCGCCATCAGAGGCGACAGCGCATCCCAGGCTTTCAGATTTTGTAATGCCTCTTTGGCATAAATACCGGCAGGAACGTGATCCGGATCGCCAACGGCCAGTCGGCCACCGCTTAGCAGACTTTTCCAATCGGTTTTATCATCGATAGCCACGTCTTTAGCGGCGCTGGTTTTCGGCGCGATCACGACCAGCTCATTACCCAACAAGGTATAGCGGGTCGCGACGTCCATCAGTTTTTTTTCCTGAGCGTAATCCATCCATTGCTGATCGGCGGAAATAAACATGTCGGCAGGCGCGCCCTGCTCGATCTGACGAGCCAGCGTCGACGATGACGCATAGGATGCGACGATCGTAACATTTTTCTCTTTCTGATATTGCGTAGCGATTTCTTGTAATGCGTTGGTCAGTGATGCGGCTGCAAACACGGTAACTTTCTCTTCCGCCGCCATCGCCGGCAGCGCGACGCCCAGGCTGAACGCCAGCGCGGTAAACCATTTTATCCATTGCTTTTTCATTCCCGTCTCCCAATAACCCTCGTTGTATTCTCGATAATATAACGAAAATCAAAGCAGAGTCATACGGTTTTCAAAAAGCGGGATCGCAAGCGGGAAAGGGGACGTCCGGCGGGTGCCGGACATCGAAATCTTGAGGAAATCAATTAATGCTGTTTGCTCGCTTCGGTATCAGAATGACCAATCTTGGAAAGGACGTTAAATACTTCGCCCAAACCATATATCGCGCCCAAAATAATCGCCATCATTACCGGCACCATAGCTACTGCAAATAGCAGGCTTGTTAATAACTCCAACATGCTTACCTCACTTATCGCAACGCTTGCCGTTGCGTGGGCCGCTTACTCGGTTAATTTCTTTACCGTAAGCTATCATAGTCATTATAACGAACCAACATTGTAGCTTAATAAGAAGAAATAGTGCTGCCATTTGTGCGATTTGCCCCTGATGATAAAAATGGCGACAATACAAATTATTAAAACCAAATTTCACTCACCTCCGGTGGACCCGAGCCATGCAAGCTGAAATTCTCCTCACCCTCAAACTGCAGCAACGCTTATTCGCCGACCCGCGACGTATCGAATTACTGAAACAAATCCGCCATACCGGTTCCATCAGTCAGGGCGCCAAACTGGCGAACATCAGTTATAAAAGCGCATGGGATGCGATTAACGAGATGAATCAGCTGGCGGAGCAGACATTGGTTGAACGCATGACTGGCGGGAAAGGCGGCGGCGGCGCCCAGTTGACGCGCTATGGCGAAAGACTGATTCAGCTTTACGACCTGCTCGCGCAAATTCAGCAAAAAGCGTTTGATGTATTGCAGGATGACAGCTTGCCGCTCGACAGTCTGCTGGCGGCCATTGCGCGCTTTTCACTGCAAACCAGCGCCAGAAATCAATTTTTTGGTACGGTGCTCGCACGCGGCAATCAGCAGGTGCAACAGCATCTGGACATTTTACTCGCGGATGGCAAAACCTCGATGAGCGCGTTGATTACTCAGCAAAGCGCCGAACGTTTACATCTCGCGCCGGGCAAAGAAGTTCTGGCGCTGATCAAGGCTCCGTGGGTTAATTTATGTGTGGGAGCGCCGCCGGACGCAGGAGCGGATAACATCCTTAATGGGCACATCAAGAGCATTCAGCCCGGGGCTGAAAATAGCGAAGTTCTGGTTACGCTGCCCGGCGGGGAAACGCTCTGCGCAACGGTCGCTAATTCCGTCGTCGCCCAGCAGCAGCTCAAGCCCGATCAGGCGGTCTGCGCTTATTTTAATGCCGACAAGGTCATCATCGCGACGCTCTGCTAAATACGTCCCTCAGACTATACCGTTGGTTCTAATTTTACACCCGCCCCAGGAAGGTAGAAAAAATGTCGTTGTTGAAAATATCGCAAGGGTTATTCCGGTTAAGCGACACCCGCGTGCTGCGTCTGGATGAACTCAGGATCGACAAGCATCAGTGCTGGGCATTCGTCGGCGCAAACGGCAGTGGAAAATCCGCGCTGGCGCGCGCCCTGACCGGAGAGTTACCGTTGTTGGGCGGAGAACGCCAGTGCGACTTCCGACACATAACCCGCTTATCCTTTGAACAACTGCAACAGTTGGTTGCCGCGGAATGGCAGCGTAATAATACCGATATGCTAAGTAGCGGTGAGGACGATACGGGCCGCACCACGGCGGAAGTGATTCAGAACGAGATAACGGATCCTATGCGTTGCCGCCAGTTGGCGGCGCTGTTCGGCATCGATCATCTGTTGGCGCGCCGGTTTAAATATCTCTCCACGGGCGAAACGCGCAAAACCATGCTGTGTCAGGCATTAATGCCTCAACCGGACCTGCTTATTCTCGATGAACCCTTTGACGGATTGGACGTCGCCTCACGCCGACAACTCGCCGCGCATCTGCCTGAACTGGCCAGCCGGGGCTATACGTTAGTACTGATCTTGAACCGCTTTGACGATATTCCTGATTTTATCCATCGCGTGGGCATTCTGGCCGACTGTACGCTGGCCCGCATCGGGGAACGGGAAACGCTTCTGAAGGAAGCGCTTATTGCTCAATTGGCCCACAGTGAACAGCTATCCGCAAGCGCCCTTCCCGAGCCGGAAGATGCGAAACTGCATACCCGACTTCCCGCTGATCAACCTCTTATTACGCTGCGGAATGGGATCGTGCAATATAACGATCGTCCGATACTGCACGGATTAAACTGGGAAGTATTGCCCCATCAACACTGGCAGATAGTCGGCCCGAATGGCGCGGGGAAATCCACGCTGTTAAGTTTGATCACCGGGGATCACCCGCAGGGTTACAGTAACGATCTCACCCTGTTTGGTCGTCGACGCGGCAGCGGCGAGACCATCTGGGATATCAAGCGACATATCGGTTACGTCAGCAGCAGCCTTCATCTTGACTATCGCGTCAGCGTCAGCGTACGGAACGTAATTCTTTCCGGTTTTTTTGACTCGATCGGCATCTATCAGGCGGTATCCGATCGCCAGCGCCAGCTCACCAATCAGTGGCTGACCCTGCTGGGTCTGAGTGGCCCGGTGGCGGACAGCCCATTTCAATCATTGTCCTGGGGGCAACAGCGATTGACGCTGATCGCCAGAGCATTAGTTAAACATCCTGCATTGCTGATCCTTGATGAACCCTTGCAGGGGCTCGATCCGCTGAACCGACAGTTAGTCCGCCGCTGGCTGGATATTCTGATTGGCGAAGGCGATACGCAGTTGCTGTTCGTCTCCCATCATGCGGAAGACGCGCCACAGTGTATTACGCATCGCCTGACGTTTGTCGCCCGCGACGATACATACGATTACCAAACTGAAGCCATCTCCCGGGCCATATAAAAATCGCCGGCGGCGGGCAGCGCCCCGGTCATCAAAATGAACAGCTAATTCATCAGGATTCTGATTGATCTTTTAACGGCAAATCAGAATCCTATGCGCGTCTCCCTATTTAAGGCGCGGCAGGCGGGTGTGATAACGCTACCACTGCCAACGTTGCATAGTTAAAACGGCGTTTATTTGCGCACGCTCCGGCGTTGAATCGCTGTTTTTACGTTACAGAATTATCAAATGACCGGCGCTATTTTTGGTTACGGATCACCTTTCTCAACCACAGGCCGTGTTATTTTTTTATAAATTTTCAAGCAGAGGTCATTATGAACGTTTTAGTTACTGGTGGAAGCGGTTACATAGGAAGCCATACCTGTGTACAGTTGCTGGCCGCCGGGCATCAGCCCATCATTCTCGACAATTTATGTAACAGTAAAGCCAGCGTGGTTAAAACCATCACGCGACTGACAGGCAAAGCGCCGACGTTTTATCAGGGTGACGTACGTGACGACGCATTGCTTGATGACATTTTCTCCCGTCATGCCATCGATTCAGTGATCCATTTTGCCGGCTTAAAAGCGGTGGGCGAATCGGTTCAGAAACCGATCGCGTATTACGACAGCAACGTCTACGGTACGCTGGTATTGGTTGAAGCCATGAAAAAAGCCGGCGTCAAGAACCTGATTTTCAGCTCATCCGCCACCGTTTACGGCGATCAGCCGCGAATTCCGTACCAGGAAAGCTTTCCGACCGGTCATCCCGCCAGTCCTTATGGCCGCAGCAAACTGATGGTCGAACAAATTTTACAGGATCTGCAGCACGCCGAACCCGACTGGAGCATCACTTTGCTGCGTTACTTCAATCCGGTCGGCGCGCACCCCTCTGGCGAAATGGGTGAAGATCCGCAGGGTATTCCCAACAATCTGATGCCTTATATCGCTCAGGTTGCCGTTGGCCGCCGTGAATCATTGGCTATTTTCGGTAATGACTACCCGACGGAAGACGGGACCGGCGTGCGTGATTATATTCACGTTGTCGATCTGGCCGATGGCCATGTCGCCGCGATGGATACCCTGCAAAATCGTGCCGGCGTGCACATTTATAATCTGGGCGCTGGCGTGGGCTACAGTGTTTTGCAGGTGGTTGAAGCATTCAGTCAGGCATGCGGCAAGCCCGTAGCCTATCACTTCGCGCCACGCCGTCAGGGCGATTTGGCCGCCTATTGGGCCGATGCGGAAAAAGCCGCCGCCGACCTGAACTGGCGCGTAAAACGCTCGCTGCAAGAAATGGCTCAGGATACCTGGCTCTGGCAGTCTGCCCATCCGAACGGATATCCCGATTGATCCGCCCGCGCCGTTTATCAACGTCAGGCTTGCGGATAAACGGCGATGCCGCGAGCCAAACCGCAGCCGGCCGTCATTTCAGTTTATGAAGGCATGCACAGGAGCAAATCATGTTGAATGAAAAAACCGCCGCGCTGGCGCCGGACGGCCAGCCGTTTCAGTTAACCACATTGCAAAACCTGTCCGGCATGCGGGTGCGTCTGATGGATTGGGGCGCGACCTGGCTATCCTGCCTGCTTCCTGTTGCGGATAGCGACGCGCGCGAAGTGTTGCTGGGGTGCGCGTCGCCCGAACAATATCCTCAGCAGCAAGCCTATCTCGGCGCATCGATTGGCCGTTATGCCAATCGAATCGCCAATGCCACTCTCGGTCATGGGGATGAAATTATTCGTCTGGCCGCCAATCAGGGAGAACACCAACTGCATGGCGGGCCTCAAGGCTTCCATAACCGACGCTGGCGGATCCTCAGTCAGGATGCGTCGCAGGTAACCTATCAGTTGCACTCTGCGGATGGCGATCAGGGATTTCCCGGACAGCTCAGCGTGCAGGTATGTTATCGCCTGACCGAACAAAACGCGCTGGAAATCACATACCAGGCGGTCGCTGAAAAACCTTGCCCGGTATGCCTGACCAATCATGCCTATTTTAATCTTGATGGTCGTCAGACAGACGTTCGTAAACATCAGTTGCAACTGTTTGCCGATAATTACCTGCCGGTAAACGGCGACGGTATTCCTGGCGATAGCCTCGCACAGGTAATGGAATCCGGCATGGATTTTCGCCAGCCTAAAACGCTGGCGAAAGACTTTCTGCGCGACCGGGATCAGATCGCCGTCGGCGGCTACGACCACGCTTACCTGTTGTCCCCTACCTGTGGTTCCGGCGAGAGTCCGGCGGCCAATTTGTGGTCGTCCGACGAACGCGTATTAATGCGCGTATTTACCAACGCGCCCGCGCTACAGCTCTACAGCGGCAATTTTCTGGCCGGCACGCCATCGCGTGAGGGCGGCAGCTATGAAAATTATGCGGGTATCGCGCTGGAGAGCGAGTTTCTGCCGGACAGCCCTAATCATCCGGAGTGGCCGCAGCCAGACTGCTGGTTAAAACCGGGGAAAGTTTACCGCTCTGAGACGAGGTACCAGTTTTTTTCTCAATAACCGATAGCCGCGTTACCAACTCGGCATATCACCGGAGACGCCGCTTGGCCACCGCGCCAGCGGCGCGAAATAGCTTTCACTGGCGGGAGCCTGTAGTTTAAGATCCCCTACGCCGCCGATTTACAAATATCTTCAATTCCCTGCTTGCCCGCGTCTGTTTCCCGCGATTACACTGCCATGACCTTAGGCAAGGATATGTCATGTCAGCATCCAGGTTATCGCCAACGTTTATCCATCACCTGCGCAACAAAGGCCGGTGGGGATGGTTATTAGCTTTATGCTGGCTATTTCTGAATGCTCAATTGGCTCTTGCCGGGCATCAATGCGATATGGCAATCAGCCACGTTTCGCCGTCCATGCAACATCAGGCGCATCTGCAACAGGCCGCCGCGCAGGCATCACACCCCGATGCGGTATCGAAGCATAAGGCGGAGCAAGCATCGCCGCTGTGCGAAAAACACTGCGTGCCGGATACCATCAAGCAGGACAGCTCGCCACCGCTCCTATTGGCTATCCCGGTCGACCATCAACTCGCGCTGGCCGCTCAGCCGCAAGAAGCGATTTGCGCCAGTCATGCCTGGTTTTCTCCTCCCGTCGCCGGTCCTCCGGCCGAAATCCGTTTCTGCCGTTTCATAGAATAGCCCAACGCTCAATAACCAGTCTGCGCCGATTGGCGTAATTATCTGTTATTTATTGTTTTTATGGAGCTATTGTTATGAACGTCACCTCTATTGCGTTTATCGCCAGTCTATTCCTGTCTTCCCCTTTATGGGCCAATGCGCAGCAGCATCATGCGCCGACGATGGCCGACACGCCAAAAGCCGCGGAAAAGCGTTATCAAGCCAGCGGGATAATTAAACAATGGCATGCCCGCAGCGTCACCATTTCCCACTCGCCGGTGGCCGACCTTCATTGGCCGGCCATGACGATGGCATTCCAACTGCCAGACGCCTTTAGTGAAGATCTCAAACCGTTGCCGGTTAATACGCCCGTCGCGTTCAGTTTTGTGCAAAGCGACAGCGGCTATACCTTGACCAGCATTACGCCACGACAACAATAACAGAGGATCGAGCATGAACATGTCCAAAAGCCCTTCTCTGGGGTGGATGGCGATGTTGCTGTGGCTGCCTGCCGTATCGTTTGCGGCAGATCTGGATCTGAGTCAGGCCTTGCAGGCGGCGGAACGCTATTCCGCAGAGCTGTCGGCCAATAACCATCAGATTCGCGCGCTGCAAAACATGGCCGACTCCGCCACGCAACTCCCTGATCCACAACTTAAATTTGGTGTGGAAAACCTGCCGTTAGGCGGAAATAACGGCAGCCGGCTGACGCGCGAAGGAATGACGATGCAACGCATCGGCATCATGCAAACCTATGTCAGCAGCAGCAAACGGGAAAACAAGGCGCAAACGTTTCGCGCGCAGGCCGACAGCCTGCGCAGCAACCGTGAGGCTATCCGCGCCCGCCTGCAACGGGAAACCGCACAGGCATGGCTGACGCTGGCGCTATCGCAACGGACCCTGAAAGAGATAAAGCTGCTGGTTAGCGAAAGCCAGCGGCAAATCCCGCTGCAAAAGGCCGGCGTCGCCGCCGGCGCAGACGCCAGCAATGTACTGGATGCTCGTCTGACGCTGGCGGCAATGCAGGACAAACAGGCCGATGCCGAACGGGATGTTCAAATAGCGCAGGCCAAAATGGTTCAGCTTACCGGCATGGCGGACGTTCATATCCGCGGCGCACTTCCTCGCTTTGAACGCTTACCCGCCCCGCCCGACGAACTCAGCCAATCCATTCATCTGCATCCGGAAATGCAACTGGCGCGACGAGAATCCGAACTAGCCCAGGCTCGTTCTGCGCAATCCGCAGTGGCGTCCATCCCCGATGTCGGCGTCGAACTTTACTACGCCAAACGAGGAGACGACTACGACGATATGGCCGGTCTGATGGTTACCGTCGATCTGCCGCTGTTCAAGTCCCGGCGTCAGGATAAAGACTACGCCGCCGACGTAGCCCGAACACAGGAGGCTCGCGACAACATCGCGCTAACCGGCCGCGAGCATCAGGCGCAGCTTGATACGCTGATAGCGCAATATCAGGCCGCTCAGTCACGCTGGCGGCGTCAGACCCATGAAGTGCTGCCTCTCCGGCAGCAGCGGCTCAGCCTGATTCAGGCCCAATATCAGTCCGGCGGCAGCAGCCTTGCCGCCGTGTTGGAAGCCCGTCGTGCATTGCTGGAAAGCCGAATTGACTCGCAAACTACCGCGCGCGAAATGGCGCAGCTTTGGGCAGCCATTCGTTATCTGACGCCACAGGGAACCCCACAGCAATGAATAAACCACTCACACTCGGCCTGCTGACGCTGTCGCTTGCCGGCGCTATCGGTATCGGGTATTTATGGGGCAGTCAGCCCCCGCGAACCGCGCCCCTACGCGCTCAAACGCCGGACGAACGCCCGGTTCTCTACTGGTACGATCCCATGGTGCCGGATAAACGTTTCGATAAGCCGGGTAAATCACCGTTTATGGATATGCAGCTCATCCCCCGTTATGCCGATGATGCGCCGGAGGACGGCGGCGTAACCATCAGCGTTCGACAGCAGCAAAATCTGGGCGTCCGCACCACGCAGGCGAAAATGCGAACAACCGCGGCGCAAATCTCCGGCTATGGCCGCGTGACCCTTAACGAACGGGCGCTGCGAACCATCGTCGCGCCCAGCGGCGGTATTATCGAGCAGCTCAACGTGAATGCAGTACAACAGCAGGTAAGGCAAGGCGATACGTTGGCGACGCTGTGGAACCCGGCCTGGAGCGCAGCGCAGCGGGAATATCTGGCGGTACGGCAATTGAACGACAGCGCGCTGACGCAGGCGGCGCGCCAGAGACTCGCGCTGCTGTTCATGCCCGAATCGGTGATTCATCGGGTGGAGCGTAGCGGGAAACCGCAGCCTCGAATGACGATTACCGCGCCGGAAGCGGGCTACGTGAATAAACTGGAAGTCCGGGCGGGAATGCAGTTAACGCCAGCGCAACCATTGTTCGAGCTGGCGAGCCTGGACCCTGTCTGGATCGAAATCGATTATCCGCAAGCGCAGGCGGCGCGGCTGAACGTTGGCGACCAGGTAGCTGCCGGCAACAATGCCTGGCCGGGAAAAACGTTCCACGGCGTCATCAGCGAACTATTGCCGGCGCTGGATGACGCCACCCAGACGCTGAAAGCGCGCGTGATACTCGACAATCCTCAGCAACAGCTAAAACCCGGGATGTATCTGTCTGTACGGATTGACGACGCCAAACCGCAGCCGCGCCTGATGATCCCGCAACAGGCCTTGCTGATTAGCGGCAGCCAGAACCGGGTCTTGCTCAGCGACGGCGACGGCCACTTCGTTCCACGTAAAGTCACCGTTGGGATTGTCCACAACGACTGGGCCGAAATCACTGACGGCCTTAGCGAAGGCGATACTGTCGTCACCTCGGGTCAGTTCCTGATTGACTCAGAAGCCAACTTGCGCAGCTCGCTTTCTCAGTTTGGTGATGAAAAGCAGGAGAGCCCGCCCCGGACGTCGGATGAATATCCCGCCGGTTATCAAACAATCGGCGTAATAAAAGCCATCAACGGCGATCACATCACCATTGAGCATGATGCCGTTCCGGCGCTGAACTGGGCGCCGATGACCATGGACTTTAGGCTATCGCACGATGGTCCGCCGCAGGGTATTGGCATCGGCAGCAGAGTCCGTTTCCGTTTCCATATGGATGATCGCGGCGTTTATATTCAGGACATCGCCCCGCTTAATGCCGGACATGGAGGCCATCAATGATTGCTTATGTTATTCGCTGGTCATTGAAAAACCGGCTGCTGGTCGTGCTGGCCGCCCTGCTGATGGCGGTCTGGGGGGTGATATCCTTGCAAAAATCGCCGCTGGATGCATTGCCCGATCTGTCAGACGTTCAGGTGATTATTCGCGTCAGCTACCCCGGCAAAGCCCCGCAGGTGGTGGAAAATCAGGTTACGTATCCGCTCACCACCACCATGCTGTCGGTGCCGGGAGCGAAAACGGTGCGCGGCTTTTCCATGTTCGGCGACGCATACGTCTATATTCTGTTTGAGGACGGCACCGACCCTTACTGGGCGCGCTCGCGCGTGCTGGAATATCTCAGCCAGGCGCAATCCAGTCTGCCCGCAGAGGCAAAGACCGCTCTGGGACCGGATGCCACCGGCGTCGGCTGGATCTATGAGTATGCCCTTGTCGATCGTAGCGGCCGGCATAGTCTGGCCGATCTGCGGGGGATACAGGATTGGCTACTCAAATTTGAACTGAAGACCATCCCTAACGTCGCCGAGATTGCCAGCGTCGGCGGCATGGTGAAACAGTATCAGGTGGTGGTCGATCCGGAGAGAATGCGCGCGCAAAACATTACCCATCAGCAAATCATTAGCGCGATTCAGGCGGCGAATCAGGAGAGCGGCGGTTCGGTAGTGGAACTGGCTGAAACCGAATACATGATCCGCACCGCCGGCTATCTGAAAAATGTCCAGGATTTCAATCAGGTCGTCATTACCTCGCGCAATGGCGTGCCGGTGCTGTTGGCGGATGTCGCTACCCTGCGCGAAGGTCCGGAGATACGCCGAGGCATCGCCGAACTGAATGGCGAAGGCGAAGTCGCCGGCGGCATTATTGTCCTGCGCTATGGTAAAAATGCGCTGGAGACGCTGCATGCGGTCAAGGCTCGTCTACAGGAAATTCAGAAAAGCCTGCCTGAAGGCATAGAAATCATCCCCACCTACGATCGTTCTCAACTGATTGAGCAGGCGATTGAAACGCTGAGCCATAAATTGCTGGAAGAATTTGCGGTGGTTACCGTTATCTGCGTGCTCTTCCTGTTTCATTTGCGTTCTGCGCTGGTGGCGATTATCAGCCTGCCGCTGGGAATTCTCGGCGCATTTATCATCATGCGTTATCAGGGGGTGAACGCCAACATCATGTCGCTGGGCGGCATCGCGATAGCCATCGGCGCCATGGTGGATGCGGCTATCGTGATGATTGAAAATATGCATAAAGTGATTGAACAATGGCGACGTCACAATCCGGGCAGAGATCCGCAGGACAAAGAGTGGTGGCAACTTGCCGAACGCGCCGCCACCGAAGTCGGTCCGGCGCTATTTTGCAGCCTGCTGATTATTACGCTGTCATTTGTACCGGTTTTTTCCCTGGAAGCGCAGGAAGGTCGCATGTTTTCGCCGTTGGCCTTCACCAAAACCTATGCTATGGCGGTCGCCGCCGGCTTGGGGATCACGCTGGTTCCGGTCCTCATGGGCTATTTCGTGCGGGGGAAAATCCCTGACGAACAGGCTAATCCACTGAATCGCTGGCTGATCGCCTTATACCACCCGGTGCTGCAACAGGTTCTCAACCACCCCAAAACCACGCTGTTGATCGCCGGCGGCCTACTGCTGCTTACGCTGTTCCCGCTCAGCCGTCTTGGTAGTGAATTTATGCCCCCGCTGAACGAGGGCGATCTGCTTTATATGCCGTCGACGCTGCCCGGTATCTCGGCGCGGGAAGCGACGCGGCTATTGCAGCAGACGGACCGGCTGATCAAAACCGTTCCCGAAGTTGCATCGGTTTTTGGTAAAGCCGGCAGAGCGGAAACCGCCACCGACCCGGCACCATTAACCATGCTGGAAAGCACTATTCGGCTAAAGCCACGCGAACAATGGCGGCCGGGAATGACGATGGACAAGCTGATAGCCGAACTGGATAGCACCGTCAACATACCGGGGATCGCCAATGTTTGGGTGCCGCCGATCCGTAACCGCCTGGATATGCTGGCAACCGGTATCAAAAGTCCGGTGGGCATCAAGGTGAACGGAAATAACATACAGGATATTGAACGCATCGCCGCGCAAATCGAACAGGTAGTGAAAAAGGTGCCGGGCGTCACATCCGCGCTGGCGGAACGCCTGGCCGGCGGCCGCTATATCGATATTGCGATCAATCGACGGCAGGCCGCCCGTTACGGCGTATCGGTGAACGAGCTACAGTCTTTGGTATCGACGTTGATCGGCGGACAGAACATTGGCGAAACCATTGAAGGCCGTCAGCGCTACCCCATCAATATCCGCTACCCGCGTGAATTACGCGATTCTCTGGACAAATTACGGGATTTACCGATAGTCACCGCGGGCGGCGCTCGCGTCACGCTGGCCGATTTAGCCGATATCGGCGTCAGCGAAGGCCCGCCAATGCTGAAAAGTGAAAACGGCCGCCTGTCCGACTGGATCTATGTGGACCTGCGCGGACGCGATTTGAAGTCAGCGGTAGAGGACATGCGGCAGGCGGTAGCCCGTCAGGTCACGCTGCCGGAAGGTATCTCGCTCAGTTGGTCAGGACAGTTTGAGTATCTGGAACGGGCAACGGAGAAAATGAAAATTGTCGTGCCCTTCACGCTGCTGATTATCTTCATATTGCTCTACGTCACGTTTAATCGCATCAAAGACGCATTGCTCATCATGGCTACCCTGCCCTTTGCGTTGATCGGCGGCGTCTGGTTGCTCTACATTCTGGGCTATAATCTTTCGGTTGCCGGCGCGGTAGGCTTCATCGCGCTGGCCGGCGTTTCAGCCGAATTTGGCGTCATCATGTTGCTCTACCTCAATCATGCGGTGGAAAAACACCGTTTAGCAGGGCAACCGCTATCGCGGCCGCAGCTTATGGCCGCCATTCATGAAGGCGCGGTACTGCGCGTTCGGCCCAAAATGATGACCGTCGCGACAATCATGGCCGGTTTATTGCCGATCATGTGGGGCGGCGGCAGCGGTTCGGAGATTATGCAGCGTATCGCCGCGCCGATGATCGGGGGTATGGTCAGCGCGCCGCTGCTTTCCATGCTGGTCATCCCGGCGGTTTATCTGTTGTTGCACAAGAATGATTCGAATTAGCTGAATCGATAAAGCCAAGCGTGATTTTGAACAAATATAGCGCTGATAAATGGCATCGGTTATCGACTATCGATTGCCGATAACCGTCCTCCGCCCCTATAATGGAGCGAGTTATCACAGAAATCTTAGGATATGAAGGAGTTTAGCTATGGCTGTAACTAAGCTGGTACTGGTAAGACACGGTGAAAGCCAGTGGAACAACGAAAACCGCTTCACAGGCTGGTATGATGTTGATCTGTCCGACAAAGGTCGTTCAGAAGCAAAAGCTGCGGGTAAGTTACTTAAAGATGAAGGTTTTTCCTTTGACTTCGCTTACACCTCTGTGCTGAAACGCGCTATTCATACGCTGTGGAATGTACTGGACGAGCTGGATCAAGCCTGGCTGCCAGTGGAAAAATGCTGGAAACTGAATGAACGTCATTACGGCGCGCTTCAGGGTCTGAACAAAGCGGAAACCGCAGAAAAATACGGCGACGCTCAGGTTAAACAATGGCGTCGTGGCTTTGCCGTTACTCCGCCGGAACTGACTCGCGATGACGAACGTTTCCCTGGGCACGACCCGCGCTACGCCTCTTTGAGCGACAAAGAGCTTCCGCTGACTGAAAGCCTGGCGCTGACCATCGAACGCGTTGTGCCTTACTGGAATGAAACCATTCTGCCGCGCATTAAAAGCGGTGAACGCGTGATTATCGCCGCTCACGGCAACTCTCTGCGTGCGCTGGTTAAATACCTGGACAATATGGGCGAAGACGAAATTCTTGAACTGAATATCCCAACCGGCGTGCCGTTGGTTTATGAGTTTGATGAAAACTTCAAACCCATCAAACACTACTATCTGGGTAATGCCGATGAAATCGCAGCGAAAGCCGCGGCAGTAGCAAACCAGGGTAAAGCCAAGTAATTTTGGTTTGACCGCATAAAAAAACCAGCCTCACGGCTGGTTTTTTTATTACTTTTTTACAACAACCTATTTGCCGCGGCGTTGGCGCACGGCCGTCGCCAACTGGCGCAACAGCACTTGCGTATCTTCCCAACCGATGCAGGCATCCGTCACGCTCTTGCCATAAACCAGCGGTTCACCGCTTTCCAGGTTTTGGTTACCTTCAACCAACGCGCTTTCAACCATTACGCCCATAATGGCTTTTTCACCTTGGGCAATCTGACCGCTGACGTCTTCACAAACATCCATCTGCTTTTTGAACTGTTTGCTGCTGTTGGCATGACTGAAGTCAATCATTACCTGCGGCGACAGTCCGGCTTTTTCCAGACCCGTCTTGACCTCTTTAACATGTTCCGCACTGTAGTTCGGCGCCTTGCCGCCGCGCAGAATAATGTGACAATCATTATTGCCGCTGGTGTTAACGATAGCGGAATGCCCCCACTTGGTGACGGACAGGAAGCAATGCGGCGCGCTGGCGGCGTTAATCGCGTCGATAGCGACCTTAATGGTGCCGTCCGTACCGTTCTTAAAGCCGACCGGACAAGACAGCCCAGAGGCCAGCTCACGATGTACCTGAGACTCCGTCGTGCGAGCGCCGATGGCGCCCCAGCTCATCAAGTCAGCCAGATACTGAGGCGTGATCATATCCAGAAACTCGCCCGCAGTAGGCAGACCGGTGTTATTGATATCCAGCAGCAGTTGGCGGGCAATACGCAATCCATCGTTAATCTGGTAGCTGTGATCCAGATGAGGATCGTTGATCAAGCCTTTCCAACCCACCGTGGTACGCGGCTTTTCAAAGTAAACACGCATCACTATTTCTAAATCGTCATGCAGTTCCTGCCGCAATTGCAGCAGACGGGCGGCATATTCCTTAGCCGCTTTAGGATCGTGAATAGAACAGGGGCCAATGATAACCAGCAGACGATCATCATTGTTATTAAGAATTTTATGAATGGCTGTACGCGTGAACGAGACAGTTTCCGCGGCACGGTCAGTGGCCGGGAATTTTTCCAACAGGGCAATTGGCGGTAAAAGTTCCTTGATTTCTTTAATTCTTAAATCATCATTTTGGTAATTCATAATAATTCCATCGATTCCAGAACGGTATTTTTAACCTACATCCAACGCGCGCCACCCTTGAGCAAGATAGCTGATAGATTGAGAAACGGCGCTGCTCATATCGCAGATTGACCATTATATGCCAAGAAAACGACTTAATGGCGCTGAAATTGACCACCTTTACCTGATCAAATGCTTTTCACTTCGGATAAGCGACATTTTAACCATATCGAAAAATGCTTATACCTGAATTCTTCATTGCTCAAATCGCTTTGCGCTACGCGCGATATTGAAGATCACCAGAAAAATTTCGTACTGTCGACTACAGTACAAGAGGAAATTAATCGGTAAAGACTCAAACAGGAAAGATGATGACAGATTCCCTTCAGGCAGAATCCGGTAACGGCAAACGGCTGTTGGCTGCATTTATTATTACCGCAACCTTTATGGTCGCAGAGGTTATTGGTGGATTGTATTCCGGTTCACTGGCGCTGCTTGCCGACGCCGGGCACATGCTGACCGATACCGCGGCGTTATTCGTGGCTTTATTAGCGGTACGTTTTGCACAGCGTAAACCCAATGCAGGCCATACGTTTGGCTACCTGCGTCTGACCACCCTGGCCGCATTTGTTAATGCGCTGGCGCTGCTTGCCATTACCGCATTGATCGTCTGGGAAGCCATCCAGCGTTTTTATGAGCCGCAACCGGTGGCAAGTCTGCCGATGTTGATTATTGCCGTTGCCGGACTGATGGCGAATCTTGTCGCCTACTGGCTGCTGCATCAGGGCAGCGAAGAGAAGAATATTAATGTTCGGGCCGCGGCGCTGCATGTACTGGGTGATTTGCTGGGGTCGGTTGGCGCGATTGCCGCCGCCCTGATTATCCTGTTTACCAACTGGACGCCGATCGATCCCATCCTATCCGTCGTGGTGTCCTGTCTGGTGTTGCGCAGCGCCTGGTCGTTGATGAAAGAGAGTATTCATGAGCTATTGGAAGGCACGCCAAGTCAGATAAGCATTGATGCGCTGAAAAAAGATCTGACCCTGAACATACCGGAGGTCAGGGATATCCATCATGTTCATCTATGGCAGGTCGGCGAAAAACCATTAATGACGCTCCATGCCCAGATAGTCGCCCCCGATGATCATGATGCGCTGTTAAAACGCATTCAGGCTTATCTGCTGCAACATTACCAGATTAGCCACGTCACTATTCAGATGGAATACCAGCAATGTGATGATGACCACTGCGGCATCAATCACACGGATGGTCATCCGCACACTCATTGAGTTTAAGCGCAAAAGCGAAAGGCTCCCGAAGCGGGAGCCTGCGCTGATAATAATGAACCGGGCTTTAGGCGTCGGCGGATAAGGGTTTGGCGTGGTTTTCCCGCGCGCTCTTGATCCAGAGCCAGGAGCCATTCAGGGCAACGAGCGTCAGAATCGCGTATTCCACCGCCATCGCGTAAACGCCCTGATAGGCGAAGATCACAACGCTGATGACATCAA
Organism: Brenneria bubanii; assembly: GCF_022378355.1. Classification (GTDB taxonomy): domain Bacteria; phylum Pseudomonadota; class Gammaproteobacteria; order Enterobacterales; family Enterobacteriaceae; genus Brenneria; species Brenneria bubanii. The sequence continues at coordinate 115,505 of NZ_JAKMAJ010000001.1, forward strand.
TGACCACCCACAACAACCAGTTTTCAACGTATTTTCGCGTCATCAGAATCATGGCGACAATCGACAGCACCATCATCGCGGAATCCCAGAATGGGAAGGCATCCGGCTGTAAATCCGGCATTTTTACGCCTAACCCAAGCGTTTGCATGCCCGAAACCGCGATACGCGTCAGAACCGCGAACACCGCATCGATATAAAGGCTCATCAATCCGATGGCGACAACGCACACGGCGGACCAACCGATTAATTTAGATAACGAAAGCCAGCGTATTTTCAGTTCCACTTCCTGTGAATCGGTCTTGCGCGTCCAGGCGTACCAACCGTAAATATTGGCGGCAAAAAAGAAAATTTGCAGCAGCAGACTGGCATAGAGCTGAATCTGGAAAAAAATCACGGCGAATAGCGTGACGTTAATCAAACCAAATAGGTAATTAATGTTTTTTTCCAAACTCGCCAACCAGATACAAAGTAACCCGAATAACGTGCCTATCGCCTCTATCCAGGAAAGATCGTATCCCCCCGCCCCTAAAGGAATATGAACCAAGATATTACTGGTACTGAAAAAATCCATCTCATCATCCTGTGTTAATAATAATGCGCGATTTATTGTTATCCCTTCATCGTTCAGCTCACCGATGTAACAATGTCCGGTTAGCTGAAATCTGTTGGGCATAATCAAACGGAAATTATGCTTTATCAAGCATTTCCACGACCCCGTAATTTCAGTGTAGCGGCAAAATCCAGCATGCGATTCAGCGGAATCAATGCCGCATGCCGCAATGCGGCGTCCACCTGTATTTCATGCGCATCGCCCCCATGTTCCAGGCCGTTGGCGATGGCTTGTAAGCCGTTCATCGCCATCCACGGGCAGTGCGCGCAGCTGCGGCAGGTCGCGCCTTCACCGGCGGTCGGCGCTTCCAGCAGGGTCTTATCAGGGCAGGCTTGCTGCATCTTGTAAAAGATACCGCGATCGGTCGCCACGATTATCTCCCGCTGCGGCAACCGCTTGGCCGCCTGAATCATCTGGCTGGTGGAGCCGACGACGTCGGCCATATCAACCACGCTCTGCGGTGATTCCGGATGAACCAGAATAGCAGCTTCGGGATACAGGGCTTTCATACGTATCAGAGCCTGAGTTTTAAACTCATCATGCACAATGCAGGCGCCCTGCCAACACAACACATCAGCGCCGGTCCGCTTTTGTACATAGCTGCCCAGATGACGATCGGGCGCCCAGATAATCTTTTTACCCTGGTCATCGAGATGCTCGATCAACTCAACCGCAATACTGGACGTTACCACCCAATCGGCGCGTGCTTTTACCGCTGCCGAGGTATTGGCATAGACCACGACGACGCGATCGGGGTGCGCATCGCAAAAACGGCTGAAATCCTCTGCCGGGCAACCAAGATCGAGCGAGCACTCCGCGTCAAGCGTTGGCATCAGCACGGTTTTCTCTGGGCTGAGGATCTTTGCCGTTTCCCCCATGAAACGAACACCTGCGACTAATAGCGTTGATGCGGGATGCGTACTGCCAAATCGCGCCATCTCAAGAGAGTCAGCGACACAGCCGCCGGTTTCCTCGGCCAGGGATTGAATTTCCGGATCGGTGTAGTAATGTGCCACCATTACGGCATTTCGCTGCTGTAACAAAGACTTTATCCTACGGCGATAATGTTGTCTGGCTTTCGCCGATAGTGGCTTCGGCTTCGCCGGAAAAGGATAAATCGTTTCATTGCTATCAAGAAAGATGCTCATTATCAGTGTCCATGACGACGACTCCTGCTATCTGAAACAACGAAAGTCGCACGTTCTAAGCTACGATGTTTTTTATCCTAAACAAAATACCGAAAAAAAAGCGTAAAGTCGCTTTTTTTTATCTAAAAACCAGATTTTGTTTAATAAACCAAAAACAGCAGCATAATGCGGGTGAATACCGCCTTGAGATAAAGCGAGTAAGCGTTTACATCGACAGAAGCGAACTGACGGTAGGCAATATCAAACAGGGGGAGGGGCTGGACCATAATACTTCTCATCGCTCAGCTAGCGTCATTAACTGAAAAATCGATGCCAGTACAATGAAATGGGAATAATAAAAAACAGCGCGGGCAGGAAGTTTACAACGGCGAAGAGCTTAATCTGCGCGATTCGTAATCCAACCGCAATCATAATCAGTCCCCCGCAGGCGGAAAAGTCGCCTAACGTGACGACCGTCATAAACGGCATGATCAGCTTGGCGGAAAAAAACAGCAGCGTCTGAATAATAAACTGGGGGATAGCGATCGACATCACCGCAACACCAAGCGTAATAGAGAAAATCAAGGCAGTGAAAATATCCAGCGCAGACTTGATAATCAGTAGCTGATAGTCACCACTCAAACCTTCGGTCAGCGCCCCGACAACGCCGGTTCCACTAGCGCAAAACAATACAATCAGCGCCGTAAAATTTTGTGTATAAACATCCTGCGGCAGACAATGTTCGGGAGTGGGCAATACGCGGCTAAGCGCTTGCTGGATCAGCATGCCGGCTCGTTGAACGCCGTATTCCATACGACACAACTCACCGACGGCGACGCCAATGATAATCGCCAATGCCACCGCTGGCAGTTGCTGGACTTTAACCACCAACGTGATGCCCATGGCAATAGACACCATGGCAAATGCCGGAGGCAAGCCGTCTTGCAACCGCTGAGGGATAAATCGCCGCAGCGCGATACCAAGCCCGCCGCCGATAAGGATGGCGGCACCGTTAATCAAAGGACCAATCATGACATTTCCTAACCACTGCTATGCCTACGACCATAGAGTACTCCATCAGCGCTCGGCGATGCTACAGTCAGCGGCAAGAGCCTGAAGCCCCTAATATACAGTAAACCCTCAGGTAACGGAAAATACGCCTCACCTTCTCGCTCGGCTCGAACCTGAACGCAGCTTCTCACCCGCACGACATGCGCTACATAAAAATCAGGTGATTTATTTCGACAGAATGGACGAGTAAAGTAATGGTTGGTCGTGCGGGATGACTCGGCCTTCGGCCTCACCCTTCGGGTCAACGCTGACGCGTTGCTGTCTCGCTTCGCTCGGCTCGAACCTGAACGCAGCTTCTTACCCGCAAGACATGCGCTACATGAAAATCAGGTGATTTATTTCGACAGAATGGACGATTAGAGTAATGGTGGGTCGTGCGGGATGACTCGGCCTCCGGCCTCACCCTTCGGGTCAACGCTGACGCGTTGCTGTCTCGCTTCGCTCGGCTCGAACCTGAACGCAGCTTCTCACCCGCACGACATGCGCTACATGAAAATCAGGTGATTTATTTCGACAGAATGGACGATTAGAGTAATGGTGGGTCGTGCGGGATGACTCGGCCTCCGGCCTCACCCTTCGGGTCAACGCTGACGCGTTGCTGTCTCGCTTCGCTCGGCTCGAACCTGAACGCAGCTTCTCACCCGCACGACATGCGCTACATGAAAATCAGGTGATTTATTTCGACAGAATGGACGATTAGAGTAATGGTGGGTCGTGCGGGATTCGAACCTGCGACCAATTGATTAAAAGTCAACTGCTCTACCAACTGAGCTAACGACCCGCAATGCGGAGGTACTGCTGATGAATCTGATGCTAACACTTAATTCTGAAATTGGTGGGTCGTGCGGGATTCGAACCTGCGACCAATTGATTAAAAGTCAACTGCTCTACCAACTGAGCTAACGACCCAAATTTCATGCTGCTTTAGCGTTTCGTTCTTGCCTTGGCAACGGCGGCATATATTACTAATTTAAATTTTCAGCGCAACCTATTTTCCATAAAAATGGCCCAACTGCTTATTCTTCAAACGTTCAGGCACAAAAATCGCTCATAATGAGCAACTTTTGTGCCTGAAGAAAAACGATCAGGATGCGGACAGGCGTTTTTGCGCCAGCTTGGCGCTTTCGGTATTGGGATACATTTTTACGACCTGCTGGTAAACGGCTTTGGCTTTATCTGCCTGACCTTTTTCCTGCATAATCACCCCGACCTTGAGCAAGGCTTCCGCACTTTTAGGCGATTTAGGATAATTTTTTACTACATTGGCAAAGTAGTAGGCAGCATCATCTTTCTTACCCTTGTTGTAATTCAACTGCCCAAGCCAGTAATTAGCATTGGGTTGATAGGTTGAATCCGGATATTTCTTGATGAAGGCCTGAAATGCGCTGATAGCCTGATCGTACTGTTTTTTTTCCAGTACCAGGGCAGCAGCTTCATTGTAATCAGTATTCGCATCACCGGAGCTAACCGGCGCAGCACTGCTATTTGCCGCCGGATTATCGCCAGCCGCATCTGGCGCCGGAGCGGCGGCAGATGAAGATGAAGAGCTCAATCCATCAATTTGCTGATAGATCTGTTTTTGTCGTTCAACAACCTGATTCAACTGATACTGGCTTTCCTGAATCTGACCGCGCAGGTTATCAATATCACGCTGAGTATCGGAGAGCTGTTGCTGAAGTTGGGTTAAAACCTGACTGTGAGCGTTAGAAATGCGCTCCAGTTGAGTGACTCGATCTTCTACCGAGCCCGAGCCGACATTACTGATTGGCGCTGCCAGGGCAGTAGCGGCCCAGGGGGCCGCTACGCCAACCAGTAACGACAGACCCAATAAACGATGTCTGAAGTTACTGCTCATGCGATTCTCTTAATAGACCAGAACGGCACGACGGTTTTTGGCATATGCCGCTTCGTCATGACCCAGAACGGCCGGTTTTTCTTTACCGTAAGATACGATAGAGATTTGATCAGAAGAAACGCCTTTACCCTGCAGATACATTTGTACCGCATTGGCACGACGTTCACCCAGAGCGATGTTGTATTCCGGTGTACCACGTTCATCCGCGTGACCTTCGATAGTCACTTTGTATGACGGGTTACTACGCAAGAATGCAGCGTGGGCATCCAGCATTTGCGCGAAATCAGAGCGAACATCGTACTTATCCAGATCAAAGTAAACGATGTTGTTGCGCTGTAATTCTTGCATTTGCAAACGCGCCTGCTCAGAAGAAGACGCGCTGCCATTTTCATAGCCACTGCCGTTGGCGGCACCGATGGAAGATTGGTCGCTACCGGCATTTTTGTTAGAGCTACATGCGGCCACTGCCAGTACCGGCAGAGCCAACATCAGGCCTTTCAGCACTTTATTGAATTGCATCTCTTTGTGTCCTTAAAATAGTTTATTGTACATATCTGCACTTATAGATACGGCGACCAGGCAGGAAATTTAACCTGTCCATCAGTGGCCGGAAGACGCGCTTTGAAACGCCCATCAGTCGAAACTATCTGTAACACGGAACCCAGCCCTTGTTTAGAGCTATAGATAACCATGGTGCCATTAGGTGCGATACTTGGCGTTTCGTCCAGGAACGTGTCCGTTAATACTTGCACGGCCCCCGTTACCAGATCCTGTTTGGCAATATGCTGAACTCCGCTGTTAGAGCTCACCATTACCAGAAATTTTCCGTCGGCGCTCACTTCAGAATCCTGATTTTGGGCACCTTCCCAAGTCAGACGTTGAGGTGAACCACCGTTTACATTGGTCTTGTAAACCTGCGGACGTCCAGCCTGATCCGAAGTATAGGCCAAGCTCTGGCTGTCCGGGAACCAGCTAGGCTCGGTGTTGTTGCTGCGTCCGTCCGTTACCTGACTGATTTGTCCGGAACCCAGATTCATGACGTACAGATTCAGGCTGCCGCTCTTGGACAGGGCGAAAGCCAGTTTGCTGCCGTCCGGCGAAAATGCCGGCGCGCCATTGTGACGTGGAAATGCCGCCACCTGTCTGATCGCGCCATTCGCCAGCGTTTGGACAACCAGCGCGGAGCGACCGCTTTCGAACGTTACATAGGCCAGCTTGCTGCCATCAGGCGACCAGGACGGCGACATCAAGGGTTCAGGAGAGCGGTGGACAACGAACTGGTTATAGCCATCATAATCCGATACACGCAGCTCATAAGGGAACTGGCCGCCGTTGGTTTGCACCACATAGGCGATACGCGTGCGGAACGCGCCCTTAATGCCGCTCAGTTTTTCAAAGACTTCATCGCTGGCGGTATGCGCCGCATAGCGCAACCACTGCTTGGTGACTTTAAACTGATTTTGCGCTAATACGCTTCCCGGATTACCGGACGTATCAACCAACTGATAAGAGATCACGTAGCTGCCATCGGCGCTGGGTTGTACCTGGCCGACGACGACCGCATCAATCCCCAGAGCGGTCCATGCTGCCGGCGTCACTTCTGACGCCGTCGCCGGTTGCTGAGGCATACGGCTGGCGTCAATGGGACTGAACTTGCCGCTGTTACGTAAGTCAGCGCCGACAATACCGCCGATATCTTCGGGCGCAGCGCCTGAGCCCGCCCATTTGAAAGGGACAACGCCAATGGGACGCGCCGAGTCTACCCCTTGGGTAATCTCTATCCGCACTTCGGCGTGCGCTACCGCGACCCACAGCATTAAAAAGCTTAATGCGACTTTAAGTACCTGCTTCATTTAATCTCCCTTATCCAGACGCAACGCCTGCGATAAATATATGCTTCATCTTTCAAACGGCAGGTGCGGCGGCGGCCTTCATTCACGCTCAGTCACTTGATGTAAGCTTGTGAGGGCCCATTCGACCGCCGTCTTCCCGCACTTCGAAATTTATTGGCTATAGCAGAATTTTAACAAAAACAAACCAATGTCAACAAAACACCATAACCAGGTTTGTTTACCATAGTAATAATCTTAAACCCATCTCGGTAAACGTCCCGGTTATTGCGGTTTAAAGTCTATTGGCGCATTTTTGAATGCCTCATAGACATCTGAACTTGGCGGTTTCGGCATTCTCGCCTGTTTGGCCGCCGAAATCGCGGCCTGACACAAGGCAGGATCGCCGCCTTCGGCCGTCACGTCGATCAGCAAACCATCCGGAGCAAGCTTGATTCGCAATGTGCAGGTACGCCCCTTATAAAGCTGCCAGTCATAAAATTTACTCTGGATAGCGGCCTGAACCTGACTGCCATAGCTATTCAATGCCGCGCCGGACGCGCCGCTGCGTTTATTGTTCCCAGCGCCAGCGGGCGCACCGCCGCCTGATTTCGGCGCATTCTTGGATGATGCCAGTCCGCCCAGCAAATCATCCACGTCGTTTTCCTGTTTCGCGGCTTCCGCGGCGGCTTTTTTCTTATCATCCGCCGCTTTTTTAGCGGCGGCCGCGGCCTCGGCCTTCTTCGCTGCTTCAGCGGCAGCCTTTTGTTTTGCCGCTTCCGCCGCCGCCTTTTGCTTCGCCGCCTCTGCCGTCGCAGCCGCTTTCTGTTTGGCTAATTCTGCTGCCTTGGCGGCTTCGGCTTTGGCGGCCTCTTCCGCTTTCTGCTTGGCGGCTTCCGCGGCGGCCTTGGCTTCATCTTCCGCTTTTTTCTTAGCCGCCGCGGCGACGGCAGCCTGCCGTTGAATTTCCTCTTCAGCTTTTTTCCTGGCCTCAGCCGCGGCTTTCGCCTGCTGCTCCGCCTCGGCTTTTGCTTTAGCAGCCGCCGCTTCAGCCTGCTTTTGCTGATCTTTGGCCTGTTGAGCGGCGTCTTCAGCCTGCTTGCGCTGCTGCTCTTGCGCCAGCGCCTGCTGCTTGGCTTCTTCTTGCGCCTGCAGCCGCTCTTTTTCCAGCTCTTTCAGTCGCTGTTGCTCCGCAGCCTGCTTCTGCTGTAGCTCTTCTGCCTGCTGCTCCGCCTGTTTCTTACGTAACTGCTCGGCGCGCTGGGCGTCGCTTTGCTGCTGCTGCTGGCGGTTATATTGCTCGACGACGGCACTAGGATCGACCATAACGGCATCAATTGACGAGCCGCCTCCTCCGCCTCCGCTGGCATCCATCGTTTGACTAAACGAACTCCAGATCAGCAAAGCAATCAGTATCACATGCAGACCAGCCGAAATAATGATGGCGAGTTTCAGCTTGTCGTTTTGTTCGGTTGCCTTTAGCACAATCGTTTTCCAAAAACAGTATTGCCAGAAATATGCCCGACGCTCATCGCGCTGATTTAGATCGGTTGCGTCATCAGCCCGACGGATTTAACCCCGGCCTGATGCAACAGGTTCAGTGCTTTAATGATTTCATCATAAGGAACATCTTTCGCGCCGCCAATCAAAAATACCGCTTTAGGGTTTTCGGACAGGCGAGTCCGAGCTTCAGCCACAATCTGTTCCGCCGGCAACTGCTCCATCCGGTTTTGTTCAATAACCAGGCTATATTGCCCAACGCCGGACACCTCAACGATCACCGGAGGATTATCATTACTGGAAACCGTTTTCGAATCCGTTGCATCCGGCAAATCGACCTCAACGCTCTGCGTAATAATCGGTGCGGTAGCCATAAAGATCAGCAACAGAACCAACAGTACATCCAGCAGCGGAACAATGTTGATCTCGGATTTCAGTTCACGACGGCCTCTACGTACTCGAGCCATGATCCCCCCTGATTATTTGCTGCTATCGCTAGAAAAAGCCTGGCGATGCAGAATGGCAAGGAACTCTTCCATAAAGTTGTCGTAGTTCTGTTCCAGCTTGTTCACCCGCTGGTTAAGGCGGTTATACGCCATAACGGCGGGGATTGCCGCGAACAGACCAATGGCGGTGGCGATCAACGCTTCAGCGATACCAGGCGCGACCATTTGCAGCGTTGCCTGTTTCACCGCGCCCAACGCGATAAATGCATGCATAATGCCCCAGACGGTGCCAAACAGGCCGATATACGGGCTGATGGAACCCACGGTGCCAAGAAACGGGATATGCGTTTCCAATGCTTCCAATTCACGGTTCATGGAAATACGCATGGCTCGCGCCGCGCCTTCAACCACCGCTTCAGGCGCATGGCTATTGGCACGATGCAGGCGCGCAAACTCTTTGAACCCGGAATAAAATATTTGTTCTGTGCCCGTCAGCGTATCGCGGCGCGTCTGGCTTTCCTGATACAAACGAGACAGCTCAATGCCAGACCAAAATTTATCTTCAAATGCGTCGGCATCGCGCGTCGCGGCATTCAAAACCCGAGTTCGCTGGATGATAATCGCCCAGGAAGCAATAGAAAAACAGATTAAAATCAGCATGATAAGTTTGACCAGAAGGCTTGCCTTCAGGAACAAATCAAGAATATTCATGTCAGTCACTGCTTAAACTCCGCGACAATAGACTTAGGAAGCGCGATAGGCTTCATTTGATGTGGATCGATACATGCGATCAAAACGTCAGCCTGACTGAGTAGTTTGCCATCTGAGTTAAGAATGCGCTGTAAGAAAGTCAGAGAAGCGCCACGTATCGAAACGATTTCGCTTTGCACTTCCAACAGATCGTCAAGACGCGCCGGAGCAAAATACTCCACCGTCATTCGGCGAACGGCGAAAGCGATATGTTCACTCATTAAGGCTTGCTGATGAAAATCGTGCTCACGCAACATCTCTGTCCTTGCCCTTTCATAAAAAGCGACATAGCGCGCATGATAAACAACACCACCTGCATCAGTGTCTTCAAAATAGACCCGTACTGGCCAGCAGAACAACTTGTTACTCACTCTACATCCCGGCAATGCTATAAACATCGCTACTATACGCAAGAGAAATGAGGTTGGGAATGGATTGCAACAGCGGAGAGAAAATAATTATGGGTTGCCGGCAACCCATAACCAAATGGAATAGAGAGTGGGGTTAATGAAAAAAATGATAGAGTCCGAGCGCCAGGATCGCCAGGGCGGGCAGCGGACTGAAAAAAGCTCGCCAGCGCAGCCGCCGAGGGCGGAATCCGACGCCGTGAACGACGCCCGCGCAAACGGCCCAGATCAGCAACAATCCCTGCCAAACCGCCAGTTCGCTGGTCCTTGCCGCAAAACGGGTGGGGTCCCAGAAAACACAGCCTGCCGCCGCAAGCGCCATGACAAGGGAAAGAGCCCTAAGCGGGCTCTTGTCCATCAAACGATACAGCTTATCGACCAAATCACTCATTGAGTTTTATCTTCGGTCGTTTTGCTTGATTCGCTCTGCTCAAGCGCCAGGGCAGTAATAATCCCCAGTGAACAAGCAAGAAGCGTTCCGAGTATCCAGGCAAAATACCACATAAAATTAAGCTCCTTACTTAGTACATCGAGTGAGTGTTTTGCTCAATCTGTTCTTTGGTGATCCGTCCGAACATTTTGTAGTAACACCACGCGGTATAAGACAGCACGATTGGGACGAAGATAATGGCGACAACCGTCATCACTTTCAACGTCAGCAAGCTAGAAGTAGCATCCCACATGGTCAGACTGACATTCGGCATGGTGACTGACGGCATGATGAAGGGGAACATCGCCACTCCCGCAGTCAAAATCACGCAAGCGATAGTCAGAGAGGAGAACAGAAACGCCATCGCGCCTTTCTCCATCCGAGCCATGATGATAGTCAACACCGGTAGCGCCACGCCTAACAGCGGGATTGCCCACAATGCTGGGTGATTGTTGAAGTTAATCAGCCAGGCCCCGGCCTGATGCGCGACTTCTTTATGCAGCGGGTTGGATTCAGCCGCGGTATTCAACGCGGAAGTAATAACATAGCCATCAATGCCGTAAATAACCCAAACACCAGCCAGCGCGAAGGCCACCATCATAATCAGCGCGGTCATCTGCGCAACGGATCTGGCGCGGACATGCAGATCGCCATTGGTGCGCATCAACAGATAAGTGGCTCCCTGAGTCACAATCATCGTCAGGCTGACGATGCCGGCCAATAACCCAAATGGGTTCAGCAACTGGAAAAAGTTACCGGTGTAATACAGGCGCAGGTAAGCATCGACATGGAACGGCACGCCCTGCAACAGGTTGCCGAAAGCGACGCCAATCACGACTGGCGGAACAAAGCTGCCGATGAAGATAGCCCAGTCCCACATGCCGCGCCAGCGCGGGTCTTCGATTTTTGAACGATAGTCAAAACCGACCGGACGGAAGAACAACGACGCCAGCACCAGGATCATCGCGATGTAGAAACCGGAAAACGCGGCGGCATAAACCATCGGCCAGGCGGCAAACAGCGCGCCACCAGCGGTGATGAGCCATACCTGGTTACCGTCCCAGTGCGGGGCGATGCTGTTGATCATCACACGGCGTTCGGTATCACTGCGGCCCATCAGCCGAACCAATACCCCCACCCCCATGTCAAAACCATCGGTGACGGCAAAACCAATCAGCAAAATGCCGATCAACAGCCACCAGATAAATCGTAATACTTCATACTCAAACATAGTGGACTCCTGTTTACCGTGCTTCCTGCGCGACCGCTATAGGCTGTTCAAAGTGATAACGACCCGTTTTCAGGCTGCTTGGCCCCAGACGTGCGAATTTGAACATCAGATACATTTCCGCAATCAGGAATAATGTATACAGACCACAGATGAGTCCCATCGAGAACAGGATATCCCCAGCGGTCAATGATGAATTCGCGACCGCAGTCGGCAATACCTCGCCGATGGCCCAAGGCTGACGGCCATATTCGGCGACGAACCAGCCCGCCTCAACCGCAATCCACGGTAAAGGAATACCGTAGAGCGCGGCGCGATGCAGCCATTTTCTTTGACCGATTTTGCCGCGCAGCACCGTCCAGAACGAGAGGCCGATGATCAACAGCATCAGAACGCCACAGGCAACCATAATACGGAAAGAGAAATACAGCGGCGCAACGCGTGGAATCGAGTCTTTGGTCGCCTGCTGAATCTGCGCTTCGCTCGCATCAGAAACCTTCTGCGTATAGCGTTTCAGCAACATGCCGTAACCCAAATCCTGCTTGGACTGGTTGAATGCGTCCCTGATTGCGGGGTCGGTGTTGCCGGCACGCAGCTCTTCCAACAGCTGATAAGCCTTCATACCATTACGGATGCGTACTTCGTGCTGTTCCATCAGCTCTTTCAGGCCGGTAACTTGCTTATCGGTGGAGCGCGTGACGATCAGCCCCATCAGATAAGGAATCCGGATGGCATAATCGTTTTGCATGGTGTTCTGATTGGGTATGCCGATCAGGGTAAAGGATGCCGGCGCCGGCTGGGTTTCCCATTCGGCTTCGATTGCCGCCAGTTTGGTTTTCTGCACATCACCCATTTCATAGCCGGATTCGTCACCCAGTACGATAACCGATAAAACGGAAGCCAGGCCGAAGCTGGCGGCGATAGCGAACGAACGCTTGGCAAAAGCGATGTCGCGCCCTTTCAGCAGGTAGTAGGAACTGATGCCCAGGATAAACATCGCACCGGTACAGTAGCCAGCGGCGACGGTGTGAACAAATTTCACCTGCGCAACCGGGTTCAGCACCAGAGAAGCAAAGCTCACCATTTCCATGCGCATGGTTTCAAAATTGAAATCAGAGGCGATAGGGTTTTGCATCCAGCCATTTGCCACCAGAATCCACAAGGCGGAGAAGTTGGAACCCAAGGCGACGAGCCAGGTAACCGCCATGTGTTGAACTTTTCCCAAACGATCCCAGCCGAAAAAGAACAGACCGACAAACGTGGATTCAAGGAAAAATGCCATCAGGCCTTCAATGGCGAGCGGAGCGCCGAAAATATCCCCGACGTAATGCGAAAAATATGACCAGTTGGTACCAAACTGGAATTCCATCGTCAGGCCGGTAGCCACCCCCAGAGCAAAGTTAATTGCAAATAACTTGCCCCAGAATTTGGTCATATCTTTGTAGATTTGTTTGCCAGACAGCACATATACCGTTTCCATAATCGCCAGCAAAAACGCCATTCCCAGCGTTAATGGTACGAATAGAAAATGGTACATCGCAGTTAAGGCAAACTGTAAGCGTGACAGTTCGACTATATCAAACATCTTGACTCCTTGCTCCTCGCAGGAAGGTTTTAGCTTGCAGCACCTCGCAAGCCACTAAACACCCGTAAGTAAACACCAAAAAAAGCACACAACAATAAATTGCTTCAGGACAAGACACAGCAACCGCCGAAAAAAACATCGGCAATACCGCGGCAAGCCAAAGAAAAATCACAATAATTACAAGTATCGTATCCTAAGACAGAGTGTCGGTATATTACGCCTGTAATCCCGCACAATAAATAGGTTTTTACGTGACCCAGATTGGGTTTTGGGTTTCAAATCAACTTTGGAGATAAAACAGATCTCACTCAAGAATTGACCTGGCGCAATTTAAGCCCATTTCTTAAAATATATCCATAGACAAATCTTGATCTAAAATAAATTAATCTCCTAGTGTTAATTAACGGGTGATATAAATTTCACATTAACCGATATTGTTAATGCAATGTGATTTATTGGTTTAAATTTAAATTAAATTGGTAATATATTCTTTACCTGAAATATCACCGCCGCCGTACGACGTGCCGCGCTTTCCCATTCACCGTATTCATCATTCGCCCTATATTTATAGACCATAATCACCTATCTTTATTGTTACGGCATTGTTGTAATTAATTAACAACCATGACCATCGCTGATGATTGGGCGAATATATTAGAATTTCGTCATTCGAAATCACGGCAGGCGACGGTTATGACGAGAGGCCGGCAAGGCGATCGACATAAAAAAGGCCACCTAATGATATCTGGCGGCCAAACATGTCGAATGATGAAATTGATTCCCGTTTGCTATAACCCACTCAGCGCGCAAGCACGGTTTTTACCGCATCGCCGATATCGGCCAGACTGCGCACGGTTTTCACCCCGGCGGCTTCCAGCGCGGCAAACTTGTCATCAGCGGTGCCTTTGCCACCGGCGATAATTGCCCCGGCATGCCCCATACGCTTACCTTTGGGCGCAGTAACGCCGGCAATATAGCTGACCACGGGTTTGGCGACGTGTTCTTTAATGTATGCAGCGGCTTCTTCTTCCGCCGTTCCGCCAATTTCGCCGATCATGACAATCGCTTCAGTCTGCGGATCTTGCTCAAACAGTTGTAAAATATCAATGAAGCTGGAGCCGGGAATGGGATCGCCGCCGATACCGACACAGCTGGACTGTCCCAGTCCGGCATCGGTTGTCTGTTTTACCGCTTCGTAAGTCAGGGTGCCGGAACGGGAAACGATCCCCACTTTTCCCGGCAGGTGGATATGACCAGGCATAATGCCGATCTTGCACTCGCCCGGCGTAATAACGCCAGGGCAGTTCGGACCAATCATCCGTACGCCGCTTTCGTCCAGCTTGACCTTGACGGTCAACATATCCAGGGTCGGAATACCTTCGGTAATACAAACAATCAGCTCGATGCCCGCGTCTATGGCTTCCAGAATCGAATCTTTGCAGAACGGCGCCGGCACATAGATGACGGAGACGGTCGCACCGGTGGCCGCAATGGCCTCGCGCACCGTATTGAATACCGGTAATCCCAGATGCGTCGTTCCGCCCTTGCCCGGCGTTACGCCACCGACTAACCGGGTGCCATAAGCAAGCGCTTGCTCCGAGTGAAAAGTCCCCTGACTGCCGGTAAACCCCTGGCAAATGACGTTGGTCTTTTTATCGATCAGAATGGACATTATTTATCCCCCGTTGCTGCGACCACTTGCTGAGCAGCATCTATCAAACTCGTGGCGGCAATAATATTCAGACCGCTGTCCGCCAGTTTTCTTGCGCCCAGATCCGCGTTGTTCCCTTCCAGGCGAACGACGACCGGTACGTTAACGCCCACTTCCGCGACAGCCCCGATGATACCGTCGGCGATCAGATCGCAACGCACGATGCCGCCGAAAATATTGACCAATACGGCCTTGACGTTGTCATCAGACAAAATAATTTTAAACGCTTCAGTCACGCGCTCCTTGGTCGCGCCGCCGCCGACGTCAAGGAAGTTAGCCGGCGCGCCGCCATGCAGCTTGACGATGTCCATCGTTCCCATTGCCAAACCGGCGCCATTCACCATGCAGCCGATATTGCCGTCAAGCGCGACATAGTTCAGTTCCCACTGCGCGGCATGCGCTTCGCGCGCGTCTTCCTGGGTTGGATCCTGCATCTCGCGCAGCTCGGGCTGACGAAACAGCGCATTACCGTCGACCGCCAGCTTACCGTCCAGGCAGATTAAATCGCCCTGAGTGGTGATCACCAGCGGGTTAATTTCCACCAGCGACAGATCACGCTCCAGAAACAACTTCCCGAGCCCCATAAAAATGTGGGTAAACTGGGCGACCTGCTTGCCGCTTAACCCCATGTTAAAAGCCAGTTCGCGTCCCTGATAGGGCTGAGGCCCGGTCAGCGGATCCAGTACGGCCTTGTGAATCAGTTCCGGCGTTTCCTGTGCGACTTTTTCAATCTCGACGCCGCCTTCCGTGGACGCCATAAACACCACGCGGCGGCTGCCGCGGTCAACGACGGCCCCCAGGTAGAGTTCTTTATCAATGTCGGTCGCGGCTTCCACCAAAATCTGATGAACCGGCTGCCCAACGGCGTCCGTTTGGTAAGTCACCAGATTTTTACCCACCCAGCTTTCAGCAAACGCGCGAATTTCTTCTTTGTTGCCGACAACCTTCACGCCGCCCGCTTTACCGCGGCCGCCTGCGTGAACCTGACATTTAACCACCCATGGACCCGCACCAATTTTTGATGCTGCCTCTTCCGCCTCGCGCGGTGTAGTACAGGCATAGCCGACCGGCGCCGGTAACCCATATCGAGCAAACAGTTGTTTTGCCTGATATTCATGTAAATTCATGATGTTCTATCCATCCAGGTTTTTCATTTCCGAGAGCGTCATTAATAACAACGACCTGCATAGCACATGCTTGTAGTTATAAGTTATGAACGGCGGGCATTCGACGAACCGCCGCCCGATGATCAGATATCCAGAAGCAAACGAGTCGGATCTTCCAGCAACTCTTTTATCGTCACCAGGAAGCCGACGGACTCACGGCCATCAATCAGGCGGTGATCGTAAGAGAGCGCCAGATACATCATCGGCAGAATGACAACCTGACCGTCCACCGCCATCGGACGATCTTTAATTGCGTGCATACCAAGGATAGCGCTCTGGGGCGGGTTAATAATCGGGGTAGACATCAGCGAACCAAAGACGCCGCCATTGGTAATGGTAAAATTACCACCGGTCAGCTCCTCAACGGTCAGTTTGCCATCGCGGCCTTTCAGCGCCAGCTCTTTGATCCGTTTCTCAATCTCAGCCATGCCTAGTGTATCAACATCTCGCAGTACAGGGGTAACTAAACCGCGCGGCGTCGATACCGCAATGCTGACATCGAAATAGTTGTGATAAACCACGTCTTCGCCATCAATCGAGGCATTAACCTCAGGATAGCGTTTCAGAGCCTCAACCACCGCCTTGAGGTAAAAAGACATGAACCCTAAACGCACAGCATGGCGTTTTTCAAAGACTTCGCCATATTGTTTGCGCAAATCCATAATCGGCTTCATGTTGACTTCATTGAATGTCGTCAGCATCGCCGTACTGTTTTTCGCTTCCAGCAGTCGCTCAGCCACGCGTTTACGCAGCCGCGTCATGGGAACGCGTTTTTCGCTGCGCACTGCCGCCGTCGGCTCCGGCGCGGGCGCCGCCGCCGGTTTGCTGTCATTCTTGAGCGTTTTTTCTTTCTCAGACAAATAGTTATCAATATCTTCGCGGGTAATGCGTCCGCCGACGCCGCTGCCTTTAACGGCGGCGGGATCCAGGTCATGTTCCGCAATTAAACGTCGGATCGCCGGGCTGAGCGCATCGTTGTGTTCATCTTCCAGACCGGCGGTATAGCGCTGAGCCGGGGTAGACTCCTTGCTCTGCGACTTTTCGCTGGTTTCCTTGCCCGAGCTGTCTCCCGGGCGAAGGCGGGCCAGTACCTGGCGGGAAGTCACCGTGGCGCCCTCATCCTCGAGAATACTGTCCAGTATCCCCGCCTCGACGGCGGGGACTTCCAGTACCACCTTGTCGGTTTCAATTTCGACCAGCACTTCATCACGCTGGACGCTATCGCCCGGCTTTTTATGCCAGGTAGCAACGGTGGCATCGGCTACCGATTCGGGCAGGTCAGGGACGAGAATATCTACGCTACTCATTATCTATCCTTTTATTTAATCAACGTTCAGCGCGTCATTAACCAGAGCTTGCTGTTGTTTCTGGTGTACGGACAAGTAGCCAACAGCTGGAGAAGCGGAGGCTGGACGTCCGGCGTAACGTAAAGAAGCCCCAAACGGAATAACTTCACGGAAATGATGCTGGCTGCAATACCAGGCGCCCTGATTCAGCGGCTCTTCCTGACACCATACGAAATCATGGACGTGAGAGAACGGCTCTAGCGCGGTTTGCACCGCCTGATGCGGGAAAGGGTAAAGTTGTTCAATACGCACCAGTGCCACATCCTGTTGTTCATTCTTGCGACGCTGTTCCAGCAGGTCATAATAAACCTTACCTGAGCAGAGGACGACGCGTTTGACCGCTTTAGCATCCAAGTCGTCGATTTCACCAATCGCCGGCTGGAAACAACCGTTCGCCAAATCATCCAGAGAAGAGATCGCCAGCGGATGGCGCAGCAGCGATTTTGGCGACATAACGATCAGCGGCCGGCGCATGCCGCGCAGCGCCTGCCGGCGGAGCATGTGATAAACCTGCGCCGGCGTCGAGGGAATACATACCTGCATATTCTGTTCGGCGCACAACTGCAGATAACGTTCAAGACGAGCCGAAGAGTGTTCCGGTCCCTGCCCTTCGTAACCGTGCGGCAGCAACATCACCAATCCGCACATCCGGCCCCATTTCTGCTCGCCGGAGCTGATGAATTGGTCGATAACCACCTGAGCCCCGTTGGCGAAGTCGCCGAATTGCGCTTCCCAGATAGTCAGGGTGCGGGGCTCGGCGGTCGCATAACCATATTCAAACGCCAGTACCGCTTCTTCCGACAGCACCGAATCCCACACCTGGAATTCCCCCTGCGCATTGTGCACATGCTCAAGCGGCGTGTAACCGGAACCGTTTTTCTGATTATGCACTACGGCATGACGATGGAAAAAGGTTCCGCGGCCGGTGTCCTCGCCCGACAGACGTACCGATACGCCGTCATCAACCAGCGTAGCGTAGGCCAGCATTTCCGCCGCGCCCCAGTCGAACGGTTTACCGCCGTTCGCCATTTCGGCACGATCGCGATACACCTTCGCTACCCGCGGCTGCATTTCTATCGCTTCGGGGATCTCGCTGATTCGCTTGGCCAGCGCCTGTAACCGCTTCATATCAACGCGGTTGGGATAAGGCTCGTCCCACTCATGATTCAGATAAGGCGACCAGGTGAAAGACTGCATATCAATCTCGTGCCGTTCTTCCACCACGCACTCGCCGTCATCCAGCGCGTCGCGGTACAGATTGATCATTTCGGTGGCGTCTTCCAGCGTTACCACCTTTTCCTGTTCCAGACGGTCGGCATACACCTTGCGCGGCGTCGGATGTTTCTTGATTTTACGGTACATCATCGGCTGAGTGGCGCTGGGTTCATCGGCTTCATTATGGCCGTGCCGGCGGTAACAAATCAGATCGATAAATACGTCACGCTTAAAGGTATTACGAAAATCCAGCGCCAGACGAGTCACGAAGGCGACCGCTTCCGGATCGTCGGAGTTAACGTGAAAAATCGGCGCCTGAACCATTTTACCGATATCCGTACAATATTCCGTGGAGCGGATATCCAGCAGGTTAGAGGTGGTGAAGCCGATACGGTTATTAATGACAATGCGCAAGGTGCCGCCCACCTCATAACCGCGCACCTTGGACATGTTCAACGTTTCCTGCACCACGCCCTGCCCGCTGATCGCCGCATCGCCATGAATAGTCACCGGAAGAACCAGCGTACCGACAGGGTTGTCCAGCCGATCGAGGCGAGCGCGCACCGAGCCGGTCACCACCGGACTGACGATTTCCAGATGCGAGGGGTTGAAGGCCAGCGCCAGATGCACCGGACCGCCATCCGTCTCCAGATCGGAGGAGAAGCCCTGATGGTATTTCACATCCCCGGTGCCCAGGTGCTCTTTATGTTTGCCGGAGAATTCATCAAACAAATCCTGCGGCTCTTTGCCAACCACGTTAATCAGTACATTCAGACGGCCGCGGTGCGCCATGCCCAACACCACTTCACGCGTGCCATTGTTGCCCGCATGACGAACCAGCTCTTTCAGCATCGGCACCAGCGCGTCGCCCCCTTCCAGCGAGAAGCGCTTGGCGCCGGGGAACTTGGCGCCAAGATAGCGCTCCAGGCCTTCCGCCGCGGTCAGCTCTTTCAGGAAGCGCTTTTTCTCATCGGCGGTAAAAGAGGGCTGTCCGATCACCGATTCAATCCGGTGCTGGATCCAGCGCTTCTCTTCGGTATTGGTGATATGCATATACTCGGCCCCGATCGACCCGCAGTAGGTCTGCTTCAGCGCCTGATACAGCTCGCCCAGATTCATGGTGTCTTTGCCGATGGCGAACGACCCCACGTTAAAGGTTTCCTGCAAATCATCCTGGGTCAGATTATGGTAGTCGAGATCCAGTTCGGGTACGGGGATCCGCGGACGCAGATTCAGAGGATCGAGATTCGCCTGCTGATGACCGCGGAAACGAAACGCATTGATAAGCTGCAATACTTTTACCTGTTTTGCATCATTATCCGGATCGGTGATCGACGAAGCGTGACGAGAGGAATCCTTCGCCAGACGACGAAAATACTCGCGGGTTTTGGAGTGGAATTGGTCCGGTTTAATCCCAGCCGTGGGCAACTGCTGGAAAATCGAACGCCAGCTGAGATCGATTGAGTCCGGATCGGTTAAAAAATCTTCATAGAGCTGCTCTATGTAGGACTGGTTTGCGCCCGCCAGATAGGAGGAATCCAGCCAGGCCTTCATTGCGCCGTTCTGCATTATGATCCCTTAAGCTAATAAGCTTCAGTTTTCGCCGTGGTTAACATGTCATTCGTGCCATATATCGATTGCCGCCATCCCTCTGGACCGCAGCCGGTTTCAGAGGAAGAGCATTTTGATCCGTTTAACAAATTGCTCTGTTTAACAATTTTCCCTGTTTAACAATAAAGCCCTGCGTCGCCGTTGCCCGCCGCCCTGTGGAGACGATCCAGGCATACTACTGCGGGGATGACGTAAATCGCATCCCCATCCGCCTAGCCGTTGCGTTGCAGCAACATGGATTTGATATGACCAATCGCCCGCGTCGGATTAAGTCCTTTCGGACAAACATTGACGCAATTCATAATGCTATGGCAGCGGAATACGCTGAAAGCATCGTCCAGATTGTCGAGCCGCGGTTTGGTTTCCGTATCGCGGCTATCGATCAGAAAGCGGTATGCGGCCAGCAATCCGGCAGGCCCGACGAACTTAT
The DNA here is from genome assembly GCF_022378355.1 of Brenneria bubanii. Taxonomy (GTDB): domain Bacteria; phylum Pseudomonadota; class Gammaproteobacteria; order Enterobacterales; family Enterobacteriaceae; genus Brenneria; species Brenneria bubanii. The sequence continues at coordinate 135,822 of NZ_JAKMAJ010000001.1, forward strand.
CCGGGTTCCACCAAAACGACGGACAAGAGGTTGAACAACAGGCGCACATGATGCATTCATATAACCCATCCAGCTTTTCACGCTGCTCTGGCGATTGCAAATGCTCTCGTGCCGGAGGATTCTTCCCATTATTCAACAGGTAAGGTTTTATTTTCTCATATTGAGCATAGAATTGCCCCATGTCTACCACCAAATCGCGCACAACGGGCAATCCGGGCAAAGGACGGATGATTATTTTACTGTTTCCGCGCCGTAATGCCGACACCGGCGTGATGCAGGCCAGGCCATTTTTACCATTCATGTTAACACCATCCGAGCCGCAAACGCCCTCCCGGCATGAGCGGCGAAACGAGAGGGTCGGATCCTGTTCCTTCAGCAGAATCAGGGCATCCAGCAGCATCATGTCTCGCCCTTCCTCAGCATCCAACTGGTAGTCCTGCATCCGCGGCGCATTATCAACATCCGGGTTATAACGATAAATGGAAAATTCAAGTTTCATCAGTCAATTCCCCGCGATTAATAAGTACGCACTTTCGGCGGAAAAGCCGGGCGCAGTTTAGGCTGCATGTTCACTTCACGGCGCGTCATGCTATCGGTTTGCGGCAGGTACAGCGAATGGCACAACCAGTTTTTATCGTCACGGTCAGGATAGTCGAAACGACTGTGCGCGCCACGGCTTTCGGTACGGAAGTTGGCGGACATCGCCGTCGCATACGCCGTTTCCATCAGGTTATCCAGCTCCAGGCATTCAACGCGCTGCGTGTTGAATTCCGTGGAGCGATCGTCCAGTCGTGCATTTTTCAACCGTTCACGGATGATTTTCAGTTCCTGCAAACCTTTCGCCATCGCATCGCCTTCGCGAAATACCGAGAAATTATGTTGCATGCAGGATTGCAACGCCTTGCGGATTTCCACCGGATCTTCGCCAGAGCTGTTGTTATTCCAGCGGTTAAGGCGCTCGAGGGAAAGCTCGATATCTGAGTCGCTGGCGTCTCGGCTCACGCCCTGCTCATTGAGCGATTCCTGCAAATGCATCCCCGCCGAACGACCGAACACCACCAAATCGAGCAGGGAGTTGCCCCCCAGACGGTTCGCGCCATGGACCGAAACACAGGCGATTTCCCCCACCGCGAACAGACCGGGAATCACGACATCCTCACCCTTATCGTTGATAGTCAGCGCCTGACCGCTGACTTTGGTCGGGATCCCCCCCATCATGTAATGACAGGTGGGAATAACCGGAATCGGCTCTTTCACCGGGTCGACGTGAGCAAAAGTGCGCGATAGTTCCAGGATCCCCGGCAAACGCGATTCCAGCACCTCTTTGCCCAGATGATCCAGCTTCAACTTGGCATGCGGCCCCCAGGGGCCCTCGCAGCCCCTGCCTTCTCGAATTTCGATCATGATCGAACGGGCGACCACGTCACGACCGGCAAGATCTTTTGCGTTCGGCGCATAGCGCTCCATAAAACGCTCGCCGTGCTTATTCAACAAATAGCCGCCTTCGCCACGACACCCCTCGGTGACCAACACCCCGGCGCCGGCGATGCCCGTCGGATGGAACTGCCACATCTCCATATCCTGCACCGGCACCCCGGCGCGTAATGCCATGCCGACGCCGTCGCCGGTATTGATATGCGCATTGGTGGTGGACTGATAGATACGCCCCGCCCCGCCGGTCGCCAGTACGGTGGCCCGAGCTTTGAAATAAACCACTTCCCCCGTTTCGATACAAATCGCGGTACATCCCACAACCGCGCCGTCCTGATTTTTCACCAGGTCGAGCGCATACCATTCGGAGAAGATGGTGGTATGATTTTTCAGGTTCTGCTGATAGAGCGTGTGCAACAGCGCATGACCGGTACGATCCGCCGCCGCCGCGGTGCGGGCAGCCTGTTCGCCGCCAAAGTTTCTTGACTGTCCGCCGAACGGACGCTGATAAATGCGGCCATCGTCAAGACGCGAGAACGGCAATCCCATGTGTTCCAATTCCAGAACCGCTTCCGGCCCGGTTTTACACATATATTCAATCGCGTCCTGATCGCCGATGTAATCGGAACCCTTGACGGTGTCATACATGTGCCATTCCCAGTTGTCCTCATGGGTATTGCCCAGCGCGACGGTAATACCGCCTTGTGCGGACACGGTGTGGGAACGCGTCGGGAATACTTTGGATAACAGCGCGCAGGACAGCCCCATCTGAGATATTTGCAGGGCGGCGCGCATTCCTGCCCCGCCGGCGCCGACAACAACCGCATCAAATTCTCTAATTGGTAAACTCATTACGCCCCCCACACCACAATGGTTCCATAAATGACATACACCAACAGCGTAACCACGATCGCCAATTGTAGAGTCAGGCGTACGGCCAGCGGTTTAATATAGTCGGTCAATACCTGCCACATCCCTATCCAGGCATGCACCAGAATGGAAAATAACGTCAGTAGTGTGAATACCTTGGTGAGGGCCATGGAGAAAAAATCACGCCAGATTCCATAGCTGAGGTGATTAGCGGAGACAATAAAGCCAATCAGATAAATGACATACAGCACGATAACAATGGCGGAAGCGCGGATCAGCAACCAATCGTGTACGCCATTTCGTCCTAATGCAGAAGCATTACTTACCATATGAGGACTCCAGCCAGCAGTGAAAGCACGACAGTAATGACAAAGGCGAGGTTTGCGGAACGTTTACCGGCGATCAGATCTTCTTCTATATAGCCGAAGTCCATCATCAGGTGGCGTAAGCCCCCGACTATGTGATAGGCCAGCGCCGTGAGAATGCCCCAAAGAATAAATTTCACCATGACGCTATCCATGATATCCGCTGCGCGTAAGAACCCCTCTTCCGAAGATAGGGATAAGCCTAGCAGCCATAGCAGGATACCGACGGCGACAAAGGTAATAACGCCAGACACGCGGTGGAGAATAGAGGCTATCGCAGTAACAGGAAATTGGATCGTTTGCAGATCCAGATTAACAGGTCTTTGTTTTTTCACAGATTTGCCCACACAGTTTTTATTATTGTGTCTTCCTCCGGACCTGAGTGAGGTCAGACAGCATGAATGCCGAAACGCTAAAGCTCGTTTTACGGTGCGCGTTCAAACATCGACAATCCGCTATCCGAACAACGCCAAATCCATTCATACTGGGTGCTCCTACGGCAGGGAATCCGGAGACCTGGCCGAAGTATAGGAGCTTCACATTCCCATTACAATTCCCACACAAACCGTTTGGAAACATTTCCCCTGAATAGTGATTGACATCACGAATTTCACAATTTATTCAAAATCAATCATAAATTTTGACAAAAAATAAACATACTGATTACAAGCAACCCGATAAATTCTCTATGCTGTCGTAAAGCTCAGCGGTTATTCTTTCCCACCGCCACAACTTATGTAACAGTGGTACGGATAACCCCTGTAAAAGTCATAGATATCGCTATGACGAATTCAGAGAATGATTAATGATCAGGAGAACGATGTTTTCATCCTGAGGTAGCGGACTATAGCCAATGGATTTCGGCCTGACTCTGTACCCTATTGACGATTCGTCGCGACAGAGTTTCACCGGTCCATGGTTAATCCGGTGTACAGGCATGGCGGTATTTCTTCGGTGAAAAGATTTAAAATTAAAGCGCTAGGAGACTATAAATGACTGATAAGAAAGCAACGCTTACTCTAGACGGTAAAGAGCCTATTGAGCTTGACGTGCTGACAGGCACGTTGGGACAAAATGAGATTGATATCCGCGCCCTCGGCTCCAAAGGTTTGTTCACATTTGACCCCGGCTTCACCTCTACCGCGTCCTGCGAATCAAAAATCACCTATATCGACGGTGAAGAGGGCATTTTACTACACCGCGGGTTTCCTATCGCCCAGTTGGCCGAAAAATCCAACTATCTTGAAGTTTGCTATATCCTGCTTTTTGGCGAGGCGCCGAGCCAGGAGCAATTTAATACCTTTAAAACCACGGTGACGCGCCACACCATGATCCATGAACAGATTACCCGTCTGTTCCACGGCTTTCGCCGCGACTCGCATCCCATGGCCGTGCTCTGCGGCGTAACCGGCGCGCTGGCGGCGTTCTACCACGACTCGCTGGATATCAGCATCGAACGCCACCGTGAAATCGCCGCCTACCGTCTGCTGTCCAAAATGCCGACCGTTGCCGCCATGTGTTACAAATACTCGCTTGGTCAGCCTTTCGTCTATCCCAGAAACGACCTCTCCTACGCCGGCAACTTCCTGCACATGATGTTTGCGACGCCGTGCGAACAATATGAAGTGAACCCGATCCTGGAACGCGCGATGGATCGCATCCTGATCCTGCACGCCGATCACGAACAAAACGCTTCCACCTCCACCGTGCGAACCGCGGGATCGTCCGGCGCCAATCCATTCGCCTGTATCGCCGCCGGGATCGCCTCGTTATGGGGGCCGGCGCACGGCGGGGCGAACGAAGCCTGCTTGCGCATGCTGGAAGAAATTAGCTCCGTTGAACATATTCCGGCCTTTATCAAACGCGCCAAGGACAAGAACGATTCATTCCGTCTGATGGGGTTCGGTCACCGCGTGTATAAAAACTATGATCCGCGGGCGACAGTCATGCGCGAAACCTGTCATGAAGTGCTGAAGGAATTGGGACGAAAAGACGACCTGCTGGAAGTCGCCATGGAGCTGGAACACATTGCACTCAACGACCCCTACTTCATCGAGAAGAAGCTGTATCCCAATGTCGACTTCTACTCGGGCATCATTTTGAAAGCGATGGGCATTCCGTCTTCCATGTTCACGGTAATCTTCGCCATGGCGCGTACGGTTGGCTGGATCGCCCACTGGAATGAAATGCACGACGACGGAATTAAAATTGCCCGTCCGCGTCAGCTTTATACCGGCTACGCCAAACGTGATTTTGAATCCAGTCTGAAGGATTGATCGCGTCTTTCATGCGATACAACAGGCGGAAAGCCCCCGCCTGAGTGACCAGGATGCCCGTCGTTACCCACCCCGGCCCTCCGCCTTCAGGGAGGGCGTCAATGGCGAAAGCGCCAACTGACGGAGAGCCGCTAAAGCCCGAGATTGCCGTTTTTTATGACGGGCAATCCGTTTTCCGTCACCGCCGTCGGCATTGAAATCACTCCCGATGTTTTCTTACGTCTGACAGCCGGGACATCCGTAAAACGGTCGGCCAGCCAGCATGGTTTTCTCGATGAGATGCCCGCAGCGCGGACAGGGTTCACCTTCACGATGAAATACCTTGAACGAAAAAACCGCGCCATGATGGCGGTTTTCATCCGCGGCGCCGCGCGTATTATAGGACAAGCGGGGGATATCAAGCAGCGCCTGGCTGAGGGATTGCAACTGCGCCTCGCTCAACCCCTGAGCATTGTGTTGCGGAGCCAGACGAGCCTGCCACAGGATCTCGATTCTCAGATAGTTGCCCAGACCGGCAAGGAAAGACTGATCGAGCAATAGGCTGCTGAACTGACGGCGACGAAAACGCGCGGAGCACAATCGTTCGCGGACCTGCTCTGTCGTCAGCGACAAATCCAATACATCCGGACCAATTCGCTGCAAAAAAGGATGCGATGACAGGGAGTCCATGGTCAGCATCTCAATATCCGACGCGCTGTACAGCAACGCCGCCCGATCGCTATTTTCCAGCCGTACTCGCAGGTCACGCTTGCTTTGCGGCGTATCCCCGGCATTGACCAGGCGCCACAGGCCATAGAGCTGGTTATGGCTGTACAGCACCAGTCCATTGGAAAAATAGGTCAACAGGGCCTTCCCGCGGGTAGCGATCTTCTCCACCCGCTGCCCGATCAGCTGCGGTTCATACGCTTTCAGTTCAGGGAAGGCGAACCAGACTTGACTCAGACGCTTTCCAACCATCGCGGCAGCCAGCTTGTCGGCCGCTCGGCGAATCTCCGGTCCTTCCGGCATGAATAACTCCGTTACAACGCTAGTGTAAGGAACCCGCGGCGACGTGCGCATCCTGACGCGCCATCAGCGACTGTCTGATGATAATTTCCAGCGCATCGCTGACCGTGCGGCTCGGCATACTGGGCTCCCCGGGATGGCTCGCCGCCTGCTGCGGCGTATGGGGAACATGAACAAATCCGCCGCGGGTCAAATCGCCTTGTTGATGAAGATGGTGCAACAGACCATACATCAGGTGATTGCAAACAAAGGTGCCGGCCGTTTGCGATATCGACGCGGGAATGCCTGCGCCACGCAACGCGCCGAGCATCGCCTTCACCGGCAGGGTTGAAAAATAGGCGGCAGGACCGCCTTCAATCACCGGGGTATCAACGGGTTGATGACCTTGATTGTCCGGTATGCGCGCGTCGTTAATATTAATGGCGATCCGCTCCAGCGAGATGTCGGCCCGGCCTCCCGCCTCGCCAAGCGCAATAACCACATCCGGCGACAGCTGCGCCACAGCGCGATAAAGCTGCTGTAACGCCAGGTCGAATACGCAGGGAAGCCGGCAGACCATCACTCGGGCTCCGGCAATCTCACGCTGATGCAGCGTCTTTGCGGCTTCCCACGACGCATTGCAGTCTTCGCCGCCGAAAGGTTCAAACGCGGTAATCAATACGGTTTTCATTCGCCCTCGCTTTAGCGGTGGTGGTCGGAGTCGACTATTACGCGGCCGTAACGCTAATCAAATGCTGAGAAAAACAGTTGCGCAACTTACGTGCGAAGGTTAACGCATGCTGACCGTCGCCATGCACACAGACCGTATCCGCCTGAACATCGACCCAGGAACCGTCGCTGGCGCGCACACGCCTGCGTTGAATCATCTCCAACGTTTGGGCTAATGCCAGATCGTCGCTGTTGATCAATGCGCCGGATTGGGTACGCGGCACCAAGGAACCATCCGGCAAGTAACACCGATCGGCAAACACTTCCTGCCGTGTCACCAGCCCCAAGCGCTGCCCGGCCCGGATCAGTTCACCGCCGGCCAATCCCACCAGGCGCAAAGCCGGATTAATCATTTTCACCGCGCGGGCGATGGCATCGGCCAACGCGGGCTCGCGGGCGGACTGGTTATACAGCATGCCGTGTGGCTTGACGTGAACCAGCGTTCCCCCTTCCGCCGCGGCTATCGCGGTCAGCGCGCCGACCTGATACACCACCTGGGCAAAAACCGTCTCCGCGGGCAGATGCATCTCTTTACGGCCAAAATTTTCACGATCCGGAAAGCCTGGATGCGCTCCGATGGCCACGCCATAGTTAATCCCCCACCGTACCGATTGTCGCATGGTCTCGGCGTCTCCCGCATGGAATCCACAGGCAATATTTGCTGAACTGACCAGTTTCAACAATGCCTCATCATGCTCGCCGCCTTCACCCAGGTCGGCATTCAGATCAATAATCATGTAGCCTCCACGCCAGTTGTTCAAGATAACGCCGCTGTTGCTGCGCCGCATGCTGAGCCTCTGCCAACGTACAGCGGACAAAATGCACCGGTTCCCCCAGACGTATTTGCGCCAAATGATATAAATCCGCATCAATCACACAGGCAATGCGCGGATAACCGCCGGTAGTTTGCGCATCGGCCAACAGCACGATCGGATGACCGTTATGCGGCACCTGCACCACCCCCGGCAACAAACCATGAGATGACATTTCCCGCTGGGTCGTGCGGTATAATGCCGGACCTTGCAGCCGATAACCCATCCGGTTGCTTTGCGGGCTCAAATGCCAGGGCGTTTGCCAGAATTTTTCCTGCGCATCTCTGCTGAATTCTTTATATTCCGGCCCCGGCAATGCTCTGACGCGGTTGCCAAACAGTAGTTGCTTGACCCCTATTTTTCCGCTCGGCAGGCGTGCCGGCCTTCCCAGTTCAAGCTGGTCGCCATCGACCAGCAGACGCCCGGCAAACCCGCCAAACCCCGCCTTTAGATCGGTGCTGCATGAACCCAGGATTTCCGGCACCTTGATTCCGCCGGACAGCGCCAGATAGCTGCGCATGCCGTGACGCGGCAAATGCATTTGCAATGTTTGCCCGACCTTGACGGCAAAACGCCAGCCGGTCCACAGCGGTTTGCCATCCAATTCAGCATGACAGTCGGCTCCGGTCAGTGCGATCCAGCAAGGGGAAGTAAAGGTAGCGACAAATTTTCCCAGCGTGATCTCCAGCGCGGCGGTATTCTCCGCATTGGCCACCAGCAGATTGGCCAGCTTAAGCGCAGGGATATCCAGCGCGCCTGCCTGGCTGATACCCAGACGGCGAAAGCCGAAACGCCCGGCATCCTGTACCGATGTATATAGCCCGGCATGAATAATCTTCAGCATATCCCCCCCTGCTGAGGCAGAAAGCGAATTTTATCGCCGGGGCGCAACAAGGTTGGCGGCATACTCTGTGGATCGAACAAGCCGAGCGACGTACGGCCAATCAACTGCCAGCCTCCCGGCGTTGATAACGGGTAAATTCCGGTTTGCGAGCCGCCGATGCCAACCGACCCGGCCGCCACCCGAAGTCGGGGTTCCGCGCGACGAGGAACATGCAACTTTTCATTCAGCCCGCCCAGGTAGGCGAACCCAGGCTGAAAGCCCAGAAAATAAACGATATAGCTGGCGGAGGAATGCGCTTCCACGACTTGCTTTTCGGTCATATCGCAGTGATCGGCGACCAATGCCAAGTCCGGTCCGGCCTCGCCGCCATAGATCACCGGAATATCAAGGTCACGTGGTTCGAAAAGCAACGAATCGCTCTCCTCCCACCAGCGTTGCAGACGTTCTATGGCATCCAGCGCCACCTGCTGCGGATGCGCCAACATCACCGTCAGGTTGTTCATTCCCGGAATCGCTTCCTCCACCGCTTCATGGTGACTCAAACGCTCAGCCAACCCCCAGATGCGCTGCTGGCTTTGCAGCGTCATCGGCGGCTCCAGTTCCAGAACCACGGTCTTCTCGCCTAGCAGATAACATCGCGCCCGTTGCAATCTTTTCTCCTGCATCACGTTATGTACTTTTCTTATTGCTTAGGGAAAAGCAAAAAAGATACCAACCTGAGATTTTCATGCTTATTTTTATGTTTGGCGACCTATGCCATTAATAAAAAAAGCGTTAACCATCAGGCAGGGTTAGGAATATCAATAAAAGTCACGTCAAACCCATGCTGCTGAGCCAGCCAGTCGCCCAGCGCGTGGATTCCTCCCCGCTCCGTGGCATGGTGTCCGGCGGCAAAAAAATGCAGCCCCATTTCACGAGCGATATGAATCGTCTGCTCTGAGACTTCACCGGTAATAAAAGCATCGACGCCAAAACGCGCCGCCGGTTCGATAAACCCCTGTCCGCCACCGGTACACCACGCGATGCGCCGTATCTGTTGCGGTGCATTATCCCCACAATGCAGCACCGAACGCCCCAAGCGGTTTTCCAGACGCTGGCGCAACGCATCGCCGCTAAGTGTTTGACACAACTCGCCATAAGGCACCAGCGGTTCAATCATTCCCAGCACGCGGATTTCCAGCAACGCCGCCAGTTGGGCGTTATTGCCCAACTGAGGATGCGCATCCAGCGGCAGATGGTAGCCGTACAGATTAATATCGTTGACCAGCAGCGTTTTCAGTCTATTACGCTTCATACCAACAACATTCGGCGATTCGTTTTTCCAAAAATAACCGTGGTGGACCAGAATGGCGTCAGCCTGATGCTCAACGGCCGAATCCAGCAAGGCCTGCGAGGCGGTAACGCCGGTGACGATACGTTGAACGTCACGGCGCCCTTCCACCTGCAAACCATTGGGGGCATAGTCCTGAAAAGACGCCGCCTCAAGCTTCCGGTTAATCAGTTTTTCCAAATCGCTATTATGCATACTTACCTTTCTCTGTTTGCTCGTCATGCGCCGCGGCTGAGTTTTTCGCGGCTTCAAAAGCCGCCAGCGTTTGCTGTCTCGCCTGTTTATGGTCGACAATCGGCAGTGGATAGTTCAGGGCGCGCCCCTGTCGATCGGCCCATCGGTGGGGCTGATGAATATCTTTATCCGGCACCGCCGCCAATTCGGGCAGCCAGCGACGGATAAAGGCGCCCTGCGGGTCGAATCGCTCCCCCTGGGTGGTCGGGTTGAAAATGCGGAAATAGGGCGCGGCGTCGGTGCCGGTCGATGCCGCCCACTGCCAGCCGCCGTTATTTGCCGCCAGATCGCCATCCAGCAATTGCGACATAAAATAGCGCTCCCCTTCACGCCAGTCGATAAGTAAATCTTTTACTAAAAAACTGGCGCAAATCATACGCAACCGGTTATGCATCCAACCGGTTTGATTCAGCTGCCGCATGGCCGCATCAACGATCGGGTACCCGGTTTTCCCCTCTTGCCAGGCCGCCAGATCGTCCGGCGCCCGACGCCACTGTACCTGCTGAGTCCATGCGGTGAACGGTTTGTGTTTACACAAATCCGGCCAAAACACCAATAAGTGCCGATAAAATTCACGCCAGACCAGCTCATTAAACCAGACGAAAGCGCCGCTCTCCCGCTTCTCCAACAGATCGGGACATTCCGCGCGCAACCGGTTAAAACACTGACGAGGAGACAAAACGCCCAATGCCAGATAAGGCGATAATTTGCTGGTTCCCGCCAGCGCCGGCAAATCCCGCTGACGATGGTAATCCTGCACCTGCTCGCGGCAGAACTGGCGCAACTGATGCAGGGCCGCCGTTTCTCCTACCGGAAATTCCGGCCCGACATCCAGCCGAGGATAGCTGAACGGCTTTAACGGCGCCGTGACGTCAACCGCAGCGCCGTTTCTTGGCTCCGGAGCCGAAACGCTGTCGGTATCGGTTTCCAACAACCGGTGAATAAACGCCTGGCGAAATGGCGTGAATACCTTGTACATATTGCCCTCGCCGGTGAGTACACTACCGGGAGGCAACAGCAGGCTGTCATCAAAGCGCCGACACTCAAGGCGATCGGCTAATAATGCTTCCGCCTGTTCATCACGCTGGCGTTCGTTGATTTCATACTGACGGTTATAAAACAGATGCGTGACGCCCTGCCGCTGGCAAAAATCAGCCAGCCAGCTCACCGATGCGGAAAAATCGGCGCACTCATGGTAGTGCAGCGCTATCCTTTTTTCGGCCAGCGCTTGCCGCAACGCCTTGAGATTTTCCAGCAGAAAAGCGGCCTGCCGCGGCGCCATGTCGTGTCGCCGCCACTGCTGCGGAGTGGCAATAAACAGCGCGATAACTTTCGCCTGCGGATCCTGGCAAGCCGCATGCAGCGCCTGATTATCAATGGTGCGTAAATCATTACGCAACCAGACCAGATGGGTGGTCATAAATTATCCTCAGGCCACCCGTTAGTGGCCGTAGCGTAGCCTTAACGTTTCCGGATAGGGCTCAAAATAGCGTTGTCCGGCCAGGTAATCGTCCGGGTACTCCGCCAGGTAATGATTCAGCAAGGTGATGGGCGCCAGGAGGGGCTGTAATCCCTGCCGATAGCGGTCGATCAGTTGAGCGAGCTCCTGCCGCTGCGGCGAGTTGAGATACGGGCGGAAATATCCCTGCACATGCATCAGAACATTGGTATGGTTGCGTCGCGTTGCCGGGTGAGACAGGAGCTTCATCAATCGCAGACGATACTCCTGCGCAAAATCTTCCAGCGACGTCCATTTGTCGATACCGGCAACGAAACGTCCCAGTTCGCGGTATTCAGGTTGGGAATGCGCCAGCAGCAGCAGCTTGTAGCGGCTATGGAACGCAATCAGCGCGCCTCGATTAAGCCCCTGCCGCCAAAGCTGATGCAATTCATGCAGGGCATAAATCCGTTCAATGAAGTTTTCCTTCAACCCCGGGTCGTGCAGACGGCCATCTTCTTCTACCGGCAACCAGGGGAGCTGACGCATTAGCTCCTGGGTAAACAGTCCCGTGCCGCTCTTTTGCGCGTTTTTTTGCGACGCGTCATATACTCTGACCCGCTCCATACCGCAACTGGGGGATTTCGCGCAGACGATATAGCCGCACAGGTGCTGTAGCTGACTGACTTTTTCCGCAGAAAAACCTTTCATCTGCGCGGTCACATCCAGCGGCGAACCATTGCTGGCGCACAAGATAATGTTCTCTTCCGCATTTTTGACCAGTCGTAACGCCGGCCTCGGCACCGGCAGCCCGACGGCCATCTCCGGGCAGACGGGTTCAAAATCAAAATACGGTGACAACTGCTCAACGGCAAATGCCAGGCGTTTATGTCCGCCGTCAAAGCGAACAGGGTTTCCAAGCAGACAGGCACTGATGCCAACCGGAATCTGATCGTACGTCATGATTTACCCCTTATTAAAAAATCCGCTATAACCAGCATAGCGGATCTGGTTTCTGTTCAGGACACCCAATGAAAAAATAAGGTAATAAATCATGATATTAGTTGGAGCATAAGATTAAAAATCGCCATACTCATCGCTATCATGATATTAAGTGGCGCATGACTTGCCGTATGACTAACGATGTAAGGCGGGATCCGTCCCACAGGACATCAAACCTGAACATGCCGAGGAGAGCCGTCCCCATTGCAGGCCACCATTTTAATCGTCGAAGATGAAAAAGAGATCCGCCGCTTTGTCCGTCAAACGCTGGAGAGCGAGGGCTGTCGCGTATATGACGCTGAAACCCTGCAGCGTGGTTTGATTGAAGCCGCCACGCGCAAGCCCGAATTGGTTATCCTCGATCTGGGTCTGCCGGATGGCAGCGGCATCGACTATATCCGCGATCTGCGCCAGTGGAGCGGAACGCCGATTATTGTGCTTTCCGCGCGTACCGACGAGCAGGATAAAATCGATGCGCTGGACGCCGGCGCGGATGATTACCTGACCAAACCTTTTGGTATCGGTGAATTGATGGCCAGAGTACGTGTCGCATTGCGCCGCCACGGCAGTTCACCGCAGGACACGCCGCAGGTGAGTTTTGGCGCCGTGACCCTGGATCTGCCTAACCGCCTGGTGAGACGTAATGGCGAGGAATTACACCTGACGCCCATTGAATTCCGCTTGTTGGCTACGCTGGTGGCAAACCCAGGCAAAGTGTTGACGCAACGCCAACTGCTCACTCAGGTTTGGGGCCCTAATGCCACGGAGCACAGTCACTATCTGCGTATCTACATGGGACACCTGCGTCAAAAATTGGAAGACGATCCCGCACGGCCACGCCATCTGTTGACCGAGACGGCCGTGGGTTATCGTTTTATGCCGTGAATCTGGTTATCCGCCCCCTGCCGGAGTAACATTCCTGCCTCAAGCTTGACGACAAAGCCCTAACGGGCGACGTCGTCATTATTGCGCAAAGCATATCGGAAATGTTTTAACGAGAAGACGGCAGCCATCGGCCCATATCGCCAGCCATCTATTCTGTTTCACCGCTCTATTTCTTCTGGGATCTCGCATCATGAGTAGCTGGTTAATCTATGCCTTGCTTTCAGCCTTGTGCGCCGCGCTGGTTGCCCTGTTCGGCAAAATCGGTTTGCAAAATCTGGATGCCAATACCGCAACGGCGGTTCGTGCCGTGGTGATGGCGCTTTTTCTAGTCGGCGTCGTCGTCATGCAAGGGAAAGTGGCGCTGGTTGGGGAAATCATCGCCAATAAACGCGCTTTGCTGTTTATTCTTCTCAGCGGCGTGGCGGGCGCTATGTCGTGGCTGTTTTATTTTGTCGCGTTGAAAAACGGCAATGTCGCCCAGGTAGCGCCAATCGATAAGCTCAGCGTGGTATTTGCTGTCGTACTGGCGGTGCTGCTGCTGGGCGAGAAAATTTCGTTGATGGCAGGCATCGGCGTAGCACTGATTTCCGCCGGCGCGCTGATGGTGGCGCTGGGATAAAACATCGCACAGTAAAGCGGGCAAAAGGCGAGCTGAAAGACCCAACCCTACCTAAAAGATCGGTTGCCCGAGGTTGCGGCAACGACGCGGTACGGAAAAGAGGGTCGGGAACGGCGGTCATCTTACGACTTTACCTCCAAGCTCGGGCGCTGCGATACAGCGCCCGCTTACAGGTTTACTTGGCGTTAGCCAGCACCGCGCTGACAATTTCCACCGCTTCTTTCTCAATACGCTCCCGGTGCTCGGCGCCCAGGAAACTCTCGCAGTAGATCTTATAGGCTTCTTCCGTACCGGAAGGGCGCGCCGCAAACCAGCCGTTGTCGGTCATCACCTTCAGGCCGCCGATAGCGGCGCCGTTGCCTGGCGCCGCCGTCAAGCGTGCGGTAATAGGATCGCCCGCCAGGGTGCTGGCGGACACCTGCTCGGGCGACAGCTTGGCCAACGCCGCCTTTTGCGCATGGGTTGCCGAAGCCTGGATACGGTTATAGCTGGGCGCCCCGAAGCGTTTAGCCAGCTCATCGTAATGCTGTTGTGGATTCTTACCCGTCACCGCGGTAATTTCCGCCGCCAGCAGGCACATAATGATGCCGTCTTTGTCCGTTGACCACGGCGTGCCGTCAAAACGCAGGAAAGATGCGCCCGCGCTTTCTTCGCCGCCAAAACCAAAACTGCCGTCAAACAAGCCATCAACAAACCATTTGAAGCCGACCGGCACTTCCACCAGCTTACGCCCCAAATCCGCCACCACGCGATCGATCATCGCACTGGAAACCAGCGTTTTGCCTACCGCCACCGACTCGCCCCACTGAGGACGATGCTGAAACAGATAGTTGATCGCTACCGCCAGATAATGGTTTGGATTCATCAGCCCCGCGGGCGTGACGATACCATGACGGTCATAGTCGGGATCGTTGGCGAACGCCAGATCGAATTTATCACGCAGCGCCAGTAACCCGGCCATTGCGGAAACGGACGAGCAATCCATACGGATCACGCCATCATGATCCAGCGTCATAAAACGGAATGTCTGATCGATCTCGTCATTCACCAGCGTCAGATTCAGTTTGTAATGCTCGGCAATGCGTTGCCAGTAAGCAATGCCTGAGCCGCCCAGCGGATCGACGCCCAACGTCAGCCCCGCTCGCTGAATGGCAGCCATATCAACCACGTCGGACAAGCCTTCGACATACGGCTGAACCAGGTCCTGCTGGTGGATATACCCGCTCTTCCAGGCTTGATCCAGCGTGATGCGTTTAACCCCTCGCAGATCATCCGCCAGCAGCGCATTTGCCCGTTGTTCAATCACGCTGGTGACGTTGGTATCGGCAGGACCGCCATTCGGCGGATTGTATTTGATGCCGCCATCTTCGGGTGGATTGTGGGACGGCGTAATCACAATGCCGTCCGCCAGCGCGCCACCGTCACGGTTATGCGTCAGAATAGCGTTGGAAACCGCCGGCGTCGGCGTAAAGCCGTTGTCCTGCTGGACAATCATATCCACGCCGTTGGCGGCCAACACCTCCAGAACCGAAATAAAAGCCGGCTCAGAGAGCGCATGGGTATCCTTGCCGACATAACAGGGTCCGGTTATTCCCTGTTTGCCGCGCTCTTCGGCGATAGCCTGCGCGATGGCCAGAATATGCGCTTCATTAAAGCTTTGACGCCCCGCGCTACCGCGATGGCCTGAGGTACCAAACTTCACCGCATGCGCTGCATTTCCAACTTCCGGACGCAGAACATAATATTGTGACGCCAGTTGGGCCACATTGATTAAATCGCTTTGCCGGGTAGGCTGTCCGGCTCTTGGGTGATTAGCCATTGGCGTTTCTCTCTGACGCTGTCGTGAATTAGATGGTTCCGCAAACTTTTTCTGTCAGCTCTGCCGGAAACTGCATCGCCAGCATAATGTGTTCAATCATGCTTCGTTTACGGCCGGTATTGGTATTGGTAATAACCCAGTATGGCGTACCCGGAATATGTTTGGGCTTCGTGTGCGTGCCATTCTGAAGTAATGTTTGCTGGTCGCCCGCGAAATAGACCCGCGTACGGCCATGAAGTGATTCTGTTGCCTGTGCGAATTCCTTTGGCGACAGGAGGTAGAGCGAGGACAATACCAGCATGAAGCGATTAATCGCCTTATGCTGCTCGGCGTATTCATCCGATAACAGTAGCTCGCGCATTGCCCGTACCCGATCGCCCGGACGCGGGGACGACGCGGGTTGCGCCCCGGCGGTAGCGTTCGCCGCGGGCGCCGAAGCGGCCTGACCGGCGGTGAATTTCAGCATTCGCCGTAAAATATCCGATGCGCTTTCACCGATGTGCTGCGTGTGGCTGGCGATATAACGATAAAGCTCTTCGTCGACCTCAATAGTTTTCATCTTTATCCAGTACTGTTTAATACCCAATCGGTTTCAAGATGCAGGACAAAACGTTGTCGTTTTGAATGCCGCATGTAGCCATCTCAACGGGGCGAGACCCACAGAGAAGCCAGTCATTCAGGATGCCAGCGCGCCTACAGCTTAAAAATATGAAGGGTATATGACTTAAATCAATCGTCAAGAAGTATACAGGCGAATAACGGCTCTCGAACAGCGGCAGAACGCAGACAACGGTAAAACTCGGATTATGCCTTGCTGTTTCTGTTCTCGCCGGGATGGTTATGCCTGTTTCTTCCACGGTAACTCAATGTTGTAGAGTCATGATACCCTAAGCGTCTGTATCTCTGAATGAACTTCACCATGAAATTGAATTATCGCTGGCATTATGCGCATCAGCCCAACGGCAAGCTACCTGTGATCCTTATTCATGGCCTGTTTGGCAATCTGGATAATCTTGGTGCACTTGGCCGGGATTTGCAAAATCAGCGCGATGTTTTACAGCTTGATCTGCGCAACCACGGCCTGTCGCCACGCGCATCGCAGATGACCTACCCGGCAATGGCGCAGGATGTGCTGGAATTACTGGACGCGTTGAGCATTGAACGGGCGATAGTGATTGGTCACTCGATGGGCGGTAAGGTGGCGATGGCGCTCAGCGCCCTGATTCCACAGCGCCTGGCAAAACTGGTGGTGATCGATATTGCGCCGGTCGATTACCAGACGCGCGGACATGACGACGTCTTCAGCGCATTACGCGCCGTCACCGATGCCGGCATCACCTCACGCTCGCAAGCCGCTACGCTGATGCGTCAATATCTGAAAGAAGAAGGCGTGATTCAATTTTTGCTGAAATCTTTTCAACAGGGCGAATGGCGCTTCAATGTCCCGGCGCTGTGGGATCAATACGACAACATCGTCGGCTGGCGGACGCTTGCGGCCTGGCAAGGCGCCATTTTATTTATTCGCGGCGAAAACTCGCCTTATCTGGACGACAGGTATCGTGACGTTCTACTGCGCCAGTTTCCGATGGCGCGTGCCTATGTGGTGAGCGGCGCCGGACACTGGGTCCATGCCGAAAAACCCGAAGCGGTCTTGCGCGCGATCCATCGTTTTCTTGATGCGGGTTAATCAGGAATCCCTGATTAACCGTTGTCCCGGCCAGTGCGGCTAGGGTATGATGGCGGCCGCAGTAGAGGGACGGCTGAATCAGCCACAGGCATTGTAACCACATCATCAAAATGTACGCGTTGTCTGTTATGTCAGACGCGAACGCATTTTGGTCCGAAGACCTTGCAGTATCATTACCTATGGCAAAAGAACAAACGGATCGTACCACGCTGGATCTGTTCGCAGATGAGCGTCGTCCGGGCCGCCCGAAGACCAATCCGCTTTCACGAGATGAACAGTTAAGAATTAACAAGCGTAATCAGCTACGGCGCGACAAAGTTCGCGGATTACGCCGGGTAGAATTAAAAATCAACAGCGAGGCCGTCGGTATACTTAACGACCTGGCCGCGCAGCGCAATATTAGCCGTAGCGAACTTATTGAAGAAATGTTGCTGGCTCAGTTGTCCGGTAAAAAGCGCTGAAATAACGTCGCCGGGCTTCTGCGGCACAGCGGCGTCGTCCCTGACGCCACAGCGTTAATCAGAATTTTTCCCAATTATCATTGCCGGGCGGCAACGCCTTTTGCCCCTTGCTCGCCATTGCGGCTTTCGGAACGCCCCTGGCTTGCGCCGCCGCCTTCGGCTGTGAAGACTGTTCAGACAGTTGGAATAGTGAAACCGTCTGATTCAGCAGCGCAGCCTGCTCTTCCAGCGACAACGCCGCCGCCGACGCCTGTTCAACCAGCGCCGCATTCTGCTGAGTAACGCTATCCATTTCAGCCACTGCCTGACCAACCTGCGCAATCCCTTTGCTCTGCTCTTCCGATGCGGAGGCGATCTCGCCCATGATGTCGGTAACGTTAGTCACTGCGCGTACAATTTCATGCATGGTGTTCCCGGCGTCTTCAACCAGATGAGAACCGGTGTCCACACATCTGACTGATTCCGAGATCAGCCCTTCAATCTCTTTCGCCGCCTGTGCGCTGCGCTGCGCCAGGCTTCTCACTTCGCCCGCTACAACCGCAAAGCCCCGGCCCTGCTCACCCGCGCGAGCCGCTTCCACGGCGGCGTTTAGCGCCAGAATATTGGTCTGAAAAGCGATGCCGTTAATTACCGTGGTGATTTCTGCGATTTTGCGCGAACTGCTGGAAATTTCCGACATGGTTTTTACGACATTATCAACAATACCGCCGCCTTTTTTGGCCGTAGTAGAAGCCTGCAAAGCTAACTGACTGGCATGATTGGCGTTTTCCGCATTCTGTTTCACGGTTGCGGTCAACTGCTCCATGCTGGCGGCCGTTTCTTCCAGCGCAGAAGCCTGCTGTTCGGTGCGGGAGGACAGATCGTTATTTCCCGCGGAAATTTCCGAAGCGCCCTGATAAATAGAATCCGTGCTGTTTCTGATGGTGCTGACGGTATTCGCCAGACTGGTTTGCATTTCCCGTAACAACGGAAATAATTTGCCGACGCAGTTGCGGCCGAAATCGGCAATCGGCTTCCCTAAATGGCCGGAGGCAATTACGCCGAAGTGATCGCGTAAATCGTTTAATGGCCGAACCAGGAATTTAACCAGATAGCGATCGGTCAGGAACAGCATCACCAGACCAATGATTAAACCGGTCAGCAAAATATTTTGGCCGACCGTGGTAATCTGATCGAAGCGCGCGCCGGCCGCGACAAACTTCGCGGAGCCGGCTTGACTGAACGCGGCCAGAGCTGCGCCGAACTGACGACTCAATGGGGGAACCACGTTTTTCGCCTGCGCTTGATAACCATCCAGCGCATTCGCCGCCGCTTGTTGATACAAGGGTTCCACCCCCTGAGTGATTAAATTACGCCAGTCCCGGCTGACCGCCTGAACCAGAGCCTCATCCAGCCCCGCATGATCGACGGCATTAAATGCGGCCAACCCTGATTTCAGAGAATTCAACGCATTCAACGCCGATTCCTGCTCCTTATCGGCCATGTCGTTATCACCGTTACGACGCGCATCAACGGAGCGGGCAAGGCGCGTAACCATGCGGAAATACTGGTCGTTGCCTTGATTAATAAAATTTAAGTTTTCTACCAGAAGAGTGCTGAGTTTGGATGTCGCCGTCATCTCCTTGAAAGAAAACATGGTATATATCGACACGCCGCCCCACAACAGGCAAAAAGCACCAAGCACCCAAAGCATGGCCGTTCTAATGGCAATGTTCTTTAAAATTTTCATCGCTGACTCCGAACTTAACGCACAATATGAAAAGGAAGTTTTGCTGTTATCGACGGTAGAACGGCGGAAATTCATATTAATAGGCGGCTGTCGTCTGCCCCTGGCGCTAATATTCCGTCATGTTGAAACAGAGTCGATCACGCTTGTTAATCGACAAAACCCAGGGAATATTTAGTGACGAAGCGGTGCCTGGCGCCTGTTATTTTCAATTCTTTGAACAACATCATAACTTTTCATAAACATAAGTTTTTTTGATCCATCCGCAGCATGGCTAAAAATAAAATATGAGCGGGTCATCAGGCTTCGGGCAAAGCAAATGCGCACCGGCAAATGGATGCCGCTATTTACGTATCCTTACCGATACGAGTTTCTCATGCGAAGCGTGTCTGTTATTATGAGCCGATAAGTGGGTAAAACTCTGCACCATACCATTAAGAATCAAGAGGTTATTCAATTCATGGCACTCATAGGAATTTTCTTTGGCAGTGACACCGGCAATACCGAGAACATTGCCAAGACCATCCAACAGCAGTTGGGAACCGACGTTGCTGAAGTTCATGACATCGCCAAAAGCAGTAAAGAAGATCTCGAAGCTTTCGATATTTTACTGTTGGGTATCCCTACCTGGTACTACGGGGAAGCCCAATGCGACTGGGATGACTTTTTCCCTACGCTGGAAGACATTGATTTTACCGGTAAACTGGTTGCCCTGTTTGGCTGTGGCGATCAGGAAGACTATGCCGAGTACTTCTGTGACGCGATGGGCACCATCCGCGACATTATCGAACCGCGCGGCGCCACCATTGTCGGACATTGGCCGACAGCAGGTTATTACTTTGAAGCGTCCAAAGGTCTGGCGGATGATAATCACTTCATCGGTTTGGCTATCGACGAAGACCGTCAGCCTGAACTGACCAACGAGCGCGTCACCGCGTGGGTAAAACAGATTAGCGAAGAGCTAAACCTGAAAGAGCTGGTTGGCTAAGACGGATTCCTGGCTCTGACCATCTCCCGGCAGAGCCAGATCAATAGGAAAAGCCTTTCATAAAGATTGATACATTTTTTTAACTTCCCCCTATAAGTATGTACAATACCCACATCGGTCTTGTGCGTTCAACTGGCGTCTCTCATTACCAACAATACATTGCACGATACCTCTGTATAGTGTGTGGGAATAATTTTGTTAACATTCCATTGTTTTCATTTTGAATGCACGGTTCTATAATTGAGACGCTATTACATATTTTGAGCCGACCGATGTCATAGGCTAAATAGCCTCCATTGATCAAGTAAGCAACAGGACTAAACCCGCATGACTGACAATAACACCGCATTAAAGAAGGCCGGCCTGAAAGTCACACTTCCAAGACTGAAAATTCTGGAAGTGTTACAGGATCCAGCGTGCCATCACGTCAGTGCGGAAGATTTATATAAAAAACTGATTGATATGGGTGAAGAGATTGGTCTGGCGACCGTCTATCGCGTACTGAATCAGTTTGATGATGCTGGTATTGTAACCCGCCATAACTTTGAAGGCGGAAAGTCGGTTTTCGAACTGACGCAGCAACATCATCATGACCATCTGATTTGCCTGGATTGTGGCAAGGTCATTGAGTTCCGTGATGAGTATATCGAAGAACGCCAACGCGAAATTGCGGAAAGACACGGCATCAAACTGACCAACCACAGTTTGTATCTCTATGGTCATTGCAGCGATGGGGATTGCCGCGAAGATGAAACCCTGCATGATGCAAAAAGATAAATCGACCGCATAAAAATTGCCGGGAGAAACGTTAAACGTCGCTTGCGACGACCGGTTAGCGGACGGATTACCCTATCCGTCATAAAATAAAACCGCCGAAGCGGTTTTATTTCCGTTTTATCGGCGGATCCCGATTACCCCACCCAGGTATCTCGCAAGCCTACCGTTCGGTTAAACACCAAATGCTGAGGTGTTGAGTAAACGCGATCGGCACAGAAGTAACCTTCACGTTCAAACTGATACGCTTTTTCTGTTTCAGCCTGCGCCATACTCGACTCGACAAAACCATGAGTCACCTGCAGCGACGCCGGATTGATGGTCGACAGAAAATCTTCCGCCGCCCCGGGATTAGCCACGCTGAACAAGCGATCATACAGACGGAATTCGGCCGGCACCCCATGGGCCACGGACACCCAGTGAATCACGCCCTTCACCTTGCGCCCATCCGCCGGATCTTTACTCAGGGTATCCGGATCGTAGCTGCAATAGATAGTGGTGATGTTATCCTGCTCGTCTTTATCGATATGCTCCGCTTTAATCACATAAGCGTTGCGCAGGCGGACTTCTTTTCCTAACACCAGGCGCTTATATTGTTTATTGGCCGATTCACGGAAATCCGCGCGGTCGATATACACCTCACGGCTGAATGCCACCTGGCGACTGCCCATTTCCGGTTTATTCGGATGGTTTGGCATCGTAACCCACTCTTCATGATCTGAAGGCAGATTTTCTATCACCACTTTCACCGGATCGAGCACGGCCATGGCGCGCGGCGCGTTTTCATTCAGATCGTCACGCACGCAGGATTCCAGCGCCGCCATTTCAACATTGTTATCCTGCTTGGTTACGCCGATGCGGTAACAGAATTCACGAATAGACGCGGCGCTATAGCCACGGCGACGCAATCCGGAAATCGTCGGCATGCGCGGATCGTCCCAACCTTCGACGATTTTTTCCGTCACCAGCAGGTTCAGCTTACGCTTGGACATGATGGCGTATTCGAGGTTAAGACGAGAAAATTCATACTGGCGCGGATGGCATGGAATAGTGATGTTATCCAGCACCCAGTCATATAAACGGCGGTTATCCTGGAATTCCAGCGTACACAGCGAGTGAGTCACGCCTTCCAACGCATCGGAAATACAGTGGGTGAAATCGTACATCGGATAGATGCACCATTTGTCGCCGGTTTGGTGGTGCTCAGCAAATTTGATCCGATACAAAACCGGATCGCGCATCACGATAAACGACGATGCCATGTCAATTTTAGCGCGCAGACAAGCGGTGCCTTCCGCAAAGCCGCCGTTACGCATTTTTTCGAACAGCGCC
This sequence comes from Brenneria bubanii, assembly GCF_022378355.1. Lineage (GTDB taxonomy): Bacteria > Pseudomonadota > Gammaproteobacteria > Enterobacterales > Enterobacteriaceae > Brenneria > Brenneria bubanii. The sequence goes on from NZ_JAKMAJ010000001.1 coordinate 158,428, forward strand.
AGGTTTTCCTCTACGCTGCGATCGCGGTACGGACTATTTTTACCCGGCGACGTCAGCGTACCGCGATATTCGCGAATCTGCTCAGGGGTCAGTTCATCGACGTATGCCAATCCCTTGCTGATCAACTCAACCGCGTATTGATGCAGCTGATCGAAATAATTGGAGGAATAGCGAACGTCGCCGCTCCATGAGAAACCCAGCCAGTTAACATCACGTTTGATCGACTCAACGTATTCAATATCTTCTTTTACCGGGTTGGTATCATCGAAGCGCAGGTTACACTGCCCCTGGTAATCCTGGGCAATCCCGAAATTCAGACAGATAGACTTCGCATGCCCGATATGCAGATAGCCATTCGGCTCTGGCGGAAAACGCGTCTGAATATGATCGTGCTTACCGGATGCCAAATCTTCATCAATAATCTGACGGATAAAGTTAGTTGGGCGGGCTTCAGCCTCACTCATTCTTGATTCCTCAATGCTAAAACGACATATAACCGCTAATGATCCAACAAGCTAGGCCGAGAAACAACCGTTAGTTTCATTAAAAAAATAAACGGGATGAGATAGCGATCTCATCCCGCAAATTTACCTTATGTCGAGCTATTCAGAAACGATGAAAAACGCGTATCGGCACTATTCCTCGCTGGCTTTCTTCAGCGCGGCAGCTATCGACTCCGCCTGGGTGCCGACAACAATCTGCACGCTCTGCTTGTTCAAGCGAATGACGCCGGCCGCGCCGAGCCGTTTGGCCAATCCGTCATCAACCAACGCGGAATCCACCACGCTCAAGCGCAAGCGAGTGATGCAGGAATCAATACCGGTCAGATTCTCTTTACCGCCGATAGCCTGTAGATAGCCTTTGCCCAACGTCTGCGTCTCAGAGGATGCCGAAGATCCGGCGGCATTGACATCATAGCCATCCGCCTCGCTGCCGCTTACCGACAGTTCTCGGCCCGGCGTCAGTAAATTGAAGCGCGTAATGGTGAACCTGAACACCAGATAATAAATAACAAAGTAGGCCAATCCCATCGGTATCAGCATATACCAGTGCGTCGCCAGCGGGTTGCGGGATGACAGCACCATATCCACCAGTCCGGCGCTGAAACCGAAACCCGCGATCCAATGCATACTGGCGGCGATAAACGCCGAAATACCGGTCATTACCGCATGCAGGAAATACAGCACCGGCGCCACAAACATGAAGGAGAACTCCAGCGGCTCAGTAATACCGGTGAAAAACGCGGCAAATGACGCGGCAAGCATAATTCCGCCGATCTTGTTTTTATTCTCAGGACGAGCGCAGTGATAAATCGCCAGCGCGGCGCCAGGCAAACCAAACATCATAATCGGGAAGAATCCCGCCTGATAGCGGCCTGTCACGCCGACTACGGCTTTACCGGCATCAATCGACTGCTGCCCGGCAAGGAAGTTAGGTATATCGTTAATGCCCGCCACATCAAACCAGAACACCGAATTCAAAGCATGATGCAACCCAACAGGAAGCAACATGCGGTTAAAGAACGCGTAAATACCGGCGCCGAGCGAGCCCAACTGTTGAATATGTTCACCGAAAGAGACCAGCGAGCTGTAAATAACCGGCCAGACATACATCAGGATAAAGGCAACCAGAATCATCAGAAACGAAGTGATAATCGGCACCAGACGGCGTCCGCTGAAAAACGACAGCGCCTTCGGCAGTTCGACCTGACTGAAACGGTTGTACAGCTCCGCAGAGATGATCCCCACCAGAATCCCCACAAACTGATTTTTAATGTGGCCGAACGCCGCGGGCACCAGCTCCAGCGGAATTTTCTTAATCATTGAAACCGCATCCGGCGAACAAAGCGTCGTCAGCACCAGGTAACCCACGAAGCCCGTCAGCGCTGCTGCGCCATCTTTATCTTTCGACAACCCATAAGCGATGCCGACCGCAAACAGAACATCCATATTTCCAATAATGGCTGAACCGGACTTAATCAACAGTGCGGCCAAAGCGTTTTCACTCCCCCAGCCAGCCGGATCAATCCAGTAGCCAACCCCAATCAGGATCGCGGCAGCGGGCAACGTCGCGACGGGCACCATTAGCGCCCGACCAATCTTTTGTAAATAACCGAGAATACTCACGTTTCCTCTCTCTCTTCCTAATATGGGGCAAAAAACGGCCCGTTAGACTTGCTCACGGCCAGACAGATAACCGGTAATTTCAGCGTGGAGTGTAAGAAAAATATTTCGCCACGCAAATTAACCAGATTAATTATGTGATTAAAGTCACTAAAAAATCACATACAAAAAGGTTATATCTAAATAAACAGCCACCTTATTTCATGACAAAAAAAAACAGGCTACACTGGTAGCCAGTTTAATCTCAAAGCTGAAAGATCGTCGGTTGGCGTAATCAGCCGAATGCTATTTAATCATCTATCGTTCAAACCAGGAGAGCACTGATGAGACTCATTCCCTTAACCACCCCGGTTGAAGTCGGCAAATGGGCGGCCCGTTATATCATCCAGCGAATCAAGGCGTTCAACCCCAGCGCCGACCGCCCTTTCGTGCTGGGTCTTCCTACCGGAAGCTCACCGCTGGAAGCCTATAAGGCGCTGGTGGAAATGCATAAAGCCGGACAGGTCAGCTTTAAACACATAGTAACCTTCAACATGGACGAGTACGTTGGTCTGCCCGCGGATCACCCGGAAAGCTACCACAGTTTCATGCATCACAATTTTTTCGATCATATTGATATTCCGAAAGAAAATATTAACCTATTGAACGGCAATGCTGAAGATATCACGGCCGAATGCCGCCGCTATGAAGAGAAAATCAACGCTTACGGCAAAATTCACCTGTTTATGGGGGGCGTCGGTAACGACGGACATATCGCGTTCAATGAACCGGCCTCTTCTCTGGCTTCCCGCACCCGGATAAAAACCCTGACGGAAGAAACGCGTATCGCCAACTCCCGGTTTTTTAACGGCGACGTGAATCTGGTGCCGAAATACGCTCTGACGGTTGGCGTCGGAACGCTGCTGGATGCCGAAGAAGTGATGATCCTGGTTAGCGGACGTAATAAAGCGCTGGCATTACAGGCGGCGGTAGAAGGAAACGTCAACCATATGTGGACGATTAGCTGTCTGCAACTTCATGCTAAAGCCATCATGGTGTGCGATGAGCCGTCAACGATGGAACTCAAAGTCAAAACCGTTAAATATTTTCGCGAATTAGAAACGGAAAACATGAAAGATCTTTAGCCCAACATCTTTAGGCTAAAACGGCAGGACGCCGATGCGCCTGATATGAAAACCAAGGATACAGCGAGGAATTGATAATGTACGCCTTAACTAATGGCCGAATTTATACCGGTCACCAGGTACTTGATAATCATGCCGTTATTATTGCCGATGGTCTGATTGACAGCGTTTGTCCCGTTAGCGGGCTTCCCAGCGGGCTGGAGAAATTCGATCTTGGCGGCGCGTTCATCGCTCCCGGTTTTATCGATCTACAGCTAAACGGCTGTGGCGGCGTGCAGTTCAATGACTCGCCGGAATCCATTTCCGTCAAAACGCTGGAAATCATGCAGCAGGCCAACCAGAAATCCGGTTGCACCAGCTTTCTGCCGACCCTCATCACCTGTAGTGATGAATTCATGAAGCACGGCGTGGAAGTCATGCGCGCCTATCTGGCGCAGCACAAAAATCAGGCGTTGGGGCTGCACCTTGAAGGCCCGTGGTTAAGCGAACTGAAAAAAGGCACGCATAATGCGGCGTTTATTCGCCCGCCGACGCCGGAATTGGTGAGTTTCCTGTGCAACAATGCGGACGTCATCAGCAAAATCACCCTGGCGCCGGAAAAAGTCTCCCCGGCGGTAATCCGTCAGTTGACTGAAGCAGGTATTGTGGTTTCCGCCGGCCACTCCAATGCAACCTGGGCTGAAGCTAAACAGGGCTTTGCCGCCGGTATCCGCTTTGCCACTCATCTGTTTAACGCCATGCCTTACGTGGCGGGTCGTGAGCCGGGTTTGGTCGGCGCAATCTATGACGCGCCCGAGATCTATTGCGGTATTATTGCCGACGGCTTCCACGTCGACTGGGCCAACATCCGCAACAGCAAACGGATCAAAGGGGAAAAACTGATTTTAGTCACCGATGCTACCGCCCCCGCAGGTTCAGACATTGACCAGTTCATTTTTGCCGGCAAACCCATATACTGTCGCGATGGTCGGTGTGTGGATGAACACGGAACCCTGAGCGGCTCGGCGCTTACAATGATTGAAGCGGTGCGTAACAGCGTCGAACAGGCAGGGATTCCGCTGGATGAGGCCCTCAGAATGGCAACGCTTTACCCCGCCCGCGCTATCGGCCAGGACAAATACCTGGGAAGCATTGAAAGCGGTAAAGTCGCTAACCTGACCGTTTTTGATCGTAATTATCACGTTCTCAAAACTTTGGTTAACGGTAACGATACGTTAGCGGTGACAAAGAATTGACCCTATGAGAGTAATTTTTCATGACCATTGGCGGACAGGCGCAGATAGGGAATATCGATCTGGTTAAACAATTAAACAGTGCGATCGTGTACCGTCTAATCGACCAGCAAGGCCCCATATCCCGTATACAAATTGCGGAACAGAGCCAGCTAGCCCCCGCCAGCGTCACAAAAATTACGCGTCAACTGCTGGAACGCGGATTAATCAAAGAAGTCGACCAGCAGGCCTCTACCGGCGGCAGACGCGCCATCTCCATCGTGACGGAAACTCGTCCGTTTCATACCATAGCCGTGCGTCTCGGCCGTCTTGATGCCACCATCGCACTCTATGACCTACAGGGAAAGTCATTAGGTGAAGAGCACTACAGCCTGAAGGAAAACACGCAGCAAACCGTGGAGGCGGCCCTGTTTGCGGCCATTGGCAATTTTATCAATCATTATCAGCACCGTATCCGCGAGTTGATTGCCATTTCGGTGGTTGTGCCCGGACTGGTAGACCCGGCAGCGGGCGTTATCCGTTATATGCCGCACATCAGCGTCGATAACTGGCCGTTGGTCGAAAATATTCAGCGCCATTTCCATATCACCAGCTTTGTCGGTCACGATATTCGTAGCCTGGCGCTGGCGGAACATTATTTTGGCGTAACCGTCGATTCGCCAGATTCGATCCTGGTGCGCGTCCACCGTGGCGTCGGCGCCGGTATTCTGGTTAACGGACAGATATTTCTCAGCAATAAGGGAAACGTCGGTGAAATTGGTCATATCCAGATCGATCCGCTGGGGGAACGCTGCCACTGCGGTAATTTTGGCTGCTTGGAAACGGTTGTCTCCAACGCCGCTATCGAACAGCGCGTGCAACACTTATTGCAGCAAGGCTATCCTGGTAAATTATCCCCGGATCGCTGCACGATTACCGCCATCTGCAAAGCGGCCAATCGCGGCGACGCGCTGGCGCAGGAAGTCATCGAACAGGCGGGGCAATATCTGGGCAAGGCAGTCTCGATCGCCATCAACCTATTCAATCCGCAAAAAGTGGTGATTGCCGGGGAAATAACCGAATCCGCCAAATTATTACTGCCCGCCATTCAACGCAGCATTAATGTCCAGGTGCTGAAAGGCTTCAGGGATGACCTGCCCATTGAAGTCTCCGGCCTAAGCCATCTTTCCGCGATTGGCGCCTTTGCGCTGGTAAAACGCGCGATGCTAAACGGCGAACTGCTGCAATATTTGCTGGAAACGCGCTAAACAGCGTTTTTTCTCATAAGGTCTGGTTATGGAATCGCTAAAAATCCGGCGATTCTGCTGATGATATTTATCGATTATTCATTAAAATGCTCTAAAAATTATTCAAACATCATCTACATCGCTTTTTTCATTAGATGATATTGAATTCCTATAGCGTTTTGATGCTAAATCAGTGTCACTGATACTGATTTAGCATCATGAATGCGAATAAAACGGCGTGCGCGATTGGCATCCGTGAATTGCCGCTGATCAATCTGAAATATTCTTCGCCTGGTGAGACCAGCGAACCAAGGGAGTTATCTATGTGTTCTATTTTCGGTGTGCTTGATCTGAAAACCGACCCGGTTGAAATGCGTAAAAAAGCGCTGGAATTATCACGGTTAATGCGTCACCGCGGACCTGACTGGTCAGGCGTTTATGCCAGCGACCATGCCATTCTGGCTCATGAACGTCTGTCTATCGTCGATGTAAACACCGGTGCACAGCCGCTGTACAACGCCAAGCGCACCCATGTTCTGGCTGTCAACGGCGAAATTTACAACCATCAGGAACTGCGTCAACAATACGCTGGACGTTATGAATTCCAGACGGGTTCCGACTGCGAAGTCATCCTGGCGCTGTATCAGGAAAAAGGGCCGGAGTTCCTGGACGACCTGCGCGGCATGTTTGCTTTCGCGCTTTACGACAACGAAAAAGACGCCTACCTGATCGGCCGCGACCACCTGGGCATCATTCCGTTGTACATGGGCTACGACGAACACGGAAACTTCTACGTCGCCTCTGAAATGAAGGCGCTGGTCCCAGTGTGCCGCACCATCAAAGAGTTCCCGGCCGGCAGCTATCTGTGGAGCAAGGATGGAGAAATCCGCGAATATTATCACCGCGACTGGTTCGATTATGAAAACGTAAAGGATAACGAAACCGATGCCGATGCCCTGCGCGATGCGCTGGAAGAGTCAGTAAAAAGCCATCTGATGTCCGATGTGCCTTACGGCGTTCTGTTGTCTGGCGGTCTGGATTCTTCCGTTATCTCCGCCATCACGAAAAAATATGCCGCCCGTCGGGTTGAAGACGGCGAACGCAGCGGAGCCTGGTGGCCGCAATTGCATTCCTTTGCCGTGGGGCTGGAAGGCGCGCCGGACTTAAAAGCCGCGCAAGAAGTTGCCGAACATTTGGGCACGGTTCACCATGAAATTCACTTCACTGAACAGGAAGGCCTGGATGCGATCCGCGACGTGATCTACCACATTGAAACCTATGATGTGACAACGATTCGCGCCTCCACGCCGATGTACCTGATGTCCCGCAAAATCAAAGCGATGGGCATTAAAATGGTTTTATCGGGCGAAGGTTCCGACGAGGTATTCGGCGGGTATCTGTATTTCCACAAGGCGCCAAACGCCAAAGAGCTGCATGAAGAAACCGTGCGTAAATTGCTGGCGCTGCACCAGTATGACTGCGCCCGCGCCAACAAGGCGATGTCGGCATGGGGCGTGGAAGCGCGCGTACCGTTTCTGGATAAAAAGTTCCTTGACGTCGCGATGCGCATTAACCCGCGCGATAAAATGTGCGGCAACGGTAAAATGGAAAAACACATCCTGCGCCAATGCTTTGATTCATACTTGCCGCATAGCGTGGCATGGCGCCAGAAAGAGCAGTTCTCCGACGGCGTCGGCTACAGCTGGATTGATACGCTGAAAGTCGTTGCCGCTCAGCAGGTCAGCGACCAACAGATGGAAACCGCGCACTTCCGTTTCCCGTACAACACGCCGACGTCCAAAGAAGGCTATCTGTACCGTGAAATCTTTGAAGAGCTGTTCCCGGTACCGAGCGCCGCTGAATGTGTGCCTGGCGGTCCGTCCGTTGCCTGTTCTTCGGCTAAAGCCATCGAATGGGATGAATCATTCAAGAAAATGGATGACCCTTCTGGCCGTGCGGTTGGCGTGCACCAGTCGGCATACTGATCATTGGATCTGTTTTTAGCTATATAACGGGCCGCTCAGGCCCGTTTTTTCCATTTTATTTATCGAGAAAGCCCTGTTTTTGACGTTTTTCTCGCCAGACTGCTCATAACCCAAACAAACGGTACTTTGTCAGCGCTTTTAGGGAAAAAATTTGTTGACGCAATTAGGCCAACTACGCATAATGCGCCCCGCAACGCCGATGAAGGTGACGCGGAAAAGATGGCTACGTAGCTCAGCTGGTTAGAGCACAGCACTCATAATGCTGGGGTCACAGGTTCGATTCCCGTCGTAGCCACCATCTTTTTGCGGGAGTGGCGAAATTGGTAGACGCACCAGATTTAGGTTCTGGCGCCGCAAGGTGTGCGAGTTCAAGTCTCGCCTCCCGCACCATGACTTTATCGGTTTGAAATAGCTTTTCGAAGCTTGATAATGGTTTTTGCTATTGGGGTATCGCCAAGCGGTAAGGCACTGGTTTTTGATACCAGCATTCCCAGGTTCGAATCCTGGTACCCCAGCCATATTTAAGCGGCGATGCTGGAAAGTATTTATTACGCAGGTATTGCTGCCCAGTTGGGGTATCGCCAAGCGGTAAGGCACTGGTTTTTGATACCAGCATTCCCTGGTTCGAATCCAGGTACCCCAGCCATCTATTTGATGTTTAAAGATTTTTGTTGTAAGATAGCAAGAAAAGCAGTAAGATTTGGCTACGTAGCTCAGCTGGTTAGAGCACAGCACTCATAATGCTGGGGTCACAGGTTCGATTCCCGTCGTAGCCACCACATTTTTGGGGTATCGCCAAGCGGTAAGGCACCGGATTCTGATTCCGGCATTCCCAGGTTCGAATCCTGGTACCCCAGCCAAATAAAGCTGGTAAAACAGCAAGTTACGGGGCGGCAGTCGAAAGACACCGCCCCGTTTCGTTGTTGATGAACAATCTGATTTTTTGCGAGTAACCTAATCAGTCAGCAAGAACGACGGCGGCTGACCATCGCCTTCTCTTTTTTTATTCCTTGTGCAATCACAGGCCAAAAACTTGCCGCCTCCCCCAATGACGATGGGCTACGGCAAGTCAGAGCGTTCAGGCAAGCCATCAAACGCCGATGGCATACTTCAAGGCTCGCAGCTTAAGCGTGCCGGCTCGCTGCGCGGCCATCAGCGCCAGATTGCGAACCACATTCAACGGCGGCAACGAATTGCTGAACGCGTTGTAAAACAAATCCATTCCGTTTTGCATTAGCAGGTTATCCGGCATACGACGGCACTGGTAGCGGCGTAATACGCGTTCTGAATGCCAACATTCACCGGCGTCGCGGGCGTTAATCAGAATATCCAGTAAGGCTTCCACATCCCGATACCCCAGGTTAACGCCCTGCCCCGCCAGCGGATTAATGGTATGCGCCGCATCGCCCAGTAACGCCAGTCCCGGCTGCACATATCGCTGCGCATGGCGACGTACCAGCGGAAAAGCGCCGGCGCCCAGCGACTTAACCTGTCCTAAACGCTCGGGAAAGGTGGCGGCGATCTCTTTGTCCAATTGGGTTAACGGCAACGCCTGAAGCTGACGGATCCGCGGCGGGCTGTCGTACCACACCAGCGATCCCCAGCGGTCAAACAGCGGCAAAAATGCACGCGGGCCGGCCGGAGTAAACTGCTGCCAGGTGACATCCTGCTGAGGCGACGACATCTCAACGCTTATCAACATGCAGGACTGACGATATTGCCAGCCATTGACGCCAATCCCCGCCGATTGCCTCACCTGAGAATTAGCGCCGTCGGCGCCGACCAACAGCGTTGTCGTCAGGTTCTGCCCGTCGTCCAGGGAAAGATGCCAGCCCGCCTCCGTGCGTCGCATCTGTTTCAGCTTGTTCGGACAAAAGCACCGGCAATGCTCAAGCTCGCTTAGCGATTGCCATAACGCCAGTTGCAATACCCGGTTTTCCACCATGAAACCCAGTTCCGGCAAATGGATGTCCGCGGCATCAAACACCACGCGGGCGTTATTCCATTCCCAAGTTTCCAGTCGACGATAAGGCGCGCTGCGCATTTGCTCAACCATCGACCAGGCGCCTAACCGCTTTAACAACGCCACCGACGCATAGCCGATGGCCGAAATACGCAGATCCGGAGAGCTATCTTCGGCAAAAGGCGCGGGGGCCTCATGCTCAACCATGGCGACGTGAAACCCATTGCGGGCCAATCCCAATGCGGCGGCAGCCCCGACCATGCCACCACCGACAATGACTGCATCATAATGCATAATGGCTTCATCCCTAATTTGTCTATGCTGAGTAACAGCAAAGAAAATACATGCAGGCAGTGTACTGGATTTCGAACGATTTTTTCAGAAAAGCGAAGGCGTTACGAAATCGGCGATCTTTTTTATAAAGACGAAACTTTGCGGACTCTGGTCACAACGGCAGCAAAAGATTACAATACGCGCCCCCAATAAAGGGAAAGCTTTCTTACCCGCACTGAGTAATGGCAAGTCGATGACAAAAAAACTGCATATTAAAACCTGGGGCTGTCAGATGAACGAATACGATTCATCCAAGATAGCCGACTTACTAGGAAGTACGCACGGTTATGAACTAACCGAAGTCGCGGAAGAGGCCGATGTTCTGCTGCTGAACACCTGTTCTATCCGTGAAAAAGCGCAGGAAAAGGTTTTCCATCAACTTGGCCGCTGGAAAGCGCTGAAAGAGAATAACCCAGACCTGATAATTGGCGTGGGCGGCTGCGTGGCGTCGCAGGAAGGCGCGCACATCCGCGAACGCGCGCATTATGTCGACGTCATTTTTGGCCCGCAGACACTACACCGCCTGCCGGAAATGATTAACCACGTTCAGGGCACCCGTAGCCCGATCGTGGATATCAGTTTCCCTGAAATCGAAAAGTTTGACCGCTTGCCGGAACCGAAGGCGGAAGGCCCGACGGCGTTCGTCTCCATCATGGAAGGCTGCAATAAATATTGTACCTATTGCGTCGTGCCCTATACGCGAGGCGAAGAGGTCAGCCGCCCCTGTGATGACGTGCTGTTCGAAATCGCACAGCTGGCGGCGCAGGGCGTACGTGAAGTCAACCTGCTGGGACAGAACGTCAACGCCTATCGCGGCGCGACCTACGACGGTGAAATCTGCTCGTTTGCGGAACTGCTGCGTCTGGTGGCGGCGATCGACGGTATTGACCGCATTCGTTTCACGACCAGCCACCCGATTGAATTCACCGACGATATCATCAGCGTCTACGAAGATACGCCAGAACTGGTAAGCTTCCTGCATTTACCGGTGCAAAGCGGTTCTGACCGCGTGTTGACCATGATGAAGCGTAACCACACCACGCTGGAATACAAATCGATCATTCGTAAACTGCACAACGCGCGTCCCGGCATTCAGATCAGTTCTGACTTCATCGTCGGTTTCCCGGGCGAAACCCAGGTCGACTTCGAACAGACCATGAAGCTGATTGCCGACGTGAATTTCGACATGAGCTTCAGCTTTATCTACTCCGCCAGACCGGGCACGCCGGCGGCGGATATGGTGGACGACGTCACCGAAGAAGAGAAAAAGCAACGGCTGTATATTTTGCAGGACCGCATCAGCCAGCAGGCCATGCAATACAGCCGGCGTATGCAGGGCACCATCCAGCGTATTCTGGTGGAAGGCACGTCGCGTAAAAGCGTAATGGAACTGTCGGGACGCACGGAGAACAACCGCGTGGTTAACTTTGAAGGGACGCCCGACATGATTGGGAAATTTGTCGATGTGGAAATCGTTGACGTTTACCCTAACTCGTTACGCGGTATTGTGGTACGCACCGAAGACCAGATGGATCTGCGGGTACATGAATCCCCTTCGGCGGTGATTGCCCGTACCCGCAAGGAAAATGAAATCGGCGTCGGCATCTATCAACCTTAATCGCCGTGACGATAGGCGATATCTTCATTGTGGGTGGCGTTGCCACCCTTTTTTTGCGAATAGCCGCCCCAATATCGGTATTGTGACTTGCACCATTTGCCATTAGCGATAAATAATTCATGAATATCGCGCATCCTAAACTGCGCAGTCCGACAACAGGTCTTCGACTTGTCCGATAAAACCAAAGAGGAATAATTTGAACGTAACGACAAAAGAGATTGCCCTTGAACCCGCAGATAACCAACGCCTGCTGAGCCTCTGCGGACCGTTTGATGACAACGTGAAGCAGTTGGAACGCCGCTTGGGTATCGAAATTAATCGACGGGATAACAAATTCAAGCTGGTAGGCAAAGCGGTCTGCGTTGACGCTGCGGCCGATATCCTCAAGCATCTGTATGTCGATACCGCCCCGGTGCGCGGCACCATCAGCGACATTGATCCCGAGCATATTCACCTCGCGATCAAAGAGTCCCGCGCGCTGGAACAGTCTGCGGAAAGCGTTCCTGATTACGGTAAAGCGGTTAATATTCAAACCAAGCGCGGCGTAATTAAACCGCGTACGCCCAACCAGGCCCAGTACATCGCGCATGTACTCGACCACGATATCACTTTTGGCGTTGGTCCGGCGGGCACGGGGAAAACCTATCTCGCCGTCGCCGCCGCCGTTGATGCCCTGGAGCGTCAGGAGATTCGCCGTATTCTGCTGACGCGCCCCGCGGTTGAAGCCGGCGAGAAGCTGGGATTTCTACCCGGCGATCTGAGTCAGAAAGTCGATCCTTACCTTCGCCCGCTGTATGACGCTCTGTTTGAAATGCTGGGATTCGAGAAGGTCGAAAAGCTGATCGAACGGAATGTGATTGAAGTAGCGCCGCTGGCCTATATGCGCGGCCGTACGCTGAACGATGCGTTTATCATTCTGGATGAAAGCCAGAATACCAGCATTGAGCAGATGAAAATGTTCCTGACCCGTATCGGCTTTAATTCCAAAGCGGTCATTACCGGCGACGTTACGCAGATTGACTTGCCGCGTAATCAGAAATCAGGCCTGCGTCACGCCATTGAAGTATTGGCCGACGTTGAGGAGATCAGTTTTAATTTTTTCAACAGTGAAGACGTCGTTCGTCACCCAGTGGTGGCGCGGATTGTCAACGCTTATGAAGCCTGGGAGATCGCCGATCAAAAACGTAAAGATGCCGTAGCGGAACAGCGTAAGCGAGAAGCCCAGTCGGCTTCAAACCAGGAACAAAAATGAGTCAGGTTATTCTTGATTTACAAATCGCCAGTGAGCAGGCTCAGGGATTACCTGACGAAAAGGATTTTCAACGCTGGCTGGAAGGCGTCTTGCCTCAGTTTCAGGAAGTGTCGGAAGTGACTATCCGCGTCGTGGACGAGATGGAAAGCCAGCATCTGAATCATACCTACCGCGGCAAAGACAAACCAACCAATGTGCTTTCATTTCCTTTCGAAGCGCCGCCGGAAATCGAGCTTCCCCTTCTGGGAGATCTCATCATCTGCCGTCAGGTAGTTGAGCGGGAGGCCAATGAGCAGGAAAAGACGCTGGAGGAGCATTGGGCACATATGGTTGTCCATGGTAGTCTGCATCTGCTAGGGTATGACCATATTGAAGACAGCGAGGCCGAAGAAATGGAAGCGCTGGAAACGGAAATCATGCAAAGTATGGGATATACCGATCCCTATCTTGCGGAAAAGGACGGCTTTACTGAATAATCGCCGGCCGCATTTGATGTCAAGGGAAACACAGCGATAGCCTCCGCAAGGACGGCGTCCTGATTCCCTTGGCGTCAAGTTATTTTAGCCGCAACCGCAATAGTGAAATAATTCGGTATTACAACATTAAATTGCCTATTTTCCACGTCAGTCAGGCTGCGCTATTTTCCCCCAACCGACTGATTATTTTTCATTAACATGAGAGATTTTAATTAAAACGCCATGAGCGACGACCATTCTCAAAACAGCGATAGCCCCAGTCCCAAAAAGGGTTTCTTTTCTCTTATTCTCAATCAGCTTTTTCATGGTGAACCTAAAGATCGTAACGATCTGCTGACGCTTATCCGTGATTCAGAGCAAAATGAGCTTATTGATCCAGAAACCCGGGATATGCTTGAAGGCGTGATGGATATCGCCGAACAACGGGTACGCGACATCATGATCCCGCGTTCGCAGATGATTACCCTGAAGCACAACCAAACGCTGGAAGAGTGTCTGGATGTCATTATCGAATCCGCGCACTCCCGCTTCCCGGTCATCAGCGAAGATAAAGATCATATTGAAGGCATTCTGATGGCCAAGGACCTGCTGCCTTTTATGCGCAGCGATTCCGAGCCCTTCAGTATGGATAAGGTATTACGCTCCGCCGTCGTGGTGCCGGAAAGTAAACGCGTGGATCGGATGCTCAACGAGTTCCGCTCCCTGCGCTACCACATGGCTATCGTGATTGATGAATTTGGCGGCGTGTCCGGACTGGTCACCATTGAAGATATCCTTGAGTTGATCGTTGGTGAGATTGAAGACGAATACGACGATGAAGAAGATCGCGATATTCGCCAGCTCAACCGCCAGACCTATACTGTCCGCGCGCTTACCGATATCGAAGACTTCAATGAAGCCTTCGGCACGCAGTTTAGTGATGAAGAAGTCGACACCATCGGCGGTTTAATCATGCAGTCCTTTGGACATTTGCCAGCCCGTGGAGAAACCATTGAGATAGAAGGATACCTGTTTAAAGTCGCGATGGCCGATAGCCGGCGTATTATTCAGGTACATGTCAGAATTCCTGACGACGCGCCTCAACCTCAACTGGAAGATTAATTTTATAATGGCTCCTGCCTCTTTCCTTCAACGCCAGCAGGTTCGCGCCCTGCTGGCGCTTTTACTTGGCGCCTGCGGCACGCTGGCATTCTCTCCTTTTGATTTCTGGCCCGCCGCGCTTATCGCGCTGATGGGATTACAGGCCCTGACGCTGAACCGTACCGTGCGTCAGTCAGCCTGGATTGGCTTTTTTTGGGGCCTTGGCCTGTTCGGCAGTGGCGTAAACTGGGTATATGTCAGCATTTCCCAATTCGGCGGCATGCCGGAGCCGATCAATGTCGGACTGGTGATATTGCTGGCGGCCTACCTGGCGCTCTACCCCCTGCTCTTCTGCGCACTGCTTTCATGGCTGTGGCCGAAAACCACCTGGTGGCGGCTGGCTATGGCCTCGCCGGTGCTTTGGCAACTCACTGAATTTCTGCGTGGATGGGTACTGACTGGATTTCCGTGGCTGCAGTTCGGCTATAGTCAGATTGACGGCCCCTTGAAGGGACTCGCGCCGCTGCTAGGCGTCGACGCCATTACCTTTGTGCTGATGAGCATCGGCGGTCTGCTGATTTTCGCCTTGCATCAGCGCCGTATCGGGCCGGCGATTATCGCTATCGCCATGCTGGCGCTGCCATGGCCGCTGCGTAACATTCACTGGTTCAACCTGCTGCCCGAACGGGCGGTCAATGTTGCGCTGGTGCAGGGAAATATTCCTCAAGAGCTGAAATGGAATCAGGATCAACTGCTCGATACGCTGCGAATTTATCTGGATAACAGTCTGCCTTATATGGATAAGGCGCCGATTATCATCTGGCCGGAGTCCGCCATTCCTGATGTCGAAAGCAACCAGGGGAGCTATCTTTCCCAACTTGACAATCTTCTGCGCAGGTATAACGGCAGTTTGGTCACCGGTATCGTTGATTCACGTCGTAGCGGATCGCAGTATGACGTTTACAACAGCATTATCGTGCTGGGTGATCAAGCGCCTTACCATTACCCGACGGCGAATCGCTACAACAAAAATCATCTGGTTCCTTTTGGCGAGTTTGTCCCTCTGGAAACGCTGTTGCGTCCGCTGGCGCCGTTATTCGATTTACCGATGTCCTCTTTTAGCCGCGGCAATTACATTCAGCCGCAGTTGAGCGTTCACGGCTATAAGCTTACCGCCGCCATCTGTTATGAAATTATTCTTGGCCATCAGATGCGGGATAACTTCCGGGCAGATACCGATATGCTGTTAACCATCTCGAATGACGCCTGGTTTGGCCACTCCATCGGCCCATGGCAGCACTTCCAGATGGCTCGAATGCGCGCCCTGGAGCTTGGGCGCCCGTTGCTTCGCAGTACCAACAATGGCGTGACGGCCGTGATCGCGCCTGATGGTGAAATCAGCGCCAGCCTGCCGCAGTTTACCCGAGCGGTGCTGGATACGCAGGTTATTCCCGCATCCGGGTTCACGCCTTATGCCCGCTTTGGCTCCTGGCCGCTGTGGATTATCACGCTGTTGGTTGGACTTGCCGCCGTAGCCTTTAACCTCCGCCGCCGTTAATCCCCTCCCCTAAAACTAAAGGCATGTTAATACATGCCTTTAGTTATTTATGGCATGATCTTTGCCTGTTAAATATATTGTAAATGGTTGCCTCGACGTTTTTTATCGTTTCGTTCACAGGCGGCACATATTTAGGGCAAGGGTTGCACCATTTATGTGCATGATGATTTTATTGCTACCATCCAGTGCAGATGAAGTCGCAAAAAACAAACATTTATATATCAAACTATTTACAGTAAGCTATTTTTTAACAGTAGGCATCGTTACTTCGCTCTTTATCGGTGCATAATCTTTGTACCGAGGAAGTATCTGAACACCATCATTAATTTAGCGATATCACTTTAGCGCCATCAATACAGCGCCATCACTACAGCAAAGGAGTTTCGAACATGCAAATGCGTAAACTGGCACTATCACTGCTTCTACTTAGTACCACAGCCAGCCTGGCCCAGGCGGAAGATCTGGCTGGCACGCTGAAAAAAGTAAAAGATAATGGCGTTATCGTTATCGGCCATCGTGAATCGTCTGTTCCTTTCTCTTACTACGATAACCAACAAAAAGTTGTTGGTTACTCTCAGTCTTATTCAGACAAAATCGTGGAAGCGGTAAAGAAAAAGCTGGATGCGCCTAACCTACAGGTCAAGCTACTGCCTATTACGGCTCAAAACCGTATTCCGCTGTTGCAGAACGGAACCTACGATCTGGAGTGCGGCTCGACGACCAATAATCTGGAACGCCAGAAACAAGCGGCTTTCTCCAACACCATTTTCGTAGTCGGCACCCGTCTGCTAACGAAAAAAGGCTCCGGTATTAAAGATTTCCCTGACTTGGCGGGTAAAGCCGTTGTCGTCACCTCCGGTACAACATCGGAGATCCTGCTGAACAAGATGAATGACGAAAAACAGATGAAGATGCGCATCATCAGCGCCAAAGACCACGGTGACTCTTTCCGTACCCTGGAAAGCGGCCGCGCCGTCGCCTTTATGATGGATGACGCGTTGCTGGCGGGTGAACGCGCCAAAGCCAGAAATGCAGGTCAGTGGGATATCCTCGGCACCGCGCAGTCGGAAGAAGCATACGGCTGTATGCTGCGTAAAGACGATCCGCAGTTCAAGAAACTGGTTGACGACACCATTGCGGAAGTGCAGACCTCCGGCGAAGCCGAAAAATGGTTTGATCGCTGGTTCAAACACCCCATTCCACCCAAAGATCTCAATTTGAACTTTGCACTTTCCGATGAATTAAAAGCGTTGTTCAAATCACCGAATGATAAAGCTTTAGACTGATTAGTAATGGAAAGAAGGGCTGAATTATCGGCCCTATGATTGTTGATTCGCGGCAAGGCAGACGAACGAACGATGGTCGTTTCCCATTGTTCGTTAATATCCAATACATTTTGAGATGCGGGAAAACGGTAACCAAGTGAATTCTCCACAGCTTACTCAGATAAGTGGCTAAATGAGAGATAAATCGCCCTACGCCAAGGCACCTGTAACTTGAAAGATGACGGATAAACCGCCGCTCATCAATCTTCAGGGTAGCTTCGCTACCCTTTTTTACCGGAGTTTGTTATGTCAATAGATTGGAATTGGGGCATCTTTTTACAAGATGCGCCATTCGGTAATACCACCTATCTGGGGTGGATATTGTCCGGTTTGAAAGTCACGGTCACATTGTCTATATGTGCCTGGATCATCGCTTTTTTTGTAGGATCGTTATTCGGTATTTTACGTACCGTCCCCAATCGTTTTCTTTCGGGAATTGGTACCTGCTACGTTGAGTTATTCCGCAACGTACCGCTGATTGTGCAGTTCTTTACCTGGTATCTGGTGGTGCCGGAACTGTTGCCGACCAGTATTGGCATGTGGTTTAAGGCCGATCTCGCGCCCAATATTCAGTTCTTCTTATCTTCCATGGTCTGTCTCGGCTTGTTTACCGCGGCTCGCGTGTGCGAACAGGTACGAGCCGGCATCCAGTCTTTGCCGCGTGGTCAGAAGGCTGCGGGCCTGGCGATGGGGCTGACGTTGCCGCAAACCTATCGCTACGTCCTGCTTCCCAACGCCTACCGCGTTGTTGTGCCTCCGTTGACATCGGAAATGCTTAATCTGGTCAAAAACTCGGCCATCGCCTCGACAATCGGCCTGGTGGATATGGCGGCCCAAGCGGGCAAGTTGCTGGATTACTCAGCCCACGCCTACGAATCTTTCACCGCGGTTACGCTGGCCTATGTCGGTATTAACGTCATCATTATGCTGATTATGCAGGTGGTGGAAAAGAAAACCCGTTTGCCTGGCAATATGGGGAGCAAATAATCCATGTATGAATTTGACTGGAGTTCCATTGCGCCAAGCATGCCCTACCTATTACAGGGCATGGTGGTTACGCTCAAAATTACCGTTACCGCAATTATTGTCGGTATTGTATGGGGGACCGTTCTGGCGGTTATGCGGCTTTCGCCGCTGAAGCCGATTAGCTGGTTTGCCAAACTGTACGTTAATACCTTCCGCTCAGTTCCATTGGTCATGGTCCTGCTGTGGTTCTATCTGGTGGTGCCGAGCCTGTTGCAAAATGTGCTTGGCCTTTCACCAAAGACCGATATTCGATTAATTTCAGCTATGGTCGCCTTCTCATTATTTGAAGCCGCGTATTATTCTGAGATTATTCGCGCAGGCATACTCAGCGTATCTCGCGGACAATCATCGGCTGCGCTGGCGTTGGGGATGACGCACTGGCAATCCATGAAGCTGGTTATTCTGCCGCAGGCATTCCGCGCCATGGTTCCCCTGCTTCTGACTCAGGGTATCGTCCTGTTCCAGGATACGTCGCTGGTTTATGTACTCAGCCTGGCCGATTTTTTCCGTACCGCCTCCACCATCGGTGAACGTGACGGCACACAAATTGAAATGATCCTGTTTGCCGGATTTGTCTACTTTATTATTAGCATCAGCGCATCAATGCTGGTCAGTTACCTGAAAAAAAGGACGGTTTGATGATTTTCCTGAAAAATGTTTCTAAATGGTATGGTCAATTTCAGGTGCTAACCGACTGCTCCACGGAAGTAAAAAAGGGTGAGGTAGTCGTGGTTTGCGGACCTTCCGGCTCCGGTAAGTCCACGTTGATCAAAACCGTTAATGGACTGGAACCGATCCAGGAAGGCAAGATTGAGGTCAACGGCATCGTCGTTAACAACAGAAAAACCAATCTTGCTCAGCTACGCTCAAAGGTCGGCATGGTTTTCCAGCACTTTGAGCTATTTCCGCATCTGTCCATTATCGACAATCTGACGCTGGCGCAGGTAAAAGTGCTGAAGCGGAATAATGATGAATCGCGCGCCAAGGGGTTAAAACTGCTGGAACGCGTAGGACTGGGCGCGCAGGCAAACAAGTATCCCGGCCAGCTATCCGGCGGGCAGCAGCAACGCGTCGCCATTGCCCGCGCGCTGTGTATGGATCCGATAGCGATGCTGTTTGACGAACCGACGTCGGCGCTTGATCCGGAAATGATCAATGAGGTGCTGGACGTCATGGTGGAATTGGCTCAGGAAGGGATGACCATGATGGTGGTGACGCACGAAATGGGCTTTGCCCGCAAAGTCGCGCACCGGGTCATTTTTATGGATGAAGGGAAAATCATTGAGGATACGCCGAAAGACGAGTTCTTCAATAATCCACAGTCCGATCGTGCCAAAGACTTCCTGGCGAAGATCCTGCACTAATCTAATCGTCTGAAATAAGGGCTACCGTTTGGTAGCCCTTATTTATTCCGATCCGCATTGCTCTTCAGGCCTGAAAATCAAAGGAAACGGTATATATCCTGTAAGCTATTGCAATTCAATTTCTTCAGCGCTTTCTGACGCAATGCATATATCGTCTTGATACTTTTATTCCTTTCCTGTGCATCCTGTTTAGCTTGATAGCCAGAGAGCAAGCTGATTAGCACTTCCATTTGACAACGGGCCAACCGGGATTTCATTCTGTTACCCACGCTCATTCTATCGTGACTGACACGTTCATTTAAATAATAAGCCAATTGAACGATGGTACAGTTTTCAGAAATAAATCGTTTCGGATCTAAGTTTTTATAACATAGCGTTAATAGCGAAAGTATGCTCTTTTTTCCTATTATTATTATTTTATCCTGATTCAAACCACGCCAATTTTTTGCATCTGAAGCGAATCGAAAAAAAATGCACAGTTCATTAATACCTTGCAAAACAAAAATAAAACGATCGGCCTGCGGCCAAAGAAACAGCGGTGGTTCTCGCTCATTTATTGTTGTCAGAAATAACGAAACAGGATAGTAGATCACATCACTACATGAACTAATTTTCTGGCTGAACACATGCCTAATTGCCTCGTAATAATAATGGCATGACGTAAATACAATTATTTTTTTCCGACGCATAAACCCCTCTCCGAAAAAAATCAGAAAATAAAATGCAATATTGTAAAAGCCTGACCATAGCGCAGTATGCTGCGGTACTTATTCCCTAACCAGTTCGAGTTGCAGAAAAAATTGCCATATGGAACGACACCACCGGCTTTCCCTTTATAAAAAATTTATAACGTTTATTCCGCTTGAAATACGATGAGTTTATTACTGATAGCTTAATTTGAAATTGACGGCCGCGTTATAATCCCCCGGCGTCAACGCAACGCCGCTGATTTTTTCTAATCTGGCGTTAAAATTCAGTGAATTATCGCCATCATAAAGCGGAATCCAATCGGTACCGTCATCAAGCGGAACCAGTTGGCTGTGATAATAAATCCCGATAGCGACCCCGCCTGCAGCCGATGACGGATTCAACGCCAATCGCCCCGGCAACCCCATTTCTTCCGTTCCAGAAAAACTCACCGAAACGCTCTGCATAGTTTGCGTATTGCAGCCGGTTAGTCGTATAGAGAAATCATGCCAAGCGCCATAACGATTGATCTCAAGGTCGCGTTTTGATTCCTTGCCTAAGTCCACCTCGATATTTTCAGCGCCGCTGCTTAACACGCAAGGTGAATCAATAACCCTGACATGAACTCTTACATCGTAATTATTTTCAAACTGTGCGCCGCTGCCGGAAGAATTTAATTCCAAGGCTTGCGCCTGTGTCTGGATGACCGAAATACCCATAGCTAACAGGGTATAAACCATGCGCTGAGACACACCACGTCTTTCCCTTCTCATCACAGACGACCTCAGTTATAGTTAAAGCGCAGAACGATATATTTCTCTACGTCGCCAGTAGCAGCAGGGCCCGTGGCATATAAACCGGCTGAATATTTTTTCTCTACCGTACCGCTGGCCGACGTCAGGTTATCGATGAAGGTGACGAATTGGTTAAAGGGAATATAGCTTCCGTTTGAATCTTCATTAATTTTCAACATCGCGCCATTGCCCATATCCATACCGTCAGCGCCAACCAGCGAATTGCCTTTTGTCGCGGTATCGAAGTTAATGGTTAAATTAAATCCCTGTCCGCAATCCTCACCGCCGTCGGTGGACGCGCTTATCTGAAATTGCTGTTTGGCCAATAATCCGGCCGATGCGTCCGTCCATGACTGAATCGTGCCAAAATCAATGTTGTTATCAGGCGAAACATGGACCTTGGCCGAGCACTGAATCACATCAATATTATTTAACCCAGACAGCGTAAACTGATAGTTGCCGCCGGGGGTTTTGTTGATGCCCAACTCGCCATCCACCTGGAATACGGACAGGGAGTCTACGCCATAGCCGGAATCGGTCATGTCCCCGATCTTTTCCAGATACACCTGCACCGTCACCGGCAGCATGGTTGGATTAGCCGGCGGTAAACTGCCTGACGGCCCGGGATAGACAAACATGCCGGTAGTCACGCGTGAGCTGATGGTGCCGCCGCCGGTGACTACGCCTAAATCCTGACCGTTATAGATGATGCCGATGCCAATACCGGTCCCAATCACCGAGGAATAGGGGTTAGGATAAAAGTAAGCATATTCGCCATTCGGCTTTTTGTTTTTATACGCCCAGCAGGCCAGATTGCGGCCATAGCTTTTCGACGTCCATAGCCGACTGCCTATCGGCAGGGTCGATGGAATTTTCATCGCACCGATATTTTCTGCATCGGAAACCGCGCCAGACACCGTATCCTTATGACACTCCAGCGCAGCGGCATTAAAGGCCAGCAAAGACAGAGAGACGGCAGCCAACCGCCCCGCCAAGCGTTTACTACAGGTAAATAATCTGGACATAAGCCACTTCCTCACGTTTATTGACCGGCGCATGCGGGCCGCGCGACGATAAACCAGAGGGTGTTATCCCCCTCATGCAGTATGGCGCCCGTCACGGATGAGCAAAATTCGCCGGCCTAACCTGCCGATGACAAACCTCGGCTCCATATCCCGACGACTGGTTAGTATTTTTGTTCGACCTCACAGATATTCTGACGGCATGTAAAGTGCAATTCCGGATGGCCGCCGTAATCATTAACATAATATAAATAGAAGTCCTGAACTGATGAATCCGCGACGTTCACAGTCATCTCTGATTTAGGCTCAACCATAAAGGCTTTGCCACTCAATAAATTCATCGGATTACTGCTCTTCTCTTTTGACTGTTTTAAAATATTGCTGACCGTAATAAAGTACGGCGTGGAGTTTTCCACGATAAACTGCTTACCCGACTTTTTAACTTTTAGCCGCGTCTGCCAAATATCATTGCGTCCCGGTTTTATCGCCGTCGGCCGATAAAACACCTTAATTTCCGACTGCACGGCGATCTGCAATACATTATCTTTTTCCGGCTTCGGCGGAATCTCACGAACATTGAGATAAAACAGCGATTCACGATCCTGTGGCAATTTATCGACCCCGGATGTTTTCACCACGCGAATCAGGCTACGACCATTCGCTTCAATACGTTGCAGTGGCGGCAATACCGTAAACGGCGACGAAATTTTTTTGTGATCTTTATCCACCAGCCAGCTTTGCGCCAAAAAAGGGTTCTTACTGTTTTCATTAATTAAGGTCAACACAGACGATTGTTCGGCCTCATCAAAAATAACTCGGGTGCGATCAAGATTAATGGCGGCCGGTGAGGCAGTAACCAATAATAGGCCGCCGACAAGTAATAACCCCGGCAAAAAATAATAACGATATAGGTTCATTTACTTTTCTCCATTTAGTTCAAGCATTGATGACAATGGGCGGCAAGGCAGCAACAGTTGCTCAAAATCATTAAATTTGGCTGGCAGAGTAAACCGGCACTGTATCTTTCCGTTCCATTGCGCCGACAATGTTTCATTCTCCGACACGCCGGTTAAATACACCTGGCCGCCGTCAGTCACCATGGCGACTTCACGTCCACGGTTATTTCTGATCGTCGAGGCAAAAGGCGGATTGCGTCCGTCAGGCAACGTGATGACGCCGAGCGCCTTTCCGCCGCTGACGACATCAAATTTGCGATAACCGATAGCGCCTTCGGTCAGGGTTCCCTGCACAATAGTGGTATTGGCTTCGACATTATTCGGCAGATGCTGTACATCGACTCGGGTCGAGAGATCGTAATAACTGCTGGCGCCGGAAATAACCGCCACGCCTTGATCATTGGTGACCACACTACCGTTGGAGAAAGGCACGCCGGCCACCCCGTCGGTATCAACCATAATCCGGGTTCCGCCGCCAACGCCCTTCTGATGCGCGGCGACACCGTGGCGGGTCGCCGTCACGCCGCCGCGTATTGAGCCATTCAGGTAGGCATAGCCACTCTGTTGCCAGGAAAAACCAAGGCTCGAATTGCTGGAAGAATCAACATGATTATAAGTGCCGCTGATATAGGTTTTTTCCTGTTCATCGTAGCGCGTACTCAGATCCCAGGTGTTATTTTGATCCTTCTGGTTGCTGTAAGTCAGCATCTGCGTCATTTTGCCGTTGTAGCTGCCCAGGCTGTAGCCCATACGCTCCCGGTCACGCAGAGGGATCGAAAAGTTGAGATAAACGCTGTCGTCCGCTCTTCCATTAAATAGCGTGCGCCAGGCGGACACGCTGGCTGAAATGCCTTTAACCGGCCCCATGTCCAGGTATTTGTTTAGCGAAACGCCATAGCGGTTCTGCTGGCGGCTATCCCAGAATGTCTGTCGGGTATAGGACAGATAGGAGGAAAGCCCGTCTAACCAAGGGCTTTCGCTATCGAAATTTTTCGACAGCGAAATGGTGTAACGCTCTTTTTCACGACGGCTATCGCTCTCATTATTCAGCGCGTACAGATACTGGGACATGCCCATGAACGTTTTTTCGGAAAAACGGTATCCGGCAAAACTGACCTGCCCATTGATGGACTCGAAGCGCTTGGACCAGCTCAGCGAGACTGAATGCCCTTGCTGTGATGGTTTATTGGGCAAGCTTGCTCGCGACTGGGTGATATCCGTCGACAGCGCGCCAAGTAAATAAAGATTACGTCCGACCCCTGCCGCCCATGACTGATAGCTATCGGCCAGCGTCGTCCCGCCATACACCGACCAGGCATTTGTCAGCCCCCAGGAAAACTCGCCGGACGAAAACGCCGGCCCCTGAATATGATGATCGGTATCCGACGGCCGTCCGGCGGAAACTTTATATTGAAGATGTCCCGGGCGCGTCAGATAAGGCAGGCTGGCGGACTCGGTCTGAAACGTTGATACCGAGCCGTCTTCCTCCGTCACCCTCACGTCAAGCGTCCCGGTTACGCCGCTCTTGAAGTCCTGAATGGCGAAGGGCCCGGCGGGTACCGTCGTTTCGTACACTACGCGCTTATCCTGCATCACCGTTACCGTGGCGTTGGATTTGGCTATGCCGCGGATCTCCGGCGCATAGCCTCTCAGCGCCGGCGGCAGCATCTCCTCATTACTCGCCAGACTGGCGCCGGTGAAACGAATGCTGTCGAACAGATTGGTGTTCAGGTACATCTCGCCCAGGCTGAGATCCGCAGACATCAGCGGCAGTGGGCGGTAAGCATAAAACTGATCCCAGGAAAATGTTTCGCTATGCGTGTTCCGGGTTTTATTCATGTAATAGCGATAATCGGCACGATAGCGCCAGGCGCCCAGATTGAATCCTGTGGTGCCATAACCGCTCAGATATTGGGATGTTCCGGCACTGCGGCCGCGACGCACATTTCCGGTCAGATTATAGTCAAGCAGTAGGCCGCTAATTCCTTGATCCCACTGCTCCGGCGGCGTCCAGTTTTTATCCGTATATTTCAGCCATGCCTGGGGAATGGTGATGTTCAGTTCTCCCATACCGATTTGGTTGGAAATTTTCACCCCGGAAATGGCGGTTAAATCCGCGCATTGCCGATCGGCAGACCAGATGATTTGCGCTTTCGCTTCCGATTTTATCGCCAGTTTATCGAGGGTTTCGGACGTGAGGCACAGCAGGGAGGACTTTCCCTCCGTTCCGGCTGCCAGATAGCGTACCGGGCGCAGTTCAATCGCCCGGCCATTAACCTTGATGTTCAGCAAATATTCACCAGGCACCACATAGTCCGGATCGGAAAAGCGGCTGAGATCAATTTCATTTTTTTCATCAATATCCAATACGCTGGCATTAAATTCCGTCGCCTTACCCGTGCTGGAGAAAAAAGAAACGATAAAAAGAATAAAAATATCCAGCCTATTTATTTCTTTTTTTCTTTTCTCACACAACAAATTCATCATGAATAGATACCAATATGTTTTTTTACTAATTAAATGAATATTTAAAATCGATCGGCGCACAGTTAATATCATTGTATTGTCGCCACCTACCGACTGCGGCGTAAGCCTGGCATCCCCATCATAGATATCCCCCTATTTTCCCTCAGCAACACGTTTATCTGGGGAGATCAAAGTCCAGATGACGTGGGGTTCAATTATTTCCCCGCTGAGTGCGACTAATCCATGTTTGTCATCTCAGCTGGAACAATAAGAAAATGAGAGCAAAAAAAGAAAGCATCATTGTCTTAATGAATAATAATACTTTCATTATTGCTCTCATTTAATAACCGGTTTAACCGGGCATCCTTTCCCTATATTTTTTATTACTGATAAGAAATCAAGAAGTTCGCGGTACTCTCAAAGTTACCTGTCGTTACTTCCGTTGCGCTAGCGACTTTTTCTACATAAGAGCTGAAGGTAAAGGTATTATCGCCGTTTACCAGGTTATAACCACTAACTGCGGGTGTTGTGCCATCAAAAGCAATTGCTGTGCCGGAATATTTAACAACAATACCCGCGCCTGAAGCAGAACCGTTCAGAGCCAGCATTTTATTGTTGCTGCCCGTTACTGTACCGCCGGCAAATTTCACACTAGCCGTATTTGATGTTTCAATCGCACAATCTTTCAGCGTGATATCAAAGTTTTTAACTTCTGATGTTCCACCATTCTGTAAAACAATTTTGCTGATTTCACCGAAATCAACACTTTGGTCAAGATCGTCCTGAGATACAGAGCAAGGCGTATTAACAATTTTTCCTTTAAACGTTACGGTGCCGTTATGGCTATCATAACTTACCGCAGCATTCTCACCTTCACCCTCAGCCTGTACAGCGGAAGCCATGACGCAAGATGCAGCAAAAATAGTGGCCAGCGCGATTTTTGATAATTTCATGAGTTCATTCCTGCTTTTTGATTGAATTAATTAAATGTCTTACTTGATACCAGCTGAAGAGAGATAGGACATGACTGCGCTATTCCTCTTTACCAATTTCCTCAATGTATTCATTTCTTCTCAGCACGGCTGAAGCCAGCATTTACTCCCTGGCCTTCACGATTTTCACCTGGTTCATGCAAATTCAGCATCAACGTGGCGAATTTCACGAAAAGCGCCATGAGAAGAACAAGGCGTAATATACACATCGCTCATACATTCAGGCAAATATATTGATTTAAAGAGTGTTTTTTAGATTTTATATTTTATATATATTATTTTATAGATTTTTATTCTGTTATTTTAGATTTTTAAGTTTTTTAGTAGCATAAATGAGAGAGATAAATACGCTTGCAGATATTTATCTTTTCAACAAGAGAAACTGATGAAGAAAATGAGCTTCATTTGACTGGTTCATATAATTATCAATGCAGAAAAAATGCTGAATTATTCACTTTAACTCTTCATTCTGTTCAATCGGGAATAGAAAAAAATCATTATAAAAACAGAAAGTAAGACACACAGACGTCTAAAAGACTCTTTGACAATAAAGTACTAAGTTTTTAGACTGCTTTTTAAATCCTGCATTCCCATATAGACGTATATTTTTTATTCATGTCTCTATAGAGCATCTATATATGGTTTATCTAATTAATAAATTGGTTATTTTCAGCGAAAAAGATTGCGCTATTTCATGGGTTAATCGCCAGGAAGAGGCAACCTCATTAAGTCTTCCCATCGCCAAGCTCTTAAAGACGCTGCTTCATAACCCAGCGATCACGTTGAGTAAAGATTTCCTCCTGTCTGAAGTACTGGAAGAAAATTCTTTTTCTCCGTCTATGAATAACCTGAACAACTATATTTCTCTTTTAAGAAAAGCCTTGCGAGAATATGATCTTGCCGATCTGCTGATGACGGTGCCCAAAGTCGGGATCGTATTCAACACGACGGATATCGAAATATTACCGGATGAAACTTCATCTCCCATCGTGGCGGACGACATCCCTGAGCCGGCAAAAGAAAGGTGGAGACAATATCGGTGGTATGTTGTTTTTATCTGTGCCGGCATAGCGACTACTCTGACTCTGTTTTTTAATTTTATTCTATTCAACGATTTTCCCAGCAAGGAAAGGTTCAGAGACGACACAATAAAAGATTGTCAGTTATTCTATCTTGACGACGATCTCTCTCCTGGCGATTTTCCTAAAAAATACAGCAAGCTGTGTGAAGAAAATGCCAGTGTTTATTATTACTCCAGGAACATTACGTTACCCAATATTGTAACAAGAGAAGAAAATATTATTTTTGCCTGCAAAAAAGAAGGGAAAAGGTGCTCAACCTATGTCTACATTAAAAGTTAAACAGGCTTTTATCATCACAGCTGTTGTCACCCTCTCACTTTTAACACTATTAATAATTAGCCATCACAAAAATTTAACAGAAAGCATTTTTATGTGCCGTGCGGAGATCAATACCAGTATAAAAAACAGTCAGTCAGTTGTCGTTAAAAGTTATATTTTAAACTTCTATCTGGGGAAGCAGGGGAAGGGCTCGATGGCGCTGCACGGTATTTATATCAACGTGGGCAATCCCTCGGACATCATAGAACGGACGATGACGTTTGATTACACCTGGAACAATAATTACTTGCTGATGAAAAACATCACAATGTATAAAAATCCCGTCGATACCGCTCCCGACGATGCCACGCCATTCAGTCAAAATGAAGTGGTCAAATTTGAGCTATTGATGGATAAAACCTATCTAATCAGCTCCTTTAGGCCAAGTTTCGCCTGTAGCATTCGTTAGGCCTTGATATTAATACCGAACATCTGGCAGCCGCAGGGCTGCCAGGGCTTATCGGCCGTCCGCTCAGTACCGCCAGGCTTTCATCTCTGCCAGCAGACAACCGCTATCAATGAAACCGCTTCTTAATACGGCGACTACGGCTGAAACGGCTGGCGTTGGAATAAATCATGTGAGCATTTAGGACAAAGAGGCAGAATTTCCGGCGTATATATAGCAAACCGATAATGGCATTTCTCGCAGACCAGATTGCCCAATCCAACAACGTCTCCACTGTGATATACGCCGTGATGGCTAACGTCTTTAAAAAGCTCGCGCCATTCCAACTGCGTTTTATCGGTAATATCCACCAGCTCTTGCCAGATGCTCTCTTTAATCACCCTCATGAATGGGCTGTCGGTAAATTGATTCCGGCTTTCATCATAGCTGTGCGCGAACTCTTTCAAATCCCGCCGAACGGCCTGAATCACCTGTTCACTCTCTTTTTGAGTAAGTTCAGAGCCTTGCTGCAACGCCTCCTGCGCGCGCTGCACCATATTATTGATATCGCGTTCGCCTTTATCCAGCCGGGCGGTTATTGCAGCCATTAAATCACGGTAATAACGGGCAACGTTACTCATGCTTCCTCCTGGTATGCCGGTTGAGGCAGGCTGGCGCCATAACGTCCGACGTTGACCACACAGTGCGTCAACGCACTCAGGCTTTATCACCCTCTATTTTAGACCATTTCATTATCCGTCCCGCGGACAACGACGATATTTGCGCAATTTTCAGCCGTTTTAACAGCACAGATCAGAAATGTTCCATCGCCGGGTACAGGGTGTTGTTGCCTCAGGCGCTTATCAGCTATGCTATGCGGATCATTTGTTATGAATCAGAACACGCTACTGGCGTAGCTATTCTTTACTAAATAGGACCCCTGGCAGCCATGCAAGAGCAATACCGCCCAGAAGAGATAGAAGCGCACGTCCAACTTCACTGGCAAGAGAAGCAGACATTCAAAGTGACCGAAGAGCCTGGCAAGGAAAAGTATTATTGCCTTTCCATGTTGCCCTACCCTTCTGGCCGTCTACATATGGGACACGTTCGTAACTACACCATCGGTGACGTCATCTCCCGTTATCAACGCATGCTGGGTAAAAATGTCCTACAGCCTATCGGTTGGGATGCATTCGGTCTGCCCGCCGAAGGCGCGGCAGTCAAAAACAACACGGCGCCGGCGCCCTGGACTTACGCCAATATCGACTATATGAAAAACCAGCTTAAGCTGCTGGGTTTTGGCTATGACTGGGATCGGGAAGTCGCCACCTGCAAGCCCGATTACTACCGCTGGGAGCAGTGGTTCTTCACCAAACTGTATGAAAAAGGTCTGGTTTACAAGAAAACTTCCGCAGTGAACTGGTGCCCGAACGATCAGACCGTACTGGCCAACGAGCAGGTTATCGACGGTTGTTGCTGGCGCTGCGATACCAAAGTCGAACGTAAAGAAATTCCGCAGTGGTTTATCAAAATTACCGATTATGCCGATCAGTTGCTTGATGATCTGGACAAGCTGGAAAGCTGGCCGGAGCAGGTTAAAACCATGCAGCGTAACTGGATTGGCCGTTCCGAAGGCGTTGAGATCAGTTTTGACGTAGTCGACAGTCAGGAAAAGTTGAGCGTGTATACCACACGTCCGGATACTTTCATGGGCGTGACTTATGTCGGCATAGCCGCAGGTCACCCGTTATCGATACAGGCTGCGGCCAACAACCCGGCGCTGGCCGAGTTTATTGATGAATGTCGCAATACCAAAGTCGCCGAAGCCGATATGGCGACCATGGAAAAGAAAGGCATGGCCACCGGTCTATACGCCATTCATCCGCTCAACGGTGAAAAGATCGCGATCTGGGTCGCCAACTTCGTCCTGATGGATTACGGCACGGGCGCGGTGATGGCGGTGCCGGGTCACGATCAGCGTGACTGGGAGTTCGCCAGCAAATATGGTTTGACCATCAAACCGGTTATTCTCAACAGCGACGGTAGCGAGCCCGATTTATCGGCTCAGGCAATGACGGAGAAAGGCCGGCTGTTTAATTCCGGCGAGTTCGACGGTCTGGATTTTGAAGCCGCCTTTAACACCATTGCCGACAAACTGGTCGCGCTGGGTATCGGCCAGCGTAAAGTCAACTATCGCCTGCGCGATTGGGGCGTTTCCCGCCAGCGCTACTGGGGCGCGCCAATCCCGATGGTCACGCTGGAAGACGGTACCGTTATCCCGACGCCGGAAGATCAACTGCCGGTTATTCTACCGGAAGATGTGGTGATGGACGGCATTACCAGCCCGTTGAAAGCCAATCCCGAATGGGCGAAAACCACGGTGAACGGTCAGCCGGCTCTGCGTGAAACGGATACCTTCGATACCTTTATGGAGTCATCCTGGTACTATGCGCGCTATACCTGTCCGCAATACGATCAGGGCATGCTGGATCCGGCGGCGGCCAACTATTGGTTGCCGGTCGATCAGTATGTGGGCGGAATCGAACACGCCATCATGCACCTGATGTATTTCCGCTTTTTCCACAAACTGATGCGCGACGCCGGTCTGGTGACCTCTGATGAACCCGCCAAGCGGCTGCTGTGTCAGGGTATGGTATTGGCGGACGCGTTCTATTATCTCGGCAACAACGGCGAACGCATCTGGGTTTCGCCGACAGACGTAACCGTTGAGCGCGATGATAAAGGCCGCATCGTCAAGGCAATCAACAAAGATGGCCACGACGTTGTCTATGCGGGCATGAGCAAAATGTCGAAGTCAAAAAACAACGGCATCGACCCGCAGGTGATGGTTGAAAAATATGGCGCCGATACCGTTCGCCTGTTTATGATGTTCGCATCGCCGGCTGAAATGACGCTGGAATGGCAGGAGTCCGGCGTCGAAGGCGCTAACCGCTTCCTGAAGCGCGTTTGGAAACTGGTATTCGAGCACAGCGAAAAAGGCGCGGTTCAGGCTCTGGATATCGCTGCGCTGAGTGAAGATCAGAAGTCATTGCGTCGCGATCTGCATAAAACGATTGCCAAAGTCACCGATGACATCGGCCGCCGTCAAACCTTCAACACCGCCATCGCCGCCATTATGGAGCTGATGAACAAACTGGCTAAAGCGCCGCAGGAGAGCGAACAGGATCGCGCGTTGACTCAGGAAGCGCTGCTGGCCGTTGTTCGCATGCTGTATCCGTTCACCCCGCACGTTTGCTTTGTGCTGTGGCAGGCCCTGCAGGGAGAAGGCGATATCGATACGGCGCCGTGGCCGGTCGCGGATGAGAAGGCCATGGTGGAAGATACCAAACTGGTGGTTATTCAGGTCAATGGCAAGGTTCGCGGTAAAATTACCGTCGCCGCCGATGCCAATCAGGATCAAGTACGTGAGCGCGCTGCCGAGGAACCTCTGGTAGCGAAATACCTGGACGGCGTCACTGTGCGTAAAGTGATTTATGTCCCTGGCAAATTGCTTAACCTGGTTGTGGGTTAAGGCGAGGAGGATCTGTGCGACATCGTTTATTCACGTTGTTGCTGGGGTTGGCGGTGTTAATCACCGCTGGCTGCGGTTTCCATCTGCAAGGCGTAACCCAAGTGCCTACGCAGTTGCAAAAGCTGGTGCTGGACAGCAGCGATCCCTATGGCCCGGTCACCCGGGCCGTTCGTGAACAATTACGCCTTAACGACGTGGAAATTGTTGCTGATGCCGCCCGGCAGGATGTCCCTTCTTTACGCATCCTGAATTCAGCGGAGTCAAGAGACACCGTCTCCATTTTCCAGGATGGGAAAACGGCTGAATACCAAATGGTCCTGACGCTCAAGGCACAGGTGCTGATACCTGGTGAGAATATTTATCCACTCAACGTTACGGTATTCCGCACCTTCTTTGACAACCCATTGGCTGCGCTGGCGAAAGATGCCGAACAGGATATTATTCTCCAGGAAATGCGCAATCAGGCGGCAGCGCAGCTGGTGCGTAATCTGCTGACGGTAAAAGGCAGCGAGGAAGTGAAAACCCGGCAGCAAGGTTCCAAAACCCCCGCGACCCAATCCTCCCCTCGTTCATGATTCGCCTTTACCCGGAACAACTTGCCGCGCAGCTCCAGGAGGGGCTGCGCGCCTGTTACCTGCTCTTTGGCAACGATCCCCTGTTGCTACAGGAAAGTCTCGACAGTATCAGACGGGCAGCCCAACAGCAGGAATTCAGCGAACATTTTAGCTTTACGCTGGATGTTCACACCGACTGGGATGCCATTTTCAGTACCTGCCAGTCTCTTAGTCTGTTCGCTTCCCGCCAGACGCTATTGCTGATATTGCCTGAAAATGGCCCGAATGCGGCCATGGCTGAAAACCTGGTCAAACTGTCTGGCCTGCTGCATCAGGACATATTACTGATGTTGCGCGGCAATAAGCTGACCAAAGCACAGGAAAATAGCGCCTGGTTTAAAGCGTTGTCGAAAGAGGGAATTTATGTAAGCTGCCTGACGCCGGAACAGGCGCAGCTACCGCGCTGGGTCGCTCATCGCGCCAAATCCATGAAGCTGGATCTGGACGAACCGGCAGGACAGCTTATCTGTTACTGCTACGAGGGCAATCTTCTGGCGTTGGCCCAGGCGTTGGAACGCCTGTCGCTGCTTTATCCTGACGGCAAGCTTACCCTGCCCCGCGTTGAGCAGGCGGTCAACGATACGGCGCACTTCACGCCGTATCACTGGCTTGATGCGCTGCTGGCCGGCAAGGGTAAACGCGCCTGGCATATTTTACATCAGCTCAGGCAGGAAGAGTGCGAGCCGGTGATCCTGCTGCGAACGCTACAGCGTGAATTGCTGCTGCTGCTGACATTGAAACGCCGGATGGCGAAAACGCCGCTGCGCCAGCTCTTTGATCAACTCAAGGTCTGGCAGAACCGCCGGGAACTGTTAACACAGGCGCTGCAACGGCTGAATATGACGCAGTTGCAACAGGCCATCAGCCTGCTGTCTAAACTGGAAATCACCTTGAAACAGAACTATGGTCAGTCTGTCTGGCCTGAGTTGGAAACCCTTTCCATGATATTGTGCGGCAAAAACCTACCAGAGAGCCTGCTAGATGTTAACTAGTTCCACCACCCGCCCGGAGTTAGGCAAACAGACCGGGCATGACTCCCTGACGGCATTTTTCGGGGGAACCTTCGATCCTATCCATTATGGACATCTTCAGCCCGTTATCGCCCTGGCAAACATGGTTGGATTAAACCAGGTCGTGTTACTGCCGAATAACGTTCCGCCTCACCGCCCGCAGCCTGAAGCCAGCCCGCAGCAACGCAAGCAGATGGTCGCACTGGCGATTGAAGGCAATCCGCTTTTTACGCTGGATGATCGCGAGCTACGGCGTCAACAGCCGTCATACTCGATCGATACGTTGGAAACGTTGCGCGCAGAGCTGGGAGACGCAAAGCCGCTGGCGTTCATCATCGGGCTGGACTCCTTATTGACCCTGCATCAATGGCACCGCTGGCAAGATATTCTCAATACCTGCCACCTGCTGGTTTGCGCACGTCCAGGCTATCGTTCGCAGATGGCGACGCCCGCGTTACAGCAATGGCTGGAGGATCACCTTACGCAGGATCCTCAAGATCTGCATCGACAAACGCACGGTTTGATCTTTTTAGCCGATACGCCATTGGTTACCATTTCAGCAACGGAAATACGTCAACGACGACAACAGGCTCTCAGTTGCGACGCGTTATTGCCGCCGGCGGTGCTGCGCTACATCGACGCGCATGACCTATATATCCAATAAACCTGTGCTTACAGAACGGTGTGTTGGCCTTTTAAGGGCGCAGGCCGGTGATAAACCGGGTAACTACGCGCGCCCTAAGCTGAAAGATGAAGGCTCGCGCCGATAGCGTCAATCAGGCTTTATACCACTCAGCAGCGGCCCTGTGATATACTCCGCCGCTAGTTTCCATGACGGGAAAAAACCGACAATCCCGGCAATAAGGCGGCGAAAAGCGGTGTTTCCACATCAATTTAACGCAATACGCGCCCATCAGCCGAAGATGGGTAACGACTCAGGAGAAACCATTGCAAGGTCAAGCACTCCAAGATTTTGTTATTGACAAGATAGATGATTTGAAAGGTCAGGATATCGTTGCCCTGAATGTGCAGGGTAAGTCCAGCATTACGGACTACATGATTATCTGTACCGGTACATCCACCCGCCACGTTGCATCCATTGCCGACCATGTGGTGCAGGCGTCGCGCGCCGCCGGCCTGATTCCGTTCGGCATGGAAGGCGAAAATGTCGCCGACTGGGTCGTGGTCGACCTGGGCGATGTCATGGTTCACGTCATGCAAGAAGACAGCCGCCAGTTATACGAACTGGAAAAGCTGTGGGGCTAGCATGAGACTGCAACTGGTCGCTGTTGGCACCAAAATGCCTGACTGGGTACAGACGGGGTTCACCGACTACCTGCGTCGGTTCCCCAAAGATATGCCATTCGAGCTGACGGAAATCCCGGCGGGCAAGCGCGGCAAGAATGCCGATATCAAACGGATTCTTGAACGTGAAGGCGAGCAGATGCTGGCGGCAGTAGGGAAAGGCAACCGTATCGTTACGCTGGACATTCCCGGTACGCCGTGGGAAACGCCGCAGTTGGCCCAGCAGTTGGAACGCTGGAAACAGGATGGACGGGATGTCAGTCTGTTAATCGGCGGCCCTGAAGGGTTATCGCCTGAGTGCAAGGCGGCGGCGGAACAAAGCTGGTCGCTTTCACCGTTAACGCTTCCTCATCCCCTGGTTCGGGTGCTGGTAGCGGAAAGTCTATATCGGGCCTGGAGCATAACTACCAATCATCCTTACCATCGGGAGTAAGGCGATATGATGACACTCGTGAAATAAATCACTGAATGAAAATAGAACGCAAACCCTTTCGTGATTATACGGCTGAATCCGCCCTGTTCGTGCGTCGCGCCCTCGTGGCGTTTTTGGGCGTTTTGCTGCTTTCCGGTGTGTTGGTCGCTAATCTTTATCATCTGCAAATTTTACGCGTCGATGACTATCGCACTCGTTCCAACGAAAACCGCATCAAACTGGTGCCTATCGCGCCCAGCCGCGGCATTATCTATGACCGCAATGGCATTCCGCTGGCGCTGAACCGGACTATCTACCAGCTGGAGCTGGTGCCGGAAAAAGTGGATAACCTACAGGAGACGCTGAAGGCGCTGCGGCAGATCGTCAATCTGAGCGATGACGATCTGGAAAACTTTGACAAAGAACGCAAGCGTTCGCGCCGTTTTACCTCGATTCCGGTCAAAACCAATCTGGACGAAGTTCAGGTCGCCACCTTTGCCGTTAACCAGTATCGTTTTCCCGGCGTTGAGATAAAAGGCTATCAGCGTCGCTACTATCCCTATGGCTCGGCGCTGACTCACGTCATCGGTTATGTTTCTAAAATCAACGACCGGGACGTGGAACGGCTGAATAAAGAAGAGCGTCTCGCCGATTACGCCGCGACCCATGATATCGGTAAGCTGGGCATAGAGCGTCATTACGAAGATTTACTGCATGGCAAGCCCGGCTATGAAGAGGTTGAGGTCAACAACCGCGGCCGGGTGATCCGCCAGCTTCATGAACAGCCGCCGCAGGCGGGTAAAGATGTCTATTTGACGCTAGACCTTAACCTGCAAATGTACATAGAAAAATTACTGGAAGGCAGCCGAGCGGCCGTTATCGTTACCGATCCTCGCGACGGCGGCATTATGGCGATGGTATCGACGCCCAGCTATGATCCGAATCTGTTCGTCGACGGCATCTCCAGTAAAGACTACAACCAGTTGCGCAATAACCCTGACCGTCCGCTGATCAATCGGGCGACTCAGGGCGTTTACCCGCCGGCGTCGACGGTCAAACCCTATATTGCGGTTTCCGCCTTGACATCCGGGGTGATTACCACCAACACCACCCTGTTCGATCCCGGCTGGTGGCAGTTACCGGGTTCGGAAAAACGCTTCCGCGACTGGAAAAAATGGGGGCATGGCCGGCTTAATCTCACCAAGTCATTGGAAGAGTCCGCCGATACCTTTTTCTATCAGGTGGCTTATGACATGGGAATCGATCGTTTAGCCGAATGGATGAACGAATTCGGCTACGGCGAAAAAACCGGCATCGATATCTCGGAAGAAAGCGCCGGCAACATGCCGACGCGTGAGTGGAAACTCAGACGCTTCAAGAAGCCCTGGTATCAGGGAGACACCATTCCGGTAGGCATCGGCCAAGGCTATTGGACGGCGACGCCCATACAGATGAATAAAGCGCTCACGACGCTGATCAACGACGGACAGGTAAAAACGCCGCATCTGCTCCATAGCACCAGAGAAAGCGGGCAAGT
This sequence comes from Brenneria bubanii, assembly GCF_022378355.1. Taxonomy (GTDB): domain Bacteria; phylum Pseudomonadota; class Gammaproteobacteria; order Enterobacterales; family Enterobacteriaceae; genus Brenneria; species Brenneria bubanii. Next base: position 195,225 of record NZ_JAKMAJ010000001.1, read on the forward strand.
GGTGCCGTACAGCCAAGCGGATCATCGGCAAGTCGGCGATATGCATTCCGGATTTTGGGAGATAGCAAAAGACGGAATGTACGGCGTTGCCAACCGGCCTAACGGCACGGCCCGTAAAAGTTTTGAGGATGCGTCATACAAGATTGCGGCGAAATCCGGCACCGCGCAGGTCTTCGGCCTGAAAGAAAATGAAACCTATAACGCGCACAAGCTCGCCGAACACCTGCGTGACCATAAACTGATGATGGCATTCGCCCCCTATAATAAACCTGAGGTTGCGATGTCGATCATTCTGGAAAACGGCGGCGCCGGCCCTACGGTCGGCACCATCACCCGGCAGATCCTTGACCATATTCTGCTGGGCGACAACAATACTGACCTACCGAGCGCGCCGCCGGCGCCGCCGGGCAGCGAGAGCGAGTAACCGACATCCATGACCGATAGCCAACAAAAAGGCTCGATCTGGACCAAAATCCATATCGACCTTCCTTTCCTCCTCTGCATCCTGGCATTGCTGGGCTATAGCCTATTTGTGATGTGGAGCGCCAGCGGTCAAGATGCCGGCATGATGGAACGAAAAATCGTTCAGATCGTACTGGGATTGGTGGTCATGGTGGTCATGGCGCAGATTCCTCCCCGTGTTTATGAAGGGTGGGCGCCTTACCTGTATGTGATCTGCTTTATTCTGCTGATGATGGTCGATATTTTCGGCCAGATCAGTAAGGGCGCTCAGCGCTGGCTGGATCTGGGCATTGTGCGTTTCCAGCCTTCGGAGATCGCCAAAATCGCGGTCCCGTTAATGGTGGCCCGTTTTATCAACCGCGATATGTGCCCGCCCTCGCTTAAAAATACCGGCATCGCGCTGGTGCTAATCTTCGCACCGACCTTACTGGTTGCCGCGCAGCCGGATTTGGGCACCTCCATCCTGATCGCGGCGTCCGGACTGTTCGTCTTGTTCCTTGCCGGGATGAGCTGGCGGTTGATCGGCATTGCGGTGCTGCTGCTCGCCGCCTTTATCCCCATTCTGTGGTTCTTCCTGATGCATGACTATCAGCAGGCAAGGGTGATGATGTTGCTTGATCCGGAAAGCGATCCGCTGGGCGCAGGCTATCATATTATACAGTCGAAGATTGCCATTGGCTCCGGCGGATTTTCCGGCAAAGGTTGGCTGCACGGCACGCAATCCCAGTTGGAATTTCTGCCGGAACGCCATACCGACTTTATCTTTGCGGTGCTGGCTGAAGAGTTGGGATTGATCGGCGTTCTCATTCTGCTGGCGATGTATCTATTTTTGATTATGCGTGGTTTAGTGATTGCCGCTAACGCGCAGACATCGTTCGGCCGAGTGATGGTCGGCGGACTGATGCTGATTCTGTTCGTGTATGTTTTCGTCAATATCGGCATGGTCAGTGGTATCCTACCGGTTGTTGGCGTGCCTTTACCGCTGGTCAGCTACGGTGGTTCGGCGCTTGTCGTCCTAATGGCGGGATTCGGTATCATTATGTCGATACATACTCACCGCAAAATGCTATCCAAAAATTTATAACCGAGGTGAGCAATGCGTAAGGATTGGCTTTGGATTGGCGTCTTGAGTCTGACGCTTTCGGCCTGTACCGTCACGGAACAGCCGCCGGCCCCCCCCGTCAATAACGTTTATAGCGGTCCGGTTGAGGAAATCGGCGGTGCCGAACCGCGTTATGAGCCTTATAATCAGGGAACATTACAGGATTATACGCTCAACGGCAGGACATATAAGATTATACAAAGCCCGCAAAACTTCAGCGAAACCGGTCTGGCGACCTGGTATGGCGAAGAGGCAAGCGGTAACCGCACCTCTATCGGCGAGGTGTTCGATCCAAACGCTTTGACCGCGGCCCATCCCACCTTGCCGCTCCCCAGCTATGTTCGCGTCACCAATCTCAGCAACGGCCGCCGTCTGGTGGTCAGAGTAAACGATCGTGGTCCTTTTACGCCGGGCAGAATTATCGACCTGTCGAAGGCTGCCGGCGATCGGTTGAATATCTCCAACAATACCAAAGTCAAGGTTGACTTCATCAATGTCGCTCAGGACGGCACCCTCACCGGTCCAGGCACTATCGGCACCAGCGTCGCGAAACAAAGTTTCGCGCTGCCGGACCGTCCCAGTCTTGGCGCAAGCGGACTCGGCACGCCCACCATGGAAAACGCCGGTACGCCGGTGGCGGCCACCCAGCCCATCAGCAACAGTACGTTGAACACCTCGACCAATGACGACATCGCGCAAAGCAGCGCCTCTTCGCGCAGCGGCGGCTTCCTGGGCGCGCCTTCCGCACTGGCTGCCGGCGTACTGGAAACCACCACAGCGCCGGTCGCCGCAACGCAAGCCACAGCCGCTTCGTCTGCCGCCGCCCCGATGGCGAGTGGACGCTATGTGGTTCAGGTAGGCGCGCTGAGCGACCAACAGCGGGCGCAGACCTGGTTACGCAGCCTTAGCGAGCGCTTTCATGTGACCGGCAATGTCGCCGCCAGCGGCGGACTCTATCGCATTCAATTGGGGCCGTTCCAAAATCGTCAGCAAGCGGCTGAACTTCAACAACGTTTGTCAGTCGAAGCTCAGCAGCAGTCCTTTATTACTGCCGCGCCCGGTTTACTCTGATAGGGGTTGATGCCTCGGTCCGGGAGCAGTAACGCCTGAGGGATGTTGTGATATTGAACACAGCGTCCCTTTGGCAAAATCACGTAACGTAATGCCTGGTGCCCGCCTATTTCTCATCTGCTATAGTGTGGCTCGTTTTTTAACTTATACCCACGGATGTTGTTGTTCCAATCATGAATACTGTAAACACGTCTCGTTTTATTAAACGTACTGCGCTTGGCGCTCTGCTCGCCGTTAGCGCATCCTCCTTTGCTTATGCCGATGACATCAATGTCACCACGATGATTCCCGGCGTTCCGCAAATTGATGCAGAATCATACATCCTGATTGATTACAACTCCGGCAAAGTATTGGCGGAAATGAATGCCGACGCCCGCCGCGATCCGGCCAGTCTGACCAAAATGATGACCAGCTACGTCATTGGCCAGGCGATAAAGTCAGGGAAAATCACCCCAAACGACGTCGTGACCATCAACAAAGATGCCTGGGCAACCGGTAACCCGATATTCCAGGGGTCGTCGCTGATGTTCCTGAAGCCTGGCGATCGCGTTTCCGTCGCTCAGCTTAACCGCGGCATTATCCTGCAATCCGGCAATGACGCCTGCGTCGCGATGGCTGATTATGTCGCGGGTAGCCAGGACGCCTTCGTTAATCTGATGAACGGCTATGTGAAGGCGCTTGGCTTGCAAAATACCAATTTTGGCACCGTACATGGACTGGATGCGGCAGGTCAGTTCAGTTCCGCGCGGGATATGGCTTTGATTGGGCAGGCGCTGATTCGCGATGTTCCGGAAGAGTACGCGACCTATAAAGAGAAAGAATTTACCTTTAACAACATCCGCCAGACGAACCGCAACGGCCTGTTGTGGGATAGCAGCCTGAACGTGGACGGCATCAAAACCGGACATACGTCATCGGCGGGCTACAACCTGGTCGCCTCCGCGACCGAAGGCCAGATGCGGCTGATTTCGGCGGTAATGGGCGGACGCACATTCAAAGGCCGTGAAACCGAGAGTAAAAAGCTGCTCACCTGGGGATTTCGTTTCTTTGAAACCGTGGCGCCGCTGAAAGCGGATAAACAGTTTGCTTCGGAACCGGTATGGTTTGGCGATAGCGATCGCGTGGCCCTGGGGGTAGAAAAAGACGTGTATCTGACGATTCCCCGCGGACGAATGAAAGATCTGAAAGCCAGCTATGTACTGACCAATACCGAACTGCACGCGCCGCTGGGCAAGAACCAGGTGGTTGGCGCCATCAACTTCCAACTGGACGGAAAAACTATCGACCAGCGTCCATTGGTGGTCATGAATGAAGTGAAAGAAGGCGGCATCTTCGGCCGCATGATTGACTACATCAAACTGATGTTCCACCACTGGTTCGGCTGATCACGCTTGTAAAGGGATTATTTATCCCCATATTGAATTAATCATTAACTCCCGCTCTGCCAGCGGGAGTTATAATTTATATGGTTCAAATGCCATACAGGAGCGCAGATGAAAACAAAATTAAATGAACTGCTTGAATTCCCCTGCCCGTTTACTTACAAGGTGATGGGATTAGCAAAACCAGAATTGGTCGATCTGGTCGTCGAGGTTGTGCAGCGTCATGCCCCAGGCGATTACACGCCACAGATAAAACCCAGCAGCAAGGGCAATTATCACTCCGTCTCGATTACCATCAATGCTACGCATGTTGAACAGGTGGAAACCTTGTATGAAGAGCTGGGCAATATTGAGATCGTACGGATGGTGCTGTAACGTTTCCCCGGCGCATCTGACCGCAGGCCTCTTCACAACCAACATCAACGGCGGGAAAACACGCTTAGCGCTGTTCTCAGCCATCTCCCGCCGCTATAATCGCAGCTATCCTTCCTTAACCTGAAGATGACAAGTTTGCTACAGGATAAGATCATTGTGCGCCAATTGGGCGTACAGCCGTACGAACCCGTTTCGCTGGCGATGCATGCATTCACCGATCTGCGGGACGACAAGACGCGAGATGAAGTCTGGCTGGTTCAACACCCTCCGGTATTCACTCAGGGGCAGGCCGGCAAGGCCGAACACGTACTGATGCCCGGCGATATTCCGGTAATACAGAGTGACCGCGGCGGTCAGGTGACCTACCACGGTCCGGGCCAGCAGGTCATGTACGTGCTGGTTGACTTAAAACGGCGAAAATTAGGCGTTCGGCTATTAGTCTCCGCCATTGAAAACACGGTGGTGGACACGCTGGCTCATTTTCAAATTGAAGCCCACGCCCGTGCCGACGCGCCGGGCGTTTATGTCGGCGAGCGCAAGATCTGTTCATTGGGTCTGCGTATTCGCAGAGGCTGTTCTTTTCATGGGCTGGCGTTGAATGTGGCGATGGATCTATCGCCTTTCCAACGCATTAATCCCTGCGGCTATGCCGGAATGCAGATGGCCCAGGTGAGCGATTACGTTCCCGCCATAACGCTGGAACAGATAGCGCCGGTTTTGACTCGGTCGTTCCGGCAGCTATTGGGCTGTCCGCACTATGAACTGATCAACTGGAACCTTGCTGAACAAGGCGCCCCGACGCCATCACAACAGCGGGTCGCGGAATAGGATAAACTGGCCGAAATGGATGGTCTATCACATTTTATTTACATAATTTATCCATTTTGGTCAGGCAATAGCTGAATGTCGTCAGCTAAAGATGATATAATTTTTAGAGTTTTTTAAAAAAAATTTTAACAAAACATATAATCCTTTGAATTTTATTAAAAAATTCAAGAAAGCGATTCAGAACTGGAACTTACGCAAACATGAGTAAACCGATTCAGATCGAACGCGGCGTAAAATACCGCGATGCCGACAAAATGGCGCTAATCCCGGTACGAACTGTTGTTACTGAACGGCAGGAAATGTTACGCAAGCCTGAATGGATGAGGATCAAGCTCCCCGCCGACTCCGGCCGCATCCAGGGCATTAAGGCCGCGATGCGTAAAAATGGACTGCACTCGGTTTGTGAAGAAGCCTCCTGCCCCAACCTGGCTGAATGTTTCAACCATGGAACCGCCACCTTTATGATTTTGGGCGCGATCTGTACTCGCCGTTGCCCATTCTGCGATGTTGCTCATGGGCGCCCGCTTACGCCGGATGCCAATGAACCGGAGAAGCTGGCTCAGACCATTCATGACATGGGATTACGCTATGTCGTTATCACGTCGGTTGATCGTGACGATCTACGCGACGGCGGCGCCCAACATTTTGCCGATTGCATCAGCGCCATTCGCCGAAAAAATCCGCAAATCCGCATCGAAACCCTGGTTCCCGACTTCCGTGGCCGAATGGACCGCGCGTTGGCCATTTTGACGGCAGAGCCGCCGGACGTTTTCAACCATAATCTGGAAAACGTACCGCGTATCTATCGTCAGGTGCGCCCAGGCGCCAACTATGAGTGGTCGCTAAAGCTGCTGGAAAACTTCAAGCATGCGCACCCGGAAATCCCGACCAAATCCGGACTGATGGTCGGTCTTGGTGAAACCAATGCCGAGATCGTGGAAGTCATGCGCGATCTGCGCCGCCACGGCGTTACCATGCTGACGCTGGGACAATACCTGCAGCCGAGTCGCCACCACCTGCCGGTACAGCGCTATGTCAGCCCTGATGAGTTTGACGAGATGAAAGCCGAAGCTATGGCAATGGGCTTTACTCACGCAGCCTGCGGCCCATTTGTGCGCTCGTCTTATCATGCCGACCTACAGGCGAAAGGCATTGAAGTGAAATAAAGCGGGTGATCGCGCAATCAGTCTTGCGCACCGAACCCTGCGGCATCACATTAAGTTACATTTTCGGCATGAAGAATGACAAACGGACGGCGAATGCCGTCCGTTTTCGTTGTCATGATCAGATTATGGTTTTTTATGCTGAGTGTCGTTTAACGCCGCAGGCTCGTCTGACGGCGCGTTATTCGCGGATTGATCGTCATTCATCGCCTTTTTGAAACCCTTGATTGCAGCGCCAAGATCGCCGCCCAGGCTACGTAACTTATTGGTTCCGAACAATAAAATAATCAATGCACCAATGACCAATAGTTTGGTAATACTGATACCTTCCATATTTACCTACCTGATTACAGATGCTGGATGAGCCAGCGAACGAATATTATGACTTCTATGTAAAACCTTACCGCTGATAAAACAATCGCCTTCTGTAACAAAGTAAGACGTCAGCCTCATTTTTACCCTTGTTTTGGTAAAGCCCTACTGCCGTCGGCCTGGTGGAGAAACGGCGTTTGTGTCGATTACACGCATAAAAAAAACCCGCCATAGGGCGGGTTTTTCAAGAAATCGGTATAATTAAATAGCGATAACGTTAGCAGCAGATGGACCTTTCGCACCGCTGGTGATTTCAAACTCTACGCGCTGACCTTCAGCCAGAGTTTTGAAGCCATTGCTCTGGATGGCAGAGAAATGTACGAATACGTCTTTGCTACCATCTTCCGGAGTAATGAAACCGAATCCTTTGGACTCATTAAACCACTTAACGCTACCTTTAATCTTAGACATCAAACTTACCTTTAACATGAATGAAAGACACAAAATCTGTGTCATGCACAGTACAGCAATAGATTGAACATTTGTCCAGTTTAAGATAGATAAAAAGTGATAAAAATCGCTAAAAAAGTGCATTGAATTAATCCAGAGGCGGATTTTAACCAAATCAATACCTTTGTCTGGTATGTTGAGCCATACCCATCACTTTTTATGGTATCTGGCAAGCAAGGAAAATCGCGATGAAAACGCTAGGACTAATAGGGGGAATGAGTTGGGAATCAACTGTCCCCTATTACCGCACAATAAATGAATATGTCAAAAACCAGCTTGGCGGGCTGCACTCCGCCAAAATTATTTTGCACAGCGTCGATTTTCACGACATTGAGCAATTACAGTCACAAGGCGATTGGCAACAGGCGGCACAGGTATTATCCGATATCGCAATCGGATTAGGGAAAGCGGGCGCGCAGGCCATCCTTATCTGTACCAACACCATGCACAAAGTGGCGGATGCCGTTGAAAACGCCAGCCAACTTCCTCTTTTACACATTGCCGATGCCACGGGTGAGAACATATTCCAGCAGGGAATGAAGAAGGTCGGCCTGTTGGGAACCCGCTATACCATGGAACAGGACTTTTACCGAAAAAGGATTCACGATCGCTACGGCGTAGAGGTAATCATCCCTGATCCAAGCGGAAGAGAGCTGGTCAACAAGGTGATTTATGAAGAGCTGTGCCAGGGAATAATCGACGCGGGCTCGCGTCAGTCGTACCGGGAAATCATCCGTCAGTTGGTGCAACAAGGCGCCGAAGGCATTATTCTCGGCTGCACGGAAATACCGCTGCTGCTGAGCGCGGACGATGCCAGCGTTCCTCTTTTTGATACCAGTCTTTTGCACGCCACCACCGCGGCAAAATATGCATTACTTGATAAATAACAAATCATTGGGATAAAAATAGCTTATTTTTTCAGCAAAAAAAATAATAACCTCTTTTATTTACTCAGGTTTCCCTATTTAGGCAAAAAATAAAGCAGTATTGCGCGACAATACTGCTTTATTCGTGATGTTATTCCTGGTTGCAACGACAGGCGCGGCTTTCAATTATTGCTTGCGTAACATGGCTTCAATAAAATCTTTCCAGCTACTGACTTCTACTTCGATCATGCTGACCTCACGGTAATGGAGTGCGCATAGTATATGCGCGTTTTTTAATCAGGCGCAGCATTGAAAAGTATAAAAAGCGTACGTCCCCCTATTTTTCGTCTTAGTTCGCGGTGGATCTCGCCGTTTATTTTCGGCATGCTGGGGGATGGCAATGTCAGGCGCGCCACCCCACGCTGCGCTATTCGACAATCATTAAGTAACCTCTGAATCTTAAAGGATATTCCCCCTAATGACGCTCACCATGTACGGTATCAAAAACTGCGACACCATTAAAAAAGCCCGTCGCTGGTTAGAGGAACGGCAGATTGATTACCGTTTTCATGATTATCGCACTGACGGTCTGGACGAACCTAGCCTTCGACATTTCATCTCTTTGGTGGGCTGGCAGCCATTAATCAACACGCGCGGCACCACCTGGCGTAAACTAGGCGAAGCACAACGCAGCGTGATTAACGGCAATAGCGCCGACAGTGAAACAGCGGCCATTGCCTTGATGCTTGAACAACCAGCGGTGATCAAACGACCACTACTCGTCAAAAATGATGGAAAAGCGCTGCTCGGCTTCAGCGCAGACAGCTATCAGGAATTTATTGCGGAGAACAAATAACGTGTCTTGTCCGGTTATCGAACTAGCCCAACAGTTAATTAAACGCCCTTCACTCAGCCCGGATGATGCAGGCTGCCAGCAATTAATGACTGAACGTCTGAAAGCTATCGGCTTTACCATCGAACCGATGAACTTTGGCGATACCCAAAACGTCTGGGCATGGCGCGGCACCGGTAAAACATTGGCATTTGCCGGGCACACCGATGTCGTGCCAAGCGGAGATGAAAGTCTCTGGCAACACCCGCCGTTTGAACCCACGATTCGCGACGGCATGTTATATGGTCGCGGCGCAGCCGATATGAAAGGCTCACTGGCGGCGATGGTCGTTGCGGCGGAACGTTTCGTCGCGGCCAACCCCCATCATCAGGGCAGGCTGGCTTTCCTCATCACCTCGGATGAAGAGGCCAGTTGCGTCAATGGCACGGTCAAGGTGGTTGAGGCGCTGATGGCGCGTAATGAACGGCTTGATTATTGTCTGGTGGGGGAACCATCAAGCACCAATGTAGTGGGCGACGTAGTAAAAAATGGCCGTCGCGGCTCTATCACCGCCAATCTCCGGGTTCATGGGGTTCAAGGGCATGTCGCCTATCCGCACCTTGCCGATAACCCGGTACATCGGGCCATACCGGCGCTTAATGCGCTGATTGCCACAGAGTGGGATTGTGGAAATGCGTTTTTTCCGCCGACCAGCATGCAAATCGCCAACGTTCAGGCCGGCACCGGCAGCAACAACGTCATTCCCGGTGAACTATTCGTACAGTTTAATTTCCGTTTCAGCACCGAATTGACGGATGAAGTGATTAAACAGCGGGTGGCGGAACTGCTCGATCGCCATCAGCTAAACTACAGTATTGAGTGGAACCTTTCCGGTCAACCTTTCCTGACCGCAGAGGGCGAACTGGTCGATGCCGTAGTCAATGCGGTACGGCACTACAATGAAGTCACGCCACAGCTACTCACTAACGGCGGCACATCCGACGGACGTTTTATCTCCCGTATGGGGGCCCAGGTTGTGGAGCTTGGGCCGGTAAACGCCACCATTCATAAAGTGGATGAATGCGTCAACGCCGCGGACCTACAACTGCTGAGCCGGATGTATCAGCGCATTATGGAGCAATTGATCGCATGATTACTCATGCCATGCTAACCGGGAAAAATGACAGCCACCTGGTCATGCTAAGCGGCCATCACCGTCTTCAGCTTGAAGCGGTTATCGCATTTCAGGCCTTACAGCGGGCGGCGGAAAAGGATGGATTTAATCTACAGCCCGCCAGCACATTCCGCGATTTTGATCGCCAGCGTTTGATCTGGAATGGCAAATTCACCGGAGAACGCCCGGTGATGGGCAAAGACGGTCAGCCGCTGGATGTATTGAAGCTAAACGACGGCGATCGCTGTAAGGCGATTTTACGCTGGTCCGCGATGCCGGGGGCGAGTCGCCACCACTGGGGCAGCGATCTGGACATTTATGATCCCGACCGTTTGCCGGAAGGGCAACGGTTACAGTTGGAGCCCTGGGAATATGAATCCGGCGGCTACTTCGCGCCGCTCAATGACTGGTTAAGTGAACATATGCATGAATTCGGTTTTTATCGTCCTTATGAGCACGATCTCGGCGGCGTAGCCGCAGAACCCTGGCATATCAGCTTCTATCCCTTGGCACAGCATGCGGAGAAACAGCTAACCTCCGGTATTATCTTATCGGCCTGGCAAGGCGAGGATATTGCCGGTCATGACTGGCTTTGCCGGCACTTGCCGCTGTTGTTTACCCGCTTCATCAACAACGTGGATGGTTCTTAATCATGGCATGGTTAGCTGACTACTGGTGGATAATCCTGATTATTCTGATCGGGATGCTGATAAACGGCGTCAAGGCGCTGCGTAATGTCGATCATAAGCGATTTTTGATGAATAAGCCCAAGCTGCCCCCGCATCGTGATAACAATGATAAATGGGACGATGAAAATGATGACCGGCCGCAGAAAAAACCGTGAGAAAGCGTTGGCGAACAGCGCGTAGAACAGGATCGGGTCGCGCTGAACTCGCCGCGGAAAACCGCCGCCGCCATGGAAAGCGGCCGCATCGGCAACGACGCCTGGCGACCGCGCCGCTGCCGTTGTTTACGTTGGCAGGTGCGACAGCGCATGATTCAGCATCCGCTCATCGATCCCATGTCCTACGCCGGGTACGACATCTAATGTGAACGGCGTTCCTAATGTCTGAAACTGCCGGGCGGCGTCGCGGGCATGACTGACGGCAATGACCCCATCGGCATCGCCATGAACCAGATGAACCGCGACAGCGCTGAACGGTTTTTCCGGCAAAACGGCGAAGCGGCCGCTAAAGGCGACAATGTGCCCGGCCAGATGCGTTTCTGATTTCAGCGCCTCTAGAGACATAATCGCGCCCTGAGAGAAACCCACCAAGGTTGTTTGCTGAAAACCGACGCCGCTTTTATGCTGCCAGTCACGCACGGTAGCGACGAAAGCAGGGATCGCCGCTTCAATACGGGACCGTCGATTCTCTTCCGTCACGCCCTGCACGGAAAACCACTGACGGCCGTCGCCATAAACAAAATTGATTTTGTGCTGCAGCCGACCAAAGCTCCTTGAATTTTCACCAAACTCCGAGGGGAACCCTGCCTGTAAATAACCGCTATCATTATACCCGAATGGAGCAGTCTGCTGCGATGATGGCCGATTCAGGAAAAAGCAACGCCCTTATCATCCTCGTCGCCGATAAGTACCCAGCGTTGCCAATCCCGAGAAACCGCAAGATTATTATCATGCAACGCTTCGGCGGTTTCTTCGCGCCAGCGTTGCAGTAACGCTTTTTTCCCCGGCAGTCCAAGGGCCTTCACCATTCGCTCGCTATCCAGCGGCGCGTCAATCAGCATACGCAATGCCGGCAGCGCCAGCCCAGATCCTGCCAGTAGTCGAGATAGCGACGCCAGACTCGCCTCCATCGGCCGATGGGCAAAAGCGAAACCGGCCAGCGCGCGCCAGTCTTCGCAGTCCAGTTCGGTTGAGGCATCCAGCGGCAATGACAAATCCAACGGCACGATCCGGCGCAGCCAGAACCAATCCCGGCTCAGACGTTGGGTCGCTTGTTCAACCAGCAAACGACCGGCGGCACTCAGGGGCAATAAGGCCATCGCGCTGTAACAACCGCTGCTGGCCTCAAGATGGCTGCCTATTCGCACCAGTTGAAAGCCGCAGGACTGCCAGAACGCCCACAAATCCGCCTGATAACCAAAACTGACCGACAGATAATCCAACCCCTGGCGTTGCGCTATCCGCTGCTGAAACGCCACCAGGGCGCGTCCAATGCCCTGCCGCCGACAAGATGCCGTAATGGCCACGCGGCTGATGCGCCGGGAATGCAGCATCGGCGCCGTCCATTGCCCGCCATGCGCCGCCAGCGATTGCGCCACCAGGTTACCGCGCGGGCGCCGGCGTCCGGCCCACACCGCATGCGCCAGTTCGCGAGATAGTCCGCCCTCTTCCACCATCCACAGCACGCCGCACAGCGAACCGGAGACGCTGGCGCTGCACAGGCGCATGCCGGGAGCATCCAGAATACGGCGTAAATCAAGGGGGGACGTGCGGTAGTGGGCGCTGCACAACAACGCATAGCACTGTTGTAACCGCCGGGGGTGCATAATCCAGTCGTCGGCATGTTCCTCACGAAGTGCGCATTCTGCCGACGACGCCGGATTTTTCCCATCGCCCACGTCATAGGATTCCGCAAACAACAGCGCGTTATCCAGCACGCGTTCCAGCGGATCGTCATGAGCCCAGCGTAACGGCTCATTCAGGGTGAATGCCTGCCATTGCGGCAGCGAGGCGCAAAACTTCAGTAAAAAACCGCGGCCGGTGCCTTCATATCCCTGCACGGTGGTGGTCATTAAAATACGCGGAAAATAGGGCAACAGCGCCGTCAGGACGGAAGAAGGGATCGCCGCCGCTTCATCGATCAATAACCAATCAACCGCCGGCTGTGGATGCCGGCGGCAATACTCCAGCAGCGCGTCGGGCGCCCAGAACCGAGTCCCAGCGCCGGCATGCCGTTGCAGCACCTCCGTGGATGAACGGGAAGGCGCGGTAGCCCAACACTCGCCCGTACAGCGACGGGATAACATGCCGGCCAGCGCCGACTTGCCCCGCCCGCGCGCCGCGGTGACCACATACACGCCCGGCGCCGCCGCGTTTAACCGCTGTAAAATACGCTGCTGTTGACTGGTCGGCTCGCCGTCGGCGGGCTGCCAGGCGGGCCGACGATGAAGCGGGCTGATAGCCAGCGCCGTTCCCTGACGCCAAATGACGACCTCATCATCAGCCAGCAAATGCTGCTGAAGGTGGCGGACGAAACGGGGGGTGGGTATCGGCAGCGGACATTCGCTCCAGCGCAGGCTGTCGTCATCCGGCTGATTTACCCAGGTTCGCCATTCCGGCGTCAGCAATATCAGCCAGCTTCCCGCTCGCAGCGTGCCCGCCAGCATCGCCCAGGCTTCCGCATCCAATCCCTGACGGGCATCAAAAATCGCATGCGTGAACTCCCGCCCAAGCAAAGTACGCATTTTGCCGGCAGGTAATGATGTCATGTCCGGCGGCGAACAGGGACCAATCCACAGCCAGTCCCCGTCCAGTTGGTGACGAAACGCCAGCGCCTGTGACTCACACCAGTCAGGTTCCCCGCTGAGCACCAATAACCGGCGCACGCAGTTACACTGCTGTTGGCGCTGGCTGTTGCCGAAATCAGAGAGGAAGCGGCTCATGGGTTACAAAGACAATCAGGTTTTGCCGATCAGCAAAGAGAGAAGGCCGGCGGCGATCAGCGGCCCGACGGGAACACCGCGGAACAGAGCCACGCCCATCACCGTGCCCACCAGCAGTCCTGCGACCACCGAAGGTTGGTTGCTCATCAGGGAAACGCCTCGTCCCCCCAGCCAGGACACCAATACGCCGATAACAATCGCCAGTACCGATTTCCAGCTCAGGAAAGAGTGGATGACGTCTGCCGCGGTAATTTTTCCACTGGCAATCGGCGCCATCACGCCAATGGTGAGAATGATAATCCCAATCGTCAGACCGTACTTTTCTACCCATGGGAAATAGTTATTCAGCGGGGTAATGCGAACAGCCAATAAAATCAGAATAGCCAGCGTAACGGTCATGTTGTGGCTGATAATGCCTAATCCTGCCAGAACCAGCAAAATCAATAACGTTGGATCAAAATAGGCCATGAAAAATCCTTGCCCGTATAACAAAAAGAAAATAATGAGATGATTCGTGGGCGGCTTGCGCCGCGGCGGGCAATGATAGCACTAATAGTTAGTCGGCGCAGGATGAAAGGCGATGCGTCCGTTCGGATTGCCAGATCGGTCCGGCATCGGACAACCCGAACGTAAACGATTGCGCTGTTAGTCTAATTTAATGCCGAGACGCTGTGCGACCTCTTCGTATGCTTCGATCAGGCCGCCAAGGCTTTGACGGAAACGGTCTTTATCCATTTTATTCAGCGTGGCTTTATCCCACAGGCGGCTGCCGTCAGGCGAGAACTCATCGCCCAGCACCACTTCGCCTTTAAACAAACCGAATTCCAGTTTGAAATCCACCAGGATCAAACCGGCATCATCAAACAGTTTGCTCAGCACGTCATTCGCTTTATAGCTAAGCTCCTTCATGCGGGCAAGATGCTTTTCACTCACCCAGCCAAAGGTTTTGCAATAAGACTCATTGACCATTGGGTCGTGCATGGCATCATTTTTCAGGAACAAATCAAACAGCGGAGGATTGAGAACGATCCCTTCTTCAACGCCCAGACGTTTCACCAATGAGCCGGCGGCACGGTTACGCACCACGCATTCCACCGGCACCATGTCCAATTTTTTCACCAGCACTTCGTTATCAGAGAGCAGGCTCACCATTTGGGTTGGAACGCCGGCTTCTTCCAGTTTGCTCATGATGAAATGGTTAAATTTGTTATTCACCATTCCCTTACGATCAAACTGCTCAATGCGAGCTCCATCCCCTGCTGACGTATCATTGCGAAACTCCAGCACCAGTAGGTCAGGATCTTCGGTGGTATAGACGGTTTTCGCCTTCCCACGATACAACTCAGCTAGCTTTTGCATCTTTATTACTCCACACAATGAGGGCCAACCGCACACGGCCCGAGAATTTAACGCCCATCCCCTGCTTACCTGATGCTGCCGCTTATCAACAGTAATCACGGATCCGAATCGCTTGCCTGAGTAAACGTTTCAGCTTCGTGTGCTTTGCCTCGCCGCAACCCCAGTAATTCTGGGTATCGATTATTTAGTTAATGAATAAGGGTCGGAAAATCCGACCCTATACCCTTCATCTTTCAAGTTGCAGGTGCGTTGGCCGCCTGATTGCCCGGTCCTTCCTGATACTTGACCGTAAAGGCCAACGCGTTGCGTTGTTCAGAATAACAGCGCTGTATCCCGCGCCTTGAAATCTACTGGGTATATAAACTACTTAGTTGAATGCCGCCTGGAATACCGACACCAGCGCATCATTCTGCGACTGGCTCAGGGTATGTCCTTTGGCGTCGATAAATTGCAGACTGCTGCGGTTATCAAGATCACCGACCTGCAATTTGTATTTACCGTTGGGAAGCTCAGGGTCTTTGGCCCCTAACGTTTCCCACGTACCGCTACCAGGCGCCTTGTAGGTGATAGAAACGGAGCCCTGCGGACGGCTACGATCGTCGACCTGCATACCGATTTTGCCTAACGCGGCCGGCAAGCGATCCCATACCAGGATATAAGATCCGCGAACCACCAACAGCGGCAGGCCGGTATCGTCCGCGCCGCTCTGTACATCCAGAGAACCGGTGGTGCGATGCGCCAGCGCGCTTTCACGTTCGTTCGCCTGACTATCCAAGGACTCGGTAATGGTATTCAACATCAACCCGGTATAGCGCTGGACCTGAACGGAGTCGGTAACGGGCGTATTCTGTTGTTCCAATGCCTGCAGGGTAACGACCACCGCCGTCTGATAGCCCTGCTGCCGAACCGCTATCTGGTAACGTCCCCGATATTGGAGATCCTCATCCTGACGCGCCCAGGTAATCCAATCCGTCATCAACGTTTGGCTGGCATCCTGGCGGCTGGCGATGACGAAATTCTTATCTTGCAACGCACGAATAACCTGAGACCACAATTGGTTATTTTGCGCGCTGCTTTCCAACAGCAGCGTCGCGGTATTGCCTGAGAACTGGGTGCGAGAACCATTCAACAAAGCCAATGGCTGCAGCGGCGGGCGAATATCCAGCGCCTTGCCTACAGCACCATTCTGGGTTACCGGCGGTATATCATAATCCCCATTTTGCACCGGCAAGATCATACCGGACGGCGTATTCAGCGCCTTCTGCTCTGGGGTCTGTAAATAAGATTCATCGCCATTAACCTGACGCTTATAGCGCTGATCGCTGGAGCACGCGGCCAGCAACATCACTAACGATATGCCGACTACTTTTGCCACCATCGACTTTTGTAATGAACCAGTCATTAAATCTCCCTAACGGTTACAGCAAACCAGCTTGCTTCAGCGCACGCGCCAGTACCGTCTGACCGGACTCGGTCAAAGGCGTCATGGGCAGGCGAAGCGTATCGGTCGCCATGAGTCCCAACTCCTTACAGGCCCACTTCACCGGAATAGGATTGGGTTCAACAAATAATTTCTGATGCAACGGCATCAGGCGCTGATTTAAACGACGCGCTTCAACAAAATTGCCTTGCGCCGCCAGCCTGCAAAGTTCAACCATTTCACGCGCGGCGATATTGGCCGTAACGGAAATAACCCCTTTGCCGCCTAGTTGCATAAAGTCTAAACCGCTCGCGTCATCGCCGCTCAACAGAATAAAGTCTTCATTAACCAGCTCTTGGATCTGACTTACCCGACTTAAGTTCCCCGTCGCTTCTTTAATCGCCACAATATTTTTAATTTCGGACAGGCGCGCGACCGTTTCCGGCAACATGTCGCAACCGGTACGCGAAGGTACGTTATAGAGAATTTGCGGCAGATCGGTATGCTCGGCAATCGCCTTGAAGTGTTGATACACCCCTTCCTGGGTCGGTCGATTGTAGTATGGCGCTACCGTCAGGCAACCTACCACCCCGGTATCGTGAAACCGTTTGGTCAGCGAAATGCCTTCAGCCGTGGCATTCGCCCCGGTCCCGGCAATAACCGGGATACGGCCGTCGCTCAGTTCCAACGTCATCATGACCACATTGCCATGCTCTTCATGGCTCAGCGTGGCGGACTCGCCCGTCGTCCCGACGGAGACAATCGCCGATGTACCGCTGGCAACATGATAATCAATAATTTTTTTTAGGCTCGCCCGGTCGACGGCGCCTTTGGCGTCCATCGGCGTAACCAGCGCAACAATACTTCCCGTAAACATTGGCCATTCCCTCCACAAACAAGTTCTTCATGGTACTTTTGACCTCTATGCAAAAGCAAGCGCGCAACGGCGTTGTAGGCATTTGACTCACGGTTTTTTTGCTGTTGCCGATTCGGGCCGCCGCAAGCGGCGTTAAAAATTGCTCCCGGCTTTTTGAGGGCGGACTATCCTTGTCCGCCCCCCTTCGGGCCGCCGCAAGCAGCGTTAAAAATTGCTCCCGGCTTTTTGAGGGCGGACTATCCTTGTCCGCCCCCCTTCGGGCCGCCGCAAGCAGCGTTAAAAATTGCTCCCGGCAATTTTTTATGTTTACCATGTGTTTTTCACAAGGAAGCACAGGACGTACGATTTTGTCGAGCTTACAAGAACACTATCTGGTTATCACCGCAGTCGGTGCCGATCGCTCGGGAATTGTTAATGCGATCACCCGTCACGTCAGCAGTTGCGGCTGTAATATCGAGGATAGCCGTCTTGCCATGCTGGGCAAAGAGTTTACGTTTATCATGTTGCTTTCCGGAAGTTGGAACGCGATTACGCAGATTGAATCCACCCTGCCGCTGAAAGGGGCCGAGATGGATTTATTAATCGTAATGAAACGTACGGAATCGCAGGCCCGGCCGCCGATGCCATCCACCGTTTGGGTGAAAGTGGATGTGACGGACTCTCCGCACATCATTGAGCGCTTTACCGATCTGTTCGATTCGCACCAGATGAACATCGCCGAACTCGTATCCAAAACCCAATCCGCCGAGGAAAATCAGCCGCCGCGATTACACATTCAAATCACTGCGCACAGTCCTGCCATGATGGCTGGTTCAATTATTGAGCCAGCCTTTTATCAGCTATGTACAGAACTGCGCGCACAGGGCAGTATTAGCGTCGTGAACTATCCACAGCATGAAGAAAAAGACGGAGAGTAGTGATGAATACACTGAAAGCCGGTGATATTGCACCGAAATTTAGCTTACCCGACCAGGACGGCGAACCGGTAAATTTAACCGACTTCCAGGGGCAGAAAGTATTGGTTTATTTCTACCCTAAAGCCATGACGCCAGGCTGCACCGTTCAGGCTTGCGGTCTGCGTGACAATATGGACGAGCTGAAAAAATATGGCGTGGAAGTCATCGGCATCAGCACTGACAAGCCTGAGAAGCTGTCGCGTTTCGTCGAAAGAGACCTATTGAACTTTACCCTGTTGTCTGACGAAGAACATCAGGTTTCAGAGCAATTCGGCGTATGGGGTGAAAAAACCTTTATGGGGAAAACCTATGACGGTATCCATCGCATCAGTTTTCTGATTGATGAGTCGGGCAAAGTCATCAAGGTTTTTGATGATTTTAAAACCAGCAATCACCACGACATCGTGCTGGACTACCTGAAGACAGCCTGATCCGCACGCCGTCAGAAATCTGACCGGCACGCCTTACGAGGGTGCCGGTTTACGCCATCGTTACCGTCTGAGCGCCAGACTGATGATATTCCCGCCCCACTCCACGATTTTCCCGTACAAATATTTCATTGTGCGCCGGCGCTGGCTAAGATGGTTAACAGCCCCCTCACCTATAGATGTTGATAAGGTTATCTACCGTTATGTCTAGCCGGTTAAGAAAAATGGTCATCGCCGTCCTGTCGGGGGCGATGCTGACTGGTAATATGCTTCCCGTTCAGGCGGAAGTACAGGATCAACTGCCAGAGATCGGCACGACTGCCGGCAGTACGCTCAGCATCAATCAGGAACTGGCCATGGGCGATTTTTATGTTCGCCAATTACGCGCCGGCGCGCCCCTGATCAACGATCCGCTGTTATCAAACTACATTAATCAATTAGGCAATCGGCTGGTCAAACAGGCCGACTCCGTACGCACCCCGTTTCACTTTTTCTTGATCCGCAATGATGAGATCAATGCCTTTGCCTTCTTTGGCGGCAACGTCGTTCTGCACACGGCGCTGTTTCGCTATGCGGACAACGAAAGCGAGCTGGCGTCGGTATTGGCGCATGAAATTTCGCACGTGACGCAGCGCCATTTGGCGCGCACCATGGAGTCGCAGCAGCGCAGCGCGCCGCTGACCTGGGTCGGCGCATTGGGATCCATTTTACTGGCGATGGCGAATCCGCAACTGGGGATGGCCGCGCTGAGCGGGACCATTGCGGGGAGCCAACAGGGACTGATTACCTTTACCCAGGCCAACGAACAGGAAGCGGATCGCATTGGCATTCAGGTATTGCAACGCGCCGGCTTCGACCCGCAGGCGATGCCCAATTTCCTGCAAAAGCTGGCCGACCAGTCGCGATACTCATCAAAGCCGCCGGAAATATTGCTCACGCACCCCCTGCCGGAAAGTCGACTGTCCGATGCGCGCAACCGCGCCAACCAGATGCGCTCCACGCCGGTGCAATCCTCCCAGGATTTTCTGTTGGCCAAGGTCCGCACTTTCGGCATGTATGGTTCGGCGGCCCGGCCGCTGAGCGATGACCTGCTGAATAGCTGGGCCAAGGGAAACGTCCGCGAGCAATTGGCGGCCAAATACGGCGAGGCGATCCGTTTTTATCAGGCAAAAAAATACGATGACGCCCGTCGTGTATTACAGCTGCTGCTGAATAACGCGCCGAACAACCCGTGGTTCCTGGATTTGATGACCGATATCGACTTAGGGCAAAACCGTGCGCCGCAGGCTATCGCGCGGTTGGAAAAGGCGGCGGACGTACAAAATAACCCCATACTCCAGCTCAACCTGGCGAATGCTTACGTCGAGGGCAAACAGCCGGCTGCCGCGAGTAAAATACTTTATCGCTACACCTACGCTCATGCCGACGACCCGAACGGTTGGGATTTACTGGCGCAGGCCGCCGCCGCTCAGGGCATACGGGCGGAAGAATTATCCGCCCGGGCGGAAAGTCTGGCGTTGACCGGGAATCTCGATCAGTCGATTCGTTTATTAAGCAACGCCAGCTCGCTGGTGAAACTTGGCAGCCTGGAACAGGCGCGTTACGACGCCCGTATCGATCAGCTACGCCAGCTTCAACAACGTTTTCGTCAGTACCAGAAATCCTGACGGCATAAAGGAAAAACATTCATGACTAAAAGCGTGACGATTTATCACAACCCGCGCTGCGCCAAAAGCCGCGAAACGCTGTCGCTGCTTAGGCAGCAAGGCATTGATCCCCAAGTTATTTTGTATCTGGACGTTGCGCCCGACGCCGAAACGCTGGCTCGCCTGATTCACCAGCTCGGCCTTAGCGGCGCGCGCGACCTGATGCGCCGCAAAGAAGATCTCTACCGTCAGCTCAATCTTGCCGATGCCCATCTGACCGAAGAGCAACTTATCGAGGCGATGGCGAATCATCCCAGGTTGATTGAACGCCCCATTGTGGTTGCCGGTCAGCAAGCGCGCATTGGCCGCCCGCCGGAGCAGGTATTGGAAATTTTATAGACGGAAAAGACCCGCCGGTTACAGGTCGAGGATCTCTTTTACGAAGGGGATGGTCAGTTTGCGCTGCGCGGTGATGGAAGCGTGATCGAGCTGATCCAGCGTCATAAAAAGCGTGCGCATCTCCCGATCCAGCCGCTTAAGCAAAAAACGGCTGACATCTTCCGGCAGCTCAAACCCGCGCAGTTTGGCGCGCAGCTGCAACGCTTCCCCTTTTTCCTGGTCGGACAGCGGCTGAAGCTTATAGATCTGTCCCCAGTCGAGACGGGAAGATAGATCGGGCAAATGCAGATTAAGCTGACGCGGAGGACGATCCCCGGTAATGAGCAATCGGGCGCGCCCGGTTTCCTGGATGCGGTTATAGAGGTTGAATACCGCCATTTCCCAGGCTTCATCGCCGGCGATAGATTCAATATTGTCGATGCACACCAGCGACAGTTGCTCCATGCCGTCCAGCACTTCGGGCACGAAATAGGCGCGTTTATCCAGCGGCACATAGCCGACGGCCTGACCACGATGGGATAAATCGGCGCATGCCGCGTGCAGCAGATGACTGCGTCCTCCCCCTTCCCGCGACCAGAAGTAAATATAGCTTCCGTGTTCCTGATGCAGCGCGGCGGTAATGGCGGCAAGAAGAGACGCGTTCTCTCCCGGATAGAAACTGGAGAACGTTTCGTCGTCAGGTAAATAAAGTGGCAATGAAAGCTGTGCCGGCGTGTTCAGAATCACCTCAAGCAAGACAGGCAGGAAAACGGAGCGAGTCTATCATAGAAACCGGGCTCTGTTGAGCCCGTAAGTTGCCGTTACCCGACCTCAGCGCGCCGCCGGATCTTCTGCTTCAGGGGCATCAAGAATCACTTCTTCACCGCGAAACGGGCTAATCACCTTGAACAGCAGGCTCATGCCGATACCCACTACCGTCGCCAGCGCCATGCCTTTCAGCTCTGTCGCGCCCATATGAACCTTTGCGCCGCTGACGCCGATAATCAGAATAACGGAGGTCAGAATCAGGTTTTGCGCCTTATTGTAATCTACCTTGGACTCAATCAGGACGCGGATACCAGATGCGCCGATCACGCCGTACAGCAATAGCGATACGCCGCCCATGACCGGAACCGGCACGGCCTGAATCGCCGCCGCCAGTTTGCCGACGCAGGACAACAGAATGGCGAGGATCGCCGCGCCGCCGATAACCCAGGTGCTGTATACCTTGGTCAGCGCCAGCACGCCGATATTTTCACCGTAGGTGGTGTTAGGCGTGGAGCCGAAGCAGCCTGAGAACAGGGTAGAAATGCCGTTGGCGAACAGAGAGCGATGCAGACCGGGTTCACGCATCAAATCTTTCTTCACGATATTGGCGGTAACCACCAGATGCCCGACGTGTTCGGCGATCACCACCAGCGCGGCCGGCAGGATGGTCAGAATGGCGAACCACTCGAAACGCGGGGTGTAGAACGTCGGCAAGGCGAACCAGTGCGCCTGCGCGATAGGCGCCAGATCGACAATCCCCAGGGCGAATGACAGCCCATAGCCGGCCAGCACGCCGATCAGAATCGGAATAATCGCCAGAAAACCACGAAACAGCACCGAGCCCAGAATCGTTACCGCCAGCGTCATCAGAGAGATCGTTACCGCGCGGGTATCGACGGAGGCGCCGTCCGCAGGCAGCAAGCCGGCCATACCCGCCGCCACGCCGGCCAGTTCCAAACCGATAACGGCGACGATCGCCCCCATCGCCGCCGGCGGAAACAGCACATCCAGCCACCCTGTACCCGCTTTTTTGACGATCAGCGCCACCAGACAGAACAGTAAACCGCAGACAATAAACCCTCCCAGCGCGACTTCATACCCCAGGGGCAACAGCAGCAACACCGGCGAGATAAACGCAAAGCTGGATCCCAGATAGGCCGGAATTTTGCCTTTACAGATGAATAAATAGATCAGGGTGCCAATGCCGTTGAACAACAATACCGTGGCCGGATTAATCTTGAACAGAATGGGGACCAGCACGGTGGCGCCAAACATCGCAAACAGATGTTGGAAACTCAGCGGAATGGTTTGCAACAAGGGTGGACGTTCGCTTACCCCGATGGCGCGACGAGTCATCTTTGTATCCTCTGTAAAGTAGCTATTTATCTCGTGCAGATGATCTCTGCACGAATGATTACAACCGCACCCGAGCGGCCCAACGTCATTATTCAGGCAAGAATTAGGGTGCGCGCCGCCGCCAGCGACGGCCAGCAGCAGCACGAACTGGGATAACCGGCCAAAAAAAAGCCGACTGATGAGGTCGGCTTACTGGTTATTTGGTTCCAAATATCTTATCGCCCGCGTCGCCGAGACCCGGCATGATGTAACCATGCTCATTGAGGCCTTTATCGATCGCCGCGGTATAAAGTTCTATATCCGGATGCGCTTTTTCCAGAGCGGCAATCCCTTCCGGTGCCGCTACCAGCACCAGTACTTTAATGCTCTGGCAACCGGCTTTTTTCAGCAGATCGATGGTGGCGATCATTGAGCCGCCGGTCGCCAGCATGGGATCGACCACCAGCGCCATTCGTTCATCGATATTCGAAACCAGCTTCTGGAAATACGGCACCGGCTCCAGCGTTTCTTCATTACGATAGATACCCACCACGCTGATACGGGCGCTGGGAACGTTTTCCAGCACGCCTTCCATCATGCCTAAACCGGCGCGCAGAATCGGCACAACGGTAATTTTTTTGCCTTTGATTTGATCGATTTCAACCGGCCCGCACCAACCATCGATGGTCACTTTTTCAGTTTCTAAACCGGCCGTAGCTTCATAGGTCAATAAACTCCCCACTTCGGAAGCCAGCTCGCGAAAACGTTTGGTACTAATATCGTTCTCACGCATCAGGCCCAGTTTATGTTTGACGAGCGGGTGTTTCACCTCGACGATCTTCATCATTATTCTCCCTAGACAGTGGACGGTCAAAAAAACGCCACGCGTTTTTAAGCTCAGCTTGCGGCGGCTTGCAGGGCGGCGGCAGGGCACCTGCCATAAAAAAATCGCCGGATTATACCGTTTTTTTGACCGGGTACATACGATTAAGCCTGATCCAGATCAATCGATAAAGGAAATTGCCGGCGGCGAGGAAAAATGGAAACCCGGCGACTCATCGCTCGCAAACGTTTGCTCGCGCTGTTAGAATTAGCGCGCTCCATTTTTACCGACAAGTGTTTTTAACCACAAATTGTAACCTCCGTGGGGACTCCGTAGTGACCGACAAAACCTCTCTCAGCTATAAAGACGCAGGCGTGGATATTGATGCGGGTAATGCATTGGTAGACCGTATCAAAGGTGTAGTGAAACAAACCCGTCGCCCGGAAGTCATGGGTGGTCTGGGTGGTTTCGGCGCCTTATGCGCCTTACCGCAAAAATACCGTGAACCCATTCTGGTTTCCGGCACTGACGGAGTCGGCACCAAGCTGCGTCTGGCAATGGACCTCAAACGTCATGACACCATCGGTATCGATCTGGTCGCCATGTGCGTCAACGATCTGGTGGTGCAAGGTGCTGAACCCCTGTTTTTCCTGGATTACTACGCCACCGGCAAACTGGATGTCGATACCGCCGCCAGCGTCATTACCGGTATCGCGGAAGGCTGTAAACAATCAGGCTGCGCGCTGGTTGGCGGCGAAACGGCTGAAATGCCGGGCATGTATCACGGTGAGGATTATGACGTTGCCGGTTTCTGCGTCGGCGTGGTTGAGAAATCTGAAATCATCGACGGCAGCAAGGTACAGGCAGGCGATACGCTGATCGCCCTGGCGTCCAGCGGACCGCACTCGAACGGCTACTCGCTGGTGCGCAAGATTCTGGAAGTCAGCAAAGCCGACCCGCTTGGCGTCACGCTGGAAGGCAAACCGCTGGCCGACCACCTGCTGGCGCCGACCCGAATCTACGTCAAATCGATTCTGTCGCTGATTGAAAAAATCGACGTCCACGCCATTTGTCATCTGACGGGCGGCGGCTTCTGGGAAAACATTCCGCGCGTATTGCCGGACGGCATGCAGGTCTCCATCGACGAATCCAGCTGGCAGTGGCCGGCTGTGTTCAACTGGCTGCAGCAGGCCGGCAACGTCAGCCGTCACGAAATGTACCGCACATTCAACTGCGGCGTGGGTATGATCATCGCGCTACCGGCGGAGCAGGCGGACCAGGCTATTGCCTTGTTAAACGACAGTGGCGAAACCGCATGGAAAATCGGCGTAATCAAGCAGGCCGACGCCGGAGACGCAGTGGTCATTAGCTGATGAAAAACTTTGTTATCCTGATATCGGGTCAAGGAAGCAATTTGCAGGCGTTGATAGACGCCTGCAAGCGTGGTCGAATCAACGGAAAAATATCGGCGGTATTTAGCA
Source organism: Brenneria bubanii (assembly GCF_022378355.1). Lineage (GTDB taxonomy): Bacteria > Pseudomonadota > Gammaproteobacteria > Enterobacterales > Enterobacteriaceae > Brenneria > Brenneria bubanii. Next base: position 220,400 of record NZ_JAKMAJ010000001.1, read on the forward strand.
ACAATCCTGAAGCTTACGGGTTGCAGATTGCGCAAGAGGCGGAAATACCGGTGCATGTCATCGACCCGGCTGATTTTACCGATCGCGTCGCTTACGATGAGGCCATGGCGCGGGAAATCGTCCAGTACCAACCTGCGCTAATCGTGCTGGCAGGCTATATGCGCATTCTCAGCCCTGAGTTTGTCGCGCAGTTCAGCAACAACATGCTCAATATCCACCCGTCGCTGCTGCCGAAATATCCTGGACTGCACACTCATCGTCTGGCATTGGAAAATGGCGACGCGGTACATGGTACCTCGGTGCATTTTGTGACTGATGAACTGGATGGCGGTCCGCTAATCCTACAGGCCAGAGTGCCGGTATTCTCCGATGATAGCGAAGAGAGCCTGAAGCAGCGCGTTCATGTACAGGAACATAACATTTACCCTCTGGTGGTCGGCTGGTTTCTTTCCGGTCGCCTGCAGATGCGGGAAAATGAAGCCTGGCTGGACGGCGTGCGAATTCCTCGCCGGGGATATGCCGCGCAATAACCTTTCCCTGGTTCACCAGACTAATCCTGGATGGTGATGACATCGTCCGGGACATTCATAAGGGCGCTCACGACCTGATAATCGAAATGGGCGCCATACTCCGACCCCGAGATGATCAATGGCCTGCCGCCGCCGTCTCGGCGGTCGACCGCCACTTTAATTATTTATTTAATCAGTAGTAACGTTAAGATCTATAAAGAGATCCGCTTTATATCAGCGCTATCCCCATCGATTGAATGTTGAAAATAAGAATAACAATGATTATCTTTTGCTATCGTTTTTTTTGCAGAATTAATCATGCGCGTTGTCATATTCATTTTTTTGTCATTTCTTAGTTCCTTCTCCCAGGCCAAAAGCGTTACCGATATTCTCGGCCGACAGGTAGACATTCCGGATGCGCCGCAACGCATTATTCTTGGCGAAAGCCGCATGCTTTATACGCTGGCGCTGCTTGAACCGGGCAATCCGGCACAACATATCGTCGGCTGGCCGGGTGATATGGCGCGTTATGATGCGCAGAGCTGGCAACGCTATACGGAAAAATTCCCGTCAATCCGCCAGATCCCTCAGTTGGGCAACGGCAATTTGCACAGTATGAATGCGGAGATGCTGCTGCCGTTAAAACCTGATTTGGTGATTCTGCCGCGGCTGGCCAAAGGGTCCGCCGATGACGAGCAACTGCAACAAACGCTGGCTCTGGCGGGCGTGCCGGTGATCTACGTCGATCTACGCGTCGATTTGCTCAATAACACCCTGCCCAGCGTCCAGTTATTGGGAAAGGTGCTGAACCAACCGCAGCGGGCCGCGGCGTTCAGCGAGTTTTATCAGCAACACATGGGCGTCGTTCGTCAGCGCATCGCGCAATATCACGGCAAAAAAACCACGGTGATGCTGCATCTGCATCTGGGCCGTCGCGATACCTGCTGCACCACCGCCGTCGGCGGCAACCTGGGCGATCTGCTGACCTTCGCCGGCGGAGACAATATCGCCGCCGGAACCATCAGCGGCGTGTACGGCGAACTCAGTCCGGAACGGGTGTTGGCGGCCAATCCCGATGTTTATATCGCTACCGGCATGGCCGGGCCGGAAGGGAAACGCTTTTCCGACCTGATGCTCGGCCCATTGGTCGATCCGCAGCAGGCGCAGAACAGCTTCGGTAAGCTGATACGTCAGGATCCTATTTTGTCTCATCTTCAGGCGGTGCAAACCGGTCGGGCCTGGAGTATGTGGCACAACTTTTACCTTAGCCCTTACCACGTGGTGATGGTGGAGATGTTTGCCAAAGCGCTCTACCCCGATCTCTTCAGCGATATCGATCCGCAACTCACACTACAAAAGCTCTACCAAAACTTTTTACCTATAGATTATTCAGGGACTTACTGGAGTCAACTTGCACATGAACAACACCTCGTTACGAAATAGCTGGCCGTTGCTGGCGTTGCTGCCTTTCAGCATTCAGGCCGCCACCGACGCTCAGGGGGACACGCTGGAAGTGACTGCGACGGCGGGAACGACGTCAATGGAGGAAACGGGCTATCAGCCGCATAAAACCGTTACCGGCACCCGTACCGAAAGCCGGTTGCTGGATGTCCCGCAGGCGGTAAATGTGGTGCCAAAGCAGGTCATTGAAGACCGAGCGGTACGCAATATTGATGAAGCCTTGTATAACGTCAGCGGCATTACGCAAGCCAATACGCTGGGCGGCACTCAGGATGCGCTGATCAAACGTGGTTTCGGCGATAACCGCGACGGCTCGCTGTTTCGCGACGGCGTTCGTTCGATTCAGGCGCGTAACTTTACGCCAACCAGCGAACGCGTCGAGGTGTTGAAAGGCCCGGCGTCGATGCTGTACGGTATGGGCGAACCGGGCGGCGTGATGAATATCATCAGCAAAAAGCCTGAGTTAACGCAAAAGACCCACATTGAGGGCTGGGGCAGCAGCTTTAAAGGCGGCGGCGGCCAGTTAGACGTGACCGGGCCGCTGGGCGCTTCCGGCATAGCTTACCGCATGATAGTCGACCATGACGAAACCGACTACTGGCGCAATTTCGGCCGTAACCGTCAAACCACCATCGCCCCGTCATTGATGTGGTACGGCGAAGACACCACGATACGCATCGCCTATGAGCACATGGAGTATCTGACGCCCTTCGACCGCGGCACCGTAATCGACTCGAATACCGGCAAGCCGGTGAATACGCCTCGTAAGCGCCGTTTCGACGAAGCTTATAACGCCACCCGCGGCGATCAGGACAGCATCACCATGCAGGTCGATCGCAACCTGACCGATCGCTGGAAAAGCAGCCTGACTTACTCATACAACCGCAACCGCTACAGCGATAATCAGGCGCGGGCCATGAGTTATGACGCCGATAGCGGAAACCTGTCTCGCCGGGCAGATGCTACCGGCTATGCCCACGCCCAGACGCAGGTTGTACAGTTGACGCTGAACGGCGATGTGGATTGGGGCGCCATCAATCACCAATTGCTGTTTGGCGTTGATTACGAAGCCGACCGGACTTTCCGCGGCGATATGCTGCAAGGTTCCGCCACCGATGTCTTCAACATCTACAATCCGGTCTACGGCAACCTGGCTGAATCCAGTTCGGTTATCGCCTCACAGAGCGATCAGCGGGAAAATATCGATAGCACCGGCGTCTTTATGCAGGATGCGATCCGTCTTAACGAACGCTGGCAACTGCTGGGCGGCGTACGCTACGACAGCTTTGACGTCATGTCGGGCAAAGGCCGGCCATTCAAGACCAATACCGATAGTTCATATCATCGTGTCGTGCCGCGCGCGGGCATTATCTATAGCCTGACGCCCTACTCGTCGCTTTATGCCAGCTACAGCGAGTCGTTCAAACCTAACTCGTCGATCGCCACGCAAATTGATGCGCTGCCGCCGGAAATCGGTAAATCCTACGAAATCGGCGCCAAACTGGATCTGCCGAATCGGGTTACCGCCAACGTGGCGCTGTTTGATATTCAAAAACGTAATGTGATGGTGAGCGAACTCGATGGCAATGGCGATACCGTGACGCGCACCGCCGGCAAGGTTCGATCTCAGGGCGTTGAGCTGGATTTATCGGGAAAACTCACGGACTCGCTTAGCCTGATAGGCTCTTACGCCTATACCGATGCCAGAGTGACCGCCGACCCGGAAAACAACGGCAATGGCATGACCAACGCCGCGCGCCATACCGCCTCGCTGTTTCTGACGCAAGACTTTGGTGCGCTGGGACTGAATGCCGGTGACAGCTTACGCGCCGGGGCTGGCGCTCGCTACGTGGGTCGCCGGGCCGGCGATGCGGCAAACAGCTTCTATCTGGATGATTATACGGTGGCTGATGCCTTTGTCGCTTACAGCACGCCGATCAAAGGCTATAAGGTGAAATGGCAGTTCAACGTGAAAAACCTGTTCGATAAAACCTATTATCCTTCCAGCGGCAACAATCTGCGCGTCGCCATCGGCGAACCGCGCCAGTTTGTTCTGCGCGCCAGCGTGGATTTCTGATTTCTTGAGAAAAACACGTTTCATTCCCCCCTGTCCGATACGATAGGCCATCAGGCCGGGGGGAATATCAGGCTTATTTAACGCTTGCGATAGTGCCTTTATAACCGCGAACGACAACGTGAATTTGTTTAAATACACCGTAGTTTTTTGTCGTTACGTCATAGCGCGGTGCGACGATCAGATCAGCGCCAGCGGCTTTAACGGCATTGTAGGTTGCCGCGGATTTAACAGATGCAGACGCATCGGCAAAAGACAGCGCGCTGCCTGTGCCATAGCTAACGCCGTCTACGTAGTTATCGCCTTCACCCCATTTGATGAAGCCCATCAATACATTAGCGGTTGCTTCACCCTGGATTTTTTCACCAACCTGAATATCCGCTTTTACCGTAGATTCGACAGTGCCTACCAGCGCTGAAGTCGGCTGACTGGTATTATATGAAGAACACCCAGCTAATAAAGAAACAGTAAATGCTGCCGCAGCCAATTTGAATTTATTATTCATAACGAACATTATCCTTAATTTAACACTAAATAGAATTGCCATCATAATTTCGGGCCGCGCAATACTATTTTATTTACCAGAAAAAAACCATACCATTTTAATAAGTAATTCATAAACATGAAAAACAAAACTCACAAAACGAATTCATATCAAATATATTTTTCAAATAAAACAAAATAAAACCAATAACTTATATAATACAAACCCAATAAATAACGCAATAAAAACAAATAATGAAAACACCAGGTAAAAATGAAAAATAAAATAATTAACAAACTAACTATAAACAAAAATTTAATCCCAGTCATAAAATACGACAGAATAAAAAACAATCAATAATATATATTTTCAACATTGTTGATTTAGTAAAAATATAACTTTAGACAGAACATCATCCGTTTCAATATCCATTACATGCAAAAATACAGAGCAACATGTTGTCTTTTTGAATAACGCCAAGCATGAATTATCCACATCAAGGGCGCGAATCGTAAAAAACGCGACGCAATCTGAAAAGTGATGGATATGATATAAAGCATCCAGGGGCATGCTCCCATTTGATCAATATTGTCATACAATCAACGGCGACTAACTGCCTACGAGGATAAAACATGTCCGATACGAGTAACGTCGTTCGGCTACGGCCGCTAGAGCGGGACGACCTGACATTTGTCCATCAGTTGGACAACAACGCCAGCGTGATGCGCTACTGGTTTGAAGAGCCTTACGAGGCCTTTGTCGAACTAAGCGATCTATACGACAAACACATTCACGACCAAAGTGAGCGGCGCTTCATCATCGAACACGATCGGACAAAAGTCGGTCTGGTCGAACTGGTGGAGATCACCCACATTCACCGCAGAGCCGAATTCCAGATCATTATTGATCCTGTACATCAAGGGAAAGGCTATGCCAGCGCGGCGGCGAAGCTGGCCATGGATTACGGCTTTTCCGTATTAAACCTGTACAAGCTGTATCTGATTGTGGATAAGGAAAACAAAAAGGCGATACATCTCTACACCAAGCTGGGATTTGAAGTGGAAGGCGAGTTGATTCACGAATTTTTTATCAACGGCCAATACTGTAATGCTATCCGTATGTGCATTTTCCAGCATCAATATCTGGCAAAGCACAAAGCGGTAACCGGCACTGGCGGCGGCGCGACGGCGGCCAATATCACCTTGTGATAAGAACGTCCTTGTTCCGACGCGGGTCTATTGTCTGTACCGCCAGCGACATACTGGCACAAGCGCGCCGCCGCATGATTTAGTCGAACGCGCGCAGCACGTCAGCATGGCGACGCCTGAAACTGCCTCTGCGTCCCGGTAAAAATCCGGCTCAGAGACAGCGCCAGCGGGATCCGCCGTCGCTGGCTAGCCGGCAAACTGACGGAATAGCGCCTTGCCGCGCAATAATCTCAGCCCCAGCCAGCCGCCGCACAGCGATAGCAATAGCGCCGCCGAAAGCGGTACCACGCCCCACATCACCAGATTCGGTTGCCACGGGAAATTAAACACCTGGCTTTGCAACAGCCACAGCGCGGCCTCGGCGCCAATCGCCGCGGCGATCCCCGCCACCAGCCCCAATACCGCAAACTCGCACCACAGCGTAGTACGCAACAGACGCAGTCCCGCGCCCAACGTGCGGTACACCATCAGTTCCTGCCGACGCTGACGCATGCCCACCTGGATTTGCGCCAACAGCAGCAATATGCCGCAGAACAGCACCAGAACCACCATAATCTCCAGCGCCCGGCTCACCTGCTGCAGCACCTGCCCTATCTGACGCAGCATACTGCCGACATCAAGCAGGCTCAGCGTCGGGAACTGGCGGTTTAGCTGAGTAATAACCTGCTCATCCCCATGGTAACGGAAGCTGGTCAGCCAGGATTGAGGCTGGTTATCCAGCGCGCCGGCGGGAAAAATAAAGAAAAAGTTCGGTCGCAGACTTTCCCAATCCACCTGTCGGAAACTGGTCACTTTGGCGCTGAACGGCTGGGTGTCGCCGGTAAAGGTCAGCGTATCGCCGATCTTGATCCCCATCTCTTTGGCTTCTTTCTCTTCCATCGAGACCTCGCCCGCTTTAGGCGCTTGCCCCTCAACCAGAACGTTATGGTCGGGGATACCCGTCATCCAGGTCAGATTCAACTCCCGGTTTACGGTATTGCCGCCCGGATCGTCCTCATGAATGACTTCCGTCGCCACCTGGTGGTTAATTTCCGTCAGCCGCGCCCGAATAATGGGATAGAACGGCTCGGGCGTGATCTGATGCCGCTCAAGGAACGTTTTCACCTGCGCGACCTGCTCCGCGGTGATGTTTAACAGAAAATAGTTCGGACTTTCCGGCGGCAGCTGTTGCTGCCATCGTTCGAGCAGATCGCCGCGCATCACCAGCAGCAGGGAGAGCAGCATAAATGACAGCGAAAAGGCGGCAAGCTGACCGATCGTTGACCATGGCTGACGCAACAGGCGATTGATTGCCAGACGCAGGGAAAGCCGCTTCACCGTCAAACGACGCAGCAGCAGTAGCCCGCCCCAGCCGATAACCCCCAACAATAACGACAGCACCGTCATGCCGCCCAGCAGCGACCATAACAGGGAACTGCCGCCGGAGAGCGCCGCAAGCAGCCCCACGACGATGAGCAATACCGCCGGCAGGTAATAGCGCAACGGCCAGACATTCGCCGCCACATCCTGGCGCAACACGCGCAGCGGTTGCGTCGCCAGCAGCAGGCGGTAAGGCCGCAGCCCCACCAGTAGTGAAATCAACACCAGCGATCCCAGCGCCCATATCCAGGGCCATAGCCCGGCGGCCGGTAGCGCGGCGGGCAGCACCGGAGCCAGCATTTTCATCAATATCGCTTCAAAGCCCAGACCGACCAGACTGCCGCACAATGCGGCCAGACCCAGCACCGACAGCCATTGTCCGACAATCAGCCGACGCAAGGCCTTCCTCCCGGCGCCCAGCGTTTTTAACACCGCGACCAAATCATAGCGGCTGCGACAGTAGTGCCCCATGGAAACGGCGACCGCCGCGATAGATAACAGCAGCGTCAGCAGCGCGGACAGCAGGAGAAATTGCTGCGAGCGCTTCAATGATTGGCTCAGCGCGCCTTCTGAATCCGCCATGCCATACCAGCGCTGATCGGGTTTCAGTTTCGGTTTGATGAAATCACTGAACTGACTGATTTGCGATTCATCGCCAGAAAACATATAGCGCCAGGTGATGCGTCCGCCGGGCTGGATGGCGCCGGTTTTCTCCACGTCCGCCAGATTCATCAAAATTCGCGGCGCGGTATCGAACGGATTAAATCCCGAATCGGGTTCCTGAATCAGCTCGCCGCTGATGCGCAGCGAGGCATCGCCGACATCCAGCATGTCGCCGACCTTCAATCCCAGCAGCGCCAGCAGGCGCGGCGCCGCCAATACCGTGCCTTCCTCCGCTCGCATCCCGGCAGGGTTGGTCTGCAACTCGCCGTATAGCGGATAGCGTTGGTCGGTGGCCTTCACCCTTGCCAGTTGCGGCGTATCGCCGGCAAAGGTCATGGTCATGAATGAAATTTGCCGGCTAAGCGTCAAACCTTGCTGCCGGGCGGTTTGCAGCCAGGACTCATCCACCGGACGAGATGCCCGCAATACCCTGTCGCCCGCCAGAAAATCACGGCTTTGCTGACTTAATCCCTTCTCCATCCGATCGCCGATGCTGCCCAGCGCCAGCACACAGGCCACCGCCAGCGTCAGAGCCAGCCAGACAATCAATAACGAAGGAGAGCGCCATTCGCGCCAGAACCACCGCCAGATCATGATTCCTCCCTCAGTTTGCCGTCGACCAGACGCAGACGCCGTTCACAGCGCGCCGCCAGTTGTTCATCATGCGTCACCAGAATCAAGGTGGTGGCGTAATCGCGATTCAGGGAAAACAGCAGATCGACAATGCGCTCGCCGGTCTTGCGGTCCAGATTGCCGGTAGGCTCGTCGGCGAACAGCACTTTAGGGCGTCCGCTAAAGGCGCGAGCCAGCGCCACCCGCTGCTGCTCGCCGCCGGAAAGCTGAGCGGGCAGATGATGCAGACGACCGCCGAGCCCAAGCTGCTGCAACAGCTGTTCCGCCTGCCCGCGACTGTTGCTGTCGCTCTCGCCGCGCAGCAACGCCGGCAGTTGCACATTTTCCAGCGCCGTCAACGTCGGCACCAGCATAAACGCCTGAAAAACAAAGCCGACGTCTCTGGCCCGCAGCGCGGCCCTGCCCTCTTCATCCAGCTTATTCAACGATTCACCCATCAGACTGACGCTGCCTTCGCTGCCGTCATCCAGTCCGGCAAGGATTCCCAGCAGCGTGGATTTGCCGGAACCGGACTCCCCGATAAGCGCGATTGTCTGCGCAGGTTTGACAATCAGCTCAACTCCGGTAAGGATGGAAAGCCGATGTTCCCCTTGACCAACGTGTTTACTAAGATGATGAACTTCAAGAATGTTTTTCGCGGGCCCGGTTTCGACAGGCGCAGCACTCGCTGGACTGGTTTCTGCAAACATATTTTCATCCTTTTACTTCTGGGATTATTCAGTGTACGCGCTTTCGCGGCGGATACTTTATTGATACTGGGCGACAGCCTCAGCGCCGGCTACCGAATGCCTGCCGCCAATGCCTGGCCGGCCCTGCTGAATCAGCAATGGCGGACGCAGCCGAAAGGCGCGACCGTCATCAATGCCAGTATCAGCGGCGATACCGTCGCTCAAGGGTTGGCGCGGCTGCCTGAGTTATTGAAGCAACATCAGCCTCGCTGGGTGCTGATAGAACTCGGCGGCAATGACGGACTGCGCGGTTTTCCTGTACCGGGGATCGAGCAGAACCTGACCAAAATCATTACCCTGATCAAACAGGCCGATGCTCAGCCGTTATTGATGCAAATTCGTTTGCCGGCCAATTATGGCCGCCGTTATACGGAGTCATTCAGCAGCCTGTATCCCCGTCTGGCGCAACAGTTCGACATTCCGCTGGTTCCCTTCTTCATGGAGCAGATTTACCTTAAGCCAGAGTGGATATTGGAAGATGGCATTCATCCTACCCGGGATGCCCAACCCTTCATTGCAGAGTGGATGGCGAAACAGTTAGACGCCTTAGTTAACCATGAGTCACGATAAATAGGCTTTTGAATTAGGTAAAGTTATGCAAAAAACGGTTCTGATTACCGGCTGTTCCAGTGGCATTGGTCTGATCGCCGCTCAGGATCTGCAAAAACGCGGCTATCGCGTACTGGCGGCCTGCCGTCGCCCTGACGATGTCAGCCGCATGGCGGCGCTGGGGCTGGAGGGCATTGAGCTGAATCTGGATGACGCCGCCAGTGTTGAAAAAGCCGCCGCTCAGGTGATTGCGTTAACCGGAAACCGGTTGTACGGACTGTTCAACAACGCCGGATTCGGCCTATACGGACCATTGCGCAGTATCTCGCGCCAACAGCTGGAGCATCAGTTTTCCAGCAATCTGTTCGGCACCCATCAGCTGACCCAACTGTTATTACCGGCCATGCTGCCGCACGGTGAAGGGCGTATCATTCAGACCAGTTCGGTGATGGGGCTGGTATCCACGCCGGGGCGCGGAGCCTATGCCGCCAGTAAATTCGCCCTTGAGGGCTGGTCGGATACGCTGCGCATGGAGCTCTACGGCAGCGGTCTGCACGTCAGTCTGATCGAACCCGGGCCGCTCTCAACCCGTTTCACGGCGAATGTCGACCAGACCCGCACGGACCAACCGGTGACCAATCCCGGCATCGCCAGGCGCTTTACACTGCCGCCGGAAGCCGTATTGCCTAAACTTCACCATGCTCTGGAAAGCGCAAACCCCAGGCTTCGTTACCCGGTGACGCTGGTCGCGCATAGTCTATCCTGGCTACGACGACTGCTGCCCGGACGCTATCTGGATCATGTATTACGCACCCGTTCCTGATTTTGGCTTGAAGCGGCGAATTCAGCCCCCACATATACCCAATGGATTTCAGGGTACGGCAAGGCGGCGCGCAAACGAAGCCCATGCATGGGAAGAGCGACGCAGTCTGCAGCGCCGTACCTTTAAAGATGACGGGTACACAGTCAAAACGGATGAGAGAGAGCCTTATGTTAGAACAACCAGCCAATATTATTGATGTCAACGAGTCCAACCTTCATCAGGTTCTGGAACATTCCTCGACGCTGCCCGTACTGTTTTATTTCTGGTCGGCGCGTAGCCAGCACTGTCAACAGTTGGAACCGGTACTGGATAAACTGGCTCAGGAATATGCCGGTCAATTTATTCTTGCTCGCGTGGATTGTGACGCCGAGCAACAGGTCGCGGCGCAATTCGGCCTGCGGGCGATTCCGACGGTGTACCTGTTTAAAGATGGCCAGCCGTTGGATGGATTCCAGGGGCCACAGCCGGAAGAAGCCATTAGGGAACTGCTGCTGCGCGCGTTGCCCAAGGAAGAAGAGCTAAAAGTTGCCGAGGCTCAGCAATTGATTCAGGAAGGCAGCCTGCCGGAAGCGATGTTATTGCTGAAAGAAGCCTGGCAGCTCAGCCAACAGCGCAGCGATATCGGCCTGATGCTGGCGGAAGTGCAGATTCAACTTAACCGCAGCGAAGATGCCGAAGCGGTGCTGGCGACGATTCCGCTACAGGATCAGGATACCCGTTACCACAGTCTGGTGGCGCAGATTGAATTACTGAAGCAGGCGGCCGACACCCCGGAAATTCAGCTATTGCAACAGCAGTTGGAGACCGATTCGCAGAATGCCGATCTGGCCGTAAAACTGGCGTTGCAGATGCACCAGGTGGGACGTAACGAAGAAGCGCTGGAACTGCTGATGGGCTTTCTGAAAAAAGATCTGGGCGCAGCGCAAGGCAATGCACGTAAAACGCTGATGGATATCATGTCCGCACTCGGCACCGGCGACGCCCTTGCCGCCCGCTACCGCCGCCAGCTCTATTCACTGCTGTATTAATGCCGGCTATCCCCGCATCGGCGGGGATAGCAACATAATCAGTCCAGCGTCTCCAATACGTTTATCCAGCCGTGGCCGCGACATACCGGCCAGCCGTTTAACCAGCGGCGCAGCATGTTCATCGCCAGCATCGACACCACTTCCTGATGGGTCTGCAGGCTATAACGCGCCACGTTAAACTGTATCGCCAGCGCGAAAGTGCCTTGCGGGGTGTGCAGCGCGATCGCCAGACGATCCTCTACTCTGGCGCTGACCATCAGCGCCAGAGCGGCATGGTGTCGCGCCGCCAGTTGTCGGGCGTCGGCCGCCATCTGGCTCAAGTCGCGCGGACTGGTGCGAATCAAGAGTTCACCGCCGGATAACGGCACGTTTGCCGACTGTAGCTGCCAGTTCAGCAGGCCGGCGGTAAAGTGCTCGCCCAGCGCCAGTTTAAGATCGCGCTCAGCCAGCCGATGCGCCAACTGCGCCGGAAGCCCGTCCGTTCCTTCGAATAGCCTATTCTCGCCCGCGACGGTGCGGACCTGCTCCCAGAGTTGTTCCATTGCCGTCCGTTGCGAGGCCGGGCCGGTCAACTTCAGTTCAATCACCGGCACAGAGGAGCGATAGCCCAGTACGACGCCGTCCGGCAGCGCGACGCCATCCAGCTGGCTGGCAAGATCGCTTTCCGAACGGCCAAAGGTGGTGAGGCGTAAACACAGCGGCGGTTCGGCGATAGTAAAACCCTCGCGCAGGCGCGGCATGATTTGCCGATCCACCATCACCTTGAACTCGGAGGGGACGCCTGGCGTAAAAAACATCAGACATTTATTTAACCGTAAGGCGAAACCGCAGGCCGTGCCGACCGGGTTATCAATCATTTCCGCGCTTGCCGGCAACTGCGCCTGTTTACGATTGTTCGGCGACATCACCCGGCCGCGCTCGGCAAAAAAGGATTCCATCCGTTCAAGCCATTCCCTGTGTTCGACTAACGTCTCTCCGGCGGCTGTCGCCGCCGCTAATGCGCTAAGGTCATCACTGGTCGGCCCTAGTCCGCCATTGACAATCAGGACGTCCGCAATGTGGCTGCGCTGGGTCAGCGCCGAAACTAAAGCATCGAGATCGTCGCCCACCGTCATACGGCTGGCCATCGGCAGTCCCTGATGAAACAGATAATCCGCCAGCCAGGCCGCATTGGTATCAACAATCTGACCATGCAGCACTTCATCGCCGGTACATAACATCTCGACCCTAAGCATTCTTCACTCCTGTTTTGTTCGATAGCCGTAGGAAACCCGGTTAATGAACATTGATTTGTTCTTGTTCCCATACCCAATAGATTTCGCGTCGCGGGGCAAAACGTTATCGTTTTGAACAACGCGCCGGCAACTTGAAAGAGGAAGGATATATTACAATACGACTCGCGGGCGGATAATGACGCTAACATTTGTAAACAGATAAGAAATACAACAAGGGCGCGAGTCATCGCGCCCTTGTTTGAGGGTTATCGCGCAGTAGTCAGAAATTCAGCCCCACGCCGATATAGGCGGAATCAGCCAGCTTATTGTCTGACCGGCCGTGTTCGCCCGCCAGATTGATATAGCGATAACCGACATCCACATTAAGCGGACCTATCACCTGCCAACGAACACCGGCCTTGCCTTCAACATAAGAATCGACGTGACTGGAGAAAGCGTCCGGCGAGTAGTAACCTTCGCCATAGAGGGAGAAATAACGATTTATCGGCCATTGCAGACCGCCCCCCAGCGCCAGCGCATGGCCATCGGAGCCGTGGTCCTGATTCAAATACAGCGCTTTGCCGCCAAGCGTGACTTGCAGCGGGCCGACCGGAATGGTGTAGCCCAACCCGAAACCATAAACATCGTTATTGCTGTCGCCGTGAGCATAGCTCAGGTTCCCGGACAACCCGGGGACAAGCAGGCCAAAACCGACGTTCGCTCCCGTATAGTCACGCCCGGCTTCCCCGGAGATGCCTATCGCGGACACAGAGGATGCTGCGAACAGCAAACTTCCTGCACAAGCAATCACAAACTTTTTCATTTTAATGTCCTTCAAAGCAGTTATTAACGCGCGGGCAAAAACAGGCAGATATCGCCGCCGATTCTACGCGAATCGCGGCGGTACTCCAGCGTAACCTTGTCCTAAAATGCCGTCGATTCCCTTCGTCTTACCCGCCGGCGGCGGGTCGGCCTCCTTCAATAACTCGCTTCCCGGCAAAAAATAATAAGCGCCGCTTATTTGCCTAAAAACCACATAATGAACAATAGTATTAGAGAGCGAAAGTCTAATATTCATAGCGATAATATAAGGAAAAAATGATGAGCAAGAAAAAGCTGACGACCGTTGCCGGCTCCCCCGTGGTTGATAATAACAATGTTGTTACCGCCGGTCGGCGTGGTCCTATGTTATTGCAAGACGTCTGGTTTTTGGAAAAACTGGCGCACTTCGATCGTGAAGTTATTCCGGAACGGCGGATGCATGCCAAGGGCTCCGGCGCTCACGGCACCTTCACCGTGACTCACGATATCACCCGTTACACCCGGGCCAAGATTTTCTCCGAAGTGGGCAAAAAAACCGATATGTTTGTGCGTTTTTCCACCGTGGCCGGTGAACGCGGCGGCGCTGATGCTGAACGCGACATTCGTGGTTTCGCCATGAAATTTTACACTGAAGAAGGCAACTGGGATCTGGTTGGCAACAATACGCCGGTATTCTATTTGCGCGACCCGCTGAAATTCCCCGATCTTAATCACGTGGTTAAACGCGATCCGCGCACCAACCTGCGTAATCCGGTCTATAAATGGGACTTTTTCTCTCAGTTGCCGGAAGCCCTGCACCAGTTGACGATTGATTTCAGCGATCGCGGTTTACCCAAATCTTACCGCCACATTCACGGCTTTAGCAGCCACACCTACAGTTTTATCAATGCCGCCAATGAACGTTTCTGGGTGAAATTCCATTTCCGTTGCCAGCAGGGCATCGAAAACCTGATGGACGATGAAGCGGAAGCGCTGATCGGCAAAGATCGCGAAAGCTCACAGCGCGATCTGTTCAACGCCATCGACAGAGGCGATTTCCCGCGCTGGAACCTGCAGATACAGATTATGCCGGAAGCTGAAGCGGCCACGGTGCCCTATAACCCGTTCGATCTGACCAAAGTCTGGCCGCATGGCGACTACCCGCTGATTGACGTCGGTTTTTTCGAACTGAACCGCAATCCGGAAAACTATTTTTCCGAAGTGGAGCAGGCCGCGTTTAATCCGGCGCATACCGTGCCGGGCATCAGCTTCTCACCGGATAAAATGTTGCAGGGTCGGCTATTCTCATACGGCGATGCCGAACGTTACCGTTTAGGCGTCAACCATCACCAGATTCCGGTCAATGCGCCGAAATGTCCGTTCCATAATTATCACCGCGACGGCGCCATGCGTATTGACGGCAACAGCGGCAACGGCGCGACCTATGAACCAAACAGCTTTGGCGTCTTTCAGGAACAGCCGGATTTCAGCGAGCCGCCGTTAACCCTGGAAGGCGCGGCCGACCACTGGAATCACCGTGAGGATGATGACTACTACAGCCAGCCGCGCGCGCTGTTTAACCTGCTGAGCGAAGAGGAACACCAGCGCATGTTCCAGCGTATCGCCGGTGAACTTTCTCAGGTGCCAGAATTTATTCAGGATCGTCAGATTGCGCTGTTCAACAAGGTCGATCCCGCTTATGGCGCCGGCGTGGCGAAAGCGCTCGGGAAATAAGCGCGCAGGTGGAGAGGCCAGACCTTACGTCTGGATTTAACGCGCTCTTCCGCTTGCCTCCCTCCCCTTGGCTGGGGAGGGAAAAAACCCGCCTTAACGGATTTCTCTCTCCCAGACCCAGCGCTTCGGGTCATAAAAGTCCTCAAAAGCATCTGAGGCAAGATCATGCCTTATGCTTATCGGCCATGCTATCAACCCAGCTTTTCACCTGACGGCGAGAGATTTTAATTCCGCCGTTTTTCAGTTCCGCCGGTAGATGATAGTAAGCTATCGGGCGCTGAAATCCGGCCAACCGGGGCGACGCCCAATGACGCAGCGCATCCAGCGTCGTCGGTTCGGCTATTTCGACCACCGCGACCGGTCGCTGGCCAAACTCCACGTCATCAACCGGCACCACGCAGGCCTGCTGGACATCGGGATGCGTCAGCAGTACCGATTCAATATTTTCCGGCTGAACGCCCTCGCCGCCGCTGAAGAACTGGTTATCGAGACGTCCCAGAATCCGCCATTCGCCATCGGCGAAACTGCCGCAATCCCGGGTGTGAAACCATCCCTCGTCATCGACCAACGACGAAAGCTGCCCATCCCGCCAGTACCCCGACGCCAAGGTGGCGCCCCGCAGATGCACCTCGCCGTCCACCAGCCGGATTTCCCGTCCGGACAATGGCGTCCCCACGCCGCTTCGCCCGTCGGCGCGCTTGGCGCACACCGTAGAGGCCAGCTCGGTCAGGCCATAGCCGCACCAGCAGCCGATACCCAGCGCCTCCGCCTGGCGCGTTAACGCCTGCGGAATCATCGCCCCGCCCAGCAGCACCGCCCTCAACTCGGTCGGCAAGGCATTTTGCGACAGCAACCGCCACAGCTGCGTCGGCACCAGCGATGCGTGCGTACAACCGCGTAACGCCGACGCCAGAGGCCGGTTCACGCTTACAGCGACGGCGGCGCCGGCCGCCAGCCAGCGCCACAGGATCCCCTGACCTGAAACATGGAACAGCGGCAATGACAGCAGCCAGCTGTCGCCAGGGGCAAACGACATCATATTCAATACCCCTTCGGCGCTGATCAGATGGGCGGCAAACGTATGCGCAGCCGCCTTGGGTACGCCGCTGGAGCCGGAAGTTAGCGTCAAGGTCGCCAACTGTTGCGGTCGCCAGGGGCGCACCGCGCAAGAAGAGAACCGCTCAGCGGATTCATGCTGTAAGGCGCCGATGCCGGTCGGCCAGGAATGTTCATTCAGGCATAGCCCGTAAGCGATATCAAGGGAGCGCAGCAGAGAGTGGGTTAATGATTCGGGCAACTGCGGATTCAACGGCAGCAGACGCGCGCCGCATTGCAATAGCGCAAGGTAACAAAACAGCATCGTTGCGCTGTTCTTGCCTCGCAACGCAACGCCGCAGCCTGGCGTGACGCCCTGTCGTTCAAAACAGGCCGCCAGTTGATTAATCCGGGAGGCCACCTGCCGCCACGACCAACGGACGTCATCGTCAATCAGCGCGGTACGCTGCGGCGCCTTCCCGGCCCAATAATGCCAGGGCCAGTCGTTCAGGATTGCCATACCCGTTCCAGTTGCCCGACGGTCAACAGCGGTAATGCGCTTTCCGGCCAGCGTTTGACCACCTGCGCCTGCATCAACGTCAGCGTATCCAGACCGGGAACGACGTCGGGCGTCAGCCAGCGCGCCAGCCGCGCCAGCTGGGTTAGCCCCAGACTGGACTCGATACTGGAACTGATCACCGCCGTCAGCCCGGCCTGATGCGCTTGCTCAATAAGCCGCCGACAACGCGTCAGGCTGCCGACCAGCGTGGGTTTTATCACAATTGCGCTAACGCCCGGCTCCGCCTCAACCCGGAAATCAGCCTCGCGAACGCTTTCATCCCAGGCGATATTAATGCCGGTTTCCCGCGCAAACTCACGGGAATCCTGACGCGTTTTACAGGGTTCTTCCAGAAAAGCGATACGTGAACGCAGCGCCGGATTCACATAGCGGGCAAAACCATCGGCTTTGGCGCGCGTCCAGCTGCGATTGGCATCCAGCCGCAGCTTGAGATCAGGCAGAGCCTCCAGCAGCATATTCACGATCATGCCGTCACGCACCGCTTCATACAGACCGACCTTAACCTTGGCGACCTTTTCACCCGGCAGCCCCTGAAGCATGGCGAACAGTTCATCGGGATCGCCGTTGCACAGCGGCGCCTTACGATAGTCCGCCGTCTCCGGCAGCCGTTGTTCCAGTTCGGCCTGAGCACAGCTCAGACCAAAGGCGACGGAGGGAGGGAGGTCATCGGCCAGCGTACCGCCGGCGACCCAATGCCGTAGCTGAGCCAGCGTCGCCGACTCGGCCTCCGTCAGCGTCTCCACGCTGAACTCAGGCAATGGCGCAATCTCGCCCCACCCCTGCGCTTCGTCCTGTTGCAGATGAACGATTAGCCCATCGCGACTTTTCAGGCGCTGATTACGCAGCACCACGCCGGCTTCCATCGGTACGCTATAGCGATAAACCTTAACCTGACGCATTACGGATTCCGTTTGAATTTACTGAAATCGGGCTGACGTTTTTCGTTGAAGGCATTACGACCTTCCTGTCCTTCATCGGTCATATAGAACAGCATGGTGGCGTTGCCGGCCAGTTCCTGTAATCCAGCCTGACCGTCACAGTCCGCATTCAACGCCGCTTTCAGACAGCGCAACGCCATCGGGCTGTTCTGCAACATTTCACGACACCAGCGAACCGTCTCTTTTTCCAGCTCGGCTAACGGCACAACGGTGTTGACCAGCCCCATATCCAATGCCTGAGCGGCGTCATACTGACGGCACAAGAACCAGATTTCACGGGCTTTTTTCTGTCCGACGATACGCGCCATATAAGACGCGCCCCATCCGCCGTCAAAGGATCCTACACGCGGTCCGGTCTGGCCGAACATGGCGTTTTCCGCCGCGATGGTCAGATCGCACATCATATGCAGCACGTGCCCGCCGCCAATTGAGTAGCCGGCCACCATCGCCACTACCGGTTTCGGGCAGGTGCGGATTTGGCGCTGAAAATCCAGCACGTTCAAATGATGCACGCCGCTGTCATCCTGATAACCGCCGTAATCCCCGCGCACTTTCTGATCGCCGCCGGAGCAAAAGGCTTTGTCGCCCGCGCCGGTCAGAATAATAACGCCGATGCCGTCGTCGTAACGGGCATTTTCCAAGGCCTGAAGCATTTCCTTCACCGTCAGCGGGCGAAAGGCATTACGCACCTGAGGACGATTAATGGTGATTTTGGCGATGCCGTCAGTGGATTTGTGATACAGAATGTCGACGAAATCACCGCTGCAATCGTGCCATTCTACCGGGGCATAAAGCAGTTCTTCACTGGGATAAAGCATAATAATTAATCCTTAACGGGATGCGAAATGAAAGAAAGTATCCGCGCGGCATACTCCGCCGGATTGGCTAAATGGGCGTTATGACCGGCCTGAGACACGGTCAGTAACGGCAGGTTATACTGTTTTGCCAGCGTTTGAAATTTAGCGTCCCGCTCGCCGCACAGGTAGGCAAAAGGGAAAGTCAGTTGCCGGAGCGCTTCCCCTAACCAGGGCTGATGCCCAAGCGAGGTAGCCTCCAGCATCGCGGCGACCGCGGCGCCGTCGTTATGGCGGCGTCTGGCCACCAGACTGGCGCGCTGAGCGGCGTTCAAATCAGCAAACACCGCCTGCTGATACCAGTCCGTCAACACCGCCTCAAGGGGATCCTGGCGAAAACGCGCGGCCCAGCCGGCATCATGCAAGCGGCGCGCTTCACATAATCGCGGCTGCGCGAGACCGGGGTTTCCTCCTTCGACCAATAGCCCCTTGATGCCGTCTGACGGCCCGCAGCAAGCATGATACATAGCGACGCGACCGCCCAGCGAATAACCCAGCAACCAAAACGCGTCGATCCCCTGCCGTTGCAAAGTCGCGGTTAACTGCCGGCTGATCTGCGCAAAACCGCGCGTACTGACGTCGCGCGATCCGCCATGTCCAGGCAAATCCACCAGCAGCATGGGCCAGTCGTTGAAAAAAGGCGTGATTGGCCGCCAGTCTTCGCCGCTGCCCAACAAACCATGCAGACACACCAGCCACGGTCGCGAGGGAGAGATATCGCCGCGGGTTATTTTATCGCAGCGCAGCGTTACCACGTCGCCGCCTGCGAGACCAAGGCGTTCAGGGTTTGCGCCCCGTCTTGCGGCGGTACGATAACCTCCACCAGCGTCACGCCGCCCTGCGCCCACCCCAAGGCAACCGCCTCGGCCACCTGGCGCCAATTTTGCGCACGCACATAGCCAAGGCCGAACATGGCGGCGGCATGACCAAATTCCACATTTTGCGGCATACAGTAAAACCTCTCTCGATATGCCGCCGGCGTCGGCAGCAGGGAAAAGATCTGACCGCCATTGTTGTTGACCACTATTAATACCAGCGGCGCCGGAGCCTGGCGCAACAGGGCCAGGGCATTCAGATCGTACAGCGCAGAAAGATCGCCCAGAATCCCCAGCGTCGCGCGCTGGTTGCCACGCTGTACGCCGGCCAGCGTAGAAATTAAACCATCGATGCCGCTGGCGCCGCGATTGCCATACACCGGATACGCCGCCGGCAGTTGCGCCAACGCATCGATAAGGCGGATCGACAGACTGTTGCCGACGAATAACTGCCCTTGCGGCGGCAATAGTTCGGGTATGCGTTGCGCCAATTGCGCTTCGCCAAAGCCGGCCGCCAGATGCGCCGCGACCCGCAGTCGGACACGATGCGCTATCGCCGTTAAATCGTCGGCCCAGGGCGCCTGCGTCGACGGCGGATGCGCGGTGATCCAGTCGCCGATATCGGCGATCAGACGACGTCCGCGATGATGAGCCGGATCCAAGCGGCCGGGCAGCGCGTCGATCAGCCAAAACTCCCGAGGCTGGCAGCGCGCCTGCCATTGCAACAGACGCTTGCCGGTCAGATTTCCGCCGAACTGTATGACAATGTCCGCCTGCCGCAGTCGTTCAAGCGCCGCCGGGCAAGCCAGCCAGATATCGGCGCAGGGTAATGGTTGGCCACTTTGCGACAACACATCGCCAATCAACGGCCAGCCGAGCGCGCTCGCCCATTGCGCTATCTGCGCGCCCTGCCGCGGGCCGACGTTGCCGGCAATCACCACGCCGCGTTTCTGCCGCCACTCCGCCCAGTCGGGCTGAACCATCAACGCGCGCGGCTGCATCTCTCGCAGCCACGGCTGGCGGCTTTGCCGCCAGTCGCCCAGCGCCGCCAGCCAATCGGAGTAGGCATCGTCTTTATCCGCGCCATATAACGGCTCGGCGAAGGGACAATTGATGTGTAGCGCGCCCTGAGTCAGCGCGGCCATGGCGCTATCCACCGCCGAAACCAGCCAGCGGGCGGGGATATCCGGCGTGGGACGCGGCAGTTCCAGCGTCCGCGTTGGGTGAGAGGCATATAGCCCTTGCTGGCGAATGGCCTGATTGGCGCCGCAGTCAATCAATTCCGGGGGACGGTCGGCCGTCAGCACGATCAGACGTTCGCCGGTCAATCCCGCTTCAATAATCGCCGGGTAAAGATTCGCCGCCGCCGTACCGGAGGTCACGATAATGGCGACAGGCTGGCGGCTGGTTTTTGCCAATCCCAGCGCTAAATGTCCTAAACCGCGTTCGTCGAAATGGGTGTGGCGAATCAACGCGCCGTGTTCGGCCGCGGACAAGGTCAGCGGAGTGGAGCGGGAGCCGGGCGCGATGCAGATATGGCGAACGCCATGGCGGGTGAGCGCTTCAAGCAGCAATGCGGCCCAGCGCCGATTAAATACACTTGTTGACATCATTCACTCGACAGCTCAGGTGGCGGACAATCCCTTTCATCTTTCCAGTCGCACCGTGCCGGCCAGGCAGGCAGGGCGTCCCCGCGTTGGGGCTGCCGCTGGCCGCGTTTTCGCAACTCGAAATCATCGGGTATGTAGTAGTAACGCGTTTCTTCCACAGTGCCGACTGTGATATAAACCGGCACCTTACACAACAGACATAAAACAAAACTATGACATATCGCCCTCTAACAGGGATTTTAACCCGGAAACCTTATTTTCCAGCTCCTGCCATTCTTGTTCCGCATCGGAACCGGCCACAATGCCGGCGCCGGCATAGAGTTTCAGAATATTGCCGCTGATTTCCGCCGAACGCAGCGCCACGCAAAATTCTGACTGTCGGCGAGAGAGATAACCGGCGGAACCGGAATACCAGCCGCGATCGAACGGCTCGTGTTGCATAATAAAACGGCGGGCCACCGCTCTGGGCAGACCGGCCACCGCCGCCGTGGGCTGTAAATCATCAAGGCAGGCGGCATCCGACGTCGCCGTCAGCGTCGCCCGAATGGCGCGGCGCAGGTGCTGCACCTTGCGCAAACGAACGATTTCCGGCACCATCACCTCCAGCGCTTGCGCGGACTGGCGCAGGCGCTGGCAGATATCATCAACCACCAGCATGTTTTCCCGTTGGTTTTTCGTATCCTTCATCAGCCAGTCGGCAAGCGCCGCGGCTTTGCGTTCGTCTTTATCACTCGCCACCGTACCGGCCAGCGCCTCGGTTTCAAGCTGCGCATCACAGCGGCGATAAAGTCGCTCAGGGCTGGAGCCGAGGAATGCCTGCTTGGCGTCATGCGCCAGCATAAAATGGAAACAGCGGTGGTTGACGGCTCGACTGGCCGCCATAAACGTCGTCGCCTGCAACGGCTGATCCAGCGTTAGCGTGGTTGTTCTCGCCAGCACCACTTTGTCCATCTCGCCCGCCGTGATGTCGCGCAACGCCGCCTGTATCAGGCCATCCCAGTGTCGGCGGTCCGGCTGATGCGCCGCCGTTTTGATCGTCCGGTGCAAAGGCGGCTGCGGGCGCATTGGCAACAGAAAATCGATGAATGCCGAGGCTTCATCCGCATCCCGCTGCAACGACGTTTCACTGAATAAGTTAATTTGCAGGCTCAGGCTATTCCCCTGACGCCATAGCTCGATGCGAGGTAAAAAGAGGTAACCGGGGGATAGGTTTTGTGCATGCTCGCGGCCCCTTTGATTAAACGCATTCAGCCCCCAGATGCGAACATCCTGCCCGCAATGATGTCGCGCAAGGAACTTTTCCGCATCCCGAATATGATGAAAACCGCACGCTCGTCCACAGACCGCGGCCTCTTCATTTTCCTGACGATGCTGCCAGTAAAACTGCGGATAGGCAGGTTGTGTCGCCAGCCACGGCAATAACTCAGCCGGTTTGCTGATCGCCAATGAGCCCGTCAACTGTCTGAATCCCGCATCTATCGGCTGTGGCTTGCGCAAATCCTGCTGCATGCGGCGCAGCAAGTCGGAAAATTGTCTCAACGTAGCCCCAAAACCCTAACCTAAAGTACGGGATTATACGGGAAAAAAACGGGCTGTGGGTGAGAGGTTATTCAGGATAAAAGGAATAATCCGAACAACCAATCCCATTTCCGTCTCGCTTTGCCGTCAGGTCCTCCCGCCCGATGATGTATCCCGGCCGGCGATCGCTCACATTTCGCACAACTTACGTTAACTTATCCGATAATTCCCTGCATCTTACGTGCAAAAATGACGAACTCTTCGATTCAGCAACTCAATTATGGTAGAAAGAAACCCCATTGCGTCTTTTAGGTATGTATCGTTCAGGTGATGAGTACAACACTGAATTCCGGGCAGTCCGTTAACCAGCAACAGCCAGGTAAAAAGGCGCAGGCGGCAACGCGTATTACTTTTTTCATCGCCGGGTTCGCCATGTCTTCCTGGGCGCCGCTGGTGCCCTTGGTCAAAGAACGCCTGGCAATCAACGACGCATCCCTGGGCGTGCTGCTGCTTTCTCTCGGGATTGGCTCCTTGCTGGCGATGCCGCTTACCGGCCTGTTAAGCGGCAAACTGGGCTGTCGCACCGTCATATTGATGGCCGGCGCATTGCTCTGCCTGGTATTGCCGCTGCTGACGCAGGCGGATACGCTGCCGCAGATGGCCATTGTGCTGCTTTTTTTCGGCGCGACCATCGGCATGATTGACGTATCGATGAATATTCAGGCGGTTATTGTCGAACAGGCCAGCGGCCGGGCGATGATGTCCGGGTTTCACGGTTTTTTCAGCGTGGGCGGCATCGCCGGCGCTGGCGGCGTCAGTGCGTTGCTGTGGCTGGGCCTGTCGCCGGTGGCGGCGATGCTGACGATTGTCGCCCTGGTTCTGATGCTGCTCGCTTCGGCGCAGAGCCACCTGCTGCGCACCACCAAAGAAGCCGATAAAACGCCGCTGTTTGTCATCCCGCGTGGCGGGATCATGTTTATCGGTCTGCTGTGTTTTATTATGTTTTTGGCTGAAGGCGCGATTCTGGACTGGAGCGCACTGTTTTTAAACGCCGAACGCGGTCTGAACAGCGCGCAATCAGGCATGGGTTATGCCGCGTTTTCCGTGGCGATGACGTTGGGCCGGCTCAATGGCGACCGCATCG
Organism: Brenneria bubanii; assembly: GCF_022378355.1. GTDB lineage: Bacteria > Pseudomonadota > Gammaproteobacteria > Enterobacterales > Enterobacteriaceae > Brenneria > Brenneria bubanii. Next base: position 244,162 of record NZ_JAKMAJ010000001.1, read on the forward strand.
TCAACGCGCTGGGGCGTTTTACCATGATGGCCGGCGGCAGCCTGTGCGCCGCCTTGGGTCTGCTGCTGGCCATTAGTATCGACAACGCGATAACCTCGATTTTTGGTTTTGTCATGGTGGGCATCGGGGCGTCAAACGTGGTGCCGATTCTGTTTAGCGCCGCAGGTAATCAAAAAGTCATGCCGGCCAATCTGGCGATCGCGTCGATTACCACCGTCGGTTACGCCGGCATTCTGATTGGCCCGACGCTGCTGGGCTTTATCGCGCAAATCAGCGACCTGGCACTGGCGTTTGGCTGCGTCGCGCTATTGTTATTGCTCGTCAGCCTCAGCGCGCGCGCTGTTATCCGTTAATCAGGAGCGTTAATCAATGCCCGCAATAATAATGCGCTACTTTTCCCTGTTCATCGTGCTGTTGCTGCTAACCACCGGCACCTTTAGCTATAACTACCTTAGTAGCTGGCTAATCAATAAAAAACACGCATTGACCGATATTGCTCAGGGTGTACAAAAGCGCATTGATACCTATCGTTTTTTTACTTATCAAATTTATGGCAGCCTGAATGGCGAACCGCATGCCGGCGCCAACATCAACGCCATCAGCCTGATGCCCGATGTCTTTTACGTCGAAAAAAATGATCAAAAAACCGATGCCCTGATCTTCGGTCAACACGACGCCTCGACCTTGAATTCCGTATACCGCATATCGCGCTATCTGGATATTCTGTGGGGGGCGGAAAACGATGTCTATTCCATGTACTACCTTAACGGCATCGATAACAGCCTGACGATGATCTCGACCCAAACGTTGAAGGACATCTCATCCCAGTTCCGGGGAAGCTATATCACCGCGATAGCGGAAGCGCGCCGCACCGAGATGCTACAGCAGGCCAATGCACTGGACGAACGTGAAAGTTTTTCCCCTATTCGCAAGCTGCGCTTTTACAACAACTACTATTTTACGCTCCGCACAACCTTTAATCAGCCCGGTCATCTGGCGACCATCATCGCTTTCGACCTGCCGATTAACGACCTGATTCCTATCGACATGTCGCGTGAAAATTTCATTTTGCGCCAGGATACCTCTACCAATATCGATAATAATAGCGGCAGTGAAGACATCTCGGTGATTCAACTGAACGGCTCGCTGATCGAAATATCTTCTCAGTTGATTAATGCGCCGGTAAAAATCGTCTTCCAGGTACCGATAAGAGTGCTGGTCCTCAACATGCTGAATAATAATATTTGGCTGCTGGTGCTGAATCTGGCGCTTCTGCTGTTTGCCCTTTCCGGTCTTTTCCTTTTCCGCCGGAAATCTATTCATCCCGGCGAGAATATCTCCGAGCAGCAGAGCAACCTGTTGAATATTTATGATGAGACGATAGGCCGCATTCCGATGGGGGTGCTGATCTATGATTTCAGCAGCAACAAGGTCGTCATGCAAAACGCGATTTCGGAAAGCCTGCTGCCGCATCTCAGCCTGCAGAAAATCACCAATATGGCCGATGAGCATCAGGGCATCGTTCAGGTGACGGTGAATAATGAAATGTATGAAATTCGCCAATTTCGCAGCCAGTACTCGCCGGATTACTATCTCTTTTTACTGCGGGAGCAGGACAAGGAGATCCTGGTGAACAAAAAGCTCCAGCTTGCGCAGCGTGAATATGAGAAAAGCGTTCAGGCCAGAAAACGGTTGTTCAAAAATCTGCTTAGCGAAGTCAGACAGCCCCTGCTGTCCCTGCGTCAAAATACGCTTTCCCTTGCGCAAACCGCGGATATCGGCGAACGGCAGCGAACCATTCAGCAACTTTTAAACGATGCGGGCAACGCCATTGAATTACTGGAAAATATCGAACTCCAGGAAAAACTGGAGATGCCGGAATGGCAGCCTGCGCACAATAGTTTCTCTCCCCTGGTCATGATCGATGATTTATTGCTGGAATTATTGCCCCAAATTAATCAGAAAGGGCTTTCCCTGTTTAATCACTACAAGCTGGATATAAATCGGACCTATTTAGGCGATCGGGAACTGCTGAAAAAGACGCTGTCGCTGCTGCTGAATTACGCCATTACCAATACCGACTACGGCAAGATCACGATGTCTACCGACTGCGATGAAAATAGCCCGGAAAAACTGACCATACAAATCAGCGACACCGGCGCGGACATTTCCGGCAGCGAACAGGACAATCTCGACTATCCGTTTTTGCATCCGGAGACCGGCGATCGCTTTAGTAGAAATTCCGGGCTGACGTTATTTTTGTGCAATCAACTCTGTAATAAACTCGGCGGCCGGCTGAACATTCACAATAAAACCGGGCTTGGAACGCACTATATTTTAACATTAACCTTGGAGCCAGAACCTCTGCCGATTGAGGAAGAAAAGCTGCTGGAGGATATTACCGTCTTACTGGATATCACTTCGGATGAAGTTCAGCAGATCGTCAGCCGCCTGCTGACTGGCTGGGGAGCAAATTATTCGTTGACTGATGAACGTCAGATGAATCAATCGGCGGATTTGTGCATCACGGACGATCCGGGAAAAAATGCGGACTATTCCATATTGCTCCGGGGCGATGATACGGCGTTAATTTCTCTGGCGCCTCTACGGCTGCAGGCGAATTACAATATCAGCCAGCAATTGCTGGAAGCGCTGCTTAAACTGATTGAGCAACAATTGGAAACGTCCGCGGATCCGTCGTCGACAGAAGAAAATAATGATACCGATGCTTACGCCAGTCAGCTGGCGGCAAGTGATTATTATTCTCTGTTTGTTGAGACAGTACCGGATGATTTAAAGAGGCTGTATACTGAAGCGGAAGATGGCGATTTTTTGTCACTTGCGCAGACAGCGCATCGGTTGAAAGGCGTGTTTGCCATGTTAAATCTGCACCCTGGCAAACAACTGTGTGAGCAGTTGGAACAGCATATTACCGCGCACGATAGTGTACAGATAGAAAGTAACCTTCATGAAATCGGTGAATTTGTCCGTTCATTATTACAGCAAGGTAGCCAACATATGAGTAACCAAAACGATGAGTAATCTAAACGTAATTATTGCCGACGATCATCCCATTGTCCTTTTTGGCATTAGAAAGTCGCTTGAACAAATTGAATGGGTCAATGTGGTCGGTGAATTTGAAGACTCAACAGCGCTGATCAATAACCTGCCTAAATTAGACGTTAACGTGTTAATTACCGATTTGTCCATGCCGGGCGATAAATACGGCGACGGCATCACGTTAATTAAATACATTAAGCGCCATTTCCCACATCTTTCTATTATTGTTCTGACCATGAACAATAACCCGGCGATTCTGAGCGCGGTATTGGACTTGGATATTGAGGGCATTGTTCTCAAACAGGGCGCGCCGACCGACTTGCCTAAAGCATTGGCCGCATTGCAGAAAGGCAAAAAATTCACGCCGGACAGCGTATCCAAAGTGTTGGAAAAAATCAGCGCCGGCGGCTATGGCGACAAGCGCCTGTCGCCGAAGGAAAGCGAAGTCTTGCGCCTATTCGCCGAAGGCTTTCTGGTAACGGAAATCGCCAAAAAACTTAACCGCAGTATCAAGACCATCAGCAGCCAGAAAAAATCCGCCATGACTAAACTGGGTGTGGATAACGATATCGCCCTGCTGAATTATCTCTCCTCCGTTAACGGCAATGGCTCGCAAATAGATTAATGCCTAATGCCGTTTCAACGTCATGCCCACGCTTGCGGGCATGACGCCGCGTTTCAGCCTCTCTTCGCCGCAGACTTATTTCGACTCAGCTTTCTGCCGTTTCCGCCTTTTCCCGCGATTGACGGACTAAATTGCTGTAGTAGGACAAACTCTGTTGCAGCGTATCCAGCGTCACGGGTTTAGATAAACAGTTATCCATTCCTGACTCTAAACAGCGCTGCCGCTCTTCCGCCAGCGCATTGGCCGTCACGCCGATAACCGGGAAATTCTGCCCAAGCTCGCGTAACCGTTGGGTTAAGCGGTAGCCATCCATATTCGGCATATTGACGTCCGTCAGGACAATATCAATTTGGTTCTTGGCCAATACGCTGAGCGCATCGATACCGTCATTGGCCGTCACCACCTTATAACCCAGCGAGCCAAGCTGGTCGGCCAATAGGCGGCGGTTGATCGGATGGTCATCCACCACCAGAATCATCATGTCGCCGTTTTCAATGCTGCTATAGTTGCTCAACGGCGCCGAAAGGGCGTAATGGGATGAATCATTGGCGTCGGGCCGGTAAATCTTTTCCAGCAAATTAGGCAGGTATTGCGGCGTAGAGGTACTCTGCACCCAGCGTCCCGGGCTGACTTCCTGCGCAGACCCGGTATGCGAACCGCTAATGACAATAAACGCCCGCGCCTCAAACTGCTGCAAAACCGCGTAATCGCTAATGACCACGTCATCGCGGCCAATCGTTTGGTGCTGATAGCGGCAAGCCTGCATCCCATGCGCCGGCAAGAACGTAAGCAGATAAGACTCCATGCGCGCATTACGCACCATCAGCCAGCATGTTTTCCCCTGCAAACTGGCATTGATCGGCACCTGCGCATAACAAGCCTGATAGAGCGGGATCCGCACGCCAAATTGGCTTCCCAGTCCCGGATCGGATTCAATAGAAATATCGCCATCCATCAGGTTGACCAGTTTCTCGCAAATGGCCAATCCAAGCCCGGTTCCCTGAAAATGGCGCTGAACGCCGCTGCCCGCCTGAAAGAACGGATCGAATAACTTAACGGTTTCTCTTGAGGGGATCCCCACGCCGGTATCGCGCACCACAAACTCCAGATAACCGTCACGGCAGGCGACCTGGAAAATAATGCATCCCGTATCGGTAAACTTGATGGCATTGCTCAACAGATTAGAAAGCACCTGCTGCAGTCGCACCGGATCGCCCGACAAACTCACCGGCACATTGGGATCAATAAAACAGTACAGCGTCAGGCGTTTTTTCACCACCAGCGGTAAATAGTTGCTGGATATATGACTAATCACCTCATGGGGGGCAAACTCACAGGGTTCGATTTTTAACTGTTCAGACTCGATCTTAGAGAAGTCGAGAATATCGCTGATAATCTTCAACAATAGCGAAGATGAATTATTCATTGCCGACACCAGACGATTGGCATCCTTGGGCAACGCCTTGGTGCGTAATAAATCCAGATTGCCGATAATGCCGTACAGCGGCGTACGCAGTTCGTGGCTGACCGTCGCCAGGAACATCGATTTCGACTGGCTCGCCTGCTCCGCGGCATTGGCCATATCCTGTAACGACTCTTCCATTTTGACGCGGGAACTGACATCCAGCAGCACGCAGATCGCCACATTCTCATTGCGATACCGGGAGTGGACGAAGCTGATTTGCAGATGATGGTTGCGGCTGGTCATCACATCGACAAACTTGGACTGCTGCTCGCAAATAATACGGGTAATACGCAGACGATCCTCGTGCGTCAGTAAATTCAGGTAGTTGTGCGCGAGCTCGTTGCTCAGAATATTCGTTCCGTCATTGATGCGCAGAATGCAAATGCCAACCGGGGCGGAAGCCACGATCTTACGGTTAAATTGTTCGTTTTCTTCCAGCTGGAAGGCATTAACTTCGGCCGGCACCAGCATTTTCCGCTCGAAGAACCAGGTCAGCATAAACAGCAGGATCGCTGACAGGGTATTAAGAATAACCATATTAATGATCAGCGGACCAATATGAGACAGCAGAACTTTTACCGGCAGTGAATAAATGATGCTGAACGAGGTAGGCACCAGATTCTTTTTCAGAATGATTTCATCGTAACCATTTACATAGCCGAAAAAGTTGTGCTCGACGGGATAGCTATTCATCGAAGAGGTGTAGCGGCCTGAATCTTCGGCGAACTGCAATATCGGCTGGTTATATTGATTCAACAGCCTGGCGCTTATCGGGAATTTTCCCATGACCACGAAATCATCAAGGCGAATGGTTTGCTCAATCCCCATGATCACTTCCAGCTTATTACCGATATAAATCGGCGTAAGCGCATATAAATACCCTACATCCGATATTGACGCCGGCGTAATCCAATAAACCGTTTCATCCCGGGTTACCGACTGGCTGGTATTTTTTTGCTCCATAAAACGATCCTGCACGTTTTTAAGCAAATTGTCGCGATCAAGCGACTGGTTGCGAATACCGAAATCAACCATACACTGCCGATCGCCGCCGACAAAGAAAACCCGGTTAAGGTCATACACCGCAGAAAAGTTTTCACGCCAGCCATTAAAAAAGTTATTTAACGAGGCTAAATGACTATTCTCTTCACCATAATTGGTCGAGCAGTTCGCACCGGGAGAGAGCGGATAAATAGATAAAGATGCATTCACATCTATCGGCTTACCCTGCTCGCCGGTCACATTCACCAGCCGGTTGGCGGCCAGATATTTCAGCTCTCTGACAATATCCGCCGCATGGCGAATATACCCCTGGGACTGATCGAAACTCAGATTATATTCCTGACGCAGATCCGATTCTTTTTCATTCAGTGTCTTACTGATATAAAAAATAGATATCAGCGCGCCAAGCGTCCATAGCATAACGGCAAGCACCCGGAACAAATAACGGGAGACTTTTAAGGTCGTATGGAACGAGGCCAGATATTTCAAATGAATACCATTGAATTGAGAAAACTGATGGTCGCGATTAATTGTCGATACAGTACCGATACTGTATAAAAAAAGCCAGCGCATCACACGCTGGCCTGATATTGACAAAAAGCTTGCCGCTGCTTATTCGTCGTCTTCCACGTCGTCGTCGTCGGTATCGATGTCGTCGGCGGCCCCTTCGTCCTCGGCGATTTCGCCGTCAACGCTCGCCACGCCGTCCAGCTCTTCATCTTCCACCGGTTCAGCGACACGTTGCAGCCCCACCACATGTTCGTCTTCCGCCGTACGGATCAGCGTAACCCCCTGGGTGTTACGACCAACAATACTGACTTCAGAAACACGGGTACGAACCAGCGTGCCGGCATCGGTGATCATCATGATCTGATCGGCGGTATCCACCTGAACGGCGCCGACAACCTGACCATTACGCTCGCTCACCTTGATGGAGATGACCCCTTTGGTGGCGCGCGACTTGGTAGGATACTCATCGACGGCGGTACGTTTGCCGAAACCATTTTGCGTAACGGTGAGGATATCCCCTTCGCCGCGCGGAATGATCAGCGAAACGACGCGATCGTCGCCTTGCAGATTGATGCCGCGAACACCGGTCGCCGTACGGCCCATGGAGCGAACCGCGCTTTCGTTGAAGCGAACCACCTTCCCTTCCGCCGAGAACAGCATGACTTCATTGCCGCCATCGGTCAGATCAACGCCAATCAGCTCATCGCCGTCATTCAGATTAACGGCAATAATGCCGGCGCTGCGCGGACGGCTGAAATCGGTCAATGCGGTTTTCTTCACCGTTCCGCTGGCGGTAGCCATAAACACATGGCGCCCTTCTTCATACTCACGTACCGGCAGGATCGCCGTGATGCGCTCATCCGGCTCCAGCGGCAGCAGGTTGACGATCGGACGACCGCGTGCTCCGCGGCTGGCTTCCGGCAGTTGGTAGACCTTCATCCAATACAGACGTCCACGGCTGGAGAAGCACAGGATCGTATCATGCGTGTTGGCCACCAGCAGACGATCGATAAAGTCTTCTTCTTTGATGCGCGCCGCCGACTTACCGCGGCCGCCGCGACGCTGCGCTTCATAATCGCTCAGCGGCTGATATTTCACATAGCCCTGATGCGACAAGGTTACGACCACGTCTTCCTGATTAATCAGATCTTCGATGTTGATATCAGCGGTATTGACGGTAATTTCCGTGCGGCGTTCATCGCTGTATTGCGCCTTGATGGCCTCCAGCTCTTCGCGGATCACTTCCATCAACCGTTCGGGACTTTGCAGGATATAAAGCAGTTCGGCAATTTGCTCCAACAGGGCTTTATATTCATCCAGCAGTTTTTCATGCTCCAGGCCGGTCAGTTTCTGCAGACGCAGATCCAGAATCGCCTGAGCCTGCTGCTCAGTCAGATAATAACGGCCGTCGCGAATGCCGAATTCCGGTTCCAGCCATTCAGGACGCGCGGCGTCGTCGCCGGCACGTTCCAGCATCGCCGAAACCGTACCCAGCTCCCACGATTGGGCGATCAGGCCGGCCTTCGCTTCCGCCGGCGACTGAGCGCGGCGGATCAGCTCGATGATCGGGTCGATGTTGGCCAGCGCGATCGCCAGACCTTCCAGTATGTGCGCGCGATCGCGGGCTTTACGCAGCTCGAAAATGGTCCGGCGGGTCACCACTTCACGACGATGGCGAACAAACGCGGCCAGAATGTCCTTCAGCGGCATAATTTTTGGCTGGCCCTGATGCAGCGCCACCATGTTGATGCCGAAAGAGGTTTGCAACTGGGTCTGAGAGTAAAGATTATTCAGAACCACTTCGCCCACCGCATCGCGTTTAATCTCGATGACGATACGCATACCGTCTTTATCGGATTCGTCGCGCAGCGCGCTGATGCCGTCAATACGCTTGTCCTTCACCAGTTCGGCGATTTTCTCGATCAGGCGCGCTTTGTTCACCTGATAAGGAATTTCATGCACGATAATGGTTTCACGCCCGGTTTTGGCGTCGGCTTCCACTTCGGCGCGCGCGCGAATATAAATCTTGCCGCGCCCGGTACGGTAAGCCTCTTCAATTCCGCGACGGCCATTAATGATGGCGGCTGTCGGGAAGTCCGGTCCGGTAATGTGCTCCATCAGGCCTTCAAGGCTGATGTTTTCGTCATCAATATAGGCCAGACAGCCATTCACCACTTCCGTCAGGTTGTGCGGCGGAATGTTGGTCGCCATCCCGACAGCAATACCGGAAGACCCGTTAACCAGCAGGTTGGGAATTCGGGTCGGCATGACGTCAGGAATTTGCTCCGTGCCATCATAGTTAGGCACGAAATCAACGGTATCTTTTTCCAGATCGGCCAGCAGCTCATGGGCAATTTTCGCCATGCGTATTTCGGTATAACGCATGGCCGCCGCGGAGTCGCCGTCAATTGAACCAAAGTTGCCCTGTCCGTCAACCAGCATATAACGCAGTGAAAACGGCTGCGCCATACGAACGATGGTTTCGTAAACGGCAGAGTCGCCGTGCGGGTGATATTTACCAATTACATCCCCGACGACGCGGGCTGATTTTTTATAAGGTTTGTTCCAGTCATTACCCAATACACTCATCGCGAACAGTACGCGGCGGTGTACCGGTTTTAGTCCATCACGAACATCTGGCAACGCACGTCCGACAATAACGGACATGGCATAGTCCAGATACGAGCTTTTAAGCTCTTCTTCGATGTTGACCGGTGTGATTTCTCTGGCAAGGTCGCTCATGGAGCCGCTATCCCTCTATTTATGCATCTACCCGAGTTCAAAAGGTGAAAAAGTATATCACAAAGCGCGGTTTCGGGGAAAAATCCCCGCCATTCAACAAATGATATCCTGCGGCGTGGCCTGAAAGAAAAACGCGGCGCAATGGATTTCAGAGTCAAGGTGGCGGCCAACTCATCCGCGGCGGACAAGATGAAGGGATGCAACACCCCGGGCGCTGACGATATACTCACCACAGACAAAGATAACCAAAGGCAGTAATTGCACATGAACGCAGAACATCAAACCGCGAACGTCGACCAGCAGGAAATCGCCAAATTCGAGGCGATCGCGCCGCGCTGGTGGGATCTTGAGGGTGAATTCAAACCCTTGCACCGTATCAACCCGCTGCGGTTGGGCTATATCGCCCAGCGCGCCGAAGGCCTGTTTGGCAAGAAAGTGCTGGATGTAGGCTGCGGCGGCGGCATTCTGGCCGAAAGCATGGCGAAAGAAGGCGCCGACGTCACCGGCCTGGATATGGGCGCCGAGCCGTTACAAGTGGCCCGTTTACACGCGCTGGAAAGCGGCATAACGATGAATTACATTCAGGAAACCGTGGAAGCCCATGCCCAGACGCACGCCGGCGCCTATGACGTGGTTACCTGCATGGAAATGCTGGAACATGTTCCCGATCCGCAATCGGTGGTGCAGGCCTGCGCGCAATTGGTCAAACCGGGCGGTCACGTATTTTTTTCCACCATCAACCGTAACGTCAAGGCATGGATGATGGCCGTGATCGGCGCCGAATACATTTTGCAGATGGTGCCGCGCGGAACGCATGACATCAAAAAATTCATCCGTCCGGCGGAGTTGCTCGGCTGGGTAGATGCTACGCCGCTCCGTGAGCGGCATATCATCGGGCTGCACTACAACCCGCTGACGGACCATTTCAAGCTTGGCTCTAACGTGGATGTTAATTATATGCTGCATACCCGGCGCGAGGCATAGCGCCCGCTGGCCTGCGTGACGCCCTGGCATAGCCGCGCCGACGGGTATGCCGTATCGTGGCGGCTATCCTGGCGCGCTATAAAGCCCGATTCGATTTTATTAAAAAATCGTTAAAATCAGGCCAATTAACCAGCAATGCGCCACGGGCGGCTTAAGCATATTATCGATTTCATCAAGATCGTGATTTTCGCGCTCGAGCAAGAATGCGGCAACCGATCAAATATTTATTTTTTTATCGCAACGCATTGACAATACCACAGGCCGCGGATGAACAGGCATTTAGCGATTCAATAACATTTCCTCCCTAAGTTATCCACAATTCATCCCGCTTTTGCTCACTTGCAATAAGCCAGTTTTCTCATTATCTTGTTATCAAATTGAAATCACCCCCTATATATTGTGTTTGCTGCAAACAAAAAGGCGACGCTGCGCCTGGCTTTTTCTATTGTGTACGGCAATCATTAAAGGGTTAAAAAAACGGATAATAGGTGTCACTTCCCATGAACCAGAGCCTGCTCGTAACCAAGCGCGATGGCAGTAAAGAAAGAATCAATCTGGATAAAATCCACCGAGTCATTACCTGGGCCGCCGAAGGATTACACAATGTTTCCGTTTCTCAGGTAGAGCTGCGCTCCCATATTCAGTTTTATGACGGCATCCGCACTGCGGATATTCATGAAACCATCATCAAAGCGGCGGCTGACCTGATCTCCCGCGAAAGTCCGGATTACCAGTATCTGGCGGCGCGCCTCGCCATTTTCCACCTGCGCAAAAAGGCCTACGGTCAGTTCGAGCCTCCGGCCCTGTTGACCCACGTCGCCAAAATGGTCGACATGGGTAAATACGACCGACATCTGCTGGAAGACTACAGCGCGGAAGAGTTCGCCGAAATGGACGGCTTCGTCGATCACTGGCGCGACATGAACTTCTCTTATGCCGCGGTCAAACAGCTCGAAGGCAAATATCTGGTTCAGAACCGCGTTACCGGCGAAATCTACGAAAGCGCGCAGTTTCTGTATATCCTGGTCGCCGCCTGCCTGTTCTCCGGCTATCCGCGTGAAACCCGTCTGGATTATGTGAAGCGTTTCTATGACGCCATTTCGACATTTAAAATTTCGCTGCCGACGCCGATTATGTCCGGCGTTCGCACGCCGACCCGTCAGTTCAGCTCTTGCGTACTGATCGAATGCGGCGACAGTCTGGATTCCATCAACGCGACGTCCAGCGCCATCGTGAAGTACGTTTCGCAACGTGCCGGCATCGGCATCAATGCCGGCCGCATCCGTGCTCTGGGCAGCCCGATCCGCGGCGGCGAAGCTTTTCATACCGGTTGTGTTCCGTTCTATAAACACTTTCAGACCGCGGTCAAATCCTGTTCCCAAGGCGGCGTACGCGGCGGCGCGGCCACGTTGTTCTACCCGCTATGGCACCTGGAAGTGGAAAGTTTGCTGGTGTTGAAAAATAACCGCGGCGTTGAAGGCAACCGCGTTCGTCACCTTGACTACGGCGTGCAGCTCAACAAGCTGATGTATCAGCGTCTGGTGAAAGGCGGAGACATTACGTTGTTCAGCCCATCGGACGTACCGGGGCTGTATGACGCCTTCTTCGCCGATCAGGAAGAGTTTGAACGCCTGTACCTGCGCTACGAGCAGGATGACAGCATCCGCAAACAGCGGATCAAGGCGGTCGACCTGTTCTCGCTGATGATGCAGGAACGCGCATCGACCGGTCGTATCTACATTCAGAACGTCGACCACTGTAATACCCACAGTCCGTTTGATGCCGCTGTGGCGCCGGTGCGTCAGTCGAACCTGTGTCTGGAAATCGCCCTGCCGACCAAGCCGCTGGAAGACGTGAACGACGAAAACGGTGAAATCGCGCTCTGTACGCTGTCCGCCTTTAACCTCGGCGCCATCGACAGCCTCGACGATCTGGAAGAGCTGGCGACGTTGGCGGTGCGCGCGCTGGATGCGCTGCTGGATTATCAGGACTACCCGATCCCGGCAGCGAAACGCGGCGCCATGGGTCGTCGCACCCTGGGCATCGGCGTCATCAATTTCGCCTACTATCTGGCGAAGAATGGCGTGCGCTATTCCGACGGCAGCGCCAATAATCTGACGCATAAAACCTTTGAAGCCATTCAATATTATCTGTTGAAAGCGTCCAACAGTCTGGCTCGCGAGCAAGGCGCCTGCCCGTGGTTCAACGAAACCACCTACTCCGAGGGCATATTGCCGGTTGATACTTACAAACGCGATCTCGACGCGATTTGCAACGAACCGCTGCATTACGACTGGGAAACGCTGCGCAAAGAGATAAAAGAATATGGCTTGCGCAACTCGACGCTGTCCGCGCTGATGCCGTCTGAAACCTCTTCGCAAATCTCCAACGCCACCAACGGTATTGAGCCGCCGCGCGGCCACATCAGCGTTAAGGCATCCAAAGACGGCATTCTGCGTCAGGTGGTGCCTGAGTATGAAAGACTGAAAGACGCCTACGAGCTACTGTGGGAAATGCCCAACAACGACGGTTATCTGCAGTTGGTCGGCGTGATGCAGAAATTTGTCGATCAGGCTATCTCATCCAATACCAACTATGACCCGTCGCGTTTCCCGTCAGGCAAAGTGCCGATGAAACAGCTGTTGAAAGATCTGCTGACGGCGTATAAGTTCGGTGTAAAAACGCTTTACTACCAGAACACCCGCGACGGCGCTGAAGATGTCCAGGACGACCTGTTGGCGGAGGCGCAGGACGACGGCTGCGAGAGCGGAGCCTGTAAGATTTAAGCCAGTATCAAGGGCTGCGTATCAGCCTTTGAGGTTGAAGAACCTTCTGGTTCTCTACCCGCAGCCGGTCCCCTTTCCAGCAGTGGGCCGGCTGCGGGTCATTAATGGCAAAGCATCTGACTTTGCCAACAGTCTGAAAGGCTGCCGGCAGCCTTTTATACTCCGGAGAGATCAATGGCCTATACCACTTTTTCACAGAATAAAAACGACCAGCTGTTGGAACCCATGTTCTTTGGTCAGTCGGTTAACGTTGCCCGTTACGACCAACAGAAATATGAAATTTTCGAAAAGCTGATTGAAAAGCAGCTCTCTTTCTTCTGGCGTCCGGAAGAGGTTGACGTTTCCCGCGATCGTATCGACTATCAGGCGCTGCCTGAACATGAAAAACACATTTTCATCAGCAACCTGAAATACCAGACGCTGCTGGACTCCATCCAGGGACGCAGCCCGAACGTGGCGCTGCTGCCGCTGATATCCATTCCGGAATTGGAAACCTGGGTGGAAACCTGGGCATTTTCCGAAACCATCCATTCGCGTTCCTACACGCACATCATCCGCAACATCGTTAACGATCCGTCGCTGGTGTTTGATGACATCGTCACCAATGAAGAGATCCTCAAACGCGCCAAGGATATCTCCGGCTACTACGACACGCTGATCGAAATGACCGGTTACTATCATCTGCTGGGCGAAGGCGACCATCAGGTAGATGGTAAAACCGTTACCGTTAATCTGTATGAGTTGAAAAAGCGCCTGTATTTGTGCCTGATGAGCGTCAATGCGCTGGAAGCGATCCGTTTCTACGTCAGCTTCGCCTGCTCCTTCGCCTTCGCCGAACGTGAACTGATGGAAGGCAATGCAAAAATCATCAAGCTGATTGCCCGTGATGAAGCGCTGCATCTGACGGGCACCCAGCATATGCTGAACCTGATGCGTTCCGGCCATGACGATCCGGATATGGCGAAAATAGCGGTGGAATGTCAGCAGGAGTGCTACGACCTGTTCGTTCTTGCCGCGCAGCAGGAAAAAGAGTGGGCCGAATATCTGTTCCGCGATGGCTCAATGATCGGCCTGAACAAAGATATTTTATGTCAGTACATTGAATACATTACCAACATTCGCATGCAGGCCGTGGGGCTGTCGCTGCCGTTCGAAACGCGGACCAACCCGATCCCCTGGATTAATGCCTGGCTGGTTTCCGATAACGTACAGGTCGCCCCGCAGGAAGTAGAAGTCAGCTCTTATCTGGTGGGCCAGATTGATTCTGAAATCAATGCCGATGACCTCAGCGACTTCCAGTTGTAATCACATGACGGCATCAACCATTACGCTGCGCACGTCCGGTGCGCAGTTTACCTGCTCCGAGCGCCATGCGTCGCTGCTGGATGCGCTCGAGTCTCAGCGGATGCGCATCGAATATCAGTGCCGTTCCGGCTATTGCGGTTCATGCCGCGTTCGCCTGCTGAAAGGTAAGGTGGCATATCGTCAGGCGCCGCTGGCCTGCATTCAGCAGGGGGAGATTCTGCCCTGCTGCTGCATGCCCATCGACGATATTGAACTGGATATGTAATCTAGCGCTCGCTGGCGGTCACGCCGCCCAGGCTCACCCTATCCACGCCCTGCCGCCAAATCCTGTTCGAGCAAATCGGCAGCGCCATCGTCGTATTTTTCACTGATGCCTTATTACGCCGGGAGCAAGATCAAGAGAAACCAAGCCGACGGCGACAAAATAGCGGGGAAAATCACTACTGAACAACGGATTCCGACTACGCTTGAGTTACAATAACGACGGATAAAACAACCCGGAGGTTTTAGATAATGTTTACCGTCATTCCCGTCCTGATCGTTGTCGCGCTGATCATCGTTTGGTCAGCCATCAAAATTGTGCCGCAGGGCTACCAATGGACCGTTGAGCGCTTTGGCCGTTACACCAAAACCCTGATGCCGGGACTTAATCTGGTCGTGCCGTTCATGGATAAGATCGGTCGTAAAATCAACATGATGGAACAAGTACTGGATATCCCGTCGCAAGAGGTCATCTCGCGAGACAACGCCAATGTCGCCATCGACGCGGTCTGCTTCATTCAGGTGATCGATCCTGCGCGGGCGGCATATGAAGTCAGCAATCTGGAACAGGCGATCGTCAATCTGACCATGACCAATTTCCGTACGGTGCTGGGGTCGATGGAGCTGGACGAAATGCTCTCCCAACGCGACAGCATCAACAGCCGTTTACTGCATATTGTCGATGAAGCCACCAACCCCTGGGGCGTTAAAATCACCCGTATTGAAATCCGCGATGTGCGGCCGCCGGCCGAGCTGATTGCGGCGATGAACGCGCAGATGAAGGCGGAACGCAACAAGCGTGCGGATATTCTTGAAGCCGAGGGGGTTCGTCAGGCCGCCATTCTGCGGGCTGAAGGTGAGAAACAGTCGCAAATCCTGAAAGCGGAAGGCCAACGCCAGTCTGCTTTTTTAGAAGCCGAAGCGCGTGAACGTGCGGCGGAAGCTGAAGCCCAGGCGACCAAAATGGTGTCAGAGGCTATCGCCGCGGGCAACATTCAGGCCATCAACTACTTTGTGGCGCAGAAATATACCGACGCGCTGCAACAAATCGGCTCATCCAACAATAGCAAAGTCATCATGATGCCGCTGGAAGCCAGCAACCTGATGGGCGCCATCGGCGGCATTACCGAACTGATTAAAGATAGCCAAGACAGCCGGAGTAAATAATGGGGATTGAACTGGTGATGGAAAATGCGCACTGGTTCTGGCTATCGCTCGGTGGCCTGCTGCTGGCGGCCGAGATGCTGGGCGCCAGCGGCTATCTGTTATGGAGCGGCATATCGGCGGTGCTGGTCGGGCTACTGGTCTGGCTGATACCGATAGGCTGGCCGTGGCAAGGCATGGCATTCGCCGTCCTGACGATCATCACCGCCGTGCTTTGGTGGTACTGGCTGCGCAAACGCACGCTTGCCCGCCCCGCTTCCACTCTGAACCAGCGCGGACAACAGTTGATTGGCCGGCGCGCTACGCTGCTCGAACCCATTGTGGATGGATTTGGCCGCGTCAAAATCGGCGACGGTACCTGGCGGGTGAAAGCCGAGCAGAATCTGGCGGCAGGGACGCATATTGAAGTGGTGGCGATTGAAGGCATCACGCTGCATGTTCGCCCGGTTACGCCTTAAGCTGCGGCTCGTCATTCAGAGGCTGCGTCGTCGCTGAATGACAGCAGCCTGCCAGATTATTGATTATCGGGCAATCGGCGCCGCCGTCTCCCGGACACTGTTGCGTCAGCGCCAGCAATCGCTGGCGCATCGCGGCCAGTTCTTCCATCTGGGCTTCAATCGCCTTTACTCTCTGCATCGTGCGCGCCTTAACGTCGGCGCTGCGCCGCAACGGATCGTTGAACAACGCCACCAACTCCTTACATTCATCCAGAGTAAACCCCACCTGACGAGCCTGACGCAGTAAAGTCAGCTCTTCGATATGATGCCCGCTATAGCTGCGGTAGCCATTTTCAGAACGCAACGGCGCAGTCAGTATCCCTTTCTCTTCGTAGAAACGGATGGTTTTACGGCTAAGCCCGGTTTTTTTCGCCACGTCGCTGATATTCATCACTCACCTCCTGATCGCCCCTTGACGGAGGCGCTGCGATTAAAATGAGCATACTTCATCATCAATGAAATGTCAGAACAGCCGCGTCAAATATGAATATTGATAGATACGGTGTTGCGCTTTCCAGGACGCCCCCTCATGGCGGGTATCTTGGCATTCCCCGTCTTAATCTTCGCGCTTCTGCTGCTTTTCGAACGCTATCAGGACTACCCAGGGCTTCGGGTTTGAGGTGGGAAATATCCCGCAAACCATTTTTCTGATGACCATCGAATACCTGTGGGCGGTGATCCTATATGCCGGCGTATTTGCCACGCTGCCCATCTATTTTTATCGCTTAGACCGCCGGGCCATGACGCTGGCGGACAAAATCATGTACGCGTTCACCAGCAAACCGCCATCCATCACTAAATCTATTATCGAATAGCATCATATTTGTCTTATGGTCGCCTGCGTCAAAACGCGAGCGGAGTCGAGACTGGGGTTAAAAGTCCGCCTTAATCAGCAAACAAGCGCTTGACCTTCCCCTTGAGGGAAGGTTTAACCTGTTTAACATCAGTAAAAAATCAGACCGGCGGTCAAGGTATTTGACCACCCATTGCGTTCACAGGAGAAAATGATTATGTCGCAGACTCTCGTTTTGTCGTTGCAGGGACTCACCTGCGGACACTGCGTACAGCGGGTTAAAAAAACGCTGGAGGCGCTACCCGATGTAGAACAGGCGGACGTTACGCTAAATTACGCCAAAGTGACGGGCGAGGTAAACGCGCCGGCGCTGATCGCCAGTATCGAACAGGCGGGATACCAGGCCGCCCCCGCCGGCGCGCCGGATGTTTCCCTGCGACTTTCCGGATTAAGCTGCCAGCATTGCGTCGCCTCGACGCGTAAGGCGCTGGAATCGGTGCAGGGCGTTGTCGCCGCAGAAGTATCAAAAGAGCAAGCCGATATCTACGGCGATACGGCGCCTGCCGAACTGCTCGGCGCGGTAGAGCAGGCCGGTTACCAGGCCAGCGTATTGGAGGCCGCCCACCCAAAAACTGAGCCGCTGGCACAGGTAGCGACCACGCCGGAAACGCTGCCAGCGGCTCAGAATAATGTTCCGGCCCCATCCGTTGATGCCGTCCCCGGCGTCGATGATAGCCATTTCGTCGGCGACGATGACGTGCAGATACTGCTTGATGGGATGAGCTGCGCCAGCTGCGTCAACCGGGTGCAAAAGGCTTTGCAAGGCGTGACGGGCGTAACGCAGGCGCGCGTGAATCTGGCCGAACGCAGCGCGCTGGTGAGCGGGCGCGCGATGCCGGAAGCGCTGATTGCCGCCGTTGAACAGGCAGGCTACGGCGCAGAAATCATTCAGGATGAGGACCAGCGCCGCGCGCGCCAGCAACAGACGGCGCAACAAAATATCCGGCGTTTTCAGTGGCAGGCGGCGCTTGGTCTGCTGTTGGGCGTGCCGTTAATGCTGTGGGGCGTGCTGGGCGGCAGCATGACCCTGATGCCGGAAAATCGCACGCCGTGGCTGATGGTCGGCGCGCTGACGCTGGCGGTGATGATTTTCGCCGGCGGCCACTTTTATCGTAACGCCTGGCGCAGCCTGAAAAACGGCGGCGCCACCATGGATACGCTGGTCGCGCTCGGCACCGGCGCGGCCTGGCTCTATTCCATTACCGTCAACCTGTGGCCGGACGTTTTCCCCATGGCGGCCCGCCATCTTTATTATGAAGCCAGCGCGATGATTATCGGGTTGATCAACCTCGGCCACGCGCTGGAACAACGCGCCCGCCAGCGCTCATCCCACGCGCTGGAAAAGCTGTTGGATCTCACGCCGCCCACCGCCCGGGTGGTGATGCCGGACGGCGAGAAAACGCTGCCGCTGACCGCCGTACAATCCGACATGACGTTACGCCTGACGACCGGCGACCGAATTCCCGTCGACGGCGAAATCCTGCAGGGAGAAATCTGGGTCGATGAAGCGATGCTGACCGGCGAGCCGCTGGCGCAGCAAAAAGAACCAGGGAGTGCGGTTCACGCCGGCACGCTGGTGGCGGACGGCAGCGCGTTATTGCGCGCGGAGGCCATCGGTAACCAGACGACGCTGTCGCGCATTATCCGGCTGGTCAGGCAGGCGCAGAGCAGTAAACCGGCCATCGGGCAATTGGCGGATCGCATTTCCGCCGTATTCGTGCCGGTGGTGGTGGCTATCGCCGTCATCAGCGGCGCCGTTTGGTTCTTCGCCGGCCCGGCGCCGCAGCTTGTCTACACGCTGGTGATCGCCACCACGGTACTGATTATCGCCTGCCCTTGCGCTCTGGGGCTGGCGACGCCGATGTCGATTATTGCCGGCGTCGGCCGGGCGGCCGAATTCGGCGTTCTGGTGCGCGATGCCGATGCCTTGCAACAGGCCAGCCGACTGGATGTTCTGGTGTTCGATAAAACCGGTACCCTGACCGAAGGCCAGCCGCGCGTGGTGGAAATTCACACCTTTCAGCCGGCGACGGAACAGCAGGCGCTAATCTGGGCGGCTTCGCTGGAGCAAGGCGCCAACCACCCGCTGGCGAAATCCATCGTTGCCCGTGCTGCAGGTCTTCCTCTTTCGGCGATCAATCAGTTTCGCACGTTACCGGGACTCGGCGTCAGCGGAAAGACAGCCGAGGGCGTATCGCTGCTGCTCGGCAGTCCGACGCTGCTGAAACAGCAGCGGGTTGATATTCAAGCCGGCGAAGCCTTGATCGCGGAACAGGCGCAACGCGGCGTCACGCCGGTATTGCTGGCGGCGGATGGTCATGTCGTCGCGCTATTCTCCATTCTCGATCCGCTGCGCGAGGACAGCGCCGCGGCGTTGCGACGCCTGCATCATCAGGGCTATCAGTTGGTCATGCTGACGGGAGATAACCCGCTGACGGCCAGGGCTATCGCCAAAGAGGCGGGTATCGACCGGGTGATCGCCGGCGTGCTGCCGGACGGCAAGGCCGAGGCCATCAGAGAGCTCCAGGCGCAGGGAAACCGCGTGGCGATGATCGGCGACGGCATCAATGACGCGCCCGCGCTGGCGCAGGCCGATGTGGGGATCGCCATGGGCGGAGGCAGCGATATCGCCATCGAAACCGCCGCCATTACGCTAATGCGCCACAGCCTGCACGGCGTAGTCGATGCCATGGCCATCGCCAAAGCCACGCTGCGCAACATGAAGCAAAACCTGCTGGGAGCGTTTGTCTACAACGCGTTGGGCATTCCAATTGCGGCCGGCGTGCTCTATCCGCTGACCGGCACGCTGTTGAGCCCGGTCGTGGCCGGCGCCGCGATGGCGCTGTCATCGATCACCGTGGTCAGCAACGCGAATCGACTGCTGCGTTTTAAGCCCAAAGAATGACCCCAACCAGTGCCGGTGACGTCAGCCACCGGCATTTTCAGCCGATTACCAGTACAACTTGTCTCCTGATGCGTTTAGCATAGAGGCTTCAGAAACAGGAGACGAGAGCCATGGGGCAACTGCTGCGTAAAATTGCGACGTTTTTCGGCTTCATCACGCCGCTGGCCTACGCCTATCCGGCAGTGGATGTCCACCTCGGGGACGAACGTCTGTTTCATCTGGTCGGCAGCATTCATATGGGCAGCATCGATATGGCGCCCCTGCCCGATGAGCTGCTGAGGCAGCTACAGCGCGCCACCGCGCTGATTGTCGAAGCCGATATTTCCGATACCGGTTCCCCGTTCGAACATACCGAGACCGAACCGCCGCTGGCGGCGCGACTCAGCCCGGAAGACTACCGTCTGCTTTTGCAAATCTGCGAAAAGCTCGCTTTCAGCGAAAGTTACCTTGACCGCGTTCCCGCCTGGCAGGCGGCGCTGATGCTACAGGCCCGCCAGGCGCAGCAACTGGGGTTACGCCCGAACTACGGCATTGATTATCAGTTGATTAACGCCGCAAAAGCGCAAGGGGTAACGATTATCGAACTGGAAGGACAACAAACGCAGGTCGATTTGCTGCATCAATTGCCGCAGGGCGGTTTACCGCTGTTGCAAGATACCATTAGGCACTGGCATATCAACGCCCGACTATTGCAAACCATGGTCGGCTGGTGGCTGGACAGTAAACCGGGGAAAATGAGCAGCCCGCTCCCCGCCACTTTCGGCAATGAAATGAATGAATTGCTGATGAATCAACGTAATCGGCTCTGGCAAAAAAAACTCAATGCCCTGCCCCCCGGCAACTATGTGGTTGCAGTCGGCGCGTTACATTTATATGGTGATGACAATCTCCCCTCGTTATTACAGGCTAATTGAGCAAGACATCCCCGGTTTCAACGTACAGGGAATTGTCCCTGCGATGCGAAAGAACAGGATATCGCCCTTAAGGATATTTGAACCATGACACCCGCAATCAAACTACTCGAGAAAAACAAGATCGCTTTTACTGTACACAGTTATCATCACGACAGCGACGAAACCAATTTTGGCGAAGAAGCGGCGGCAAAGCTGGGGCTGAATAAACAACAGGTTTATAAAACGCTGTTAGTCTCGCTGAACGGCGACGCCAAAAACCTCGCCGTGGCGGTAACGCCGGTCGCCGGCATGCTGGATTTGAAAAAAGTGGCCCGCGCCCTGTCCGCCAAAAAGGCCGATATGGCCGACCCGGCAATCGCCCAGCGCGTAACCGGCTATCTGGTCGGCGGCATTAGCCCGCTGGGACAGAAAAAACGTCTGCCGACGGTGATCGATGAAGCCGCGCAGCAGTTCAGCTCCATTTTTATTTCCGGCGGTAAGCGCGGGCTGGATATCGAGCTGGCGGCGCAAGATCTGGCTCGACTGTTAGAAGCGAAATTTGCCGATGTCGCCAAAAAACATGAAGGGTGAAGAGTAAAGAGTAGCTCCGCCCGGGTTTCGGACTGACACATGCCGCTGTGCGGCTCCCCTTGGCGTACGGTCTTTCGCCAAGGAGTGAATATTTAAACACCGGGTTGAGATTAAATATCGACACCACAATCAGTTCGCCGTGAGGCGGGCAAAGCCGTCGCGGATCGCCTGCTCGGGCAAATCCTTGCCGATGAAAACCAGCACGCTGTGTCTGTCTTCGTCAGCGCGCCATTCTCTGTCCCAGTCAGCGTTGTACAAACGCTGTACGCCCTGAAACAGCAGGCGGCGCGCGTCGCCGTCAATCGCCAGAATACCTTTATAACGTAATAAATTATCGGCGTGATTCAACAGGACACTTTCCATCAGATCAGAAACGTCGGCCAGCGCCACCGGCGAATCAAGATGGACGACAATAGACCGAATATCGTTTTGCGCAGCGCCGATAAAGCGAAAGGTCGGCGTATTCATCGCCAGTTTATCGTTGAGGGTAAAACCCTCGATGTTGAATAGCACGCTTAAATCAATGTTGCCGTTCACCACCGAGTAGATCGGCGCTCTAGCGTTGATCCGCTGAAGGCGCTGCGCCAGCGTCTTGTCTTCGACGGCGATATCGGTTTTGGTGAGTAAAATGCGATCGGCGTAACCGATCTGCGACTGGGCGATGGTGAATCGATCGAGCTGCTGCTGAGCATGCACCGCATCCACCAGCGTGATGATGCCGTCCAAAATAAAACGTTCGCAGATAACGTCGTGGGAAAAGAAGGTTTGCGCCACCGGGCCGGGATCGGCCATGCCGGTGCACTCGATCACCACATGATCGAAATCCAGGGAAGCGTCGTCAATGCCGTCCAGTAAATCCAACAGCGCGTCGGCCAGCTCATTGGCCTGACTACAGCAGATACAGCCATTGCTCAGCGTGGTGATTTTACTTGCCCGTTCACCGATCAGCGCATTGTCGATAGGCACTTCGCCGAATTCGTTTTCAATCACGGCAATCTTGTAACCATGATCGGCATTGAGCATATGTCGTAATAACGTGGTTTTACCCGCGCCGAGAAAACCAGTCAGGATAGTGACAGAGAGTGGTTGAATCATAACTGCTCCAGTTGGCTAACAACAACGCATGCCGCCTTTGCCATCGCCGCCATAACGCGCCTGCTGGCGCTCGCGGAAAAATTCTTTGTAGGTCATCATCGGCTTATCCGGATGATTGGTCTGCATATGCTGAACATAGGTGTCATAGTCAGGAATGCCAACCAGCATACGCGCCGCCTGACCCAAATACTTACCGGCCTGTCCCAGATTGCCAAACATCATCACCTCCCGCCAAAAGCGCCGAACCCGCAATACCCTCATTCCCGCACCGGCGGGAATCTGCTTTACCCGACAATTCGGCGTCGTCGGACATGCCCGCTGATTGCCGCGGGCATATCGTTTTTCGCTCCCCCGTTAGCGGGGCGGGCAACACCTGACTGTCCACATTTCACCACCGATAAGTTTATACATTATACGAGGTAAATGGGACATCACCCGATCAGTGACCGGATGATAGCTTAACGCCGCCTTCC
Source organism: Brenneria bubanii (assembly GCF_022378355.1). Taxonomy (GTDB): domain Bacteria; phylum Pseudomonadota; class Gammaproteobacteria; order Enterobacterales; family Enterobacteriaceae; genus Brenneria; species Brenneria bubanii. The sequence goes on from NZ_JAKMAJ010000001.1 coordinate 267,373, forward strand.
GGTACCGGGACGTACGGCGTTTCCTGATCGGTACGCTCATTGATCTTGCGGGCTTGCAATGCGGCTTTGACGCCGTAAGCAATGATGCTGTACACCACTATCAGGAACAGAATGCTCAATCCCGCATTGGTGTAGTTGTTGATCACGATATGGTTCATGTTTGCGATTTGCTGAGCGGTCAAGTCGGCGCCGCCTTGCGCAATCTTGCCCTTGAACATGTTTGCCATATAGAAGAAACCTTCAAGCTGCGGGTTGTCGCTGAACAGCTTTAGACCCAGCGCCCAAGTAGTGCAAATCAGCAGCCAAATCGCCGGCACCATCGTTACCCAGATATATTGAGTACGCTTCATCTTGATCAGAACGACCGTCCCCAGCACCAGCGCCACGGCGGCCAGCATCTGATTGGAGATACCGAACAACGGCCACAGACTCTTCACGCCGCCCAACGGATCCACCACGCCCTGATAGAGCAGATAGCCCCATAGACCGACGCACCCGGCGGTACCGATAATCCCCGCCACCAGCGACTCGGTTTTCTTCAAGAAAGGAACAAAGTTCCCCAACAGATCCTGCAACATAAAGCGGCCGGAACGCGTCCCCGCATCCAGCGCGGTCAGAATAAACAGCGCCTCAAACAGAATACCGAAGTGGTACCAGAATCCCATGTCGGCGCCAGGAATAATCTGATGGAATACGTGCGCAATTCCTACCGCCAGCGTCGGCGCGCCGCCGGCACGATTAAGAATGGAAGGCTCGCCGATGTCTTTGGCCGTTTGCATAATCTGCTCAGGCGAAATGACGAACCCCCAGGAACTGACGGTTGCCGCAGCATGAACGGAAACGTCCTGCAACTGCGCCAGGATCGCCGGCGCATCCGCCGTTCCCAACTGATGCAGGTTGGGCATGGTGATGCCTAACGCCGCCGGCGGGGTATTCATCGCAAAATAGAGGCCGGGCTCGATAATGGATGCCGCGACCAGCGCCATCACGGCCACAAAGGACTCCATCAGCATCGCGCCGTAACCGATAAAACGGGCATCGCTTTCGCTGGCCAGCAGTTTCGGCGTGGTGCCGGAGGCGATCAGCGCATGGAAGCCGGATACCGCGCCGCAGGCGATGGTGATAAACAGGAACGGGAACAGCGTACCTTTCCAGACCGGGCCGGTGCCGTCAACAAACTGGGTAACCGCCGGCATTTTCAGGTCCGGATTCAAAATCACGATGCCGATCGCCAAACCGACAATCACCCCGATTTTCAGGAAGGTCGCCAGGTAATCACGCGGCGCCAGAATCAGCCACACCGGCAACAGCGCGGAGACAAACGCATAGCCAATCAGCGTGAAGGTGATGGTGGTATCTTTAAAGGTCAACGCCGGTCCCCAGAACGGGTCGTGGGCGATAACGCCGCCGAACCAGATGGCCAGCACCAGCAGCACAATACCGATCACCGAGACTTCGCCCACGCGCCCGGGGCGAATAAAGCGCATATAAATGCCCATGAACAACGCAATCGGCACCGTCGAACACACGGTAAACACGCCCCATGGACTTTCCGCCAGCGCCTTCACCACGATTAGCGCCAGCACCGCCAAGATGATGATCATAATAAGGAAACAGCCAAACAGCGCAATGGTTCCGGGCACCGGTCCCAATTCTTTCTTGACGATTTCACCTAATGAGGCGCCATTACGGCGCGTGGAGAGGAACAGCACCATGAAGTCCTGCACCGCGCCGGCCAGCACCACACCACCCAATAGCCAGAGCGTGCCGGGCAGATAACCGACCTGGGCGGCCAGCACCGGCCCAACCAGCGGACCCGCGCCGGCGATGGCGGCGAAATGGTGGCCAAAAAGCACATTGCGATTGGTCGGAACATAGTTCAGACCATCGTTATTCACCACTGCCGGCGTGGCTCTTGAAGGATCCAGCTTCATGACCTTCTGAGCGATATACAGGCTGTAGTATCGATAAGCCACAAGATATACCGCGACAGAGGCGACAATAATCCATAAAGCGCTGACGTGCTCGCCACGACGTAATGCAACTACGCCCAGGCAAGCCGCCCCGACAATCCCTAAGATCATCCAGGGGATGTGTTTAAGAATGGAACCGCTCTTCATAAGACATCCTTTATAAAAGTCATAATGATTTGGTTTTGATATTTATTAAATAAATCAACGTAATAACTTATATCATTACGTATCTGGCTCAGATGAAAAGGAATAGTGTGAATAGAGCAACGGCAAGAAGAACCGACACAGAATGCCCCGGCGCGGCGGTAAATCGACCGTACTCAGAACAGAATTGCAGAGCCGTGAAAATGAAGCTGTCATCATGTTCTACCGAAACACCGCTGTGTGGCAGGACATTACTTTAGTACCAGAAGGGGCACTATCGCTATTTCACTATCCGGTAAAATAGCGCGCTAAGCGGTTAGAATTCTGTGGTGAACGGTTGGCGGGAAATACCGCGTCAACGTCGTGAAAAATTAAGCCGCGGCGTCAGAAAGGCATGGATAACCGAGGTGGATAGATTGACGAAGTTTCGGCAACGCGGTGTGGGGCGGAACGGGAAAGGGAATAAAAAGCGGCTTTCATCGTCACACTATGGATAAAAGCCGCCATATCTATCAGTTACTTGTATACAATCTCGCCTTTCGGTTGATAGGCGGCCGCGTCGAGCGGCGAATTTTTCTCAATATACTGTTTCAGCACATCCGCATCGATAAAACCGGTGTTCACATAACCAGGGAAACTATCAATACGCGGGTACGCATCCCCGCCCATGGCGTTAAAATTCAGCGTAGACATGCGATAAACCTTATCTGCCTGTAATGGTTCGCCTTTGATTTTAACATCCTGCACGCCTTTGCCGTCGGCCGTCAGGCTGACGTTAAGGAACTGCGCATAACCGCCGGAATCCACCACTTTGTTCGCCACGACGGCCAGATATTTTTCGACCTCGCTGCCTTTCATATCGACGTAGACCAGCGTGTTGGCGAACGGCTGCACTTTCAGCACATCTTTATAGGTAATGTCGCCGGGCTCAATCGAGTCACGAATACCGCCGCCGCTCATGACGGCAAAGTCGGCGTTGGCGCGCGCCAACTGGGCGCTCAGCAATACATGGGCCAGGTTGGTCTGGCGGAAACGAACCTGCTTGCGGTCGCCGTCCAGAGCGCCCTTGACGCTGCCGACCTTCACTTCAAGCTGCTCATGTCCTTTCTCTTGGAACGGCGTCAACATTTTCATCATTGACGGATCCTGAGGGATCTCTTTCGTGTAGAAGACCCGTTCGGTTTTGCCATCCGCCGTTTCGACTTTTTTCTTCAGGTTGACGGGAATCAACTGATAATGCTCAAGCTTCAACTCGCCGTTGCGGAAAGTGAAGTCCGCCCGGCCGACATATTTACCCCATTCGTGCGCCTGAACGATCCAGACGCCATTCTGGCGGTCCGGCGCACAGGGCGTACCCGGCACATAATCCACCTGTTTCTTGTTCTCGCTCGCCATACAGACCGGGTCCTGCGAGTGACCGCCGACGATCATGTCCAGGTAACCGGCGGGTATGCTGCGGGCCATCTCCACGTCGCCCGGCGCGTTGGAACCATGATTACCGTTGTCGTAGTGCCCCATGTGGGTAGCGGCAATAATCACATCGGGTTTTTCGTCTTTGCGCAGCGCTTCCACAACCTGCTTCACTTCCGCCGCGGGCTTGCGGAACTCTATATCCGTGAAATAAGCAGGGTTGCCTAATTTTACGGTGTCGTCGGTAGTCAGACCAATAACGGCGATTTTAACGCCCTGCTTATCAAATAAAGCGTAGGGTTTAAATAATCGTTGATTAGTGCTCTTTTGATAAATATTGGCCGACAGCAGAGGGAAACTCGACCATTTCTCCTGTTGTCTTAATACAGACAACGGCTTATCAAATTCATGGTTGCCCAACGCCATGGCATCATAGCCCACCATGCTCATACCGCGAAAATCGGGTTCGGCGTCTTGTAAATCCGATTCAGGAACCCCGGTGTTAATATCTCCACCGGAGAGCAGCAGCACCGTGCCGCCCTTGCCGGCGACTTCCTGACGAATCTCATCGACCAGCGTCTTTTGCGCCGCTAATCCATATTCACCATGATCGTTGTGCCAAAAATGGCCGTGGTGATCGTTAGTATGAAGAATAGTGATGGAATAGGTTTTATCCTTTTCCCAGGCCATCGCGCCGTATGGCGCCAACACCAGGGATAGCGCCAAAGCGCATCCCAGTGTTTTTGTTGAAAAACGCATGAAAAATCTCCGTGTGTTAAAAAATACCCATTCAGAAACTTTACCTGAGCCCCCCCATAAGGCGCAATGACGAGCCATGGGCGACGTCGTCATTATCAAAACGGCAACGGCTGATCATAGACGCCGCTGATGACCAATACATAACGGCCCCTTCTTCGCCTGTCTTAAGGCCGTCACGAATTTTTGATAATATGGACAGTTCGACCAAATAACTCATTGTCATGCCTTTTATTCTGTATTTTCTACGGTTTTAAGATGAGCGGTTGCATTTTATTGCTGGTTCTCAGGTAGATTCATAAGATAAACACGTTAAGAGATCTGCTTTATCCTGATAATTACACATGTTTATCAACGCTTATCTAAAGAAACTATGATTAAATCCGTGTCATCATGAGAATACGCTGATAAACCAATATTTTTAGCAAAATACCTATTTTTCCCAAGCAACATTTCTCCAGATACAATAGAATTTAAGTGTACCGATAGATTTCAAAACGCAGGAAAGCGGTAACCGAACAACAAACTCCTCGGGAACGAATTTGACCAGCTAACGACTGGCCCCGAAAGAGGCAGGATATCTCTTATTCATCCAGTAAACTTATCTGAGTGTAAGCAATAAGAGGAACACAACCGCCAACCGCCGCCCCGGAAAGAACAACGTTGCCAAAAGTCGCGCCACTTCCGGGGATCTGGATACCTGCTGTTTGAAAGATAAAGGGGATAAGAAGTCCGCTCATTCACGTTTCATACATGGTAAAAGGAGTCGGGATGCATGTCGCAACACCTCTAATCTCAACGATTTCCGGAGGGCTTGTTCTTGCCTTCCTTCTCGGTATTCTGGCGCACCGCCTGCGTATTTCTCCCCTGGTCGGTTATTTGGTCGCCGGCGTGCTTGTTGGGCCTTTTACCCCGGGATTTGTCGCTGATACCTCTCTGGCGCCGGAGCTGGCTGAGCTCGGCGTTATTTTGTTGATGTTTGGCGTCGGTCTCCACTTTTCTTTAAAAGATCTCATGGCGGTGAAATCGATCGCCATTCCCGGCGCCATCGCGCAAATCGCTGTCGCGACGCTGCTTGGCATCGGGCTTTCCAGCCTGCTGGGCTGGAGCCTGCCGAACGGTCTGGTATTCGGCCTCTGCCTTTCAACGGCCAGTACCGTGGTCTTGTTGCGCGCGCTGGAAGAACGCCAGCTAATTGACAGCCAACGCGGTCAAATCGCCATCGGCTGGCTAATTGTAGAAGATTTGGCGATGGTTCTGACGCTGGTTCTGCTGCCCGCTTTCGGCGACATGATTAGCGCCGAACATGCGGATACCGGCAAGCTGCTGCGCGATCTGGCATGGACCATCGGTAAAGTTATCGCTTTCATCACGCTGATGGTGGTTGTCGGTCGTCGTCTGGTTCCCTGGGTGCTGGCCAAAAGCGCCAGTACCGGCTCGCGTGAACTCTTCACCCTGGCGGTGCTTGCCATGGCGCTGGGAATCGCCTTCGGCGCGGTAAAACTATTTGATGTTTCCTTCGCGCTGGGCGCATTCTTTGCGGGCGTGATCCTCAATGAGTCAGAACTCAGTCAGCGAGCCGCTCACGACACGCTGCCGCTGCGCGACGCCTTTGCGGTACTGTTTTTTGTTTCCGTCGGCATGCTGTTCGACCCAATGATTCTGATAGAACAGCCGATTGCGGTACTGATTACGCTTGCGATCATTATTTTCGGCAAATCGGCGGCCGCTTTCATGTTGGTACGCCTTTTCGGCCACTCCAAGCGCACTGCATTGACTATTTCAGCCAGTCTGGCGCAAATCGGCGAGTTTGCCTTTATTCTGGCCGGTCTGGGGATTGCTTTGGGGCTACTGTCTGAAGAGGCAAGGAGTCTAGTGCTGGCTGGCGCGATCCTCTCTATTATGATCAACCCGGTTCTCTTTACTTTGCTTGAACGCTACCTGTCGAAAAACGAAACCATCGAAGAACAGATTGTGGAAGAGGCGATCGAAGAAGAGAAGCAGATTCCCGTCGACTTCTGCAATCATGCGCTGCTGGTCGGTTATGGACGGGTCGGCAGCCTGATCGGCGCCAAACTTCATCAGGCCGGTATTCCGGTGGTAGTAATAGAAAACTCGCGTTCACGCGTCGACGCGCTGCGTGAGCAGGGCATCAAGGCGGTGCTCGGCAATGCCGCCAAGCCGGAAATCATGGAAATCGCGCGACTGGATTGCGCGCGCTGGCTGTTGTTGACCATCCCCAACGGCTACGAAGCCGGTGAAATCGTCGCGGCGGCGCGTGAAAAACGGCAAGATTTGGAGATTATCGCCCGCGCGCATTATGACGATGAGGTCAGCTATATCAGCGAACACGGCGCCAATCAGGTAGTCATGGGCGAACGTGAAATAGCCAATAGCATGATTACCCTGCTCAAGCTTGAAGAGACTCCGGCAACGCCGCGGGAATGTCCCATCTGACGCCGAATCGGCGGGTGTCCCCCGCCGATAGCTACCCACTGGATTTCAAGCTACGGGACAACGCGTTATCCTGTTGAACAACGCAAAGCGCTGGCCCTTTATGACCGATGCCTCGGCAAGGGCCGCGTAATCTGACGGCCAACGCGCCTGCAACATAAAAGATGACGGGCACAGATTAGCGGATGGCCCACCAGGCCAGCAGATGCAGGCTGGCTGAATAGTAGTCTTCTTCCGGCAACAATCGGTCGCCAAGCAGATTATCCTGCCCCAGGGCAATGTCGCGAATCGCCATCATTCCGCTGCTGAGCGGGTACTCAGCCTGTTCGCCCGTGGCAACGTTGACCCACGCCGGCGTTTTTTCTCGCCCAAAGCGTTGCCAATAAGAGCGATACGGCGCCAGCGTGCGCTCGTCGGCGCGCGCCCAACGCAGGTAGAGCGGGATTCGCACCGCATCAAAGCTAAAACGCGCCGGCCAGCCGGCGGCCGGCGTCATTTTGCCGTCAATATCCAGCGTAACCCAGTCGGTGGGCAACCGCGGCTGACCAAAAGTCATCTGACCAAGCAGGCGCAATGCATCCTGCCGCAGGTCAGCCCACACCTTCAGGTGGCTGTCGCGGTAGAATGCCTGCCAGGCCGGAAAGAGAAAATAGGACGGATTGAGAACCACGGAGCTGGTGTGATTAAAGCCGTTCATACCGGGCAGCATGACCTGAAAACCGGCAAAAGAAATTACCGTATGTTTAATCAGCGCCGCCTGAATCTGCCGCGAGGCGATACGATACTCAGGCACTTGCCATTTATCCGCGGCTAGCAGCAGCGCCCAAGCAATAAGCGTATCGCCGTCGGAAGCGTTGTTTTTATCGGTGATTTTCTCTTTGGCCGCAGGATCGTAGCGCCAGTAAAACAGCCCGTTTTCCGGCTGATACAAGGAGCTTTTGGTCCAGCGCCACAGCTTGTTAAAGGTGGTCTGGTCATTATTGAACACCGCCATCAGCAGGGTAAAACCCTGCCCTTCAGTATGGCTGACATTGTGATTGCCGGTATCCACCACCCTGCCTTCCGGCAGAATATAGCGCTGCTTAAACTGATCCCAGCCGCTATCCTGCGCCAACGCGGCGGTAGATAAAAAACTCCAGAACAGCAATAACGAAATACCTTTCATCCACTGCATGGGCATTACCATTTCTCCTGACATTACAAGCCGCTTTTATATAGAAAGCTTAAAGTATGCTCGGAAGCGTTCGTCGATTGCCAGCGTACCGCGACATGCGGATGTCCGCCCTGAGACTGCATCCATTCGCTGTAGATGCCTTCCAACACCCAGGTGAAGGCTCGACGCCAGCTCAGCGCTTCATTCGGCTGCCCATCGGTCGGCGGCAACGCCGGCCACGCCTGGTGCAGGAGCGTTAATTCCTGCTCCGCCGGCTCAAGCCTGACGAATCCCCAGTCAAACTCGGCCAATCGCTGATTAATGCGATCTTCCAGTTCGCCCAGCGTCAAGCTGGCGGCGAGGGGATATCGACGAGCAAAATGCTTACCGGACAGCCGCAGAAATGCACAGGCGTCACTTTCATCCGCATCAGCAGAAATGCCTGAAAAAACAACCTGTAACAGGTCCTGCCAACCAGGCTTTTGCTGTCTGTACTGATAATACTCAAGCTGCTGTGCAACGGGGTCGTAGGCTTGCATTGTTATTTTCCATCCAGTAAGTACTTGAAATAGACCAAGGCCGTACTCTCGGAGTAATCACCAAAGGTATCATAGCCTGCCTGACCGCCTATTATCATGTTTTTATTGAGCTTATAACTTCCCTCGGCTTTCAGATTATAGCCAATTCCGCTCTGACTTTGCCCGGGATACCAGGCCGCCGAGCCATAGCCAGCGGCCACCAGCGACTCCAGTTCGGACTGCCACGCCGGGTTATTCGGGAAATACGCGCTCTCTTTTTGAGAGTATGATTGATAACCGACGGATCCGCTGAGTTTATAGTTCCAGTTATCGTACTGCTGACTGTATTCGACCGGAAACGATACGCTGATGTAATCCTGCGGGCTGAAGTAACCGCCCTGGCCGTAGCTGAAATAGCTCAGGTTTTTGGAAAAATCCATATAGCTGACGTTGACGCCCAGCTTCATCTCCCGATCGTCGTAGCGGTAAGGCCGGATATATACCCCCGATGAGGTGCTCAATCCCTTATTGCTGGCGACGTTATCGCCGAGGTAGCCGTAATACCCCAGCCCGGTGTAGAAGCCGGCATCGCCGTCGTCGTACCCGAGATTGATGCTGCCGCCGTTACGCGTGACCGCCCCCCATTTTTCCCCGCTGATCTTGTCGCGCGTGCCGACATAGGCGAGCAGGCTATCGGTGACCGGCCGCCGTTCGGCATTCAGGGTAAGCGTGGTGTAGTCGCTCAGCTTCGGCGACCACTGCACGCTCCCCACCAGCGAGTTCTGATCCTGGCCCAGCGGCGTTGTGCCGATATCCGCTTTATAGCTGTCTCCGGCCAGCGCCAGATTCAACTCAACGCCATTGGTTTTTTGCGCACCAGGCGAGTCGGCGTTGAAATCATTCGGACCAAAAGTTTGCGCCGTGGTTACGTTGCTGTCGGCCAGCTGCTTGGCGTTATAGGCCTCGGTCGCCGAGTTCGTCGCCGCCAGACACGCGGCCGAGGTTGAGCTGACCGCGCAGACCGTATCCTGATTGCTTTTCAGCGTCTGATACGCGGTATCGGCCGCCAGCGCAGCCTGAGCGGATTCCGTCGCCGCCTGCGCGGAAGCGACCGTCGCCGCCTGCGCCAGTTTCGCCTGCTGCAACGCGCCGGTGCCGAAACGGTTGCTGGTCGCGTCTGCTGGCGTACCGGCGTTCAACGTGACCGGCGTGACGTTGAAGCTCAGGCGCGAGGTATCAAAAGGCACGCCGGACAGACTCAGCGGCGCTTTGGCCTCCGTCAGCTTGCTCAAACCATTTTCCCCGTCGCGTCCGCGTACGCTGACGTTGCCCTGCGCCCAGCTGGCCTCACGCCCCTGCACCTCATCCAGCAGGCGATCAATCTGACGCTGCGTCGCGCTCTCCTCGCGACTGGCCGCAACCAGCGTGGCGCCGCTGTTCAAATCGTAACGGTTATCCACCTGACGCTGGGACAGTTGCCAGGGCAGCACCACGCCATAGGCCGATGGGCTACGGCTGGTGCGAGTCTGCTGGTTAATGAACGGGTTGTCGGTTACCGGCAATCCGGCGATAGTGGCGTTGCTGCCGGCGCCCTGCAGGCCAATCATCTGCCCTTTGGCTGAGCGCAACAATGCCAGCGCCTGTTGGCGATCGCCCTGCGCCTGCGCCACTCGCGCCGCCAGCAGCAGGCGCTCCGGCGTACGCGGTCCGCTCATGCCGGCCATCAGCGTTTTCGCCTGGGCGACATCGTTATTGGCCAGCGCGACATTCACCGCGCCTTCTCTCGCCTGCTGATTTTGCGCATCGCGCCTTAGCAGATAGTCATACACCTGCGCGGCTTCCCGGTTCATTTTACCGGACTGATATAACCGCCCCATCGCCAGCATCAGATCGTCGTTTTGCGGATCCTGCTGCAAAGCGACGATCAATTTGTCGTACGCGTCGGCGTATTGTCCCTGCTCGCGCAGTCTGTCCGCATCGTTAATGACGGAGCCGGTGCGCAGCCGACTGATATCCACCGGCGAGCTACGGCTTTGAATGTCGGGATTATTCAGCCAGGCGTCAGCCTCCTGCGTCAGGCCGGCCTGATTCAGTACGTTAATCTGAGCGGCGTAATCGCCGGCGTTGCCCTGTACGCCTTTCTGCATATTTTGCCGCACCAGGCGCACCGCGTTTGCATTATCACCCGCCTGCTGCAGCGCCAAAGCCAGATTACCGAGGTCAGCCGGCGCCGGCGGCGGAATTTTTGCCAGCGAATTCAATAGAATAGCGGCGGCCGATTGGTTACCCTGTTGCAAATAACCACGGGCCTGAGCCATACCCTGACTAAACTGTACCCGTTTGGCCAACGCGGTCATCTCTCGGGTGCGGCGGGCGGGCGCGATACGCGACATCAGTGCGTCGGCTTCCGCCCAGCGCTCATTGTCGGCGGCAAACAGGGCGGCCACGTACAGACTTTCACTGGGGGCGCCTGGCTGCGCGAGCGGCGAGATAATCGTTTCGGCCCGCGAGTCATTGCCCTGCTGGTGGAGAATCCGGGCCATATCCAGACGCACCCACGGGTTGCCTGGCTGCCGTTGCTGAGCCTGCTGCAACAGCGACAGCGCACGTTCGACGTTACCGGCGCGCAGCGCCAGCGCCGCATCGCGCCGCAGAGGTTCGGCGCTGGGGGCGGCGGCCTGAATCTGTGGTCGCAGGCTCAGCGGCAGACTTTGCAATACCTGCTGGGCATCGGCCGTTTTCTGCTGCTGCTGCAGGCTGTAGTACAATCCGAGGCGCGCGTCGTTATTCTCCGCCGCGCCGGCAAGAATATTGCGGTAGGCCTGCTCGGATGCCGCGGCATCGCCCTTGCGCCGCAACAGATCGGCCCGAAACAGCTGGGCGGCGATGCCCCGCTCCCCGCCTTGCTGACTGAGCGGCGCACTGAGCGTCAGCGCCTCATCCAGCCCGCCGGCCGCCGCGGTCTGTTTCGCCTTGTTTAGCTCGGCATAAAAGCGCGCGTCCTGCGCCAGCGCCAGCCAGCGTTCGCGATTCGGCCCGCCGATATTGATCGCCTGGTTAAGGTAATTCTCCGCCCCGATGAAATCTTCGTTACGCAATGCGATATAACCCAGCCCGGCCAATGCATCGGCATCCTGCGGCTTTTGCGCCAATAGCACTTCGAACTGGCTTTTCGCCGCGCTCAGATCGCCACGCTGCAACGCCGCATAGCCCTGTCCAAGACCGATACCCGCCAGATTGCTTTCATAATGCGCCAAAACGTCCCGGTCGCCAGGATTTCGCGCCTGATAACCGCGATACAGAGCCTCATCGCCTTGCTGCGGCGTCATCCACAGCAAGGCCTGCTTTAACGCGGAATCGGCGCCGGCGACATTCTGCGCCGCCAGCTCGGCTAAGCGATTGACCCCGTCGCGCCGGGTCATTTCGTCGTAGGTGAGAATGCGCGCCAGCGCCAGCTGAGCCGAGCGGTTGCCGGGGCGCGCGGCCTGCCAGCGTTGCAGGCCGCTGATGGCCTCCTGGCGTAGGGCGGGCAAACCGGCCATGGTCTGATAATATTCGACGGCCAGGCTATCCAGCGGCTCGCCCCCTTTAAACAGCGCGCGGTAGCCGTCGATGGCGCGAGTAAAATCGCCCTGAGCCGCCAGTTGCCGAATTCTGGCCAACTGGGCGGGCGGCACCGATGTCAGGGCGCTCGCTTTATCCAGATCGTCCAGCCGGCTGTCGCCGGGCGACAAGGCGGCGAGCTTCTGGCGCCACGACTGCGCCGCGGCGCTGTTGCCGTTTTGCTGGGCATACAGCGCCAGCAGGTATAACGCTTCGGTGTTCCCGGGCTCCACTTCCAGAATTTTATTCAGCGCCTCATTGGCCAGGTCGCTATGGGCTTTTTCATGCCAATACGCGGCCTGATCCAGCAGAGCCTTGATCGCCGGACTGTTCTGCGCCGCGGCAGCCATAACCGGCAACATCAGCATGCTTACCATCGTCAGATAGCGCGCTTTCCAACCCATCTGTTTCTTCATGTTCATTATTCCAGATACTTGCGCATAGGCAGCTTAAACAGGCTGGTCGGACGTAATGCTTTACTTTTTCGCCGCTAAACGCTGTTGCGCATGGCGGCTCAATATCCGATACAGCGGAATACCGAGCAGCACGGAAATCAGCGCGGCGAGCAGTGATAAAATCACCACATGCTGATTGGCATACCAAATCACCATCAGATACCAAGGCATCTGCCCGTCGGGATACTGCGCGCTGACGCTGAAGCTCTTCACGCCCCCATCGGAGGTGATTACCGCCATGTCGCCGCGAATTCCGGCGTTAATCGCTTTCGAATTCAGATCGTCGTCGATCTGCACGATCTGCTCATCGTTGCTGCCGGTGGCCAGCACCACCAGGCGATTCGGCGACCAGGGAGACGGAAAGCTGAGAAAGCCGCGCCAATCGCCGATTGAGGACAAATAGCGGTCGGCGGCCAGATATTGCTGCGACCACTGGCCGGATAAATAACGTTTGAGTTTGTCTTGCGTAGAGGGCGTTCTCAGAGAGAGCCGCGCGTCATCAAGATGATAAGGCGAGCGACTCAGCAGTTGGCGCATCAGTTCAGTCTGGTTCAGCGAGGCGACGATCAGCACATTTTTATCGGCCAGCGCCGAGGCGGCGTCCAGCAGCCCCAAATTAACCTGTACGTGGCTAACCGCCACGCCGGTCGCACTCCCCGAGCGCGAGACAAGGTTGAGCAAGGTGCTGATTTCTTCAGGCGTCGGCCGTTCGGCCAATACTATCTGCGTATGGGAGAAGTCCGCCATTTTACTGAACGGAAAGGCCGCCCCTACGTAATACGCCAGGTTGGGCAGCATCGAAAAATGGTGGGAACCACTCAGATCTATCGAGGAGCTGCCGTCTATCGTACTTTTGATATTGCCGCTGCGCAGCACCGCGCACGGCGTGCCGGGTTTGTACTTGATGTTGTGGTAGAGCTGCATCTGATTATCACCATAAATCAGATATGGCGCCAGTTCCAGCCCATAGCTTTCCTGGCGCGTATCGCCGCCAAGCCGATGCCATGCAGACTCCAGCAGCCCTATTTTATTGACCGAAAGATTACGTAAAAAAGTGCCGTTCAGCGAAATATTCAGCAAGGATGCGTTTTCGTCTATCCAGCTCCCGGTTGGAAAACGATAATTGATGCGCACCGGAATGTTTTGCCCATCCCACATAAAGAGATCGGGCGCGGCGCGGAAATTAATATGAATGCTGTCATGATACAGTCCCTCGGCTATCAGATCGTCCGGGTGGCTGACCAGCTCGCGAAAGGTAACCGGCCGCTCGGTATTGATCCAGCGCGGCGCATCGTACGGCTGCCGCTGCGGGATGGTTTGCCCCTGCACCAGCAAACTGTCCTGACCGACGGGAAGCGCCGACGTCGTCAGCCGGTATGCCGACTGACGCAGCTCTTCCGCGTTGCGTCCGGTTACCAGCAGCAGTTTATAAATCGGGTTGAGCGGGTTGTCGATGATATGAATCGCCGGGCCATCGTCGACAGGCATGGTCAGATCGGCAACCTTTTCGCCCGCAAGGGCGAATATAATCGCGTTGTTGTCCGGCAAGGTATTCTGATAAACCGGAAATTCGATATTGCGATAATTGGCGCGAATACCGAGAAAAGAAGCGACTATCGCCGACGCGGTAATGGCCTGGGCGGAAGGTCTGGCCGCGAACACCACCGGAATAGCACTTTTTCCCATCACCATCGGATCGAAGAAAGGACGCGGGAAGTATCCCAGATCTTTGTCGATATTCAGGAGTTGATTCGTCAGCTCAATACGGGTTCCCGGTAAGATGCTGATCTGATAGCGGGAGTCATCGCCCACTTCGCACAGCAAATCCGTCGGATTATGAATGCTGAAGCTGAGATTGTTATCGCTGACCACCATCGCCGCCGGAATATCCAGTTCGTAGGTATTCGCCGTGGACGAAGCGTCCGCCAGTGCAATGTCGCCCAACGGCTGGCCGTTAAGCATCAGAGAGAGCTGGTTGCCTTCTTTCGCCAATGAGGGAGTGGCGCTGAACGACAAATAGAGTTTCGCCTGAGTCACCACCTGACCATGAGGCAAAGTGAAGCGGATGCCGGACTGCGTCTGTCCGCCGCTCAGGACGAGTCCATCGCGCTGCCCCATATCGGCAATGCTGATGGTGTAGTCATCAATCTGGCTCAGCCGTTGCGTCTCGTCGCCGTTCTGCGCCGCCGGCGCGAATGACGGCAACGAGACCGCCGGAACCGCGCCCTGCGGCATTGGGAGACCGGCGGAGGGATTATCCAGCGGCGGCAACGGCGGAAAATCGGGCGGCAGCGCGGTCGGGCTGGCGGGCGTTAGCGCCGGCTGAGGCGACGGCTGCTGAGCCGGCGACAGCGTAGCAGCAAACAGCCCGCACATCATCACCAACAGGCGGCACGGTCGCAACGCACGCCACCCGGTGAACAAAAATCCATACCTGCTCATACGGCATCATCCCGCGTGTCGGCTTTAGCCGGTTCGCTGGCGGACTTCCTGGGATGCTTATTGCCACGGATGGCGTACCAAAACAGCTCCAGCACGCAGCGAATAATCCCCAGTAGCGATTTGATTGGATTATCATGCGGATAAGGCGGCGCCAACCAGGCATCGGCACGGGTCAGCACCACGCGCACCAGTTCCCGCCGCTTCGACAACGGCATATCTTCAAACTTCAATTGTAGTATCTTGTCGTTGGCGTCAATGATCTCTACCGGAATACTCACGGCGCCGGAGTGCAGCAGCAGCTCGACCTCTTCTATCTTGTCGGTTTTATAGCGCTCATCGGGCGTCACCAGGCGGACGCCGCCCATGGAGAGGTTCAGCGTATGCGTACGCAGAGAAATACCGCTGGCGAAATGCACGATAGCCGGAATATTGGCATCGATACGAATAGCCTGCCGCACCTGACGGGTTTCACGTGCGGCGGCAATCGCGGCCAGCAGAATCAATACATTGAAACCGGCCCAGAAGACATTGAGGAAAATAACCTGCGGATTCATCCCGATATAATGATCCATCAGGGCTCGCGCCCCTCCCCATATAATCGCGACGATCAACAGGACGGTGACGATGATATGCGGCCGAACGATATTGAAGTCAAAGTACCCTTCCTCCAGAAGCCGTCCTTTATCGGTAACGTTAAATTTGCCGCGTTTGGGAGAAAACAGCGTGACCAGCGTCGGGATAATGATATGAAACATAATCACCGTGTCATAAATTTCCCCCCAGAACGAATAGCGATAGCGCCCGCTGATGCGCGAACTGGCGAAGAGCGACAACACCAAATGCGGCATAACATAGGCTAAAATCATGGAAGCGGAAGAGGCGATGATATTCTGGTTAAACAGCAGGTAGGCCAACGGGGCGGTGACGAACACCAGCCGCGGCAAACCATACTGATAATAGAGCATGGAGTTGAGATAACAGATGCGCTGCTGCCACTTTAGCCCGCGTCCCAATAGCGGGTTGTCCACGCGGAAAATCTGCGTCATGCCACGCGCCCAGCGGGTGCGCTGGATAATATGCAGCGCCAAACGCTCCGTTGCCAGCCCGGCGGCAAGCGGAATAGCCAGAAATGCGGAGTGCCAGCCTCGCCGCTGCAGCTTGAGCGAGGTATGGGCATCCTCGGTGACCGTTTCAACCGCGAAGCCGCCTATCTCTTCCAGCGCGCTGCGGCGAATAACCGCGCATGAACCGCTGAATGCCGTGGCGTCCCAGTTATCGTTGCCTTGCTGAATCGGCCCATAGAACAGATCGTTTTCGCTCGGAATATGTCTGGCGACGGACAGGTTGCGCTCAAACGGATCCGGCGAGTAAAAATAGTGCGGCGTTTGAATCAACGCCAGCTTCGGGTCGGTCAGGAAACCGCCCAGCGTCGCCTGCAAAAACACGCGCGTGGCGACATGGTCGCAGTCGAAAATACAGATTAATTCCCCCTGAGTCAGCGTCATGGCATGATTCAGGTTACCCGCTTTGGCATGTTTGTTATCGTTACGGGTAATGTAGCCAACGCCGGCGTCGGCGGCAAAGACGGCGAATTCACTGCGTTTACCGTCGTCGAGCAGATAAACTTTGACCTTATCCCTTGGGTAATCAATACACTGTGCGGCAAGCACCGTATCACGAACCACGCTCAGGCTTTCATTGTAGCTGGGAATATAGATATCGACCGTCGGCCACAGACTGCTATCCGCCGGCAGGGGGTCGATGGTGCGCTGTAGAGGCCAACTGGTTTGAATATAGCTGAGGAACATCATGATCCAGGCATACAGTTCGGCCAGGAATAGTCCGATGCCCAGCACCGTTTCAATCACCGAGTTAAAATGCAGCGTCTCGGTCGCGCGCCAATAGATATAGCGCGAGGACATTAAAAAACACATCACCATGATGATGATATTGGTTTTTTGACTGCGAAAACGCCCGAGCGACCAGACGGCGGCGATCGCTATCAGCCCGAAAACGAACTGTTTATCGCTATCCATGGGCGTAATGATAATGACCAGAATGAGCGGCGATAACAGCAATATCAGCAACGGGAAAAGAAGTTTATTCATTTTTACTTACCCGACGAGGTAATGATTAAAGGCTGTGTTGTGGCGCAGAATAAATCTCCCCACCGCCGACATTAACTCCCAGGATGGCCGCGACTTTTTTACTAATCAGATCAATATCGAAGGCCGCGGCGGACACCGGGCTGAATTGATGAATAGATTGCTGGGACGCATTGGCTTCCGGCACGCACTCATCGCGGTGGATGGTGCCAAGCCGCTTGTCGCCTAAACGCTGTTCGAGAAAAAGAGTTACATCGCGGCTAAGCGAACGACGCATATCACTCTGGTTCACAATGTAATATTCCTGTTGTTTAGCATTGAGGGGAGAACCGAGAAATTTGTGGTTTTCCATCTGCGGCAACAAAGAGAGCGATGCGGTATCCGCCAGCATGACCACGATGTGCATATCAGCCAGTTCGCGGGTCGCTTCCAGAGCCGGAACCGGACCGGGGGGGAAATCAGCGATAACGACCATATCGGGGTAACTCAGAATACTGTTTAAACCACGTTGGATAAAATGCTTATCGTGGCCGATCGCCTGCTCAAAAGCCACCCGCTGCTCATGGGTGGTTTCCCCGTAGGGTAAAACAAATAAATTGGAATGCGCTTTAAGGATAAACTGTCCCCAGTCGGAAGCGGACGTAGCCTGCGCCACGTATCCGCGCCCGTCAGACATCGGCACGCCGAAGTGCAAACGCAAAGCGTTCTGTACATCAAAATCGACCGCCAGCACCTTGAGCCCGCTGCTGGCCAGCATCCACGCCAAATTAGCGACAATAGTGGTCTTCCCTACGCCCCCTTTGGGAGAGCACACGCAAACTAACGGCATAAGGCAATAGCCTCTAATAGTGGTTTCAACGGGGTATCGCGGCGTTGGTCATTATCATCTACGGACGCGCTTTTTTGCCTGAACAAGCGCCGAAAACGAGGCTCTTCGTCGGTATTGCGTCGCGCTTCATCGACGGGGGGCGCAGGCGATGCGGGCACCGACGCAGGCAAGACGGTGGAATCCCGGCCGGCCGAGAGTTGCTGACTGACAGACTGTAACAGAGGGGCTGAACGAAATTCGTCCTTATTCACCGGAACCGGACTGGTCGGGAGCCCGGCCATTCTCTGGCGAATCCCATCATCGGCGACGGTATTATTCGCGCCGGCGACCTGCTTTATAATCGCCCATTCCTGCGACGGCGTATGGCCATCGTTTTCAGAAGTATCTTTATAATCAATATGTTCTAGGTTCAGCCTTTCTTTGAATTGCTTAATATCGTCATAACTATTCATACACCATCCAGAGAAGCATATATCAGCTATCATTAATGTTATGCGTATTATGCATAATGAGGAAATATGACCGACCGTTCTATTTCCCCAATTTTTTATTTACTCAACCTTTATAGACAGACATTATCCTATCCTATCTAAAATTTAGCATATAATTTTGAAAACATCCGTCATTTAGTGGCGTAGTAATCCTGGATTTCACCGCTACGGATTATATTTTTCTCTTTGCGAATCCGTCTCCTTCGCCACCAACTTCTCTAGTAAGTCAATATGCAAAGGATCGTCGTTTAACGCAGGAATGTAGGTATATGCTTCCCCTCCCGCGTGCATAAAGATCGCTTTATTTTCTTCCTCAATTTCTTCCAGCGTTTCCAGACAATCCGCCGCAAAGCCAGGACACATAATCTGGACATGCTTAACGCCCTGCCCCGGCAGGTCTTTCAGGGTTTCATCCGTGTAGGGCGTCAGCCATGGCTCGCGGCCAAAACGCGACTGGAAGGTCACCAGCACTTTTCCTTCCGGCAATCCTAATGCCGCCATCAGCGCCCTGCTCGTCGCCATACAGCGTAGCGGATAATCATCACCTTCGCTGGCATAACGCACCGGGATACCGTGAAACGAGAGCACCAGCCGGTCAGGTTCGCCATGCTCGGCAAATGACAATTCCACCCGGGCTTTCAGGGCGGCGATATACGCGGGATCGTCCGCATAATCACGAATAAATTGAATGGCAGGCAATTGCCGGCACCGACTCAGCGCCCTCGCCACCCCATCCCAGACCGAGGCCGTCGTCGAGCAGGAATACTGCGGATACATCGGCAACACCACCAGCCGGGTGACGCCCTGAGCCAACAGCTTATCCAGCGCCGCCCCCAGGCCGGGCGAGCCATAGCTCATCCCCAACTCAACCGGCATGCCAGGCATACGGCTTGCCAGCGCCTGTTGCTGGCGGCGGCTAATAACCAACAGCGGCGAACCGCCATCCATCCAGATGGACTGGTAAAGTTTTGCTACGCGCGGCGCGCGGCGCGGCAGAATGATGCCCCGCAGCAACGGCCACCACAGCCAGCGCGGGGCATCCACCACGCGCCGATCGCTAAGAAACTCTGCCAGATAGCGTTTAACCGCTCGCGGGGTCGGCGCGTCGGGCGTACCAAGATTCACCATCAATACACCGAACTTCTGTTGCGTCATACTGCTTTCCTCTTATGGATAAGCCGGTTATCCCGCGCCTATCGGTATAATCTGGTTTCTATTGTAGCGAAAAACACCCGATAAAAATTGAAAGTTAGAAACATTGAAAGCAATGTTATCAATAGGGAAAAACGAAGATTCTGACGAAAGGGCGGGGAGGTAACCGGCTGGTTATGGAAGAGCAGATCGTTGATTTATTTACATGACATACAATATCAGCGAATGTCGCCACGCATCTTGCAGGCGACACTCGCTCGCGCATCAGACCGGAAAAATCAACCCAGAACTGTTTCCAATTCGGCGCGAATTTCCGCAACCTTGCGCGTCCCGTCGATTTTCACGTAGCGCGTACGGTTGCTCTCCGCCTCTTTCTGGTAGTAAGACACCAGCGGCGCGGTCTGTTGATGATATTCCACCAGGCGTTTACGAACGGTCTCTTCCTGATCGTCTTTGCGGGTGACCAGGTCTTCACCCGTCACGTCATCTTTATCTGCTACCTGCGGTGGATTAAACTTCACATGGTAGACGCGGCCTGAAGCCGGATGCACTTGACGGCCGACGATACGATCGACGATCAGCGCATCAGGCACCGCGAATTCAATAACATAATCCACATTGATGCCGGCTTCTTTGATGGCGTCGGCCTGGGGAATCGTGCGCGGAAAACCATCCAGCAGGAAACCGTTACGGCAATCTTCCTGGGTGATACGCTCTTTTACCAGAGCAATAACCAGCTCATCAGTAACGAACTTGCCGGCATCCATGATTTCTTTAGCCTGTATCCCCAATTCAGTACCGGCTTTTACCGCCGCACGCAGCATGTCGCCGGTAGAAATCTGCGGAATACCGTATTTTTCCATGATGAATTGAGCTTGAGTCCCCTTGCCTGCGCCCGGAGCGCCCAGCAGAATGATACGCATTGCGTAAATCCCCTTGCTATAGAGTATTTATAAAATAAATTTGAAAGCGCTAAACCATACCATTCCGCACCGTTATCCTCAAGGAACGGGCTCGTTTCAGCCAGGCGCCGGCGAACAAAAAATCTCATCAGCGCCGATGTTTTGCGGCGACGGCGCGCATCCGGGTTTCCGTTCGCGGGCGATGACGGCGGCCGCGAGACCGACGCCATCAGGCTTATTCTCGTTCAGTCAAGCCAGACAATACCTTCTCAAAATCACCGAACGGGCAGAAGCCGTCGGCGTTGGCTGGACAGCCTTGCAGTTCAAGCGTGACGCGTTGCGGCGAATTGGCCCGATTTAGCGGCGCCAGGCTTCTGATCTGATCGGTGGATTGGTAGACATACTCAAGCTTCAGCAGCGACGCGCCGCTGTTCTTGTCTTTCCAGCGTTCAAATACCACTTTGCCGCCGATGGGCGTGGTTTCAAACTGATTCGGCAAGCTGTAGGGTTTTACCCCCAGCGCTGAAAGCAGCGACGCGATATTAGAATCATGTCCGACCAGAAACGTGAATTTCGGCGCGCGAGTGTCGAATGAACGCGTCAGTTCTTTAACCAGATTCAACGAGACAGCTTTGGCCACGACCGGGGCGCTGAACAGGACGCGGTTATAATATTCCTTGATCGACACCAGGGATTCAAACTGCTGGTTATCCTTAATCCTGCCCCAGCCGACGCTCTCGATCGGCGCACCTTCATAATATTGCAGAATAAACGCATCCGAAATCGAGGTGCCGCTTCTTAACGGACCGGAAACGCCGGGTTCCTGACCCACGGCAATTTTCACCGTGGTTGGCTGCGCCGAGAAATCACACTGCTTATCAACCTGGCAATTTGCCGATTCACCATAGCGGATCACCTGCTCCATCTGCTGATAAGCCGGCTTTAACCTATCATTCAGTCCATCAAGCCCTTTTTCACCTGCCGTTTGATTAATTGAATCCACCGCTCGCTGCTTAAATTCGGCGCTGCCGTCGCGGATCACCGGATTAAAGGTTGCATCCATCGTGCCTAACTTTTCTTTATGCTCTACCGGCACGATACAGCCCGGAAACGCACCGACGGCGAAATATTGGGCGGTGGCGATGGTGCGTTGCAGGCTATTGGCGTAAAAACGCACCTCCTTTTCCGTCGGACAAGCATCAGCGGCCAACAGGTGGTTATCCACCAGCCATTCGCTGAAATAGTGGCCGAAGAAAGCCTCCAGTACGCCACCACGGGTGGTCAGATAGCTACTGGGGGTGTCCCACTGAGGCCAGATGTCCGGCGTCATTTTACCCAATGCGCTGTTTGGGCTTGCCAACGGCGCCCGCAGACCGTGGCGGCTAACAACCACAACCTGCTCCAAAGAGAAATCATTACCGTCAGCCAGGGCTTCGGTTGAAAATGGCAACAGTAAAGGTAAACAAAACAACGCCTTGATTTTTAATGACCGCATGCCGTTCCTCATTAAGAAAAAATTATTTCGCGAAAAAAATAAAATAGCGACGCCGTCAAACATTGTGGCTAATTGAAAATGAATGACAAGCCGATAGAACAAAGAGTCAGCTAAATATGATTTTAATCATTAATATCGGACGAGCAGGACAGCGATTTTTTCAATAGTGAATGGGCTTTGCGCGCGGGGACGGGCGAATTCTTTATCTTGTGGCAGAGATATTCTTTTTATGAAATATGCTTTACCGGAGGGTTACCCCCCCGAATGCCTCGGGGGGGCGTGCAGCAGAGACTCAGAGCAACATCAGGCGCTCAGCAACTGATTCATACGGCGGATAAACTGGTTTGGATCGTCCAGCGTGCCGCGTTCGGCGAGCAGAGCCTGATCCAGCAATAGTTCAACCCACTCGGCAAACTGCGTATCGTCACTGACGTCGGATGCGCGTTTAACCAGCGCATGTTCCGGATTCAGCTCGAAAATATACTTCACTTCCGGCGCCTGTTGTCCGGCGGCGGCAAACAGTTTTGCCATCTGAGTGCTCATTTCATTGGCATCGGTCGTCACGATTGCCGGCGTATCGCTCAAACGGTGCGTCAGACGGACTTCCTTCACGCGATCGCCCAACAGAGTTTTCACACGATCGACGAAAGGCTCCAGCGCTTTTTCGGCTTCTTTCTGCGCTTCATTCTCTTCATCAACCAGTTTATCCAGCGATTCATCCGCCTTGCTGACGGACTGGAATGATTTACCGTCAAACTCCGTCAGGTAGCTCATCATCCATTCATCGATACGATCGGAGAGCAGCAGCACTTCAATCCCTTTCTTGCGGAACAGTTCCAGATGCGGGCTGCTCTTCGCGGCGGCATAGCTGTCAGCGGTGATGTAATAGATTTTCTCCTGCCCTTCAACCATACGGCCGACATAGTCTTCCAGTGATACGGTCTGTGCGGAGCTATCATTGTGCGTACTGGCGAAGCGCAGCAATTTGGCAATCGCTTCACGGTTGGCGGTGTCCTCGGCAGGACCTTCTTTCAGCACCAGCCCAAACTGCTGCCAGAATGTCTGATATTTTTCCGCGTCATCTTTCGCCAGTTTTTCCAGCATCTGCAATACACGTTTGGTCAGCGCATTACGGAGATTCTGAGTCACGCGGCTGTCCTGCAGGATTTCACGAGAGACGTTCAGCGGAAGATCGTTGGAGTCAATCAGGCCGCGCACGAAACGCAGGTAGTTCGGCATGAACTGTTCGGCGTCATCCATGATGAAGACGCGCTGAACATACAGCTTTAGCCCGTGTTTGTGATCACGGTTCCACATGTCCCACGGCGCCTGCGCAGGGATATACAGCAGGCTGGTATATTCCTGTTTCCCTTCAACGCGGTTGTGGCTCCAGGCCAGCGGATCGGTAAAGTCGTGAGCGATATGTTTGTAGAACTCGGTGTATTCTTCGTCGCCGACCTCGGATTTACTGCGCGTCCACAGCGCCTGGGCCTTGTTGATCTTTTCCCAGCTTACGGTGGCTTCGCCGCCTTCTTCTTCGCTTTCCTGGTGAGTTTCGATTTCTACCGGCAGCGCGATATGATCGGAGTATTTGCTGATGATCGAGCGTACCCGCCACTCATCAAGGAACTCATCTTCGCCGTCACGCAGGTGCAGGGTAATTTCGGTACCGCGATCTTCTTTACTGATCTCCGCAATGGTGTAATCCCCTTCGCCGGCAGATTCCCAAAATACGCCCTGATCGGCTTCAGCGCCCGCGGCGCGGGTGCGAACGGTGACTTTATCCGCAACGATAAACGCCGAGTAGAACCCGACACCAAACTGGCCAATCAGTTGACTATCTTTTACCTGATCGGAACCCATTGATTCCAGGAAGGCTTTGGTGCCGGATTTGGCGATAGTGCCGAGGTTGTCAATCACCTCGTCGCGGGTCATGCCGATACCGTTATCGGAAATGGTCAGAGTACGTTTTTCTTTATCAGTGGAAACACGTACCCGCAGCTCGCCGTCCCCGGCGTATAGCTCAGGCGCAGACAGCGCGCGAAAACGCAATTTATCTGCCGCATCGGAGGCATTGGAGATCAGTTCACGTAAAAAGATTTCTTTATTGGAATACAGTGAATGGATCATCAAGTGCAGCAGTTGCTTTACTTCAGACTGGAATCCGCGGGTTTCTTGGCCTTTCATACTCATTGTTGCTTACCTCAATCCTAATATTATTCAGGCTGATTAAACTGACGATGAGCATGAAATGGGGATAGCCGGCGGTTTTTTCAAGGGCGGAGAAAAGCCGGATGGCGAAAAAACGCGAAGAAATAAGATAGAAGAGAGGCCGCCGGGCGCCAACCCCGGCCGCCGCAAGTATCAGAACTTGAAAGGCTGACGCCCCGCCAGCGAGTGGGATAGCGTGGTGCCATCCACCATTTCCAGCTCGCCGCCGACAGGCACCCCGTGGGCGATACGGCTTGCCATCACGCCATATTGCGCGCACAGTTCGGCAATATAATTGGCGGTCGCTTCGCCCTCCACCGTCGGATTGGTGGCCAGAATGACTTCACTGATGGATTCGCTTTCCAGACGCTCTTCCAACCGCCCCAAACCAATATCATCAGGGCCGATGCCATCCAGCGGCGACAGGTGCCCCATCAGCACAAAATAGCGTCCGGCGAACTGTCCGGTCTGCTCAATGGCGTGGATATCCGCGGGGCTTTCCACCACACAGATTTGTCCCGTTTGCTGACGCCGGGGATTCGCACAGATCGAACACACGTCCTGTTCGGTAAAAGTGCGGCAGTCGGCACAGTGGCCGATTTCAGACATCGCCCGGGTCAACGCCTGCGCCAGACGCATTCCCCCGCTGCGATCGCGCTGCAACAGGTGAAAAACCATACGCTGGGCTGATTTCGGTCCAACGCCCGGTAAACAGCGCAGGGCTTCCATCAGTGATTCAAGAAGCGGGCTGGTTTGCATCAGAACGGCATCTTAAAGCCCGGCGGTAGCTGCATACCGCTGGAAACCGACGCCATTTTTTCTTTTTGCGTTTCCGCGATACGGCGAGCGGCATCGTTGAATGCCGCGGCAATCAGGTCTTCCAGCATCTCTTTATCGTCTTCCATCAGGCTGGGATCAATTTCCACCCGGCGGCAGTTATGAGAGCCATTGATAGTGATTTTGACCAGACCCGCGCCCGACTCCCCAGTGACTTCCAGACTCGCAATCTCTTCCTGCATCTGCTGCATTTTTTCCTGCATCTGCTGGGCTTGCTTCATCAGATTGCCAATTCCACCTTTACCAAACATAATTTTCTCTCTATCGCTTCGGGCTGCGCACTCGCAGCGGTTAAACAGGGCGGATACTTTCTTCGTCCAGTTCCGCATCAAAGAAACGCCGCAGCGTTTGAATCGTATTATCCGTCATAATCGACTGGCGCGCCTGCGCCAGTTTTTCTTCGTAAATTGCCTGACGCCATTCCAGCGGTGTCAATACCGTCGGGTCGTCATCCTCCGTCACTGACAGTTCGACGGGATGACCATAGTGCGCGGCCAATGCTTCCGCCAGCGTATTCTGCGCTGCCGACGAGTTAAGGTGGCGCTGAGAAGAACGCAAATGCAGATGTATTTTACCGGGTTGCGGACACTCTCTGAAGGCGTTCAACGCCAACTGTTGTACCAGTTTCGGCAACGTCAGACGATTGATTTCCGCCGCCCACTCATCGCGCGCTAGCGACTCTTCCGCTAAGCGGGCCGCAAGCTCCGGCGTTTTTTCATGTTCCAGCGCGGAGCGCAGCGCCTTTGGCGTCGTGACGGCGGCCTTGACCTCTTCCACTTTGTTCTGTGCCCGCCAGCGATAAGCTTCGGTTTTTTTTACCGCCGCCGGCGCGCCGTCCTTCACGTTTTGTCGCTGAGCGCCGCGCTCAGTCACCGAGGCTAACCGTTCAAGCGCTGAGTTTGCCGGCCGCGTTTTATTGGACGCCGCCGGATCAGCTTTTTTTGCCGGGGTTGCCCCCTGCTTTCGCAACAGTTGGCTGCGCGCCTGTAAAAGCTGCGAAGTGGTATCAGAAAGTCCGCTATCAGGTTGCGGCGCCGCGGGTTCATGCTGTTCGAGCGCCGCGGGCGCCTCAGGCGAATAAGGCGGTTCGCCCACATTGCCTTCACGCACGGCCTGCGACGGCGGCGCGGCGCTTGACGATCGAACCTTTTGCGGCGCAGAAACGGCGGCCGATGGGGGTTGCGACACGATATCAACCGGGCCCGAAGGCGAGCCGGATGCCGGAGACACCGGCGTTTCGATAAGCTGTTGAGGATGAAAAGCCAACGCGCGCAGCAGCGTCATTTCAACGCCCATACGTCGATCCGGCGCGTAAGACAGCTCCTTGCGCCCTATCAGCAACGTCTGGTAATAAAGCTGCACATCGGCCGGCGGCAACACTCTGGCCAGATCCCGCAAGCGGGCTTCAACGGCGGCGTAATCATTACTCAACGCGGTCGGCAGAAGTTGCAGCATCGCGATGCGATGCAATAGCGTCAGGGTTTCGACCAACAGAGATTCCCAGTCCCCCCCGCGCGCGGCGGCCTGGTCGAGCAAGGACATGACCTTTGCGCCATCGGCCTTCACTAATGCTTCAATGATCGCCAGCGGTTGTTCATCATCCAGGGTTCCCAGCATCTGGCTGACCGACTCGGTCGTCACCTGCCCCTGCCCCATGGCGATAGCCTGATCGGTAAGACTCAGCGCATCACGCAGGCTGCCGTCGGCGGCGCGCGCCAGCAACTGCAACGCACGGGGTTCGCTAGCCAGATGCTCGGCCTGCAACACCATCTCTAAGTGTGCCCGGATTTGCTCGACGTCCAGTGCCTTAAGATGGAATTGCAGACAGCGTGACAGAATCGTCACCGGCAGCTTTTGCGGATCGGTGGTTGCCAGCAGAAATTTAACGTGCGGCGGCGGCTCTTCCAACGTTTTTAGCAACGCATTAAAGCTGTGGCGCGACAGCATGTGGACTTCATCGATCAGATACACCTTGAAACGGCCGCGCGCCGGGGCGTACTGAACGTTATCCAGCAGGTCGCGGGTATCTTCGACCTTGGTGCGCGAAGCGGCATCAATTTCGATCAAGTCAACGAAGCGACCTTGCTCGATTTCACGGCAGTTATCACACTGGCCGCAAGGCGTCGCCGTCACGCCCTGTTCACAGTTGAGTCCTTTCGCCAATAAACGGGCGATAGTGGTTTTCCCGACGCCGCGCGTACCGGAAAACAAATAGGCGTGATGAATTCTGCCTAGAGAAAGGCCATTGGCTAATGCGGTCAGGACATGCTCCTGACCGACGACATCAGCAAAGGTTTGGGGACGCCACTTACGGGCAAGAACCTGATAGCTCATCAATACCGCAACAGTCGAGTTATTGAGGACGCCATGCTAACACAGCAGCGCGGGTATCCGCGATACCGTTATGATTAATGGCCGGGGAAGTCAACCAGGCTATAACAGTTCACACCCATGGCTTCCAGACGCTGCGCGCCGCCCAGGTCGAACAGATTGATTACGAATGCGGCATCGGCCACCGTTCCGCCCAAGCGACGAATCAGTTTTACCGTCGCTTCGACCGTACCGCCGGTTGCCAGCAGATCGTCAATCACCAGGACATTATCATTGGCGCCGATGGAATCCGAGTGAATTTCCAGGGAATCAGAGCCGTATTCCAGTTCATAGCTTTCGCTGAGGGTCGGACGCGGTAATTTGCCCGGTTTGCGTACCGGAACGAACCCGACGCCCAACGCCAACGCGACCGGCGCGCCGAACAGGAAGCCACGCGCTTCGGTGCCGACGACTTTATTAATGCCTTTATTGCGGTAACGGTTCGCCAGCATCTCAATACTGGCCGCATAGGCGGTCGGATCTTCCAGCAAGCTTGTTACGTCACGGAACAGTATGCCCGGCTTCGGATAATCGGGAATGCTTTTGATACTGTTTTTAATTAATTCTGACTGCTGCGCAGTTGAGGTCATCATATCTGTGCCTGATAAAACGTTCTGATAATACAAATGCTGGCCGCGGCCAGCCTATTACATCCGGCATTATCTCGATGAAATGCTGACTCATGTAACAGGGAAGCGGCAGTCCGCGCACGAAAACGCTCAAATCTAGTCAAACTGGCCAGCAAATGCAATAGTCCCTGCGATCCAGCGTGTATTTATCGCTTCGGATCGACGACGGGCAGACGAAGCATAAAGGCCAGTAAAATTGTCATAATGACCAGCAATAGCCCCCTGACCCAGATAATCTTAACCAGCCAGAGCGAAATGGCGAACGTCAGTAGAATTACGACAACCGCTTTCCATTTTGCCCCCGGCGGCAAAGCCCGATGTCGCTGCCAATGGCGCAGATAACCGCCGAACCAAGAGCGATAAAGCAGCCAGTGGTGAAAGCGCGGCGACGAACGGGCAAAGCACCAGGCCGCCAATAATAAAAAAGGCGTGGTCGGCAATAACGGCAGCACGACGCCCAGCGTCGCCAGAACAACAGCCACCCACCCCATGACAATCAGCAACGCGCGATACATATTCACCTTTAGTCAATCCACCCTTGGCGGGCAAACAAAGCGCAACACGGCGAGGATACTCTATCACCAACATCGGCGGTTTGTTAATCGTCGCCGTCATCAGCATAAAAAGCCCGCTCGATGAATCGATACTGTTTGGATAGAAACGGGGTAGCCGGAGCCGTTGCGGCGAAAAATATCATCAGCGCTGACCTCTCCGCCGCCCAGTAACGAACAATATTCAGGGTATTGCCATACAGCCGGACGGTATTGGATGTGATATTCGCCAGGGGGACGGGCGAATCATGTTTTAATATAGAGAACGTTGACAGACCGTCCGCATTCATCGGCAATAAGGAACAGTGTGAATACTCACAAACTGCTGCTGGCACTTGAGCAACAAATTGCGTCGCTGGCACGAGCGATCGAACCGCTGGCGGATAAACCCGTTTCGCAGTCACGCTTCGACCGGCAGCTTTTTAGCTGCTACGGAACACGGTTAAAAGACTATTTCAATGAAGTGACGCAGAACTTGCAATCCATCCGTCAGCTAGTCGCCGAGCAACGCGCCGACCGCGTCGCGTTCATGGCTGAAAAACTGGTGCGGCAGATTACGGCGCTGCAACGTGAACTGGCGACGCAGTCTTTACGACGTCAGGAACAGACGGCAGAAAAAACGCCGCAGGATCTTTATCAAAAACTGGCGGAACATCAGGATTACGAGAGACGTTTGCTTTCGATGATCCACGACAGAGAAAGCTTGCTGAACAATGGAGCCCCATTCAGTGAACAGCAACGGCTGCAACAAGAGCTGGCGGCGCTGGAAGGACGTCTGGCGCGATGCCGCCAGGCGCTGACCCGACTGGAACGCGCCATTGAACGCAGAGAGCAGGGATTTTAAATTCTGATGATATTCTTCTATTGTCTGCTATATCTGAAAGAAACATGCCCCGACCACAAAAGGTAAAGAATATGCCGCTAGAAAATGCCACGCCGGAAATCAAACTGGCGGTCGACCTCATTATGCTATTGGAAGATAACGATATCGAACCGCAAATCGTGTTGTCCGCGCTGGAAATCGTACGCCAGGACTTCCAGAAAAAAGCGCGGCAGGGAAACCACGTCGGGACGGCGGAATAGATAGACGCCATGGCGGCGCTAACCCCGTCTACCGTCGCCCAGACCCGGCCTATTCGGCTTTTACTGATTCAGAGGTCGGCATATTTCCTGGAATTCGTTCCCCTGCGCATTGTGCAAATGCACCTCCAACTGGTTGAAGGCAATATCAATATTATTTTTTCGGCACAGGTTATCTATCGCCCGATTCAACTCATCGACGGTATAGCTGCGGTCTCGCAGCTCACGAACGTACAAACGCAGTTCATGATCCAGCGAACTGGCCCCGAACCCCAGGAAGAAGACCTGCGGTTCAGGATCCAGCATCACACGAGGGTTATCGCGCGCAGCCTTTAATAAAATGTCTTTTACCTTATCCAAATCAGAACCGTAAGCGACGCCGATCTTAATCAGCACACGGGTGATGGTATCGGACAGCGACCAGTTAATCAGGCGCTCGGTGACAAACGCCTTATTCGGAATGATCACTTCCTTACGATCAAAATCGGTGATGGTGGTGGCGCGGATTCGGATCTTGCTCACCGTCCCGGAAAACGCGCCGATGGTGATCGTATCGCCGATGCGTACCGGACGTTCAAAAAGAATAATCAGGCCAGAAACGAAGTTGGCGAAGATTTCCTGTAGCCCGAAGCCCAACCCCACGGATAACGCCGCCACCAGCCACTGCAATTTATCCCAGGAAACGCCGAGGGAACTCAATGCCGTTACCGCCCCCACGGCGGTGATCAGATACGTCAGCATCGTGGTAATCGCGTAGGATGTTCCCTGACGCAGCTGTAAACGGGAGAGCACCAGCACTTCGAGCAGCCCCGGCAGGTTGCGGGTCATAACATAGGCGACGACGGTAGCCACCAGAGCCAGCAGCAGGTTCCCCAGGGTTACGGCCTGCAACACCGTATTTCCGGCCACCGCGCTGTTGTAATGCCATAGCGTAATGCTGTCGAGATAGGACATCACGGTAATGAGATCGGACCAAATCCAGTAAAAGGCGCCTAAAAAAATCAGCAACAGCACCATGGTGGTCAAACGCAGAGACTGCTGTCCAATTTGCTCTAGCGCCAACGGCGGCTCCGGTACCGGCTCGCTCCCTTCGGCGCCTTCCTTCGCCATACTTTGCCGTCGCGCCACCGCCCGCCGGTAGGCCAGACGACGAGCCGCCACGCTCAGACCGCGGATCGTCGTCATATAAATGATGCTCCAGACAATAAGTAAGTACAAACTATCAATCCAGCGCCCCGCCAACCGCAGCGTGGTATAGAAATACCCGTTAATCATCAGCCCGATGAGCACGGGCGGCATAACGGCAATGGCGGTAATGACCACCAGACGCACTGCATGAGTCTCTTTTTCACGCCAGCTGTCACGACACAGAGGAAAAACAAAGATGCCCAGCAGGATCAGGTTCAGGACAATAACAATTTGCCCAATCACATCATCAGCCAGATAAAGCGGCGATTTTTCACCCAGCACCGACCAGAAAATTAGCGGCAGCATCGCGCCGCCCAGCCGCACGACCTGACGGCGATAATGCGCGGAAATCGATGCGGTAAAATTAAAATGCTTTTCGCCGATACTCCCCGGCAGCACCATCCGGTAAGCGAAGGCGAACACCATCCAGAACAACGCCAGATATTGACTCAACGACCAGAAAAACTCACCGACCGAACTTTCAATATACCGAACCCACAAACCAAGCGATAAAACCAGTAAAGCACCGGGCAGCACCATCAGTATGGTTAATAGAATAGCCTGCGGCGTATGCAGCTGGCTGTCGCGCTTGAGCTGACCGACATCATTCGCCAGACGCTGCATATAGTCACTGATGGTACGGCGGCGCCAGTAAATCAATAAACTCGCCACCAGCATCGGCATGACGAAAATCAGCGAACGCAGCGTTCCCGGCAGTAAATTGTCCGGTTTAAGATTGAAGTTAAAATGGTGGATCTGCTGGCTGAGCGCTGACGGCAAATCCTTTACCCAACTCCAGTCTATTGATTTATTGCTGCTTACCCAAAAAATCTGCTGCGTCAGCATTCTCTGTAAAGACGCGTTCACATTCACCAGTTGCTGACGGTTTATCTGTAGATTAATAGCCAGCATAAGCTGATTGCCCAACTGTTTATTCAACTGATCCAGCAATTCACGCCGCATGTCCATAATTTGCCCGAGCGCGTCGCTCACTTCATCGTCGACCGGAGCCTTATTGCCGGCAATCAGTTTTTGAATATACTCGTCGCCACGAAACAACACGTCGCGCTGTTGGTTGATCTCAAACTGTTCCAGTCGTAAATCCGCAATCTGCGCGCCCATATCGCTCATCGACTCCGCCGAAGGCAAATTCAATTGTTGCTGATACAAAATACGCGACAGAAGCAGGCTGCCTTTCAGCACCATCACCTGCTCTTTCAAATTTCGCTCTGACTGCATGGTTCTATCCAGCCAGTTTTTCACCTGAATGCTTTGCTGAACCAAGGTATTGTTCGCCTGCGTCGCTTCGATCAGGCGCTGGCTGAGCTGACGGTTGGTATCCAGCTCGGCTTTTACCAGCGGATTTTCCTGAATACGCTGCGTATCTTCCGACGTTTGCGCTTCTTTAGCCGTTTTCTCGGATAAATTCAATCGCTTACTATTGATAACGTTTTGTAAAGCCTGAACCAGCCGCTCCAGCTGATTTATCTGGGCAGCCACATAGTCGCGCTGCTTCTGCAGTAAATCCTGAAGCGTGGTGTTGACTTCCAGGCTCTTGCGCTGTTGCTCCATTTGCAGGCTAATCAGCACCTGTTCCGTTTGCAACGCCACCTGCTGACTGGCGCGCAGGCTGTCCTGATGCGGCTCCAGCCCATTGAGTTGGTTACGTATTTGTTGACTTCGCTGAGAAGCGGAAAATAACGCGCTTTGTACCCGCTCCGGCTGTGTTTGCAGTGATATCAACTGGCTATTATAGGTAGACAGATTTTCCTGGGCAGACTGCAAATCATCCAGCGTTTCATTCAGTTTCGCCTCCAGCTGTCTGAGCGATAACGACTCCAATGATTGACTATTGATGCTTTCGGCGCCGTTTAAATCAGCCAGCTCTTCCGTTGCCTGCTTTAATTTTACCGGCGCCTGCGCGGCTTGCTGCTTAAGCTGATTGGTTTCCTGACGCACCCGATCTATCGCATCCAGCAGATCCAACGTTTGAGTCAAATCCTGGATGATCAGCTTATCGTTGGACGTCAGGCTTTTTTGCTTATTTAACGTATCCAACCGGCTTTGAATATCGCCGCGGGCGGGGACTTCATTAGAAGAAGCTGCCCGGGTCGCTGGTGCCGCCGCCAATAATAAAATAACCAACATACATAGGTATCTGGCGATAGAAGAGAAACGACAAGAGGGAAATGAAGGGAAAAGGAGCCTGCAACGCATGATTCGTAATCGCTTTAAAAGAGATAAGCTAGAGTAGCATGCATCCAACATCCGATATAAGTGCGCATGGACATACAAACGTAACCATTCATTATCAGTATGGCAGGCGCATGATCTTAGTGATTAGTGACGCAACGATGTGCTAAAGCGCAGCATATCGATAAAGCCATCGACCAGATCGGGCGCATCTTGATTAAGATCGAAACTTTCCGGCATGAACAACCAATTCTCCATCAGGCCGGAGAAATAGGCGCGCAGCGCGATAGCCGCACGGCGGGGTTGAATATCTTCAGGCAGCAGTCCCATATCGATGCAACGAATCAGGTAAGCTTCGATATCAGAATAACAATCAAGATAAAAGTCTTTACGCGCATTAAGCGATGGCAGCATCTCACCGACAAGTTCACATTTATGGAAGATAATTTCCATCATCGAACGCCACTGATAGTCACTCACGGTTAAACGAAGCATATAAATCAATAATTCGCGCATCACACGGAGTGGATTATCAGGAAATTTTGTCTGATACTCTATTTCAAAATCACTAAGCTTTGACTCTGTCTGGGTCCATATTTCGTCAAACAGCTCGGCTTTATTTTTAAAATGCCAATAAATGGCGCCACGGGTTACCCCCGCCGCCATAGCTATGTCAGCCAGCGATGTGGCAGATACCCCGTGCTCTGAGAACACGCTCAACGCGGCGTTAAGTATCTGTTGTCTGGTCTCTTGAGCTTGTTGTTTGGTTTTTCGTGCCATATCGCTGTATTTAAAAGAAAGTATGATTTACATACATTCGAGTATGTATGTAACATAGCACGAACATAGAATTATCGCAGCAATGGGTTTTAAAGCGCGTGATCCATTGGTCAATTCAAATCGGATACTTGAGGTTTATCTATGAACAAAAACAGAGGGCTAACGCCTCTGGCGGCAGTTCTGATGCTTTCTGGCGGCTTAATTCTCGCGGGATGTGATAATAGTGAAAAACAACAATCTGGAGCGCAGCAATCAGCACCTGAAGTCGGCATTGTCACATTGAAAACCCAAGCGTTTAACGTCACGACGGACTTGCCGGGTCGTACTAATGCCTACAGGGTTGCAGAAGTTCGTCCCCAGGTTGGCGGTATTATCCTGAAGCGCAACTTTGTCGAAGGCAGTGACGTTCAGGCCGGCTCATCACTATATCAAATCGATCCTGCGCCCTATCAAGCCGATTATAACAGCGCCAAAGGCGCATTGGCCCAGGCCCAGGCCAGTGCCGAAATCGCCCGGCTGACGGTTAACCGTTATAAACCTTTGCTGGGAACCAACTACGTCAGTAAGCAAGACTACGATCAGGCCGTCTCGACATCCCGTCAGGCGAATGCCAGCGTACAGGCCGCTCAGGCTTCGGTGGATAATGCAAAAATCAATCTTGCCTATACCAAAGTCAATACCCCGATCTCGGGGCGCGTGGGTAAATCCACGGTGACCGAGGGCGCGCTGGTTTCGACAGGGCAAACTACCGCGCTAACCACGGTACAACAACTCGATCCGATGTACGTCGATGTCACTCAGTCCAGCAACGATTTTCTGCGGCTGAAAAAAGAACTGGAAAATGGCGCCTTAAAACAGAGCGAAGGCAAAGCTAACGTTCGCTTGCTGCTGGAAAACAATTCTGAATATGCTCAACCGGGCACACTGGAATTTTCCGATGTCACCGTAGACGAAACCACAGGTTCGATTACCCTGCGGGCCATTTTTCCCAACCCGCAGCACGACCTTTTACCCGGCATGTTTGTCCGCGCACGTCTGGATTCCGGGGTGAAAGACGACGCTATCCTGGCGCCTCAGATGGGCATTACCCGTAATGCGCGTGGCGAAGCCACCGCGATGGTCATCGGCGAAGGCGATAAAGTCGAGGTTCGCAATGTGACCACATCAACGGCGGTTGGTAATAAATGGCTGATCACTGACGGTTTGAAAGCGGGCGATCGCATCATTGTCACCGGTTTGCAAAAAATCAAACCCGGCATGCAGGTAACAGGAAAAGAAGTCGCTCAAGAAAACAAGCAGCCACAGCAATCGCAGGCTGAACCCGCGAAGTCTTAACAGGAGCCGGTAATTCATGGCTAAGTTTTTTATAGATCGACCCATTTTTGCATGGGTAATCGCCATTGTGGTGATGCTGGCCGGGGCGCTGGCGATTGTGAAATTGCCTATTGCGCAATATCCGACAATCGCGCCGCCTGCAATCGAAATCACAGCGAGCTATCCGGGAGCGGATGCTTCAACGCTGCAGGATTCCGTTACGCAGGTTATCGAACAGAACATGAATGGTATCGATAACCTGATGTACATGTCTTCCAGTAGTGACTCATCTGGTACGGTTCAGATTACCCTGACCTTCGATGCGGGCACCAACCCCGACATTGCACAGGTTCAGGTACAGAACAAACTGCAACTGGCGACGCCGTTGCTGCCTCAGGCAGTTCAACAGCAGGGCGTACAGGTTCAGAAATCGAGCAGCAGCTTCCTGATGGTCGCCGCTTTCATCAGTAACGACGGCGAAATGACGCAGCAGGATATTGCTGACTACGTTGCCGCCAATGTGCAAGACCCGATAAGCCGTACCAACGGCGTCGGTGACGTGCAGCTATTCGGCGCGCAATATGCCATGCGTATCTGGCTGGATCCGAACAAGCTGAATAATTATCAGCTGACCACCGGCGACGTTACCACCGCCATTACGGTACAGAATAACCAGATTGCTTCCGGTCAGCTCGGCGGGGTGCCGCCGGTTCCGGGGCAGGAATTGAATGCGTCGATCATCGCGCAAACACGATTGAATTCGCCCGAAGAGTTTTCCAATATTTTGTTGAAGGTGAACTCGGACGGTTCGCAAGTGCGGCTGAAAGACGTGGCGCGCGTCGAGCTCGGCGCGGAAGGTTATGACGTTATCGCCCGATATAATGGCCAGCCGGCAGCCGGTATCGGGATCAAGCTGGCAACCGGGGCCAATGCGCTGGATACCGCTTCAGCGGTAAAAAATGAATTATCCCGGTTACAAGAGTTCTTCCCGAACGGGTTAAATGTGGTTTACCCCTACGATACGACGCCTTTCGTTAAAATCTCTATTAACGAAGTCGTGAAAACGTTGATAGAAGCTATCGTGCTGGTATTCCTGGTAATGTACCTCTTCTTGCAGAACTTCCGTGCGACGTTGATTCCGACTATCGCCGTGCCTGTCGTTCTGTTAGGCACATTCGCCATTATTTCGGCGTTCGGCTATTCCATCAACACCCTCACCATGTTTGGGATGGTGCTCGCAATCGGTTTGCTGGTGGATGATGCCATCGTCGTAGTGGAAAACGTTGAGCGCGTGATGGCGGAAGAGGGTCTGCCGCCCAAAGAAGCCACCAAGAAATCGATGGAGCAGATACAGGGCGCCCTGGTGGGGATAGCGCTGGTCCTCTCCGCGGTATTTGTACCAATGGCCTTTACCGGTGGTTCGACCGGCGCAATCTACCGCCAGTTTTCCATCACCATTGTCTCCGCGATGGCGCTTTCGGTGCTGGTTGCGTTGATTTTGACCCCGGCGCTTTGTTCCACGCTGTTAAAACCTATCGCCAAAGGCGATCACGGCGAGAAAAAAGGGTTCTTCGGCTGGTTCAACAATCTGTTTGAAAAGAGCACCCACCATTACACCGACAGCGTTGCCAATATTCTGCGCAGCACCGGTCGATATCTGGTGGTTTATCTGCTGATTGTTATCGGACTGGCGTTGCTGTTCACTCGCTTACCTAGTTCCTTCCTGCCCGAAGAAGACCAGGGGGTGCTGCTTAATATTGTTCAGCTTCCTGCCGGCGCGACGCAGGAAAATACCCAGAAAGTGATGGATCGGTTGACCAAGCACTATCTGGATAACGAGAAGAACACCGTGAGATCGGTCTTTACGGTCAGCGGCTTCGGTTTTTCAGGTCGTGGTCAAAACGCCGGTTTGGCATTTGCCAGCCTGAAAGACTGGGATGAGCGAGACGGCGCGGAGAATAAGGTAGCGGCTATCGCCGCAAGGGCCAATGCCGCATTCAGCCAAATCAAGGAAGGGATAGTAATTGCTACAAACGTTCCCGCGATCGTGGAACTGGGAACGGCAACCGGTTTTGACTTCCAGTTGATCGATCAGGCGAACCTGGGACATACGCAACTGACGCAAGCGCGTAACCAACTGTTGGGCATGGCCGCGCAGCGACCGGATGTGCTGGTACAGGTTCGTCCGAACGGTATGGAAGACACCCCGCAGTTCAGGCTTGATGTCGATCATGAAAAAGCCCAGGCTCTGGGGGTATCGCTGTCGGATATTAACGCCACGCTGGCAACGGCGCTGGGCGGAAGTTATGTAAATGACTTTACCGACCGCGGCCGCGTGAAGAAAGTGTATGTGCAGGGCGATGCTCCGTTCCGTATGCTGCCGGACGATATCAAAAACTGGTATGTCCGCGGCAGCAATGGACAAATGGTGCCCTTCTCCGCGTTCACACAAAGCCACTGGGAATATGGCTCTCCGCGTCTGGAGCGCTATAACGGTCAGCCATCCATGCAGATACAGGGTGAAGCGGCGCCAGGTAAAAGTACCGGTGAGGCAATGGCATTGATGGAGGAGTTTGTCACCAAGCTGCCAAAAGGCATTGGCTATGAATGGACGGGAATGTCATATCAGGAACGATTATCTGGTAACCAGGCTCCGGCCTTGTATACCATATCGCTGATTGTGGTCTTCCTGTGTCTGGCAGCACTGTACGAAAGCTGGTCGATTCCGTTCTCGGTTATGTTAGTCGTACCGCTGGGTATTCTGGGGGCTGTTGTCGCCGCATCGATGCGCGGGCTTGAAAACGACGTTTACTTTAAGGTGGGCCTGCTGACAACCATAGGGCTATCGGCGAAGAACGCCATACTGATCGTCGAATTCGCTAAGGATCTGATGGAAAAAGAGGGTAAAGGTTTGATTGAGGCGACGCTGGATGCAGTACGTATGCGTTTGCGCCCAATTCTGATGACCTCCCTTGCCTTTATCCTTGGGGTCGTACCGCTGGTTATCAGTACAGGTGCGGGCTCTGGCGCTCAAAACGCGGTGGGTACTGGCGTAATGGGCGGGATGATTACGGCAACCATTTTGGCTATCTTCTTCGTTCCTGTATTCTTCGTGGTGGTTCGCCGCCGCTTTAGCAAGAAGAATGAAGAAACCGAGTCCCAACAACAGTAATCAGAACATCAACGCATTATCCTTCACTAAAGGCCGCATTCGCGGCCTTTTTTATTTATGCGCCTTAATATCTTCTCACCTTACGCTCCTCAGCTTCATGTATAGACAGCCATTCCCCCACCAATACAAAGGTTGATTGAGGTAATAAAAAAGCGCAATATATAGTTATGTTATAACATAACAATAGAGGAAAGTATGAAGGCGAACATCCATCCCGATTACCGGACAGTGGTGTTTCATGACACCAGCGCCGATACGTATTATCAAATTGGTTCAACCATCAAAACAGAGCGCACGATTGAATTGGATAGCATCCGTTACCCCTACGTTACCATTGATGTTTCTTCGGCTTCTCATCCTTACTATACCGGGAAGCAGAAAGAGTATGCTAAAGAGGGGAGCACTGCCCGTTTTCAGCAGCGTTTTGGTCGTTTTTTCAAATAGTGCGCGCATAGATTTCACAGGGCGCAGCGAAAAGAGAGCGAATTGAAGTCGATATTCATGCGCTGGTAATGGGAATCCTGAAGCCGATTCCAGCATTCAGACATCGCCCGGCAATGTTCAAACAGGGAACAGGTCAAATGAATGAAGCCGTATCGCTGCAACCGGAAAGATGATAGGTATTAAAGAGGAATATTCAGATGCAGGTACTTAGCTCCCTTCGCTCAGCAAAGAATCGTCATAAGGATTGCGTAGTCGTACGCCGCCGCGGGCGAATCTATGTGATATGCAAAACCAACCCTCGCTTTAAAGCGGTGCAAGGCAGAAAAAAGAAAAAGGGCTGATCCCTTTTCCGTAACAATTTTCTACAGCTCTGTTATGCATGTAACAGAGCTTTTTCTTTTTTAAAGAAAAACAACAGGATGAAAAACAGCCGATCGGTACATATCTTTACACTGGCGCTTTGGCTATTGATTTTTTCAGTTATGAACCCTGTTCTATACGTAAATTAATTTAATAGGCTAATATTATGGTTATTCCAAAACTATTCCTCCGATAGAAATTTTTGTGATTTAATCCCGATAAATAGCATTGAAAACCTTATCTAATTTCCGCGAATCTTACCGACTCTTTTGCTATAGTTATATACAGAGCGACCCGATACGTATCAAAATGGCACAATGTAGGCCTCTCTTGTTTTCATTAAAATGAAAAGATACTCTGTCGGCATCGGGAGGTGTGAGCCATCGTGGGCTGAATTGTGGTTGTCTAAATCCCAGACGTTGAACGCTTGCATGTAGACATCATGATTGTAGAAACATGGTTAAGGCTATTCTCTTATGAGTTTGTCAGTCTGCCTGTTTACCAGGTGTTAACCTCAGTGACACTGAATAACGGCTTAACGGAGGGATTGATATGGATGAGTACACTCCTAAACATTATGATATTGCCCAACTCAGATTCTTATGTGAGAATCTATGCGACGAGAGCATTGCTACGTTAGGCGACAGCAGTCATGGCTGGGTCAACGACCCAACATCTGCGATCAATCTCCAATTAAATGAACTTATTGAGCATATCGCTACATTTATTCTTACGTTTAAAATAAAATATCCTGACGAAAGTGAACTTTCTCAGCGGGTCGAAAAGTATTTAGATGACACCTACGTACTGTTTAGCAACTATGGTATCAATGATGCTGAATTACGCGGATGGAAGAAATCCAAAGAAAGATTATTCGGAATGTTCTCAGAACCGGGTATCTGTACGCCTGCTAAAACTTAAGCAATAATTTATCTTATATTTATTAACCACCAGGTACTGTTAGCATAAAGGCCAACATGAAAAAAATCGATTATTTGATGCGTTTACGTAAATGCACAACCATAGACACGCTGGAACGTGTTATTGAGAAAAACAAGTATGAACTCTCCAACGATGAACTGGAGATGTTCTATTCCGCAGCGGATCATCGCCTGGCAGAACTGACGATGAACAAACTTTACGATAAAGTTCCCACCGCGGTATGGAAATACGTCCGTTAATTCTTCAAGGTAAAGTACGACAAACGCTGATATAAATTAATACATCGTGCCGATATCATCATCGGCCTTTGTTTTTATTGTATTTTTAACGTTTTAATACGCCAAGAGTTGTAACAAATTGTATTTTATATAATAGAAATAATTAGAGTACTGAGTTTTATAAAAATATCTGAACCACCATTATTTCGCCCTTCATCACAATACCGGTAAAGATCGATTACGATAATTACGGCTATTCTCGTTCATTCTCCACAGGCATATTGTACCTGACAATTCACACCTGCGTTTTTCATTTCGCCTGAATTCAATAACTAATAAAGTCATTGGAATTACAGTAATAGCAGATCGTTTTTTCGATTATGACAATGAGCCACGTCGCTGGATAATAAAATAACCATCGGTAACAACAGATTTGGGAATGTACCCATTGACGACATGCGATCTATGTCACAAAACGGCTTGAGGGGATTTTTAGTGTGGAAAAATATCAGACGAGAAATTGGTGGAGGCCCTGCCAGCCACATCCCGGCACACGCGTCTCCTGCTGCGGCTGCTTCCTTCCGGACCTGACCGAGTTAACAGGTTAGCATTGCGGGAGAACCGACAGGGCCTCCATTGACAGCCCTAACTAAACATCCATTACTATAGAGCGGTGAGCATTATGGGCGATGGGCCGTTCAATTGCAAGCTAACACCTCCCAACCGTTGTTTTCTTACACAGTAGCCGGCATGACATACTACCAGTAGCCTGCATCGTTCGAGTCGTGCGAAAGCATCAGTTCAAGCGGGCCGAGATCCATAGATGGTGCGAGTAACAAAGACAACGTGCATGCGACTGGAAGTATGCCGGCGTATACTTCCTCTACTGGTTAACACATAAGGTTTCGTTGATGACAGCAGAATTAGACACGTTTCAACAACGTGTTTTTCAGATCGTAGCCGCCATCCCTTACGGGAAAATCGCCACCTATGGCGATGTCGCCATGATGGCAGGTTCGCCTCGCGCCTCAAGACAAGTTGGCGGCGTATTAAAGCGTTTACCCGTAGGCAGCAAGCTCCCCTGGCACCGAGTGATTAACAGAAAAGGTGAAATATCACTTATTGGTGACGACCACCAACGCCAAAAATTAGCATTACAGGCAGAGGGCGTGATCTTTAACCAGCAGGGAAAAATAGACCTTACCGCATTCCGTTGGCGGAGCGTGCCATAACATTATGACACGCTCAGTTTCAGGCTCCCCTACCAAGCGGGTTGCACTGGGTGTTATGGCTGCGGAGTCAACGACCCGCTACCTGTTTTTTCCACCGGTAACGGCACGGACGCTACGGGCGCCATGACCAGATCGGCATTATTCACACCATTAGTGATAACCGGTAAAACATTTTCCGTCACCATCACCACTCGGTTATCAATAGCAATAGCCGCGCTAAGGAGGATACGAGCGCGGGGCTGAATGTCAGTCGGGTTATAGGGTAATACAAAGGTGAAAGGCGCCTGCTTTCCTCCGGTTCGCGTTACGCGCTGGGTAATCACTTTTGAAGGCGCATCCGCCACCGATGCGTCGGATACCGTTACCGTCAATACTGCGTTAGGCGGTAAGGCAATGCGCTGACGAATATTCACGGTCCCGGTGACGGCGGGCATTGATACCGCTGTCGGCTGAGTAGCAGCGGCTGTCACGGGCGGCGCGCCGGCTTCCGAAGAAACCGCATAATCACTCCTGCCCCCACAGGCCGCCAGAGCCATTGATAACGTGATACCGCCTAAGATATGCCATAATTTCATTCGGTCAGTCTCCTTTATTATTGTCGGACTACCGGCATCAGAAAACCGGCATTCAGATACCCAACTAATCTCGATGTTGAAACACGAATACACCTCAAACTGAAAAATAAAGGGTATAAGTAGTATGGGTCACTCAATACCATAATGATGGTACAAAATTCTGATATTTTCCTGATAAATAATTTAAATTACCAAGTCCAACCCATGAGGCCGGCACCATGAGCCAAGCACTGCAAAATCTTCTCGACCTCCTCAAGCTGGAAAAAATCGAGGAAGGACTGTTCCGGGGACAAAGTGATGATTTGGGGCTGCGGCAGGTATTTGGCGGGCAGGTCGTAAGCCAGGCGATGTCGGCAGCGAAACAAACCGTGCCAACCGATCGCGGTATCCATTCATTTCACAGCTACTTTCTGTTGCCCGGAGAAAGCCAGAAACCCATTATTTACGATGTGGAAAATCTGCGTGACGGCAATAGCTTCAGCGCGCGTCGAATCCGCGCCATTCAGAACGGCAAGCCGATATTTTACATGACGGCCTCGTTCCAAAGTCACGAAACAGGGTTTGAACATCAGAATATCATGCCCAAGGTCACGCCGCCGGAGGCGCTCAAATCAGAGCAGGAAATCGCCCAAAGCATAGCGCATTCATTACCACCGCAGATTCGTGACAAATTCACCCGCCCCAGACCCATTGAGTTTCGACCCGTAAGGTTTTATAACCCGCTGAAAGGGGACGTGGACGAACCGGTGCGACATGTTTGGTGCCGTGCCAGCGGCCCGTTACCAGAGGATGAGCGAATCCATCAATATCTGCTTGGCTATACATCCGACTGCAATTTTTTGCTAACGGCACTACAACCACACGGCGTTGGCTTTCTTGAACCGGGAATGCAGGTCGCCACAATCGATCACTCAATGTGGTTTCATCGCAATTTTCGTCTGGATGACTGGTTATTGTATGCCGTAGAAAGCACTTCCGCTTCAGGCGCCAGAGGATTTGTACGCGGACAATTTTATACCCGAGAGGGCGTGCTGGTTGCCTCAAGCGTGCAGGAAGGAATAATACGCCGCGCTCCCCATTAAAAGCCCGACAGACATGTTCGGGAAGCGAACGGGTAAAAGCGATGACCGGCCGCAACAGACAAAAAACAGGGCGTGGAATTACCCAACGCCCTGTTTCTCAATCAATGCTAACCTTGCTACTTATTGGTTATAAGCATTCTCGCCGTGACTGTTGACGTCCAGACCTTCGCGTTCCTGTTCTTCAGGTA
Organism: Brenneria bubanii; assembly: GCF_022378355.1. Classification (GTDB taxonomy): domain Bacteria; phylum Pseudomonadota; class Gammaproteobacteria; order Enterobacterales; family Enterobacteriaceae; genus Brenneria; species Brenneria bubanii. Next base: position 310,621 of record NZ_JAKMAJ010000001.1, read on the forward strand.
CACGCAGACCAACGACCATATCAGCAATTTTGAAAGCGATGAAAGATACAACGCCAGTCCACACGAAGCAGACAACCACGCTGAATAGCTGGACCCAAACCTGATGGGCCATGGTTACGCCTTCCGCATAACCCACGCCGCCCAGAGATGCGGAAGTGAATACGCCGGTCAGAATACAACCCACGATACCGCAGACGCCATGAACGCCGAACACATCACAGGGATCATCAACACGCAGCCATCTTTTCAGTACGGTTACACCCCACAGGCCAGCGATACCACCAGCGATACCGATGATCAATGCGCCACCGACACCGACATACCCCGCCGCCGGCGTAATGGCGACCAGGCCGGCAAGACAGCCAGAACACGCGCCTAACAGCGAAGGCTTGCCGCGCACCATCCACTCACCGGCAACCCATGCCAGAATAGCGGCGGCGGTAGCAACAACCGTATTCAGGAAAGCCAGACCAGCGATCTCGTTTGCCGCACCGGCAGAACCGGCGTTGAAACCAAACCAGCCGATGTACAGAATCGCGGTGCCGATGAATACCATGGGAAGATTATGCGGTTTAAGCGCTTCTTTACCGAAACCAGCGCGTTTACCCAACAGATAAGCGCCGACCAGACCGGCAACAGCGGCGTTGATGTGCACCACGGTACCGCCAGCAAAGTCCAGAGCACCGTCAGCAGCCAGATAACCGCCGCCCCATACCATGTGAGTCATCGGCAGGTAAGAGAAAGTCAGCCACAGCGCAACGAAAATCAGCACCGCGGAGAAACGAACGCGCTCAGCAATGGCGCCGACAATCAACCCTACGGTGATACAGGCGAAAGAGGCCTGATAGGCGACGTGAACGTACTGATAGAACGTGCCAGTGATCGAATTAATGGCGATCCCCTTCAGCATAAAGCTGGAGAAACCACCGAAGAATGCGTTGCCTTCGCTAAAGGCCAGGCTATAGCCATAGATAACCCATAAAACACAGACTAACGCGAAAGAGACAAACACCTGCGATAACATGGAGAGGACGTTCTTAGAACGAATCAGACCGCCATAAAACAACGCAATTCCAGGTATAGTCATAAAAAGTACCAACGCGGTACAAATCATAATAAAAGCATTATCTGCTTTATCGATCGTTGGCGCGGCAGCCATAGCCCAGGACGGGAGCAAAGCAGCCACACCAAGACCCAATGAGGAGACAAGTTTTTTCATTTTCATCCATCCCTATTAACCAATCTAAGTCAGGTGTTAAAGTGCGGCTTCGTCAGTTTCGCCAGTACGAATACGAATAACCCTTTGTAATTCAGCGACAAAAATCTTTCCGTCACCAATTTTTCCGGTATAGGCCGCTTTACTGATTACATCAATGACTTCATCCAGTTGATCATCCGCTATTGCGATATCGATTTTCACTTTAGGTAAAAAGTTAACGCTGTACTCTGCGCCACGATACAGTTCAGCGTGCCCTTTTTGGCGTCCAAATCCCTTAACTTCAGTGACCGTTAGTCCCTGAATGCCAACGGAAGATAATGCTTCACGCACATCTTCCAGCTTGAATGGTTTTATTACCACAGTAACCAGTTTCATTCATCATCCCCCTAACCGTAAGTTCAGACTTGCGCCCGCTGCTATCTCGGATTTCTATCATTTAGAATTATCTTCACGCAAGGATAAAGCAAAGGATGTGCCATAAATGATTTATCTGGCAGATATCCGTCAGGATAACGCGGTGAAGCTCGGTTAACGGCTGGAGAGACGCGGTCAGGAAAAGAAAATCCCCGAAAAATGGGGCACCATTCGCACCATGATAGTGCGTGACGGGTGAATTTGGTGCGTCAAGGCTAAAAACAGAGTGAATATGCTTAGTGATGGTGCGAAGCAACCGGTAGCTATCCGCTACCGGTTGTATTTGGAGGTGCAGGCGCCTAGGATACGGAAATAGATTCTGACGTCTCGGCCGCCGCCAGTTCTTCTCCCGCCAACTGCAACTGATACATCTGATAATAGCGTCCCTTCTGGCGCAATAACTGCCCATGAGTGCCTTGCTCTACGCCTTGTCCATGATGCAGCACCATAATTGTGTCAGCGTCTACTATTGTCGACAGCCGATGGGCAATGACGACCAGTGTTGTTTGAGCACGAATAATATTCAGCGCCTTTTGCACCGCCCGCTCAGTACCTGAGTCAATATTCGCCGTCGCTTCATCCAGTATCAGAATCTTTGGTGTCCGAACCAATACCCGGGCAATCGCCAGTAATTGCTTCTGCCCTGTCGATAGATTATTCCCCTGCTCGCCAATCGGGGTATGCAACCCATCAGGGAACGAATGCACCAAATCGGATAACTGAACGATGTCGAGCACTCGCCACACGTCTTCTTCGCTGATATCTCGACCCAAGGTGACATTCGTATACATTGATTCAGCCAACACCACGGGATCCTGCTGCACCATGGCTACGTTATGACGTAATGTCTGGTGTGACAACGTTGGCAGAGGACGTCCATCCAACCGAATCTCGCCCTCATCAGGAGAGTAATATCCCATCAACAGATTAGCCAACGTACTTTTGCCGCTGCCGGTATGACCGACCAACGCCACAAATCCCCGCGCAGGAATAGTCAGCGAGATATGTTGCAGAACCCTTTTCCCCGGGCCGTAGGAGAAAGAAACATCATCGATATCAACACGTCCATGGGGAAGCGAGCGTTCGTCGCCGCCATAGTCTTGTTTCACGCCATCCATCAGTTCGAAAATGCGTTCACCGGCGACAACGGCTTGCTGCAACATGGATTGCTGAGTTGTCATCTCAATCAGCGGCTCATTCAAACGCCCAAGATAATTAATAAACGCGTAAAGCACGCCAACCCCTACCGAACCGACGGCGCTGAAACCAAACTGCATCAGCAGTCCGCACAGAACCATTGTCGAAAACAGGCTGAGCAATGGACGCAAGAGAAAACCATCGAGCCGCAATGTTTCCATACGAGCGCGATAATGCGCCCAGCTCGCGTTGCTGAGCTTCTCGCCAAACCGGGCCTGCTGACGGAATTGCTGAATCACGCCCATGCCATTGATGACTTCATTAAAACCATCATTGATATCCGCCAGATAAGTGCGTACCCGGCGAACAATCGGCGTGCTGTAACGCTGATAAATCAACATAACAATTAGCACCGCCGGGAAAATAGTCAGCGCGACCAGCGCCATTCGCCAGTCCAGACTGAACATCGCCACCAGCATAGCGCCAACCAGCGCAGCGCTGCGTAATGCGGTTGATACCACCATGACATACAGATCTTTCACCACCTCCGTGTCGTTCGTTACGCGCGATATCAGTTGCCCGACCGGTTGGGTATCAAACGTACTGAGCGGCTGTCGTAACGCTGCATCCATCACATCGATACGTAATTGTTGCACCACGCCGACCGCTACCCGGTTAAATAGCAATGCCTGAAAATAGTGCAGAGCCGCGGCCAAAATTTGCAGCAGAAGATAGGTGCAGGCTAATCCCGCGGCCAACGCCAACGGGAATTCGCCTTTTGCCACCAGGCCATCAAGAAAATAACTAACCAGAACAGGACCGGACACCTCGGCGGCAGCGGCTATCCACAGCATCAAAATCCCCAAAGTCAGGGGCTTGCGCCATGGCGAGGCATAGGACAGCAAACGCTTTAATGTTGGCCAAAGCCGTTTAGGGCTATTCATTAATGTCCCCTTCTGCCAGCGGCACATCATCCAGCGCGGCTTCCAATTGTTGATAACGATACATATCTCGATACCAGCCGGATTGAGCGACAAGTTGCCGATGATTGCCCCGCTGAACAGCGCGTCCGTGCTGCAGCACCAGAATCTCGTTGGCTTCGGTCAAGGCCGAAAGGCGGTGAGCGCTGATAATCAACGTCCTGTGCTCACCCCACTGCTTAAGATTATGCAGAATCTGATGCTCCGTACGGCCGTCAACTGCGGATAAAGCGTCATCCAGAATCAAAATTTCGGCATCCAGCAATAACGCGCGAGCGATGGCGATCCGCTGTTTCTGACCACCGGACAACATAACGCCGCGCTCGCCGACTTCAGTATCGTACCCTTGCGGAAGCCGAAAAATGTCATCATGAACGCAGGCAAGGCGAGCCGCACGTTCGATTTGCCGCCCGGTTGCATCCGGTCGCCCCAGAGAAATATTGCTCGCGACCGTGTCGGAAAAAAGAAACGGCGTTTGCCCCACAACGGCAAAGCGATGGCGCAATTCATCCAGACGAATATCGGACAAAGAAAGATTGTGGTATCGAATGTCACCGGACTGAATATCAAAATGACGCAGGAGTAGCGCCAGCAGCGTGCTTTTACCTGACCCGGTTGGGCCACACAACCCCAGCATTTGCCCTGGTTTGAGCGTAAAACGGACGTTTTTCAACGCACTAGCGGTATTTTCAGGATAATGAAAGTCATCAATATTCGCGACCAGCGAGCCACGCTGGTCGGGCAGAGATTGCGTACCATCTATGACAACCGGCCGTTCTGACAAAAGCTGACGAATTCGGCTATATGCCGCGCTTCCGCGCTCAACGATATTGAACATCCATGCCAACGCCAGCATTGGCCATATCATCAGGCCAAGGTACATCACAAAACTGGTTAACATCCCCAGCGTCAGCGTACCATGAACCACCATCCAACTGCCCCAACCAATGGCCAGCAGGTGTGATAATCCAATAGCAATATAAATAGTGGGATTGAAGCGAGCATCTACGCGCGCGACATACATATTTTTGGCGCCGGCATCTTCGGCGACCTCAGCAAAGCGCGCTGACTGATAATCTTCCAGACCAAAGGATTTAATCATGCGAATACTGGTCAAGCCTTCCTGAGCCTGATCGTTAAGCGAGGAAAACGCCGCCTGAGCCGATTTAAAACGATGGTGTAACTGGGTGCCGTAATGCTTGATGATCAGTGCCATAATCGGCATCGGCAAAAGCGACAGCAATGTCAATTGCCAGCTAATTTGGGTACACATAACGACCAGTACGGCGCATCCCATGACCAGGGAATCAACCAGCGTCAGAACCCCTTCGCCTGCGGCGAAGACCACGCGATCCACGTCATTGGTGGCAAGCGCCATCAAATCGCCGGTACGATGACGCAAATAAAAAGCCGGGTGCTGCCGACTGAGTTGACGATAGAAATCTTCGCGCAGTTCAACCGCCAGTTGGTAAGATGCCCCGAACAGCAATACACGCCAAACGCACCGCAATAGATAAACCATCACGGCGGTGATCAACATGAGGCCAATCCACTGCATTATCCTGGAGGTCGTCATATTGTGTTGCGTAACGCCATCCACTACGACCCCGACCAGTTTGGGCGGTAATAATTGCAGAATGGCGATAACGATTAATAAAAGCACCGCGCCGGTATAGCGCCGCCATTCCCGGCGAAAATACCAGCTCAATTGGGCAAAAAGTCTCACGCAGTTTTGATTCCAATATTCAGGGATATGGGTATAAAACGAGAAAAATGATTATACCCTTCATCTTCCAAGTTACAGGCGCCTTGAGCAGGTTTAATTACTCGGCTCACGAATTCGCGTCCCGGCAAAGAGCGACGTTTTGCGTGCTCCACGCTGCAAGGGTTTATTCCGTGACGCCACATTGATTAAACATAGGCGAAACGCTTATGACCAATGAGCTATAAGGATAATGGCAATGCCGTCGTGTTCTTGATGCGCTCCATGGCGAAACTGGATGTCACGTCCACCAATCCCGGAATACCGTTCACCAACCGCTTGTAAAAATCATCATAGCTTTTCATATCAGCTACCTGCACCTGCATCAGGTAATCATACTCTCCCGCCATTCGATAGAAAGACAAGACTTCAGGCATTTCCGACACCACGCTGGTAAACGTTTGGTACCAGACGCTATTATGTTGCTGGGTTTTCAATAGCACAAACGCCGTCAATCCTAACCCCAAGCGTTCGTTATCCAGCAACGCGACACGCGCCCGGATATAACCGTCCTCTTCCAACCGCTTCAGCCTCTTCCAGCAAGGCGTCGACGTCAGGTTCACCGATTCAGCCAGCGTTTGCAGTGAAAGCGTGCAGTCATGTTGCAGCAAACTTAATAGCATACGATCTATTTTATCTAGCATAGCGCCATTCCATAGGAAATTTTTCTCCAATTTCGCGCATTTAAAGATAAAAAGACAATCTTTTTTGATAACAAATCATCCAGCGTCGTCATTACAACCTCCACGTTCCGGCACCATGACGCATCGCGGACACGGGCTTGATGATCCTTTGCCGCACCATCAATCAAGCAGAATGCTGAACGAAGAATCAGTAATTAAAGCAAACCTGCGTTTTCCTCACGGACAAGATCATGGCGAATCGCTGAATGACAACCTTTTTTCAGGTAACATACGGTTTTATGCCCCAGCACATTCTTGCTGTGTTGAGGCCCCAATTGCTTCAAGGTGAATAAAAAATGAAACGCGCGGTTGTCGTTTTTAGCGGTGGGCAAGACTCTACAACTTGCCTAATCCAGGCTCTTCAGCACTATGATGAAGTCCACTGTATTACTTTCGATTACGGACAACGTCACCGTGCGGAAATAGATATAGCCAGAGAACTCTCGCTGCAACTCGGAGCAACTGCGCATAAAGTTTTGGATGTCGGCTTACTCAATGAGCTGGCCGCCAGCAGCCTGACGCGTGACAACATCCCCGTCCCTGACTACGACAACGATGCTCAGGGGCTTCCCAGCACCTTTGTCCCTGGTCGGAATATACTGTTCCTGACGCTGGCCTCTATTTATGCCTATCAGGTTGGTGCCGAAGCCGTTATCACCGGCGTGTGTGAAACCGACTTCTCCGGTTATCCAGACTGCCGCGACGAATTCGTCAAGGCATTGAATCAAGCGGTCATCCTCGGTATTGCGCGCGACATTCGTTTTGTTACTCCCCTGATGTGGCTCAATAAAGCGGAAACCTGGGCACTGGCGGATTATTACCGGCAGTTGGACACCATCCGTCATCACACCTTAACCTGCTATAACGGCATCAAAGGTGATGGATGCGGTCACTGCGCCGCCTGTCATCTACGGGCTAATGGATTACAAGCCTATCAGAGCGATCCGGCCGGGGTAATGACGACGTTGAAGCAGAAAACCGGTCTGAAATAACCATCGTCAGTAAAATCAGGCAAGGACGAATCGCCTTTACGTCCTTGCCTGCCACAAGGCTTGCGACTACGAGTCTGATACCCGTGGCTGATGACAAAACGCCACCGAGCAGTTCGCTGCCGCTCCCCTATCCCCGCCGTCAGCAAAAAGCATCATAGCTTTAAACGTGACAGATTGCGTTTGACTAACGCCGCGCCGATCCCCGGAACTTCCTGCAATTGCTCAATCTGCGTGAAAGGACCGTTTTGTTCGCGGTAGCTCACTATCGCTTCCGCTTTTTTAAGACCAACCCCGTTCATCACGCCCGCAAGATCTTCAGCCGTTGCGGTGTTAATACTTACCGCATCCTCATCATCTGCGGGAATCAATGCCTTCTCCATCTCCTGGGAGACGGCAACAGGCTTCGCCGTTGCCCCGGTATTTTCTGTTTTTGACGCCGCCTGGACCAATAGCGGCAGCCCAGACAAACTCATTCCAACAATTAAGCAAAACGCCTTTATTCCTGATTTTTTCATGCTGTTTCCTCCATGTGTGTGACAGCCTGGCTACCTTGCCGTAAGCCGGTTTTCACCGCAAATGGCCTTGCTTAAATGTGGAAAAGGCCGCGAAAGCGGCCTTTTGTTATTGCAACGATTTGCATATTTATGCGGAGCTTATTGTTGCTCCTGAGCCGCGGAGCCCAGCTTGATTTTAGCTTCGCCACGCAGACTAATCAGCAAGCTATCAAATAGCGATCCCATCGCACTTTGCTGTATCTGACCGGCAAATTGCTCTTTCTGCTGATCGCTCAACTGGTGCGGATGCACGCTATCAAGCGCGACTAACACCACATTACCCGCCTGATCCTGAGTAATACCATAAGATGATTTATCTTTGGCTGGGTGAGGCAAGGCAAAAACGGACTCAGCCATAACATCGCCCTGCGAAAGAGAAGACAGGGTTTTAGCCGCACCAAAGCTCAGTTTCGCCGCTTTTAGCGCATCATCCTTACCCTGTTTGAGATCGACCAGAATTTTTTCGGCATCGACTCGAGCTTGCTGTTCCGCCTTCTGGCGCTTAACGGTCTGAATCACCTGATCACGCACCTGATCCAACGGACGCGTGCTTTCGGCATTATGATCGTTAATCCGGATGACGAAAGCACGATCGCCGTCGACGCTAATTACGTCGGAGTTGTTTCCCGCGCTGCCGCTTTTTCCCATCAGTCCGCCATCGAAAATCGCCTGGGTAACCGGCTGGAAATTCAAGGCCGCAGGCACCTGCTCACGAGTAAACCAGTCGGTCTGCACCGCTTTCACGCCAGCGGCCTCTTCGGCTGAAGCCAAAGATTCATTATCGTTGCTGGCGGCTTCGCTGACTTTTTGCTGCAGCGCAAAATATTCATCGAGCGCTTTTTCGTGCTTAACTTTAGCGGCAATCTCATCACGCACTTCGCCCAGCGGTTTTATCTGAGAAGGCTGCATGTCATCGAGGCGCGCAATCAGATAGCCTACGGAGGATTTGATCGCCGAAGAAACCTGTCCTTTTTCCGTCAGATTAGCCTGCTTGAGATCGTCGACGATGGCGTTTTCATCCATCCACCCCAAATCACCACCGTTGCGACGAGAGATAGGATCCGTCGATTTTTCCTTCGCCAGGGTTGCAAAATCGGAACCTTGCTTAAGCGCATCAAGAACAGACTGCGCATCCGTTTCGGTTTTCACCTGAATAACGCTGAATTTCCGGCGTGCGGGCTGAGTGTAATCATTTTTATTTTTTTCATAAAAATCAGCGATAGCCGCGTCATTGACCACAACTTTATCCATCAGGCTCGCCGCATCAAGCGTGATATAGCTGACCTTGAACGTTTCCGGCGCAATGAAACGGCCCTTATTTTGATCGTAATAGCTGTTGATTTCCGCATCAGAAGCCGTTTGGGCTTTAGCGATAGCATCAATATCGATGGTGGCGAGACGAACAACCCGATCCTGAGCAGCAAGCTTGACCAGGTTGTCGACTTCCTGCGGCAGGATGAATGCCGTGTCGCCAAATCCGCGAATCAACTGCTGAGAGGTCAGTTGCTTGCGTAGCAGCTCAGCATACCCATCCGGAGTCAGGCCCAGACGACGAACCTGATTCAGATATTTTTCATTATCAAAGTGGTTATTCGTCTGAAATACCGGAACAGCGAAAATCGCCTGCCTGATCTGTTCATCGCTGATGCTCAGCCCTAACGTGTCGGCGTATTGATCCAACAGAACTTCATCAATCAGCTGTGACAGCGCCTGCTTGCGCAGTTGCTGCATATAACCCGCATTCCCAGCCAGCATAGAAAAGTTTTCACCCAATGCGCTCTGCTGGCGATTACGTTCGTTCTGTACGGCTTGCTCAAGCTGAGCGCGGGAAATTTCCTGCCCATTAACCTTCGCGGCGTAGTTCCCAGAACCACTGATAAGATAATCACCAACGCCGGTTAAAACGAACGATGCAATGATCAAGGCAAGAATAATTTTGAGCACGACGTTATTAGCGGCCGCGCGTAAATTGTCCATCATAATGTGACAACACTCCGCTGTAGAATGAATAACACGCCCTGCGCTGGTAAAACCATGCATCCTCCACAAACAAGGTAAGGGCGAGTTTAATCTTTGTCTGACAATAGTAACCCGAATCAGCCGTTAAACAACATCAGGAATGTTCTTTAAGGTTGCGCGACAAGGCCTAAGAGTCACGCTGCCAGGGAAAGTCCGACAATAAAATCGCTTGCGACGGCCCAGAACCGACAGGCAGAAAAAGCCATCATAACAAAAGGCACATCATAAAAATGATGCGCCTCGTATCTTACCCCACCGACATCGTCGCGTCAGGTAATGTTTGGCAACACAAGGTGTTACCCACCAAACCGGCGACGTAATAATCAGTTAACGGCGTCTTTCAGCGTTTTACCGGCACGGAAGCCAGGTACTTTTGCTGCCGGGATACTGATCTCTTTACCGGTTTGCGGGTTACGGCCGGTGCGGGCAGCACGTTCACGTACGGAGAAAGTACCGAAACCAACCAGAGCAACATCATCTCCCTCTTTCAGAGATTCAGTTACGGAACCAATAATTGCATCCAACACGCGCCCTGCCGCTGCTTTGGAAATGTCAGCATCTGAAGCAATTTTGTCGATCAATTGTGACTTATTCACTCTCTCATCCCCTTTGGAATTATATGGTCGCGCTGAAATCCCCAAAACACGACGCCAAATTTATAACAACCTTGTCAGACCTTAGCAAGTACCGCTAAAACCAACAGTGCTCTAACTTAGCGGTACAAAAAAAAGCTGGCAAGCACGATTTCACTTACCAGCTCTGATTTTTTCAAGGCTTTTTGCGATATATCACTATTTCGCCTTGGCCGCAGAGGTGACAACCTGCATACCATACGGCGCGTTCATTAATGCCAGCGACAAGACTTCCTCAATCCGTTTCACCGGATGAATATCCAGGTCGGCAATCACGTTTTGCGGAATATCTTCAAGATCGCGCTTGTTTTCATCCGGGATCAGCACCGTTTTAATGCCGCCGCGATGGGCCGCCAGCAGTTTCTCTTTCAGCCCCCCGATAGGCAGCACCAGACCGCGCAAGGTAATTTCCCCGGTCATGGCAACGTCTGCACGAACCGGATTCCCGGTCAGGCAGGAGACCAGCGCGGTACACATCGCGATCCCGGCGCTTGGACCATCTTTAGGCGTCGCCCCTTCCGGAACATGCACATGGATATCGCGTTTTTCATAAAAATCCGCATTGATACCCAGTTTATCGGCTCTGGCGCGCACTACGGTGAGAGCGGCCTGAATCGATTCCTGCATGACTTCGCCTAATGAACCGGTATACGTCAGCTTGCCTTTGCCGGGCACACAGGCGGTTTCAATGGTCAGCAGGTCGCCGCCGACTTCCGTCCATGCCAAGCCGGTTACCTGACCGACACGATTTTCATCATCCGCCCGACCGTAATCGAAGCGCTGTACGCCAAGAAAATCCTTGAGGTTATCACCCGAGATCTGGATATGCTTGATCGATTTGTCCATCAACAGCGTTTTCACCGCTTTTCGGCACAGTTTGGAAATCTCACGTTCCAGACTACGTACGCCGGCTTCCCGCGTGTAGTAGCGGATAATGCCGACTATCGCGCTATCCTCAACCGACAATTCGCCCTTCTTCAGCGCATTACGCTCAACCTGCTTGGGCAGAAGGTGCTGTTTGGCGATGTTCAGCTTCTCGTCTTCGGTATAGCCGGAAAGGCGGATCACTTCCATACGGTCAAGCAACGGCGCGGGAATGTTCATCGAGTTGGACGTCGCAACGAACATCACATCCGACAGATCGTAATCGACTTCCAGATAGTGGTCGTTAAATGCCACGTTTTGTTCCGGATCCAGCACTTCCAGCAGCGCCGAAGCCGGATCGCCACGCATATCGGAAGACATCTTGTCGATCTCATCCAATAAGAAAAGCGGGTTTTTCACTCCGACTTTCGCCATCTTCTGGATCAGTTTACCCGGCATGGATCCGATATAGGTACGTCGGTGACCACGGATTTCCGCTTCATCACGCACGCCGCCCAGCGCCATACGGACATACTGGCGTCCGGTTGCCTTGGCGATAGATTGCCCCAAAGAGGTTTTACCCACGCCTGGAGGCCCGACCAAGCATAAAATCGGTCCCCTGATCTTGCTGACGCGACTCTGAACCGCAAGGTATTCCAGAATGCGCTCTTTGACGCGTTCAAGACCATAATGGTCGGTATCCAGCATCTCTTGAGCCTTACGCAAATCTTTCTTCACTTTGCTACGGGCATTCCAGGGAACCTGCACCATCCAGTCGATATAGCCGCGAACCACCGTTGCCTCAGCAGACATCGGCGACATCATTTTCAGTTTTTGTAGTTCCGCTTCGGTTTTTTCGCGCGCTTCTTTCGGCATCTTCGCCGCTTCAATCTTGCGTTTCAGCGCTTCATATTCATCTGGCGCATCATCCATTTCGCCGAGCTCTTTCTGAATCGCTTTCATCTGCTCATTCAGATAATATTCGCGCTGGCTTTTTTCCATCTGTTTCTTGACGCGGCCCCGGATCCGTTTTTCAACCTGCAACAGGTCAATTTCGGACTCCATCATCGCCATCAGATACTCTAAACGCTCCGTTATATCGAACATTTCAAGTACAGACTGCTTATCCGTCAGCTTTAGCGGCATATGCGCGGCGATGGTATCGGCCAGTCGCGCGGCATCGTCAATACTGTTCAGCGATGTCAGCACTTCCGGCGGGATCTTTTTGTTCAGCTTGATATAGCCCTCAAACTGATTGATTGCGGTGCGCATCAGTACTTCCTGCTCACGCTCATCAATCGTCGGGGAATCAAGGTATTCCGCCTGCGCGGCGAAATGTTCGCCGCTGTCGGCCAGTGTCGTAATGCGCGCACGCTGCAACCCTTCGACCAGCACTTTCACCGTGCCGTCTGGCAGTTTCAGCATTTGAAGAATGGAGGCTACCGTCCCTACCGAGAAAAGATCGTTAATGCTTGGCTCATCCGTTGAAGCCTCTTTCTGCGCCACCAGCATGATCTTCTTATCGTGATCCATTGCAGCTTCAAGGCACCGAATTGACTTTTCCCGACCAACAAACAACGGAATCACCATGTGCGGATAAACCACCACATCGCGCAACGGCAATACGGGGATTTCAATGCGTTCGGAACGCTCAGGGTTCATAGAGCTCTCTCTTAGTTTCGTTTCCGCCAGGTTAGGGGAATCTCGTGAAACACGATCTTCACGGGTTTCACCAAATAGGTAATTGAGTATATGGGGATAAATATCTTACATTCAACGGTCAGAATACGTGTAAAAGCGAATGGGGGATAAAATCCCCCATTTTGCTCTTTCAATACTGTTTTTTTGGTTAACTATTCGCCGGAAGCCTGCTGAGCTTCGTGTTTGCCGTAGATCAGCAAAGGTTCGGACTGGCCGTCAATGACTGACTCGTCGATCACTACCTTATCCACGCTTTCCAATGATGGCAGATCGTACATTGTCTCGAGCAGTGCGGCTTCAACGATGGAGCGTAAACCACGGGCGCCGGTCTTACGCGCCATCGCTTTCTTGGCGATCGCCGTCAGCGCTTCATCACGGAACTCAAGCTCAACGCCTTCCAGATTGAACAAGGCCTGATACTGCTTGGTCAGCGCATTTTTCGGTTCGCGTAAAATCTGAATCAGCGCATCTTCACTCAGCTCTCTCAGCGTTGCAACCACCGGCAAACGGCCAATAAACTCTGGAATCAAACCAAACTTGATTAAGTCACCCGGTTCAACCTGACCCAACAGTTCGCCTTCCGTCGATTTCTCCGACGTCCCTTTTACCGTCGCGCCAAACCCGATACCACGACCGGTGTCGGTGCGCTGTTCGATGACTTTATCCAGGCCGGCAAACGCGCCGCCGCAAATAAAGAGGATCTTGGAGGTATCCACCTGCAAGAACTCTTGTTGCGGATGCTTGCGTCCGCCCTGAGGAGGAACAGCGGCGATGGTCCCTTCGATCAGCTTCAGCAGCGCCTGCTGAACGCCTTCGCCGGACACGTCGCGCGTAATTGACGGGTTGTCGGATTTACGCGAAATCTTGTCGATTTCATCAATATAGACAATCCCACGCTGTGCTTTCTGCACATCGTAATCGCATTTTTGCAGCAGCTTCTGAATGATGTTCTCAACGTCTTCACCCACATAACCGGCTTCGGTCAACGTGGTTGCGTCAGCCATGGTGAAGGGTACATCCAGAAAACGCGCCAGCGTCTCAGCCAGCAATGTTTTACCGCTACCGGTCGGGCCGATCAGCAAGATATTGCTTTTGCCCAATTCAATGCCGTTGCTGGTGTCGCCGTTGCGTAACCGTTTATAGTGGTTATATACCGCGACCGCCAGCACCTTTTTGGCCTGCTCCTGACCAATAACGTAATCGTCAAGATGGTGGCGAATTTCATGCGGCGTCGGTAGCGCACTACGCTCACGATGCGGAGACACTTCTTTAATTTCTTCGCGAATAATGTCGTTACACAAGTCAACACATTCATCGCAGATATACACTGACGGCCCGGCAATCAGCTTACGTACTTCATGCTGGCTTTTGCCGCAGAAAGAGCAGTACAGCAACTTTCCTGAACCGTCTTTGCGCTTATCTGTCATCAGTAAACCTCTTCTTAGTCTTTTGCCCGCAGGCCAACCACAGCGATATCGCTACAGCGAACGCCGACATTTATAGCCAATACGCGCAAGCATACACCGCACAACAGACTATCGGTCGAACACTGATTTTCAGCCACTATAAACTGCTCACATCGCAGAACATCAATGACGATTAGTGAATACAGAATCTACCAAACCATAGTCTACTGCCTCATCGGCAGAGAGGAAACGGTCTCGATCGGTATCTCTCTCTATCACTTCAAGAGGCTGCCCCGTATGTTTAGCCATCAATTCATTCATTTTGGCTTTTACTTTCAATATTTCTTTGGCGTGGATTTCGATATCCGTCGCCTGCCCCTGGAATCCGCCCAGCGGCTGGTGAATCATGACCCGAGAGTTAGGCAGACAAATACGTTTGCCCTTAGCGCCCGCAGCCAGCAGGAACGACCCCATAGAACAAGCCTGTCCCATACAAATCGTACTAACATCCGGCTTGATAAACTGCATGGTGTCGTAGATAGACATGCCGGCGGTAATTACGCCCCCAGGGGAGTTGATGTATAGAAAGATGTCTTTTTCCGGATTTTCAGCTTCCAGAAACAGCATCTGGGCGACAATCAGATTCGCCATATGATCTTCGACCTGACCAGTCAGGAAGATGATCCGTTCTTTAAGCAGACGGGAATAAATATCGTAAGAACGTTCCCCACGAGAGGTTTGCTCAACCACCATCGGCACTAAAGCCATATGAGGTGCTTGTCTTTCTTGTTCGCCACTGTATGACATTCACGTCTCCTAAATAAATACGTCCGGCACCATTATTGCCCGATTCTACTTTAGATAAATGATGATGACCATGCCGATGCATTCGGTTCATTCACCCTAGGGACAAAACAGGATTCGCCGGAAATCCCTAGCGATGCCGCCCATTATCTCTCAGTTATTTGGGGCTTCAGCACTGTTTTTCAAGCTTACACTATCCATTGTTTTACATTAAAGCGTTATCGGCAATAACTTCCCGCCCGACCAGCGTGACGTGCTCTTTTTATAGTAGTGCAGTTTAGTTCATTTCTTTGAAAAACAAGCTGATGATTAGACTATCACTGAAATAGAAAAACCCGCGCCATAAAAGGCTGCGGGTTTTTTACAGGAGATCGCTCCCCTGAAACAGCGATAAAACGCTGCTTATGCAGTCGTTGTCTGATTCATCAGCTCATTGAAACCGACGGATTTTTCAACTACTTTTGCCTTGGTAAGCAGCGTTTCAACCGCTTGTTCTTCCAGAGCGACGTTACGCATATTGTTCATCAGTTCTTTGTTTTTACTGTAGAACTCGACAACTTCCTGCGGATCTTCATAGGCGGAAGCCATTTCGTCGATCAGCGTTTTAACGCGTTCTTCGTCGGCTTTCAGCTCGTTGGCGCTGATGACTTCACCCAGCAACAGACCGATGACCACACGGCGTTTGGCTTGTTCTTCGAACAGTTCACGCGGCAGTTCCAGCGCCTGCTTTTCGTTGCCGCCGAAACGTTGTGCGGCCTGACGACGCAGAACGTCAATCTCGCCTTCAACCAGCGCAGCGGGAACATCAATTTCGTTCGCCTTGATAAGGCCATCCAGAACCTGAGTTTTCACACGGTTGCGTACCGCGCCTTTCAATTCACGTTCCATATTTTTGCGAACTTCAGCACGCAAACCTGCCTGGGAACCATCTTCAACGCCGAAACGTTTGATGAATTCTTCAGTCAGTTCAGGCAATTCACGTTCTTCAACCTTCTTCAGTACAATGGCGAATTTAGCGGCCTTGCCTTTCAGATTTTCTGCGTGATAGTCGTCAGGGAAGCTCACATCAATGGTGAATTCTTCACCAGCTTTGTGACCGACAACGCCATCTTCAAAACCGGGGATCATACGACCCTGCCCCATAGCCAGTACGAAGTCAGAAGCTTTGCCACCTTCGAACTCTTCGCCATCGACAGAACCGCTGAAATCGATAGTCACGCGATCTTCAGCCGCCGCTGCGCCATCGCTTTCTTTCCAGGTCGCCTGCTGTTTACGCAGGGTTTCCAGCATGGTGTCGACATCGGCTTCGGTGACTTCAACAACCGGTTTTTCAACTTCGATTGACTCCAGATCCTTCAGTTCAACTTCCGGATACACTTCGAACTCAACGGAGTAAGTAAAATCGCCACCCACTTGATATTCACCCGGAACATAGTTCGGCGCGCCAACTGGGTTAATTTTTTCTTTGATGATGGCATCGACAAAATTACGCTGCATCAAATCGCTCAGCACGTCCTGACGCACGGATGCATCATAACGTTGAGCAACAATATTCATCGGCACTTTGCCTTTGCGAAAACCGTCGATACGTACTTTTTTGGCCACGTTGACCAGCTCGCTTTTAACTGCACTCTCAATGCTGTCAGCAGCAACGGTAATCGTTACACGGCGCCCAAGGCCTTGAGTGGTTTCAACAGAAACTTGCATCTTGTTACCTCAAAAAATCACAGTGCTCGGTCAACCCCAAAACTATTCTCACAACAGCAAAGCCCAATTCCAACTGGCGTCAGCGGAAGTAAACTTTACAGAACCGAGGCAGCCACGATGTGGTTATCAACCCCATGTTCCCTGTAGTCAGAAGCGTCCCGAATACATTCCGGAAAAATAGACGCGGCATTATAGCGATATAGATAGGACGAGTCGAGGACGGTGGACAGACTATTCACCAGGAGCGGTGCACTTTTATCGATAACCCGTCGAGAAACGGGTTATCTTCGAAATCTAGGACATGATGCCGGCGCCGCCGCAGGGCGGTGACGACGGCACGGGATGCTGCAGGCTATCCCATTCGCTGGCCGAATACGCATGTAATGCCAGCGCATGCAACGAACTCGCTAATTCCGCGGCCAGCGCCGCATAGATGGCGCGATGACGCCCCAATGCCCTCTCCCGAACAAAACGTTCGCTGACTATTATCACTTTGAAATGACTTCCAGAACCGGCAGGCACGTTATGGCGATGGCTTTCATCAATCACTTCCAGATAAAGCGGCTCGAATTCCGCACGTAGTTTGTCTTCTATAGTTTCACGCATCATACGGCTGCTCCTTCGAGTTTTAAAAAATTCGCCATCAGCCCGGTATTTCTATGATTGGCTGGCCTTCAGCGCCCTTCCGCCCTGATTCTTTTTCAGACGGAAACGATTGCCGCCGATAGGAGGGTAAATGGCCGTTCAGTGGCATATTTTTGCCGGCAGCGGGGGATAAAAACGATTTTGCCTGAATGACGTCAGGAAAAAGACAGACTTCAGGATAATTTACCTTTACTCCGCTCTTTCCACCACCGGCGGCGATGATATGATATCAGTAATTTTTGTCAGCTAACCACCTTAATCATTACTGAGAAATTACGAATGCTAAAAAAATTATTTTTCCCGCTGTTGGCGGTACTGATGCTTGCCGGCTGTGCAAGTAAAAGCAATACGCTGAACGTTATGCCGAAAATTAGTCTGCCTTCGCAAGATCCCTCGCTGATGGGCGTCACGGTCAGCATCAATGGCGCAGATCAACGGGCCGATCAGGCCTTGGCGAAAGTAAACCGCGACGGACAGTTAGTCACCCTGACGCCATCACGCGATCTGCGTTTCCTGTTGCAGGAAGCGCTGGAGAAACAAATGACCGCGCGTGGCTATATGATCGGCACCGGCGGCCCGGTCGCCTTACAGATCGTGGTTAACAACCTGTATGCCGACGTATCCGAAGGAAACCTGCGCTACAACATCACGACCAAAGCCGATATTTCTATCATTTCTCTGGCCGCCAACGGCAACAAGCAGGTTAAGAACTACCGCTCAACCTATAATGTTCAGGGCGCGTTCACCGCAAGTAATGATAAAATTACCGATGCGGTCAATACGGTGTTAGGCGATGTCATCAACGACATGGCGCAAGACACCAGCGTCAGTTCATTTATCAAAGAAAACGCCCGTTAATCATCTTTTCATTCCGATTCCTTTGCTCTGCGCCCTCTTCTGCCGAGCAAGGGGAAGGACTTTTCATGCTTAGTCGTATCGTTAATCTGTTTAGTCAACGTAACTCGCTTTTCCTGCTGCTGCTGGGTTTTGCTTCCGGTTTACCCCTGGCGTTAACGTCCGGCACGCTGCAAGCATGGATGACCGTAGAAAATGTCGATCTGAAAACCATTGGCTTTTTTTCCCTGGTCGGTCAGGCGTACGTCTTTAAGTTTCTGTGGTCCCCGCTGATGGATCGCTTTACTCCGCCGTTCCTTGGCCGGCGTCGCGGATGGTTAGCGCTCAGCCAGCTTTTGCTGGTCATTGCAATCGTCTGCATGGGATTCATGAATCCGTCCCGCGACCTCTGGTGGCTGGCGGCATTAGCCGTGCTGGTTGCCTTTTGCTCGGCGTCGCAGGATATCGTGTTTGACGCTTATAAAACGGACCTTCTGTCGCCGGAAGAACGCGGCG
Source organism: Brenneria bubanii (assembly GCF_022378355.1). Lineage (GTDB taxonomy): Bacteria > Pseudomonadota > Gammaproteobacteria > Enterobacterales > Enterobacteriaceae > Brenneria > Brenneria bubanii. Next base: position 329,490 of record NZ_JAKMAJ010000001.1, read on the forward strand.
CCGGCGCCGCGGTATCGGTGCTGGGCTACCGATTGGCCATGCTGGTTTCCGGCGGACTCGCGCTGTGGATTGCAGATAAGGTCTTGGGCTGGCAGGCGACCTACTGGTTGATGGGCGGTCTGATGCTGATCGGCGTGATTTCCACCCTGCTGGCGCCAGAACCGCTAAACAGCCAACCCGCGCCCCGCAGCATAGAACAGGCGATCGTTGCCCCGTTGCGTGATTTTTTTGGCCGCAACAACGCCTGGCTGATACTGCTGTTAATCGTACTTTATAAATTAGGCGATGCGTTCGCTATCAGTCTGACGACCACGTTTCTTATCCGCGGCGTGGGCTTTAATGCCGGCGATGTCGGGCTGGTCAATAAAACGCTCGGCCTGTTTGCCACCATTATCGGCGCCGTCTACGGCGGACTGCTGATGCAACGGCTCTCATTATTCAGAGCGCTGATGCTCTTCGGCATTCTGCAAGCGGTCTCCAATGCGGGTTACTGGTTGTTATCCATCACCGATAAACATATTTTCACCATGGCCAGCGCCGTATTTCTGGAAAACCTTTGCGGCGGAATGGGAACCGCGGCGTTTGTCGCCTTGCTCATGACCTTGTGCCACAAATCTTTCTCCGCTACCCAATTCGCCTTACTTTCCGCCCTTTCCGCGGTGGGGCGAGTCTATGTCGGCCCCATCGCCGGCTGGTTTGTGGAGGCGCATGGCTGGGCGTGGTTTTATCTCTTCTCAATCATCGCCGCCCTACCGGGGTTGTTGATCTTGCTGGCATGCCGCGGCACGTTGGAATACACGCAAAAAACCGGCGCTTTTCTATCGCGCCGTACCTTTCCCCACTATTACGCCTGGGCCTTGCGGACGCTGACGATAGGTTCTTGTCTGTTAGGCGCGTGGTTAATGCTGCTGATATCGAATGCGCTGGAATGGACCGCCCATCCGCAACTGGCGCAATGTCTACTGATGGGCGGCGGGGGCCTGGCGTTGCTGGGGATTACGCTCGGCAGCCTGCTGGATTATTTATCCTTGCGTACGCCGGCTGAGTAAAAATGAATGGATGCCTGACAATTTCGCCAGGCAAGAGGTTGAGTTTGAAGTGTTGAACAACGCCATTCGTTGGCTTCTGCGTCGGCTTAATCAAGTCAACGAATGGCGCCAACACACCCGCGCCATGAACGATGACGAGAACACGGCTTTATTCTGCGGTTTTATTCTCTTATTAAATTAATTTTTCTTAAAAAATCGCTAATTCTAAAATTTATTCCTTAGCGATAACATTTTTTCTGAACTACTCTCGTTTATTGACGATAAAGATCGTTGGATACCAGATTTGTTGTTGTTGGAAAATAATCGTCGCCATTAATTGTAATTTTTTATTATCAATCATTATTTTTTGCCGGAAAAATCGTTAATTGATTGTTTTTTAATCTTATTTTCTATTTGTTGTCCGATTTTTCCACGCTAAATACAAAAACAACAACAAGTTACTGACATAACATTAATCATGTTTACAGTATGATAACCTTACCGTAAAATGCCCGCTCGCGTGAAATGACAATAGAGCCCTTGTAATTGAGGTCGCTAGATGAGACTCAGGAACTACAATAAAATTTTTGGGATGTTGTCTTTATTTGCAGCTACCGTACTACTCGGCGGCTGCGATATGGCACTAATGAACCCCAAAGGACAAGTCGGGTTAGAACAAAGATCGTTAATACTGACTGCCATCGGGCTGATGTTGATCGTTGTTGTTCCCGTCATCATTATGACGATAGTCTTTGCCTGGAAATTCAGAGCTTCCAATAAAAAAGCAAAGTACACGCCCAACTGGTCGCACTCCAATAAGATTGAAGCGGTGGTATGGACCGTGCCGATCATCATCGTCGCGATCCTTGCGACGATCACCTGGAAGACAACCCATTCGCTTGATCCTTATAAGCCTTTGGAATCAGATATTAAGCCGATTAATGTCGAAGTTGTTTCCCTTGATTGGAAATGGTTGTTTGTTTACCCGGATTTGGGCATTGCCAGCGTTAATGAACTGGCGTTCCCGGCAAATGTGCCCGTAGCATTTAAACTCACCTCTGATTCAGTAATGAACTCTTTCTTCATTCCTCATCTCGGCGGTCAAATCTATGCTATGGCCGGTATGCAAACCCAGCTTCATTTGATAGCGAATGAGCCAGGGAAATATGATGGGATTTCGGGCGCTTACAGCGGGAAAGGCTTCTCCGGCATGAAGTTCACCGCCATTGCCACTCCCACTCGCCAGGAATTTGATCAATGGGTTGCAAACGTCCGGGCGTCGTCTAAAACGCTCAGCAGCATGGATGAGTTCAACAAACTGGCTCAGCCAAGTGAATACCATCCGGTGGAATACTTCTCTAGCGTTCAACCGGATTTGTTCAGAAATATTATTCTCAAATTCACAGGCAACGACATGAACATGCAACATCATGGTGAAGGCATGAAGCACGATGAAAACATGCAGCACCACAGTGAGGGCATGAACATGGGTGAGCATGCCTCACATCAAGGAGCCGAGGGATAATAAGATGTTCGGAAAACTTACACTCGATGCAATTCCGTACCATGAACCCATCATCATGGTTACCGTGGCGGCAATCGTGCTTGGCGGTCTGGCGCTGCTGGCGGCGATAACCTACTTCGGTAAATGGAAATGGTTATGGGCGGAATGGTTCACCTCTGTCGACCATAAGAAGATCGGCATCATGTATGTCATCGTCGCGCTGGTAATGATGCTGCGTGGTTTTGCCGATGCCATCATGATGCGTGGTCAGCAGGTTCTGGCCTCGGCCGGAGAAGCCGGATTCCTTAATCCCCACCACTACGATCAAATATTCACCGCACACGGCGTTATCATGATCTTCTTCGTGGCGACGCCGTTCGTGGTGGGCTTGATGAACCTGGCGGTTCCGTTGCAGATCGGCGCTCGCGACGTTGCCTTTCCTTTCCTGAACTCGCTGAGCTTCTGGCTATTTGTTGCCGGCGTCATTCTGATCAACATCTCTCTGGGCGTGGGCGAATTTGCCCAGACCGGTTGGGTGGCCTATCCGCCGCTTTCAGGTAAGGAGTACAGTCCCGGCGTCGGGGTTGATTACTGGATATGGAGCCTGCAGGTATCCGGTTTAGGCACCACGCTGACGGGCGTCAACTTCTTCGCCACCATTATGAAGATGCGCGCGCCGGGCATGTCGCTGATGAAAATGCCGGTATTCACCTGGACGGCGCTATGCACCAACGTCCTGATTATCGCCGCATTTCCGATATTGACTGTCACTATCGCGTTACTGACGCTGGATCGTTACCTCGGCACCCATTTCTTTACCAATGATATGGGCGGCAACATGATGATGTACATCAACCTGATTTGGGCATGGGGTCATCCTGAGGTTTACATCCTGGTGCTGCCGGTATTCGGTATCTATTCCGAAGTGGTGGCTACGTTCTGTAAGAAACGGCTATTCGGCTACACCTCGCTGGTGTGGGCAACCATTGCGATAACCGTACTGTCGTTCGTCGTCTGGCTGCACCACTTCTTCACCATGGGTTCGGGCGCGAACGTCAACGCTTTCTTCGGCATCGCCACGATGATTATTTCAATCCCGACCGGGGTTAAAATATTCAACTGGCTGTTCACCATGTATCAGGGCCGTATTCAGCCTCACTCCGCCATGCTGTGGACGACAGGCTTCATCATCACCTTCTCCATCGGCGGGATGACCGGCGTATTGCTGGCGGTTCCCGGCGCTAACTTTGTGCTGCACAACAGCCTGTTTCTGATTGCTCACTTCCATAACGTGATCATCGGCGGCGTGGTGTTCGGCTGCTTTGCCGGTATCACTTACTGGTTCCCGAAAGCATTTGGCTTCACCCTGAACGAAACCTGGGGTAAGCGCGCTTTCTGGTTCTGGATTATTGGCTTCTTCGTTGCCTTTATGCCGCTGTACGCGCTGGGCTTTATGGGCATGACCCGTCGCTTGAGTCAGCAAATCAACCCAGAGTTCCATCCGTTGCTGGTCGTTGCTTCCATGGGCGCGGTGCTGATAGGTATTGGCGTATTGTGTCAGGTGATGCAGTTCTATGTCAGTATCCGCGATCGCAACCAGAATCGCGACCTGACGGGCGACCCGTGGGACGGCCGTACGCTGGAATGGTCGACCTCTTCTCCGGCGCCTTTCTATAACTTTGCCACCGTGCCGCACATTCATGACCGCGATGCTTTCTGGGATGCGAAAGAAAAAGGCGAAGCCTACAAAAAACCTGCTGGTTATGAAGAAATTCATATGCCGAAAAATACCGCTGCCGGCGTGATTATTTCAGCGTTCAGTCTGGTATTCGGGTTTGCCATGATCTGGCATATCTGGTGGCTGGCGATTATCGGCTTTGGCGGGATGATCGTGACCTGGATCGTGCACAGCTTTAACCAGGATGTTGACTACTACGTTCGGGTAAAAGAGATCGAGCAAATCGAGAATCAGAATTTTGATCAAATCAGCAAAGCAGGTCTGAAACATGTCAACTGAAACTCTGACTAACCATAGCGCAGCCCATGCCGAGCATGGGCACCACGATGCGGGCGCCACCAAGGTATTTGGCTTCTGGATCTACCTGATGAGCGACTGCATTTTGTTTGCGTCTTTGTTCGCAACCTATGCCGTGCTGGTGAATGGTACCGCGGGCGGTCCGACAGGAAAGGACATCTTCGAACTGCCTTTTGTTCTGGTTGAAACCTTCGCCCTGCTATTCAGCAGCATTACCTACGGCATGGCGATGATCGCCATGAACAAAGGCAATAAGTCGCAGGTTAACCTCTGGCTGGGACTAACGTTCCTGTTCGGACTGGCGTTTATCGCGATGGAAATCTATGAATTCCATCACCTGATCGCCGAAGGCTTCGGACCGGATCGCAGCGCGTTTCTGTCGGCGTTCTTCGCGCTGGTGGGAACGCACGGCATTCACGTGACCTCCGGTCTGATCTGGCTGGTCATTATGATGGCGCAGATTTCCAGCCGCGGTCTGACCGCAACCAATAAAACCCGGTTGATGTGCCTGAGCCTGTTCTGGCATTTCCTGGATGTGGTGTGGATTTGTGTGTTCACCGTTGTTTATCTGATGGGGGCGATGTAATGAGTCATTCAACAACCGATCATGCAGGCGCCAGCCACGGTAGCGTCAAAACCTATCTGATAGGTTTTATTCTGTCCGTTATCCTGACCGTGATTCCTTTTGCCATGGTCATGACGGGGTCAGCTTCGCAGCACGTCGTCATATTGACCGTGATCGGATGCGCCATTGTCCAGATTCTGGTGCACCTGGTGTACTTCCTGCATCTGAGTTCCGCCTCGGAAGAGCGCTGGAACGTGGTGGCCCTTGCGTTCACCGTCCTGATTATCGCGATTGTCGTCACGGGTTCCATATGGATTATGTGGAATACGCACGCCAACATGATGATCCAGTAACCGAGCCGTAAAAGATGATTAAATACCTGCAAGTCACTAAACCAGGCATTATTTTCGGTAATTTGATTTCTGTCATCGGCGGATTTCTCCTTGCCGCGCAAGGCAGAATTGATTACCTCCTGTTTCTTTCCACGCTGTTTGGGGTATCGCTGGTCGTGGCATCGGGTTGTGTATTCAACAACGTTATCGACCGTGATATCGACAAAAAAATGGAGAGAACCAAAAACAGGGTAATGGTGAAGGGTCTGATTTCACTGAAAGTAACGCTGGTTTATGCCTCGCTGTTGGGTATTGGCGGTTTTGCGCTGCTGTATATCGCCGCGAATCCGCTGGCTATGTGGCTGGCGGTCATGGGGTTCGTGGTTTATGTCGGCGTTTACAGCCTGTATATGAAGCGTCATTCGGTTTACGGTACGCTGATTGGCAGCCTGTCCGGCGCCGCGCCGCCGGTTATCGGCTACTGTGCGGTCAGCAACCAGTTCGATGCCGGCGCGCTGATTCTGCTGCTGATTTTCAGCCTGTGGCAGATGCCCCACTCCTACGCGATCGCTATCTTCCGTTTTAAGGATTACCAGGCAGCCAACATTCCGGTACTGCCGGTGGTTAAAGGTATTTCCGTCGCGAAAAATCATATCACGCTCTACATTCTGGCATTTATGATCGCCACCCTGATGCTCTCTTTAGGCGGCTATGCCGGTTATAAATACCTGGTGGTCGCCGCCGCCGTCAGCCTGTGGTGGCTGGGCATGGCGTTGTCAGGCTATAAAAATGCCAATGATGACCGGGTATGGGCGAAAAAACTGTTTATCTTCTCGATTGTCGCCATTACCTCGCTGAGCGTGATGATGTCCGTTGACTCCATCGCACCGGCACAGGAAGCGTTGCTAACCTACCTGCGTTAGTCAAGGCATCGCTCTTAAGCCCATCGTCATCATGAAAACAGACGGCTAATCCCGTCTGTTTTCTTTTTTTCAGCGCCTTTCAGCCCAGCTTCGCCAAATAACGTAACAAAGCAGTCGTTTACGGAATGACGAATAACGCACTAGAATAACGCCGACGGTTTTCCAGAGGTATCAATGAACGATAATAAAATGACTCCGGGCGAACTACGCGCAACCTGGGGATTAGGTACGGTATTTTCACTACGCATGCTCGGCATGTTCATGGTGTTGCCGGTGCTGACCACCTACGGTATGGCGCTGCAGGGAGCCAGCGAGTCGCTTATCGGCGTTGCCATTGGCATTTATGGTCTGATGCAGGCGATTTTTCAGATTCCCTTTGGCCTGATGTCGGATCGCCTCGGGCGTAAGCCTTTGATTGTCGCCGGCCTGGTGGTTTTCACCTTAGGCAGCGTCATTGCCGCGCTCAGCGACTCCATCTGGGGAATCATTCTTGGCCGGGCGCTACAGGGATCCGGCGCGATATCCGCGGCGGTGATGGCCCTGCTTTCCGATCTTACCCGTGAACAAAATCGCACCAAAGCGATGGCGTTTATCGGCGTCAGCTTTGGCATCACCTTTGCTATCGCCATGGTGATCGGCCCGATCGTTACCCATGCTTTCGGTCTACAGGCGCTGTTCTGGGGCATTGCGGCGCTGTCGCTGATGGGAATCATGATTACCTTGACGCTGATCCCGGCAGCCCCGGCTCATGTGCTGAATCGCGAGTCCGCGATGGTGCGTGGCGGCGTGAGCAAGGTATTAGCCAATAGCCGCCTGCTGAAGCTCAATTTCGGCATCATGAGTTTACATATCTTGCTGATGTCGAGCTTCGTGGCACTGCCCCGGATCATGGAACAGGCCGGTCTGATGCCGCAGGATCACTGGAAAGTCTACCTGGTGACGATGCTGGTTTCGTTCGCTGGTGTGGTTCCATTTATTATCTATGCCGAATTGAAACGCCGGATGATACGGGTATTTATCGGCTGCATCATTATCCTGATCGCGGCTGAAGCGGTACTGTGGTCGGCCGAAAATCAACTCTGGCGCATTATTTTCGGCGTTCAGCTGTTCTTCCTCGCCTTTAACGTGATGGAAGCGCTGCTGCCGTCGCTGATTAGCAAAGAGTCGCCCGCCGGATATAAAGGCACCGCGATGGGAGTGTATTCCACCACCCAGTTCCTCGGCGTGGCCATCGGCGGCAGCCTGGGCGGCAGCCTGTTCGAACTCTATGGCGCGGCGATGGTTTTTGCCGCCGGCGCGGGGATCGCCGTGCTGTGGATCCTGATCGGCTTTACGATGCAAGAGCCGCCCTACCTCAGCAGTCTGAGAATTACGCTCCCCGATTCGGCGTTAAATAACCGCGATCTCGAACAACACATGCGCATCCAGCCAGGCGTGGCGGAAGTCATTATCGTGCCGGATGAACGCAGCGCTTACGTAAAGCTCGACAACAAGAAAATCAACAGGCAGCAGTTAGAGCAGTGGCTGCTGACATTTAACCGACATTAACCCCTTCCTTGCGTCACCAGGCAAGATGGCATTCATTGGATGCCTGGTTAAAAATCAGGCATCCGATAAATCAGCTTAATGTTATATAACGATATTCCCGATGAAAATACGGGCCGCCCCTGATCTGCACTATTATTGTGCAACCGTGCCAGCAGTGAACATTGAAAGCCGCGTTCAGCTCCGCCCATCGGTAAAACCGCGGGCAAATATCAACCACAGCGCGATAATCCACTCATGAACCCGGCGACCAACAACATAAAATCGGCCGTTATTATTGAGTATCTCACTGATATATAGCACGCGGAGACGATAAAATAAGTTAATCCTATATCTTGTTTCCATAGGTAATAAATTCTTATTTTATAAGCTGGCATGATATATGCTTTTTTTGATACAGACTCAATTCAACTGTACTCAAACAAAGGGATATTACATGGACGAACATTCATCTGAGAAGAAAACGTTTTTTACAAAAAAATATGCGCTTCCCTTCTGCGCCGCGCTCATGTCCATACTAATAAAACCTGCGTTCGCAGAGTCGCTGAAGGTGGGAGCCGATCTCACCTACCCGCCTTATAACTATATTGAAAAACATAATGCCGCTGGTTTTGATGCCGAGTTTATCGGTATGGTGGCAAAACAACTTAACGTAACGCCAGAATTTATCGATACACGCTTCGCAAATCTTATCATGGGGCTTAACAACGGCAAATTCGACGTGATCGCTTCTTCATTATATATGACGCCAGAGCGAGCCAAACAAATCGATTTTATCCCTTATGTAAAAACCGGCGGGGTCTTAATATCCAGAAAAGGAGATGCATTCCAGCCGACGGAACTTAGCATGTTGTGCGGAAAAAAAGTCGGCTCGATCAAAGGCGCCGCCTGGGTATTCAAAATGGCGCAGGAGTCTAAAACGCTGTGTGTCGACAAAGGGCTGAAACCGATTGATATCAGAGAGTTTCCCACGGCGCCGGAAGCAAGTCAGGCCGTAATGTCACGCGCGGTCGATGTCCAGTTTGATGATTCGGCCGTCGCATTCGATGTTGCTAAAAAAACGCAAAGGCTGAGCGTCAGCAGCGGCATTATTTATCCTATTCTTATTGGTCTGGGGGTAAAAAAAGGAAATGGAGAAACCTATAGAAAACTTGATGCCGCAGTGAAAACAGTCGTTCAATCGCCTGAATACAAAACATTATTGACAAATTATAACCTGACGGCATCGTCACCGAGCGAAGTTGAAGCCGCACTCAACGGCACGCTGCAGTAAAAACAAATAGCGGCCAATAGATGCTGACCGCCAATATTTAATTAACAGACGTCGTATATCCGATATTTACCGGCAGACTTAGATGGTGATACGGAGGTTTTCACATGGGAAATCATTTACGCTTCACAACATATTTCGCCATTTCCGATAACGATTTTTCATAATAATAGCTGGCGCTACGCCACGATAATTGCCATTGAGACGTTTTTCATAAAATGAAGGCGAGTAAACCTGATTGAGTAATATTTCATTCTAATTAAATTCGCCGCCGAATGATGATATGCGTCTATTTCAGAACAGGATGATTTATGGACTTTGATACAGGTTATTTCATAGAGCTATTTTCTTATTATGACTTTTGGCAGGCTACGTTTGTCGTCATTGCATTGAGTATAACATCCTGGATTGGCGGCAATATATTAGGGCTTATTCTGGCGTTGGCGAAGCAGTCACACTTCACCGTAATCAGTTCCATAGCGAAACTCTATATCTGGTTCTTTCGCAGCCTGCCGCTGTTGGTGTTAATCATTCTTATATACAACTTGCCTCAGTTTTTCACCTCAACCTCAGACCTTCTCTCATCGCCCTTCGTTTCAGGGTTAATATCCTTAATATTGTGTGAGTCCGCCTTTATCGCCGAAATTTACCGCGGCGGGCTGATGTCGGTACATCAAGGACAAATTGAAGCGGCGAAGTCACTCAATATCAACTATAGCGGGATCCAGCGGTGCATCGTGATTCCCCAGGCCATTCGCATCGCGCTGCCCTCATTGGCGAATGAGTTCATTGTCATTGTAAAGCTGACTTCATTGGTTTCCGTTATTTCACTAGGCGAAATTCTTCTTGTCGGGCAACGACTTTACACGCAAAACTTCAAAGTGATTGAAACATTGCTCGCGGTGTCGTGTTACTACATTCTTATCGTCACCGTTTTTGATCGCGTCGTCTACCGACTTGAAAAATGGATAGATACCGGCAAGAAGAGCCACAAGGCGATCAGCACTGAGGAGTTAAAGCTGGTTGAGGCGCAACCGGAAACGCCCGCCCTTCAGCTGGCGAGAAAATTTGACAGCAGCAAGCATCGCGTCACGCTGGAACTCAATGGTGTGAGTAAGCGCTATGGCGATAAAAGCGTACTGAAAGAGATTAATCTTACGGTTAAGAAAGGCGAAGTCATTTCAATTATTGGTCCATCCGGCTCCGGAAAAACAACCTTGATTCGCGCCATGAATGGACTGGAACCTCTCGATGAAGGCCGGATTACCCTTGATGATAAGCTGTTCCTTCATCCTACGGCCAACGGTCGACCAGATAAAAACTACTATCAGCAAGCGGATAAGATAGGAATGGTTTTTCAAGGCTTTTATCTTTTCCCCCATAAAACAGCATTAGAAAACGTCACTTTCTCGCCTTTGTACCATCATCTCGGGGCCAAGGAAGACATCCTGGTGCAGGGGTTGATGTTGTTGAAAAAAGTGGGCTTGCTTGAACATGCGCACAAATACCCGCATCAGCTATCGGGAGGGCAACAACAACGCGTTGCGATTGCCCGGGCCCTGGCCATGAAGCCGTCGATCATGCTGTTCGATGAACCGACCTCGGCTTTAGATCCGGAACTGGTCGGCGAGGTGCTGAAAGTGATCGAAGACCTGGCGACTGAAGGCATGACGATGGTTATCGTGACGCACGAAATGTCCTTCGCTTTCAAAATTTCCGATCGCATCGTCTTTATGGAAGACGGCAATATTCTGGCCGTCGGCACGCCCAATGAAATTCATAATTCAGAGAACGAAAGATTGGCAAAATTTCTTCATAGCCAAAAGCACGCGCTTAATCATCTTAATCTTTAATTATCGCGCCGTGGCGATAGCCGATTTAAAAATAGCGTCAGACGGCGGGTGACTGGATAAACGCCAATATACTTACCCAATGAGATAATTATATTGGAAAGCGCCTCTATTACATGGTTCACCCTGAATTTAAGTTAAACGTACTTAGCGCGTCTGGCGGTTAACTTCACCGATCGATGAATAGATAACGAGGTTTTCTATGACTATGAGTACCGATAGTGCGGCTATGCAGGATACAGATGATACCCGATATGTGCCCTTCAGCGCATTGGCGATGGCGTTGACTCATCAGGATGAAAAAAGAGAGGCCATCACGCAGGCATGGGAATTTCCCGAGCAGGATATCGTTGCGCGTCTTTTTCAGGTAGCGAAAACGTCCGATGATAAAAATACCCACATTCATCATCTTGCACATTCGCTTGCCTCATCATTACGGAATACAAAAGTCAGCAAAAATCGCGCGTCGATAATCCAGAACCTCCTGCAGGAATATTCGCTCTCGTCTAAAGAGGGCGTGGCCCTGATGTGTTTGGCCGAAGCGCTGCTCAGAATTCCCGATGAAGATACCCGCGACCGCTTAATCCGTGACAAAATAATGGGGCGGGATTGGAAAGCTCACTTCGGAAAAAACCGATCGATATTTATTAACGCCGCGACATGGGGCCTCTTGATTACCGGATCGCTGGTGCGCTACAACGACAAAAGCGAGATGTCGGGCAGTTTAAAAAAAATCGTCGCCAATGGATCTTCTCTGCTTATCCGTAAGGCCATGGATGCCGCCATGCATATTATGAGCGGGCATTTTGTTACCGGAGAAACCATATCGCAAGCATTGCAGTGCGCATCAGCCCTGGAACAACAGGGATTCACCTACACCTATGATATGTTAGGCGAAGCGGCGCTAACGCAAAACGATGCGGACAATTATATTCAACGCTGCCAGAAGGCCCTGCACGAGATCGGCAACTATTCCAAAGGAAAGGATATCTATGCCGGCGCTGAATTTTCACTCAAGCTGTCGGCATTACATCCAAGGTATAGCCGTCATCAATATGACCGACTGTTCAGCGAAATATACCCGACGCTGAAATCATTAGTTCTGCTGGCTAAATCATATGATGTCGCCATCACGATTGACGCGGAAGAAGCTGACCGGTTAGATATTTCATTGGATTTGTTGACCCGTCTCTGCAGCGAGCCGGAACTTCAGGCCTGGAACGGCATTGGTTTTGTCATTCAGGCCTATCAAAAGCGCTGCGCTTACGTTATCGACTACCTCAGGGAACTGGCGCAGACAAGCCAACGCCGCCTGCGAGTACGCCTGGTTAAAGGCGCATATTGGGACAGCGAAATAAAGCGCTCACAGATTGCCGGACACGACAGCTATCCGGTCTTTACGCGCAAGGTCTACTCCGATGTCTCCTATCTGGCATGCGCCAGCGCTTTGCTTGCGTCTTCCGAATTGTTTTACCCGCAATTCGCCACGCATAATGCCCATACGCTGGCCGCGATCTACTATCTTGCCGGCGAGACCTATCATCCCCAACAATATGAATTTCAATGCTTGCATGGCATGGGCGTACCGCTTTACCGGGAAGTCGTCGGCCGTGAAAAGCTGAACCGCCCCTGCCGCATTTATGCGCCTGTCGGTTCGCACGAAACCCTGTTGCCTTATTTAGTCCGGCGTTTGCTGGAAAATGGTTCGAACAGCTCCTTTGTAAACAAAATCGCCGACCCGACGATCTCGATTGATGATTTGGTCGCCGATCCCGTCGCGGAGGTTGAAAATCTGGCAAAGGAAGAGCACATCATTGGCTTACCGCACCCTAAAATTCCATTGCCGAAAGATATCTATGGCGAGGGAAGAAAAAACTCCGTTGGTTTGAATTTATACAGTGAAAAATGTCTGCGCCATTTATCCGCTATGTTGATAAAAAGCGCTCAGACGCCGGTTAATGCCGAACCGATCGTCGCTGAAACATCGCCGCTGGCTTCGCGCACGCCGGTTATCAACCCCGCGGAGCCTCGCGACATCATTGGCTTCGTCAGCGAGGCGACGGATGCCGATATTTCAACATCACTGACGGCGGCAGAAAAGGCGTTCGAAAGGTGGGCAAATATCGCCCCCGCGCAACGGGCTGAAATGCTGGAAATAGCCGCCGATATCATGGAACAAAGGATGTGCGAACTCATCGGCGTTCTGGTCAGGGAAGCCGGAAAAACCTTCAGTAACGCCATTGCCGAAATACGTGAGGCGGTGGACTTCCTGCACTACTATGCCAAACAGGTGCAAAGTTCGTTTTCCAATGATACGCACAGCCCGCTGGGGGTCATCGTCTGTATTAGCCCCTGGAATTTTCCCTTAGCCATTTTCACCGGGCAAATAGCGGCAGCGCTGGCCACCGGCAATACCGTGATTGCCAAACCTGCGGAACAAACACCGCTTATCGCTTATCTTGCGGTAAAGATTCTGCATGAGGCCGGGATCCCAACGGATGCATTGCAACTGTTACCCGGTCGGGGTGAAACCGTTGGCGAAAAACTGGTTACGGATGAAAGCGTCAACGGGGTCATGTTTACCGGCTCTACCGATGTCGCCGCCATGATTCAGCGAAAGATCGCCACGCGATTCGATCGCGCAGGAAAACCGATACCGCTTATCGCTGAAACGGGCGGCATCAATACCATGATTGTCGATTCTTCGGCGCTGCCGGAGCAAGTTATCAATGACTGCATCATTTCAGCATTCGACAGCGCCGGTCAGCGTTGCTCCGCTCTGCGGCTGCTTTGTGTTCAAAATGACGTTGCCGACCAGCTAGTTACCGCATTACGCGGCGCCATGGTTGAATACCGGATGGGGAATCCGGAACAGCTCGCCACAGATATCGGCCCGGTCATTGATGCGCCGGCCATGGCCGCGATTGAATCCTACATTGATCAGATGAAAAATAAAGGTTTTGATGTTTATCAGGCCAGCCATCGCGATGGGCAGGACGATACGCATAAAAAACAGGGGTATTTCATTACGCCGACATTGATTGAAATAAACACCATCGAGGATCTCGATAAAGAGATCTTTGGCCCGGTTCTTCACCTTCTTCGCTATGACGGTCAACAACTTCCCGCTCTGGTTGAAAAAATCAATCGCTTAGGCTACGGGCTGACTTTCGGCATTCACTCGCGTATAGACGATACCATCCGCAGCGTGACCCAGGATATTAACGTAGGGAACTTGTATATAAACCGTAATGTCGTGGGCGCGGTGGTCGGCGTTCAGCCTTTCGGCGGCGAAGGTTTATCCGGCACCGGGCCTAAAGCCGGGGGGCCGCTCTATCTCTACCGCTTATTGGCGCGCTGTCCGGCCGACGCGCAGATGCAAGGATTGCGCTATACGGCCGTATCCGAGCCGGAAGCTATAGCCTCAGAAGCCGCCCGACGCAGCGCGCACGCCGCCCTGTCGGCATGGTCGCAGCAACATGACGGCCAAATTCATCAGTTATGCCAATGGTTCAAAGAAAATAGCGCCAGCTACACCAACAGCTATTTACCCGGACCAACCGGCGAAGAGAATAGCTATAAGCTGTTGCCCAGAAAGCGAGTTTTATGTCTGGCGGATAACCAGCAAGACCTTCTGATACAGTTGGCGGCGGTAACCAGCGTAGGTTGCGGAGTGTTATGGCCGGATTGCGCGCCGAATAGGGCGAGCTATCACCAGTTGCCTGATGCGGTTAAAGCGATTATTGATATTGTGCCCGCGGCAACGCTGTTCACCCATGACTTTGACGCGGTGATACACCACGGCGACGCGGCGTCGCGACAGGATACCTGCATTAAGGTTGCCGAACGTAACGGCGCGATTGCTACGGTACAGGGGCTGGATAACGGCGAAACGACTATCCGTCTTGAACGTCTTCTTATCGAACGCGCGACCTGTGTGAATACTGCCGCCGCGGGGGGGAATACCAGCCTGATGACGCTATAAATGCACCGTAAGAAACCCGCCAGTAGCGCCCACTCCAGGCGCCACTGGCATTGATTGCCCCATTAAAATCCGGAGCCGTCAACACAACCCGACATAAGCCTAATCACGAAAATTGTTAAACTGGAAAGGTTGCCCCAAATCGGCGCCGCGCACCAATGCCATCACGTTTTGCAGATCGTCACGCGATTTCCCGGTTACCCGCACCTGCTCGCCCTGAATTTGCGCCTGCACCTTCAGTTTGCTGTCTTTGATCAGCTTAACGATTTTTTTCGCCAGCACGCTTTCTATTCCCTGCTTCAATTTCGCGTCGACGCTATAGGTTTTGCCGCTGTGCTCCATCTCTTCAGGAACCTCCAGCGCGCTGCCTTCGATACCGCGCTTCATCAGTTTTTCACGGAGAATATCAACAAGTTGCTGAACCTGAAAGTCCGATTCGCTAGCGGCTTTAATGCTTTGCGATTTTTCGTTCAATTCAAAGCTGGCCGGCACATTGCGGAAATCCCAGCGAGTGCTCAGCTCACGCGTGGCGTTATCGACCGCATTGCGGACTTCCTGCATATCAATTTCCGAAACAATATCGAAAGATGGCATAATCAATCTCCTGACAATTTTGACCGGCGAGCATAATAACCGCTCCGTTTCTATATACCCAACAGATTTCATGATGCAAGATCGCGGCAAAAGCGCCGGTTTCGAATGCCGGCCCCCCGGATCAAGTATGTTCGCAGCATGAAAGATGAAGGGATAAACAGATAGTTGGCTATTATTTATTATCCTATATACAAATGTCTGTTCCCGAGTCAATAAAGGGAGAATTACATGAAAATAACCGTTCTTGGGTGCGGCGCGATCGGGCAGTTATGGCTAGCCGCCCTGCATCGGCACGGCCATGATGTGCAAGGGTGGCTACGTATTCCACAACCCTTTTGCCCGGTTAATGTGGTCCAGCTAAATGGACAGCACTGTAATTTAAACCTGACCGCTAACGATCCCGATCACCTGGCGCGCAGCGAACTGCTATTGGTTACGCTAAAAGCCTGGCAGGTTTCTGACGCCATTATCGCACTGCTGCCGCAACTGAATCCCCATTGCACTATTTTGTTATTACACAATGGGATGGGAACCTATGAAGAACTGCCGCCGCTCAGTCAGCCGGTGCTTTTAGGGGTAACGACGCACGCCGCTTGCCGCGATGCCACTACCGTCGTCCACGTTGCTTCCGGCACTACCCACATCGGCTCGGTGAATTCGATCAATAATGCCGACGCGAAAAGCTATTTGGCCGAGGTTCTGCATCAGGCTTTACCCGATGTCGCCTGGCATAACAGTATTACCGTAACCTGCTGGCTAAAGCTGGCGGCCAACTGCGTCATCAACCCGTTAACGGTTCTCTATCAATGTAAAAACGGCGAGCTGCGCGATCATCCGCAACGGTTGGAAGCGCTTTGTCAGGAAATTGTCGGCGTGATGGAGCGCGAGGGCTTTCATACCTCGGCGGAAAGTTTGCTTATCTACATAAACCAAATCATTCAGAACACCGCCGCCAATACGTCTTCCATGCTTCAGGACATCATGGCTCAACGGCATACCGAAATTGACTATATCACCGGTTATCTGCTGCGGCGGGCGCGCATCTACGGCCTGACGCTGCCTGAAAATAGCCGTCTGTTTGAAACGATCAAGCGTAAGGAAAATGGATATGAGCGCATCAGCACTGGTGTGTCTGGCTCCTGGTAGCGAAGAAACCGAAGCCGTCACGACGATAGATCTGCTGGCCAGGGCCGGTATTCAGGTCACTATCGCCAGCGTAGCCAGCGATGGCGGCCTTGAAATCACCTGCTCCCGTGGCATCAGGCTGTTGGCCGACGCTCCGCTGGTTGCGGTTGCCGATCGGCATTTCGACGTACTGGTTTTACCCGGCGGACTGCAGGGCGCGGAATGCTTTCGCGATAATCCGGTGCTGGTGGAGTGTATTCGTCAAACGCATCGGGAAGGGAGAGTCGTGGCGGCGATGTGCGCCACACCGGCACTGGTGCTGGAGCACCATCAGCTATTCCCAGTCGGCAACATGACCGGCTATCCGGCGCTAAAAGACCACATCGCCACGGATAAATGGATGGAAAAGCGGGTAGTGTACGATCCGCGCGTTAATCTGCTGACCACGCAAGGTCCGGGCACCAGCATGGATTTTGCCCTGAAAATCATCGATCTCTTGTTGGGCAAAGAAAAAGCGGCAGAGGTGGCGGCGCAGCTTATCCTGCCACCCGGGATCTACAACTATCAGGATTAATCATAAGGGCGCAGCCCTGCGCCCTTATTGATTACGGACGGTAGACCTTCACGTTGCTGAAGCCTTGCTCGCGCAGGTAAAGCGCCTGTAAGCGGCTCATCACTCCGCGTTCGCAATAGAGCAGATAGGTTTTACTCTGATCCAGATCGCCAAACTGCGTGCTCAATTTGTAGAACGGCAGCGATTTAATCTCAGCATGCTCCAATACCAGCGGTTTATCATCCTGTTCGTCCGGCGCGCGGATATCCAGTAAGATATCCGAAGGCGCAAACGCCGCCACGGTTTCCACTTCAACCACGTCCTGGCTGGTTTGCTGTGCGATCTCGCGGATATCCATATTACGCGCTTCGCTGACCACCCGATCCAGGATGGAGAAATCAAAGCGACTTTCTTCATGCTCAATTTTCGCCTTGACCGCCTTAACCGTTGGGCTTTTGGAAATCACCCCGCAGTATTCCGGCATCGTTTTGGCGAAGTCTTCGGTTCCCAGCTCGCGAGCCTGCTTGATGATATGCTCTTTATCATGGGAAATCAGCGGACGCAAAATCAAGGTGTCGGATGCATTATCAATCAAACGCAGGTTGGTCAGCGTCTGGCTGGAAACCTGCCCCAGGGCTTCACCGGTCACCAGCGCCTGAACGCCATAACGTTCGGCCATTTGGGAAGCCGCCCGCACCATCATACGCTTGAGCACCACGCCCATCTGACCGTCATCGACTTTTTCAAGGATCTCGCCGACCACCGGCTCAAAATCGATAGCGATGAAGCGCACCCGATGTGAACTGCCAAAACGATTCCACAGATAGTGCGCGACCTGCTTAACGCCGATCTCATGGGCCGCGCCCCCCAGGTTAAAGAAGCAGTAGTGCACCCGGCAGCCACGGCGCATCAGCATATAGCTGGATACGCCGGAATCGAACCCGCCGGAAATCAGCGACAAAACATCTTCCTGCGTGCCGATGGGAAAACCGCCAATCCCTTCATAACGGCCATTAATCAGCAACAGCCGATCCTGATCGATTTCCAGGTGAACGGTTACCTGTGGAGATGAGAGTTTTACCCGGGCGCTGTCAATATGCTGATTTAATCCACCGCCGACATAGCGCTCCACGTCCTGCGAGCTAAATTCGTGCTTACCCCGCCGCTTGACGCGGACACAGAATGTTTTTCCTTCCACTTGCTCACGGTACAGCGCCAGCGCTTGTTCAAAGATGTCATGAATGTCGGTATAGGTACGCTCTTCGACATCAAGAATATGGTGAATACCGGGAATGCGCGTCAGTGCGTCACGAATGGTCTCGTACTGGCTTTCATCCTGCGCGCGAACTTCGATATGATCCCAGTGACGGACAACCGCCAGCGTTTCATCATAAGACTTTAAGACGTTGCGGATATTCCCGGTCAGAATCTTGATAAAGCGCAACCGCACAGATTGGCTCTTGATGGTGATTTCCGGGAACAATTTAATGATAAACTTCATGGTGGCTGTCGTTACTTGATCAGAAAGGTGTAAATAAATTTACCCTGAGCACTAAAATCACGTTATCGATAAACTCAGCGTCACGGCGATGATTTTTACCAATAGCATCCAGGGCGCGGAGTATATCATTATCTCTACTCAAAGTAATTGACGTTGCAGCCGACAACGCGGCGATTACCAATAATCGGCGCATAGAGATTACCTGATGCTTTAGCCGTATAATTCGTCGGTATTGGTTGGCGTTCATATGTAAAATAGCGCTATGCAGTCGCCACGCAACAGCGTATAACCCAGGATTCTGAAAAACACTATGCCCAAGAAAACCGAGCAGCCAGTGAGTTTTGAAAACTCCCTGAGCGAACTGGAAAAAATCGTGACCCGTCTTGAGTCCGGTGACTTGCCATTGGAAGAAGCACTGAATGAATTTGAGCACGGGATACAGCTTGCGCGCCAGGGGCAGCAAAAACTGCAACAGGCGGAGCAACGGGTACAGATTCTGCTAAGTGATGAGCCGGATGCCGCACTGTCGCCTTTTACCCCGGACAGTGAATCGCTATGACGGATTTCTCTGAACAATTAAATGCTCACTGCCAGCGAAGCAATCGCAGCTTAAGCCATTTTATCTCCACGCTGCCCTTTCAGAGTAGTCCGCTGGTGAATGCCATGGGCTATGGTTCATTGTTAGGCGGCAAACGGCTACGCCCATTCCTGGTTTATACTACAGGGGAACTGTTTGGCATGCCGTTGGAAAGTCTGGATGCCCCCGCCGCCGCGGTGGAATGCATTCACGCCTATTCATTAATCCACGATGACCTCCCGGCGATGGATGATGACGATCTGCGCCGCGGTCAGCCAACCTGTCATATCAAGTTTGGCGAAGCCAGCGCCATTTTAGCCGGAGATGCCCTGCAAACGCTGGCGTTCACGATTTTGGCCGATGCGCCGATGCCGCAAGTCACGGTGCAGAACCGCCTGGCGATGCTATCCGAGCTGGCGCAGGCCAGCGGCGTTGCCGGCATGTGCGGCGGACAGGCCCTGGATCTGGCGGCTGAAGGCCATCAGGTCGATTTGGCCGCGCTGGAGCAAATTCACCGACATAAAACCGGGGCGCTGATCCGCGCCGCGGTAAGACTGGGCGCGCTGACGGCCGGTGAACCGGGCCGAGCCGCGTTGCCCTATCTCGATCGCTATGCCAACGCGATCGGCCTGGCCTTTCAGGTGCAGGACGATATTTTGGACGTCGTCGGCGATAGCGCCACCACGGGTAAGCGCCAGGGCGCCGATCAACAGCTGGGTAAGAGCACCTACCCTGGTTTACTGGGCCTCGAAGGCGCACGGGAAAAAGCCAGGGAGCTTTACCGGGAATCGCTGGCGTCGCTGGATGATTTAACCCTATCCAGCCCGGTCCCCTTGAACATTGCGCCATTACAAGCGCTGGCGAATTTCATCGTTGAGCGCAATAAATAAAATCTCTGAACGAGTATCTAATGAGTTTTGATACAGCGAAATACCCTACATTATCGTTAGTGGAAACACCTGATGAATTGCGTCTGCTGCCGAAAGAAACCCTGACGAAGCTGTGTGATGAACTTCGTCAATATCTGCTGGACAGCGTCAGCCGTTCAAGCGGTCACTTCGCCTCAGGGTTAGGGACCGTCGAGCTCACGGTTGCGCTGCATTACGTCTACAATACCCCGTTCGATCGACTGATCTGGGATGTCGGGCATCAGGCTTATCCGCACAAAATTCTGACCGGCCGCCGCGACCGCATTGCGACCATTCGCCAGAAGGATGGATTACATCCCTTTCCGTGGCGGGAAGAAAGCGAATACGACGTATTAAGCGTCGGCCATTCATCGACGTCAATCAGCGCCGGGCTGGGCATGGCAGTGGCGGCCGAGCGGGAAGGCAAAGGCCGCCGTACCGTTTGCGTCATCGGCGATGGCGCCATCACGGCGGGAATGGCCTTTGAAGCCATGAATCATGCAGGCGATATCAACGCCGATCTGCTGGTTGTACTGAATGACAATGAAATGTCGATATCAGAAAACGTCGGCGCGCTGAATAACCACCTGGCACAGCTGCTGTCGGGCAAGCTCTACGCCAGCTTGCGCGAAGGGGGCAAAAAGGTATTATCCGGCCTGCCGCCGATCAAGGAACTGGTCAAGCGCACGGAAGAACATCTCAAGGGCATGGTGGTTCCCGGCACCATGTTTGAAGAACTGGGCTTCAATTATATCGGCCCGGTGGATGGTCACGATGTTCAGGCTCTGGCGCAAACGCTGAAAAACATGCGTAGTCTGAAAGGCCCGCAGCTGCTGCATATCATGACCAAGAAAGGGAAAGGCTACGCGCCGGCGGAGCAGGATCCTATCAGTTGGCACGCGGTGCCCAAGTTCGATCCAGCCAGCGGCACCTTGCCGAAAAGCAAAGATAATCTGCCGACCTACTCCAAGATCTTCGGCCAATGGCTGGAGGAAACGGCGGCGAAAGACAGCAAACTAATGGCCATCACTCCCGCTATGCGCGAAGGTTCCGGCATGGTGCAATTTTCGCGAGACTATCCGCAACAATATTTTGATGTCGCCATCGCGGAACAGCACGCGGTAACCTTTGCCGCCGGTCTGGCCGTTGGCGGGTACAACCCGGTGGTGGCGATTTACTCCACCTTTTTGCAGCGCGCCTACGATCAGGTAATCCACGACGTCGCTATTCAAAATCTCCCCGTACTGTTTGCTATCGATCGTGGCGGTATTGTCGGCGCCGACGGGCAAACCCATCAGGGCGCTTTCGATCTGTCGTTCCTGCGCTGCATCCCTAATATGGTCATTATGACGCCAAGCGATGAAAATGAATGCCGTCAGATGCTCTATACCGGCTACCGCTATAAGGACGGACCGGCGGCGGTACGCTATCCGCGAGGAAGCGGCTGCGGAGCAGAGCTGAAGCCGCTGGCTGAATTGCCGATGGGTAAGGGCGTGATTCGCCGTCAAGGCGCAGAGATCGCGATCCTTAACTTCGGTACGCTCCTGCCGGAAGCAGGTAAAGTCGCGGACAAGCTGAACGCCACGCTGGTGGATATGCGTTTCGTCAAGCCGCTGGATGACGCGCTGATTCTGAAGGTGGCAAGCAGACACAACGCGCTGGTGACGCTGGAAGAAAATGCCATTATGGGCGGCGCAGGCAGCGGCGTGAACGAACTACTGATGGCAAAACGCATTGCCGTTTCGGTGTTGAACCTCGGTCTGCCGGATAGATTTGTGCCTCAGGGCGGACAAGAAGAGATACGCGCCGATATCGGACTGGATGCGGCGGGTATCGAACGCAGCATCAGCCAATGGCTGGCGCAATAAAATAAGCCGGTCGGGCTTTGCCCGGCCCCTCGCGCCTGTCGCCACACCCGCGGCGTCTCATTTTTAACGCGCGCGGCGAAGGGAAGCCGCAGAGCGCTCTTTCTATTCAAAAGAAAAAACCGAGGACAGGAATCAAGCTACGACCGGTAAATCAAGGTTGGTCCATACGCTGCCCTATTCTGATGACGAGAAGGTGTCACGGATTACTCAATTGCAGTCTGCTTTCGCCGTTTGCGACCCTTCAGCATTGCTGACTAAAATGGTCATATCCCTTCCAGCTTAATGCGATCTCTTGCTCGCCCCGGAAGAAACGCAGCCCTTCGGATGAAGGCGCAATTTGCCCGATACAGGTATAATCAGCGCCCAGATGGCCTAATGCGATATCCAGCGCGCCGCGGTTGATTTCTGGCACCGTGAAACACAGCTCGTAATCTTCGCCGCCTGACAGCGCCCAGCGCAAAGCACGATCGGCATCGACGCGATCGCGTATCCAATGAGACTGGGGAATCGCGTCCAGATTGATCCGGGCCCCGCACTCACTGCTTTTCAGAATGTGCTGCAAATCGGAGATAAGACCGTCCGAAATATCAATGGCCGAGCTGGCTAAATCGCGTAACGCCTGACCTTGCAATATTCTGGGCTGCGGACGCAAATGACGCTGAATCAATGCCTGACGGGCCGCGTCATCATCGATGGAGAGTTGGTTTTGTAAAATCGCCAGACCGGCGGCGCTATCGCCCAGCGATCCGGTCACATACACCCAGTCGCCGACCCGGGCGCCTCGGCGGGTCAACGCCCGACCAGCCGGCACTAAACCATAAATCGTCAGCGTCAGGCTCAACGGACCGCGCGTGGTATCGCCCCCGATCAGTTGCATACCGTAATAGTCGAGCAGTTCAAACAGGCTATCGCTATATTTTGATAACCAGTCGCTATTCGTTTCAGGCAGGGTAATCGCCAGAGATAACCAGGCGGGATCGGCGCCCATCGCGGCCAAATCACTTAAGTTTACCGCCAGTGATTTGTAACCCAGATCGGCAGGTTCGATATTCGGCAAGAAGTGAATTCCGGATACCAGTGTATCGGTACTGACCGCCAGTAATTGTTTCTCCGCGACCGACAGTAATGCGCAGTCATCACCAATGCCCAACGCAACATCCCGGCGTGAACTTCCGACCCGATTGAAATAGCGGGCAATAAGGTCAAACTCACCTTCAACCATAACTTTTCCAGCCAGCGTTTGATTCAAAAGACCAGGGCCGGATATCCGGCCCTGCCTCATTTATTTCTTGCCTTTTCGCACCGAAGGCGCGGCTTTATCGAGAACGCCATTCACAAACTTATGGCTGTCTTCCGCACCAAATATCTTGGCCAGTTCGATAGCTTCATTGATGGCGACTTTGTATGGGACATCGTCGCGCTTGCTGAGTTCAAACATTGCCAGACGCAGAATGGCTCTTTCAACCTGACCTAGTTCATCAAGCTGGCGGGACAGAAAAGGCGCCATCAGTTGATCCAATTTTTCCGACTGAGTGGCAACGCCAGCCAACAGCTCGCGGAAATAGGTGATGTCGACATCTTTGACATCCTGCTCGCTCAGGAACTGTAGTTCAATATCGGCAATATCATTTTTAGACAACTGCCAGGAATAAAGCGCTTGAACCGCACATTCACGGGCGCGGCGACGAGCAGCAGGTTTCACGGAATTCCCCTTACTTAATCAGGCTTACTTAATAGCTTTCAATACATTAATCATTTCTAGCGCGGTAAGGGCGGCTTCTGCGCCTTTATTACCCGCCTTCGTGCCGGCGCGCTCGATAGCCTGCTCAATGCTTTCTGTGGTCAATACCCCAAAAGCAACCGGGATATCGCTACTCATAGCAACCTGAGACAGGCCAGAACTGCATTCGCCAGCAACAAACTCAAAATGGGCTGTTCCACCACGGATAACCGTTCCCAGCGCAACCACCGCATCATAACCGCCGTTTTCAGTGCTTTTGGTCAGCGCGCGAACGGCTAACGGCAGCTCATAGGCTCCAGGAACCCAAACAACGGTGATATTCTCGTCTTTAACCTGACCGATGCGTTTTAATGCGTCGATCGCGCCGTCCAGCAGACTGTCGTTGATAAAATGGTTAAAACGAGCAATTGCAATCGCCACGCGGGCATCAGGAGTAGCAACAACACCTTCAATAACGTTCATAGCTTTCCTTTATCTGGTCTTTATACCCCGCAGGGGGGCGGATTCTATCATATTCTTCCGGTTACGTATTCGGTTTTAACCGCAGCCGCACATCTGGACCTACCTGACGGACATCGCTTATCTCAAACTCTGGCGCCAGTGACAGTTGACTTAACCCCGGCAGGACGCAGAGCCCGCGCGCACTGTCGCCCAAAAGCTTCGGAGCCAGATAAATGATAAGCTCGTCCACAACGCCCGCGGTCAACAACGCGCCCGCCATGTTGGCTCCGGCCTCCACCCATACGGAATTAATCTGCCGCTTCCCCAGCACCATCATCAGCGCAACCAGATCAATACCGCCATTGTGCCGCGGCAGTCCAAGTTGCTCGACACTTTCAGGCCACGCCCGCTCATCCGCCCGCGTTCTTGCCAGCCAGGTTTGTCCCGGCTGCGAAATGATGCGGTGTTGCGGCGTAACCCGCTGCCGGCTATCGACGATGACGCGCACCGGCTGTCGAAGATGCTCCGCGGGATAAAGTCGCTGCGTATCGGGATCCAATTCGCCCCAGCGCACCGTTAATGAGGGATCATCCGCTAATACCGTCGCGCTGCTGCTAAGTATCGCCGCGCTTTCCGCCCGAAAACGCTGAACATCCTGCCGCGCCTGCGGCGACGTGATCCACTGGCTTTCCCCAGAATCCATCGCCGTTCGACCGTCCAACGACGCAGCCATTTTAAGCTGCACATAGGGAAAACCGGTGCGCATACGCTTTAAAAATCCCAGGTTGACCTTCTCCGCATCAGAGAGCATCACGCCATGGCTAACCATCACGCCGGCCTGATGCAGGCGGCGTAGCCCCCGTCCCGCGACCTGAGGATTTGGATCCTGCATGGCGGCGACAACGCGGGAAACACCCGCCGCAATCAGCGCGTCGGCACAAGGCGGCGTTCTGCCATGGTGGCTGCACGGCTCAAGCGTGACATAAGCGGTTGCGCCACGCGCCCGCTCTCCGGCCATCCGCAATGCGTGAACTTCCGCATGGGGCTCGCCGGCACGAAAATGGTACCCTTCACCGACAATGATGCCGTTTTTTACTATCACACAACCGACATTTGGATTAGGCGCGGTCGTAAAGCGCCCACGGCGCGCCAGCTCAAACGCTCGCGCCATATACCGTTCATCTTGCGGATGTACTAATTCATTCTGTGGATTAGCCATGCCCAGCGCCCCTTCTCTCTGACGGCCTTGTTGACGCATCGGAATCAGTCTTGCAGACGAGCAATCTCTTCACCGAATTCCCGAATATCTTCAAAACTGCGGTACACCGATGCAAAGCGGATATAAGCCACCTTATCCAGTTTTTTCAACGCATCCATCACCAGATTACCCACCATCTTGGCGGTCACTTCACGCTCGCCGGTTGCACGCAACTGAGATTTAATATGGTTAATCGCCATTTCAACATCATCAGAACTGACCGGTCTTTTTTCTAATGCCTTGAGCATGCCGCTGCGCAGTTTATCTTCATTGAAGGGTTCGCGTACGTCGTTGCTTTTTATAACCCGGGGCAACACCAACTCCGCCACTTCAAATGTGGTGAATCGTTCGTTGCAAAGCAGGCACTGCCGACGTCGGCGCACCTGAGAACCTTCACCAACCAGACGGGAATCGATAACTTTGGTATCCACAGCCGAACAAAATGGGCAATGCATAATGCGTCCTGAGCAATAATCCTTAACATAACGACAGTTTACCCTGAATTATCAGACTAACCAAAACTCCTGATTATTGTTGCGAACTGATGCGCATGCGCCGGAAATTGGATGAACATGGCGAATTTTCACTGACGGAGTAAACCGCAACGCCATGCGGCTATCGCCCGGGGTATATGCCTTGCCGGTAATCCCGACTACACTTGCAGGAAAGAGAACCAGAGGACTCGTCAAATATACTACGCAGGGGAAAAGCAGAAATGATAACCCGATACCGCATGATCTCTATTTTACCGACTTTGGCTTTTCTGAGCGGCTGTGCGCAACCAAGTCAGATGCCCCAGTTGCAAAATCAATTGGGGCAGTTGAATCACCAGCTACAAACCCTGACCGATCAGGCCGTAGCCTTGGAACGGCAAAATGCGCTGAATGGGCAATCCAACGCCGGCGTATACTTATTACCCGCCGCTCAAAACCGCGCCATATTGCAAAGCACAATCGGTCAGCTCGGGGCATCGCTCGATCATATAGAAACAGAGGCTAACGGTACGCGCGCCCTACTGCATATCCAAACCCTTGATGCGGCGCGATTGCCTGCGTTCAGCGCGCATATCGATTGGGGACAACTCGATCCGGTGAGTGGAAAACCGTTAACCAACGATATGCAGACCCAGGCGTTTAAATTCCTTCCCCCATTGTTACCCAAAACCGAAGCCGTGATTGAACTTCGGCTCAGCGGGCTAACCCCGGAACAGTTGGGATTTGTTCGCTTGTATCGCATAGCCGGCGAAGAACAGACGCCGCCGCCGGTTGCCGCTATCGAGGGGCCGTGATCGGTAATCGCCCGCCATATAGCATCGCCGGAGCGATCTTTAATCGCCGCCTGCGACGGCCGGCAGGGGGATGAGCAGAAAACCGACATAAAAAAACCCCATATCATGGGGTTTTTTAATTAGCGTGACTGGAAACTTACGGAAGAATTGAGGGTTGATCGGCGCCCTCTTTCTCGACTTTCTGCACCAGCATGTGCTCGCGCTTCATCCCCAGTTTCAGGGCTAACGCGGAAGCGACATAAATAGAAGATATCGTACCGATTGATACGCCGATCAGCATCGCCAGTGAAAACCCTGCCAGCATCGCGCCGCCGAAAATATACAGCATCAACACCACCACCAGCGTGGTTGCTGAAGTCATAATGGTACGGCTCAACGTCTGCGTCAGAGAAACGTTCATGATTTCATAAGGCGTACCGCGACGAATTTTACGGAAATTCTCACGAATACGGTCGGAAACCACAATACTATCGTTCAACGAGTAACCGATGACCGACATCAACGACGCAACAATAGTCAGGTCGATCTCAATCTGGAATAGCGAAAGCACGCCCATGGTGATGACCACGTCGTGCGCCAACGCCAGCACCGCCCCCAACGCCAACCGCCATTCAAAACGAAAGCCGACATAAATCAGGATACAGATTAGCGCGCTCAGCAGAGCCATCCCCCCCGCCTGAGCCAAATCGCTCCCGACGCTGGGGCCGACAAACTCAATGCGCTTCACCGTGGCATGCTGTTCGGTGCCTTGATTAATCACGCTCAACACGCGATTGCCCAGTTCCTGACCGGAGGTGCCGACGTTCGGCGGCATACGCACCATCACGTCGCGACTGCTGCCAAAGTTCTGGATCAGCGGATCGTGAAACCCGGCTTTCTGTAATGAATCGCGGATCACATCCAGATCGGCAGGTTTTTCGAGATTGATTTCAATCACCGTACCACCGGTGAAATCCAATCCCCAGTTAAAACCCCGTACGCCTATCACGATAATTGACAGAATCAACAGCGTTCCTGAAATCAAAAACGCAATGTTGTCCCAACGCATAAAGTCATAGACCCGGCGTCCATAGTTCAGTTGTTCAACAGTATAATCCTGTGCCACAACGCACTCCTCAGATAGACAGCTTGTTAATGCGTTTGCCGCCGTAAAGCAGGTTAACGATGGCACGAGTACCGACGATCGCCGTAAACATTGACGTCGCCACCCCGATAGCCGTGGTGATGGCGAAGCCTTTGATCGAACCGGTACCGACAGCGTAAAGGATGACGGCGGTAATCAGGGTGGTGACGTTGGCGTCCACAATACTGGAGAATGCGCCTTTATACCCTTCATGAATCGCCTGCTGGACGGTGCGTCCGTTTTTCAGCTCTTCCTTGATACGCTCATTAATCAACACGTTGGCATCAACGGCCACCGCCAGCGTCAACACAATACCGGCAATGCCCGGCATGGTCAGCGTAGCGCCCGGCAGCAGCGACATGATCCCCACAATTAGCACCAGGTTAGCCACCAGCGCCGTTGTCGCAATCACGCCGAACTTACGGTAGTAAACCACCATAAAGACAATGGACGCGATCAAGCCCCACAAACAGGCCTCCAGCCCCTGGGTAATGTTCTGCATACCCAATGTCGGCCCGATGGTGCGCTCCTCGACGATCTGAATCGGCGCAATCAGCGCGCCGGCACGCAGCAGCAGGGAGAGCTGGCGGGCTTCGCTCGGATTATCGATACCGGTGATGCGGAAGCTGTTGCCCAGGCGAGACTGAATGGTCGCCACGTTGATCACTTCTTCCTGTTTCTCCAGGATGGCGCGACCGTTGGCGTCTTTCTTGCCGCTGTCCTTATATTCAACAAATAGCGTGGCCATCAGTTTGCCGATGCTGTCTTTGGTGAAGTTGGACATGGTATTACCACCGGCGCTATCCAGCGATATATTCACCTGAGGTCGGTTGTACTCATCATTGCTCGAGGTGGAGTCAGTAATGTGATCGCCGGTCAGAATAACGCGTTTAAACAGTACCACCGGCGCGCCGTCTCGCATATTCTTAACTTCAGAGTCACCCGGTACGCGGCCATTGGCGGCGGCTGTCGCATCAGCGTCGCTGTTGACCAGGCGGAATTCCAGCGTGGCGGTCGCCCCCAGAATTTCTTTCGCCCGCGCGGTATCCTGAATACCCGGTAATTCAACGACGATTCGGTCCGATCCCTGACGCTGAACCAAAGGCTCGGCGACGCCAAGCTGGTTAACGCGATTACGCAGGATATTGATGTTTTGCTGCACCGCATATTCGCGCGCTTCACGCAGACGCTCGTCGCTCATTACCGCCCGCAGCAGATTGCCGCCGCTGGCGCTGATGACCAGATCGCGGTGACGGGTAGTCAGATAGCTGACGCCCTGATCACGCGTTTGCTCATCGCGGAAACGGACTTCCACACCGTAGTTGTCGGTTTTACGTACCGCGGCGTAAGGAATGTTTTTCTCGCGCAGGTCGCTGCGCAGGGAATCCATCGATTGCTCTTGCAGCTTGCTCAGCGCAGTGTCCATATCCACCTCCATCAGGAAGTGGACCCCACCGCGCAAATCAAGCCCCAGTTTCATCGGCTCAGCCCCCAGGACACGTAACCATACCGGGGTTGCGGGAGCAAGGTTAAGCGCCACGACAAACTTATCGCCCAGCTCATTCAGAAGGGCTTCGCGGGCACGAATTTGTATGTCCGGATTGGAGAAGCGAGCCAGAATCGCACCATTTTCCAATGCAATCGACTTACTGGTGATGTTTTGCTCTTTTAATACATTTTGGACTTGGATCAGCGTCGTTTCACTGGCGGCGGTTCCCCGCGCGCCAGTGATTTGTACCGCCGGATCCTCACCATACAGGTTAGGAAGCGCATAGAGCAGACCAATGACCAAGGCCACGATCAGCATCAGGTACTTCCACAAAGGATAACGGTTTAACACGGCAGTTCCCTTCGGGAAAATCGAAAATTACAGGGCTTTGATAGTGCCCTTCGGCAGCACGGCAGCCACGAAATCGCGTTTGATAACCACTTCATTGGTATCGTTCAAGGCAATAGCGATATAGCCGGTTTCAGACACTTTAGTCACACGCCCAACCAGACCGCCGGTCGTCAAGACTTCATCACCCTTGCTGATGGAATCCATTAACTTTTTGTGTTCCTTGGCGCGTTTTTGCTGTGGACGCAGGATCATGAAGTAAAAAATCAGACCAAATACGGCCAGCATAATAACCAGAGAGTACGGGCTTCCCTGAGCCGGAGCGCCAGTCGCTGCTACAGCATCGGAGATAAAAAGACTCATTTAAATTTCCTCTTTGTTATCAAAAAGATAAGTTATAGGTATGACAAAATCGAATAATAAAAATCACATCAATACTGGCTGTCAGTTGCTATCAGCGACTTCTTTTTCAGCAAGCGGCGGAACCGGTTTGCCCATTCGTTGATAAAAATCCGCCACAAAGTGCTCTAATTTACCCTCTTCAATAGCCTGACGTAAACCCGCCATCAAACGTTGATAATAACGTAAATTATGGATGGTATTGAGGCGGGCGCCGAGTATTTCGTTGCAACGGTCAAGATGATGCAAGTATGCGCGACTATAATTGCGGCAGGTATAGCAATCACAATGCTCATCAAGCGAGCTGACATCGGCCTTATATTTCGCGTTACGAATTTTAACCACGCCGTCAGTGACAAATAAATGACCGTTGCGCGCGTTGCGCGTCGGCATGACGCAGTCAAACATATCAACGCCGCGGCGAACGCCTTCCACCAGATCTTCAGGCTTGCCGACCCCCATCAGATAGCGTGGTTTATCTGCCGGGATTTGCGGGCAAACATGCTCCAGAATACGGTGCATATCCTCTTTAGGCTCACCGACCGCCAAACCGCCCACAGCGTACCCATCAAAGCCAATGTCTACCAGTTCTTTTACCGATACGTCACGTAAATCTTCGTAAACACCGCCCTGAATAATGCCGAACAACGCATTCTGATTATTCAGTTCGTCAAAACGCTGGCGACAGCGTTTCGCCCAGCGCAAAGACCTTTCCATAGAGCGCTTGGCATAGTCCCAGTCGGCAGGATACGGCGTGCATTCGTCAAAAATCATCACCACGTCAGACCCCAAATCGTGCTGAATCTCCATCGATTTTTCCGGGCTAAGGAAGATAGCATCGCCGTTGATGGGATTGCGGAAATGCACGCCTTCTTCGGTGATTTTGCGGATATCGCCCAGGCTAAACACCTGAAAACCGCCCGAATCCGTCAGAATCGGTCCATGCCACTGCATGAAATCATGTAAATCGCCATGCAGTTTCATAATTTCCTGCCCCGGGCGCAGCCACAGGTGAAACGTATTTCCCAGCAGGATCTGCGCGCCGGTATCTTTTACTTCTTCCGGCGTCATCCCTTTCACCGTGCCGTAGGTCCCCACCGGCATAAACGCCGGGGTGTCCACCACGCCGCGTTCAAAAATCAATCTGCCGCGCCGGGCGCGGCCATCGGTTTTTTGTAATTCGTACTTCACTTAGCCTCCAGCACCAGAAGAACAGTCTGATGTTGATATTGATAATGTCGGATAAACGCCTGACAGAGCCTGATCTGCGGCATATGTAAAAAAATTCAGACCGGGTAACTATCCGATTCGCTCCTGCTCAGCAGATGGATTACGCGTAATAAACATCGCGTCCCCGTAGCTGAAAAAACGATACTGCTCAGCTACCGCCTGCCGATAGGCCGACATCGTGTGCTGATAACCGGCAAAGGCCGACACCAGCATAATCAGCGTGGATTCAGGCAGGTGGAAATTGGTCACCAGCGCATCGATAATCTGATAGCGATAGCCAGGATAAATAAAGATGCGGGTATCACCGAAAAAAGGCGCGATCGGCGCATTCTGACTGGCTTGCGCGGCGCTTTCCAGCGAGCGGACAGACGTCGTGCCGACCGCCACCACTTTATTGCCGCGCGCTTTGCAGGCCAGCACGGCGTCAACGACCGTCTGCGGCACTTCGGCGTATTCGGCATGCATGATGTGGTCTTCAATACTCTCCACCCGCACCGGTTGAAACGTCCCGGCGCCTACGTGCAGCGTGACAAACGCCATTTCCACGCCTTTGTCGCGTAATGCCGTCAGCATCGGCTCATCAAAGTGCAAGCCGGCGGTAGGCGCCGCCACCGCGCCCGGACGCTGGCTGTAGACCGTCTGATAGAGTTCACGGTCGGATTCTTCATCCGGTCGGTCAATATAGGGCGGCAACGGAATATGACCGATATCGTTCAGAATCGACAGCACGTCGCGCGAATCATCAAAGTGCAGTTCAAACAACGCGTCATGGCGGGCGGCCATCGTTGCGCTGACGCTTTCATCATCGCCGAGCAATAATTCCGTACCGGGCTTGGGCGCTTTTGAGGCGCGCACGTGAGCCAGCACCCGATGCTCATCCAGTACCCGCTCGACCAGCACTTCCAGCTTGCCCCCGCTGGCCTTGCGCCCGAACAGCCGGGCCGGGATCACGCGCGTGTTGTTAAACACCAGCAGGTCGCCCGCGTCCAGCTTGTTGAGTAAATCGGTAAATACGCCGTGCGTCAGATTTCCCGTCGGTCCGTCCAGCGACAGCAGCCGGCAACCGCTGCGCTGCGCCTGCGGATAATGGGCAATTAATGATTCAGGAAGTTCAAACGAAAAATCGGCAACGCGCATGACTATTCACTTAGCTGTTTAATACATTAAAAAAGGGCGGCCTAGTCTAGAGCCGCAAGCGCATGGCTGCAAGAAATAAGCACTCGGGAAGCGGAATGCATTATACTTGCGCCATGAATTTTCTTGCCCATCTCCATTTAGCCACGCTGGCTGACAGTTCGCTGTTAGGCAATCTGCTGGCGGATTTTGTCCGCGGTAATCCTCAGGACAGCTATTCTGACGATATCGTTGCGGGCATCCGCCTGCATCGCCGGGTCGATACGCTGACCGATAGCCTGCCGGAAGTGAAGCTGGCCCGTCAGTATTTCAGCGCCGAATACCGCCGCGTCGCTCCCATTACGCTGGACGTGCTGTGGGATCACTTTCTGTCCCGCCATTGGCTGCGGCTGGAGCCGCAGATTGCGCTGTCCTCGTTTATCGCCCAGGCGCAGTCGCAGATTACGCCGCACTTGGCGCAAACGCCCGAACGCTTTCAGAATCTGAATCACTACCTCTGGGCGGAGCGCTGGCTGGAGCGTTATGCCGAACTGCCGTTTATTGCCGATGTGCTGCACAGAATGTCGGTTCGCCGTCCTAAACTGGCGGCGCTCGCCGGTTCATTCAACGATATTGAACAAAACTATCCTCAATTTGAAACACTCTTCTGGCAGTTTTATCCCAGGATGATGAGCCAGGCGCAACTGCACCAGATTTAAGCTACTGAACAATGAACATAAAGGTTATGATACAAACCGCCTATTGTTTTGATAGCTGAAAGCTATCTCATCAATTGGTCTCTTTACCTGTATTCAGGTCGGTAAAGCCCATATAATCACTGTTGTTTTTTACATCAATCCATCACTAACAATAAATTACAGGAGTAATTATGGTCCTGGTAACTCGTCAAGCCCCTGACTTCACCGCCGCCGCCGTACTCGGCAGTGGCGAAATCGTTGAAAACTTCAACCTGAAAAAGCACATCAGCGGTAAAGCGGCGGTAATCTTCTTCTGGCCGATGGATTTTACCTTTGTTTGCCCATCGGAACTGATCGCGTTCGATCATCGCTATGCTGAATTCCAGCAGCGTGGCGTGGAAGTGGTCGGTGTTTCTTTCGACTCCGAGTTCGTTCATAACGCATGGCGCAAAACCCCTGTCGACAAAGGCGGCATCGGCGAAGTGAAATACGCGATGGTTGCTGACGTTAAGCGTGAAATCCAGAAAGCCTACGGCATCGAGCACCCGGATGCCGGCGTGGCGCTGCGCGGTTCTTTCCTGATCGACAAAGCAGGCGTCGTGCGCCATCAGGTTGTTAACGACCTGCCGCTGGGCCGTAACGTCGATGAGATGCTGCGTATGGTTGACGCCCTGCAGTTCCACGAAGAACATGGCGAAGTATGCCCTGCGCAGTGGGAAAAAGGGAAATCCGGAATGGGCGCATCCCCAGACGGCGTAGCGAAATACCTGTCTGAAAACGCCGACAAGCTGTAATCCCCCGTCTGATCCCAAGAATAAAAGCCGGCCCCGAAAGGGCGCCGGCTTTTTTACTGGGCAAATTATAACAGGCCGCGTACCGCCATTATTACGAAAGCGACGTTTTTCTCCGGCTTCTGTTCAACGGTTTATTTACCCGTTTCGATCTGAACCTCGCGCGCGCTGACGCTTATTCTTAACGACATAGCCCAGCAGCAACAGAATAATCCACACCAGACCGACATAAAGAGAAATGCGCGTATCGGGGAAATAACCAATCAGCCCAATGATGAAGACCAGAAACGCCACGGCGAACAAGGATGTCGCCGCCCCGCCGCGCAGCGGAAAAGCCAGCGCCTTCACCTGATCCTGACTCAGACCGCGACGAAATGCGATTTGAGAACACAGGATCATAATCCATACCCAAACGGTGGCGAACGTTGCCAGCGACGCGATCACCAGAAAGACTTTACCCGGCATGATGTAATTCAGATAAACCGCAATCAGCAGCGCCAGCATCATCACCAGCACCGTGACCCACGGGATCCCGCGTTTGGACACCTGGGTGAACACTTTCGGCGCATTGCCCTGCTCAGCCATACCGTGCAGCATACGCCCCACGCCAAAAACATCGCTGTTGATGGCGGATAGCGAAGCGGTGATCACCACAAAATTCAGGATGCCGGCGGCCGCGGTGATCCCCATATGCTGGAACGTCAGTACAAACGGACTACCGCTGGTGCCGACCTGATTCCAAGGGTAAATCGACATGATGACGAACAGCGTGCCTACATAGAACACCAGAATACGCCAGGGTACGGAATTAATGGCGCGCGGAATCGATTTTTTCGGTTCTTCGGCCTCACCGGCGGTGATACCGATAATTTCCACCCCGCCGTAGGCGAACATCACCAGCTGCAACGAGAGGATCATCCCCATTAGGCCATTGCTGAAGAATCCGCCGTTGGTCCACAGGTTATGAATGCCGGTAGGTTCGCCTCCGTTGCCGATGCCCCAGACGATAATGCCGACCCCGGCCACGATCATAACGATGATGGTGGCCACCTTGAAGAACGACAGCCAGAACTCCAGCTCGCCAAAGACTTTGACATTCATCAGGTTAATCGCCCCGATGATCAATACCACGCTGAGCACCCACACCCAGTGAGGTACGGCCGGAAACCATACGCCCATGTATATGCCAAACGCGGTAACGTCGGCTATGGCGACAATCAGCATCTCAAAACAATAGGTCCAACCGGTGATATAGCCGGCCAACGGCCCAAGGTAGTTGTGCGCATAGCGGGAAAAGGAGCTGGCCTGAGGATCGTTCACCGACATTTCGCCCAGCGCCCGCATAATGATGTAAGCGACGATGCCGCCAATCAGATAAGCCAACAGGACGCTCGGCCCCGCCATTTGGATGGCGCTGGCAGAACCATAAAAAAGCCCGGTGCCGATCGCCGACCCCAGGGCGATGAACCGGATATGACGCGTACTTAACCCACGCTTGAGTTTAGTGGATTGATGTTCCATAGATAAACAACCCTGTTAAAAAAGAAAAACCACAGACCCCGGTCTGTGGTGCATAAACAATATTATCGCGCTATTGGTGTACCGTGACTTTCCGCTGTCCACAAAGACGATCGTAAATAGCCGCCACCAGCAACACCAGTAACGATGGCGGCAGCCAGGCAAGATCCTGCTCGCCTAACGGCAAATGCAGGCTCCATTCAGGCAACAGCGATTTGAAGTTAGACGATTTTATCCCGTCAATGATGCCGAATAACAGGCTGACCAAC
Source organism: Brenneria bubanii (assembly GCF_022378355.1). Taxonomy (GTDB): domain Bacteria; phylum Pseudomonadota; class Gammaproteobacteria; order Enterobacterales; family Enterobacteriaceae; genus Brenneria; species Brenneria bubanii. Next base: position 365,356 of record NZ_JAKMAJ010000001.1, read on the forward strand.
ATCACCGGCGCCACAATCCACGAGCTGTTATTCCACCAAAGGCGCGTAAAACTCAACAAAACCAGCACGATACAGGGCGGATAAATCGTCGTCAGCACCGGAATAGAAAGTTGAATCAGATGGCTTAATCCCAGATTTGACACCACCATGGAGAAACAGCCCAGCACAAATACCAGCGTGCGGTATGAGAACGGCAAATACTGGGAGAAGAACTCGGCGCAGGCGCAAGTCAGGCCAACCGCCGTAACCATGCAGGCGATGAATATCAGCAGGGCCAGAAACCGGCTTCCCCGATTGCCAGAAACGTGCTGAACATAGGCATGCAGAATTTCGGCGCCATTTTGAGCGTCCGGAACCAGAACGCCGCTGACGGAGCCAAGCTGGAATAAACTCAGATAGACCAGCATCAGGCCGACGCCGGCAATAAGACCGGCCCATATGGTATAACGCGTCAGCAGCTTGGTATCCGCCACGCCGCGCGATCGGGCCGCATTGACGATAACAATGCCGAACACCATCGCGCCCAGCGTATCCATGGTCAGATAGCCACTCACGAACCCATTGGAGAACGGAACCTGCTGATAGCTTTCAATCGCCGGGATGGGCGCCCCGGCCGGCAGCAATATTGCGGTAATCCCCAGCACCGCCAACGCGGCGATTTTTATCGGCGCCAGCACATGTCCCACGGTATCCAACAGTCGTCCGGGATACAGAGAGATGCCAATAACAATCGCAAAATAGATCAGGCTATATATCAATAACGGAGAAGCGCCATTGCCCAGCAAGGGCGCGAGCCCGACTTCAAACGATACGGTGGCCGTACGCGGCGTAGCAAACAGCGGCCCCACCGCCAGGTAACAAATCGTCGCCAATGCCACGCCCGCTTTTTTACCGATCGGGGAACTTAGTGCGTCAATACCGCCACCGACGCGCGCCAGCGCAATAATGGTCAGCACAGGTAACCCCACGGCGGTAAGCAGAAAGCCAGCGGCGGCGATCCAGACATGTTCTCCCGCCAGCAGCCCCACCATTGGTGGAAAAATAATGTTTCCCGCGCCGACGAACAGGGCAAAGGTCATAAAGCCCAATGCCATGATATCTTTGGAAGTTAAACGATGACTCATAATATATGTTGCGTTGCCTGTATAAACCGAGAATAAGGGGGAAAAACTGTGTTGCTAATCAGCGTCCGTTGGTTGTGACCTGAGCGCCGGGCAAATGCTTAAAATAATAGGCCCTGACACAGCCATAATGCGGGCTAAGTAAAACTTTTATCACGATAAAAGACAACCTTCAGAAAAAAAAGCAGAGTTTTAATCTGAAATGATTGATTTATTTAGCCTGTAATATTAATTATGCACCATTAGCCAATACATGATTCGCGCACAAACAACTATCATATTGCAATAAAGCAGCCAATGAACGCGCAGATCGCGCACATTATAGCCATAATATTTGCTTATTATATAACAAAACATGCCGCGTCATGCTTCCTGGCATGGGGCGCGGCTGCAGAGGAGAGACGTGACGTCAGTTCAGCTTGACGTCAAGAACGGCTTAACGGTGGGAAAGCGTGGTGGTCGCAGGCAAACCAAGCTGGAGGCGAATCGATCGGCGGGTGTCTTCCGCTAGCGGCAGATAGCCGTCCTGGCTGACCAACGTCTGGCCGCCATCCGATAGCACCCGATCCAAAAACGCCGAGGTCAGCGTTTCCAACGGCTGGCTCGGCGCCTTGTTGACATAGATGTAAAGATAGCGGGTATAGGGATAACGTCCGCTACGGATATTCTCTATTGAGGGGTATACATAGTCCGTACCCTGTGTCGCCAGCGGCACTATCCTCACCCCGCTGGTAAGGAATCCGATGCTGGCATAGCCAATTGCCTCAGTCGAAGCCGAGATAGCCTGAACCACGGACGCGGAGCCGGGAAGTTCATTAACCTGGGGCAAAAAATCGCCGCCGCATAGCGCCCGTTGCTTAAAAAAACCGTAGGTCCCCGACGCTGAATTTCGCCCATAACGCACCAGCGTGCGGTTTTCCCAATTGCCGCTCAGTCCCAGATCGCGCCAGGTCTTTACCGACTGACGCTCACCGCAGCGGCGAGTAATGGAAAAAATCGTATCCAGTTGGGATAAATTCAGCCCCGGCAGCGGATTATCCTGATTAACCATGACCACCAGCGCATCCATCGCCACCGGCACCGCCAGCGGCGGATAGCCATAACGCTGAATAAAGGCATCGATCTCGCTGGCTTTCATCGCCCGGCTCATCGGCCCCAGCTGTGCGGCGCCCGATGCCAGCGAGGTGGGGGCGGAAGATGAGCCTACCGCCTGAATCTGTAAATTCACGCCCGGATAGCGCTGACTGAAATCCGCGGCCCACAGCGACATCAGATTAGCCAAGGTGTCCGATCCCGCGCTGGAAAGATTGCCCGCCAACATTTGATGCGGCTGGGCCACGCAAAAAAAACTGAGTAGCGATAAAGCGACGCCCGCGATGATGTTAACGGCGGAGTTCATGAATGGCGTTTTCCGTCAGGCTAAAGGACTGGCTGTATTCTCAGTCAGAGAGGCAGTCACAATCAACCGGTTCGGCAAGGTAAAGGAAAAACGCGTGCCTAAACCATCCTCGCTCACGATTTCCAGACGGGAATCATGATGACTCAGCGCATGTTTCACAATCGCCAGACCCAAGCCGCTGCCGCCGGTTTGCCGCGAACGGGCTTTATCGACGCGATAAAAGCGTTCCGTCAAGCGAGGCAAATGCTTCGCCGCAATACCCGGGCCATTGTCGCTGACCTGAAACTGCGCGCCCTGAGGCGTTTGCTGCCAGCAAACCTCAATGCGTGTTCCCGTCGGCGTGTGGTTTACGGCGTTATAGACCAGATTGGAAACGGCGCTGCGCAGCTGCTCCTCATTACCGAAAACCTGCAGATGATCATTTACGCGAAATACAATCTCATGACGATCCTGACTTAGCGCCTGGGCTTCACGCTGTAATACGCGCAGCATCAGCGGCATATCGACCTTTTCGCTCAGATCGATGGCGGTGGCGGCTTCAATTTTCGACAGGGTCAGAAGCTGTTTGACCAGTCCGTCCATACGCCGCGTCTGTTCCTGCATGGTATTCAACGCTTTACCGCGCAGAGCCGCGTCCAGCGTTTCGTCCTGCATCATTTCCAGATACCCCTGCAATACGGTCAACGGGGTGCGCAGCTCGTGACTGACGTTGGCGAAAAAGTTGCGTCGCGCCCCTTCCAGCTGGTGCATCTGGGTAATATCGCGCACCACCATCAGAAACTGACCTTCCGAATAGGGCATGATGCGAAACTCGACGTGATGAGTATTATTCAACTGCAGCGTTAACGGACGGCTGAAGTCCTTTCCCTTCAGATAGCCGGCGAACTCCGGATAGCGCAGCAAATTGAGAATATTTTGCCCGCTATCTTCGGGCCAGCGTAAACTGAGCAGATGTTGGGCCAGACGGTTACACCAGACAATGGCGCCCTCTTCGGTAGTGATCACCACCGCATCCGGCAGCGACTCGGCTCCGCTACGAAAGCGCTTAATCAATAAGGCTAATTCACGCCGCCGCCGCCGGTTGCGCAATTGCATCTGATAAAGGCCGTAGAACAAGGGTTCCCAGCTCCAGCGTCCGGGAGGCGGGGTCATACTGCGATCGACCCACAGCCAGTAAGAGAGTTTGAGCTGATTATAAAAATTCCAGCAGAGTACAATCAGAACAGCAGCCAGTAGAAACCAGGGCAGATAGTCAAAAATCAACCCCAGCAACAGCGCGGGCAGACAAAAAAAAGCCAGCTCCAGCGCCAGCCTCTTCCATGATAGACGTTCTAGCACGTTGATATTTCTCCGGTACGACAACCTTCAGTAACGCGTTGAAAAACGGTACCCTGTTCCCCGAACGGTTTGCACCATTTTATCGTGGCCGCTGGTTTCCAGCGCTTTACGCAATCGGCGGATATGGACATCAACGGTGCGATCTTCAACATAAACGTTAGTGCCCCAAACGTGATTGAGCAACTGTTCACGGCTGTAAACCCGTTCAGGGTGCGTCATAAAGAAGTGCAACAGTTTAAATTCCGTCGGCCCCATGTCCAGCGCGAGTTCTTCCGTCGTTACCCGATGAGAGGACGGATCCAGGCTCAATCCGCGCATTTCAATCACTTCTTCAACCGCCATCGGGGAAATACGACGCATCACCGCTTTGATTCGCGCCACCAGCTCTTTGGGCGAAAAAGGTTTGGTGATGTAATCATCCGCGCCGACTTCGAGCCCGCGAACCCGATCTTCTTCTTCGCCTCGGGCAGTCAACATCATAACCGGTATGTCGCGAGTCAGCGCTTCACGCTTCATATGCTTGATGAATTGCAACCCCGAGCCGCCCGGCAGCATCCAGTCCAGCAGCACCAGTTCAGGAAAAGGTTCTGACAACTGCATAACCGCACTGTCATAATCTTCTGCTTCGACTGGCTGATAACCATTCTGTTCCAATACAAAACAGACCATTTCACGAATCGGTGCTTCATCTTCCACGACCAATATGCGTCTTGCCATTGTTAATCCTGCCGTTAATCATTGTCGCTGTTAGCATGCGCTGAGCATTATGCGTCAGTTTTGTGACAGATTTATGAAAAAACACCGCGGCATTGGCCCGCAAAGAGGCGGACAAAAATAGTCCGTCATAAAAATGTCGGGCCCTGTTTCAACGTAGCAATATGACGCCCCGAAGCCATTCCGGCGACGGGGCGAGTAAAAAACATCCGCTACCTTGCGGCACATCTTCGCGCCGCTTTCCAAAGTCAGGTTTAGACAAGGACAGGCCGTCATGCGGATGTTTATACTAGACAACATAGCGATGACTCACCGTTCAAGGAGCTCCATGCGTATTATTCACACCGCCGACTGGCATCTCGGGCAATACTTTTACACCAAAAGTCGCGCAGCCGAGCATCAGGCTTTCCTGCACTGGCTGATTGATCAGGTCGAACAACATCAGGTGGATGCAGTAATAGTAGCAGGCGATATCTTTGATAACGGATCGCCGCCAAGCTATGCGCGGGAAATGTATTATCGTTTTGTGGTCGATCTGCAGCATAAAGGCTGTCAGTTGGTTATCCTGGCGGGCAATCATGATTCCGTCGCCACGCTGAACGAATCGCGGGAGTTGCTGGCCTTCATGCATACGCGGGTCATCGCCAGCACCGATGGCGATGTCGAAAAACAGGTCCTGATGCTGAAAAACCGTCAGGGACAGCCGGGCGCCATATTGTGCGCGATCCCCTTTCTGCGTCCGCGCGACCTGATAACCAGTCAGGCCGGGCAATCCGGCGATGAAAAACAGCAAATATTGCAAGAAGCGATCGCCGCGCACTACCAGCAGTGTTACCAGCTAGCCTGTCTGAAGCGAGAAACGTCAGGCTTGCCGTTGCCGATTATCGCCACCGGCCATCTGACCACCGTCGGCGCCACCGCATCCGATTCGGTACGCGACATTTATATCGGCACCCTGGATGCGTTTCCGGCTCAGGCCTTCCCGCCGGCCGATTATATCGCGCTCGGACACATTCATCGCCCGCAGCGCGTGACGAAAAGCGAGCATATCCGCTACAGCGGCTCGCCTATTCCGCTGAGCTTTGATGAACTCGGCAGCGATAAATCCGTCTGTCTGGTCAGCTTTGAGCCGGATGCCCCCCCCGCGATAGCCACGCTGGCGGTGCCGATAACGCAGCCGATGCAGCTTATCAAAGGAAACCTGGCCGACATCGAACGCCAACTCACCGCCTTTAACGATTATCGGGGGGAAAAAACGGTATGGCTGGATATCGAAATCACCACGCAGGAATATCTGAACAATATTCAAAAACGCATTCAGGCGATAACCGATGACTTACCCGTCGAGGTCCTGCTATTACGCCGCGCCCGCGAACAGCATATGCAGTCGATAGTTCGTCAGGAAAAGGAAACGCTGAACGAGCTGACGGTACATGACGTCTTTGCGCGGCGGCTGGCGGCGGCCGATGACCTGGAAGACGCGCGTCAACAGCGCGTGCGTACGTTGTTCGATCAGGTGGTTGAAGAATTGGAACAGGATGAGCACGCCGAATGAAAATACTGAGTCTGCGATTAAAAAACCTCAACGCCCTGAAAGGCGAATGGAAAATCGACTTCACCCAGCCCCCCTTCTCCAGCAACGGTTTGTTTGCCATCACCGGTCCGACCGGCGCAGGAAAAACCACGCTGCTGGATGCCATTTGCCTGGCGCTGTATCACGAAACGCCGCGGTTAAAAAACATCTCCGCCAGTCAGAATGAATTAATGACCCGCAATACCGCGGACTGCCTGGCCGAAGTGGAGTTCGAGGTCAAGGGCGTCGGCTACCGCGCCTTCTGGAGCCAGCGCCGGGCCAGAAATTCACCGGATGGCAATCTGCAAACGCCGAAGGCGGAACTCGCGCGGATCGATGACGGCAGAATACTGTGTGAAAAACTGACAGAAAAACTCAGCATGACCGCCGATATTACCGGATTGGATTTTGGCCGCTTCACCCGTTCGATGATGTTGTCGCAGGGGCAATTCGCCGCGTTTCTGAATGCGGATGCCAACGAACGCGCCGAACTGCTGGAAGAACTGACCGGCACCGATATCTATGGCCTGATTTCCGAACGCGTGTTCGACCGGCACAAGCAGGCCAGAATAGCCTTGGATACGCTACAGGCGCGCGCTTCAGGAATTGAGTTATTGAATGACGAACAGCGCCAGTTGCTGGAAACGCAGTTGTCATCATTAACGCAGCAGGAGCAGTCGCTTATTGCCGAGCGAGAGCAAGTGCTCACTTATCAACGCTGGCTTGAACAAGAGGAAGGCTATCAACGGTCGCTCGCTGCCAGCAAGACCCGGCGCGACGACGCGGAAACGGCGATCCGGCAGGCGCAACCGCGGCTCGAGCGTCTGGCGCAAAACGAACCGGCGGAAAAACTCCGCCCGAGCCAGCAGAACAGGGAACGCTACCGGCTGGAGTTGTCGGCGTTGTCACAACAGATGACCAGCCTGCTGGAACAGCAAGAAACACAGCTATCGGCCGTCAGCGCGCTACGCCAACAGGAAGAGCGGGCCCTGCTTGACTTGCGTCAGCACGCTGATCATCGGCGGCGGCAGGAGGTGCTGATCAGCGAACGCGTGATACCGCTGGATCATCAAATAGACAATCTGCAACAGCAGTGCGAGAAACTGCGCCAGGATCTGGCTCAGGTGCAAAAACGCCTGACTGACGATCAGCATAAACTTGAGCAGGCCGACAAACAGCATCGGCTTACCCGCCAGCGGGTTGAACAACTGGACGGCTATTGCCGCCAACACCCGCATCATCAGCACTGGGGAGAGAATCTTTCCCTGTGGCGAACTCAGTTTCAGCGCCAACAGCAGTTTGAACAAGAGCTGGCGAATCTGAAAGAAAAACAGGCCGGCTACAGGCAACAATCAGAGCAGCTACATCAACAGGCGATTCAATTAGCCGCTCAGCATGCCGAACGCCAGCGCGAGGTCGAGCTGGCTCAGCGACAGTTCGACCAACATCAGCAACAGCGCCGAGAGCAGGAAACTCAACGGTCTGTCGCCGCGTTGAGTCAGCAACTGAGTCAGTCCATTGCTCTGCGCCCCGCGCGGCAGCAGTTGGCCACCCTCAGCGCATTATTTCAGCAGCAGTTCGAGAACCGTCGGCAGTTGGAAATCCAGCTAGCGCAAACACAGACGCAGATCGCGCGGTTGGCGGCATTGCGCCAACAGCAACGCCATACTTATGACCAGCGCCATCAGCACCTGATCGATCTGGATAATCATTTCCAGTTGGAAAAGCGCATCGTTCAATTGGAAGAAGAGCGGGGACGGCTTCAGCCGAATGAAGCCTGTCCGCTATGCGGCTCGACACACCATCCGGCCATTGAGCGCTATCAGGCAATACAACCATCAGCGACTGAACAACGCCTGCAACAGTTACGTCAGGATGTCGCAGCGTTGGAAAGCGCGCTGGCGCATACCGACGCGCAACACGCCGCATGCCTACAGCAGCTTCAACAGCAGCAGCAAGCGCTTACTCACATGGACAAGGAGTATCAAGGCTTGCTGCGTCAATGGCAGGAAGTCAGTGAGCGCTTACAAGGGAACTTCACTCCCGAGCAATTCGCCGAGATAACCGAGTGGCTGGCGCAGAGCGAAGCGCATGAGCAACGCATTCAACAACAGATTGCAGCTGGCGAACAGGTGCAACGACAGTGGCAGGAAAGTAAGGATTCACTGACTCACGTCACAACCCAGAGACAGCTGACGCTTGAAAAAATCACGCTCAATAGCGAGAAGCAAAAAACGCTGAAAAACGCCCAGACTGAACTGGCGCTGTCTCTGCAACAGCGACTGACGCAACAGGCCGAGCATCTGTCGGCGCTGGAGCAAGCCCTGACCGGTTTCGGCCTGAAGGTGCCGGGTATCGAGGCGCAATCCCTCTGGCTGGCGCAGCGCGATGAAGAGTGGCAAAAGTGGAAAGCGATTGAACAGGAACAACGGCAGCTATCGAACCGCTTGACGGCCTGCGCGGCTGAGCGCCAGCACCTCGCGACAACGCTTCAGGAAATGGAACAGCAGCAACAGGCATTACAACAGCAATGTGAAGCGCAACGGCATAAGCTGTCGACAGCACAACAGCAGCGCCGACAGCTTTTTGGCGACCAGCAGACGGCGGACGTCAGCAGCCAGCTTCATTTGCTCAGCCAGCAAGATGAGCAGATCTGCCAGCAGGCGCGGGAGCAGCGCCAACGGGCCGAGTCGTCGTTAAGTCGCATAACCGGCGAACTCACCAGCATTCAACAACAACAAACCCGTATTAACGCCCTATACCAACAGGCGGCGCAAGAGTTTAGCCAAGCCTTGCAGCACAGTATTTTTACCGATGAAGCCGCCTTTCAACACGCATTGCTTGACGAACAGGAACGAAATGAACTGCGCGACTGGAAAGAGACGCTGCACCAGCAGTTGCAGCAAACCAGCGCGCTTTACCAGCAGGCGCAACAGCTGCTGACCGCTCACGGGCTGCAGCGCCCGGAAAAACTTGCGGCGGACGCCAGCCCGCACGCCATGCGGCAGGCGCTGACGGCGTCTGACGACGCGCTGAAAAGCATTCTGCAACAGCAGGGGGAAATCAATCAGCAATTAACCACCGATCGGCGCTATCGGCAGAATCAACAGGCATTGCTGACCGAAATTGCGCACAGCCAGCAGCGCTATGACGACTGGAACTGCCTGAATGAACTCATCGGCTCACAAAAGGGCGATAAATTTCGTAAATTCGCTCAGGGACTGACGCTCGATCACCTGGTGTATCTGGCTAATCTGCAACTTGCCCGTCTGCACGGCCGCTATCTCCTGCAGCGTCAGGTCAATGACGAACTCAAACTCCAGATTGTCGATACCTGGCAGGCCGACGCCATCAGGGATACCCGTACATTATCGGGTGGAGAAAGTTTTCTGGTCAGCCTGGCGCTGGCGCTGGCGCTCTCCGATCTGGTGAGCAATAAAACCAGTATCGACTCCCTGTTTTTGGATGAGGGCTTCGGCACGCTGGATGCCGAAACGCTGGATGCCGCGCTGGACGCCCTGGATAACCTCAATGCATCCGGTAAAACCATCGGCGTAATCAGTCACGTTGAAGCCATGAAGGAGCGCATTCCGGTACAGATTAAGGTTGATAAAGTAAATGGTTTAGGTATCAGCCGGTTAGCTAAAGAATTTGCGATTTAGCCTGGGTTCTGCAACAGGCTTAATCTCATTTTATTCAACACCGGCGGGCTGAATTCGCTATCATGCCCGCTGCTTCAATGAACCTGCGTGCAAGCCTGCACGCCCAGTCAGAGATAACACCATGCTGTGGTTTAAAAATTTAATGATTTACCGCTTAAGCCGGGAAAGCGCTTTCTCTGCGGATGAGATGGAAAAACAGTTAAGCGCCTTTGCTTTTAGCCCATGCGGTAGTCAGGACATGATGAAGACGGGTTGGGTATCGCCAATGGGCTCCCATAGCGATGCATTGACGCATGTCGTTAACGGTCAGTTCATCATCTGTGCGCGTAAAGAAGAGAAGATCCTGCCCTCCCCCGTCATTAAGCAAACGCTGCAGGCCAAAATCGAACGGCTGGAAGCGGAGCAACACCGCAAGCTGAAAAAAACCGAGAAAGACTCCCTGAAGGACGAAGTGCTGCATAGCCTGCTGCCGCGCGCCTTCAGCCGTTTCAGCCAAGTCTGGTTATGGATTGATACCGTCAATGGCCTCATCATGGTCGATGCCGCCAGCGCCAAAAAAGCGGAAGACACGCTGGCGCTATTGCGAAAAACCTTAGGGTCGCTGCCGGTGGTTCCGCTGACCATGGAAAACCCCATCGAGCTGACGCTGACCGAGTGGGTACGCTCCGGCGAACCGCCGGCCGGCTTCGCTTTGCAGGATGAAGCGGAACTGAAAGCGATTCTGGAAGACGGCGGCGTGATTCGCTGCAAGAAACAGGATCTGGTCTGCGATGAAATCGCCGTCCACATTGAAGCCGGCAAGTTGGTCACCAAGCTGGCGTTGGACTGGCAAGAACGGGTTCAACTGGTGCTGGCCGACGACGGTTCGCTGAAGCGGCTGAAGTTTTCCGATACCCTGCGTGAACAAAACGATGATATCGATCGGGATGATTTTGCTCAGCGCTTCGATGCCGACTTTATTTTGATGACCAGTGAACTGGCCGCGCTAATCAGTAACCTGATCGAGGCGTTGGGCGGAGAAGCGCAGCGCTGACGCGCCCCGGCATGATGCGCTCTTGAATGATGCCCGCCGTTGACGCCGTCGCGGCGGGCATTCCGCTTATACTTTGAAGTGTCCGATAACCGCCGTCAAATCATCGGCCTGAGACTGCAACGCCGAGGATGCCGCTGCGGATTCCTGCACCAGCGCCGCATTCTGCTGCACCATCGAATCCAACTGGGCGACCGCTTTGTTGATTTCCTGAATACCGCGCATCTGTTCGTCGGCCGCATGGGTGATTTCGGACATCACCGTCGTTACCGTGGATACCCCGCCGACAATTTCATTCATCGTGTCGCTGGCCTGCCGCACCTGCGTCGAGCCGGAAGCCACGCTGGAAACGGTCGATTCAATCAGCACTTTAATCTCTTTGGCCGCCTGCGCGCTGCGATGCGCCAAATTACGCACTTCACCCGCGACCACGGCGAAACCACGCCCCTGCTCTCCGGCGCGCGCCGCCTCTACGGCCGCATTCAGCGCCAGAATATTGGTCTGGAAGGCAATGCCGTCAATCACGCCGATGATATCGCCGATTTTGCCGGAGGCCGACACTATATCCTCCATGGTGACGATGACGTCAGACACCACCTTGCCGCCGCTCCCGGCCTCTTTAGCCAGCGTCAGGGCTTTTTCATTAACCTGCCGGGCCGATCCGGCGGACTGGGTAACGGTCGCGGCGATCTGTTCCAATGCCGCAGCCGTTTGCTGAATACTGGATGCCGCCGATTCGGTGCGGGACGACAGGTCGTTATTTCCGGCTGAAATTTCATCCGCCGCCATTTGCAACGAGGCGCTGATCTCACGGACCTGAATCATCACCTGACTGAGCTTATCAATAAAGATATTGAATGAACGCGCGATCTGCGCGACTTCATCATCCCCATCATCAGGCAGACGCCGCGTCAGATCGTTATTGCCATGGCTGATATCGTCCATCGCATCGCGAATCAACAGCAAACGTTTCAACGCTGAGGCGATCATGACCCCGACAATCAACGAACCGAGCAATGCAATCACCAGCAGCGTACCAACAGAAGTAACCAGCAGAGAGCGCATACCTTCCGTCGCTTCGGCCTTATCCAGAGCCACCAGCATGCGCCAGTCAGTACCACGAATAGGTTGAGCAAGCACCAGCTTGGTTATGCCGTCGACATCAACGGCGAGCGGACGCGTTGACGCCATCAGCGCGTTTAAATCAAGCCCCGGCGCAATCTCCGCGATGTTCTTCAGCGTCAGTGCCGCATCCGGGTGCGCGATAATGGTGCCGTCCCGGGCGATCAGCACGCCAAAACTGGAGGGTGTTGGGTTGATTGACTTCACGTTGTCAATCACGCTTTGCATCGTCACGTCGCTGCCCACGACCCCTTTAACCGCGTTTTCCTGCATGATCGGCGCAGCGAAAGAAACGATCAGCGCCTTGGTCGATACGTCAACATAAGGGGCGGTAACAATCGGCTTTCCTGCCTTTACCGCCTGCTGGTACCAGGGCCGTATGGTGGGATCATAGTCGGCGGGAATGCCATTTGAATCGGAGAACTTCGCCGTCTTATCCTCATAGCCCATGTAAACATTCAGAAAACCGCCGGCAGCGGCTATTTTCTGGAATACCGCGACCGGATTATCATCAATGAGCAAAGCGTCGTGAAGGGACGTAATCATCAGGGTTTTAGCCGCGACCCAATCGCCAATCGCCATGCTATGGCTGGTGGCGACGGATTCCAACAGGTTATCGATGGACGCTTCATTAGCGTCATTGGCTATGGTGTAATTAAGGAAAGTGTTAATGGTGAGCGAAAGTACAACCATCGTCGTACAAACCGCCAAAATTCGTGCCCGCGTCGTTTTCAGCATAGGAGATTCTTAACATAGAAAGCAGATGAAAATCATAACGGCAAAATAAAATAAAGCTTGAGGGGGCTTACAAGGCAGTAAATTGATTTATAAGGAAAATAAACAATAATAACGAAGTGACTTATCACGTATAAAACTTAAAAAGCAGCGCTTACACGTTATTCCAGATGAAATATCAGTTCATCTTTTCGATAAAACAAATATTTTCAGTGAATAAACGCTATTAACTTGTATAAGAAATAACTATTTATAAGAAAGACCTCAGACGGCGCATTTTCACATGCATGCGCGGCTGAATTCAATGGGCCGATAATAATTAAATTTTTTAATTATTTTTTACTTGGCAGATTTTAAATCACAAAAAAATAATCGATAAAAGGCCGCGTTGCCATCATAAGGCAACGCGGCCCGCTATCTACAGGCAATATCAGTTGGCTGACTCAGCCCCGATTCGACTACAGATACTGGCACAAATAGGAAGTCGTCTCAGCCACTTCCAAATTGAATTCGCTTTGCGCCGGGACGGAAAACGACTCACCCGCCGCGAATAAGCGCCAGTCCGTCTCGCCGGGCAATAATACCTTCAGGGCGCCGCTGATTACCGTCATCGCTTCAGGCTGCCCCGTGCCAAACGTATATTCCCCTGCGGCCATAACGCCGACACTGGCGCGGCCAACACTGTCGCTTTCAAAACCAATAGACTTTACTTTCCCGGCAAAATACTCATTTACATTCAGCATAGCTGCGGCACCTATCGTCGAAAAACTCAAGAAAATTCATCATAAAAGGAGAGCAGAGCCGCTGTCACTATCTATTAGACGATAAGTGGGTCTGTTCGGTAAAAAAACCCGCGCCAACGGTCTCTGTGGGTGAAGGTTTTCGCAGGTAAAGGCGCTAGGCGACGGATAAGCGCAAAATTTGCATAACATTGGCGACGATGACGCGCGGATCCCGCGTCGCATCAATAATATGGTGCGCCACTTCCTGATAAAGCGCCTCGCGCGACGCCAGCACGTCGGCCATCTCTTCCGCGATGGGCCGCCCGGTCAGCGTTGGCCGCTGATGCGCCAGCGGGCTGCTTTGCAGACGTAGAGCCAACAATTCAGCGGGAGCCCGCAGGTAAATCACCGAGCCCTGATCGTACATAAATCGCCGGTTTGACGCCGACAGCACCATGCCGCCGCCGGTGGCGACCACACGACAGCGCGTGGTCACCTCCTGCAATGCCTGGCTTTCCCGTTGGCGGAAGCCCTGCCATCCCTCTTGTTCGACCACCTCGGCAACCGTCATCTTACTGTTCTGCTGCATAAAAATATCGGTATCGACAAAGTCGTACCCTAACGCTTGCGCCAGCTCTTTTCCTATCGTGGTTTTCCCACAACCTCTGGCACCGACCATAAAAATGGGTTGTGTCATCTAATGATGTATCCTTATTTTCACCAAGCCCGTACCGAATACCCTAATTCCGCTATCCTGCGGCCGCTTATTAAAGCAGAAGGCCCCGCGGTAGATAACGGGGCCATCATCTTTTATCCAATACTTATTTATGATGAGGGTCGTCCTGCCCGTCATCCTCCAGAGCCGCCGCCGGCGGCGTTGAAAATCGCTCCCGGCGATTTTTTATCTGGACCTAATATCAATAACTGTGGAAATATTCCTGAATCACCGCCGGATTGGTGGTTTTCGTTAACGCCAGCATCAGCAGAATACGTGATTTAGCCGGGTTGAGCGAATCGGAAACCAGACCGGGCTGAGCCGCGTCCGGCGGGACTATGCCGCTGCCGGTACGACTGGAGCGAACCACCATCACGCCTTTGCTTTCGGCTTTGCGAATACCCGCGTCACTTCGTTTGGACACGCTGCCCGCGCCCATGCCGGCATAAACAATGCCTTTCACGCCGTGGGCGATGGCCGCGTCATACATATATTCCGGATCGTCCTGATAGCCATAAATAATATCCACTGCCGGCAATTTTTCCAGTTTAGAAACATCAAATACGGAACGAGTGGTATGAATTTTATCCAAGCGATTTTGGAAATAAACTTTATCGCCAGTAATCACGCCCAGATAACCTTCTTCCGGCGCTTTAAAGGTATCCAGCGTTGAAGCGTTGGTTTTGGTGATAAAACGCGCGGAGCCGATACGATCGTTCAACACCACCATCACGCCGCGGCCGCGCGCATTTTTGTCCGCCGCCACTTTAACCGCGCCGTACAGGTTCATCGGGCCATCGGCGCTGATCGACGTCGCCGGGCGCATCGCCGCCACGAAAACAACCGGTTTGTCGCTTTTCACCGTCAGGTTCAGAAAGTAAGGGGATTCATCCAGCGTATCCGTACCATGGGTAATGACCACGCCGTCCACATCGCTGCGCGCCAGCAGTTCATTGACCCTTTTGCTCAATTTCAGCAAAACATCGCTGGTCATATTCTCACTGCCGATATTGGAAATCTGCTCGCCGGTAATATTGGCTAACGATTTCAGCTCCGGCACGGCATTAATCAGCGTATCCACGCCTAACGCGCCAGCTTTATAACCCGTGGTTTGTGTATTCGCCGCCGCAGAACCCGCAATCGTTCCGCCGGTAGCCAGAATCACAACATTAGGCACATTCTCCGCCGCCGTCGCCAGGGCGGAAAAACAAACAAAAATGACCACAAACAGAGAATTAAATATCCTTTTCATAACCTGTACCAACCCCATATGTTTAAACGGCAAGCCTTCCTGAAACGCTATTATTTCTACCTGAACGCCGCCGGTGAGTGATAGACCATCGTCCGCCAGCAGCATGGCTGGCATTGACGCTAATGATGCCTTAGCGTCAGTTGGCTGTATAGCTTTTGCTATCCGGCCACTGGCATTGGCTTAAAAGCCGACGGATGAAGGGAGACAGACCGTCATGGTTCATATCGGCATAAGGCGCGCTTGGCGCAGGATGAAGAGAATCCCTTCCCGCCGAGCGGCGGAAAGGACAAAAACCGATGACGCATTCTCATGCGATCCCCGCGTAGCGCGGGAATCGCGGTCGCAAACGTTGTTAACCCTGTTTCAATTCGGGAAAAAGCAGGCGTTTTAGCGCCAGTTCGACGCCGCGCACTTCCGCCAGCCCTTTCAGGCGGCCAATCGCCGAATAGCCGGGATTGGTTTTCTTTTTCAGATCGTCGAGCATCTGATGACCGTGATCCGGCCGCATAGGTATTGGACGCAGGTCTCCGGCTTTCTGACGGCGCAGTTCTTCCGTCAGAATCGCCTTCACGACGGCGACCATGTCCACATCCCCATGCAGGTGAGCGCCTTCATGGAAACTTTTCGGATTCTGCTCGCGGCAGGTTGCGCGCAAATGGGTAAAATGAATGCGATCGCCAAAAGTTTCGACCATTTTAACCAGATCGTTATCCGCCCGTACGCCGTATGATCCGGTACACATGGTAAAGCCGTTATTGATGCTATCAACGGTCTGCTTCAACCAGTGCATATCATCAATGGTCGATACCACGCGCGGCAATCCCAGGATCGGACGCGGCGGATCGTCCGGATGGATCGCCAGACGGATCCCCACCGCTTCGGCCACCGGCACTATCTGCTGTAAAAAATATCCCAGATGATCACGCAGCCCTGCATGATCGATGCCGTCATATTCCGCCAGACGGGCGCGGAACTGATCCAGCGTGTACCCCTCTTCCGCGCCCGGCAGTCCGGCAATGATATTGCCCGTCAGGCGAGCGATATCGTCCTCGCTCATAGCCTTGAAGTACTCTGCGGCCTGCGCCTGCTCTTCCGCCGTATAATCCTGCTCCGCGCCTTTACGCCGCAGGATATGCAGCTCAAAAGCCGCAAAGGCTATCTGATCGAAACGCAGCGCTTTCGCGCCGTTCGGCAACAGGTATTCCAGATCGGTTCGGGTCCAGTCCAGCACCGGCATAAAGTTATAGCAAACGGTATCGATGCCGCACTGCGCCAGATTACGCAGCGATTGCTGATAGTTCGCGATATGTCGTTGGTAGTCGCCGGTCTGTGTCTTGATCTCTTCGTGTACCGGCACGCTTTCCACTACCGACCATACCAGCCCTTTCGCCTTTAATTCCGTTTTGCGCTTTTCAATTTCTTCAATCGACCAGACTTCCCCATTGGGGATATGATGCAACGCCGTCACCACGCCTGTGGCCCCGGCTTGCCGGATATCATCGAGTGATACCGGATCTTTCGGGCCGTACCAACGCCAGGTTTGTTCCATACAGGGTTACCTTCTCGCTATAGTCATTGTTTATATCAAACCACGTTTATCTCAGCCCGCACTCATGTCAGACCAATTTTTAAATAAAGATAGCCAAAGCCTACATCAACCGGTTTTTCTGTCAAATTAAATAGTAAATTGGTTGATCGATTACACAAAAAATACCTATTTTGGACAAACAAATTCTCTTTTGTGTCGGTAAGACTTACATTATCGAGAGTGAAATGCGTCTAACCCTGTATTTTTTCATCCGGCAACGCATTTTGGTCTGACAGATTTTATATTTCCATCGGTGTACAAACCGCTCCATGGCAAGGGAACGACACGCAGAGAACCCGTATGAAAACGACTAACGCTGGAAAAAACACATTGAATGATGAACTGGACAACATCGCCAACATCGCTTTACCTGATGACGTTCAACAACCTCAATACGATCGGAAGATCCTGAAAAGCCGTATCGTACATATTGGGTTCGGCGCCTTTCACCGCGCCCATCAGGCGCTGTTGACCGACCGTGTGCTCAATCGCCAGGGTGGCGACTGGGGCATCTGCGAAGTCAGTCTGTTCGGTAATGAAAACCTGTTTAACAGTCTGAGGCGACAGGCTCATCGTTACAGCGTGCTGGAAAAAGGCGCCAACGCGAATCGCGCGCTGGTAATCGGCTCGGTCAACGAATCGCTGCATGCCCGCCTGGAAGGCATAACCGCGGTGATAGAAAAGCTGGCCGAACCGCAGGTCGCCATCGTATCGATTACCATAACGGAGAAAGGCTACTGCATCGATCGCAGCAGCGGAAAGCTGGATCGAGAAAATGCGTTAATCAAGATGGATTTGGATATGCCGGATGCACCGGCTTCCGCGCCGGGCGTACTGGTGGAAGCGTTGCGCGTGCGCCGTGAACGCGGTCTTGCGCCTTTTACCGTACTATCCTGCGACAACATGCCGGAAAACGGCGATGTGGTGAAAAACGCGGTGCTCGAACTGGCGGCCCTCAGAGACGGCGAATTGGCCGAATGGATTGAAACCCACAGCGCCTTTCCCAATACCATGGTCGATCGCATCGTGCCGGCGGCGACGTCGGAGACCCTACAGGAAATAGCCGACGCGCTGGGGGTTTACGACCCTTGCGGAATCGCCTGCGAACCCTTTATTCAATGGGTGGTGGAAGACAAATTTGTCGCCGGACGCCCGGACTGGGATCTTGCCGGCGCGCAGTTGGTCGACGATGTGCTGCCGTTCGAAGAAATGAAGTTGCGGATGCTCAATGGCAGCCACTCCTTTCTCGCCTATCTCGGCTATCTGGCCGGTTATCAGCACATCAACGACTGCATGACGGACAGCCATTACCGCCGGGCGGCCCATCATCTGATGCTCAATGAGCAAGCGCCGACGCTGCGGGTTGCCGGCGTCGATTTGGCGGACTACGCCAGTCAGTTGATTGCCCGTTACGAAAATCCGTCGTTGAAACACCGTACCTGGCAAATCGCGATGGACGGCACCCAGAAACTGCCGCAGAGAATGCTGGACTCCATCCGCTGGCATATCGCACACGGCAGCGACTATCGCTGCCTGCTGCTGGGCGTCGCGGGCTGGATGCGTTACGTCGGCGGCGTAGACGATGCCGGGCAGGACATTGACGTACGCGATCCCATGGCCGAACAGCTTCGGCAAATCGTGAACGCCACTGAGGACGGCGAGCCCCGTGTGCGGGCGCTGCTTGCGCTGAACGCCGTATTTGGCGAGGAGCTGCCGCAAAATGAAACCCTGGTTGACCAGCTGATTCAGGCTTACGCATCGCTTCGACAACGCGGCGCGAAAGCCGCTGTCGCCGCGTTGCTGTCGTGAATCGTTAAAGCGAAGCCCGACGGGGTCGGGCTTCTGCATCATGAGGTGGCGACGGAGGAACCGCTCAGGACTCCAGACGCGAAGGCACGGACTCAAACAGATAACCGTCGAACGCCGGATCGTCCACGTTGGAGATCTCCAACAGTTTGTTCTTTACATTTTCCAGATGCAGCCACATTTCCTGGCGCGCCGTTTTTGCGTCGCGTCGCGATACCGCCCGCAGGATTTTCTGATGGTCGTCCAGCCACTGCCGCTGATAGCTGAAATCATCGGTATGTGAATGAATTCCTTGCCACATCGGGCTTCGTTTGCGAGCTTGCCACACCTCATACACCATATTGGCCAGCACGCTATTTTGAGTGGACTGCGCTAACAGGCAATGAAACTGTTCGTCCGCGCTCTCATCCACGCTGCCGTTTTCCAGAGAGAGCTTTTCCTGCTCGATAGCCTGACGCATCTTGACGATATCGCTCTTGGTCGCCTGCATCGCCGCAAACGCCGCCACTTCGCTCTCCAACAGCTGACGCGCCTGCAACAGTTCAAACGGACCATAGCCGCTGTCGGCATCGTTATCCTTGCCCTGCTCTTCAGGGATCTGTATCACATAGACGCCGGACCCCTTGCGCACCTCGATCAGTTTTTCCAGTTCCAGCATGATCAGCGCTTCGCGCACCACGCTGCGGCTGACGCCGTAGGCCTCGGCGATATCGCGTTCGGGAGAAAGGCGATCGCCAATCTGATAATTCCCATTCAGAATTTCTGCGCGGATGTTACCGCCTATTTGCTGATATAACCGCATCTCACCCTGTTCCTTCATCCATCCAACTGCCGCAGCCATTAATTGGCAGGACCAATAATGCAACAAGTCATCCAATTTGTCTGAAGTATAACACGAAGCCCGCAAACCTTTTCTATCGTAAGTATCGATGTTTCTCTGCCGGAGTTCGCCGTGTTATGCGGCTTGTTTGCTTCGGCATGGCGGACTACCGGCGCGGCATCGCCTCTACCGCGTCTTGTCATTATTCGTTCATAAACATCGGCTATTTTTTATTATTAAGGACGATCAGCTGTTAAAACAAGGCCCATGACTTCTCTCACTGTTTCACGCGAACAACAATATCTTTGGGGGCCGAATACGGCGCTGGATCTCTGCATTCCAGTCCCCGTCATTTCGCCCGATACCGATAATGCCGCCGTGTTACAGCTTTTCAGCAAGAATAAAGAGCTTGTCAGCCTGCCGGTGGTGGAACATGGCCGGCCATTCGGACTCATCAGTCGGCATATCTTCATGTCTCAAATGTCGCGTCCTTTTTATCATGAGCTTTACGATAAAAAGAGCTGCATTGCCTTTATGGATAAAAACCCGCTGATTGTCGATGCCTATTCCTCGTTGAATGACGTGGCGGAACAAACGGTAATCACCGGAGATAAATCGCTGACCGACGGCTTTATCATAACGGAAAACGAACAATATATCGGCATCGGACTCGGCATCGACCTGATCAAAGCGGTATCCGACATGCACTCGCAGCAGCACCAGCAAATAATGCAAAGCATTGAATACGCAAGGGTAATACAGGAAGCAATGCTGACCACATCTCGACGCGCGATGTCCGGCTCGCTGGCGGACTGGTGTCTGGTATGGGAGCCAAGAGACTGCGTCGGCGGAGACTGCTATTACTTTAAAACCTATGCCAATGGTTGGCTCGCCGTGGTCGCCGACTGTACCGGACATGGCGTTCCCGGCGCGTTTATGACGCTGATTCTCGCCTCGGCATTGGAGCAGGCGCTGACGCAGCACGGACCGGAAATGCCCGATCGATTACTACAAAGCATCAATCGTCATATCAAGGATACCTTGGGGCAACGTAGCGAGAGACGGCATCAGCCTTCCTCGAACGACGGTTGTGACGCCATTTTGATCTTCTGCGATACCACCAAAAATACGCTTGTCTGGTCCAGCGCCCGCATGTCCGCCTTTTTAAGTAAGCAGCAAACCGGTCAGTTGGAGATCCTCGCCGCAGACCGCATGGGCGTGGGCTATACCGATACGCCTTACGATTACTGCTGGCCTTGTCATCAGTTAACGCTGGACAACAACGACCTTTTTTTTACCACTACCGATGGTCTGACCGACCAAATCGGCGGCGAACGACAAACGATGTTTGGCAAACGCCGGCTCCAGGCGCTTCTGCTGAGCCATCGGGAGCAGTCTATGCAAGCCTTTGCCGAGCAGTTACTACAAAAACACATGGAATATCAGGGAAATCAGGTAAGGCGGGATGACCTGACATTTTGGGGCTTTCGACATTGTTCCACATTGACTTAACCAGGTGAGTCGGGATTATGCCAGATACTCAGTACGCCGAATTTTTTGACTCAACGAATCAACGGGACATCACGTTGTATTACGTCGGGTATTTTTCGCAGAACATCATCAGTTCACTGGCTGAAACAGTGCGGCTACAGCTTGAAAAAAAACAGGTTCCAGCCGGCGTACGCCGAAAGTTATTCTCTGCATTTGTTGAAATGGTACAGAACATCACCCGCTATTCGGCCGCCCATTTAACCGCCATCGACCAGTCGAATGAGATCCGTCACGGCTCGGTATGCGTCGGCCATGAAAACGGGAAATATTTTTTACTTTGTGCGAATCAAGTTCACCCCGACGATATTGAAAAGCTGCGAGTCCGTCTTGAGCCTTTGCGCTATATGACTCTTGATGAAATCAAACTCGCCTACAAAGCCTCTCTGCGCGATGAAACGCCGCCCTGGAGCAAAGGGGCGGATATGGGGTTACTGACCGTCGCACGCGATGCCAGCGAGCCATTGCAGTTCACCTTCAGGGTGGACTCGATAACGGGGCTGTCAACGTTTTACCTGAAGGCGATCATCTGAAATGGCGAACATTATCAATATGGAAAACCTCCACATCGCAGGGACGCCCTGTACACCAGCCGTAGATTTTTATTTTGATACCCATCGGCTCTCTCTGGCTGGCGAGTCCTATCCTGAAAATGCGGCGGCGTTCTATCGCCCGTTGATTGAACGGATTCAGGATTATCTCGATCTGTTGGTTATAAAAAGCGATGCGGCAGAGGCCGCGTTGCCGCCAACCATCGAATTCCACATATCGCTGGTTTACTTCAACAGCTCCAGCACCAAAATGCTGTTCGGCCTGTTCAACGTCCTGAGTCAGGCGGCGCAACGTAAACTGCCCATTACCTTACATTGGTATTACGACCAAGATGACGACATTGCGGAAGAGTTCGGTGAGGAATTGCACATCGATTTTCCCGCGCTTGACTTCCACAGCCATGTTCTGGAGTAACCCCACCATGAGTACTTTTGAACTATTCACGCCAGAATACGACATTCTCATCGCCGCGCGTAATGTCGCCAACCAGCAGAATATGCCGGCCGAGGTCTACCGCGACACGCTGCTGGCGCTGACCGAACACTACCAGCGTCTGGTGCGGGAATCCCACCGCCTCATTTCGCGCAGCGACCGCGCGGAAAAGGAGTTGAACCGCCTGAATGCCCAACTGCATAAACTGGCGGGTGAACTGGAATATAAAGCCAGTCACGATCCGCTGACCAACGTATACAATCGCGGCGCGATCATTGAACGCATCAATCAAACCCTGGAACGTAATCAAGCCGCGCTTATCGTATTGGATATCGACCATTTTAAGCGGGTAAACGACGTTTTCGGCCATCCAACCGGCGATGCGGTAATCTGTGCGCTGATGTCGCGGGTACGGGAAGTGCTTAAAGGAAGCGGCAGCATTGGCCGGGTCGGCGGCGAAGAGTTCACCATCCTGCTTGATGACTTCGCCATTGAACAGGCCGTGGCTATCGCGGAGCGTATCCATTTCAGCCTGAATGACACGCCGCTGTCTGTTTTACCCCAGCAGGCCGTCACGGCCAGTTTCGGCGTGAGCTGGGCGCCGCCCCGGACCTGCTTCGATACCCTCTATGGTTCGGCGGATGCGGCGCTATACAAGGCCAAGAACCGGGGCAGAAACTGCGTCGAATATCAGTAAAGGCCGCCCTGTCTGGCGCGGCTGACCGCGTCCCCTAGCTGCCATACCGCCATCGCATAATGGGTACTGTGGTTATAACGGGTAATGGTATAAAAATTGGGTAAACCATACCAGTATTGATAGCCGCTGCCGATATCCAGCCGCAACAGGCTGGCCTCGGCATAGCCGCCCAGCGTGCTCAGCGGTTTTAACCCGGCGGCCTGCAACTCGGCGAGGGAGTAGCGCGTATTAAAGCCGTTTTTCAGCGCCGACGCCTGACCCAGAGCGGGTACGGCGACCAGTCCCCCCTTGACCCAGCCGTGAGCCTTAAAGTAATTGGCGACGCTGCCGATGGCGTCCACCGGGTCCCACAGATTGATATGCCCATTACCGTCAAAATCGACCGCATAGCTTTTAAACGATGACGGCATAAACTGGCCGTATCCCATCGCACCGGCGTAAGAACCGCGCAGGCTTAGCGGGTCGTCCCCTTCGGTGCGCGCCATCAGCAGAAAGGTTTCCAGCTCGCCGGTAAAAAACTCGGCACGACGTGGATAATCAAAAGCCAGCGTCGCCAGCGCATCAATGATCCGGGTTTTACCCATCACCCTGCCCCAGCGGGTTTCCACGCCGATAATGCCGACGATGATCTCAGGAGGAACGCCGTATGTCTCCCAGGCGCGTTGCAACGCGTCTTGATGCTGGTTCCAGAATACCACGCCGTTTTGTACGTTATCCGGCGTAATGAACTGGTTGCGATAGCGAAGCCATGATCCATTCGGCCCGGACGGCGCCGCAGACGTGGGGGCCTGTTTGTCCATCAGGCGCAACACCCAGTCCAGCCGTTGCGCCTGAGCCAGCACGTCATGCAGCTGCTGGCGGTCGAAACCGTGCTCGTTCACCATTTTATCGACAAAGCGGCTGGTCGCAGGATTAAAAGCGAAATCCCCGCTCAGCAGATGTCCCGGCGCCGTATGGGCGGGCTCCAGCAAAAAACCGCCGTTGCCTTTGAAAGGATTGCCCTGAGGCGCTTCGGGTGGCGGCGTCGGTTTGCTGCTACAGGCGGAAATAAGCGCAAGCACCGGAAGAAGAGTGGCCAAATGACGCATCAGATGTCCGTATAACCGAGTAAGGGAAAAGTAACCGTTATGGTAAATCATTGCCTGACGCGAAAAAACTGAAATCTGCACCCCAAATCAGCGAAGGTTCGGGGCGCATCTGAGTGTTAGTTTTTCTTCACAAACTCAGATTTCAGCTTCATCGCGCCAAAACCATCAATCTTGCAATCGATATTGTGATCGCCTTCCACAAGGCGAATGCCTTTAACACGAGTTCCAATTTTCAATGTTGATGAACTTCCTTTAACTTTCAAATCTTTAACTACCGTTACGGAATCGCCGTCCGCCAGTAAATTACCATTGGCGTCTCTGACGATCAGCCCTTCTTCCTCAGTTGCTGAATCACCATTCATCGCCCACACATGCCCGCACTCCGGGCAGTTCAGTAGTTCGTTGTCCTGCCAGGTATATTCAGAGCTGCATTTTGGACAATTAGGTAGCTGTTGCATGATAAAATTCCTGAAAATTTAAAAAAATAGATAAAAAGCCAATAAAATCAATAATAGTGTTACCAGCTACGCATATTTTAACGTTTTATTCGCACCGAGAGTAGCCATCTGTCGAACCGGCGATGCATCATTTCACTATTTTGCCGTCCTGCAAGATGAACATCAGTTTCCCATCCCAAAACTCGGCGATAAAGATGTCCTCTTCCTCAAGTCCGTGCTTTGCCAGTTGCGCCTTAAGCCAGTCCTCATCTTTTTCTATTTGTTGCTCCAGCTCATCCTGCCTGATTTTACCGTCTTTCATAATAATCACGGACGGCATTTTCGCGTCGTCACAAACCACGGTGAGTTGACCACTGGGCTCTATTTGCGCGTAGGTTACCTGCTGAAAAGAATTGACGCCCTGGGAGTGAAGTTGGGAAGCGACATTGAGGATATCGATTTTATTTTTCCGGCGCAGGATATTATCCATCAAAAAACGCCCTTTCTTCACAATAGGAAGCGGATCGCCAATGGCGATTGAGCGAAATAGATGAACATGCTTGGTAATGGCATTAAGCAGCGATATCAACCCAACCCCGATAAATAACACAATGATATATTGATGCAACGGTATGCTATCACTGTAAATAACCCCGCCGATAATACCGCCAAGAACAAAGTTGCCAATAAAATCAACCGGCGTCATCTGCGAAAGTTGAGTTTTACCTGAAAGATTCAGATGCATGATCACAATAAAAAAACCAATAATAAACTTTATTAACACAAAGCCGTAATATTCCATATATATCCAACCCATCTTTTAACGATATGTCTAATCAACACCAAAAAACGCCATGTAAATGACAGCACTTGCCGGCGGGTTATTCCTATCGCAATTAACCGCATCAGCATGATGGTTATAGATGAAGATTGACATTTATGCCGTTTTTTTGTGGCTTGCCATCCATGGCCGCCACCCTCCGGGCCGTCGCTAAAGCGACGTCTAAAACTTTTTCCTGAACGTTTTTTGTGGCTTGCCATCCATGGCCGCCACCCTCCGGGCCGTCCGGCGCGACTACTTGAGCAGCACCTGATACTGCGGGTTGAATTCATCGAATATCGGCAACGCCGCGGCCCCCAGCGCGGCGGTGTCGCTGCCCGTCATGCCGATCTTGATTCGCATATCATCCAGATAACGGCCGCGCACCGACTGATGCAGCGGCGGCAGGCGCCTGATGATTTTCTTCAACAGCGGCGACGGCATCATGCCGCCGATGATCACCGTCTGCGCATCAAACAGGCACTCAATGACATTGATCGCCTGACGCAACGGCGGCAACATGCTGTCGATCCAACCGTCGAACAACGCCGCGTCCACCGCCAGCAAATCGTCCGGCAGCGCGCTTTCCGGATCCAGCCCGCAGTGTTCGTAGGCGGCCTGCAGAGAAACGTAGCGTTCGAGGCAGCCGTGATTGCCGCAGTAGCAGGGACGCCCGTCAGGCTGTACCACAATATGACCGATTTCGCCCGCGTTGCGCGCATGGCCGGTGTAAATCTGACCATCGACGAAAATACCGGCGCCCAGTCCGGTACCGATATACAGATAGATAAAGGAGTTCAGTTTGCGCGCCACGCCGTGAAAACGCTCGCCAATCGCCGCCACGGTGGCGTCGTTCTCCAGCGTAACGGGCAGCCCGCTGACCTGCGTCAGTTGCAGTTGTACATCCACCCCTTCCCAGCCGTTCAGCGTGGTGGGGCCGCGCGACGAGATGCCTTCCACGCCAAACGGCCCGGGCATCACCACGCCAATGCCCAGCACCTTGCGCCAGCGCTCGCCAAGCTGCTGTTTTATCTCCTCCAGTACCGCCGAGATTAACCGAAGCGTTGCACCCGGCTGGGGCTTTTGCACCATGATAAGGCGCCGGAAGTGCACGCCGCCGGTCAAATCGACCAGCACGATCAGCAGCATCTGGTGGTCGAGGTGAATACCGATAGACCAGGCGCTGACCGGGTTGAGCGTGATGGGGATCGCCGGCTGGCCGCGGCCCTGGGCTTTGCGCGGCGAATGGGCGGCAAGGATATCGGCTTGCTGAAGTTCCGCCACGATATTGGAGACGGTTTGCGGCGTCAGCGCCGTCAGGCGCGCCAGTTCCGCGCGCGTCAGTTCGCCGTGCAGGCGGATGGTTTCAATGATCACGCGCCGGTTGTGGGCTCGCGCGTGCTCAAGATTGGTTCCCGAGGTTTTCATGAGTGGATTCCCTGCATACGGACGCTCCAGTATCCGATCGCGCCAGTGGTCAATCAAACGAATTCTTTGATTCCATACGCCATTTTACTCATCAGACGGCCGCTGATCATGGCGCACGTGCGGCGCGGACGGCGGATGAATTATCTGCCTGGCACAGGAATTGCTTTATTTTTACCGTGGTCACACCAACACCAGGGAACGCCATTTTTTGCCCTTTATTAAATCAATCAAATTGATTTAATAATTAATCATAGTATTAACGCAGCGTACTGGAGAGAGAGAATGAAAAGTCCATTCACCCCGCGCCTGAACGGTTGTCTGCTGGTATTAATGGCGTTGAGCGGTTCCGCACAGGCCGCGCAAACGCCGATTAGCGCATTGTTTATGACTCAGGCGGCCTACAGCGAAAACGATATTCGCGCCATGACCAGCGATTTTGAAAAACAACATCCGGATATCCGCGTTAATCTGGAGTTCGTACCCTACGAAGCGCTGCATGACAAGATTGTGGCGGCGCGCGGCGCGGGCAGCAATGGCTACGACGTGGTGCTGTTCGACGCCGTCTGGCCGGCCGAGTTTACCCGTTTCAATTTATTACAGGACGTCTCCGCGCGCATCAGCGCAGACGAACAGGAAAAAATCTTTCCCGGCGCCATGAATACCGTGGTCTACAAAGGCAAGACGCTCGGCATGCCGTGGATCCTCGATACCAAGTACCTGTTCTATAACAAAGCCATGCTGGCTAAAGCCGGCATCAACGAGCCGCCCCAAACGCTGCAACAACTCATGGAAGACGCGCAGATTCTGAAAGATAAAGGGATAGTGAAATACCCGCTGGTGTGGAGCTGGTCGCAGTCGGAAGCGCTGGTGTGCGACTACACCACGCTGGTTTCCGGCTACGGCGGCGAGTTTTACCAGAACGGCAAGCTGAACTTCTCCAGTCCGGCGTCGCTGAACGCGGTGAACTATATGAAGACCTCACTGGATAAAGGTCTCACCAACCCGGCATCGCGCGAATATCTGGAAGAGGACGTGCGTAAAGCTTTCTCCAATGGCGACGCCGCCTTTGCCCTCAACTGGACCTACATGTACGGCATGGCCAACGACGCCAAACAGAGTAAAGTGGCGGGCGACGTCGGCATCATACCGGCGCCGGGCGACGCGCCGGGCAAGGCGGGCGCGTTGAATGGTTCGATGGGGCTGGGCATCACGTCCGCCAGCCCGCACGCCGAAGAGTCCTGGCAGTATATTCGCTACATAACATCCCAGCCGGTACAGGACAAATATGCTCGTCTGAGCCTGCCGATCTGGAAGTCCTCCTATAACGATCCGGCGGTGCAGCAGGGACAGGAGGCGCTAATCGCCGCGGCGAAGCAATCGCTGAACGCCATGCTGTCGCGTCCGGAAACCACGGACTACTCGCGTCTGTCGAACATGCTGCAACAACAGTTACAGCAGATTCTTCAGGGGCAAACCACCGCGGAAGCCGGGCTACAGGCGGCGGATAAGAGCGCGGCGCGTCTGCGCTAAGGACCTGCGATGCTGAGTTTGCGACAACGCGCGCATCGCCAGGCGTGGGGGCTGCTGGCGCCGATGCTGATCGTGATGTTTCTGCTGACGGCCTGGCCGCTGGCGCGCACCATCTGGCTGAGTTTTACCGATGCGGCGCTGATCGGCGGCGGCGATACGCCGGCCTGGATCGGACTGGAGAACTATCTCTTCGCCCTGACCGACGCCGATTTTCTGGCTTCAATCCTGCGCACGCTCTACTTTACCGTGGCGTCGGTGGCGCTGGAGGGCATTATCGGCGTTCTGGTGGCGCTGTTGCTCAACCAGCGTTTCTACGGCCGCAACCTGCTGCGCGTACTGGTGATCCTGCCGTGGGCGTTGCCCACCATCGTCAACGCCATGATGTGGCGCCTCAATTTCAATCCGGACTACGGCAGCATCAACGCGCTGCTGACTCAGTTGGAATTGATCGACGGCTACCGCAGTTGGCTGGGGACCCCGACCTCCGCGCTCAACGCGGTGATGCTGGCCGACATCTGGAAAAACTATCCGCTGGTGACGCTGCTAGTGCTGGCGGCGCTACAGTCGATTCCCGACGATCTGTACGAGGCGGCGCGGCTCGACGGCGCTTCCGCCTGGCGCCGGTTTCGCGCCATCACCTTTCCGGCGATTGTCGCGCCGCTGAGCGTGGCGCTGGTGTTGCGAACCATCGACGCGTTTAAAATTTTCGACATCATTTATGTGATGACGCGCGGCGGCCCGATCGACAGCACCAAGACGCTGAGTTTCTTTGTTTATCAGGAGTCCTTCAGCTATCTGCGAGCCGGCAGCGGCGCCGCCTACGCCATTCTGATGGCGCTAATGTGCGGCGTGCTGATTGCGATTTACCTGTTAATGCTGCTGCGTCAGCGCCGCCGGAGTACCGCTAATGAAATCTAAACTTCGTTTGTTGCCGCGCTATCTGGCCGCGCTGCTGGTGGCGGCCAGCATTATCGGTCCGATGCTGTGGCTGTTTTTGATGAGCGTCAGCGCTACCGCCGATTTAACGCGGGTGCCGCTGGAATGGCTGCCGCGCCACTGGGATTTCAGCCGTTATGCGCGTCTGCTCTCGCTGGCGCCCGGTCAGCCCGGCGCGCTGTTCCTGCATGCGTTGGGAAACAGTATTTTAGTAGCCAGCGTCGCGACGCTGATTTCGCTGCTGCTGGCGATCCCGGCGGCGTTCAGCTTCTCCCGCTACCCGGGACGCGATGGCCTGCTGTTCGGCTGTCTGGCGATCTACATGGTGCCGCCGGTGGCGTTCGTGCTGCCGCTCTATTTTGTCTTGCAGCAACTGGGACTGTTGAATACCCATCTCGGGCTGGTGCTGGTCTACTGTTCGCTGATCCTGCCGTTCCTGACCTGGATGCTGAAAAATCAGTTCGATGCGCTGCCGCGCGATATCGAACAGGCGGCGCGGCTCGACGGCCTGCGTTTCTGGCAGGTGCTGACACGCATCACGCTGCCGCTGGCGAAGCCGGTTCTCGGCGCCTCGTCGCTGTTTGGCTGGCTGCTGGCATGGGATGAATTTTTCTATGCCCTGCTGTTCACCAGCAATATTCAGGCGCAAACCCTGCCGGTCACCATCGCCGGCTTCACCGCCGGTCGCGCCACCGACGACGGCCTGATTGCCGCGGTCGGTATCCTCGCATCGGTACCGCCGTTGTTTATCGCCATTTGGTTGCAGAAAACGCTGGTTAGCGGTCTCGCCGGCGGCGGAAGTAAGGGATAAACATGGACAGGACTCTCGACGCCACGCTGTACGTGGCGGGCAATATCAATGTCGATTTAATTATGAGCACCCTGCGACATTGGCCGCAGCCGGGAACGGAAACCATGCTCGATCACAGCGAACTGCGTCCCGGCGGATCGGCGGGCAACTGCGCGCTGGCGCTGGCGGCGATGCGGGTGCCGCACCGGGCGGTGGCCAATCAGGGCAACGACGGCTTCAGCGCCTGGCTGGCCGGCTACTTCCCGGATAGCGCGCCGGACTGGCCGCAGTACGCCTGCGATACCTCGCTCACCGTCGGGTTGACGCATCCGGATAAGGATCGTTCGTTCATCAGCAATCAGGGACACATCGTGCGTCTGAGCGTCGACGACGTGCTAAACCAATTACCGACGCAGGCGCAGCCCGGCGATATCGTGCTGCTGTGCGGCACCTTCCTGTGCACCGCGCTGCTGGAAGCCTACCCGACGCTGCTGGCGACGCTGCGCCGGCGCGGTTTCCTGATCGCCATCGATACAGGCTGGCCGCCGCAGGGCTGGAGCGAGGCGCTGCGACAACAGCTGTCGCGCTGCCTGGGCGACTGCGACTATCTGATGCTGAACGAGGTGGAGACGCTGGGTTTCGCGAAACGCGCGACGCTGGAGGCGTCCGCCGATTGGCTGGCGCAGCGTCTGAGCGGACGCGGCGGCTGCGTAGTGAAGCGCGGCGCCGACGGCGCGTTTTTCTGTACCGGACACACGCAGTTGCGCAGGCCGGCGCGCCGGGTCGAGGTGGTAGACACCATCGGCGCGGGCGACAGTTTCAACGCCGGATTTCTCAGCGCGCTGCTGTGCGGGGAATCCCACGCCGTCGCGCTGCAATGGGGAATCGAGGTGGCGTCGCACGCCATCAGCAGTTCGCCGCGCCGCTATCCCGACTGGCGCGCATTGCAACAACGAATAAAGGAGAGCTGAGTCATGGCCAGCGTAGAACTTGTCAAAGTAGCCAGACGTTACGGCAAAAATACCGTACTGCATCCGCTGGATCTGACCATCCCCGACGGCAGCTTCACCGTACTGGTGGGGCCGTCCGGCTGCGGTAAATCCACCCTGCTGCGCCTGTTGGCCGGGCTGGAAACCCTGTCGGACGGGGCGATTCTGATGAATGACCGGCAGATTGACGATCTCGATCCGGCGGAACGCGATATCGCCATGGTATTTCAGAGCTATGCGCTCTATCCGCACCTGACGGTGGCGGAAAATCTGGCCTTCCACATGCAGGTGAAAAAGGTCAAGCGAGAGGAGCAGAAGAGCAAAATCGAGCGCATCGCCGCCATGCTCGGCATCGATAAATTGCTGAACCGCTATCCGCGCGCGCTGTCCGGCGGGCAGCGGCAGCGCGTGGCGATGGGGCGCGCCATGGTGCGTAATCCGCAGGTCTTCCTGTTCGACGAACCGCTCTCCAATCTGGACGCGCAGCTGCGCATGGAGCTGCGGGCGGAGATCAAATCGCTGCATCAGCGCTTTAATACCACCATGGTATACGTCACGCACGACCAGGTGGAAGCCATGACGCTGGCGGACCAGATCGTGGTAATGCGCGAAGGACGGATTGTGCAACAGGGCGCGCCGCTGACCATTTACGATCGGCCGGTCAATACCTTCGTCGCCCGCTTTATCGGATCGCCGCCGATGAACCTGCTGACCGGCAACATCGTCAACCGGGACGGGCAGCCCGGCGTCAGCTGCGGCGAGCTGTGGTTCGCGCTGCCGGAGAAATGGCGGGCTGCCGCGCAGGCGCAAGGGGACAGGCCGGTCGCCGTCGGGGTGCGTCCGCACGACATCCGACTGGCGCAGACCGGGCCGACGGCCGCGGTGAAACTGCTGGAGGTGACCGGCGAGTCCACGCTGCTGCACCTTGACTGGCAGGGTTTTGCGCTGCACGTACAGCGCGCCGGCCGCGTCGATTTGCATGCCGGCGATCAGGTGCCGCTGGCGCTCATCCCCGACAGAATGCATCTGTTTGACGGCGAAAACGGGGAACGGCTGGCGGAATCGGCATAAGCGGACCTCCACGCGTCGTTCCTGTACCCGGGAACGACGCGGTTTCGCGGGAACGTCTTCACCGCATCATGACGCGTAAAAACGCCAGCGACGTTTCCTGCTCAAGCCGGGTTAAACGCTGGTATAGCGCCTCGGCATCCGCCAGAGCGGCGCAGCAGTCGCTGAACTTGCGCCGGCGCTCGGCATCGCTGAAGGGTTCGCTGATGTCGCCTTTCGCATGGAGCCGCTGGGCGCTCAGTCTGCGGCCGTCTTTTAGCGTGATGACCACGGTATGCGGCAAGTTTTCCTCCTCGCCCTCTTCCTCCGCACTCCAGCTTTGCATGCCGACGCGAACCAGCTTATCCGCCACGGCCTGTCGGGCGACCCGCTCCGGCGTAAAGTCCGCGACGCTTAACGCCCCGTTTTCCAACAGTACGCTGACGCAATAAGGCATGGAAAAACGCGCCTGCATTTCATCTTTCGGCAAGGGATAAGCCAGATT
This sequence comes from Brenneria bubanii, assembly GCF_022378355.1. Lineage (GTDB taxonomy): Bacteria > Pseudomonadota > Gammaproteobacteria > Enterobacterales > Enterobacteriaceae > Brenneria > Brenneria bubanii. The sequence continues at coordinate 397,752 of NZ_JAKMAJ010000001.1, forward strand.
ACGTTGGTTGGCGATACCGACCTTGGCATCGACTTTCACCACATCGTCGGCGCTAAACGCGTGCAGCGTCTGTAAATCGCCGATGGCATCCAAAATCCGGTGCGTCGACCCGCAGCAAGGGTGTTTTTTCGGCAACACGCCGTCGGTCTCAATCACATGTTTCGACAGGCTCAACCAGCCGGCGATATGCTCCGACTGAAAGTGCCGGCCGGCAAAGAGCTGATAAAAGCCCTGTTCGCCTTCAATAATATCCAGACGACCGGACATACCGGCGGCGGCAAGTTGCGCCGCATCCACCGCATTACGCGCCGCCATGCCGGCATGAAAGGGTTTCAACGGCGTGCCGAACTGGCCTTTGACGCCGCCGGCAAGGCTGACGGCGATACTCAGCGTGCGGGCGATGCCCTGTTCGTCCAGCCCTTTCAGCCAGGCGACGCCGGCCGCGGTGCCGATACAGCCAACGGTAGAGGTGCCGTGCCATCCGGCGGTATAATGCGACCAGCCGACTACCGAGCCGACAAACGCCTGGGCCTGCAAGCCAACCAGATAGGCATCAAGCAGAGCGCCGCCGTCGCGCTTTTCCTCCAGCGCTACCGCCAGTAATGCCGGCACCAACACCGCCGAAGCATGGCTCATTCCCGGCGCAAAATTGTCGTCGTAGTCGATGGCGTGCGCCGCGGTGCCGTTAATCAGCGCGCATATCGCCGCCGGCTGCGGACGGTAGGCCGACCACGCTTGCCGCACCGCGCGGCTGGAAAAATCATTATGGCCGGCGTACAAACAGGCCAGCGTATCAATAATGGCTTCACGGGCCCGTTGTCTGGCCGCCTGGCTAAACGGCGTTCTACGCACGCACCAGGCGGCGATAGTTTCAATCACCGTCATCATTTATCTCTCTGATAAAGTGTATTACCCGCTAGCCGCGTCACGTCGCCGGACTGAAAACGCGAGCCCCGGCTCCTGACGTATTACGCTTCGCTGGCGGCAAGAAAATGCCGGGTATAGGCTTCTCGCGCGTCTCCCCGGCGCAGGGCATCAGCGCTGAGTTCTTCCAATAGTTTGCCCTGATGCATAATCGCCACGCGCTGGCACAGGTGGGTCACCACCGCCAGATCGTGCGTGACCATCAGATAGGTCAGCTTGCGTTGCCGGCGCATGCCGGCAAGCAAATTAAGAATTTCGGCCTGTACCGATACATCCAAGGCGGAAGTGGGCTCATCCAGCAGCAAGACCGAAGGCTCCATAATCAGCGCTCTGGCGATAGCCACACGCTGACGCTGGCCGCCGGATAGCTGATGCGGATAGCGGTAGCGGAAGGCATCCGACAGGCCGACGGCATTGAGCGCGTCGCTGATCCGTGCTTCGTGGCGGTCCAATCCATGCAGTTGCAGCGGCTCACGCAGCGTGCTGTACACCATTTTTCGCGGATGAAGCGACGCATAGGGATCCTGAAACACCATCTGCACCTGACGATAAAAGGCTTTGTCACGCACCGGATGCTGTTCGCGGTTGGCAAACAGAATCGCGCCCTGATAATCGCGGTTCAACCCGGCGAGCGCGCGCAAAATCGTCGATTTGCCGCAGCCGGATTCGCCGATCAGTCCGTAGCTTTCGCCTTCAGCCAGCGTGAAGCTGACGTCGCTGACCACCTGACGCCGCATTACGCCTTCGCCAAAAGCGATATTAAGATCGACGACTTCCACGCTGCGTTGTGAGGCGGGAATGATCATAGCGCGACTCCATTACGGTAGCTGGGGCCGGTTAGCCAGGCCGGATCGCGCGTCGGCACGCTCAGGGCGTCCACCGGATGATGCAAGCGCGGCTGACTGGCCAATAGCGCCTGAGTATAAGGATGACGGGCGTCGTGCAGCCGGCTGGCGAGGATCTCTTCGACGATGCGTCCGGCGTACATCACCAGCACCCGATCGCAAAAGCGCGATACCAGATTCAGATCGTGGGTGATAAACAACAACCCGGTATTACGCCGCGCCAGTTGTTCATCCAGGATCGACAGCACCTGCTGACGCACGGTGACGTCCAGCGCCGAGGTCGGTTCGTCGGCGATGATCAGATCCGGTTCCGGGATCAGCATCATGGCGATCATCACGCGCTGCCCCATACCGCCGGAAATTTCGTGCGGATAACGCTCGAACACATTTTCACCATCGCGAATATGTACCGATGCCAGCATCGCCAGCGCTTTTTCACGGGCGACCTTGCCGCTGACGCGCGTATGCAGACGATAGGCCTCGGTGATCTGATGGCCGATGCGCATCAGTGGATTTAGTGAGAATTTGGGATCCTGTAAAATCATCGAAATATGATTGCCGCGAATGGTGCGCATCTGCTTTTCGCTGGCGTTGAGCAGATCGAACTCGCCGAAACGCAACGCTTTGGCGCTGATGCGGCCGATTTTCGGCGTTAGCTTCAGTAGCGCGCGGCAGGTCTGAGACTTTCCCGAACCGGATTCGCCGACAATCGCCACTTTTTCGCGTCCCACCTGAAAGGAAACATCCCGCACCGCGTGGTTGTCCTCGTGAGCGCCTTTGAACACAATATTCAGACCCTGTACATCAAGCAGAATGTCACTCATGGCGAAGATCCATTACGTCGCGCAGGCCGTCGCCAAGCAGGTTGAAGGCCAGACTGGTGAAAAGGATGGCTAAACCGGGGATGGCGGCGATCCAGCCGTTATTGAGCATAAACTCGCGTCCTGACGCCAGCATGGCGCCCCACTCCGGGCTGGGCGCCTGCGCCCCCAAGCCGAGAAAACCGAGCCCGGCGGCGGTCAGAATGATGGCCGCCATATTCAACGTCACTCGCACCACCACCGACGGCAGGCACATGGGAATGACGTGGAACAGAATGATGTGCCGGGACGACGCGCCCTGTAAACGCACCGCCGCAATGTAATCCATTTTGCGGATCGACAGCGTTTCAGCCCGCGCCAGGCGAGCTATCGGCGGCCAGGATGACAGGGATATGGCGATAATCGCGTTCTCGATGCCCGGCCCGAGCGCGGCGACAAACGCCAGCGCCAGGATCAGGCTGGGAAACGCCAGAAAAATATCCACCAGCCGCATCAGCACCGTATCCACCCAGCCGCCGAGGTAGCCCGCCGTGGTGCCGATCACCAGACCGAGCGGCGTAATGATGATGGCGGTCAGCGCCGCGATATACAGCGTGATGCGCGCGCCGTACAGCAGCCGGCTATAAATATCCCGTCCCAACTCATCGGTGCCGAGCCAGTTTTCCAGACTCGGCGTTTGCAGGCGATTGCCCAGATCCTGCGTATAGATATCGTGGCTGGCCAGCCACGGCGCGAACAGCGCCGCGACAATGATGACCAATAACACCATCAGACCAAACAACGCCGAGTGATTGGCGCAAAAGCGATGCCACTGGATCCACATTTGTTGCATACGCGCCTGAAACGGCGTGGTCGGCACCGGCGCATTCAGCCAGTTGCGCAGTGAAGAACGCGACCGGACGGCGAAAGGTTTGTTGGTCAAATCGGTCATTTGTCCTCCTGACGAGTTCGGGGATCAAACAGGCGATACAGCAGATCGCAAATCAGATTAAGGATGACGAATATCGCGCCGGTCAGCAGCGCGCAGCCCACCACCGCATTCATATCGCCCGCCAGCAAGGCATTGGTCAGATAACGGCCGAAACCCGGCCAGGCGAAGACGGTTTCGGTCAGCACCGCGCCTTCCAGCAGCCAGGCCCAGGAGAGCGCGACCACGGTCAGCGTGGGAACGGCGATATTGCGCAGCGCGTGCACCCAAACGCAGCGCGCCCAGGACAAGCCTTTCACCCGCGCGGTGATGATGTACTCCTGAGAAAGCTGTTCGATCATAAAGCTGCGCGTCATACGGCTGATATAGGCCAGCGAACTCAGTCCGAGGATCGAGGCCGGCAGCACAATGTGGCTGAAAACATTGCTGAACATCGCCCAGTTATTGGCCAGCGCGCTGTCTATCAGCCAGAACCCGGTGACCGGTTGCAGATCGAATTCATAAATAAAATCGATGCGCCCCGGCCCGCCGATCCAGCCCAGCGAGGCGTAGAACAGCAGCAGCCCCATCAGACCGAGCCAGAAATGCGGCGTCGAGTAGCTCAGCAGACCGATAAAGCGGATCAGATGATCAAACCAGGAATTTCGGTACATGGCGGACAGCACGCCGGCCGGGACGCCCAGTCCGGTGCCGACGATCGCCGCCAGGGTGGCCAGTTCCAGCGTGGCGGGAAATACGCGGGCAATATCCTGCGTCACCGGTTGGCTGGTGGTCAGGGCGATGCCGAAATCAAGATGCGCCAGTTGCCAGAGATAATCGGCGAACTGTTTCCACAGGGGCTGGTCAAGCCCCAGCTGGATATACATGGTGTTGTAGGCTTCCTGACTGGCGTTGTCGCCGATCACCGCCACCACCGGGTCGATCGGCAGCAGCCGGCCGATAAAGAAGGTCAAGGCCGCCAGCCCCAGCAGCGTACAGAAAATGGAAATCGCGCCTTTTATCAGCCGCATCAAGCGGCGATAGCGTAACGCCCATACCAGGTTCATCGGTTGTTGCGAGAATACCTGCGACATTGACGCCCCTCCTGCTATTTACTTGCCGTGTTATACCAAACGCGAAAACCATTCCAGGTCCAGTTCTTCACCGCCGGACTGATACCCGCGGTGTTATACATCTGGAACATAATGGCCATCGGTCCTTTCTCCATCACTGCGCGCTGCAGCTCGGCATATTTTTCAATGCGTCGGGCTTCATCCGCTTCCAGCAATGCGGCGCCGACCTGCTGATTCAGCGCCTCGTTATAAAACGCGGCCCGCCAGCTTGGGTATTGCGTAGCGCGCGCCTCCTTTCGGTTATCGGGGTTAAAGACCAGACGAGAGGCATTGCCGTGGGCATCCGGCACGGAGGTCTGCCACGCCATCATGGCGCTGGAAAATTCACGTCCGCGCGCCCGGCTAAACAACTGCGCATTCGCCATGCGTTCCAGCTTCAGCGTGACGCCGATTTTGGCGGCGTTCTGCTGAATGCTTTGAGCGATAGGCGCGGAGTGAGGCAAGGTGCCGAAAATCACGCTGGAGGCGAATCCGTTGGGATAACCGGCCTCGGTCAGCAGCCGTTTGGCCTTGTCCAGATCCAGTTTGAAAGGCTGCCCCTGTTTTTCATCCAGCGCGCCAAAGGCGCCGATCTGGACAAAGCTGGCGCGAGGCACGCCAAGATAGGGCATCACGTTTTTCGCCAGGCCGTCATAGTCGATCAGATAGCGCATCGCCAGACGAACCTTCTCGTTTTTGAAGATCGGATCTTCACTATTAAAGGTCCAGAAAAAAAGCTGCGGCTTGAGCACCTTTTCCACTCTCACCTTACCGCTTTCGTCGAGCGTTTTCAGATCGTCGGCGGAGAGATCGCGCGCCACATCCACGTCGCCTTGGGTCAGCAATAATCGCTGGGTGCCCGTTTCCGCCACGTGGCGAATCAATACGCGTTTCAGCGCCGGCGGCGTCGACCAGTAGTGCTCCGTCGCCTGCAACACCACGCCTTCCCCAGCATTCCAGCGCACCAGTTGATAGGGGCCGACGCAGGCGGTACGGGTGGCGAGATATTTATGGCCGAAGTCGCCGTTGACCGCTTCTTTTTCCAGCAATTTGCGGTTCTGCAACGTGGAAACCACGTTCGCCGCAATAGCCTGCAAGACCAGATTGGTGGGGTAAGGCCTATCCAGCTTGATGATCAGCGTTTTATCGTCCGGCGCGATGATGGTCCGGTCGACGTTTTCCTTGTTAAAGCCGTAATCGGTAATAGCGGCGGCATTACCGTATCCCAGCTTCACCACGCGCTGCATCGACCAGGCGAGATCGCCTGCCGTGGCGGGCGACCCGTCGGGGAATTTCAGATTATCCTGCAAATGAAAGGTGATTTGCTGGCGATCAGGCGCAACATCCCAGCTTTTCGCCAGATTGGGCGCTACCTTTTTTTCGTCTTCGGCGTCAAATTTAACCAGCGAATCACAGGTATTCAGCACAATTTCATTGGTGACCACTTCACCAATCTGCGCCGGATCCCAGGTACTGATAGCGTCAATATTCCAGGCCATCACCAACGAGTCGGGCGGCGTAGCGGCATGGCCGGCCGCGCTGATAAAACCGGAAAACACCAATCCTGCGGTAATCCTGTTGAGTTTGATCATTGAACGAGCTCCAGCGTATTGAAAGTGGATTAAAGGTTTTCCGGACGCGGCTGAAGAGGCGGTTTGACCTCGGCCGGGATAGGACAGCGGTACGGCGTTTCCTGAGTCTGTTCGGCATGCGCTTTCTGTACCTGCGCCAGCAAGGCGCTATCCGTCAGCGCGTCAATCGCTGTGGCGGCCATGATTTTGGCGACATGCGCCAGCCCTTTGTGCGCGGCGGGCATTTTCCCTTGCGCGGTCAGCTGCCATGAATGCCCCGGCGTACCGATAGCCATCGTCGGCACATGCGCCTGCACCGTCGGAATCACCCAGCTGACGTCGCCGACGTCGGTGGATCCGATCATGATTTCTCCGTGCACGTCCAGCGGAATGATGTAATCGCTGAGCGGTTTTAATTCGGCGGGCTTCATGCCGACGCGGCGATAATCGCTGGCGATCTCTTCCGGGCTCAGCGTAGACTGAATTTCAGCGGCGAAGGCCATATCGGCGTCATCGAAGGGTACCGGTCCCAATGCGTCAAAGTTGCGCTGCATCGCCGCTTCCAGCGGGCGGTTGCCCAGCAGATTGGCAACCGCGCTCATAATGCTGATATCCACCTGGGTATCCGTCATCATGGCGGCGCCGTTGGCCACGCGTTTTACCCGCTCGTTGAGATCAAACATGGTGTAGACATCGCGGGCGCGAATGGCATAGCGAACGGCGGCTTTAGCCTGCACCACGTTCGGCGCGATGCCGCCGGAATCCAACATCGCGTAATGAATGCGGCAATCCTGCGGCACATGTTCGCGCAGGAACTGAACGCCGACGTTCATCAGTTCGACGGCATCCAGCGCGCTGCGGCCCAGATGGGGCGAAGCGGCGGCGTGCGAAGAGCGACCGGTAAAACGGAAATCCATGCGGGTATTGGCAAGGGAGCGCGGTTTCGCCACCTCATGATGCGGACTGGGATGCCAGGTAATGGCGACATCGACGCCGTCAAAAGCGCCGGCGCGCACCATAAAGGATTTGGCGGCGCCCCCCTCTTCGGCTGGACAGCCATAATAACGCACGCGGCCCGGCTGACCGGTCTGCTCCAGCCAGGTTTTTATCGCCGTGGCGGCCAGCATCGCCGCCGACCCCAGCAGGTTATGCCCGCAGCCATGTCCGTTGCCGTTGCCCGGCAGCGGCGAAGGTTTGGCGACGCCGGAGGCCTGACTAAGCCCCGGCAAGGCGTCATACTCGCCCAGAATGGCGATGATGGGACCGCCTTGCCCCGCTTCCCCCATCACCGCGGTCGGAATATCGGCCAGGTTTTCAGTCACGCGGAAACCTTGCTTTTTCAGCATGGCGGTATGCTCGGCCACGGAGCGATACTCGGTGTAGCAAATTTCCGGCATTCCCCAAACGCGATCGCTCAAATCACAAAATTCAGCCTTGTTTTCATCCACCAGTTTCCAGACTAACTCTTTATTTTGCATAACAATCCCCAGAATTTACCTTGGAGTGGGACGACAGGCGCATCAGGCCCCGGAGAAACTCAGAATGCGACAGAAACCAGCGGCAATACCAATGAGCAATTCACACCACCTATTCCAAAAATTCATAGTTTGGCGAAAGCGCCGGCGAGCAAGGTTTATGTCGCGCCCTAGCACGCGCTCGCCACCGGGCATCGCAATCACGGCGTGCCGTACGGCGAAAATACCGGCGAGGAAATAAGGGAATAAAAGAGAGACGGACAGCGCTGATGCGTGCGGCCCCAGGCTGCGACAGGACGAACGTCGGGAATGAGGCAGCGATTAGCCCACGGCGAGCTCGGGCAGCAGGGAAGCCGCCGCCAGTTGCCAGAACGCCTCGCCTTGCCGGTTGCGCAGCTCGGGCTGCCGGTATAAACGGATATCCAGCGGTAGATCCCAGTGGCTGTCGCCCGCGCGGATCAGCTCGCCGCCGGCAAGCTCCTCCCTCACCAGACTCTCCGGCAACCAGGCGACCCCGGTGCCGGAAAGCGCCATGGCCTTGAGGTTTATCGACATGCTGTTTTCGTAAATCGTCTCCAGCGGCAGGGGCTTGGCCATCAGCATATGCGCCAGCGCATGGGCGAAGAACGAATGTTTGCCGTAACTCAACCAGGGAACCGCATCGCGGGAAAAACCGATGGGGTAGAGCGGGCGCCCCTGACTATCCGGACGGCAGACCGCAATGGCGCGTTCCGTCCCCAGCGCCAACATGGGGTAAGCGGAAAGCTGCTTGATTAACGATACCGAATCGTGCGCGTACGTCAGCAGGAAATCCGTTTCACCGCCGTGCAGCAAAGAAATATGTTCAACAAACGTCGGCTTTTGATCGCACAGGCGAATGTATCCCATGCGATGCTGGCGATTAAGCTGCTTGAACCATTCGGGGAAAAACGTCAGCGACAGGGTGTTCAACATGGCGAAACGCAGCACGGCGGTGCGTTTCTCATAGCGCTGAGCAATATTGCTGCGTAAATGCGCCATGGCGAATACGGTTTCGTTGGCGGTGGCGAGAAACGCCTGACCTTCGGGCGTTAAGGTCACGGGGTAGGTTTTGCGATCGAACAACGGTACGCCGAGCCATTCCTCCAACTGACGGATACGGCGACTCAACGCCGATTGGGTGATATGACGTTCGCTGGCCGCGCGCGTGAAACTATAACAACGAGAAACACTTAGGAAATCTTCAAACCATTTCAATTCCATAGCAAGCAACCTCTGTCTGGACGAAAGGGAACAAAGCATTTTCAATGAGTGGTTAATTTACAAGCAAAAAACGAGCCACAATACAAACGTCCCAAGATCAGATTGTTACCGCCATCTTTCACCAGCACGGCGCTGCCGCCCGCGCAAAAAAACGACGAAGATGCACGATAAAAGTGCGTCCTCGCAAAGGGGGCAGCCTACATACACGATAGCAGCGGCGCCAACGGCCTGAATCAGAGAGACGCCAGCGCCGCGAGACTGGCGCAAAACAGCCTGACGCCCTGCGACAACGCGGACTCATCGAAATCAAAATCGGCTTCATGGTGACCCGCCGCGCGGTCCGCGCCCAGAACAAAATAGATCGCCTTGCCGCCGTTAGCCTGTACGCGTCTCGCCAACAGCGTGGCATCCTCGCTGCCGCCGAAACGCCCTTCACATAGCTTCATCCCGAGCTGTTGCCGGGCGATATCGCCGACCAGCGCGACCAGTTCGGCATCGTTGCGCAGATCGGTCGCCTCCCCCACCACCTGATGTTCAAAGCGCAGATTAAAGCTCCAGGCGATCCCTTCGGCAATCCGCTGCGCCCGTTCCAGCATATATTGATTTATTTGCTGATTTTCACCGCGGACCTCCAATTGCATCTCGGCAAAGGCTGAGATCACGTTGCGCCCTTCACCTGCGCGCAGCGTGCCGATATTAATCCGCGAAACGCCTTCGCCATGACGGGCAATACCCAACAGCTGGGTCACGCAGTGACAGGCGCCCGCCAGCGCATTCGCCCCCCCATGCGGCGCCACGCCGGCGTGAGCCGGCGCGCCGTAAAAGCGGAAATCCGCTTTCGTGGTACACAGAAAATCCTGCGGATCGGCGATGATTTCGTTACTGGCCGCCCCCATACCCAGATGAGCGGATAAAAAATAATCAGCATCATCAAGAATCCCGCCTTCGGCAACCGGCCTCGCGCCCCTGACGCCTTCTTCCGCTGGCTGAAACACCAGCTTGAACTTTCCCCTGAGCCGATCGCGATGTCGCATCAGCCAATCGGCGACGCCAAGCCCCATAGCCATATGCCCGTCGTGCCCGCAGGCATGCATACAGCCCGGAAATTGTGAAACGAAGCCTTTCTGCCGGGGGAGATGAGATGGTTCCTGCGTTTCGTCAACCGCAACGCAATCGATGTCAAAACGTAAAGCGATCGTCGGGCCGGGCAGCCCGGTATCCAGTAGCGCGGCGCATCCCGTCAGTGCGTTCATCTCCTCCAGCAGCGCGGGTGCGACGCCGTACTTACGAGCCCGCGCCAGTCCATCGGCCACCACCGACTCATCGCGTCCCAGCAAATGCCCGGGAGACAAAAAGGCGGCGCCCGGCAATACCTGATAGCCCAGGTCACGCAACGCGGCGATCAAGGTTGCGGAGGTGATGAATTCGGACCATCCCATTTCAGGCGTCTGATGAAAAAGCCTGCGCCACTCAGACAGCTGAGACTGTAAATTATTTTCACTCATGGGCTGAATCCCGTTGAAAAAGCATGCTAACCACGCGGGGTAGGTTCCCCGGCCGCAAACCAATGCGCACAGGGTAGCGCCGGATCGGGGTCACATGCCAAGACTGAATGAATAAATTCCGCCGGCGGTCGGGCTCCCACTACGCCAGCGCGGCCTCAATCGTCGCATTCACCCGTTCGCGCAGGCGCAGCAGCGGTTCGGCCTGATGCGGATAGCGCTTAAAGGTAATATCCATGCCCAGCTCCTGCTCGATCAAGGCCAGCGTCGCTTCACGGCTGGTCAGGCTCTCCAGCAGCCGTAACGCCCGCAGGTCCTGCAATCCCTGCTGCAACACCTTCAGCCGCAGCGATTCCACCGGCGCCAAATCCTCGCCAGGATAAACCAGGAAGGGATCGCCGGACGGAAACGCATTGCCGCTGTCCGTCACCGCATAAGGATTCAACCTGGCCCGCGAATGGGCGCTGTTGTAAAAGTTGTAGCCCCAATGCAGAAAACCGCTGATGTTATAACGATAGAGCTGCACGCCGAGAATACGGTTACGCGCCGAAGGCTGGGCGAAGAAGCGGTTCGCCACCTCGGTCCGCTGCACGCAGCAGTAGTAGGCCCACAAATGAGGCACCTGATTGTCGAGGAACGGCGCCAGATGATTGGTGGCCACCACCGGCGTTTCCACCAGGCCACGCTGGTAAAACGCATAATCGGACAGCGCGTCGAAGGTATGAAACCCCTTCAGCAGCGGGCGCAGCGCGGCGCTGACGCGCTGGTAGACCTCAATATTTTCCAACGTCGGCTCATCGGAAAGATGAAACCATACCCGCTGCTGTAAACCGCGTTCGCGCCACCAGGCGGTCAACTCAGGCAACAGCGCCTGCAGAAACGCCTGATACTCCTCGCCCTGCGCATCGGTGTGCCAGCCAAACAGCGGTACGATTCGCCCATCGACTTCGGCGATAATCTTCGGCGCGTGAGCGGCGCCCCACTGGGTAAACAGGTGCGCGATTTCAAAATGCTCGATGCCCTCCTCCAGCGCCAGCTCAACCCACTGCGCCAATCGGCTGAAATCAAACTGATAGTCGCTCCCGCAACGCTTGACGCCAATCAGTTGAACGGTAGTGCGCTCCCCGCCGGGCGCGGTATCCAACGGCGGCGTAAAAATAGGCGTCAGCAACATATTGACGCCGTTGCCAACCGCGGTGCGGATAAAATTACGCACCGCCAGCCAATATTGCGAACTGAAGACCGCGATCCGATAATAATCCGCCAGACAATCAGTGTGCAGCCATTCGGTGTGCAGAAGGGTTTGCGCCGGCAATGACGCCGCGACCACATGCAGCGTCATTGCGCATGAGCCCAGCCGTTCGCCGGACGCCACATCAAACAAACTTAGCGTCAGCGAATAATCGCCGTCCGGCATCCCGTCCGGGGGCGGCGTCAACGTCAACCAAAGGCTGCCATAGTAGTTGCATGCGACAAAAAAGCGGTCGTCCGCCAATGGAATCAGCGGATCGGGAAATAAGCCGGGTTCGGTGGTGAGATAGTTTTCATCGACTTCGGTATAACAGGGGAAATGACTGGGTACGGACTGCACCTGACGCACGCTGATATAAGGGGCTAAGGATCCTTCAAGCCGATAACGCAATTCACGACGCGTTTCATTATCATTTTTATGCAGGCAATAAACGCCCTGCCATGAAAAACATTCATTACTCAAACAGCTAAAGCGGTTGTTTTGAGTAAACGATGGAAGGGTACGCCGGTGAAATATTTTTTCCAGACAATGGGTAAAAGAAAGAGACAGCCGCATAAAGAACGCTCACTCCATAAATAACATCAACAGGATTAATTTAGGCTAACGTTTTTTATCCAACCAAACAACAAAAAGGAATAAAAATGAAAAAATAACCTCCTTAAATCCGCAAAATAATAATTTTTTCTTCTTATTTTTATACCGAAAATGAAAGGTAAAACCCCATGCACAAAAAAAACATTTTTAATCACCATTTCGGTGCAACAGCCGGATGCGTTTTTTTCACCATAAATGGCCAGCCACAACCTATGTTATGAGTGTAATTCACCATAAACAGGCAAAATAGCCAACAAAGCTGGCTTTCACTTTACACTTTCAAACTTTCGATGTTCGCAACAGTGAAAGATCAACGCCCCAATCTTGGGCGAAAGCCTATGTATTGACAGGGAAATACTTAGAGGATAGAAATATTTTCCATTACGAAAACTCTTATTTTCCGGGCACTATGGGGAAGCTATGTTTACTAAAAAAAACGCTGGGATTAAATTTATTATTCGTTCCATTATCGCCACCGCATTATTATTACCGACCATAAGCCATGCGGCAGAACAAATAACTCTACGTTATTCCGTCTGGGACAGAAATCAATTCCCAGCCGAACAGGAGATCGCAAAGCGTTTTGAACAACAGAATCCCAATATAAAAATAGAGTTGGAATTAACGCCGGCGGCTCAGTATTTCGTTAAATTGGATTCCGCCGCCGCAGGCGGCGTAGCACCGGATATATTCTGGATTAACATGCCGTATTTCGTTCAATATGCAAAAAATGGAATTATGCAGCCGCTGACGCCTTATTTAAAAGACAGCAAGGTAAATTTGAACGATATCGTCGCCAGTTCGGTAAAGGCTTATGAGTATCAAGGTCAACTGATGGCCATCCCGCGCGACGTCGACTCCATCGCCGTCTGGTACAACAAAAAACTGTTCGATCAGGCGGGCGTCGCCTACCCCACCAGCGACTGGAGCTGGGACGACCTGAAACAAAAAGCAGCGCGGTTGAAAAGCGGTTTGAAAGACAGCGCTTTCCCGCTGGTCATGGATCTGAGCATCGACGGTCAGGACAGCTACCTGAACCTGCTATTCCAGACGGGCAACCATATCGTGCCGCAAGACGGACGTCCCACCGATATCGCCAATGACAAAGCCATCTGGGTCTATCAACAGTTGCAGGACATGATGAGTAAAGGACTGTTGCCAAGCGCCCAGCAGATGAGCGAAATCAAAACCGAAAACATTTTCCAGTCCAACCGCGCCGCAATGGTTTATGCCGGCTCCTGGCTGGCGGCGCCGTTCGCCAACAACCCGCAGATCAACGACCACATTGGCGTCGTCACGATGCCGAGCATCGATCGACGCTCCGGCGTGGCGCACAGCTTGGCCTACGCCGTCGCCGCCAGCAGCGCGCATAAAGAGGAAGCCTGGAAATATATCGAGTTCATGAGCAGCGAAGCCTCGCAGGCCACGCTGGCGCAGGCGGTCATTCCAGCCAATAAGGTTGCGGCCAAACAGTGGGCCGCCAATATTCAGAAGGTGGATGTGACGCCTTACATCGACACGCTCGACTTTACCGAGGCTTATCCTACCGCCGGCACCAATACGCCGAAATGGCAAAATATGTGGATCGCCAGCCTGAAGAAAATCTTCATGGGCGCGGATGCGAAGAAAGAAATGGATAAATCGGTGAACAAGATCGAACGCGTTATGGAGCAGTAGTTATCTCGTCCGGGACGGCCGCGCCGCAGCGCGCCGTCCGCGAAAACGTACAGAAGTTACAGGTAAGGAACGGCAAGATGTCGCTGGCAGAAACGGCTACGGTCACCATGGAACAACCACAACACAAACCGCGCGCGGCGTTAAACCATCTGGAACGCGCCGAGCGCTTCTGGGGCTGGGTGATGATCCTGCCGCTGCTTATTGGTTTGACGGTATTTTACTTCATCCCTTTTTTGCAGAATATTTTTTATAGTTTTACCGATCTCAACCAGTTTATGAACTGGACGACAATCAGCGTCGACAACTATGTCAATCTGTTCTCGGATGACGATTTTTACATCGCCGCCGGGAATACCTTGTTTTACGTGGCGGTTTGCGTCCCCATCAGCCTACTGCTGTCGTTGCTGATGGCCATCGGCCTCAATCAGCCTATCCACGGCAAGGCGCTATTGCGCACCCTGCTATTTCTGCCGGCGGTTACCATGCCCGCCGCGGTCGCGATGGTATGGCAATGGCTGTTCAACAAGGATTTCGGCCTGGTTAATCAGGCTCTTGGGTTTTGGCATATCGACCCGGTGGGATGGTTGTCTGATCCGGACGTGGTGCGCATTAGCGTCGCCGTAATCATTATCTGGTCATCGCTGGCGCTGAAAATCATCATTCTGCTCGCCGGGCTACAGAATATCCCTGCCCAGCTCTATGAAGCGGCGGATATCGACGGTATCGGCACGCTGCGCCGCTTCTTCAGCATTACGCTGCCGCTGATGCTGCCCACGCTGTTCTTTGTTTCCGTAATGAGCTTCATCGAAATCCTACAGATTTTCGACGTGGTGTTCCTGATGTTCGACCGCACGATGGTGGAGAGCGACACCATGACCATTACCTACCTGTTCTACAAATACGCCTTCTATTTGCAGGATAAAGGTTATGCCACCGCCATTACCGTGGTGCTGTTCGCCGTCACGCTGTTGATCACGCTGGTACAGATGATGATCGGCAAACGCCTGAAGATGAGCTGAGGAACCCCGATGAATTCGAGTAAAAAAACGCTGGTCTATCTGCTGATGGCGCTGGCGGCGCTGGCTTCGGTAGTGCCGTTTATCTGGATGCTGATCACCTCGCTGAAAACGCAGACGGAAAGTATTCAGGTCCCGCCTACGCTGTGGCCGCAGCAGGCCAGCTTGCTGGCCTATAGCCGGGTAATGCGCGAAATTCCGTTCGCCGACTTTTACATCAACTCGCTGCTGGCGACGTTCTTCACCGTTACGCTGCAAATGGTGGTCGCCACTATGGCCGCCTACGGTTTCTCGCGCCTGCATTTTCGCGGCCGCGACGTGCTGTTTATGCTGTGCGTGTCAATTCTGATGGTGCCAAGCCAGGCTTTTCTCATCCCGCAGTTTCTGGTCATTCAGAAAATGGGGCTGGTGAATACCATCACCGGGCTGGTGCTGCCGGGCATCTTTAGCATCTATGCGACTTTTTTACTGCGGCAGTTCTTCCTCGCAGTGCCGAAAGAGATGGAGGAAGCGGCGCTGATCGACGGCTACAGCCACTTCGCCATCTTCTGGCGCATTATGCTGCCGCTGATCCGTCCGGGCATTATCGCCTGCATTATCATCAACGGGCTCTGGAGCTGGAATAATCTGATGTGGCCGTTGATTGTCAACACCACCGCGGAAAAACTGACGCTGCCGGTCGGGCTGGCTTCTCTCTCCAGCCGCGCCGGCGTGGAGTACCCGCTGCTAATGGCCGGCGCGCTGATGGCGGTGCTGCCGATGCTGATGCTGTTCATTCTTTTTCAACGATATTTTATCCAGGGCATCGCCAGCGCCGGCGTAAAAGGCTAAGCGAAAACATAAGGTAAATAACATGACCGGTATTCAGTTAAACGATGTAAAAAAAGTTTACCCCAATGGTTTTCAAGCGCTGCACGGCGTCAATCTTGAGATTAAAGATGGGGAATTCATGGTATTCGTCGGCCCGTCGGGCTGCGCCAAATCCACGCTGCTGCGTATGATCGCGGGGCTGGAGAGCGTCAGCGCAGGTCAGATTATGATCCACGGCAACTGCGTCAACGACGCCATGCCCAAAGATCGCGGCATCGCCATGGTTTTCCAGAACTATGCGCTCTATCCGCACATGACGGTCTACAAAAACATGGCCTTTGGCCTGATCGGAAAGAAAAGCAAGACGGAAATCGATCGCCGGGTACGGGAAGCGGCGAAAAAACTGGAAATCACCAACCTGCTCCAGCGCAAGCCGGGCCAGCTATCCGGCGGCCAATGCCAGCGGGTGGCGGTGGGCCGAGCCATTGTGCGCAAACCGCGTGTTTTCCTGTTTGACGAACCGCTCTCCAATCTGGATGCCAAACTGCGCGTGTCCATGCGCGTACAGCTGATAGAACTGCACAATCAGCTCAAACAATCCGGTTCAGCGGCCACGATGATCTATGTCACCCACGATCAGGTGGAAGCCATGACCATGGGCGATCGTATCTGCGTCATGAACCGCGGCAGCATTATGCAGGTGGACAAACCCATCAACCTCTACCATCGACCGGCCAACCGTTTTGTCGCCGGATTTATCGGCAGTCCGTCGATGAATTTGCACGATCTGCGCGTCGTGCGCGCCGCGACAGGCACGCAGCTCTGCATCGGCGATAGCCAGCGGCTTACGCTGCCGCCGCCGCTGGCGCGTCAGATGGAAAACTATACCCGGCAACGCGTCTGCCTGGGACTTCGCCCGGAACATCTGCGCATCGGCGAACCTGGCGACGATAACTGTTTTCCCGCCCATATCGTCACCATTGAACGTATGGGCAACGAAGAGCTGCTGCACTGCGAGATCGACGGACTGCGCGTCGTCATGCGCATGGCCTCGCGGCCGCAATGGGAGCCGCGCCTGGGCGAATCGCTGCCGCTGGCCTTCGACCTGACTCGCGCCCACCTGTTTGATGAAGAGAGCGGACAAAACCTGTCTCTCAACCAGTCTGAATAGCCAAACAAGCGAGGTCCGATACCGTGCAACCGCATGAAATACATTATGGATTTGATATTGGCGGCACCAAGATTGAAATGGCGGCCTACGATGCTCAACTCAATCAGCTGCTGTGCCGGCGCGTCAGCACGCCGACCACCGACTATCGGGCGTTCCTCGCCTGTATCGGCAATCTGGTGAAACAGGCCGACCGTGAGTTGCATAGCCACAGCAGCGTGGGCATCGGTCTGCCCGGCATTACCGATCCCGCCAGCGGCAAGCAGTTATCGGTCAATGTTCCCTGCCTGAGCGGTCGTCGTCTGGCCGACGACCTGGCGAACGAACTGGCGCGTCCGGTAGTGATCGACAACGACTGTCGCTGTTTCGCCCTGTCCGAGGCCCAAACCAGCCAGACCGAACATCTGCGCGTGGTGTTCGGCGCCATTATCGGCACCGGCGCCGGCGGCGGTCTGGTCATCGACAAACAGCCGCATCGCGGCAGACTGGGGCTGTCGGGCGAATGGGGACATACGCCAATTTCCGCCCGACTGACCGAACGTTACGATTTGCCGTTATTCGACTGCGGATGCGGGCTGAGCGGTTGCTTTGAACGCTATGTTTCCGGCAGCGGTTTGCTGGCGTTGAGCCATCATTTCGGTTATCGCGTCGACAGCGTTCCCGAGCTGGTCGCCGGCTACCGTCGCGGCGAGGCGCAGGCCCAGCGCCTGATGACCATTTTCATCGATATTTTGGCCAGCGCCCTGGCCAATCTGCAACTGCTGCTGGATGTCGATGCCTTTGTGCTGGGCGGCGGTCTGTCCAATATCGACGAACTCTACCGCCTATTGCCGTCGGCCATGCGCCAGTGGCTATTGCCCGGCACCGCGCCGGCCGTAATTTATCCACCGATGTTCGGCGACAGCAGCGGCGTACGCGGAGCCGCATTGTTATGCCTCGGCGAGAATAAAAAATAATGAAAGGCAGCGACGAAATAATAAAACCACGAGGCTTGCATCTTGCAAGTATTTAATTAAGGCAGGGAAGCGACTTTCACTGAATAAATAATAAATTACCTCATTCTCCGTTATTTTTCCGCGCCTTTCGATTCATTCGCAACCGAAAGCAGAAAACAAAATAACAGATTGATTAATAAAGATATTTTTAATTATATCGGTTGCATTTCACCGTTTCGCTTGCTGTAATTCGCCGCGAAAACTGAAAGCGCATCCGCCCTAAGCGCCATGTCATGCCATGACATGGGCCGCTTTAGCTACAGCAAAATCAGGGGTCCACTATTAATGTTCAATACCGCCAAACGACGGGAATTAATTATCGACCAGCTATGTCGTGAAGGCGTGGTGCGCGTGGAGCCGTTAAGCCGCCAGTTCGGCGTGTCCACCGTCACCATCCGCAGCGACCTGCGTCACCTGGAAAAATGCGGTTGCGCCGTGCGCGCCTATGGCGGCGCCACCCTGAATAAGCAGTTCGTGTTCGATCGGCCGCTTCAGGATAAGGGGCGCATCAACCGCGACGTGAAATACTCCATCGCCTGCGCCGCAAGCGCGCTGATTAACGACGGCGACGCCGTCATCCTTGACTCCGGCTCCACCACCAGCCTGATGGCGCAGCAAATGATGGGCAAAAAGGATCTGGTGGTGATGACCAATGCGCTGAATATCGCCTTTGAGCTGGCGAACAACCAACAGGTCGACCTGATGGTTGTGGGCGGCAGCGTGCGGCGTAAGTCCTGGTCGCTGTACGGCGCGGCGGCGGAACAGCATATCCGTCAATATCGCTTCGATAAGCTGTTTCTCGGCGTCGATGGGTTCGACCTGACTAACGGCATTACTACGCCGGATGCCGGCGAAGCCCAGTTGAACCGCGCCATGTGCGATGTGGCGCGCGAAGTGATCGCGCTGGCTGACGCCAGCAAGTTCAACCGCACCAGTTTCTGCATGATCCGCGAAATCGGCCAAATCCAGCATTTGGTCACCGACAGCAGCATCCCGCAAGACTACCTGCATGCGCTGTACGACTTAGGGGTCGACGTGATTATCGCCGATCGTTAACCGCTATTTTATTAAGGAGTTTTCATCATGAATGGGTACTTTTCCTACGATGCGGACTGGCTGGAGCAACGGCATGCGCTGCACACCGCGCGTGAAATCTGGCAACAGCCGGACCTGTGGGTCGAACTGTATCGACAACTGACGGCGCAGCAAGGTGTATGGCAACCTTTCCTGGCGCCGCTGCTGGCCAATCCGCGCCTGCAAATTGTGCTGTGCGGCGCCGGCAGCTCCGCATTCGCCGGCCGGGCGCTGGCGCCCTGGCTACGTGAACAGACCGGGCATGAGGTCGTGGCCTACGGCACAACCGATATCGTCGCCACGCCTCGCCAATACCTCGATCCGTCCCGTCCCACCCTGCTGGTATCTTTCGCGCGATCCGGCAATAGCCCGGAAAGCGTCGCCGCCGTGAAGCTAGCGGATACGCTGATTGCCGAAAGCCATCATCTGATGCTGCAGTGCAATCCGGACAGCCATTTGGCGCAGTACGCCCACGGACGCGACAACGTCTGTTCTCTGATTATGCCGCAGGGCACCAACGATCGCAGCTTCGCCATGACATCCAGCTTCAGTTGCATGCTGCTTGGCGCCGCGCTGCTGCTGGGCCGCAGCCCGCTGGCCGAAACCGGTGCGCAGTTGGAAAGCATGGCCGATCGTTGCCGCACGCTGCGCGAAAGCCTGCAACCGCAGGTGAAACGGTTGGCGGCCCGCGGCTTTCGCCGTTACATCCCGCTGGGCGCCGGCTGCTTTACCGGCCTGGCTGAAGAAGCTGCGCTGAAAATGATGGAGCTGACGGCCGGTAAGATCGTGTCCCGCTATGACTCGCCGCTGGGCCTGCGCCACGGACCAAAATTCATGATTGATGACCAAACCCTGGTGCTGCTGATGTTTTCGCGCGACGCCTACATCCGCCGCTACGATCGTGATCTATGGCATGAGCTTAGCCGCGACGGACTGGCGAAGGAAATCATCGGACTGAGCGACAGCGCGGACTCGTCTCCGCAATTGCTCGATCTGCATCAGGCCGATGACGATATCTGGCTGCTGTTCCCCTATTTGCTCTTCTCTCAGATGCTGGCCTTCGAATGCTCGCTGGCGCTGGGGTTGTCGCCCGATAATCCCTGCCCGACAGGCGAGGTGAACCGCGTGGTGCAAGGCGTCACGATTTATTCTTATTCTTCTGTGCTGTAAGGAACCCCTATGTATTTGATATCCAACCGTGAAATGCTGAAAAAAGCGCAACGTCAGGGCTATGCCGTTCCGGCGTTCAACGTTCATAATCTGGAAACGGTGCAGGTAGTCGCGGAAACCGCCGCTGAGCTCAAATCGCCGGTCATTATGGCCGGGACGCCGGGCACATTCAGCTACGCCGGAACGGATTATATGGTCGGGATCTGCCAGTCCGCCGCGCTGCGTTACGACCTCCCGCTGGCCCTGCACCTTGACCACCACGAAGACCTGACGGATATACAAAACAAAGTGAAAAGCGGTATTCGTTCGGTGATGATAGACGGCTCTCATCTACCGTTCGCGCAGAACATCGCCAAAGTGTATGAGGTCGTCACGCTATGTCATCGCTATGGCGTTAGCGTAGAAGCCGAACTGGGCCGTCTGGGCGGGCAGGAGGATGACCTGATCGTTGATTCGGCCGACAGTTTTTATACCGATCCGGCCGCCGCGCGCGAATTTGTCGAGTCGACAGGTATTGATTCTCTCGCCGTCGCGATCGGCTCCGCGCACGGGTTATACCACGGGGAGCCGAAGCTGGATTTCGAGCGTCTGGCCCTTATTCGCGAACAGGTTGATATTCCTCTGGTGCTGCACGGCGCTTCCGGTATACCGGAAGCCATGGTCAGGCGCGCCATCTCGCTGGGCGTCAGCAAAGTTAATGTGGCAACCGAACTGAAAATTTCCTTTGCCGATGCGGTGAAAGCGTACTTTGCGCAAAACCCCGAGGCCAACGATCCGCGCAAGTATATCGCGCCGGGAAAAATGGCGATGAAAGCCGTGGTTGCGGAAAAAATCCGCATCTGCGGCAGCGCCGGCATGCTATAAGTCACGCGGCCGGCGGGTTGGCTAACGACGAGCGCCGTCCCTCAATGGATAAAATGAGAGCAGATATCTGACGCTGTCACCGCAGCGTCTTTATTCTGGAAAGCGGATGGATAAGGTGAGGCCGATCAATCGTTCAGGTCTTGCTTGTTTTTAAATGCCATTTCCCACACGCCAGCGGCATAACATGCGAAATACCAAGCCTTCGGCCGTTTTCCGATAGCCGCCATGGCATTTCGATCAGGCACTGACGCTCAATGAGCAGCTTGGTTGCTTGTCACAGAAGTAAATATTTATCGGCGTTGAGATAGCGCCGTTATCAAGTTCGATGCCTTCCCGGCCAATGTTACACCTCTCCCCGACTTTTGGCCCGCCACCTTAACGCCGTTGCCGGCAACGTTCCGCATTCCTGACTTGTTCCCGTTTGCGCAATTTATCACGTGCCGTTGCAGGCGCAGAGTGCGGGAGGCATCCAATTTTTACCGGTGTCAGTTTACAGTGCGCTGGGCTAGTATAGCGCTAGAGAAATATCTTGATGCGCGTTGCGCCACGGGTTGCTTTCAGCGCCCGGTTTTCACCGCTATCGAACGTGCCGCTGTCCACCGGCTTCGTCTTTTCACCGACGTTGAACAGCAGCGACTTTTCGGCCTGTTTTCCTGTCACACAGGCTCCGCTATTATGACCTACTGATGACGATGCGGGTATGACCGGCCGGCTTCGGCCATACCCGGCAAAATGCCGGTGATAAACAACAAGAACAACAAAAATCACAATAAACTTTAAATTCAATGGATTAGAAAATAAAACCGCATGAAAACCACTGATAATCTCGAAAACCACACCCCGATGATGCAGCAGTACTCCATTTAAATATCTAATCCATTGAAATTCATTAATAAAGTTATTACGTCATGGATTCTAGTTTACTCATGGAATACTTTCATCATTAGTCTTCTCTGTTGGTAAACTTCTATACTTTGAAGATAAAATTATTTTTTGTTATGAAGCAACAGTTAGGTTTAAGTTAAATAGACCAATATTTTAATTTGAAATTTATTATTTTTAGTGATTATCAAACCTACAAAATAAATTTGGATTACATTGCAACATAAAAAACCCGTCAGAGAATTCAAATTCTGAAAGTCAAGATAACATACCCACTATTTCAAATTTATAAGATATATTACCTTCAACAAAATAATTAAATTCTTTTTGGATCACTTTCATCAAATTCACTTATAATGACAGAGTTAATTAGGTTTTTTTCTTCATCAAGAATTTTTGTTTCTATAATTCTTGTTATTTTATTTACATCAACATCGAATGCCAAGGCTGAAAAAAAACCACCAATCAAGAGTCCGATATCCCACAAGATCTGACAACTCAAAATTTTTAAAAATACCTACAAGTTTTAAACATTCCTGAGAATCATAGTATTCCTGGAACATCAGATAAACAACATCCAGGGCAGGATACATTTCGTAATCAGATATGTTATTTTTTTCTAGCAGAGATATTAAGTCACCATGAACTTTTGACAAAAACTCTTTTGCCTCCTCAAAGGATAAATAATTCTCTATCGATGTTTTTTCTTCTTTCATTTAAACCTCTTTTTTATTCCCACATTCTTTTTAACCATAGATAAACTTTCGTCAATGTTTATTTGAAATATTTACAACGAAAATTATTATTCCAATTGCTTATATTAGTCATATTGAAAAAATAACATAGCAAAGTCCGGGCTTTAACATCGCACATATTTCGATGATTTAAAATAGCATAAGAATACCACCAGTCTAGGCAAGTAATGACTGAACACCTAAAAATGAGATGAGGGCATAATGGAGATTAATAATTTATTGCAATACAGAAATACTTATCCATCTAACAAATATTACAACCATTTTTTAGAAAGCTTATAAAAACCAGCAAGTAAACACAATAGTTAGCCACAAGAGGGACATTATATTTTTTCTCAACTGGTCAAGGGTCAAAGCAGAACGGACGAGAGACCAGCCAAAGCCAGTCTCCCCAATTCCCCATACATGGGGCAAATATATATAAGTCTGTTTTATTTAATAATTAACAATGAACTTTAATTAACCATTCTTAACTGTGCATTGCACAGGATACAAAATAAAAAAAGACAAGTAACAATTAATATATTGTTCATTACTTGTTAACCTCTCAACTAAAAAAAACTGATTATTGAAATTCCTTTATAAACACACCTTCCAGCCTCAATTATAATAACCCTTGTATTAATACATGGTACTATCTTATGACTACATTCCTTAAATCAAAACATCTGAGAATATTAAAGAAGTAAAAGGCAATTAAAAACGGAGTAATTTAATTTATATGTAATTACCACATAAAAATATCCACATAATTTTCAATAACAGATTAACAACCTTTATTTATTCGCATAAACTCATTTAGTCTTGTTCCAACAGCAATACACTTCGCTTCAACCATACTGATATAATAATATGAAGGATTAGGCATATGCGCCATCATCCAGGGAAGTTTTTCTGAATATTCATTATCAGAAGTAGAGATCATCCATACAGGTTCACCATCTATGGTCATAGGACTGGCTTCATAGTATCGATCATCCCAACCTCGCCCATTTTGTTCGGCATAATCTTTTGCTATCTGTATTGCTTTCTCCTGCGTAATCATTGCTGAACTCCATACCAGACACTATACATAGTGGCCCCGACAGTCACCGGTCCCAGGAGAACCCCTGCGGCTTCCTGGCGTAAGAGGGAAAAGGTTATCTCATAGGTATTCCCCAAGGGAAATTTAAAACCCTGAACAATATATTTCGCACTCATTCCCCTTGCTCTTAGCAAACCAATAGTTTCGGCCAAGGCTTCTTCAAGATAGCGTAATATGTAAGACTTTGAATAAGCAGATTGTCTCATAAAGACCCGTAACTCACGCAGCAGATAGAACTTAGGGGCAATAGCCATATGGACTTGCTCGTGGTAAAGCGTGGTGAGCATTTTAATGTAGGCTTCATCTTTTGACATAGCTTCCGGATAGAAGTTACGGCCAACCACCGCATCTCCCCAGGGCTTTGTTGCCCCCTGTATGACATCCTTGTATTTGGTGATTTTTATTTTTGGCGTATAACGCCAGCCACCATTCCTGGGTAGATTCATACGCGAAGCAATCTCACCACTGTAACGGGGCATCACGACACCCCTTAGAGGTTTTTTAAAAGTTGATCTGTCCCCGAAATTATTCCCACCTAATTACGCTGCTATTTCATAATGCACCGGCGTTTGATAACCCAGCGTTAAGTACATGCGGCGGCGATTGTAAAACACCTCAATATAATCAAACAGGGCGTTCATTGCCTGCTCTCTACTGCTAAACGCTTTACCCTGCATCAGTTCCGTTTTCAGCATGTGGTAGAAGCTTTCCATTACCGCATTATCATAACAGCAGCCTTTCCCGCTCATTGAGCAGACTAAATCATTGTTTTTCAATATCTCACGGTACCGATGGCTGGCGTACTGGCTACCTCTGTCCGAATGCACGATGACCTTCCCCGTCGGTCTGCGCTGTTTTATTGCCATCTCTAAGGCGTCAATCACCAACTGCTTTTTCAGGCGATTACTCAGACTCAGGCCGATAATGCGTCTGGAATACAGGTCAATCACCGTCGCCAGATACAGCCAGCCTTCTCCCGTGCGGATATACGTGATATCCGAAGCCCACGCGATATTCGCCGCTGACGGATTAAACGCCCGGTTCAGCAGATTGGGCGCGACCGGATAATCATGCCGGCTGTTGGTCGTCACTTTATAACGAACCAGATTCGCCGCTTTCAGACCAGACTGTTTCATCAGGCGGCTGATACGCGCCTTGCCGTGAAATCGTTGCTCATCGCGTAAATCACTTTGCAGGCGCCGGATACCGTAAGTCCCCCGGCTGTCGTGATGCAACTGAATCAGCCTCTGGCTCAGGGTGTCGTCAGACAACTGTCGTTGGCTGGGCGTTCGGTTTCGCCATGACTGGTAACCTCGCCTGCTGACATTGAGCAACAGGCAAATTCGCTTCACTTCATGGAAAGCCGATAACTGAGTGACCATTACGTATCTTAGCGGCTTTCCCGCGCAAAGAACGCCGCCGCTTTTTTCAGGATAAGTTTATCCTCTTCCAGTTCAGCGATTTTGACTTTAAGACGGCGGATCTCCAGTTCCTGTTCGGAAAGCTGTGGCGTGTTGGAGAAAGCAGCCCCCGCCTTGTTCTGATAGCGTTTTTCCCAGTTGTAGAGCGTATTCTCTTTGATATCAAGCTCCTGTGCCATACGGGCAACAGACTTGCCGCTTTCGAGCAGCAATGCAACGGCTCTGCGCTTGAACTCCGGAGTATATTGTTGTCTTGACATAGTGACCTCGCTTTCGTTGATTGGTTTGAAAACAAGGTGAGCGCTAAATCAAGGACAGATCAGTCTGAACTAGATTTCGGGCAGCTTCGCGAGCTTGATCAATATTCGTAAAATCAGAAACATTGCCAATAGTAGAACGAATAACCTCAGATGGAGACTTACCTCCCGTCTTGGGGCGGTTGCCAGGAGAAGACACTCTCCGTTGAACAATATAGGTCTTTTTCGTAGCGCTGATTTTGACGCCAAAACCAACTGGTGAATCGCGGTGGTTGTCGGTGATAAGATAAGGCTTTCTATCTTTGTTGGGTAAGTAGACGACTCGCCCATCATGATCGAGACATGGTTTTACGTCGATAGATAACTTATTGATTATAATCGACTGATTTAGTGTCATTTTCATCGATGTATACCAGCAGTTCAAGTGTGTATACCAGACACTAACTAGAATACATATGGTATACAAATTTATCGGTTCACATGGGTTTTTAAGGGTTTCACATGGGGTCACCTGAGTACCCAAAAGACTTAAAAAACGAGTAAAATCAATATGAATGAGTCTATTGACAAGGATTTATCAGACCATACGCCGATGATGCAGCAGTATCTCAAGCTGAAGGCGCAACATCCCGAAATTCTGCTGTTTTACCGTATGGGCGATTTTTATGAGTTGTTCTATGACGATGCCAAGCGCGCATCCCAGCTTTTAGAGATCTCCCTGACTAAACGCGGAGCTTCAGCCGGCGAACCTATCCCGATGGCCGGCGTTCCCCACCATTCCGTCGAGAACTATCTGGCAAAGCTGGTGCAGTTAGGCGAGTCGGTGGCTATCTGCGAACAAATTGGCGATCCCGCCACCAGTAAAGGGCCGGTCGAGCGCAAAGTGGTTCGCATCGTCACGCCGGGAACCATCAGTGATGAAGCGCTGCTGAAAGAAAAGCAGGACAATCT
This sequence comes from Brenneria bubanii, assembly GCF_022378355.1. Lineage (GTDB taxonomy): Bacteria > Pseudomonadota > Gammaproteobacteria > Enterobacterales > Enterobacteriaceae > Brenneria > Brenneria bubanii. The sequence goes on from NZ_JAKMAJ010000001.1 coordinate 424,121, forward strand.
GTTAGCGGCCATCTGGCAGGATGGCCGCGGATTCGGCTACGCCACGCTGGATATCAGCTCAGGTCGTTTTCGCGTGACCGAACCGGCCGATCGGGAAACGATGGTGGCCGAACTGCAACGAACCAACCCGGCGGAGCTGCTCTATCCCGAGTCGTTTGAATCCATGTCGTTGATTGAACACCGGCATGGGCTGCGCCGTCGACCGCTTTGGGAGTTTGAGCTGGATACGGCCCGTCAACAGTTAAATTTGCAATTCGGAACCCGCGATCTGAACGGATTCGGCGTTGAACAGGCAAAGCTCGCGCTGCGCGCCGCGGGCTGCCTGCTGCAATACGCCAAAGATACGCAACGCACTTCACTGCCCCATATCCGTGGCATCACCATGGAACGTCAGCAGGACGGCATCATTATGGATGCCGCCACAAGGCGGAATCTGGAACTGACCCTGAACCTGTCCGGCGGCACGGAAAATACGCTGGCCGCAGTCTTGGACTGTACGGTAACGCCGATGGGCAGCCGCATGTTAAAACGCTGGCTGCATATGCCCAGCCGCGACATTAATGCGCTGACTCACCGCCAGCAGTCTATCGGCGTATTGCAGGATCTCACCCTGGAATTGCAGCCCTATCTGCGGCAGGTCGGCGATTTGGAACGCATTCTGGCGCGTCTGGCGCTGCGCACCGCCCGCCCGCGTGACTTGGCGCGCATGCGTCATGCTTTCCAGCAACTTCCCGACATCCGCGCGCTGCTGGCGCCGCTGGAAACGGACTATATTCGCCAGCTTGTCGAGCTGATTGGTCAGTTTGACGAATTACGCGATTTGCTGGAACGCGCGGTCGTGGAAGCCCCGCCGGTGCTGGTGCGCGACGGCGGCGTTATCGCCTCTGGCTACAACGACGAGCTGGATGAATGGCGAGCGTTGGCGGATGGCGCCAGTGATTATCTGGACAAACTGGAGATCCGTGAACGGGAAAAACTGGGAATTGATACGCTCAAGGTCGGCTTCAATGGCGTACACGGCTATTATATTCAGGTTAGCCGGGGCCAGAGCCATCTGGTGCCGATACATTATGTCCGCCGCCAGACGTTAAAAAATGCCGAGCGCTATATCATCCCGGAGTTAAAAGAGTACGAAGACAAGGTGCTGACCTCCAAAGGCAAGGCGCTGGCGCTGGAAAAAGCCCTCTATGACGAATTGTTCGATCTGTTGCTGCCGCATCTGGCGGAACTGCAGCAGAGCGCGGCGGCATTAGCGGAGCTGGATGTACTGTCTAATCTGGCTGAACGCGCCTATACCTTAAATTATGTCTGCCCGACGCTCAGCGATAAACCCGGCATCAAAATCATCGGCGGCCGCCATCCGGTGGTGGAGCAAGTGCTCAGCGAGCCCTTTATCGCCAATCCGTTGTCGCTCGCACCTCAGCGCCGAATGCTGATTATCACCGGCCCCAACATGGGGGGGAAAAGCACCTATATGCGCCAGGCGGCATTAATCGTGCTGATGGCGCACATCGGCTGTTTCGTTCCGGCGGATCAGGCAGTTATCGGCCCGGTAGATCGTATTTTCACTCGCGTCGGCGCGGCTGACGATCTGGCTTCCGGCCGTTCAACCTTTATGGTAGAGATGACGGAAACCGCCAATATCCTGCATAATGCGACGGAAAACAGTCTGGTATTAATGGATGAGATAGGTCGCGGCACTTCGACCTATGATGGTCTGTCCCTGGCCTGGGCCTGTGCGGAAAACCTGGCCAACAAGATCAAAGCCATGACGCTGTTCGCCACTCACTATTTCGAACTGACCAACTTGCCGGAAAAAATGGAAGGCGTGGTGAACGTTCACCTTGATGCGCTGGAGCATGGAGATACCATCGCATTCATGCACAGCGTGCAGGACGGCGCGGCCAGCAAAAGCTATGGCTTGGCCGTCGCGGCGCTGGCGGGGGTGCCGAAAGAGGTGATTAAGCGGGCGAGAAAAAAGCTGAAAGAGCTGGAAACCCTGTCTAACAACGCATCGACCAGCCATATCGATGGCGCCCAGCTTACGCTGTTGAGTAATGAAGAACCCTCGCCGGCAGTTGAAGCCTTGGAGTCTATCGACCCTGATGCCTTAACGCCGCGTCAGGCGCTGGATTTGCTATACCGTCTGAAGAAAATGCTGTAATAACCAGCGACACCGCTTAGCGAAAGGCGCTGATGACTCAGCGCCTTTTTTGTCAGGCAGCGTTATTCCGTAATCGTGTCGCAATGCTGACGAGGATTTATTTGCACCGTGCTGTCGTCCGGCACCAGCACGGTAGACATTTTTCCTTTCTCCATGGTCGGGATCTCGGAAAAGTGCGCTGACAACGACATCAACACCGGCGCACCCGCCTCTAAAGTGGCCTTCATATATTGCCGTTGCAGCGTTATGTTATTTGCCACCACAAAGGTTTTTTCCGTGGCGCAATCAATAAATGTCGCCGTATCAGCCACATAACGATACATTCCCTTCATCGCCATCGGCGTATCCGGCAGGGCGAGTGCTGTTGCATTCAGCCGATATGCATGTTCGGAATCAATGGGAACGCCCTGTTGGTCCAGCATCTCTAAATCGTTTCCCTGCGGACGAAAATAGCGTTTGTCGCCATGGCTATCGGTTAACACCAGTTTGTCCGCCGTACGCCGCCACTGACCATATTCAGCAAAGGTATTGGTTCCCTCGCGCGTCGTCTGATAGTGCTCGCGCAGAATAAAGCGCCCATCTTTTGACAAAAAGAGTGACGTATCAATACCTTCACAATCAGCACAGGGCAATAATCCACGATAACTCTGCGCCATCGGCTTCAAGGGTTCTTCCTGCATCAGAGAACGAGTGTGACACCCAATCAGTACAGATATAACCGTAACCAACAGCGCACCAATCGCCAGTTTTTTCACTCTTCTTCTCCTGCCAGGCTATTTTATAGCCAGTTATTTTATTGGTGCGTTCTTCTACTGCTTATCAACACAGCGCACAATAATGCCTATCAGTGCGCGATTTGCCAGTCGGAAAATGTAATCTCCTGGCTATTTTCGCTATCCGACAACCAGATGGTGCCTTCCTGTAAGGTAGCCTGTAGCGTCATATTTCTCTTGGCCAAAGAGGCGAGCTGAGACAGCTGATTATCGTCAATAAAACGTATTGTCAGGTTTTTATATCCGGACACTTTACTGGCGATATTCTGCCACCATACCTGGGCGGCGCGTTCACTATAAGTATAGAGCACAACCGAGCGAGACAGGCTACAGGCCTTTTTTAATCGTTTTTCATCCGGCAGCCCGAGCTCGATCCACTGTTCCAGCTCCAGCGTATCGTTTCGTAGCCAGATTTCCGGCTCATTATCCGCACTCAGCCCTTTAGTAAAACGTAAATTCTCATCCGCATGACAGATCCAGGCCAGTAAGCGCAACATCATCCGCTGCTCCGTTTCGGAGGGATGCTGAGCGATAGTCAGGTTAGCGTCATGAAAAAAATGGCGATCCATATCGGCGATATTGATCGCCGCCTTATACACCGTTGCTTTTAATGCCATCTGTTACCTCATGTTTATCCGCAGACAGTGTACTTGAGTTAGGACGATCCTCACAGTAAAGGCTAGCGTAGTAATGAAACAGGGCGAGTGGAATACTGATATCCTATCGGAGCCTATGCTATAGTCGATTTGATAAATAGAGTTTATCTTCGTAGGTTTACAACATCCGTCGCCGCAAAACGAGGATGCATGAATGTCTACCGGGTTAGACTTTCAGGGGAGGATATAGTGCAAGAATACTGTGAATTAGTACGCCGCGTATACGCGGAGATCGCCAGCGGCGATCTAGGCTATATACCCGACTCGCTGGGTTGTGTATTGAAAACCCTGGATGGCATCGCTGCCAACAGCGAATTGCCGTCCTCTGTCAGGGAACAGGCGGCTTATGCCGCTGCCAACTTATTGGTGAGCGATTATGTCAATGAGTAACGAATATCAACCCATCAACTGTGATGATTACGACAATCTGGAGGCCACCTGCCAGCAGAATTTGATACTGACGCTGGAGTTGCGTAATGGCGAAACCGTTATCGGCAAAGCCAGCGACATGATCTCACGTAAACACGTTGAATATTTAGTGATCGAAGAGTCTGGCTCGACTCGCGAGCTTCGTCTCGATCACATCGTCAGCTTTAGCCACCCAGGAATTGGGAAAGTGGTGGTCAGCGAATCCTGATTGGATACTGGTTCCTCTCAAACGGACAACCTATGTTGTCCGTTTTCATCTCGTCCAGGCAATATGCCAACCCGGCTCCCCCGTTTGCGGCTGCCCCTCCAGGGTGACAAATTGTCCCAGCGCCGCGATCAATTGGTCATCATAGAACACCAGAGGCGTACGGTCGCGCAACCACGGCGGCACGTCCAGCTCCTGCCAAAGTTTTTTCATTGTTCGGCCGCCAGAGCGCCCTACTCGATGTATTTTCCCTGCGGCGCTGAACCGCACGCTGACCTGCTCCTCGACATTCGGTCGGCGTACCTGGGCGCCGCCCTCCGCCAGTGACAGCACGCCCGCGCCGTCAGGCAGCGCGAGCGGTCCGAACGGCGGCCGCCACGCTAATACACAGTCCTTCAACGATTGCATCAGCGGCAGCACATAAAGGCGCTGCCGGAATCGCCGGATCTGCCGATGCTTAAGCTGTAGCACCGGCTCGGCATCCTGACGGCTAACGGCGACCTCCTGCCACAATCGCTGCAGTTGGTCGCGGGCAGGCATCTGCGCGCCCCGTTCCGCCAGCCAGCGGCGCAGCAGCGCAAACCGCCGTGCCGGACTAAGCGATAGCAGCCCGTCAATCTTCAGAGAGCCATCCGGCTGAAGCAACGCCTGTAATGATTCAGCCAGCAGTTCATCAAGCAGTTGCTCCTGCTCGGCGCACAGCTGCGCGCTGCGGGCGACCGCCGTAGTGAAATGCGGCCAGCGTTCGGTGAGCGGCGGAAGAATGCGGCGACGCAGAAAGTTACGATCGAAACGTTCATCCCGGTTGCTGTCATCCTCAATCCAGCGCAGCTGGTGCAAACGTGCGTAGCTCTCCAACTGGCGGCGAGAAAAACCAAGCAACGGACGCAGCAGCGCATGATGGCCTAATGTTGTACTGGCAGCCATGGCGGAAAGCCCCGCCGGACCGCTGCCTCGTTTAAGCGCCAGCAGGAAGGTTTCACTCTGATCGTCAAGGTGCTGCGCCGTCAGCAAAACCTCATCATCCAGCAAATGCGCCTCCAGCGCCCGGTAGCGCGCATCTCTCGCCGCAGCCTCAATACCGCCTCGTTGCGCATCGACGGTCACGGTAAGCTGGGCAAACGACACCTGCCACTGCCGGCATTGCTGATGACAATGTTCCGCCCAGCTATCCGCCAGCGGATTTAGCCCATGGTTCACATAAGCGGCGCGCACTTCAATACGGCGACGTTGCCGTAACGCCACCAGCAGATGCAGTAAAACGCTGGAATCCACACCACCGCTATAAGCCACCAGAACCTGCCGGCGCCCTTCGAGTTGCGAGGCCAGTGAGGTCAGGAATCGGTCATCCGGCGCGGTGTGGTCCACAATGCTAAATCTCATATAGTTCTAAGGGCAATCCGTCAGGATCGCAGAAGAAGGTAAAGCGCCGCTGCGTTTCAGGATCGATACGCACCGGCTCACAGCTCACCCCAGCCTGCGCGAGCATGGCTACGGCCTGATCCACCTTCTGCACGGAAAAAGCCAGATGGCGCAGACCTCGAGCTTCAGGACGGCTAACGCGAGCCGGCGGATGAGGAAATGAAAACAGCTCAATGACATAGCGCCCATTCAGCGCTAAGTCGCCTTTCCACGAATCGCGCGCGGCGCGGTACACCTCATTAACCAGCGTAAAGCCCAGCAGGTTACAATAGAAAGCCTTACTGCGCTCATAGTCCGAGGCGATAATCGCAATGTGATGAATATCAATGAGTTTCAGCATAGCTTCCCACATCGATTAATGATAATCAGGCCAGGTCGCCGGCAATCGCGGCAATTTATCCGTGGATCGACGCGATGCAAACTTCGGCGGGGAAATCATAGCAAAAAGTCCGCTCTCATTGCTGACAGCGGACTTTTACCTCACTAGCCGATGAACAAATCAGCAATAGCCGTAGTTCATCAAACGCTGATAGCGGCGGTTAAGCAACTCTTCGCCATCCAGCGCATCCAGATCCTGAAGATCGGACAACAGCTGGGCCTTCAGCGATTCAGCCATCTCCGCGACATTACGATGCGCAGACCCCAAAGGTTCAGGGATCACGCTATCGATCAGCTTCAGCTCTTTCAATCGGGCGGCGGTAATGCCCATCGCTTCCGCGGCCAAAGGCGCTTTATCGGCGCTTTTCCATAGAATAGACGCGCAGCCTTCAGGTGAAATCACCGAGTAGGTGCTGTATTGCAGCATGTTGATCTTGTCGCCGACGCCAATCGCCAGCGCGCCGCCGGAGCCGCCTTCGCCGATAACGGTACAAACGATCGGTACATTCAGGCCAGACATTTCCCGCAGGTTGCGCGCAATGGCTTCGGACTGGCCGCGCTCTTCCGCGCCAACGCCGGGATAAGCCCCTGGAGTATCGATAAACGTAATGATCGGTAATTTAAAACGTTGCGCCATTTCCATCAGACGCAGCGCTTTACGATAGCCTTCCGGCGCCGGCATACCGAAATTACGTCGAATTTTTTCTTTGGTTTCACGCCCTTTCTGATGACCAATAATCATCACCGGACGCCCGTCCAAACGCGCGATACCACCGACAATCGCTTTGTCATCGGCATAGGCGCGATCGCCCGCCAGCTCGTCAAAGTCGGTAAAGATATGCTTGATATAGTCCAACGTGTAAGGACGCATTGGATGACGCGCCAATTGGGCGACTTGCCAGGCCCCCAGATCGGAGAAGATTTTACGTGTCAGTTCAACACTCTTCTCGCGCAGGCGCTGGACTTCTTCATCCAGATTAATATCTAATTTTTCGTCTTGACGGCTGACTGCGGTCAGCGAGTCAATTTTCGCTTCCAACTCTGCAATCGGCTGCTCAAAATCAAGAAAATTCAGACTCATAGTATTCCTATATTAGTCAAATTCCAGTTCCACCTGCTCATTACCCACTAATGTGCGCAAATCGTTCAGCAGCGCATCGGTCGGCGTTATACGCCATGCTGCCCCGAAGCGTAACCGGGCGCGCGCATCCTCTCGCTGATAATAGAGATGCACTGGGATCGTCCCCGATCGATGAGGTTCCAACGATTCGCGAAGACGGTTTAATAGCTGGTCATCAATTTGCCTGTCAGTCAGAGAGATAGCAAGTCCGCGCGCATATTTTTCCCGCGCTTCGCTGATATCCATTAACTCGCGAACGGTCATTTTAAGTCCGCCGCTGAAGTCATCAAAGCTGACCTGTCCACTGGCGATCAGAATACGGTCTTTTTCCAATAAATGCTGATATTTTTCCAACGCATCGGTAAACAGCATTATCTCAAGACGACCGGAACGATCGTCCAGCGTACAAACCCCAATACGGTTACCTCGTTTGGTCACCATTACCCGGGCCGCCAATACCAGGCCAACGGCCGTGGTCATTTTGCCCCGATCCGTCGGGTGCATATCTTTTAAACGTACACCTCCGGCGTATCGTTCTATTTCCTTAATATATTGGGTGATCGGATGCCCGGTCAGATACAGACCCAGCGTTTCCCGTTCACCATCGAGCACCACCTGTTCCGGCCAGGGCGCAACCGTGCTGTAAGACTGCTCAACCTGCTCTGGCGCATCCGCCAGCACGCCGAACATATCCACCTGACCGATGGCTTCCGCTTTGGCATGTTGGTCGGCCGCCTTCAGGGCGTCGCCCAGCGAATTCATCAGTGCGGCGCGATGCGGCCCCAGCCGATCGAACGCCCCGGACATGATCAGCTTTTCCAGCACCCGACGATTCAGTTTCTTGATATCGGTGCGGGCGCAGAGATCGAACAGCTCTTTAAAATAGCCGCCTTGATTACGCGCTTCGATGATCGCTTCAATCGGCCCTTCACCTACGCCCTTAATCGCGCCGATACCGTAAACGATCTCGCCGTCGTCGTTAACGTGGAAATGGTAAAGTCCGCTGTTGATATCCGGCGGCAGGATTTTCAATCCCATACGCCAGCACTCATCCACCAGCCCCACCACTTTATCGGTGTTGTCCATATCGGCGGTCATTACCGCGGCCATAAATTCCGCCGGATAATGCGCCTTTAACCACAAGGTCTGATAAGAGACCAGCGCATAGGCGGCCGAGTGGGATTTGTTAAACCCATAACCGGCGAATTTTTCCACCAGGTCAAAGATTTTCATCGACAGCTCGCCGTCGACGCCGATCCTTTCCGAACCCTCTTTAAATACCGAGCGCTGTTTCGCCATCTCTTCAGGCTTTTTCTTACCCATGGCGCGACGCAGCATATCCGCGCCGCCCAGCGTATAGCCCGCCAGCACCTGGGCAATCTGCATCACCTGTTCCTGATACAGGATAATACCATAGGTCGGCTCCAGCACCGGTTTCAGCGATTCATGCTGCCACTCGATATCGGGGTAGGAAATCGCTTCCCGGCCATGCTTACGGTCGATGAAGTTATCCACCATGCCGGACTGTAACGGGCCGGGACGGAATAGAGCCACCAGCGCGATCATATCTTCAAAGCAGTCGGGTTTCAGTCGTTTGATCAAATCCTTCATGCCGCGTGATTCAAGCTGGAATACCGCCGTGGTTTCCGAGCGCTGCAGCATATCGAAGCTTTTCTTATCCTCCAGCGGGATGGCGGCGATATCGATCGGCTCCAGCCCCTGCTTCGCCCGCCGCGCATTGATCATCTCCAGCGCCCAGTCGATGATGGTCAACGTACGCAACCCCAGGAAGTCGAATTTCACCAGGCCGGCATATTCAACGTCGCTCTTATCAAACTGGGTAACCGGGTGATGACCTTCCGCATCGCAATACAGGGGCGCAAAGTCAGTGATCTTGGTCGGAGAAATAACCACCCCGCCGGCGTGTTTTCCCGCATTACGCGTGACGCCTTCCAGCTTGCGCGCCATGTCGATCAGCGCTTTGACCTCCTCATCCGCTTCATAAATTTCAGGCAACTGCGGTTCAGCCGCGAACGCCTTTTCCAGCGTCATGCCCGGATCGGGCGGCACCAGCTTGGAGATTCGGTCGACAAAGCCATAGGGATGGCCGAGCACCCGGCCCACATCGCGGATAACCGCTTTGGCGGCCATGGTGCCGAAGGTAATGATCTGCGATACCGCGTCACGGCCGTACATCTCGGCCACGTGATCGATAACCCGATCGCGTTTTTCCATGCAGAAGTCGACGTCAAAGTCGGGCATGGAAACACGTTCAGGGTTGAGGAAACGTTCGAACAGCAGGTCAAATTCCAACGGATCCAGATCGGTGATTTTCAGCGAGTAGGCCACCAGCGACCCCGCTCCCGAACCGCGGCCCGGACCAACGGGGACGTCATTGTCCTTGGACCACTGGATAAATTCCATTACGATCAGGAAGTAGCCGGGGAATCCCATCTGGTTGATAACCTTGAGTTCAATCTCCAGACGTTCATCATATTCAGGACGCTTAGCGACCCGTTCTTGCGGATCGGGAAACAGAAATTCCAGACGATCTTCCAAGCCCTCTTTGGCACGCTTGACCAGATAATCCTCGGTGGACATCTCGCCTGTCGGAAACTGCGGCAGAAAATATTCGCCTAACCGAATGGTTACGTTACAGCGTTTGGCTATTTCAACGCTGTTGAGCAATGCTTCGGGAATGTCGGCAAACAGCTCGCACATCTCGTCTTCGGTGCGCATATACTGCTGCGGGCTATAATTTCTCGGCCGTTTGGGATCGTCCAACGTATAGCCGTCGTGGATCGCCACACGGATTTCATGCGCATCGAAATCCGCTTCGCTGATAAAACGCACATCATTGGTCGCCACAACCGGCAAATTGTATTTGGTCGCCAGCTCCACTGCAGCATGCAGATAGCTCTCTTCATCCGGACGTCCGGTGCGGATCAGTTCCAGATAATAACGATCGGGAAAATGTTGCTGATAAAAGGCCAGGCACTGTTCGGCCTGCGCCTGATTGCCGCGCACCAGAAATTTGCCGATATCGCCCTGGCGGCCGCCGGATAGCAGCAACAGGCCTTTGCTATATTCAATCAGCCAGTCACGATCGATGGTCGGGCCTTCAGCCCCATAGCCTCGTTGATAGGCGTGGGATATCAGTAGCGTTAAGTTCTGGTAGCCTTCATTATCCATCGCCAGGATCGTAAGATGAGCAAGTTCATCGCCCAATTCTTCACTCGCGACGTAAAGATCGGCGCCGACAATAGGCTTAATACCGGCGCCGTGAGCGCCGCCATAAAACTTGACCAACCCGCACAGGTTGGTGAAATCGGTAATCGCCAGCGCCGGCATGCCGAGGGCCGCGGTTTTTTTTACCAGCGGCCCGACCTTTGCCAGCCCATCGATCATGGAATAGTCACTGTGAACACGCAGGTGGACAAAACGTGGTTCGGCCATATCCAGATCCCAGAATTTATCGATTAGTCAGCGCCGTAATAAAGATTATTACGGCGCTGAAGGTTAATGATGGAGTCAATGACGCCCCGTTATCGTCATGCCGGCGTCAGCAGGCATTCAGCAACGCCGAGTCGCCTGCGCGCGGACGACGTCGCGTTGTTTCTGCTACCCGATAAGCGGGCTACATTAATAATGATTTTACGCTAATCCTAACGCCCGTTTAACCGGGGCAAAACTCCGGCGATGAAACGCGGTAGCGCCCAGCGCCGCCAGTTTCTCCAGATGGAAAGCGGTCGGATAGCCTTTATGTTTGGCAAAACCATAATCCGGGAACAGCTTATCCAGTTCGACCATTTCCCGATCGCGCGTTACTTTCGCCATAATCGATGCCGCGCTAATCTCAGCCACCCGGCTGTCGCCCTTCACCACCGCCAGAGACGGCATTGGCAACGCAGGACAACGATTTCCGTCGATCAGCACAAAATCCGGCGTCAATATCAGCCCGGCTACCGCCCGCTGCATCGCCAACATGGTGGCATGCAGGATATTTAATCGGTCAATCTCTTCGGGCTCAGCGCGCCCCAGGCTCCAGGACAGCGCCTTCTCTTTTATTTCATCATACAGCGCCAAACGGCGCTTTTCGCTTAACTGCTTCGAGTCCGCCAGTCCGACGATAGGCCGGGAAGGATCGAGAATGACCGCGGCGGTGACTACTGCGCCCACCAGAGGACCGCGTCCTACTTCATCAACGCCCGCGATACAGTAATACTCCTGCGGGTAGATAAACGCATCATTCATGATTTTACTAATTCCAATACGGCTTGCGCCGCCTGTTCGTCGGCATTACAGCGAATCTGCTGATGCAAATCCAGAAACGTTGCCCGCAGAGCGGCGATCTTATGTTCGTCCGCCAGCCAGGGCATTAATGCCGCCGCCAGTTTATCCGGCGTGCAATCCGTTTGCAGCAGTTCTGTCACCAGCTCCCGTCCCGCCAGCAGGTTAGGCAGGGAAACCCAGGGGGTTTTTACCAACTTCTGCGCCAGCCAGAAGGTGAAAGGCTTCATTCGATACCCCACCACCATCGGACATTTCGCCAACATACATTCCAGCGCGGCCGTTCCCGAAGCCAACAAAGTAGCATCACTGGCAACCATGGCCTCACGCGCCTGCCCGTCCAGAATACGAAGCGGCAAATCGGGCGCGACGCTATCTTTAATTCGTTCAAACTGCTCACGACGTTTGCTGTTGACCAGCGGCACGACAATTTCCAGTGCGGGAAAACGCTGATGCAGAAGCGTTGCGGTTTGTAAAAAAACGCCGCTGAGCATTTCCACTTCCGCGCCACGGCTACCGGGCAGCAGCGCCAGGCAACGCGCGTCGACAGGGATCCCCAGGGTTGATCTGGCAGCCTGTTTGTCCGGATGCAACGGCATGGCGTCAGCCATCGTATGGCCGATGAAACGGCAAGGGACGTTAAAACGATCGTAAAACGCTTTTTCAAAAGGAAGAAACGCCAGGACCAGATTGGTCGACCTGCCTATTTTGAAAACGCGTTTTTGACGCCAGGCCCAAACGGACGGGCTGACATAGTGAATGGTGCTGATACCACGTTGTTTGAGATTGCCTTCCAGCGTGATATTAAAATCAGGCGCATCGATACCGACGAAAACATCGGGCTTTAATTCGCTAAAGCGCTGCGTTAAGTCCCGGCGAATTTTAAGCAACCGCGGTAAGCGCTCAAGCACTTCCACGATCCCCATAACCGCCAGTTCTTCCATTTCGTACCAGGCTTCGCAGCCTTCAGCCTGCATACGCGGCCCGGCGACGCCGACAAAACGGGCATCGGGGATTTTCTCTTTCAGCGCACGAATCAAGCCGGCGCCGAGAATGTCGCCGGAGGTTTCTCCGGCGACCAGTCCGATAACTAAAGGCCGAGACATAGATTAACGGATGATACCGCGGGTAGAACGAGCGAAGAAATCAACAAATGCCTGTACGGCCGGATGTTTCTGAGCCAAGGCTTCTATTTCCGGCTTTACCTCATCCAGGGTTTTACCGCTGCGATATATCAGCTTGTAAACATTGCGGATAGCATGCTGCGTGTCTTTCTCAAAACCACGGCGCTTCAATCCCTCGATATTCAAGCCAAACGGCGTTGCGTGATTTCCCTGCGCGATAACGTAAGGAGGCACATCCTGAGCTACGCCGGAGCACCCGCCGACCATGACATGAGCGCCGATGATACAGAACTGATGTACCGCCGTCATACCGCCTATAATGGCGAAATCATCAACGGACACGTGTCCGCCCAACGTCGCATTATTGGCAAAAATACAGCGATTGCCGACAACACAATCGTGCGCAATGTGCGTGTTGACCATAAAAAGATTATCGCTGCCGATTTTGGTCACCCCACCGCCTTGTTCCGTAGCACGGTGAATAGTGACACTTTCGCGGATACGGTTACGATCGCCGATCTCAACGCGAGTCGGCTCTCCTGCATACTTCAGATCCTGATTCACTTCACCGATTGAGGCGAACTGGTAGATTTCGTTATCGCGGCCAATCTTGGTTATACCATTAACCACAACATGCGATTTCAATACAGTACCTGCACCGATCTCAACTTGAGAACCGATATAGCAGAATGGGCCGATATGCACACCGGCGCCAATGACGGCGCCGTCTTCAACAATCGAGCCAGGATGAACAAAGGCGGTTTGATCAATCACGGTATCAGGCCTCCCGACGACGAGCACACATCATTGACGCTTCACAGGCGATCTCACCATCAACTTTAGCTACGCCTTTAAAGCGCGCAACGCCGCGACGCTCTTTTATGAATTCAACCTCAAGGATCATTTGATCCCCGGGTTCTACAGGGCGTTTAAAACGCGCTTCATCAATTGCCGCAAAGTAATACAGCTCGCCAGGCTCAAGTTTGCCGACGCTTTTAAACGCCAGAATGCCCGTTGCCTGCGCCATTGCTTCCAGAATCAACACGCCAGGAAAGATTGGCTTACCTGGGAAGTGGCCTTGAAAGAAAGGTTCATTAAAAGAGACGTTTTTCACCGCCCGTAAAAATTTTCCTTCTTCAAAATCAAGTACACGGTCAACCAATAAAAACGGGAAGCGGTGCGGTAATAGTTCTAAAATCTCTTCAATATGCAGAGTATGAGTGTCAGTAGTCAAAATACTCTTCCTGTCCATAAAACTGATGCCATCAACAACACGGCCTGCTCAGACCCTAAAAGGGGGATCTTCAGGCAGGCCGCAAATAAGGATTAGTACACTGGTGCGCGAACGTTATTCAATCACAAAGCACTATTTTCTCACACCCGGACCTTTCGTTTACATCCAGACTATGCGTTTTCACCTAATCAGACAAAACGCCGGTGACTAGCTTTTATCAATTTTTCGCTCAACGGCTTTTAACCGCTTGCTTATATCATCAATATTCATCACCAGCGCGGCGGTCTTACGCCAAACTTTATTCGGCTGCAAAGGAATGCCCGAAGAGTATACCCCAGGTTCGGTGATCGGTCTCATAACCATACCCATTCCGGTCACCGTAACTTTGTCGCAGATTTCCATATGACCATTGATCACGCTGGCTCCGCCGATCATGCAATAGCGGCCGACCTTCAGGCTGCCCGCCATAATAACGCCGCCAGCGACTGCCGTATTGTCGCCAATCACAACGTTGTGCGCAATCTGGCATTGATTATCAATGATGACGCCATTACCAATGATCGTATCATCCAATGCGCCGCGGTCGATGGTGGTACTGGCGCCGATCTCAACCCGATCGCCGATTCTGACCGAACCTAACTGCGGGATCTTTACCCAGTTGCCGCGATCGTTGGCGTAACCAAAGCCATCGGAACCAATGACCGCCCCTGACTGAACCAGGCACTGTTCGCCCATCTCGACATTATGATAAACCGTTACGTTCGCCCATAACCGGGTTCCGGCGCCGAGACGCGTATTTTTACCAATAAAGCAGCCCGGCCCAACGATGACGTTGTCGCCCAGCCTTACGCCGGATTCAATGACCGCATTCGCGCCGATAGCAACATTCTGTCCCAGGGAGGTATCCGCCGCGACGACCGCACTGGGTGCGATATCCGCAGCCGGGGCAGGCGTGGTATCCATCAACTGCGCCATACGCGCGTAGGTCAGATAAGGATTTTTCACCACCAGCGCCGCGACCTGACAGTATGGCAAATCCGCCTCAGTCAGCACAATCGCAGAGGCTTTCGTCTGCGCCAATTGCTCACGATAGCGACTGTCAGAGAGAAAAGTAATCTGCCCTGACTTTGCTGAATGCATAGAAGCTACACCGGTGACGACGACACTGCCGTCACCGTGTAATTGCGCATCCAACTGTTGTGCTAAAGCATCCAGTCGAATTGAATACATGAATTATTTAACCTGCTTCAGCACATCGGCAGTGATGTCTTTTGCATTTGCCGAATAAGCGACGGCATTGGCATCGATCACAACATCATAACCTTCTTTACTGGCAACAGATTTTACCGCGTCCTGAATACGGCTCAGGATTTTGTTACGTTCTTCCATCTGACGACGGCGGTTATCCTGATCAAACGCCTGCGCTTTAGCGGAGAACTGATCGCGCTGCGCCATCAGATCTTTTTCCATTTTGCTACGATCGCTGGCCTTCATGGTAGAACCATCGCGCTGCAACTTTTGCATTTTAGTCTGCAGATCTTTTTCCATGGCTTGCAAATCAGTCGCGCGACCTTTGAACTCATTTTCAAGTTGACGAGCTACCGTTTCACGCTGCGGTAACTGCTGGAAAATGTTCGATACGTTAACAACGGCAATTTTGTCGGCGGCCTGAACACCGGCCGAAGCCGCTAATGCCAAACCAAGACTTGCAGCACACAACCACTTTTTCACTATAAACTCCTCAACCTAACCTGTTTGTGCCTGAGCACATGTTGATGTACATGGCGTAATCACGCTGGTAAAGCTATCAGCCCTGAACATGACATACGTCGATGCAACCTGCTATATACGATCTGCCGACGTTACATTACCAGGTTTTGCCAATATTAAACTGGAACTGTTCCGACTTGTCTCCATCGTACTTTTTAACCGGCTGGGCATAGGAGAATACCAATGGCCCAAGCGGAGACATCCATTGCAGGGCGATCCCGCTTGAAACGCGGAAATTACCCGGCTTACTGTAATCGGGAATACCCGCGGCGATGGTTGCCGACGTGTTTTCCCAGTTGGTATCCCAAACCGTACCGCCGTCAACAAACAACGAGGTGCGCACCGAGTTGGCATACTTCTCACTGATAAACGGCGTAGGTACAATCAGTTCCCCGCTCAGCACCGCCATGGCGTTACCGCCCACCGCGTCATCCGATTTTTCAACCGGGCAGGATGAATACGAGGTATTGCTGCTATTACATTGGTAATATGCCGCTTTAGGCCCGATGGTATTCGACTGGAAGCCGCGCACCGTACTTGAGCCACCCGCGTAGAAGTTATCATAGAACGGCACTTCTTTATCACCCAGACCATCGGCATAACCTGCGCGCGCTCGACCCATCAGCACCCAGTTGCGATTTTCGCTCAGCGGGAAGTAGGTCGCGGAATCAAACGTCAGTTTGTAATATTCGTTATCCGAGCCGGGGATCGTCACTTTGGCGTTCGCCGACACGCGGGACCCTTCGGTCGGGAAATAACCGCGATCCAGCTTGTTGTATACCCAGCCGGTATTCAGGAAGAAATCATTCGCTTTATAGCTGGCTTTGGAATGTTCGTTCGCACTGACGATCTCCGGATTAACGCCGACTTTATCCAGATAACGCCACATGGCTATCTGAGGCGACATATTGGATACATCGTTATGTACATAGTCCATCCCCAGACGCAGCGAGTTGTTCTCGTTGATTGGGAATCCTAACGTGCTGCCGATGCCATAACTGGAGTTGGTGTAGTCAGACAGGTCGGCATCGTAGGCTTTAAATTTGTTATAGAAGATACGACCGCCCAGACTGACGCCGTCGACCGTAAAGTACGGATCGGTCAGCGACAGTTCGACATAGGTCTGATAGTCGTTTTTCGTCCCGCTGATGCCGACGGAATTACCGGTACCCAGCCAGTTATCCTGCTGCACCCCAGCCTGGAAGCTGACGCCGCTTTCCGTACCGAAACCGACGCCGAAGTTGAACGTCCCGGTGTTGCGCTCTTTGACCTTATAGGTCACATCGACCTGATCCACAGTGCCTGGAACGCGTTGAGTTTCTACATCCACGCTTTCAAAGTAGCCCAACCGGTTCAGACGTTCCTTACCCTGTTCGACGAGATCGTTTCCTAACCAACCGCCTTCCATCTGACGCATTTCGCGACGCAAAACAGCATCTTTCGAGGTGTCATTGCCTTCGAAACGGATGCGGCGGACGGAGAATCGGTTACCGGCATCCACGTTGATGTCCAGCTTGACCGTCTTATCGGCGTCATTGATTTCAGGCTGAGTCACCACGCGCGGATAGGCATAACCATAACGGCCTAGCAGCTTTTTGATATCCTCTTCCATGTGGGTAACTTTGGTGCCGTTATACAGCTCGCCCGGCTCAATTTTGGTCAGATTTTCAATTTCCGCAGAGTGACCGGCCAAATTCCCTTTAACCGCGACGCCGGAAAGTTTGTACTGATCGCCTTCCGTCAGATTAATCGTAATATAGATACCCTTTTTATCGGGAGTCAGACTGACCTGAGTGGAATCGATATTGAAACGCGCATAGCCGCGATCCAGATAAAAGCTGCGCAGCGTTTCCAGGTCACCGGAAAGCTTTTGTTTCTGATATTTACGATCGCCCACCAGATTCCACCACGGCACTTCATCACGCAGTTGGAAACGAGAGATCAATTCATCGGTGCTGAATGCGTTATTTCCGACGATGTTGATCTGCTGAATCTTGGCAGAGACCCCTTCGGTAAATACCAGCTTCAAATCGACGCGGTTACGGGGCAACGGGGTGACCACGGCCTTGACCGACGCGCTGTATTTACCCACGCTGTAGTAGAAGTCTTCCAGTCCTTTTTCGATACTGGAAAGCGCCGTACGATCCAACGCTTCGCCGACCCGCACGCCGCTGGCGTCCAGATTTTGCTTCAGCATGTCGTCTTTTACCGACTTATTACCGGAGAAGGTCAGGCTGGCAATCGTCGGGCGCTCTTTGACCTGCACAATCAGCGTTTCGCCGTCGCGCAGAACACGAACGTCTTCAAAATTTCCGGTAGCGAACAAAGCGCGGATGGTATTCCCGATATCATCATCACTAACGCTATCGCCAACACGGACTGGCATACTGAGTAATGCCGCTCCGACGGCAACCCGTTGCAGGCCCTCGAAATGAATGTCCTTCACTACGAACCCGTCTGCACCGTATACGGTGGCGCTGCTAAACAGCAGCGACGCTATGAGCAACTTTTTCATCGCCATCGTTGTTATGCGTTTTTCCTAACCTAATCCCACGCCTACAGGCGAGAGAAATCATTGAAAAGTGCGAGTCCCATTAGCAACATCAGCAACACCGCGCCAATGCGGTAACTAAAGTCCTGCACACGCTCAGAAACCGGCCTGCCCTTTAACTTTTCAATTGCAAGAAAGAGCAGGTGTCCACCATCCAATACGGGGAGCGGGAACAGATTGATGATCCCCAGATTGACGCTGATTAAGGCCAAAAACATGAGGTAATAAATCAATCCGTAATCAGCTGACATTCCCGCGCCCTGGGCAATCGAAATCGGACCGCTCAAGTTATTCAGCTTAACATCGCCCGTAACCAGCTTCCCCAACATACTGACGGTCAACTTCATCAGTTGCCAGGTTTTATCTGTTGCCTGATAGATAGCGCTAAACGGCCCATACTGACGTACCGTTCGATATTCCTCAGGAAGCGGGGTGACGCTCGGTACAACGCCGGCGAACCCTTCCATCCTGCCGCTACCGACTGACTTGCTATCGGGCGTCAACGTAAGCGGCAATGTTACTCCGCCTCGCTCCACATCCAACGTAATACCTTGACCGGGATTATCGCGGACGGCAATAACGAAAGATCGCCACTCCGTTAAAACCTGTCCGCCGACTTTAACGATCCGATCCCCTGCTTGTAAACCCGCTTTTTCTGCGGCCGACCCTGATTGAACTTGAGTTAACACCGGCTCAATCTGCGGCCCCTTGGGAACAATCCCCAATGAGGTGGCGGGATCTTGCTTATCCGGTTCAAACTGCCAGTTATGCAGATCCAGCGTTTTCAACGCGACCTGGCCGGAGCCCAAAGGCGCCGTACCAATCACCACACTGTCGTCGCCGATTTTACCAATCAGAGCCAAACGCGCCGCATCCCAATCAGGCGTTTCGATACCGTCAACCGACTTTAGTTCAATTCCGGCGGACATTTCAGCCTGCGAAGCGATGGAGTTGGGCAATATTTCACCAACCACGGGGCGCACGCCGGGAACCCCGATAATAAAGACCAGCCAATACGCCGCAACGGCAAAAATGAAATTGGCAATCGGCCCTGCGCTAACGATGGCCGCGCGTTGCCAAACCGTTTTATGGTTAAAGGCCTGATGACGAAATTCCGGCGATACGGTATCGATACGCTCATCGAGCATTTTGACATAACCACCCAGCGGGATGAGGGCGATAACGTATTCGGTCCCGAGGCGATCGCGGCGCCGCCATAAAGCACGGCCGAAACCGACCGAAAAACGTTCGACTTTGACGCCGCAGCGACGAGCAACCCAGAAGTGACCAAACTCATGCACGGTGATCAACACACCCAACGCAATGATAAACGCAGCCAAACTCCAGAGGAAATTCATCATAAATATTCTCTACTGTCTCACACTAAACGGCTTTAAACATTAATAACATCAGGCAGGAGAACACCGGTACGGCCGCCGTCAGACTATCAATACGATCAAGTACGCCGCCATGTCCCGGAATCAAATGGCTACTGTCTTTTATACCCGCCTCGCGCTTGAACATGCTCTCAGTCAAATCGCCCAATACGGAAGCCAACGCAGCGACAATCGAACAGATCAGTAACGTTGACTGAGAAATGGTTAAGGGCGCATAACGGCTGAACAGTAAAGAAATCACCGCGGAAGTAACCAGCCCGCCGATAAGGCCTTCCCAGGTTTTACCCGGTGAAACTTTCGGCGCCAGTTTGCGCTTGCCGAACAGCCGACCAAACATATAGGCCCCGCTATCCGCTCCCCATACCAACAGCATGACATACAGTAGCCACCACGCGCCGCTGAAGGGATTGATATCATAATTATACTGGCGAAGCGCAACCATTCCCCAGAAAAAAGGGACTATCGTCACCACCCCGAATACCAGACGCAGAATGCGTGAATGGCGCCATAAAGACGCAGAGGCCGGATAAAACAGGACCAAAAACAGCGCAACAACCCACCAGATAAGAGATATCCAGAGTGCCCCGCTAATTTGCGGCACATGGATAGAGTAATGATACGCCGGCAGCGTCAACAGCATCAGCGCCAATAGGAAACCACACAGAATCGCCAGCCAGAGCCGTTGACCATATGAGGCAAACCCTGATAGCTGCCCCCATTCCCAAGCCGCCAACATACAAACGGCCAGGGTCACCAGGGTAAAGCCCAGAGGGGGCAACAAAAATAGTGCTGCAATAACGATCGGTATTAAAATCAAAGCAGTAATCAGGCGATACTTCAGCAAAAGTTCCCCCTAGGATGCATTGGCATCGATAGGTGTTGTTCTCCCGAAGCGACGCTCGCGTTGTGCAAATGCATTCAGCGCACCTTCAAAAACTTGTTCGTCAAAATCAGGCCAAAGGACATCGGTAAAATAAAGCTCGGCATAAGCGATTTGCCATAACAGGAAATTACTTATTCGATGCTCCCCGCCTGTTCGGATCACTAAATCAACCGGAGCCAGGTCATTCAGGCACACATATTGGCATAATGAATCTTCATCGATACTATCGGGACGCAACGTTCCTTCCTGTACCTGCTCTGCAAGCCGTCGTACTCCCTGAATGATATCCCAACGGCCGCCATAATTCGCAGCAATATTCAGCGTCAGGCCCGGATTATTTTTTGTCAGTTCTTCAGAGCGGCGAATACGTTCCTGCAAACGCAGGCTAAAACGACTGATATCGCCGATGATGCGCAAACGAACCTTATGCTTATGCAGGCTTTTCACTTCACTGTCCAGAGCCCGGACAAAAAGCTCCATCAAAGCCGTCACTTCCTGCGCGGGGCGATTCCAGTTTTCACTGCTGAATGCATAAAGCGTTAACGCATCAAGTCCATGACTGGCGGCAAAACTCACTGCCCGGCGTACGGATTTAACGCCGGCCTGATGACCAAAAATCCGCAGTTTTCCCCGACTTTTAGCCCAGCGGCCATTTCCATCCATGATGATGGCGACATGCCGAGGCCCGGCGAATGGCAGATTATCGGCACTTTTTTGATTATCGGACGGCATAACGAATACTTATATCCTTAAACAATAAATACGACAGACCTTCCGTAACATCAGCCCCTGTCAGCGCAAAAAAGCCGTGAACGATCACGGCTTGACTTCACCGCTGGCTCAAGAACCCCGCTTAGCCAGCCGTCGAGTGGCGCAGACTATACCACCTCAACCACACACGAACAAATTGTGCTATGGGAATCACCATGCCTACCGCTCGTAACGCGTTAGCGTCTGCGCCGCGGCTTTTCTTGCCCAATCGTCAATGGAAAGCACCTCATCGACACTGGCCGGCTCTGATGATGTGAGTAGCTCAACGACTTGCTGATTAACAACGGCGATATCCGTGAAGCGAATGCGCGACTGTAAAAATGCGGCGACCGCAACTTCATTGGCCGCGTTTAATGCCGTGGTCGCCGCCTGTCCGTGATTAAAGGCGTCGATAGCCAGGCGTAAACAAGGATACCGGTCATAGTCAGGCGCTGAAAACGTCAAGGCGCCCAACTGACAAAAATCCAGAGCTTCCACTCCCGACTTAACCCGCTCGGGATAGGCCATGGCATGAGCGATCGGCGTACGCATATCAGGCGTTCCCAACTGAGCAAGCACGCTGCCATCAGCGTAACGCACCATTGAATGAATCACAGACTGCGGATGGATAATCACTTCCATCTGTTCAGCCGACGCATTGAACAACCAGCGAGCCTCAATGTATTCCAGACCTTTATTCATCATTGTGGCGGAATCCACTGAAATCTTACGCCCCATAGACCAGTTCGGGTGCGCACAAGCCTGATCGGGACTCATGCCAGCCAGCGCCGTTATCGGCGTTTCGCGGAACGGCCCTCCCGAACCGGTGAGAACAATTCGCTCGACGCCATACCGTTCTAAAGAAGAGTAGCCTAACTGCCGTTGAATTGGCTCAGGCAAACTCTGAAAAATCGCATTATGTTCGCTGTCGATAGGCAACAGTTGAGCATTGCTTTGCGCGACCGCATCCATAAACAGGCGTCCACAGGTTACCAGAGACTCCTTATTCGCCAGCAACACCTGTTTACCGCCACGAATCGCGCTTAGCGTCGGCAGCAACCCCGCCACGCCAACAATCGCCGCAACCACCAGATCGACATCATCCAACGCCGCCAGCTCACGGGCGGCATGCTCGCCGGACAACACTTCGGTTCCACATCCGTGCTGCGATAACCGTTGACGCAATAACCTGGCGGCGGCGTCATCCGCCATGGAGGCGTAAGCCGGGCGAAACGCTAAACATTGCTCCAGCATTCGATCGACATTGCGTCCCGCCGATAATGCCTTCACTGCAAATTTTTCTGGGTTTGCTTTAACTACCGCCAGCGAGCTGATGCCAACAGAACCAGTCGAGCCAAGAATTGTCAGTTGCTTCATTTGCTTCATTAAAATGCTCTGAATAACTGGATTTGATTACAGGAAGGGTTACTAGTCTGAGGCGATCGCCACGTAGTGTCCATGCTATTTCTCGCCAAAGACACCGCAAGCTGATTCACCGTACAGAAAGGCAGGCCTGCATCAAAAAGCAAAAGCGCCGCCGGTAAGGTCGGCGCAACACGCACCCTCTCTTTCCTGCGGCGCCATATTGAGCGAGTTGATTAGAACTCCATCAGTTCGCTTTCTTTTTCTGCCAGCGCGGAATCCACTTTTTTGATGTAGAGATCGGTAAGCTTCTGCACGTCGTCCTGAGCACGACGCTCTTCATCTTCACTGATCGCTTTATCTTTCAATTGCGCTTTCAGCTTGTCGTTCGCATCGCGGCGTACATTACGTACCGATACACGGCCCTGCTCTGCTTCGCCACGTACGATCTTGATCAGATCTTTACGACGTTCTTCGGTCAGCGGAGGCAGCGGAACGCGGATAACCGAGCTGGCGGAAGATGGATTCAGACCCAGATCGGAAGACATGATGGCTTTTTCAACCGCCGAGCTAAGCGAGCGGTCAAATACCGTAATCGCCAGCGTGCGGGAGTCTTCGACCACAATATTGGCCAACTGACGCAGCGGAGTGGCGCTACCATAATATTCGACCTGAATACCGTCAAGAATGCTGGGTGATGCGCGGCCAGTACGAATTTTGCTGATCTGATTTTTGAAAACCTCTACGCATTTTTCCATGCGCGTTTCAGCATCTTTTCTGATTTCATTAATCACGTTGTGAACCCTTGAAAACTGGTTGCCTGACAGGCCATGTCATTACGCGGCCCGGTGAATAACTCACACCAGCATTAGCTGGCGTATATATACCCAATAGATTTCAAGTACCGAGAGGCGGCGATCAAAATCTCTCCCGGAACTTACAATAACGTAAGCAACCGGGGTAAACGAGAGCAGCCGATACGCCTGCGACTTGAAAAATGGCAGGTACAGCAATATTTCTGGTTATCAGAAGCGGATATTACCCTACTTTTAAGCTTATCCGTTATTACTGATCAACGTACCTTCTTTCTCGCCCATAACCACACGGCGCAACGCGCCGGGCTTGTTCATATTGAAAACGCGGATCGGCAAGTTGTGATCGCGAGCCAGCGTGAAAGCCGCCAAGTCCATCACTTTCAACTCACGCTCCAGCACATCCTGATAACTGAGCGTTTCATGCAATATTGCCGTGGGATCCTGCACCGGATCGGCAGAATAAACGCCATCCACTTTTGTCGCTTTCAGCACAACATCAGCTTCAATTTCGATACCCCGCAGGCAAGCAGCCGAATCGGTGGTAAAGAAAGGATTACCGGTGCCGGCAGAGAAGATCACCACGCGATTATTACGTAATAAGCTGATGGCTTCCGCCCAACTGTAGTTATCACACACGCCATTTAACGGGATGGCGGACATCAGCCGAGCATTGACATAAGCACGATGCAACGCATCACGCATCGCCAGACCATTCATTACCGTTGCCAGCATCCCCATGTGGTCGCCCACAACGCGGTTCATCCCCGCTTTAGCCAGGCCGGCGCCACGAAACAGGTTACCACCGCCGATGACTACACCGACCTGAATGCCCAACTCAACCAGTTCTTTCACTTCCTGAGCCATGCGATCCAAAATGCTCGCATCGATACCAAAACCTTCGGTGCCCTGCAAAGCTTCGCCGCTGAGCTTAAGCAGGATTCGTTGATATACGGGTTTTGCATTGGTTGCCATGGTGTTTTGTCCTACAGGCTGTCATCGTATTGGGAGTTTGTTACTGTCACACTTACTGCTATTTACCAGAATGTAAATCACAAATAAATGCACTGAAATTATGTTGGCTGGATAAAAAGGAACCGCCAACCGGCGGCCCTTTTTTTATTATTAAGATTGCTTACTCATCGCTGCAACTTCAGCAGCAAAGTCAACTTCAGCTTTCTCAATACCTTCACCCACTTCAAAGCGGATGAAGCTGGTTACGTCAGCGTTGTGCTCTTTCAGCAGGTCGCCAACGGTTTTGCTTGGTTCCATAACGAAGTGCTGACCGGCCAAAGAGATTTCGCCGGTGAATTTACGCATGCGGCCTTCAACCATTTTTTCTGCGATTTCACGCGGTTTGCCGGATTGCATGGCAATGTCCAACTGGATCTGGTGCTCACGAGCAACAACATCAGCCGGAACGTCTTCAGCCTTAACATATTCTGGTTTGCTGGCAGCAATGTGCATAGCAATGTGCTTGATCAGTTCTTCATCAGCACCGGTGGCAGCAACCAGTACGCCGATGCGCGCGCCGTGCAGGTATGAACCCAGCGCATCGCCTTCCTGAGTAGCAACGCGGCGAATATTGATGTTTTCACCAATTTTCGCAACCAGTGCGGCACGTTGGTCTTCGAATTTTGCTTTCAGCACTTCGACATCAGAGATACGGTCGTTCAGCGCGGCGGAAGCAACTTCTTCGCCGAAAGCTTTGAAGCCGGCATCTTTGGCAACGAAGTCGGTTTCACAGTTCAGTTCAACGATGACGCCGTATTTTCCGTCTGCGGAAATTTTGGTCAGGATGATGCCTTCAGCAGCTACGCGACCCGCTTTCTTGGCAGCTTTCGCCTGGCCAGATTTACGCATGTTGTCGATAGCCAGCTCGATGTCGCCATTCGCTTCAACCAGTGCTTTCTTACATTCCATCATGCCTGCGCCGGTACGCTCGCGCAGTTCTTTTACCAGGGCAGCGGTAATTTCAGCCATTCTCTTTTCCTCGGTTATCTCGTGGAGGGAGATAAGTAAAAAAGGGGGCCTTAGCAGGCCCCCTAACCAACATATGTCAATACCTGGTTAATAAGGGCTCGGAGGAGCCAGACTTATTATTCAGCTTCAACTAAGCCTTCTTCCGCTTGTTCAGCCAGATCTTGAGAACGGCCTTCACGAACGGCAGTAGCAACGGCGCTCAGGTACAGATTCACTGCACGGATTGCGTCATCGTTACCCGGGATGATGAAGTCAACGCCATCAGGATCGGAGTTGGTATCAACGATAGCGAATACCGGGATACCCAGGTTGTTGGCTTCTTTGATTGCGATGTGTTCATGATCGGCATCAACCACGAACAATGCATCTGGCAAACCGCCCATGTCTTTGATACCGCCCAGGCTGTTTTCCAGCTTGTCCAGCTCACGGGTGCGCATCAGCGCTTCTTTTTTGGTCAGCTTGTCGAAAGTACCGTCCTGGGACTGAGTTTCCAGATCTTTCAAACGCTTGATGGACTGACGAACGGTTTTCCAGTTTGTCAGCATACCGCCCAACCAGCGATGGTTTACGAAGAACTGATCGCAGTTGTTGGCAGCGTCTTTTACCGCTTCGCTTGCTGCACGTTTCGTACCAACGAACAGAATTTTGCCCTTGCGAGAAGCAATTTTGCCCAGTTCAGCCAGTGCATCGTTGAACATTGGTACAGTTTTCTCAAGGTTGATGATGTGCACTTTATTACGAGCACCGAAGATGAACGGCTTCATTTTCGGGTTCCAGTAACGGGTCTGGTGACCAAAGTGTGCGCCAGCCTTGAGCATATCGCGCATGGAAACAGTTGCCATGATTACCTCTATTAATTAAGTATGGGGTTATGCCTCCACGTGTCCCATTGCGCCGACCCCTCGGGTTTGAAAACCCTTGGAGCACCCCGGCGAATGTGCCGACACGTGTGTGTTATATACACAAAGTGAGTTTAGCTGATTCAGCCGAACGGTCTTCAGAAGATGAACATTGAAAATCGACCAGCCGGATCACCGGCGCGCTTTATACCATAATTCCCGCCAGGACACCAACTTTTGTTGCCAGCCGGCCTGCGACAAATGATAATTTGGCAACCCGACGGCAGGGCTGATAACATGCGTTATCAATTACTGACCAATCTTAATTCGTCGTTTAATTCGACACCTGCGGACAATATTCAATGGCAATATCAATAAAAACCCCTGAAGACATCGAAAAAATGCGCGTAGCCGGCCGTCTGGCGGCTGAAGTATTGGAAATGATCGCGCCCCATGTTGTTCCCGGCGTCAGCACCGCGGAACTTGACAGAATATGTCACGACCACATAACCAATAAACAGCAGGCGATCTCAGCCTGTCTGGGGTATCACGGCTTCCCGAAATCGGTATGTATTTCCGTCAATGAAGTGGTGTGCCACGGCATTCCCAGCGAAGAGAAAATCTTGAAAGACGGCGATATCGTCAATATCGACGTCACCGTCATCAAAGATGGTTTTCATGGCGACACATCAACCATGTTTATCGCCGGCAAACCGACGATCCTGGGCGAACGTCTGTGCCGCATTACGCAGGAGAGCCTGTACCTGGCGCTAAAAATGGTGAAACCCGGCATTCGTCTGCGTTCTCTGGGTAAAGAAATCCAGAAATTTGTTGAAGCGCATGACTTCTCCGTCGTTCGTGAATACTGTGGCCACGGTATCGGCAAAGGCTTCCATGAAGAGCCGCAGGTATTGCACTATGATGCGGACGACGGCGGCGTCGTTCTGCAAGCGGGTATGGCGTTCACCATCGAACCCATGGTCAACGCCGGTGATTTCCGCATTCGAACCATGAAAGACGGTTGGACGGTAAAAACCAAAGATCGCAGCTTGTCGGCGCAGTACGAGCATACTATTGTGGTAACCGAGAACGGCTGCGAGATAATGACATTGCGGAAAGACGACACCATTCCCAATATCATCACGCATTAACCGTCATGCCGAACCGGCTAGCGCCGGTTTTTTATGACGCATTGTCCTCTCCCCTTGCGGGCCGTTGCAATCGACGTTTAAATCGCTCACGGCGATTTTTATGGCTGGCTGCCCGAGCCTTCACCCTTGCAGGCCGTCGCAAGCGACGTTTAAAATCGTTCCTGACATTTTCTATGGGCTGCGCACATGATCGATAAAAACCTTTCGCAAGATATCTCCGCCGAGACCTCCCCGACCGCACAGCCCATCGATTCCCCGATGAATTACGGCGACGACATGCTGAATTGTCAGACGCTGAAACAGCGGCTGGAGCAGTTTCAGATCTGGCAGGAAAGCGAATTTAAATCAGGCGTCAGCGCGGAAATCCTGATCGAGGCCAGAACGCTGTTCATCGATCAACTGTTGCAGCGGCTGTGGTTTTTCTATGGCTTCGAGAACATTTCACAAACGGCGCTATTGGCGGTGGGCGGCTATGGACGCGGAGAACTGCATCCGCTCTCCGATATTGACGTTCTGGTGCTCAGCCAGGAAAAACTCAGCAAGCAACACTCCCAGCGCGCGGGAGAATTTATTACCCTGCTGTGGGATCTGAAGCTTGAAGTCGGCCATAGCGTCAGAACGCTGGAACAGTGTTTGCAGGAAGGACGCGCGGATATTTCCGTCGCCACCAACCTGATTGAATCACGCATGATATGCGGCGATGTCGCCCTTTTTCTCCAGTTGCAAAAACAGGTGTTCAGCGACGAGTTCTGGCCCTCGCCTAAATTTTTCCCGGCAAAAATCGCCGAACAGCATGAACGTCATCAGCATTATCACAGCACCAGTTATAATCTCGAACCCGATATCAAAAGCAGCCCCGGCGGACTACGCGACATTCACACCCTGCTGTGGGTCGCTCATCGCCATTTTGGCGCGACTTCGCTGGATGAAATGGTGGGTTTCGGTTTCCTGACGGAAGCGGAACGCAAGGAACTGAATGAGTGCCAGAGTTTTCTGTGGCGAATCCGCTTTGCGCTGCACCTGATCCTGACGCGCTACGACAACCGCCTGCTATTCGACCGGCAGTTGAACGTGGCTCAGCTTTTGCAATATCAGGGGGAAGGCAACGCCCCGGTAGAACGAATGATGAAAGACTTCTACCGCGTAACCGGCCGCGTCAGCGAACTAAATCAGATGTTGTTGCAGCTGTTTGACGAAGCGATTCTTGCGCTGGAAACCAATGAAAAACCCCGGCCGATTGATGAAGAATTTCAACTACGCGGTAACTTGATCGACCTGCGTGACGAAACGCTGTTCGTCCGTAAGCCTGAAGCGATCATGCGTATGTTTTACCAGATGGTGCGTAGCCAGGAAATCGCGGGGATCTACTCCAGCACGCTGCGTCAGTTGCGTCATGCGCGCCGACACCTGGCCAGCCCGCTATGCACCATCCCGGAGGCCAGGCAGCTGTTTATGAACATCCTGCGCCATCCGCATGCGGTGAAACGCGCCCTGCTCCCGATGCATCGCCATAGCGTGCTATGGGCCTACATGCCGCAGTGGGGCAATATCGTCGGGCAAATGCAGTTTGATTTATTCCATGCCTACACCGTGGATGAACACACGCTCCGGGTGATGCAGAAGCTGGAAAGCTTCGCCGATGAGAAAAACCGCACGCGGCATCCGCTGTGCGTGGAGCTGTATCCACGGATCCCTCAGCCTGAACTGTTGCTGCTCGCCGGCCTGTTTCACGACATCGCCAAAGGCCGCGGCGGCGATCACTCGGAGCTCGGCGCGCAGGATGCGCTGGCGTTCGCCACGCTACACGGGCTGAACTCGCGGGAAGCCCAGTTGGTTTCCTGGCTGGTACGCCGCCATCTGCTGATGTCGGTTACCGCACAGCGCAGGGATATCCAGGATCCGGCCATTATCCAGCAGTTCGCCATAGAAATGCAGAGCGAGTCCCGCCTTCGTTATCTGGTTTGCCTGACCGTCGCGGATATCTGCGCCACCAACGAAACCCTGTGGAACAGTTGGAAACAGAGTCTGTTGCGCGAACTCTATTTCGCAACGGAAAAACAGCTGCGTCGCGGAATGCAAAACACCCCGGACCTGCGCGAACACGTGCGTCACCATCGTTTACAGGCGCTGGCGCTGCTGCGCATGGATAATGTCGATGAGGACGCGTTGCGTGACATCTGGAGCCGCTGTCGCGCCGACTATTTTCTGCGGCATTCACCCAGTCAGCTCGCCTGGCACGCTCGTCATCTATTGGAGCACGATATCAGCAAACCGCTGGTATTAATCAGTCATCAGGCCTGCCGGGGCGGAACAGAAATCTTTATCTGCAGCCCGGACAGACCTTATCTGTTTGCCGCGGTGGCGGGTGAGCTGGATCGCCGGAATCTGAGCGTCCATGATGCGCAGATTTTCACCAGCCGCGACGGTATGGCAATGGATACCTTCATTGTACTGGAGCCGGACGGCAGTCCGTTGGCGCAGGATCGTCACGAAATGACGCGCTATGCGCTAGAACAAGCGCTGACTCACCGCGATTACCAGCCGCCGCATACCCGCCGCGCCTCACCGAAATTACGCCATTTTAGCGTACCGACGGAAGTTGATTTTCTGCCGACCCATACGGACAGGCGTAGCTATATGGAACTTATCGCGCTCGATCAGCCGGGATTACTGGCCCGCGTCGGGGAAATTTTCGCCGACCTCAATTTGTCGCTGCACGGCGCCAGAATCTCGACCATCGGCGAACGAGTCGAGGATTTATTTATTCTGGCGGATAGCGATCGGCGCGCACTGAAACCGGAATTACGCGTTAAACTACAAGAACGGTTGACAGAAGCCTTAAACCCAAACGATAAAGTACCATTGAGTTAACTTTTACAATCAGGAAAGAGAAAACAGGATGCATCAACAACTACAAAATGTTATCGAAAACGCTTTCGAGCGCCGCGCTGAAATCACGCCAGCCAACGTAGACACCGTAACGCGTGAAGCGATCAATCAGGTTATCGGCCTGCTGGACAGCGGCGTACTGCGCGTTGCCGAAAAAATCAGCGGCCAGTGGGTTACACATCAATGGCTGAAAAAAGCCGTGCTGCTCTCTTTCCGCATCAACGACAACCAGGTAATGGAAGGCGCAGAAACTCGCTATTACGATAAAGTGCCGATGAAATTCGCTGATTATGACCAGGAACGCTTCCAGCGCGAAGGTTTCCGCGTGGTGCCGCCAGCCAGCGTACGTCAGGGCGCCTTTATTGCCCGCAACACCGTTCTGATGCCTTCTTATGTCAACATCGGCGCCTATGTTGATGAAGGCTCAATGGTCGATACCTGGGCGACGGTGGGGTCCTGCGCGCAAATCGGTAAAAACGTTCACCTGTCCGGCGGCGTCGGCATCGGCGGCGTTCTGGAGCCGTTACAGGCCAACCCGACCATCATCGAAGACAACTGCTTTGTCGGCGCGCGTTCCGAAGTGGTTGAAGGGGTGATCGTCGAGGAAGGCTCCGTTATTTCCATGGGCGTCTTCATCGGCCAAAGCACCAAGATTTACGATCGCGAAACCGGTGAAGTGCATTACGGCCGCGTGCCGGCGGGCTCGGTGGTTGTTTCCGGCAACCTGCCGTCCAAAGATGGCAGCTACAGCCTGTATTGCGCGGTTATCGTTAAGAAAGTGGATGCGAAAACCCGCGGTAAAGTGGGTATCAACGAGCTGTTGCGCACCATCGACTAAGCTGAATTCGGCGGGTTATGTCACCCCGCCCTTTTTATATCCAGCCGTTATCGACGGCTAATTTATAGGCGACCCCGGAAAATCGTGGGCTATCACAGATGACCCAGGTCGTTTAACAGTATGCTAGCTGCATTATTTTAAAATCAAAAAGGTCGCGCTATGTATGACAATCTGAAAAGCCTCGGTATTTCCAATCCAGATGATATCGATCGCTATAGCCTGCGGCAGGAAGCCAGTAATGACATCCTGAAGATTTACTTTCGCAAGGACAAGGGCGAATTCTTCGCCAAAAGCGTGAAGTTTAAATATCCGCGTCAGCGTAAAACCATCATGGCGGACAATTCAGGCCAGAGCTACAAAGAAATCAATGAAATTAGCCCGAATTTACGCTATGTCATTGATGAACTTGATCAAATATGTCAAAGCGAGCAAACAGATCTGGACCTGAAACGCAAAATTCTAGACGACCTGCGTCATCTGGATAGCGTGGTATCGAACAAGATCGCCGAGATCGAAGCCGATCTGGAGAAGCTGACTAAAAATCGCTAATGTTGGCAGCAATCAAGATCATGACAACGGGAGCGTCGCCGCTCCCGTTTCGCATTCAGGCCTGACGGGCTTCCACCTGCGTCGCCCACTGCTCCACCCACGGACAGGAAACCACTTCCGGCTCCGGGTGCTCGACCGCATCGATTTCCAATATTTCGCCGATGCGTTTGGCGCCGATTTCCTGCAACAGCGCGTCAAAGCGGCGGCCGCCGCCACAGAAATGCTCGTAGCTGCTATCCCCAAGCGCAATCAACCCATAGTGCAATTCCGGCTGATAGCCGCCCTGCTCGCGTATCGCGGCGTACAACGGCGCAATGGAATCGGGAAGATCGCCCTGCCCGGTCGTCGACGTCACGACCAGCACATCAAGCTCGCGATAATTCAGAAACGACTCCAGCGCCGCATCTTCATAAATTTTGACCTCATGCCCGCGTTCTCTGAGGATATTTTCCGCTTCTTCGGCTACCAGCAATGCATTTCCGTAGACCGTGCCAACAAAAATACCAATCTGCGCCATGATTCCCAACTCCCGTTTTATTGAATATCTGATGAAATGCTATTCGCTATCCTGACCCGACGCTGCTGGAAACTCAACCCTTTCAAAATCAGGGAGAATGCCCTGCCAGCCAAACCGCGCCATAACGCCCTGCCATGGCGCATCCCAACGCGCCTGTAGCACAAGATCCTGCCCGCTGACCGGATGCTTCAGACTCAGCATGCTGGCATGCAACATCAGCCGCTTGCAGGCGAAATGCGCTCCCATGCCGCGATTCTGCTTCAGATCGCCATGTGCGCTGTCGCCAATAATCGGATGACGAAGGTGAGACATATGACGACGCAGCTGATGCTTACGTCCGGTTTGCGGCGCGAGCTCCAGCAGACTGTAACGCGATGTGGGGTAACGGCCGATGGGCACCGGCATCTCCGCCTGAGCCAGCGTTCGATAATGGCTTACCGCCGGCTGCGGAGCCTTGTCCGGACTGGAATATTTATCGGCGATCTTATCCAGTTCCTCCGTTAACGCATAATCCACGACTCCATCATTCATGACATAACCACGAACTACGGCATGGTAGATTTTCACCATCTGATGCTGCTCAAACTGTTGGGACAGCGAACGCGCCACATCACTGGACAGCGCCAGCAGCAGTACGCCGGATGTCGGTCTATCCAGACGGTGGACCGTATAAACGCGCCGACCAATCTGATCGCGCACCGTTTGCATCACCACCACCTTCTCTTTACGATCCAGCCAACTACGATGAACCAGCCAACCGGACGGTTTGTTTATTGCGACCAAATGCTCATCCTGATAAATGATTTCAAGCATCGCTGTCGTCGCCAGTAGAATGGGGTGTATTGCCAAATAGCGCGTCAAGTTGGGCTATCCGCATCATTAGCGGTTCAATATCAGAGGAAGCGCCTTCCAACGCCTCCTCAAAATAGGGCGATAGCGAAAATCCCGTAGGTAACGGCGCGCCGCTATCAAGCAACGCATGCATACGCGGCAGCAGAACCCACTGCAACCATTGCTCGGCACGCATGGTATCAATGCAGAAAGGCTCACTGCTGGCGAAGGCGGAGTCCGCCGGCGGCGCCAGTTGCCAAAAAGGACTGTTTCTTAACACACGCTCGACGTCAAATAAGGACTGACGAACCCGATCTTCTAAACTCATGCGTTTTCTCACCATTAAGGCCGCTTGGCGTTGGCGGCAAAGCATAGCATTGATAATAGTTTCGCCCAAAATTCACATTTTGGGGCGCTATGCGGGCAAAAAAATGGGGGTACTGATTGCTCAGTACCCCCGATTCGTTTCATAGCTATCCCGCTACACTTTTGCGTCCCTGCTCATCCTTGAAAACTTTTCCTTGATGGTCTTCCTAACCGACAATCCTTGCTGGCGTCCTACTTTCTTCCTGACTTATCCATCCTGTATCGTCCATGACTTAATCCCTTTAGGCTCCTGCCCCACCGAGATATCCTTCCCAGCTCCCAATCTCCTTCCTGGAGGTGTCCCTGATTTCATCCTGAAAATCTTTCTATCCCTTTAAACAGCGCCTGATAATTATCCTTAAACCTCAAGCAACCGTTCACTAACTTAAGTAATAAGATGTATTAATTGTTTGGATTCAGCAAGAGGCAAGTAACAATGTTTATCAATCCGCTTTGGGCAAAAACCGAATAAATAACGTTAATTAACTAATTAATAATGAAAAAATAAACATTGCGCGTGATGTTCACGTGAAAGAGAAGAGATCTCTCACAGCAAATGTAAGAGATCTCTCACAACAGTAAAAGTGAAACAGGATTAATGATTAGACCGTTAACGGGTCTAACTGAGAAAGAAAATCGGCCAGCGTCGGCGCCAACACCTGATGTTTGCTGGTTCCAAACTCTTCCAGAATCACCTGCCCGGAAATATTGGCAAGCGAAACCATAGTCATTTCGGAGTCGGTTGTCGCCAGAAATAAGGTCGGAGGCAGCTTCAAACGCTTTTGCGTCAGTAAATGGCCGATCAGATTTTCCTGCATACGCGTGAAGTCTTCCTCACTCCAGGCCTGTAATAAAACACAAGAAATCTCGCCGAATCGGGCCGCCATATCGCCGGAGTACTGAGACGAATAAAACGCATGGATGTCCGGATGCAGACTGATATCCAGCGCCCGTTCGACGCCATCGAGCCTGGCAGTGGGCGAAAACAGCTGCGGCAACCAGTGAACCTCCCCGCCAAGACTTTCAGTAATGCAGGGAGACGGAACGCCGAACAGCGTCTCGCTGGCGGGCGGATGTCCCGTCTCTTGCCGCCATAAGTCGACATAGCGCTGGGTAAAGGCGGCTAATGCCTGAGGAACCTCATAATCCATAATTTTTTCTCATCATTCTGTTAGTCGGGTTACACTACGCACCATCTGTTTTTTCTTACATTCAAGGTAGCCGTATGTCCGATTATGACAAGCATCAGGCGCTAAACAATCTGACGCTGGGAAAAGCAACACCTTATCACGATCGCTATGATGCCGGTTTATTACAACCGGTTCCACGTAGCCTGAACCGCGAGCCGCTTGGCATCTTCCCGCAGGATTTGCCGTTTCATGGCCAAGATATCTGGACGCTTTATGAGTTGTCCTGGTTGAATAAGAATGGCGTTCCGCAGGTTGCAGTCGGTGAAATGCATCTCGATGCCGCCAGCCTGAATCTGGTTGAGTCCAAAAGCTTTAAACTTTACTTAAACAGCTTCAACCAGACGATATTTGATAGCTGGGACAAGGTACGCGCCACGTTAATCAACGATCTGCGCCAATGCGCCCAGGGGCAGGTCGATGTGAGGTTATTCAAACTCAGCGAGTTGGAAGGCCAGCCCATCGCCGGATTCGACGGCGAGTGTATCGATGAGCAGAATATTGTCATCGACAATTATGAATTCAATGCGGACTATCTGGCGTCAGGCAATGATGACGATACGCTGGTGGAAGAAACCCTGGTCAGCCATTTGCTCAAGTCCAACTGTCTGATTACCCATCAGCCAGACTGGGGTTCAGTTCAGATCCGTTACCGCGGAAAACGCATTAACCGCGAGTCGCTGCTGCGTTACATCGTATCGTTCCGCCATCACAATGAGTTTCACGAACAGTGTGTTGAACGGATTTTTAACGATCTGATGCGTTATTACCAACCGGAACAACTCAGCGTTTACGCTCGCTATACTCGCCGCGGCGGGTTGGATATCAATCCTTGGCGCAGCAACATCGCGTTCTCCGCGCCGGCAGGACGTTTACCCCGTCAGTAAATGCGTGACGTTACGCAACTTCTGTTGCCAATGGCCATCATTATTGGAAAAAATGATGGCTGCACGCTAAGGTGGGGCACGGGGAAAAAATGAAGATCCAACGATGCCTGCTGATACTGATGCCGCCTGTCGGCATTAATCAATCGAAGGAAGTCTTGGATGATCTCCCTGCCGGGGAGTCTCGCTTCTGACAGCCTGGGCATGTTGTCGGTCACACCGACGGATTAATGCCCGATAGGCGCATGGAAGATAGCGGGCATATTGCGTTAAAGGAGCAAAATTGATCACACATATCAGCCCACTCGGGTCTATGGATTTGTTATCGCAGTTGGAAGTGGACATGCTGAAAAGCAGCGCCAGCAGCGACCTCTATCGATTGTTTCGTAACTGTTCTCTGGCCGTTTTGAATTCCGGTAGCCAGACGGATAACAGCAAAGAACTGCTTTCGCGCTATGAAGACTTTGACATCAATGTGCTGCGCCGCGAACGCGGCGTCAAGCTGGAACTGGTAAATCCCCCCGAAGACGCTTTTGTCGACGGCGATATTATCCGCTCGCTTCAGGCCAATCTGTTTGCCGTACTGCGCGATATCCTGTTTGTCAGCGGGCAGATAGCCCACGCCGGCCGCTACCATCATCTGGATCTGGAAAACTCCACCCATATCACCAATCTGGTGTTCTCTATTTTGCGTAACGCCAAGGCGCTGCACGTTGGCGAAGAACCTAATATGGTGGTGTGCTGGGGCGGTCATTCCATTAATGAAACCGAATATCTTTATGCCCGGAAAGTGGGCAGCCAGCTCGGCCTGCGCGAGCTGAACATCTGCACAGGCTGCGGTCCCGGCGCCATGGAAGCGCCGATGAAGGGCGCTGCCGTTGGGCACGCCCAGCAGCGTTACAGAGATGGGCGTTTTATCGGCATGACCGAACCGTCCATTATTGCCGCCGAGCCGCCTAACCCGCTGGTGAATGAGCTGATAATCATGCCGGATATTGAAAAGCGTCTGGAAGCTTTTGTTCGTATCGGCCACGGCATTATCATTTTCCCCGGCGGCGTGGGGACGGCGGAAGAGTTCCTGTATCTGCTGGGAATTATGATGAACCCGGAGAACAGCGAGCAGGTGCTGCCTATCATCCTTACCGGGCCGCAAGAAAGCGCTGATTATTTCCGGGTGCTGGATGAGTTTATTATTGGCACATTGGGTCGTCAGGCGCGTCGCTACTACTCCATCATCATCAACGACGCGGCGGAAGTCGCCCGCCAGATGAAAAAAGCGATGCCGTTGGTCAAGGAAAGCCGTCGACATACCGGTGACGCCTACAGCTTTAACTGGTCATTGCGCATTGCTCCGGACCTGCAAATGCCGTTCGATCCCAGTCACGAAAATATGGCTAATCTTAATCTGCATTTCGATCAGCCTGCGGAAGATCTGGCCGCCGCCCTGCGTCGCGCATTCTCCGGCATTGTTGCCGGCAACGTAAAAGAAATGGGGATCCAGGCTATCGAACAGCAAGGTTCCTATAAGATCCACGGTGATACGCAGATCATGCAAAGCATGGATCGCTTGCTCCAGGGATTCGTTGCCCAGCAGCGAATGAAGCTGCCGGGCAGCGCTTATGTTCCCTGCTACGAGATCTGCGCTTAACATAAGCCGGGCATACCGCTTTGCCGCCAGAGAGCGGGCGGATCGGATAACACCCAACGCGGGGAAGCCTCACTTCCCCGCCCGACAAGGACGAACATCAGGAATACGCCCATGCCTGTACATTTGCTGATTGTCGATGCGCTAAACTTAATTCGTCGGATTCATGCGGTACAAGGCTCGCCTTGCGTTACCGCCTGTCAGCATGCGCTAAACCAACTGCTGCAACACAGTCGGCCAAGCCATGCCGTTGCGGTATTTGATGACGAAGATCGAAGTACCAGCTGGCGCCATCAGATATTGCCGGACTACAAAGCCGGCCGTACCCCGATGCCGGATGACCTGAAACAGGAACTGCCTCAGATCCGAGAGGCATTTGCTGCGATGGGCGTAGCAAGCTGGCATTCTCCCGGCAATGAAGCCGACGATCTGGCGGCGACGTTAGCCAGCAAAGTAGCGGAATCCGGCTATCAGGCAACGATTGTCTCCACCGACAAGGGGTACTGTCAGCTACTGGCGCCAACGATCCAAATCAGAGATTACTTTCAAAAACGCTGGTTGGATTTGCCTTTTGTCGAGCGGGAGTTTGGCGTATTACCGCAACAGCTCCCCGACTATTGGGGTCTGGCGGGGATCGGCAGCAGCAAGATTCCGGGAGTTAGCGGCATCGGCCCCAAAAGCGCGGTGCAGCTGCTGCAACAGAGCGGTAGTCTGGATGCGCTTTATCAGCAGTTGGACAACGTGCCGGAAAAGTGGCGCGCCAGGCTTCAACAACAGCAGGAAATGGCATTTATCAGCCGCAGGGTCGCGACGCTCAGTAAGGATCTATCGCTGCATGGCAATCTTCAGCAGTTAAGGCTGCCGCCCGCGCACTGAGAGCAGCCAAATCCGGCAGAAGATTTTGCCCAAGGGGGCGCGCCGGATTCTTACGCCGGCGTATGCAGCGCATACGCCGTTTACCTTAGCAAGCCAGGCCGGCGGCAAAAGCCAGATTCTGATGAGATTCATCTTCACTCATTTTTTACGCCCCAAACGCAAACTGCAGGGCATACGGCGAGCCGTTAAATCACACCACGACGCGCTAGCGCTCATCGCGCCTGCCGGGCACCGCTGACCATAAGCGGCGGGCATGGATGGTCACCTCTTCGCGGTCATGGTAGAGCTGCTTGGCATGAACTTCCGCATTGATGCCGTTTTCCGCCAGCCGCTCGCGCAATAACGCCAGGTTCTGAGAAACTTCCTCATAACGTTTTTTCATCGGCAGTTTCAGGTTAAATATCGCTTCCCGACACCAGCCTTTTACCAACCAGTCGGCGATCAGGCTGGTAACCTTGGCCGGTTTTTCCACCATATCGCATACCAGCCAGTAAACGTTATTACGCGGCGGTTCGAAACGAAAACCGTCGGCCTGATGATGCATTACCTGCCCGGTATCCATCAGGCTTGGCGCCATCGGGCCGTTATCCACTGCGTGAACCATCATGCTGCGTTTTACCAACTGATAAGTCCAACCGCCGGGACAGGCGCCCAAATCGACGGCATACATACCGCTGCCCAAACGCTCATCCCACTCGTCGTCGGGAATAAAAACGTGAAAAGCCTCTTCAAGTTTTAGCGTGGAACGACTGGGCGCGTCGGAAGGGAATTTGAGGCGGGGAATGCCCATATAAAACGGTGAATTATTGTTGCCGTAGGAATATCCCACATAGCAACAGCCGGGCGCGATAAACAGCACATGCAGCACCGGACGATCGGCTTTCTCATGGCCCAACAGAATTTTATTCTCACGCAACGCGGCGCGCAAAGGGACGGTGAATTTGCGGCAGAACTTCATCAGTTCCTTGCTTTCATTGGTATCCGGAACCTCAACCCGCAGATCGCCGGCCCGCGCAATCGCGCCGGTCAGCATGCCGACAATCGGAGTGATGCGATCATCAGGCGAAAGATCGCGCAGCAGTTCACCGCTGACAAACATTTGACGGGCAAAAATCAGCTCATGAAAAGGCAGTTCTTTTATCAAGCGATCGGCATCTTCATGCTGATAGCACTCAAAGATCACATAGCCGCTGTTATCTTTCACCCGAACAAAACCGTAGGCGTTATATTGCGCGGCTTTTTCGGTAATTTCCGCGGCGCACTCTTTTTCAAACCCAGGACGGCAGTACAAAATAACTTTATTCATGGCGTTCAGCCTTCCTCTTGAGACGCAATGCGCCAACCAACATCAATAACCACCCGGCGAGAAAACAGAATCCGCCAATCGGCGTTACATAGACCCAGAGCTTCAGATTAGAAAGCGCCAGGCAATATAAGCTGCCGCTGAACAATACCGTGCCTAATGCCAGAAAAACGCTGCTCCAGTAAAACCACAAATTGGTACGCTGATGCATCAGAATAGACAACGCCAGGATAGCCAGCGTGTGAAATGCCTGATACTCCAGCCCGGTACGCAACCAGGCGAGCTCCGACGTCCCCAGCGTTTTGCTTAACACATGCGAAGCGAATGCCCCCAGGGCAACAAAAATAAAACCGCTGATAGCGGAAAAAATCAGCATAAAACGACTATTCATTATCGATATCCGATTTGATGCCTACTCCGTAGGCGTAAATTGTCTCAAGACGGCACCCGGATCCATTCTCGCAGTTTTGTAAGGCGTATTGATTACGCCTTTTCTTCTCAGCGCATACCGTTATTGTAACGAAAACGAAACTTTTCCTGCTCGCTGGCTGCCCGAGCCAGAATCCAGTGCCGAAAGGCGGCTATTTTACCCAGTTCTGCCTGGCTGTCATGACATACCAGATAAAAAGCATTTTTACTGACCAGAACATCGTTAAAGGGGCAGACCAATCGTCCCGCTTCCAGTTCGCTCTGCGCAATCACGTTATTCGCCAATGCCACCCCCTGACCGTGGATTGCCGCCTGTAATACCATGGCGCTGTGGCTGAAGATCGGCCCTTGCTGCACATTTATCTGAACGCCTAGCTGCCGGGTATAGGCCAACCAGTCACGCCGCGAGGCATCATGCAACAACGTATGCGCGCCCAGATCGGCCGGCGTTTTCAAAGGATGATCGCCGGTTAGCAGCGCGGGCGCGCAGACGGGCAGCAGATACTCGGCATAGAGTTTCTCGACCCGCAGTCCCGGCCAGTTGCCGCGCCCATAGAAAATGGCGACGTCCACGTCATCCGACAGGCGATCCTCATCGCGATCCACCGCCTGAATGCGCACATCGATTCCCGGGTATTCGGCATTAAAGCTCAGTAATCGAGGCACCAGCCAGTGAATAGCGAAGCTGGGAAGCAAACTAACGGTCAGCGCGCCCTTGGCGCTACGAGACTGCAACTTGCGCGTAGCCTCATTAAGCGAAGAAAAAATTTCTTTTATATCAAGATAATAACTTTGCCCCTCTTCCGTCAGCAGCAGAGAACGATTGCGCCGACGAAACAGTTTAAGCCCCAGGAAGTCCTCCAGCGACTTGATCTGATGGCTGACCGCCGCCTGGGTGACAAATAACTCTTCCGCCGCTTTGGTAAAGCTCAGATGGCGGGCTGCCGCATCAAATACACGCAGGGAATTGAGCGGAGGGAGACGTTTCGACATGAATGAAATTCTTTTATTTCCCGATAAATAACCCATGCAGGATGGTTACTTATCTATTAGTTTTTATAATCCGAAACATTATAATTTGTCCATTGAGGATGTACCAGCAAATACCTATATTAGCGCGACTTCCTGAGCCGGAACGAAAAGTGCGGAGGGGTGACCTGAAGGGCTTTTGGCTTGTGGTTGTGATGTTGTGTTTGCTATTTTCTTGTCTGCCTGGACGGAGAAGGCAGCCTGGCTGCCTTTTTCAATTTCTGTGCATTTATGTTGTCTTCCTGACTTTATTACAGCACCGCAGATGCGGTGCTTTTTTTTGTTCCGCAGACGAAATGGTTTTTGCTGTCAATGCAATTATTTGATTTCAACCATTTCTTTCACATTATCACGGTTGATCTGCTGATTCTGTCCGTATGCATCGGTATAACTGATCAAACCGGTTTCGTTATCAACCGCCGGCTTACCCTCGGAAACAATGGTGCGTCCATCATTAGTGTGCATGACGTAATTACTCGAACAGGCGGTCAGAGAGAACGCCATGATAATAGCGGCAAAAATAGAGATTTTATTCTTCATAGTTAACTCCGATTGAACAAAAACGCTGTATTTTTAATTCTTAACATCAATAAATTCTAAAAATTAACAATTTAAAGCATAGTAAAATTTGGTCAGTTTGCCAGAAAATAACGTCAAGAATCATCCTAAACTTGTTTCACTCATGAAAATGGGACAGGATCTGACGCCTAAAAGAGGATGCTCATGACACCGTTCAACGCCACAACTTTCCGCCGGCAGTTTCCTGCGCTCACACACCCCGGCGTATACCTTGACAGTGCGGCCACCATATTAAAACCCCAGACGGTCATCGATACCGTCCAACAGTTTTATTGCGAGGAGAACGGCACGGTTCATCGTAGCCAACACCGGGCGGCCCAGAGCCTGACCCGGCGCTTTGAGCAGGCCCGGGAGCAGGTTGCGGCGCTAATCGGCGCCGCCGATCCGCGCGCCATCATCTGGACCAAAGGCGCGACGGAAGCCATTAACCTGGTCGCCCAGAGTTATGCCCGCCCGAGACTGCATCCTGGCGATGAGATTGTGGTCAGCGAGGCTGAACATCACGCTAACCTGATCCCCTGGCTGATAGTGGCGGAACAAACCGGCGCTCGCGTGATAAAGTTGCCCATCGGCCCGGATTTATTGCCTGATATCAAGCAACTACCTCAGCTATTGAATGCCAGAACGCGAGTTCTGGCGCTGGGTCACATGTCCAACGTCACCGGCGGCGTCCCCGACCTGGCCGCCGCGATTCAACGGGCTCATCAATATGGCGCGGTGACCATGATCGATGGCGCTCAGGGCATGGCGCACGCGCCTCCCGATGTACAGGCATTGGATATCGATTTCTATGCGTTCTCGGGGCATAAACTGTATGCGCCAACCGGTCTCGGTGTTTTGTATGGCAAGCCGACGTTGCTGGAAAGCATGGCGCCATGGCAAGGGGGCGGAAAGATGATGACGCAGGTCTCTTTTGACGGCTTCACGCCCCAGCCGATTCCTCATCGGTTTGAAGCCGGTACGCCGCATATCGCCGGAGTTATGGGCCTGTCCGCCGCAA
Source organism: Brenneria bubanii (assembly GCF_022378355.1). Taxonomy (GTDB): domain Bacteria; phylum Pseudomonadota; class Gammaproteobacteria; order Enterobacterales; family Enterobacteriaceae; genus Brenneria; species Brenneria bubanii. The sequence goes on from NZ_JAKMAJ010000001.1 coordinate 466,336, forward strand.
TGACGTGGCTATCCCGACAGGACTGGCGGGCGGCGGAATACTATAGCCGACAGTTGGCGCGACAGGCGGAAGAGCGGCTGGCGCAATTTCCCGGCTTTCGCAGCTTTCGTTGTAGTGATGCCAGCGTACTGTCTTTTGAGTTTTCCGGCCTTCACCACAGCGATCTGGTAACGTTACTGGCTGAAAGCGGGATCGCGCTGCGCGCCGGTCATCATTGCGCCCAACCATTAATGGCGGCGCTGGGCGTCAATGGCACGCTGCGTGCTTCATTCGCCCCTTATAATAATGAGCAGGACATCGACGCCCTGATTGCCGCCGTCGGCACGGCGTTTGATTTACTGACGGACTAACGAAGCCAACCATGAGTGATATGACCCAGACTCGCCATCCCTTCGGTCATCTGATAAGTGCCGATGACCTGAAAATACGTTTTGATGCCTGCCGTTCATGGGAAGAGCGCTATCGGCAGTTGATTTTATTAGCCAAACAACTCCCGCCCCTGCCGGAAACATTAAAGACCGATACGATTTCGCTGTCCGGCTGTGAAAATCGGGTCTGGCTGGGGTATCAACGTCAGGAAAACGGCGTTCTACATTTTTATGGCGACAGCGACGGGCGGATTGTACGTGGATTGCTCGCGGTATTATTAACCGCGGCGGAAGGGAAAACCGCGGACGCGTTACTCAGAGAAGATCCGCTGGCGCTGTTCGATACGCTGGGACTGCGCGCGCAGCTCAGCGCATCGCGCTCAAGCGGTTTAGCCGCGCTGGCCGACAGAATACAGGCCATCGCGGCAGCATGCGACTGATAGCCGCATCGCTCATACAAGGTGGTTATTTTGTCGCCTGACTTTCGCTAATCGACTGACGCTTGGCTCTGGCCATCATTTTTTTCAGCGCGTGGGAAACCGCGACAAAGCCGAACGTCGCCGTGACCATCGCGGCGGCGCCGAAACCAGACGCGCAATCCATGCGTTTCACTCCCTCGGCGGTGCTGCGTGACGCGCATACCGAGCCGTCGGGCTGCGGGTAAACCAGCGGCTCGCTGGAAAATACGCAATCAATACCCAGCCGCCCTTTACCATTTTTCACCACCTTAAAGTCATGCTTCAGCCGTTCACGCAGTTTGGCCGCCAGCGGATCCTGTATGGTTTTCGCCAAATCGGCCACTTCAATACGCGTAGGGTCGATTTGTCCGCCGGCGCCTCCGGTGGTCACCACCGGTATTTTATAACGACGGCAATACGAGAGCAGCGCGGCTTTCGGCCGCACGCTGTCTATGGCGTCAATCACATAGCTGAAATTACGATCCAGTAGCGCCTCAACATTCTCAGCGCTGATGAAATCATCCACACAGGTCACGTTGCATTCCGGATTAATCGCCAGAATACGTTCAGCCATGACTTCCGTTTTCGCCTGTCCGGTATGCTGACGCAACGCATGAATCTGCCGATTGGTGTTACTAACGCACACATCATCCATATCAATCAGGGTGATGGCGCCGATGCCGGTTCGCGCCAGCGCCTCCGCCGCCCATGAACCGACGCCGCCGATACCAATCACACAGACATGCGCTTCGGAAAACAGCCTCAGCGCCTGCCGACCATACAAACGTGCAGTGCCGCCAAAGCGCTGTAAATAGGCTTCGGATAATTGCGTGCTCATTACAACCAACCTTTATGAGAAAATAAGGGAATTAACGACAATCTTTGACATCAGCCGTACGCTCGCCATAAGCGAGCGGCAAAAAGCCGCGCCAATCATAAAGGATTGGCGCGGCTGATGACAAACCGGAATCGAAATACGCGCGCGACCAGCGCAACGAAATGGCCATGCGCATTCCCGTCATTCAGTATCCGGCACCTATACCGGCACCACCTCGACCAGACAACTCATGGCGTTCGGGCCTTGCGTCAGCGAGGAGGTGCCGATATCCAGCGTCAGTACGTTAGCATTGCCGGCCTGCTCGATCGAATGCCATTTTTTCTGTCCGAAACCAGGTTCAAACCAGGCGCCGGTAGACATGATCACCACCCCTGGCATCACGCCGTCGGTAATCTGAACGCCGGCCAAAATACGCCCGCGCGCGTTTTTGACTTCAACCTGGGTACGATCGCGAATATTGCGCGCCGCCGCATCCTGCGGATGCATATACAGCGTCTCCTTGCCGGCGGTTTTATTGGCCTCAACCTGCGGCGTCGTCGCCAGTTGGCTATGCAGCCGATCCGCCGGCTGAATGGAGATAAAGTGCAGCGGCCAGCGCTCCGCGGCAGGCGCGCCTAGCCATTCAACCGGCGGCCGCCATTCGGGATGCGGGGCGAAATCGGCATAGTCATAACCGGCGATGGCGGCGCTGAACAGTTCGATCTTGCCGCTTGGCGTTTGCAGCGCATGCTGCTGCGGGTCACGGCGAAAATCCTCAAATAAAACAAAGGGTTTATCATCCATCGGAATCTCAACATAACCTTTTTGCCAGAACGCATCGAATGACGGCCAGGATTGTCCGCTTTCCTGCTGTCTGGCCCGGCAGTCATCATAGAGCGTTGTCAGCCACTGCCGCTCGCTGCGGTTCTGAGTAAACTCGCCCCAATAGCCAAGCCGTTCCGCCAGCTCACTGAAAATGTCAAAATCATGGCGCGCCTGATGCCGGGGCGCGATCGCCTGGTGCATGGCGAAAATAAAACGATCGCGTGAAGAACCGCCAATATCATTACGCTCCAGCGTGGTGGTCACCGGCAGCACGATATCCGCCATCTGCGCCGCCGGGGTCCAGACGATATCCTGTACAATCACCGTATCAGGCTTGCTCCATCCCGCCACCAGCCGGTTCAACTGCTGATGATGGTGGAACGGGTTTCCCCCGGCCCAGTGGATCAAATGCACATCAGGATAGGTATGCGTCTCCCCTTGAAAGCTATATTCCTCACCGGGGTTGAGCAGCATATCGGCGATACGCGCCACGGGGATCGCTCGCCCGGCATTGGCGCTGGACGGCGAGGCCGGCGCAGGCGTCGCAATACGCTCATTGCCGACGCTGTTCATTGAACCATGACCGAACGAGAAACCGCCGCCCGGCAATCCAACCTGCCCCAGCATCGACGACAGGGCAATCATCATCCAATAAGGCTGCTCGCCGCGATGCGCCCGCTGGACGGAATAGGAGCAGGTAATAAAGCTGCGCACGCCGATTAATTGCCTGGCCAGTCGTTCGATACGCGCGACCGAAATCCCGGTGATGTCGCTGGCCCAGGCCGGCGTTTTCGCCACCCCGTCGCTGCGGCCGCTGAGATAATCCGCCAGTTGTTCATAGCCGACGCAGTAGCGTTGCAAAAAGTCCCTGTCGTCAGCGCCCAGCCGTTGAATTTCGTATCCCAATGCCAGCATCAACGCGACATCGGTATTCGGACGGATCGGGATCCATTCCGCATTGACGAATTCCGGGCAGTCATCGCGCATCGGGCTGATGTTAATGACCGGAATGCCTTTCGCCACCAGCGTTTCCAGTGCCGGCTTCAACGTATGATGCCCGGCGCCGCCGGAGGCCACCTGCGCGTTTTTCAGCGCTAAACCGCCAAACGCGAGAAAAATATCACAATGCTCGGCGACGCTGCGCCACTCCGTTACTTTCCCGGTCAACGGATGAAAGGTGCCGATAACATACGGCAGAAAAAACTGCGCCGCGCCCCAGCTATAGTTGCCCTGCTGATCCACCGCGCCGCCGCCGGAAAAGTAGAATCGCCGAACCTGGGAACGCGCATGGTGAAAGCGCCCGGCGGAAGACCAGCCATAAGACCCGGCGAATAACCCGTCAGCGCCATAGCGATCGCGGACGCGACGGTTCTCTTCGGCAAACAGATGCAGCGCGACATCCCAGTCGACCTCAATAAAATCCTCTTTGCCGCGCAGCGAACCATCGCTTTTCTCACGTTTTTGCAGCCAGGAACGACGTATCGCCGGCCGCCGGATACGACGATCCGAATAGACTAGCGGAGCAATGGAATCAAGCATGGCCGAGGGGGCCGGATCGTCAGCAAAAGGCTCACAGCGAATCAATTTGCCATCTTCAACAACGGCGGTAAACGCGCCCCAGTGAGCCAGGTGTGGATAACGCTTAATCGGCATGACGACCTCATGGCGGATAGTTAGCAAGATATGTAATATCCTGAACTATATCCAATCAATGAAACAGTGAATAGTTTTATATAAATAGCAATAAATCAGGTAACGAAAGTTAATTATCGACAATGAGTGATTTACCGCCTTAATAACCATGAAGAAACTAATGCCACAGGAAATACATTTTGCATTACAGGGCAACACCTCGTCGTTTTGAACAAGGCAAGGCCGGCTCATTCAACGCCGATAGCCTCCTGTCATTTGACAGGATAAAGGTCTTTCGGCCAGGTAAATAACATCGCCCGGATAGCGATAATCCGACAGCGCAAAAGCAAATGAATAACCTTATAAATACCCGGTTATTCTTAATGCCATATAAAGCGGAAGGTAATTAAAGCGACGGCATCCCGGTAGAAAAATAAATGATCGCGGCGTTCGGATAAGAAATTAAAAATAAGCATGGCGCTTACCCGCAGCATAAGTGCCTGCCGCGGGCAGATGAAATAACAGGAAGGTTAATTCTGCGGATGGCCAATCAATAACGACGGTGAATTGTTGTTACCTATTAGCGGGCCAGTTTGAGAGGCGCTGAACAAAGTTCCATTACTCTGCGTATTTTTCAATACCCATACCCGCCCATAGTGATTATAGAAACCCGCCGCATGGCCGGCCTCATGTCCGATTCCCTGGTAAATATCGAAATGCTGGCCTTTAATTGCCCCGCCGACATCCAACGCCACCATCAAACGCATTTCGTATTGTCCGGTGAATTTTCCTTCATTATTCAATAAAGGCACTTCGGCCAATAACGCCGTCCCGGCCGGAATCAGCGAACGGTCGGAAGCGACGGAAGCTTTGGCCACCAGCGGCACCGCGCTCGCCCCCTTAACCGGCGACGTCATCATCGGTTTAAAGAACACAAAGGACGGGTTCTGCTCCAACAGCTCGCGCACCTCATATTCCGAGTGCCGCTCGGCCCATTTACGGATAGCCTGCATGGACATGTCTTCACGCGCTACTTCGCCGCGGTCGATCAGCACCTTGCCGATACTGCGATAGGCGTGGCCGTTTTTACCGGCATAGCCAAAGAACGTTAGCGGGCGACCATCGCCAAAATCGATATAAGCGCTGCCCTGCACTTCCATCATAAAGTTATCCACCAGCGAGTTTGTCCAGGCCAGGGCTAAACCATCGTCCAACGCGCCGGAGTATATGGATGCTCGGTCCGGCAGCCGACGATTCTTCTTGCCGCGCGAGGGCATCGCATAAAGCGGATAGCGAAATTCTCCCTGACGGGTGTAGCGGGCTTGCAGCACCGGCGTGTAGTAACCGGTAAACTGAACATTGCCGAAGTTATCCACGCCCTCCATCTGCCAGGCGCTCAGACCGAATTTGCTCAGTTCACGCGTATCGGCGCCCGACATCATCCAGTTTTGGATCGCCTGAAAGGTATCATTATTGCTGGTATAAAGGTTTGGTGAGGCATTCCTGATTTCAGCGACCTGGTCGACAAAGTCTCTGGCATTAACCGGTTTACCGGTCGCGCTCGGCTCATTCACCAGAGCCAAAGGCTGGTTGAGGTGTCCATCCTTATATTGCTGTCCACGATCGGTGGGCTTGGATTGGCACCCGGCGAGAATGGCAATCACCACGCCGGTCAGCAAATATTTTCCCCAACATCCTCTCATCTTCTTGCGCTCTCTTTTGACATTGATGGATTCACCGCAGAACGATAACAAACGCCTATAAAGAAAGAAACGACGCCCGATAAAAAATCGTTGGGAGCGATTTTTAACGTCCTGTCGCGACGGCCCAAAGGGCAAGCCCCAGGGATGGGGCGCGTCATATATCGTCGGGAGCGATTTTTAACGTCGCCTATGATGAATATCCCGCAATGCTGAAATCGGCCATTAACGTTTAAAAAATAGCCCACTCGCTGGTAAATTCAGCACCCGTGCGGCTTATGCCGTATTTTTTACAGAAATAGGTTGCATAGAAGTTCATGTCGAGTATAGTGCGCATCCACGGACGCGGGGTGGAGCAGCCTGGTAGCTCGTCGGGCTCATAACCCGAAGGTCGTCAGTTCAAATCTGGCCCCCGCAACCAATTGATTATCACCAACGGAACACCCTTAACGGGTGTTTTTTTGTTTCCGGCGGCCGACTGCCGATAAATACCGTACAGCGCTACGCACCTTCCCTCATAATACCGCCATAGCGGCATCAATTCGCCAGCGAACGTTGCCGATAGGGCTAACGTCCCACCTGACTGGCGAAATAGGCCTTGATCCCATCCAGGATCGACTGAGCGATCTGCTGTTGAAAGTGGCTGGTACGCAGCTTGCGTTCTTCCTCCAGGTTACTGATAAACGCCGTTTCCACCAGAATGGAAGGGATATCCGGCGCTTTAAGCACCGCAAACCCGGCCTGGTCGACGCTGTTTTTATGCAGACGATTAACTTTGCTCAACCGGGTCAGTATTTCCTTACCGAACTTCAGACTGTCATTGATGGTAATGGTCTGGACCAGATCGAGCATGGTATGGTCCAGATAGCGATCGCCGCTCATGCTGACCCCGCCGATTAAGTCGGACTCATTCTGCGTCTGCGCCAAAAAACTCGCGGCGGTGCTGGTTGCGCCCTTCTTGGATAACGCAAACACCGACGACCCTCGCGCGGCCCGGTTGGTGAAAGCATCCGCATGAATGGAAACAAACAGATCGGCTCGCTGCTTGCGCGCTTTGGCGACCCGCACGCGCAATGGAATAAACACGTCTTCATTACGCGTCATATAGGCTTTCATATTCGATTCACGCTCGATTAAGGCGCGCAGACGACGGGCAATTTGCAACACAATATCTTTTTCGCGGGTTTTATTTTTACCGATCGCCCCGGGATCCTCACCGCCGTGACCGGGATCCAGCATAATAACCAGAGGACGATCGCGCCCGGCTTTCCCAGCCTGCGGCGCTTCCGCCGGCAGCGTCCGTTCCAGGTCGCCCTTATTATAATCTTCCAACAGCGCCAGCAGCGGATCGTCTTCATTATCGTAACGTCCCGCCAGCGGATAAAGATCCATCACCAGACGATGCTTGAATTCCGCAACCGGATTCAGCGTAAAGATTTTGGCATCAACGCCCTGCTTAAGCTCCAGAACCAAACGCACCGTATCTTTATCAAACTGACCGATTCTGGCGTTTTTAATCAGCGGATCGTTTTGGTTAAACTGGCTGGAGAAGGTTTGCAGAACGTGATTAAGACGAATATTCTTAATGTCCACCACAATCCGATCGGGGTTGCCCAGGGTGAACTGCTTATATTTAAGCGGCTGACTAGACTCCAGCGTTACCCGGGTATAGGAAGATGATGGCCAAACGCGCACGGCAATCACCTGCGCAACGGCGGCCATGCTGATGCCGCTTACACTTAATAGCCAGGTTGCCGCGGCGCCTTGCAGCAGACGCCGCCGAGTCAGATTGTGATTCGAGTTAGACATGCAACTCCGGTTGATGACAGTGCCGTTGCTAAATGCGGAAAGCATAAATAGTGGAATTGTCAAAAACTTTAACTAATCTCTACTCTGGTGTCATGCAAAATAAATTTTGCGCGTGATTTCCTCGCCCATGACAAATGACAATAGCGTGGGCCTTGCGTGCGACATACCCCTTGCCTTTTATCTCTTAAAGAATAAAAATACACAAATTACGAATAAAAATTCAAAAAAGGAGTCGCAGTGAAGGAGCGTAGTACAGAACTGGTCGAGGGCTTTCGCCATACCGTTCCCTATATCAATGCCCACCGTGGCAAGACCTTTGTCATCATGCTCGGCGGAGAAGCCATTGAGCATGAAAACTTCGCCAACATCGTCAACGATATCGGACTACTGCATAGCCTGGGTATTAAGCTGGTCGTGGTTTACGGCGCGCGTCCCCAGATCGACAGTAACCTGACGACACACCACTACGAGCCGATTTACCATAAAAATGTTCGCATCACCGACAGAACAACGCTCGAACTGGTTAAGCAGGCGGCCGGAATGTTGCAACTGGATATCACCGCCCGTCTATCCATGAGCCTGAATAATACGCCGTTGCAGGGCGCGCACATTAACGTCGTCAGCGGCAACTTTATCATTGCCCAACCTCTGGGCGTCGATGATGGCGTCGATTATTGCCACAGCGGACGAATTCGCCGGATTGATGAAGAAGCCCTGCACCGCCAACTGGATAACGGCGCAATCGTACTGCTCGGCCCGGTAGCGGTTTCCGTCACCGGAGAAAGTTTCAATCTGACCTCCGAGGAGGTCGCCACCCAGTTGGCGATCAAACTGAAAGCGGAAAAAATGATTGGCTTCTGCTCATCACAGGGCGTTACCAATGAAGAAGGGAAAATCGTTTCCGAGCTATTTCCCGATGACGCTCAGCAACGAATCGAAGCCCTGGAAAAAGACGGCGACTACCAGTCAGGTACGGTCAGATTTCTGCGCGGCGCGGTCAAGGCCTGCCGCAGCGGCGTACGCCGCAGCCACCTGATCAGCTATCAGGATGATGGCGCCCTGCTGCAAGAGCTGTTTTCTCGCGACGGTATCGGTACGCAAATCGTGATGGAAAGCGCCGAGCAGGTGCGTCGGGCCACGATTAACGACATCGGCGGCATTCTCGAGCTGATCCGCCCGCTGGAACAGCAAGGCATTTTGGTCAGGCGTTCCCGCGAACAGCTGGAAATGGAAATCGATAAGTTTACCGTTATCGTGCGCGATAACCTGACGATCGCCTGCGCCGCGCTCTATCCGTTTCCTGAAGAGAGCATCGGTGAAATGGCCTGCGTAGCGGTACACCCGGACTACCGCAGTTCCTTACGTGGTGACATGCTGCTACAGCGCATTGCCTCGCAAGCGCGTTTACAGGGGTTGAAAAAGCTTTTTGTCCTGACCACACACAGCATTCACTGGTTCCAGGAACGCGGATTTTTGCCTGCTGAGGTGGAAATGCTGCCGAGGAAAAAACAGGAACTGTATAACTACCAGCGCCGGTCCAAAATTCTGGTGCTGGATCTCTGATCCCGCCCGCGAGCATGCCCGCAGCAGGCTCTTACTGCTGCGGAACAAACATCCGCTCGGTTCTTACCGCCAGCTACGCCCCTTGCCGGGATACCGTCAACCAATCAAGCGTCAATGATTATTGGGCCCGCGTCGCCGTCAATTTATCAAGCGCCTTCACCGCATTACCATCAGCCGAACGGCGTGCTTAGAATATTGATTCGTTCAACCAGACCACTGTGGCGCTGAGTGGGCGTATTCACCGCCCTGCACAATATCTTTACATCGGTATACAGCGACAAACGCTGGCGGGCGCGGGTGATGGCGGTATAAACCAGCTCCCGCGTTAATACCGGCAGGTACTGGTTTGGCAATACCAGCGCGGTATGTTCGAACTCTGACCCCTGCGATTTATGTACCGTCATGGCATAGGCCGTATCATGGGGAGGCAGACGGCTCGGCGCCACAGACTTGGTATGACCGCCAGGGAGCTGGAAATAGACCCGCAGTTCGCTCTTTTCGTTCATCATGGTGATGCCGATATCGCCATTAAACAGTCCCAGCACCGCATCGTTGCGTTCGATCATCACCGGGCGGCCGATATACCAGCGATTAAGCGGATTACGGCTGCGTTGAATCAACCGGGCTCGATGCAAGGCCTGTTCGATGCGTTGATTAAGCCCCGACACGCCAAACGGTCCTTCACGCAGCGCGCACAGCTGGCGATAACGTTGAAAAGCCGACAGCACCGCCTCAGGCGCGGCATCGTCGGCAATAAGCTGCAAATAATGCCGATAACCGGCGACACATTGCGCCATCATCTGCTGGTAATCCTCCGTCGCCGTCAAAGGATTGCAGGCGATATCGCTAAACCCGCCGTTCAAAACCGCAAGCACCCGCCTGTCGTCGCCGTTATTCACCGCCTGCGCCAATTGCCCGATGCCGGACTGCTGGTCAAAACGATAGCTTCTGCGCAGCAAACAAATACTATCGCCGACGGTTACCTGATTTTCATGCCCGTCATCTTCAAGCTGACAGCCGGTCAAGCGCTGCAGTTGCCGCGCCCTCCCCCGGCTGTAGCCCGCTTCCGCGAAGCGGCAGATATCGCCCAGCACCGCCCCGGCCTCGACCGACGCCAACTGATCGCGATCGCCCAGAAAGATAACGCGCGCCTGCATGGGCAAAGCGGCAATCAGGTTCGCCATCATCGGCAAGTCAACCATCGAGGCTTCATCCACCACCAGTACGTCAAGATGCAGCGGATTCCCCTGATGATGGCGCAAACGCTGACTATCGGGTACGGCGCCCAATAAGCGGTGGAGGGTTGTCGCCTCCCGAGGGAAATAGTCGCGATCACCCTGGTCCAATGAGAGGTGGCTTAACGCCACGCCGAGCGACTCCGTTAACCTGGCCGCCGCTTTCCCGGTCGGCGCCGCCAGTTGGATACGCAATGTCGCCCCCGCCTTGAGTTTAATCAAGGCGGCCAGCAGCTTGGCGACGGTAGTGGTTTTCCCGGTTCCCGGCCCGCCGGAAATAATGGCGATACGTCGGGTCAGCGCGACGGCCGCCGCCACCTTTTGCCAGTCAACCTCTGCGCCGATCGGCGGGAACAGGCTGTCAAGGACGGTGCGTATAGGTTGATCGTCGAGCGAAGAATCCTGACATGCGCCAGCGATAAACCGAGCGACCCGTCCCTCGCTCTGCCAGTTTCGCTGTAAATAGAGATTTTGCTGCTGTAGCACCAGCGGCGTCGGACCGTCGCCATCGCTAACCGCCGCGGAAGCCGACAGACGCTGCCGCCAACCGGCGGCGTCCAGTTTACCGGCCGCCGCCCACGCCAAGTGCGCCAGCTCGCGATCCCGGCCTTCGAACAGTTGCGAAGGCTGCAGTTCCGACAGCGGCAGGCAAACGTTGCCGGCGCCGGACTGTGCGCTCAAACAGGCTGCGGCCAGCAGTAACGGCGGGTCGTCGTCATCCGCCAGCATTCTGGCGAACTGAATATCCAACGGACGCAGAAGCCGGCGCAGCAATGCCGTTTCCAGTAGCTCAATCATCGCTGACATCCTCTATCCGTCCGTCGGCAAACAGCCGATCCAATCCGGTGATAAGGGCCTGCGGTGGCCGGAAATAAAAGACCCCGTTGCCGGGCATCTCTTCATCAACCCCGCGTAAAAACAGGTAAAAAACGCCGCCGAAATGACGTTCATATTGATAATCGGCAATGCGATGGCGCAGATAGCGGTGCAGCGCCAGGCTATAAAGCTGGTACTGCAAATCATAACGGTGCTCAGCCATGGCTTGCGCCATGGCTGATTGGGTGTAAGCGCTGGCGTCAGCGCCCAACCAGTTGGATTTATAGTCCAGCAGGTAATAACGCCCTTCCCAGCAGAAAACCAGATCGATAAATCCCTTCAGCATGCCTTTGACCTGTTGAAATGATAAGGGCGGACACTGGGCCGACAAAGGATCATCGCGTTTTGCCAGGCGATCGAACGACGCCGCCTGCATCGGAGCCTGAATAGGCAGGTAAAACTGCAGCTCCGACTGCTTATGGCGTGCGTCCAGCGCCGACAGGGTTATGCCGTCCTCATTAAGCGGCGTCGTCAGCACCGCGTCCATCCACTGCCGCAGCACCGGCAGCCAGACATCCTCCAACCCCTGCGACGCTAATTGTTCTGCCAGCCAGACGTCATCAATCGGCTGGGTGAAATCCAGCGTCTCGAACAGGCTGTGTAAAAAGGTGCCGGGACTGGCGCCTCGCGGAAAAGTATGCCGCGTAAACTGCGTTTCCGGTTCCTCCCGACGCTCGCCCATCGCCTCAATATCCAAACGCGGGAACAGTTCCTGAACGGCGGAAGAACCATGCTGTTGCAGGCCGGAATAGCTGGTCACCCGCCAGCCGTCGCGCAGCATCCCTTCACTATGACGAGCCTGCAACTCAGCCGTTTGTCGTTCGCCAGGTCGCCAGGGTGGCGTATCGCCGGGCTCTACCCTCGTTAACGCCACGCCATCGCCCACCATGGCTTCAAGCTCGGCGATCAGCGTCGCCGCATCCGCTTCTTCTCCGCGCTGCAGCAGATATCCCAGCGCGCTCTGATGCATATCGCTATTGGCCGCTTTTTTGCGCGAGCGCTGAAGCGGAGCCACGCCGACGCTACAGTGATAAATGGAACGGGTAAGCGCCACGTACAGCAAACGCAGGTCCTCCGCCAGACGCTCTTCCTCCGCCAGCGTTTTGCTCTCATCGCCGTTATCCAGATCCAGTAACGCCTGATAGGTGTCTCTATCGTGATAAATGCCCTGCGTTTGTTCACGGAAATTACTGATAAACGGTAGCCAAACCAGCGGATATTCCAATCCTTTGGATTTATGGATTGTGACAATCTGCACCAGATGCCGGTCGCTTTCCAGACGAAGCTGCTGATTATCGGCCTGCGGGTTTGGTTGGGTAATCTGTTGCGATAACCAGCGCACCAGCGCGTGCTCGCTGTCCAGCGTCGAGGCGGCGTCCTGCAATAATTCGCCAAGGTGCAGAACATCCGTTAACCGGCGCTCGCCATCGGCGCTGGCCAACAGGTTTTCCGCCAGTTGGTGGCGGCTCATCAACGCGCGCAGCATCGGCAACACCCCGCGCTGCCGCCAAAGCGAACGATAGTCGGCAAATTCATCAACCAGCGCATCCCATGCGGTTTCGCTGCGGCTTAACGCATCCACCGCCGGCGCGTCCAACCCCATCAGCGCGGTCGCCATAGCGCTGCGCAAGGTTCTTTCCTGCTCCGGCGTCAGCGCCGCCTGCAACAGCCATAGGATGTCTCGGGCTTCCGGGGTGGTGAAAACGCTATCGCGGTTGGAAAGGTAAACCGACGGGATCGACAGACGGCTGAGCGCATCGCGCACCAACGCGGCTTCATGGCGGCTTCGCACCAGCACGCTCATGTCAGAAGCCTGAACCTGGCGCCGCGTTTCACCGTCTTCCAACCAGGCCTCATCCCGCTGACTGGCCGTCAGCCAGTCTCGGATTTGCGCGGCGCATTGCCAGGCCATCAGCTGCTGATAGTCGCCCACGCCGATAGATTCGTCGCCCGTCAGCCAGAACTGAAGCGCCGGTTGAGGTTTCCCGGCAAGCGTAAAAGCCAGATCGCGTTTCGGCGCCGCCGGGGACACGGCCAGAAAAGGAATATCCTTAAAGATAAACGGGCTAGCAAGGCGCTGAAATAAGCGGTTAACGCCCTGCACCATCTGGTGTGATGAACGCCAGTTGGTATCCAGCGTATAATGAGCGCTCACCTCGGAGCGCGCGCGCATATAAGTGAAAATATCGGCGCCGCGGAAGGCGTAGATCGCCTGTTTGGGATCGCCAATCAACAGCAGACCGCATTGCGGTTGCCCAACGTACAAAGTACGAAAAATCCGGTATTGCTGGGGATCGGTATCTTGAAACTCATCAATCATCGCCACCGGATAGCGTTCCCGAATGGATCCGGCCAGTAGTTCTCCCTGCGGTTGCCGCAAGGCTTCGTCCAACCGACTGAGTAAATCATCAAACCCCATTTCCGCCCGCTGGCGTTTTTCCGCCCGCACGGAACGGCGAATTTCGCTCAGCGCCCGCACAATCACCAAATCACGCAGGGAAAGCGCGCTATCGAGCAATGCGTCGGTTGCCGCAAAGATCGAGTGTAGCGGCGGCTCTCCCTTTTTGGTTTTTTCCATCAACGTCAGTTGGCTAAAGCGGTCCAGATCTTTAGGCAACTGGTAATCCTGCGTCGATTGTTCAGCCCACAGGGTGACTTTTTGCAGCCAGTTGGGCAGATGCTTACTGCTGTAGCTACGTTTATCCACGCCGGACGCGTTAATCAGCGTCGCCACGTCAGCCGAGGCGGCCAGCCATTGGCGCTTAAACTCATCAATCAGCGCAATATTTTTCTCATGGCGGCTCAGCAAGGTTTCATCATCCTGCGGGGAGCGACGCAAAGCGGGCGTTTCACCATGCAGATACGGCATCAGGTCGGTCAGCAAACTCTCCGGCCCGCTCCATTCCTGCCCGATGACGCGCGCCACATCGACCGGCAAAGGATAACAGTAACGGCGCCAGAAATCGGCGCAGGCCCGGCGCCGCAATGGTTGTTCATCTTCGAGCAGTTCCTGTTCGAACAGGACGCCCGATTCGAAAGCATTAGTGCTTAACATCCGCTGACAAAAGCCATGAATGGTATAGATGGCGGCTTCGTCCATTTGCCGCTCGGCGGCAAGCAACACATCGGCCGCATCGTTGAGATCGGCTATCTCCGCCAGCAGCCTGGCCAGCAGCGGACTCTTGCTCTCCCCGCGAATACAGGCGATGCGCAGGGCGTGGATATTCTCGCGGATACGTTCGCGCAGCTCTTCTGTGGCGGCTTCGGTAAAGGTCACCACCAGAATTTCCTCGACCAGCAATTGGCGCGGATAGGCTGACTCGCCGCCCAGACCCAGCAGCAGGCGTAAATAGAGCGCGGCGAGAGTATAGGTTTTCCCGGTTCCCGCCGACGCCTCAATCAGCCGCTCACCAACAAGCGGCAACGTCAGAACGTTTAATGATTGCGGCGCGACCGGCTTCATTTTTCCCCACCCGTGCTGCTTGAATGCCCGGCATCGGTGGGCGAACCATTCATTGATGACGCCTTCAGCAACGGCAGCGTTTTTTGCAGCGAAGAGGCATCAGGATAAGTATGCCACCCCTGCGGCGCGGCATAGTCCGCCTGGCCATGGCGGCTGCCAGAGATTTGCGAGAGTACCGCCAACCCTTCGGGTTTCAGCGCCTGATGGAAGAAATCGGCCAGTTGCGTCACCGTTAACAGTTTAGTTTCGGCAATAATTTTGTCTCGGGTATCAAAGGCGAAGTTCTCCCGATTCAGGTCGTTGCGCAGACGGCTCATTTCCTCATTCAGCGTTTGCGGTCGCTGACTTAACTCATTAATCATACCTTGTTTATACTGAGCGAAATCTTCCGCGCTCATGGCACGCAGCCGTTTCTCGGCTTTCTGATAGAAATCCTGATAACGCTGGTACAAATACGCCGGCTGCTTGCTGTTGCTCTGCAGCAGGAAACCTATCCCCCATTGCCGCCCGACAGATATCGGGAAAGCAAACACCGCATAGCCGAGTTGCTCCTCCGTTCTCAGTTGGCTATAGAACCAGGGCTGAATAATCTGCCCCAGCATCGAGCTATAGGCCATGCTTCGCGTTTCGCTATACCCGGTCGGGACATAGACCGCGGCCAGCGCGGAGTCGGTGCTGCTGCCCGCCTTTTGCAGATTGGCCCGCTGCGGTTTACTGACCTTGACGTCGTCGCTGCGCCGCAGGTCGTTCCCCGCGTTCTTCAAATGCGCTTTCAAGGTTTGCGCCAGCTCAGTCACCTTCTCCGGCGGTAAATTCCCCACCACCAGCATTTCCGGCGCGGCTTTTTGCACTAATGCATTGCGATAATCAATAACGTCTTGCAGACGGATATCTTTTATCAGGCTGCGGCGTTCGGAACGTTCGGTGTAGGGTACCTGCGACAGAACCTGTATCGGCTGAATGGCCTGTTCAAACGCTTTCGCCTTTTCTACCGCATCCAGCTGTTCCAGATACCAGGATTTCGCCTGCTGGAGCTGATCTTCCGTTGGAGAAAAGGAGGCATAGCCATCCACCAGCGCCAGCAGCAGCTGAGGCAGCCGCTGGGTGTAGCCATTGGCGTTAATGACCAAACCATCATTGCTACCGGTTGAGAAGCTGATCCCGCCGATTGACGCCTGATAGTTCAGTTCATCCAGCGCGAGGCCGGCCAAATAGTCATTCAGCGCGAACAGCACCTGCTGGCGAGCGGTGCTTCTGGCTTCGCTATTGCGCAAAAGCAAGGTGATTTCCGCTTTAGGCTCATCGGCAAAATAGCGGCTGGGCATATACAGCACGCGCAATCCCGGCTGTTGCAGCAACATTTTTGGCGACGTGATGCCGGTATCCGCTTTGATCAAAGAAAAATCATCGGGGATATAAGGATTGATCGCGGGTAAGGTAAGTGAAATTTGCTGACCTAAACGCCGCCACTCGGCAAACGTTGCGTCAGAGATAGTGTCGACCTCATAAGGCGCATCGACAAAATAAGCGACTTTATTGTGTGGCTCGTTCGGGCTGATTAACCAGATACGGGCATTTTGCGGTGTCATGTCATCCAGCCGCTCGGCTATCGCTTTGGGATCGTACCGATCGGCCAGATACATGGCGTCCAGCGTGTGCTCTACCGGCACCCGCAACATGGTATCCACCAGCCATTCAATATAATCCATATCACGGCTAATCGAGGGGTAACGGAAATCCAGATCCAACACGCGCGCGATTTCATCAAAATAGCGCGATTGGATCCCTTCACGCCGTATCTGCTGCAGATAATTGAATATCGCCGCGATCACCTGGTCGCGCTGCGCCAGCCCTTTGTCCGTCAAGGAAACGGAGATAGAGAACACGCCGCCATTGCGATCGATAACCGGATCCGATCCCGCGCCGATGGATTCAACCAGCCCTTCCTTTTGTAACCAGTCGGATAACGTGTTCTGACTGCGGTTGCCGATCAGATAACTGATATAGGTATCCGTTTTACTGCGAAATGCCTCACTGTTGTTCTCCACGCGGAACTCGATGCGCAGCTGTTTGCGCGGCTGAGCGGGAACATAGTGGATCAGGATGCCGCGCTGTTGCTTCGTGGTTACCGGTTCAGCGATCGGCGCTACGCTGGCATCATGATTGTCGATGCGGCCAAAGGTGTCCGCCGCCAATTTTGCCAGCGCCGGCAGCGGCTGATTGCTGTAAATCACGCCCTTCATCAGATTGGCGGAGTAATAGCGTTGATAAAACTTCACCAGCTCATCGTGCAGCTTGCTGCCGGGCTTATCACTCAGCGTATCAAGATTCCCGCCGGAAAAACGCGAGCTGGGATGCGCGGGGTTCAGCGTTTCCGCTCCGACCTGCCCCATGCGATGACCGTCGTTCGCGCGCGCCATCGTCAGTTCCGCATTAACGGCATGACGTTCACGATCGGCATTGGCCGGGTCGAGCAAGGGTTCGGCAATGGCATCGGCCAGACGATCTATCGCCGGCTGCAGCGCATCGTTTTCAACTTCCAGATAAAATGCCGTGCGGTAAGAGGCGGTACTGGCATTGTGGCTGCCGCCGTGTTTTTTCAGAAATTCGGCCAGCGCTTCCGGCTGCGGGTAGCGTTTGGATCCCATCAACACCATATGTTCAAGATAATGGGCCAGCCCCAACTGACTGTTCGGATCCTCCAGCGAGCCGACCGGCAAGGCCAGCGACGCCAAAGACTTGGTTGCCAGCGGATCGGAAACCAGCAATACGGTCATGCCGTTATCCAGTTTTATCGCCTGATACTGACGAGGATCTTTCTCGCTTTTACGGATAGTTTGAGCCAGGGGCTGCCAACCGGTCTCAGCCCAGCTTAACGGAAGCCAGAAAGTAAATAAAAAAAACAATCCGGTAATCCAGACAAACTGCTTACGCATGTATTTCTCCATAGCCTTCACGTCAATCACGCAATATCACCTTTATCTTTCAAGTCGCTGATGTGCTGGCCCTCACTTTTGAAAAAGACCGGGACGCTTCTCAACAACGCAGCGCCTCGGCCCGGAGGAGACAGGATAACCCGCCATAAGTCCATCGGGTATAAATCAAACCAGATTAGAACGGATTGGCGGCAGTAACCAGATTTGCGCCGCTTCGATAATTTCGTCCATCCGATCGGCATCCAATTCGCGGATGATTCGCTGTAGATAGTAATCTTCTCCCTCGCCCATCATCCCCATGTTGCCCTGCCAGGCCTGCAGAAGCTTGGCGCGCGCCTTGCTTTGCACGTCGTCATCCCATTGAATACTGTCGCTTTCGCGGTCATAGCATTGGGATAACCAGGCGCTACCCGACTTATTCAACAGCAGCAGCGGTTTATTCATTCCTTGCTGGTAGCCTGACAACATCAGTCGCAGATATTCCTGAGCCTGTTCAACGGCCATTGGGGCAAAGCGCCAGGCGCTGTCATCGCGGCCAAACATTCGGCTTTCCCCTCGGCCGCCGGCCAGACAGTAGGCCAGATGCTCCAGCCAGAGCGTGATGCCGTCCGTCATGCCGAGTTTCCCCGGACGCCAGCGCAATAGGCCGTCGGGCTGAACCTGAGCCAACCAGCCGCTGATGCGAACGTCGTCAAGGCGGATATCCACCTCCAGACTGTCCGCCTTGTCCGGCGACAGCTCTTCGCGTATGCGCTCGGCCAGCGCCGACATCTCCTGCTGCTGAGTCTGCCAGTATAGTTCACCGAATGCGCCGTACGGCAACCCGCCAGCGGCGCGAATTCGCCGATACAATCGTTCAGACTCGCCCTGCTCTATCAGGGTGTTGAGCAGCTCGGTATTCAGCTGATAGCGGCTCAAGTTATCGACGATAAAGGGCTCTTCATCAAGCAGTTCATCATTTTGCAGCATAAAGCTAACGCCGAGCCGAAGCTGGAAAAACGCCCTGACTGGATGGCGATAGAACCGTTTCAGATCGTCCAGATTGATGTCGGTATAACGCTCCAGAGGCAGTTCCCGATCGAAATCAGGTTGCGCTTGCCCCTGCCGATTCGCCGCCGCCAGCCACTCAGCCGCAAAGCTTTGCGGCTGAGGCGGAAGAAAGTTGCGCTCGTCAAACGGCATCCGGGTATGCTCATGACGCAAATGCCGGGCGACGCGTTCGGCGCTGGTATCAATGTCACAGTCGCGATCCTGCGGCAGATAATGGCTTTGCGCGATGTACTCAACCAGTTCACTGACCAATACGGAAGGATAACGGCGGGTATTGTCCTGTATCGAACGCCCGATATAGCTGATATAGAGCTTGTGCTGCGCCGACAGCAAGGCTTCCAGAAACAGGTAGCGATCGTCGTCTCGTCGACTGCGATCGCCGCGCTGAATTTTCCGCGCCATCAAATCGAATCCCAACGGCGGTAACGTGCGAGGGTATACGCCGTCGTTCATTCCCAGCAGGCACACGACTTTGAATGGAATGGAACGCATCGGCATCAGAGTACAAAAGTTGATGGATCCGGCCAGAAAACGCTGACTCAACCGTTCCTGATCGAGCCGATGGGAAAGTTCATCCCGCAACAAAGATACCGGCACCCGTTGCGGATAACGGGCGGCGCTGCCGGTGCTGATTATCTGTTGCCACTGCTTTTCGATCAGCGCCAGAGCGGCCTCGGTATCGCCGTCCGCCGCAAAAAATGTATCGATCAATTGGCGGCATAACGGCAGCCAGTCGTTTAGCGTGCGGGATTGCTGCAAACGATGGCGCCATTGATTAAGCTGCATCAGCAATTCCGCCAGTTGACCGGCAAGCTCAGCGACCAAACCGCTGGATTCGTCGTAAGGCAGCACCCCCTGCCAGTCACCGGCGTTGCTGTCCATGGCATAGCCCAGCAGCATTCTCGTCAGCCCAAAACGCCAGGTATGCTGGCCGGTGGCCGGCAACATCAACTCACGCACGTTGTCATCATCCAGCCCCCAGCGGATGCCGGATTCCACGACCCACAGGCGTAAACGCCGCAGCCCTTCCTCCTTGATGCCGAAACGCGCCGCCAGTGCCGGCACCTCCAGCAACGCCAGCACTTCTTCAGCGGTAAACCGGCTATTGGGTAAATCAAACAGGCTGATAACGGCCTGCAATGCCGGGTGCGCATGCCGCGCCCGCTGATCGGAAATGGCGAAAGGCAGATAGCTGTCTCCCGCGGCATTGCCGAAAACCGCTTGAATAAAAGGGGTATAGCTGTCGATATCCGCCATCATGACGATGATATCTCGCGGCGTGAGCTCCGGATTGTCGGTCATCATGGCCAGCAGTTGATCGTGCAGCACTTCAACTTCGCGCTGCGGGCTGTGGCAGGCATGTAAATCAATGGATCGGTCGTCTGGCGCCAGGCGCCGCTTCTGGCCGCTATTTTCCAAAGAGGCTTTACTGAACGCCACAATGCTGCGATCTTCCAATTCCAGGATATCGCGCTGGATCGTTTGCAACAGATTGACGTTATCCAGTTCAACAAACGCATCCACTTCCTGCACATCATCAAGTTCAGCAAGCAGATACAGGTGATCGCGGCCTAACTTGCCCCAGGATGCCAACAGCGGGTTATTCACCCACTGCCGTCCTTCAGGGTCAAACAGCGAATCAGCCTGCTGCGGATCCTGAAACAGCGGCCGCACATCCTTCGATTGCGGGTTATCCCAGCGATGCAGTCGACGGTTACGGGTTTTCAGCCGGGATAAAAATTTATAATCCTGAATGTCGCTCCAGTAATCCCGGCAGGGGTTGGTAAACAGCAAATGAACATCGATATGCCGCGCCAGCGCTCGCAAAGCCTGCAAATAGACCGGCGGTAAGGCGGAAATACCGCAGATAAATACGCGCGGCGGCAATCCCGGCGGACAGGTTGTCGCCTGCTCCAGCTTTTTGATAAAACGCTGGTACAAATTAGCATGATGCCACTCAGGCTGCTCCAGCGCCCGGGTATAGTTCAGCAGCGCGCGCCAGGAGGCCGACTGCCACAGTTGGTTGCTCCCTAACTCGTCAACCAGTTGTCCCTGCTGCCAGCGTTCAATCCATTTGGGACGATAAATAAGATATTGGTCGAAAAGATCGGCGATACGGCCGGCAAGCTGATGCAATTTACGCTGATCGCCGTCATCCTCAAGATAGTGCCGCAATGGGGCAAAATCAGGCTGCGTCAGTTGCTCAGGCAGCAGCTGCATCAATTTCCAGGTCATGGAATCTTTGCTGAATGCGCTTTCCTTCGGGATCCCCGGCAGAATATGGCGGCACATGTCCCAGAGAAAAACGCCAGGCAGCGGAAAATGGATATTGGCGGCGATGCCGAAATTTTCAGCCAGCTCAATTTGCAGCCACTGCGCCATGCCTGGACTTTGCACCAGCACAACTTCCTGCTGAAAAGGATCCTCAAGCGGCTGAAGTTTAATCAGCTCAACCATCAGCTGTTTTAAGATATCAAGCTGATTTGAATGATAAACCCTGAACATTCTGGCTCCTGTCTTGCTGATTATTTATCCCTTTATCCTTCAGGCCGCGACACGATGACGCAGCCGTCTGAGATCGATAGGGTTGATTGCCCATAGGTTACGGATGATGCGACATTGTCGAAGCCGACCGGCAAACCCAGCGGGTGAGTTTCGCCTGGTACTGTCGCGGCGTGGTCGCCGTCGCCGTTATCCTGAGACAGTCGGCGCCATGCGTTTGTTCCAGCAGATGAAACCGCCATCCGGCTTCCGGCGTCGCAACGGTTGCCCCGTCATTCATCCCTGTCTCATAGGCGTCCAACTGCTGGGAAGCCAGTCGCCATGCCTGACGCTGCTGCCATTGATGCCGGAAGGCCTGTTGCAGAACCTCATGGTATTGCAGCAACCCCAATAGCGACACCGAAAAAAATAGCGCCGCCGCCAGCGTTTCCGGCAAGCTGAAACCGCATTGCGGCAGCGCGGCGCCTTTACCTGGCTTATTCCATATCGGCACAGCGCGCCCAATCCTTATCCGGACAAAAGTCCAGCCACCCATGCGATACCGACTGAAGCGTAACATGCCCGGATACCGACGTTAAGGAGACGGCGCGCTGGTACAGCATCAGCGGACGCGCCGATGCCGGCAATATCCCCTCGCCACGCAGCAGCCATTGCCCCTCATCGGAAGCCGTTCTCACACAGCTTTTCAGATTTTCCGCGGCGAGCGTCTGACATTGCCAGCCGACGTCTTCATCGCGCCAGCGCAAACTCAGCGCCCAACTCAAGGATGACGACGCCTGATTAAAGGCTTGCAGATAATGACGTTCATCATTTGCCATTCGTATCGCCGCATCGAGCTGGCGTTGCAGACCCGACATTAACAGTAGTCCAGTGATTGATATCAGCATCACCATCGCCAGCGTACTGCTGCCGGACTGATTGCATGTCCTCATTGATTGCGTCCCATAACCAGACGAGAAATCCTTTGCTGAATGAGTGGTCGTTTAGTCCAATAGCCGGCTAACTGCAGCTGATATAACGCGGCGTTCGAACGCGGGCTGAGGCGCTGTATGCGAAATAGCGTGATCGTCACTTCCTGAGAATCAAAAAGCTTTTCCCAGCGATCGCCACGACAGTTATGCGCCCCGCTCTGAATCTCCAGCGCTGCGGCCCGCAGGCGATAGCCAAAAGATTCATCATTCTGCATTTCCCCGCCATCCCAACGGCCATTATGGTTCAAATCATACGACACGTTGAGGCAACTTTGCGGCATTTCCCCCGGATATTCGCCAATGCTGATGGCCTGCCCCTGACACTCGCCGGCGCAGAACCCCGCGCGACGCACATCCTTTTCGATGCCGGAGGCAATCTGACTGAGCAGTTGTTCCAGCCTGAAATATTGAGCGCTATTCTGACTTTGCGCGCGCAACAGCGGATAGAGCTGTGCCGCAGACAACAGGATCAGACTGCCCAGACTGAGGGCCAGCAGCATCTCCGGCAGGGTAAAGCCCTGTTGCTTAACGTTTAACACAGGGGAATCGCCAGCACCTGCCGCATTTCACTACACAGGCGCATGCGGCCGCGTACCGAGATAACCAAACGCACTCTCCCCGCCGGATTCGACAACGTAATATGCCCAGCCTGAGCCGCATTACGCACGCCATAAAACGTCAACACGTCGCCAGTGGATTCGACCAGGGAAAGTGCTTTCGACATCCGCGTAAACTGCAGTCCGTCGTCGTCGCAACAGCCGTTGCGCGCAAAACACCCCAGCGCCCCACGCTCATCGCCTGCGGCGCTGTCCATGCACCAATACTCCCCCTGCCGCATCAGCCGGACAGTACGGGTTTCATTGTGCCAATACGCCCTGGCCTGAACCCGGCTTAAAAAATAGAGCAGTTGCTGCGCGCCTTGCTCCAAACGCAGCGCCTGTTGATAACCACGCCAGGCGCCCAGACTGCCGCCCGCCAGTAGCGCAACAATGGTCATCACCACTAATAATTCCAGCAAGGTAAACCCCCGCGATTGTTCATTGATGGTTTTCATGCCGCGAGTGTAGTTTTTTTAGCCAGAAAAAACAGAGGACTAGCTATTTAATCCGTAGCAATACGCAATCTTTGACGGCAACGATGCAACAACACGCAAAAGATGCGGGAAAGCAGGAAAAACAAGGTAGGACAGCGAAAAAAAGGCCGCATAAGCGGCCTTTCCCTTTCAGCTTAACGACATCAAATCGCCACCGGCGCTTTGATGGCCGGATGAGGATCGTAGCCTTCGATGTCGAAATCTTCAAAGCGGTAATCAAACAGCGTATCGGGACGGCGTTTAATCACCAGCTTCGGCAAGGCGCGCGGTTCACGGCTCAGCTGTAAATGGGTTTGTTCCATATGGTTGTTATAGAGATGCGTATCTCCGCCGGTCCAGACGAAATCACCCACGTCCAGATCGCACTGTTGCGCGACCATGTGCACCAGTAAGGCATAGCTGGCGATGTTGAAAGGCAGCCCCAGGAAAACATCGCACGAGCGCTGATACAGCTGACAGGATAATTTACCGTCAGCGACATAAAACTGGAAAAACGCATGACAGGGCGCCAGCGCCATTTTATCCAATTCCCCGACGTTCCAGGCTGAAACAATGATGCGGCGCGAATCAGGATCCTGTTTCAACTGAGTAAGCACGTTTTTCAACTGATCGATTTCGCGTCCGTCGGCCGCGCCCCAGGAACGCCACTGTTTACCGTAAACCGGGCCGAGATCGCCATTTTCATCCGCCCACTCATCCCAAATACTCACTTTATTATCATGTAGATAGGCAACATTGGTATCGCCATTGAGAAACCACAGCAGTTCGTGAATAATTGAACGTATATGGCAACGTTTAGTCGTTACCAGCGGAAAACCTTCCTGTAAATTGAAACGCATCTGATGACCGAAAATCGACACCGTGCCCGTGCCTGTGCGATCGGCTTTCGGCGTTCCTTCATCGAGCACTTTTTTCATCAGATCCAGATACTGTTTCATACTACCTCACCACAAAAATTAAAAAATTACGTCCGACTATTGTCGCGCAGGCTGACGTCGATAGGCCCAGACCATCATCAGAATACCGGCTATCACCATCGGCAGAGACAGAATCTGCCCCATGCTGAGGATATTGCTGAACAGCCCCAGCTGCGCGTCCGGCTGACGGAAAAACTCTACGATGATGCGGAAAATGCCATAACCAATCAGGAATAACCCCGAAACGCTTCCCATTGGCCGGGGTTTGCGAATAAAGAGATTCAGAATAATGAACAGGACAACCCCTTCAAGCGCCATTTCATAAAGCTGGGATGGGTGGCGCGGCAACAGACCGTACTGGTTGAAAATCGCCTGCCACTGCGGATTTCCGACCGCCAGCGCCAGATCTTCACCGCGCGATCCGGGGAACAGCATGGCCCACGGCGTATCTGTGGTCACGCGCCCCCAAAGTTCGCCGTTGATAAAGTTGCCCAGACGCCCGGCGCCCAGGCCGAATGGAATAAGCGGCGCAATAAAATCAGCCACCTGGAAGAAATGACGTTTGGTGCGATGAGCAAACCACAGCATGACGCAGATTACGCCCACCAGACCGCCATGGAACGACATTCCGCCATCCCAGACTTTAAATAGATAGAGCGGGTTTTCTAAAAATGACGAGAGCGCATAGAAGAAGACATAGCCCAGGCGACCGCCGATAAATACCCCGAGGAAGCCCATATACAGCAGATTTTCGACCTCGTCTTTGGTCCAACCGCTGCCGGGTTTGTTGGCCCGGCGAGTAGCCAGCCACATGGCAAAGACAAACCCGACCAAATACATCAGCCCATACCAGTGCAGCGCCACCGGTCCAATCGAAAAAATCACTGGATCAAACTGAGGAAACGCCAGATAGCTCGTCGTCATCGTTCACCACATAATTTATTGTATTGCCCCGATTACGGGACCCTGATAAAGCCGGATTATTCATTATCCGTCCGCAAACCGCGGTTGCGCATCATAACATAGCGCACCGGACTCATAGGTTATTCAGATAGGGAAAGTTCTGTAAAACATTTTCAATATTGATGAATTAACGACCGCCCCGGATCAACCCCCCCAGCCCGCGTTCTTCAATAAAAAGAGAGGCCCATTGGCGAACTTCGGCGGCGCTCTGGGCTTTCAGCAATTGTTGCACCAGCGTTTGCACCTCGGTTAAATCCAACTGACGCAGCAGGTATTTAATGCGCGCCACGCTGCGCCCATTCATACTGAGCGATCGATATCCCAGCCCCATCAGCATCAACGCGCCCAGAGGTTCCCCCGCCATTTCGCCACAGACGGAGAAGGAGATATCAAGCCGTCGGCACTCGGTCGAGATGATATACAATACCTGTATCATCGACGGGTGCAGGCTGTCATACAGCGAAGCGACATGGGTATTGTTACGATCCACCGCCAGTAAATATTGGGTCAAATCGTTGGTGCCGACGGAAACAAAGTCAACGCGTGAAGCCAGATGCGGCAACAGAAAAACCATGGCCGGCACTTCGATCATAATGCCGATTCGGGGTTTAGGCTGAGGAAAACCCATCAGCTCTTCGACTTCGCTTACCGCCTGGGCGATCAAACCGCGCGCCTCGTCGATCTCATCCAGACTGCTCACCATCGGCAATAGAATATTCAAATTCCCGATGTGCGCGTTCGCGCGCAGCATAGCCCGAATTTGAATTAAAAATATTTCCGGCTGATCGAGGGTTATACGAATGCCGCGCCAGCCAAGACAAGGGTTCTCTTCACTGATTGGTAAATAAGGCAACGGCTTATCCGCGCCGATATCCAAAGTGCGCAACATCACCGGACGAGTAGGATAGAGCTGCAGCATGCCCAGATACTGCGACATTTGTTCATCTTCGGACGGAAAACCGCTCTGGAGCATAAAAGGAATTTCAGTTCGATACAGACCTACGCCATCGACCTGATTAATAAAAAGCTTTTCATGATCGGTGCTTAGGCCGGCATTCAGCATCACCTTGATACGCTCACCGCTTTTCAAAACGGCCGGGCGATCCATATCATCTTCGGCTAAACGCGTTAGCTCATTTTCCTCAACCAACAGACGCTGGTATTCCTGCACCAGCGAAGGTTCAGGATCCACCAACAGTTCGCCGCGATAGCCATCGATAATCAGTAAACGCTGATTAAGCTGATCCGGTTCAATATCCACGCCCACCAGGGTGGGGATCCCCATGGCGCGCACCAGAATTGCCGCATGCGAATTCGCGGCGCCGTCGAATACCACGACGCCCGCCAGCCGCTCCTGCGGCAGCTCGGCCAACAGCGTGGCCGTCAGTTCATCGGCCACTAGGATGAAACGTTCCGGCCACTGCCCGATACTTTGCGCATTATCGTCAAGATGGAACAGCAGACGTTGTCCTAAGGCGCGCAGGTCGCCGGCCCGTTCACGCAGATAGGTATCCTGCAAACTGGAAAACTGGGCGGCAAAACGCTCAAT
Source organism: Brenneria bubanii (assembly GCF_022378355.1). GTDB lineage: Bacteria > Pseudomonadota > Gammaproteobacteria > Enterobacterales > Enterobacteriaceae > Brenneria > Brenneria bubanii. Next base: position 493,063 of record NZ_JAKMAJ010000001.1, read on the forward strand.
CACCAGCTTAACCGCCCACTCGGCCGCATGACCGGCATCCACTTCCTGAAACAGCTCCCGCTTCAGGCGGGCATCGTTCAGCAGGTGAGAGTACAAATCAAAAATAGCGGCGCTTTCTTTTTGCGCGCTGGCGCTGAAGCGTTTACTGAAGCGCCGGAACTCCGTCGTCGCTTCTTCTAAAGCCTGCGTTAACCGCGCCCGTTCCCGTTCGCCGTTCAGATTCGAGGCCGGAAAAACGTGATCCAGCGAAGGCTGAGTACAGTCTCGCCAGCCGGGCGCCAACGCGACGCCGGGCGACGCCACCAGCGCCTTAATCCGCGCCTGACGGTATCGACCAAATAATGTTTTAATCTGCGATAGTGAAAGAATGGCCGCCATCTGGGTCGCCAGCGTGACCATGAACGACTCTTCATTTTTATCAAACTGACGGTGCTCGCGCTGCTGCACAACCAATACGCCGAGCAATTGACGACGGTGGATAACCGGTACGCCCAGGAAAGAGCGAAAGTGCTGTTCTTGTACCGCGGGAATGTATTTGAAGCTGGGATGGGCGCGGGCATCGGCCAGGTTAATCAGCTCGGCGCGCTGCCCCACCAGACCGACCACGCCTTGTCCGAATGCCAGCGTAACGGCGCGTCCGCGCGGTTTTTTCAAACCACGCGTCGCCATCAGGTAATAACATTGATGATCGTGATCGGCCAGATAGATGGAACAGACTTCCGTGTCCATTGCCTGGCAGGTTTCATTGACCAGAATTTCCAGCGCATCATTAAGGCGGGCCGCCGCCGCTACTTTTTCGACAATTTCTCGCAAGCGCGTGAGCATGATGTGCCTGTATTATCCTCTTTTTCGCCGAAAGCCTGACGGCGGCGCCGTCCGAACCGCAGCATTCTCCTGAAGCTGTATCACCGGGCTGATAAACTCCTTCATCACCCGACGATAAACATCGCGTTTGAAAGAGACAACCTGGCGTACCGGATACCAGTAACTGACCCAGCGCCAGCCATCAAACTCAGGTGTGCCACTGCTTTGCATATTGATATCTGACTCATTACACATTAACTGTAGCAGAAACCATTTTTGCTTTTGGCCGATACATACCGGTTTTGTATCCCAACGCACCAAACGTTTTGGTAATTTATAGCGTAACCAGCTGCGGGTGGATGCCAGAATACGGACATCTTTTCTCCGTAAACCCACTTCTTCATACAGTTCGCGATACATCGCCTGTTCTGCGCTTTCTCCGGGGTTAATCCCCCCCTGGGGAAACTGCCAGGAGTGCTGACCGTAACGACGGGCCCACAAGACCTGCCCCAAGCGATTACAAATTACAATGCCAACATTCGGGCGGTAGCCATCATCATCGATCACCGGACTACCTCGATAGACTTAAATGCAAAGATGACTTGATTGTTTCACACTCCCGCCAGACGGTAAACCACTGCTTGGAACAGTTATCGTTCTAATAAGAATTAGATAACCCACAGACTTAACCAAAGTTATAAACATGTAAACTTCAATACAGGCGTTTTATTCACTATTTCTGTGGACATCTTTGTGCAGAACCCATGAAAAAGTGAGTAAAACTTATTTTTACGTTAAAAAACGCCTCGCGGATAAAAATAAAATAATCCTTTTTTTTCATAAAATTAAGCCTTTCAACAACCACCGAATCACGCTGATATCCCGCGACTAAATCGTCGCCATCGCAATAGTGGCGAAAGATCGCACTATGTCGGTTTTATCCACAGAAGCGCCCCCCTCTTCAGGCAAAAAACAGACAAAAACAGCAAAACCCCCCTACGTCAAGGCTGTAAATCAAACCAGTGATCCATCTTTATACGGGTTATCCAAGAAATCTGTGGATAAGATGGTGTAAGATCCTGTTCATTGTTGGTGTCTACAAGTGCACAGTTTGCCAAACCAGATCCGGCGAGCCTAATCAGACGAAAAAAAACCGCTATGAATCATGCTATTATTGAGCGTATCAACAGGCTCTACGGTTGTGCATTAATCGTTTTCAAACGTTGTATTTTTTTTGAGCGAAAAAATCAGGCTATGGATTTTATCAATTCCCCCTCCGTTTCCACTACGCCGCCACGAAGTGAGCAGGATCTGCTGCTGCGGGCCGAATCGCTTGCGGGCTACAACCTGGCCGAGCTGGCGGATATCGCGCGACTGCCCCTACCGGCGAATCTGAAACGGGATAAAGGGTGGATAGGCATACTGCTCGAGCTTTTTCTCGGCGCCAGCGCCGGCAGCAAGCCAGAGCAGGATTTCGCCGATATCGGCATTGAGCTGAAGACTATCCCCATCGACGAACAGGGGCGGCCGCTGGAGACCACTTTCGTTTGCGTTGCGCCGCTGACCGGCAACAGCGGCGTCACTTGGGAAAGCTGTCACGTGCGTCACAAGCTGGCGCGGGTGCTGTGGATCCCGGTTGAAGGATCGCGGCATATTCCGCTGGGCGAACGTCGAATCGGCGCGCCGCTTATCTGGAGTCCCAGCCGGGAAGAGGAAGAGCAACTGCGGCGTGACTGGGAAGAGCTGATGGACTTGATTGTACTTGGCCGGGTTGAAAGCATCACCGCGCGCCACGGCGAGGTGCTGCAATTACGCCCCAAAGCGGCAAATAGCCAGGCATTGACGGAAGCGATTGGGGAGTTTGGACAACCGATTATGACCTTGCCCCGGGGGTTCTACCTAAAAAAAACCTTTACCGCTCCCCTGCTGGCGCGCCATTTTCTGCTGTAACAGGACACGTCAAGCTTGCCTTCAGGCGACTGGGATTTAACGTTTTTATTCAGCGCGCTAAGCGAGTACCGTTTTTGTTGATAATTACGGTTACTGCGAAATATTACTTTGAGATAACGCGGAGGTGAACTCGGCGATGCAACGATCGACTAAAAGCTCCACGGCATCACTCCTTGTGGTATCGGCAAGAATAGCGAGTCGATCGATTTTGCGCAGCACAGACATCCGCAAAGAGAGCGATACCGCCTTTTTCTTTTCCTTATCCAGTGAAACTTTGCTAACGACCTCACCGGTTTTATGCTCAATGCTTGACACCAAGGCTTCATGCATTCTGCGAATGGTTTTCTTATCAAGAAAGCCATGCCCAACGAGCTGATAAGAGTGTGTGGCTTTGCGGTATTTTATCTCGGCAGAATAGGTTTCCCGCAATTCCTTTAGCGCGCGAGTTAAGGTGGGCTCGGAACAGGCAAGCTGAATGATGATCTTTTTGGTGGGCACCGGCAGACCTGAACCTAGCAGGATAGCCAGCCGAAAAATACGAGCCTGTCTTGTACTGAGTTGCATGGTTAGTGAGTGCCTACTGTCGTTTTGTGGTGGCCGATAGAACAAAAAACACCGCTTGTAGCCATGTTTCTCACGCAATGAAATGGTGCTGGCGCCTCTATCGGATCAATCTGCTCAGGAGCGTGGTAACAGAGCCTATCAGGCATAACGTCAATCCCAGCTAAATCAACGCCCGGAAACACAACAGACAGACCAGTATCTACCTGATAACGCAGGGTATCATGAGGTCATATCCTCTGTTTTTTAAAGCCCCGCGAGGCTTGATACTCAGACCTGGGGCGACCTGGCGCAATTTCCGGCGTAAGCCTGGAATTATACTGACTGATTGTCGAGCCCCGAATTCCACCGCGCTTCCCTTTATTGTTGGTTTGTGAGGGTCACCAGACGCACGCCTTCCGGCGCGCCGTCCTGTGCGATGCCATAGACCTGAGCCTGCTCGAGAACCCTTGCCGCCCAGCGCCGATGGGTTGTCGGCTCACACATTGCGCCTTGCGATTTGAACACAGCCTGACTGGAGTTCAGGATCCTAAGGGCATCCTCATGATCCTCTGGAGTGATCATCAGAGCCCGCTCAATCTTTGCCACCTGGTTGGGATGAATAGCGGTTTTCCCCACCAGTCCGTGCGCCATATCGAGCGCCAACTCACGTTCCATCACGTTATGGTCATCAATGTGCTCGCAGACCGGTGAAGTCAGAGCAAAATCACGTGAGCCGAAAACGGCCACCAGCATTTTGATGACGTAGCCCATCGGACTGTCATACAGCGTGAGATTACGCGGGCGGCGCAGCGAGATAACATTCATCAGATCGTTGCCGCCAATGCGCAGCGCAATGATGCGATCATGACAGGGATGCCCGGCCAGCGTGGCGGCGAGTTCACGCATCCGTATGACATCGAAGACATCTTCGGTTTCCAGCGTCGGCATCATGCAAAGGTGTGTATCCTGCATGATTGCCCACCATTCCGGCAGGGAAGCAAGGGTGAATTTGGGCAGGACAAGCCCGTCGACCGGCGATAGGTCCAAAGACTCCGTCAGGTATTTACCCATCGGTAGGTGGCGGGGACGAATAAAAACGAGCGGCCATTCGGCACCTTGCCCATCAGCCTTGGCGGAAAGTAATGCCGCCAGCACCCGTTTTAAATTTTCTATGGCCGCAGGCACGTCGGCATCACTGACCGCATCCTCAAGACAAATGACAATGGAACGTAGCCCTTCGATTTCATTGTTCAGCACGCTTTTGGCAATATCAGTACGCGTTGCGGGCATGTAGAGCGTAGCGCCCAGCCGGTATGGCGATAGTCTTTTTGTCATCAGCGAACCTTTTTGATAATGGTGACGGCCCGATACTGCCCGATGCGGTCGCCGACCTCAGTAATGGTGATGTTTTTTTCACGGGCTAAATACACCAACAGGGCAACGTCCTGATCATGAACCGAACGGACAAGAACGTGTTCGGGGACCCGGCGTAAAACGGCGCGCGTGGCTTCGGCAATGCCGGGTTTAATTCGGTTAATGCTGCAAATATTGTACTCCGCGGCCAGCGACGAAATAATCAGCTCGCTCTGTGATTTCAACGGCGCGAAATCCGCAGGACTCCACTGGCTGGCGGGGATTTCATTCATATCCAGTTGGTTACGGCACTCGGCAACGGTGTCGACCAGTAGGCGGCTGCATTCAAACTGGCGAAGGTGATCGCATTGCACGCAGCCGTGTAATCCCTCTGATGACCAGATGGATCGTGAAATCAGCCCGGATACCGGCGCGCCCATAATACCGAAGGGGATCAACCAGTCATCGTTACTGGCGGCAAGCCATGACGCGCCACAAGGGTCGGCCAGGACAACCAGCCGAGGATCTTCCGGATAGCCTGAACGTGACGCCAGAGAACGGCGAAGCTCCCCCGTAATTGCGCCCTTACCCGTCCAACCATCGACAAACACCACGCCCTCTTTGCCATGCCGGGCCTCAATCCAGTCCATCGCGGTGTCGTCAATGCCACGATCCCGAATAATGCTCACCCCATAGTGATAGGATCGTTTCCCCATAGCCCGGAGAGTCTGATGCAGCATCACGCCAAGGGGCACCCCCGCCCGGACCAAACTGACCAAGACAATCGGCGTATCGCCAAAGCGGTCTGACAGGGCTTTGGCCAACATCACCGTTTCTCTCGCCAGACGCGCGGCGCCCTGCTCCAAGGCGCGAGCGAACAGATCCAGATGCCAGCGGGTCGGTTCAGGTTCCTGACTCAGCATCTCGGAGTAATGCTTTTCGCCCGACTGAATAAGCCGTTCTTTTTGATCTACCGGCGTCATTTCCATTTCGACCGGCTGAAGAAGGAAATGCACGTCGTCAGTAAGATAGGATCCCGAAAAGGGGGTAAATGGCCGCATATTAGCTTTCTCCGAAAACATGGCGACTGATATGTTCGGCAAACTGGCTCTGTTGAGGCAGACCAAACCAGTTACACAGCTTCATAAACCGATAGTCACTCAGGCTGTCGCCCAGACCAATCACCGGAAAAACGCCGCGTTCGGCCCGCAGTTTGTCCAGCAGATACCGGGTCGCCAGGCCTTTTTCAACCGGCGTGGGCAACCACGCAATATTGTTGCTGTTGCGATGGATGTAAAAACCAGCGGTCGGAAAGCGGGTTTCGATTTCATCGCCTATGGCATAAAGTTCCTCAAGCCGGGTGCTGTCCGTATGCTTCATCACCAGATACACCGGCGTATCGTCATATTCATAATTGATACGGGCCCACCCCTTGATGCCGCGTTCCGCCATTAGGGTGGTAATGCCCCGCTGCATGGCAAGCAGCGGTTCCCGATAGGCAGACAGGCTGGCCAGCATCTGTGCTTTCCACTCTTCGTCAGGTTTTCCTTCCGGCGTGAGGATCACCGCACCGTGCGTAACGATGGCCCATGAGCTAAACGGAATGGTCACACGGCTGATTTCTTCCGTCCCCCGGGCGGTGACCGGAATGAAGTCGGCGTGCTCAAGCAACCAGTCCACCAGCATGGCTTGCTCCTCGGTCATAAAACTGCGGGCATTCAGAGTGCGGTCTAAAGCCCCCGGTCGATAAGGCTCAAGCGCCAGCTCATCCACCATTTTCCGGCGTGTCTGGAAGAGGGTATCGTCGAGGTCCGAGAGAACGACAGGCTTATTCATAAACGATCACCTCGACGACAGGCGCTACCGCTTTTAAGGCATAAAGCAGCGCGGGATCGACGCTCTCGGCGGGCGTTTCGATACACAACAGAATGCGGTCGAATTGCTGATGGGCGACGTTATAGACAAAATTAGGAATACCCAGTCCATAATTATCCGTAAAGGCAATCACCGACTCGATGGCGAAACCGGTGGAAATCGGCGACCGCGTTGTGCAACTGAACCTGACCTCAGCCCCCTCCATTTCCAGACGCTCGGCCAGCAGTAACGGCTCCCAAACAAATTCCCCGGAACCCAGCACCAGAATGTTTTCTCCGGCTGATGCCGTAATTTCCGTTCCCAAATCTCTTGCCGGCGCCGCCATACCGAGACGTCCCCAGCTTTGTTTTCCCGTGATCGCTACGCTGCCTGATGCGGTGATGTTGACGTTCGGCATCACCGGAACGGGGGCATCGGTTTTTTTCTCCCAGAACCAGTCGCCCTGGGCGAGAGAAACCGGCGTAACCGGCAATGGGCACTGTTCTGTGATGGCGTTTCCACTCCAGTCGGTAAGCGTTACCGTAACGACCCGTTCTACTGCGCTCAGGCCCGCGTCGGTGCGCAGCGCGTTCAGCAGGTTAATGAAGGTGTTGCCGGTGGTGGCTTCATCATCGATAAGCACCAGAGTTCGGGCGTCGCGTACGCGAGTCCGAAGCGCGGGATCGGTAGGTTGATAGAGCAAATGATCAGTCGCGTGTGAGTGATCTTCTTTAAATTCACACATCAATTGGCCGTCGACGGGATGACGAGTTGAGGTCAGATAGACCACGTCGTCGAAACGCCTTAACGCCTCATCAAAAACCCCGGCCCCCAACCCAACAGCGGTTTCAGCCATGCCGATAAACAGTACCGGCTGCGGCAAATCAGCCGGTAGCTGTTGAGCAAGTTGCCGGTAAGCAGCGCGCATAACGGCGGGAGAAATAGGAATATGTCGTCCCAGCACTTTGCTGACAAACAGAAAAGCCCGCTTGGGATTACGGCGCTCTGCGATATCGAATAGCGAATCCAATGGCAGGGAGCCGCCGGTCGGGGTCACCGTCAGTGTCCCACCGGACAGCTCTTTACGATAGACGGCTGGTCTGTTAAGCATGATTATACGCCCCCGACGCTGACAGGCAGATTATCGAGAATGGGGTTGTAGCGGATGACGTCGGTCATGGTGCGTACAACCGCAGGAGAGAAACTTTCTGTCGCCAGCGATTTCACCTGCGACGCATTCATCAGACCGAGCTGACGCAGCGCAAAAAAAGCAGGCAGGTTGACACCGCCGTGACGGGTATACCCGATACCGCCAGACGGCCGCATGTTGATTTCAAGCAGAACGGGTTCGCCCTGATCGTTATCGCGCGTCTGTACATTTACCAGACCATCGGCCTGCATTATTCGGGCGCACATTTTGCCAAGCTCATAGGCGGAGCCGGATTGTTCAAGATATTGCAGCGCTCCCTCTTTACGGCGAGCGACCGCCGCCATGACGTCGCCTTTTTCAACCAGCATATCGACGGAGTATTCAGGACCAGGTAGGTAAGGCATCAGTACCAATGGCTCAAACGCTTCCTGCCGTTCCAATGCATGCAGGTAGATCTCAGGGTGCACTTTTCGGCTATTCGGATGCGTAAACGCGGCCATCGGGGCGATGCTGTCATCAAAGCGCCAGAATCCCATGCCATAAATACCGGATACCGGTTTTACGCAGAGTAACTTTTTGTCGTCTCCTGCCTGACGATTGCTGACGATCTGGCGGCGCAGTTGATCAGCACTGTCGATACGCTGTGAAGGCACCACCGGCAGACCATGCGCTTGCATTGTATCGGCGAACTCGACCTTGTCGTCTGCCAGGGCAAACATCGCGGCGCTGGTGGCTCCGGTGGTCAGAGAAACGCCCAGAGATTCGATATCCTGACGGTGAGCTTCAAACCACTGACAGTTGCGGCCGGTATGCAGGGCCTGAACGCCAAATTGCTTCACGGTGGCGGCGATGAAATCCAAACGCTGTTCATCATCAGGCGGTTCAATCAGCGCGATATCCGCCAAAGAAAGTATTTCATTTCGATTATGACGATGAGAGGCAATAACCGTGACCGTTTTATTGGTATTTTTAAAAAATTCTTTAATGCCTAAAATAATATCGCGCTGTGAGGACAAACCTTCCATTAACCAAATTGCGTGACCCATCGGCTTTAATTTTCCCGGAATGAGAGGACGAGAGGATTTAAGATATGAGTCTAGGGAGGCATTATATGCATGTCAATCATAATATGATGAATATAATTCCCCACGGAATTACAGGTTAATCACTGAAAAACCTAAGTTTATTACGTCAATAAATGTAAATTAAAAAATAAATATCCAGTTAAATCACATTGTTAATTTATACCTACAAAAATAGGGGAAAAATGAGGGTTGTCGTGCAACTTCGTCATGATATGCTTTTTAAGCACACGGATTTTTGATTTAAAAAAAATAATGGCTCAACCTATCTCTGAAGGAATAAATAATGGTTTCATTAAGCAAAAACCAAACTGTTTCACTCAGCAAAGAAACAGCATCATTAAACCAGCTTCAATTCGGTTTAGGCTGGGATCCATTAAAAAAGAAAAAAGGATTTCTAGGCAGTCTTCTGGGCGGTGGCAGCGATTCAATTGATTTAGACGCCGGTTGCGTGCTGTTGGACCATGCCGGTAAGACCATCGATACCATCTGGTTTCGTCAGTTGAAATCAAGCTGCGGCGCCGTGGTTCATCAGGGTGACAACCTGACGGGCGAAGGGGATGGCGATGATGAAACGATCGCCGTCGACCTTACTCGCCTGTCACCACAAGTTGAGTATCTGGCCTTCACGGTTAACAGCTTTCGTGGCCAAACCTTCAATGAAGTCGATAATGCCTTTTGCCGCGTGGTCGATCAGTCACGTAAAGAGCTGGCCCGCTACCAACTGACAGAACAGGGTTCCCACACCGGCATCATCATCGCCTCGCTGGCGCGTAATAACGGGAACTGGGACTTCACCGCCCATGGTAAAGCCTCAACCGGCCGTACCATTGATGATATGCACGCTGACATTGTGGCTACGGTGGTACGCTAATGACCATGACGCCGGGGGGCAATGCCCCCGTTCCCTCGCAGGTGCTGACGGTGCGCGTTCTCTCCGGCGTCCCGGTAGACGCTTCTTCGTTCCGTCTTTATGCCTCAGGTAAAGTGCAAGGCGATCCGGATATGGTGTTTTACGGCCAGCCGGTCAACGACGACGCCTCGGTGAAACTTGCCGGTAGCGGCACGGATACCGCCTTTACGGTCGATATCAACCGTCTTCGCCCTGAGGTGCAAAAACTGGCCTTCACGGCAACCTGTGACGGCAATATAACGCTCTCGGGTCTGAAGCACCTCTCCATTCAGGTCGAACTTAACGGCAGTGTTTTGCTGTCCGGCAATGTGGATGTATCGGGCCGTCAGGAAGCGGCGCTTATCCTCGGCGAGATATATCGCCGCAATGCGGAGTGGAAATTCCGCTTTATTGCACAGGGTTTCAATGGTGGACTAAAACCGCTGGCGGAACATTTCGGCGTAGACATTTCAGACGCGCCGGCGCCCGAACCGACGCCGGCGCCTGCAAAAATCAGTTTGAGCAAAGTTTCCCTGACCAAGGAAAAGCCGTCGATCAGCCTTGCCAAGCGGGATAATTTTGGTGAAATCAAAATCAATCTCAACTGGAATCAGGCCAGCGTCGCTTCAGGCGGCATGTTTGGCGGCATGTTTAACAAATCAAAAGGCATCGATCTGGATCTGGGCGCATTTATCGAACTTCAGGACGGCTCCAAAGGGGTTGTTCAGGCGCTTGGAAACACCTTTGGCCGACTCAACTCAGAACCCTTTGTCGAATTGCAGGGTGATGACCGCACGGGACAAGTTTCCGACGGAGAGTGGTTGCGCATCAACGGGCGCGAATGGAAGAAAATCCGCCAGGTGCTGATTTATGCCTTCATCTATGAAGGCGTGGCAAGCTGGGATAAAACGGACGGCGTCGTCACGCTGCATGTTCCCGAGCAACCGCCGATAGAGACACGTTTAACAGAGGGGTCTAACCGCCACAATATGTGTGCGATCGCCCGGCTGGTGAATGACAATGGAGCCATCAAAGTTGAACGAATCAACCAGTTCTTTGGTGGTCATAAAGAGATGGACAAAGCACTGGGCTGGGGCTTCCGTTGGTCCGCCGGCTCTAAATAATTTCAATATTTTGAGGGTAATCAAATGAGTTTCTTCGACAAGGTAAAAGGCGCGTTCAATGCCGGTCGCGATGAGCTGACGAAACAGGTCGGGCGCTTTAAAAATAAAAAATTCATGCAGGGCACGGTGGCGGTTTGTGCCCGTATCGCGGTCACCAGCGACGGCGTCAGCGCAGAAGAAAAACAAAAGATGATTGGCTTTCTTCAGGCGTCCCCTGAGCTGAAAGTGTTCGAGACTAAAGACGTGATCGCCTTCTTCAATGAACTGGTGACCAGCTTCAGCTTCGATTACGAAATCGGCAAGGGCGAAACCATGAAATACATTCTGGCGCTGAAAGATCAGCCGGAAGCTGCACAGCTGGCCCTTCGTGTTGGTATCGCCGTGGCGAAAAGCGACGGTGACTTCGATCAGGCTGAACAGACGGCCGTTCGGGAAATTGCGCTTGCGCTTGGCTTTACTCCGGCCGAATTCGGCCTTTAATTTTTACACTCTGGCTTAAGGGCTAATTATGGTATCCACGCATATTGGTTTCCCGGCAGAAACCGTCATCGTTTTTGTATTGCTGTCCGTCGGGGCGATCGTCATCGACCTGTTCATGCATCGTCATGACAAGCCGATTTCTTTAAAAAGCGCTTCGCTCTGGACGGTGTTCTGGATTGTCGTGGCGATGGTCTTTGCTGGTTTTCTCTATATTCACCACGGGGCTGAAGTCGCCAGCCTGTTTATTACCGGTTATGCGCTGGAAAAAGTCCTGTCCGTAGATAATCTCTTCGTGATGATGGCCATCTTTTCGTGGTTCGCCGTGCCCGATAACCTGCGCCACCGCGTGTTGTACTGGGGGGTCATTGGCGCAATCGTATTCCGCGGGATTTTCGTGGCCATCGGCGCCAGCCTGCTGACATTAGGGCCCTGGGTCGAAATCGTCTTTGCCTTAGTCGTCTTGTGGACGGCGGTTATGATGCTTAAAAGCGGCGACGATGACGATGTGATTGAAGATTATTCTCAGCATATCGCCTACCGCATGGTGAAGCGCCTCTTCCCTATCTGGCCGAAATTAAAAGGGCACGCCTTCCTTTTAAACCAGAAGGAAGTCGATGCCGAACTGGCAAAACCGGAGAACAAAGACATCAAGGTAGGCCGAGTGGGCAAAGCCGCACTCTATGCAACGCCGCTGATGCTATGCCTTGCTGTGGTGGAGCTGTCCGATGTGATGTTTGCGTTTGACTCCGTACCGGCCGTTATCGCCGTAAGTCGTGAACCACTGATCGTATACAGCGCCATGATGTTCGCCATTCTGGGTCTGCGTACCATGTACTTTGTTCTGGAAGCGCTTAAACAGTACCTTACTCACCTTGAGAAGGCCGTCATCGTGCTGTTGTTCTTCATTGGCGTGAAGCTGGGACTGAATGCAACCGACCATCTCTGGCATCACGGCTACAATATTTCAGCCAATACCAGCCTTTTCGTGGTCCTGGGCGTCCTGGCCGTGGGGATTATCGTCAGCGTACTGTTCCCCGGAAAAACTGATGCAAAGGAAGGTAAAGAGGGTTAATTCCCGACACCTTCACTTTGATGATAAACGTTAACTATTGAGGATAGAACTATGGGTGTATCTCTTTCTAAAGGCGGAAATGTTTCTTTAAGCAAAGAAGCGCCAACGATGAAGAATATGCTAGTCGGCCTGGGATGGGATGCCCGCTCAACCGACGGTCAGGACTTCGATCTTGATGCCTCGGCATTCCTGCTTAACAACTCGGGTAAAGTGCGCGGCGATACCGACTTCATTTTCTACAACAACCTGAAGTCCACCGATGGCTCGGTTATGCACACCGGCGACAACCGTACGGGCGAAGGTGACGGCGATGACGAAGCGCTGAAAATCAAACTCGACCAGATCCCGGCAGACGTAGACAAGATCGTTTTCGTCGTGACTATCCACGATGCAACCACCCGTCGTCAGAGCTTTGGGCAGGTTGCCGGCGCGTTCATCCGTCTGGTTAATGATGATAACCGGCAGGAAGTGGCCCGCTACGACCTGACTGAAGATGCATCAACCGAAACCGCCATGTTGTTCGGTGAGCTGTATCGCCACAACACGGAATGGAAGTTCCGCGCTGTCGGTCAGGGCTACGCCGGTGGACTGGCGTCAGTATGCGCGCAGTACGGCATCAACGCGTCTTGATAGTTGAAAGTGACTTTACGACGTTAGGCTTCAACGGCAAGCAGGCGGTAACCGCCGTCTGCTTTTATCAATATTCCTTATTGCAGGAGTTTCATAAATGGCAGTATCTCTGATTAAAGGCGGCAACGTATCCTTAACGAAAGAAGCACCGACCATGAATATTGCCATGGCGGGACTGGGCTGGGATGCGCGTGTAACTGATGGTGCGGACTTTGACCTCGACGCTTCGGTATTCATGGTCGGGGACGACGGCAAAGTTATTTCCGATGCGTCCTTCATTTTCTTCAACAACAAAACCAGCACCTGTGGCTCAGTAACGCACATGGGTGATAACCGCACCGGTGAAGGCGACGGTGATGACGAGCAGGTTAAAATCGATCTGGCGAAGATCCCTGCTGAAGTGAAAAAACTGGTGTTTGCTGTGACTATCTATGATGCAGAATCACGTAAACAAAACTTCGGCATGGTCAGCAACAGCTATATGCGCGTATTCAATAACGATAACGGCACTGAAATTGCTCGTTTTGATCTGTCTGAAGATGCGTCGACCGAAACCGCCATGGTATTCGGCGAGCTGTATCGTCACAACGCGGAATGGAAATTTAAAGCGGTAGGTCAAGGCTTTGCCGGCGGACTGTCCGCCCTGGCTTCACAACACGGCGTAAACATTTAACCTTGACGTTGGTCGGACAGCCCCATTGGTAAAACATTGGGGCTTTTTTTTATAAAAAATAATCATTCGATGAAAAAACACCGCGACAGCAACGCATTCAGCTTCGCCGCTCGCGTGGTTTAGACGATTAGTTTTTCATGCAGTTACAATCCGGCCCACATGCCTTATCAGAAAAAAGCCGCCTGTTTGCAGTCGACCTGAACCACATCGACAGCGCCCCGCTTTCAGCTATTCCGGTTACTTAAGGAGGCCTTTAATTTTGGCAAGCGGAGGATTGCGTCGCCCCCAGGCACTGTGAAAATACCGCCAGTAGGGTTCCTGTGCAGCCGCAAGCATTTCATAGTCCCCTCGGGTATCGCCCCACACACGCAGATGATATGAAGAAAGTGGTCCGTACTCGGCTTCCAACCTCTTCACCTTCTGGGCACACCGGCAATTATATCCACTTATCCGCCCCGTCAGCACGCCGTCTCTGACTTCCAAATTCGTCCCTATCAGATGTATTCCCAACTTATCGGCGAAAGGCTTGAGCACCAATGCGGGGGATGCTGAACAGATCGTCACAATGGCATCGGAGTTGACTTGCGATGCCACGGCAATCAGCCCGGAAGGCCGCATCAAACGCGTCCAGTATTTATCACAAAACTCTACGGCCTTCTTCTCCACCCACTGGGACTCAACCCCGGTGAGGAAGGTGCGAATCAGAACTTCTTTTAGTTCATCTCGGGTGACCCGGCGGCCTATGCATTTGAGAGTAGGGATCGCCAAACGAACTAGATGCTGGGCAAACTTTTGTTTCCCAAAAGAAAAGAGCAGGAAGGGGATAAAGCTGTCACGTTTGGTAAGGGTTCCGTCGAAATCAAAGACTGACAGTGTATTATCAGTATTTACAATACCTTTAGCCATCGAATCATGTGCTCCGCGAGTCTTGGCAGACTCTTTTGTTCATTAGCAATATGTCACGCCGTCATTTTACAGATTGCATTAACCATTGTAACTGTATTCGAAAATTACCCGTTACTCATGCCGACAACGGGTTATCGGCAAGTTTGTGGATCGTGCCCATCGGTTAAGATTAATCATCAACGCGCCGACGGGCGCTTTCTTCCTGAGGAGCCCGATAAGAGGGCCACAACCTGAACGCCAGCGATTAACCGCCCTGCACAGGTCCATTTTTTCCATTATTCTTACTTAACCTTGACAATCTATTTGTTAGACTCGCCAATAACCCCGTTTTTTACTAACAGTAACAGGTAATTATGATGAAAGTTCGGATGAAAATAGCGATAACGCTCGCGTTATTATTCACCCTGTGCGGTTGCGCCAGTAACTATGTGATTGCGACAAAAGAGGGACAAATGCTGCTGACGCACGGTAAGCCGACCCTGGACAAAGATACCGGTATGATCGGTTACATTGATGAAGCAGGTAATGAGAAACAAATCAACAACGACCGGGTATCCCAGATAATCGAACGCTGATTTTCAGCGTTTTCGGCACCGCCCCGCAGTTTTAAACAACAAAGACGCTTCCCCACATGGCACGGCTTCGTTATAGTCAAACTCAGGTGTTGATACTCATTATATTTTGGGTCCTCCTGGGCCTGAAAAAAGGCGAGTAGGTGCCCAATAGATTTCGAGAGACGGGATGCGGCAACCGGGCGACGAGGCGTCGTAAACGAATTTAACCAGCCAACGCACCTGCAACTTGAAAGTTCACGGGTATAGATGTGCACCTGCCATTCTCAGAGATAAAGGAAGCTGGCAATGCTATATCACCGAATTCCCCATAGTTCTTTAGAAGTGAGCGTTCTGGGTCTTGGCACGATGACCTTCGGCGAACAAAACAGCGAAGCTGAAGCGCATGCCCAGCTGGATCACGCCATTGCCGCCGGTGTTAACCTGATCGACACCGCAGAGATGTATCCGGTACCGCCGCGCCCGGAAACCCAGGGATTGACCGAGAGCTACATTGGTTCCTGGCTGAAATCGCGGGGCGGACGTGAAAAGCTGATTCTGGCAAGCAAAGTGGCTGGTCCGGTGCGCGGTAATGATAGCGGCATCCGCCCGCAGCAGGCGCTGGATCGAAAAAACATTCGTGACGCGCTGGATGCCAGCCTGACTCGCCTGAATACTGATTATCTCGACTTATATCAACTACACTGGCCGCAGCGTCAAACCAACTGCTTTGGCAAACTGAATTATCAATATAGCGACGAAAAGCCGGTCGTTACCTTACTGGAAACCCTGGAAGCCCTGAATGAACAGGTGCGGGCAGGAAAAATCCGCTATATCGGCGTATCCAACGAAACGCCCTGGGGAGTCATGCGTTATCTGCATCTGGCGGAAAAACACGACCTGCCGCGCATTGTCTCGATTCAAAATCCCTACAGTTTGCTGAACCGCAGTTTTGAGGTCGGTCTGGCGGAAATCAGTCAGCATGAAGGTATTGAGCTATTGGCCTATTCCGCACTGGCGTTCGGCACGCTGACCGGAAAATACCTTAACGGCGCGAAGCCCGCTGGCGCGAGAAATACGCTGTTCAGCCGCTTTGTTCGTTATAGCACCCCGCATACCGAACAGGCGATTGCCGAATATGTGGCGCTGGCTCAGAGACAGGGTCTGGATCCGGCGCAAATGGCGTTGGCCTTCGTCCGTCAGCAGCCGTTTGTCGCCACCACGCTGCTGGGCGCCACGTCGGTGAAACAGCTGCAAACCAATCTCGACAGCCTGAATCTCACATTGGATAAAGAAACACTGGACGAGCTGGAAGCGATTCACCGCCGATTCACCATCCCCGCGCCTTAATCCATGCCTATTCTCGGGCGCTATTCCGCTCCTCTCCTTCACCGGAGGGGAGACTGGCTATAATCGCTTCATTCTGGCAAGGTTGAAACAGGAAACGGGAGGAGCACACCGGCATGTCAGGATGGTGCGCCCAGGCCACTCAGTTCCGGTTCAACGTTTGCAGCAGGCCCTTGCGCTGATTTTCCAGCGATGTAACCCGATTGCACACGTCGCGGCCGAAACGCTGAAACTCAATTTCCTGATTGTTCCATTCGGTCTGAATCGCTTTCTGTAACCCGCCGAGATTGCCCATCATTACCTGTAGCGGATTACCGCCGTTCGACATTTGCCTAACGCCCATTTCGTTCAGGCTGTCTTGCAATACGCCGCCCATACTTTGTTCGACGATTTGTCTGCCGTCCTGCTCCACCTGCTTAATCGCCTGGTGGTGGAAGGTCAGCCCATCGTTGCGATGTTCAATAATGCGGTTCATTTGCTGCTTGAGCTGTCCATTCAGCGTGGTCAGCCGGTTACGCACATTACTGCCGCTTCCCAACTCCTGCACAATGACTTTATCCAGCGCCACGCGGGCTTTTTCCAGATGCTGCTGCGCGCCCTGACCAATCCAGGGAAGCTGCTGTCGGATATCCGCCTGGTAGGCTTTGGACTGCTGGCGCTGTTCGTCGGTAAGCGTCAGCGGCGCGCCGTTACGAATAATATCGCCCTGCGGAGATATCTGTAGATTGCCGCTGGCGCCGATAACCTGCACCTGTTGCGGGCTGATAACGATATCGTCCTGCGGATTAACGTCACACTGGTAGGCGGCCTGAACCTGCCAGGACAACATCATGAATAAACCCAGAGTTATTTTACGCAGCATATTTTCTCCTGAGGGAAACCGCGGGGGAAGGGGGAACAATCCACCCATTGCAGGCGGAAAACAGCTGGATAACAGCGCGGTTATCCAGCCGCAGTAAAATTTACATCAGTTCCTCTGGTAAATCCCACCAGATATCAAACAGCTCGCTGACCTTAACATCCGTCAGGCTTTGACCTTCCAACCAATGGCCGACCAGCAAACGGTGCTCATCCGTGCAGTGACCGATCTTCTGTAGGCAGACCAGCCCCTGCCAGTGCAGATAACCACTGCCTTCAAACGCCAGGCCGTTAGGCTCAATCACGTCATCAACGAACTTATCCATCATCCGATCGATATCTTCAACGCTTGTCCCTTCAGGGAAACGCCAATTCACGGAGAAACCCAGTTCCTGAAACTCATCAATGTGTAGTTTTTTACGTAAACGACGGCTACGAGCTTGTGCCATTATTTCATCCTCTCAAACATCAGATCCCAAACACCATGCCCTAAACGCTGGCCGCGAGCTTCAAATTTTGTCAACGGGCGGGATGCCGGCCGCTCGACATAGTCATTATTGTCCGAAATATTGCGATATCCAGCGACGGAGTCCATCACTTCGAGCATATGCTGAGCATAAGGTTCCCAATCCGTCGCCATGTGGAAAACGCCGCCGATCTTCAGTTTACGCAGCACCAGTTCAACAAAGGGTATCTGCACAATACGACGCTTATTATGGCGAGCCTTATGCCACGGGTCGGGGAAGAACAGCTGCACCATAGCCAGAGATCCGTCGGGAATCATGGTTTCCAGCACTTCCACCGCGTCATGGCACATTACGCGCAGGTTGCCGACATCGGCCTCATGCGCCGAAGAAAGGCAGGCGCCGACCCCCGGCAGGTGAACTTCAATCCCGAGAAAATTCTGCTCCGGGTGCTGCGACGCCGTGGTTACCAGCGACGCGCCCATGCCGAAACCGATCTCCAGCACTACCGGCGCATCCCGGCCAAATAAAGCGCTAAATGCCAACGGCTCGGCCTGAAACTCTACGCCCATCACCGGCCAATAGTTATCCAACGCCAGTTGCTGTCCGTGGGTCAAACGCCCCTGACGGCGAACAAAACTGCGGATACGACGCAGCGGGCGTCCGTTTTCATCAAATTCCGGTGAGATGACGTTGTTAATCATAAAGAGTGCTTACTGTCAGTCCGATTTCATAAAGGAAACGCGCATTATGCAAGGATACTGTGGTTTAGCAAGAGCGCTGCCTCGGAAAGTTCCGGTTTACAGCACATTCACTCTGTGCTGGAATCGCTGTCAGACTTTTTACCTGCCGGATAGTGATCCCTTTTATGATGCAAGCGCAACAGTTCGCGCACCAGGTGCTGAACTGGTACCACCGCTATGGCCGAAAAACCCTGCCCTGGCAGCTTGAGAAAACGCCCTATAAGGTATGGTTGTCCGAAGTGATGCTGCAACAAACGCAGGTCACGACGGTCATCCCTTATTTTCAACGTTTTATGTCGCGCTTTCCGGATGTGGAAACGCTTGCCGCCGCGCCGCTTGATGAAGTGCTGCACCTGTGGACCGGGCTGGGCTATTACGCCCGCGCCCGCAATTTACACAAGGCGGCGCAGACTATCGTTGCCCGGCATGGCGGCGTCTTTCCTGGCACATTCGACGAAATAGCCGAATTGCCTGGCATTGGTCGTTCGACCGCCGGCGCCGTACTGTCGCTATCGCTCGGTCAGCGCTATCCCATTCTTGATGGCAATGTTAAGCGCGTGCTGGCGCGCTGCTACGCGGTCGACGGCTGGCCGGGGAAAAAAGAGGTGGAGAAGACGCTGTGGGCATTAAGCGAATCGGTAACGCCCGCAGAGGGCGTCAGCCAGTTTAATCAGGCGATGATGGATCTGGGCGCGATGGTGTGCACCCGCAGCCGCCCCAAGTGCGAACTTTGTCCGCTGAATACCGGCTGCCTCGCCTATGCCAACAACAGTTGGCCGCAATATCCCGGCAAGAAACCCAAACAGACGCTGCCGGAAAAAACCGGCTGGTTTCTGCTGCTGCAACAGGGGACGACCGTATGGTTACAGCAGCGGCCTGCCGCTGGGCTATGGGGCGGATTGTTTTGCTTTCCACAGTTCAATCAGCGCAGCGAATTGGAACTCTGGCTGCGACAACGTGGTCTGAACGCTGATGGGTTGCAACAGCGGGTCGCTTTCCGGCATACGTTCAGCCATTTCCATTTGGATATCGTCCCCTTATGGCTGGATCTTTCACCCGCAGGTATCCCACAACAGGGGTCTTGCATGGATGATGGTCCGGGTCTCTGGTATAACTTAGCACAGCCGCCTTCAGTCGGATTGGCCACCCCGGTTGAACGTCTGCTGCGCGAGTTGGCCCAATCGCAGCCTGCACTATTGAATGCCTGCAACATTGATGAGGAAGAAGCATGAGCAGAACCATTTTTTGTACTTTTTTACAACGCGAAGCCGAAGGTCAGGACTTTCAGCTCTATCCGGGTGATTTGGGAAAACGTATCTATAACGACATATCCAAAGAAGCCTGGGCGCAGTGGCAAACCAAACAAACCATGCTGATCAACGAAAAAAAACTGAGCATGATGAATGTTGAAGACCGAAAACTGTTGGAACAGGAAATGGTCAAGTTTCTGTTTGAAGGTAAGGACGTACATGTCGAAGGTTACACGCCTCCGAGTCATTGATATTGCCGGGCCGGATGGCCCTTTTGCGCCCTTATTCCGACACGGCTTTTTATATGAAGAAAATTTTAGCTCTGCTAATCATCGCACCGTTATTGGTTTCCTGTTCGGGAAACAAAAGCGCGGACAATAATGAAGAATTCATCAAGGATACCAATGCCTTTGACATTCTGATGGGGCAGTTCGCCCATGACATTGAGAATATCTGGGGCATGAATGAAGTCCTGATTGCCGGGCCGAAAGACTACGTAAAATATACCGATCAATATCAGACCCGTAGCCACATCAACTTTGATGCCGGTACCATCACCGTTGAGACCATCTCGGCAACGAACTCCGTCGCCAGCCTGCGCCAGGCGATTATCACCACCCTGCTGATGGGCGACGACGCCAGCAACACCGATCTGTATTCGGATGCCAACGACATTCAGATCAGTCGCGAGCCGATGCTGTACGGTCAGGTGCTGGACAACACCGGCGAACCGATCCGCTGGGAAGGCCGCGCCGCTGGCTTCGCCGATTACCTGATACAAAATCGGTTGCAAAAACGGAATTCCGGGCTGCACGTCATCTGGTCGATTACCATCCAGTTAGTGCCAAACCACCTGGATAAGCGAGCACACAAATACCTGCCGCTGGTGCGCAAAGCCGCGGAGCGCTATGGCGTCGAAGAATCGCTGATCCTTGCCATTATGCAGACCGAGTCCAGCTTCAACCCTTATGCCGTCAGCCATGCGGACGCACTGGGGCTGATGCAGGTCGTCCAGCACAGCGCAGGGCGCGACGTATTCAAAATGAAGGGGAAATGGGGACAGCCAAGCCGCAGCTATCTGTTCGATCCGGAAAATAACATTGATGCGGGAACGGCCTATCTGTCAATTCTGAAGAATAGCTATCTGGTCGGCATCAATAACCCGACCTCGCGGCGCTATGCGGTCATTACCGCCTATAACGGCGGTGCGGGCAGCGTCCTGCGGGTATTCTCCAGCGATAAAGATCGCGCGGTCGGTATTATTAACAATATGTCGCCGGGCGAGGTGTATGACACGCTGTCCACTAAGCACCCGTCAGCAGAGTCTCGGCGTTATCTGTACAAAGTCAATTCCGCACAGAAGAATTACCGCCGATAGCCGTAATGGCAATAGGATCGACAGAGCCTCTGGCCGGCATGACTGCCGGCAGGCTCTGTATCTAAGTCCCCCCGACAGCTTAAGGGAACTGGCATGCCCGCAATACCGCTACCTTTTATCACCGCATTCCTGCTGGTCGTTCTGTTTCTGCGAATTCGCCACGCCAAGGGAAAACGCCGCTCGACAAAAACGGAAGTCGCATTCATTGCCGCCAGCTGTCTGACTATCACCCTGAGCGGATTTCACTGGGGTACATCGCTTTCACTGCCGACCTTTTTTCAGCCGATTGCCGCCGCCCTTGTGCCGCCGCTGTTTTGGCTTTACGCCATACCGGGCGGCGGCGATAAAGCGCGGCGCATACGTTATTTTTGGCATATGGGTGCCGTGCTTATGGTCGCCCTTTTTGTCGCGCTGAGAGCCTATGTCAACCTGCCGCTGATCGATTTTTCTTTACTGTTGATTTACGCCGGTTATGGCGTGGCATTGGTTCGCTCGACGCGCAATACGCCATCTGAGGGCGCCAACGGCGCCCGTTGGTGGAAAAAACTCCCCTTTCTGGCCGGCGTTTATTTCATTTTTTCCGGCATGGCCGACCTCGCCATCGCGTTGGATCTGGGCGTGCTAGGCGGCCGGCAGGCGCCGGGAATGATCGCCATCGCCCACATTGCCACGCTCATCATCCTGACGTTTCTTATTGTGACGAGGAATCCCGCAGCGGAAAAAAACGGGATAAAGGATAAAAGCGGCGCCGAAGCACCGCCCGTCAGCCCGCAAGATCAGGAACTGGCGAATAAATTGGATCAATTGATACGTGACAATAATCTCTATACCGATCCCAACCTCACCATCCAACGCCTTGCGCGGCGACTAGGCATCCCTACCCGGCAACTTTCGGAAGCCATCAATCGCGTTTATGGGCGCAATATCTCTCAGATCGTAAATGGCTATCGTATCGACGAGGCTCGGCGTCTGCTCAGTCAAACGGATTTACGTATCACCGACATTATGCTGACCTGCGGTTTTCAGACCAAATCAAACTTCAATCGGGAGTTTTTAAAATCCACGGGGATGAGCCCCAGCAACTGGCGACGCGCCTTCGCCTCAGCGGCATCCGCTACTTCTGTTGCCAGGTCTGCGTCAGAAAACCGCTAATCGTCTCGAAGAGCGCATGATGAATGGCCTCACGGGCGCCCGCAACGCCATCCATGCAGACAATGCCTTCTCCCGGATCTGACTCATTAATCAGATCTGCCGCTCCCGGCTTGCAAAGCTGCATAAAACTAAAATGCGTGGCATTGGCGACTTCCCCATACTGAGCCGTTTTTTCAGGCAAAAACGCCATCAGAGACCGTGATTCCAGCGCGGCAGGAATCGCGGGATTAGGCACCCCGGCGGCCACCACCAGCACGGGGATCTTCACCGCAGCAAGGCTCTCGGGAGTGAATCCTCTTGCCAGACCGAGATCGAGCGAAACGACCGCGCTGACCCGTTCGTCGCGCGCCGATGCATTAAGTCGCGCCCGCGACGCGTCGTTTTTCCCCGCGCCAATCGCCTGATAAACCATACAGGATTCAAGCTTTTTCTGCGTCAGGCAATCCGTTTCAAACCGCGCGGCATCAAAACGCGCGCCGGCGATAGCCAGCGCCGTCCAGCCGCCCAGCGAATGTCCGATAACGGCAACCTGTCCAGGCGCGGTATTCCCCGCGATCGATGAGTCCGCCTGTAAGGCGGTAATCACCCGGCTGACATCTTCAGGTCGCAGCCACAATTTCGCCGCTACCGCAGGTTTCATATCGTTGGAGGTGGTTCCAGGATGATTTGGCGCGGCGACCACATACCCTTTTTTCGCCAGCTGGTGCGCCAACCAGAGTTGGTTACGCCAGTTTCCGCCATAGCCGTGAGAAATAATCACTAAAGGATGTAAACCGGCCTGCGGCGGCGCCTGCTTAATTACCGGTACGCCGAAGAAAGCGGGATTTTCGCCAAGCGATTCGGTCACCCCATTTATCGCCGTCGGATACAGTACCACTACGCTAAGCGGCCGCCCGTTATTTTCATCGGCCAGTTCCAGATGCCGATACCCCACGGATGCAGAAGCCAGCAGAGGGAAACACAGCAGGCAACTCCAGATAACGGCGTTAAATAAAAACTTCATAAACGGCAGACTCCTGTAAATATCCAGTAAAGGTCGACGAGTAAAATATAAACGCGGCGACGGCATGAAGAATAAAAGAGATGAACATCAATGCCGGTTTTACGACAGGCCAGCATCAACAGCGACCTAAAACGCTATTTAGTACTTTTTATTTTAGAATTCGCTTGTCCGGCGACATTGAGAAAGGTGTCAGACTGGTTGCAAGGTAGGATGTCCCTTCGGTGCCGTCCCAGAATCACAGCGCGCACTTATTGACCACTTAGTTTGGAAATACAGTGACATAAAACACTAAGCAACGTATCTTACCGTCGGATTACCCTTGGCGTTTCACACACGAAATGCATAAGAGTAACGCCGGATATGACCCATTCAAATTGGTTAACAAGGGATAGAGAGTCATTTTATGCACACAAATGAAATACATAAATATTCAGAAAAATGGAACACGCGATTTGCATTCTTTGAACAACACGGCGCGCCAAAAACAAAAGAATATAAAGCCGCCATCAGAAAGGAAAAGTTCTTCCGCAGATATCTTTTCAATATGAACTTCATTGCGTTTTTCTTTGGTTTTATCTACTTCTTTATTCTTGGCCTGTGGAGAAAAAACCTGTCGCTGCTGGCAATCGCTGTTACTATTGACATCATCATCACTATGGTTGAAATGACCATGGATACGCCAATTCCCCGCGGCATTGATACCTGTATCAGTATCGCGCTGGCTTCGATGTGGGCGTCAACGGCAAATTACGCTTATTATCTCAAAGAGCGAAGAGGCAGTAAAAGCTGGAACCCGTTTGAAGGCATGCTGTAAAAACAAGCACGCGTTGCGGTTAAATACGGCAACGCCACACCCAGAGGAGAGTAAGGACAGCCATCCTGCCTTACTCTATTTACGGCCTGGCTTATCAAATAACCTGCAGGAGCGGCGTTAACGCCTCCCTGCCCTTATTATTGCGCAACGCATTTCCCCTTGCCAAACGGCAGCAATTATCAATACGCGCCAAGAAATAAAATTAACATATTGATTTATAATATTAAAAAATGATCCCTGGCCTTAGTCCTCTGCAGTGTCCTCCGTTATCGAAATGCATTTTTGCCACCTATGCCGATAAAGAGTAATATTGACGCCGTTTTTTGAGTGTCATCAACAATGAATTGGCAACATCGGTTAAAAAATTACAGGCAAAATAAAAAAAACAAAATATTTAAATTCAATACCTTATTTAATCAAAAATGAGTAACCGACAGGTATACGGGTAAGTAATGACTCAAAGTAAAAAAACGAATAGCGGACATGATACAAAACAAAGACGTTGGCTGGACTCTCATGAAAAAGGTTATCACAAGGGCTTAGGCAATCGTCACGTTCAAATGATCGCCATTGGCGGTTCCATTGGCACCGGTCTTTTTCTTGGCGCAGGCGCGCGTTTGCAAATGGCGGGGCCGGCACTGGCGCTGGTTTATCTGACCTGCGGTATTTTCGCTTTCTTCATATTGCGCGCGCTGGGCGAGCTCATCGTCCATCGCCCGACCAGCGGCAGCTTTGTCTCTTATGCCCGTGAATTCTTAGGCGAAAAAGCCGCTTACATGGCGGGTTGGATGTACTTCCTTAACTGGGCCATGACAGGCATCGTCGACATCACCGCGGTCGCGCTTTACATGCACTACTGGGGAACCTTCGCCGACATACCGCAATGGCTTTTTGCATTGGGCGCGCTGTCTATCGTCACCATGATGAACCTGATCGGCGTGAAGTGGTTTGCTGAAATGGAGTTCTGGTTCGCACTAATCAAAGTCGCCGCCATCTCTCTGTTTTTAGTGGTGGGGAGCATCTATCTCGGCATAGGAACGCCGGTGGATGGAAACCAGACCGGCTTGCATCTGATTACCGATAACGGCGGTATCTTCCCACACGGACTTTTACCCGCGCTGGTGCTGGTTCAGGGGGTGATTTTTGCCTTCGCCGGCGTTGAAATGATCGGCATTACCGCCGGAGAATGCCGGAATCCGGAAACCGTGCTGCCAAAAGCGGTGAACAGCGTGATCTGGCGTATCGGCGTCTTTTATGTCGGATCCATCATCCTGCTCGTCTGCCTGTTGCCGTGGAACGCCTATCAGGCAGGGCAAAGCCCTTTCGTGACCTTTTTCAGCAAACTGGGCGTGCCTTACATTGATTCGATGATGAACGTCGTGGTGCTATCCGCCGCGCTGTCGAGCCTGAACTCAGGCCTTTACTCCACCGGACGCATTTTACGCTCGTTGTCTCTGGGCGGCTCAGGCCCGAAGTTCCTGTCGAAAATGAGCAGCCAGTCCGTACCTTATACCGGCATTTTAGTGACGGTAAGCATTCATGTTATCGGCGTTGTTCTTAACTACATCGTACCGTCCCAAGTGTTTGAAATCGTACTCAATGTAGCGTCGCTGGGCATTCTCTCCTCATGGGGGTTTATCATCGTTTGCCAGATGAAGCTGCGTAAAGCCATTCGTCAGGGAAAAGCCGAGCCGGTGACTTTTAAAATGCCCGGCGCGCCCGTGACGTCCTGGCTGACGTTGGCCTTCCTGTTGGGCGTGCTGACGCTGATGGCGTTCGACTATCCGAACGGCACCTGGACTATCGCCTCTATCCCTGTTCTGGGCCTGATGCTGGTTGCCGGATGGCTGGGACTGAACAAACAGAAAACGGCTCAAGACAAACAAAAAACGCCGCAGGACCCCGCGGCCTGATTAGCCTATAAGAAAAAATCGGGCCCGGCGGCGGGCCTGTAAACAGGGTTAGCTCGATGGTTCAACCACATAGCCATAAAGACGTTTGCCGCCATCCACCTCCGGCACGCTGTAAACGCCTTGCAGCTCGGGAGAAAATCCCGGCAATAGATTGATGCCGGCTTCCAGCGCCAGAAAATAACGCTGCACCGCCCCACCCCAGACTTCGCCCGGCACCACGCACAACACGCCGGGAGGATAAGGCAACGCGCCTTCCGCCGCGATACGTCCGGCGATTTGAGCTATCGGCACCAACGCTATATTGCCCCGCACAAACTGGCTGTTGGCTTCCTGCGGCAACATGACCGCCGCGGGAAAATCCGCTTTACGAAACATCGCTTTTTGCAGGTCCTTCACCTTGTGGCTGGCATAGAAATCATGCATTTCCTGACACAGGCGCCGTAAGGTGTAACCGCGATAGCGCTGTTCGTACTTCTGGTACAGGCTGGGCAACACCTCACTCAATGGCGCGTCTCTGGCGATAAGCCGTTCAAAATAGACGATGGCCTCCACCAGACGCTGCATTTTGACGCTATCTTCCGCGGGCGTCAGCAGGAACAATATCGAGTTCAGGTCACATTTTTCAGGAATAATGCCGTGCTCGCGCAGATAATTGGCCAGGATAGTGGCGGGAATGCCAAAGTCGGTATATTCGCCGCTGATCGCATCGATTCCCGGCGTGGTTAATAGTAATTTACAGGGGTCGATAAAATATTGATCCTGCGCGTAACCATCAAACGAGTGCCATTTCTCACCCGGTTCAAAATTAAAAAACCGCACATCATGAGCAATAATGTCCGTGTCGTGATCCTGCCATGGGATCCCCGCGACCGTTGGCGGAACAAACGGCTGAATCAAGTCACAACGCGCCAGCAGCTGCTTACGCGCCTCAATACCGACCTTCACGCACTCCAGCCATAGCCGACGTCCGCTGCTGCCCTCATGCATTTTCGCATTCACGTCCAGCGCGGCAAACAGCGGATAGAACGGGCTGGTAGACGCATGCAGCATAAACGCGTTATTAAAACGTTTATGATTACAGAAACGCCGCTGACCTTTAATGTGGGTATCTTTTTTATGTATTTGCGACGTCTGTGAGAACCCGGCCTGCTGCTTATGTACCGATTGAGTGACAAAAATTCCGGGATCGTTTTCATTCAGATCCAGTAACAACGGCGAGCATTGCTCCATCATCGGAATAAACTGCTCATACCCGACCCAGGCAGAATCAAACAGAATGTAGTCACACAGATGGCCGATACTGTCGACGACCTGCCGCGCGTTATAAATCGTCCCGTCATAGGTGCCAAGCTGAATTACCGCCAAACGGAACGGGCGCTGTTCATTGGCGCGTTCCGGCGCCACTTCTCTCACCAGATTACGCAGGTAGGCTTCGTCAAAACAGCGTGCGTCAATCCCGCCGATAAAACCAAACGGGTTACGCGCGGTTTCCATATACACGGGCGTGGCGCCGGCCTGAATCAGCGCGCCATGGTGGTTGGACTTGTGATTATTGCGATCAAACAACACCAGGTCGCCGCGGGTCAGCAGCGCGTTAGTTACCACTTTATTCGATGCGGATGTGCCGTTCAGTACAAAATAGGTTTTATCGGCATTAAACACGCGTGCGGCGAATTTCTGCGCCTTCTTGGCGGCGCCCTCGTGAATCAGCAAATCGCCTAACTTCACATCGGCGTTGCAAATATCTGAGCGGAAAATATTTTCGCCATAAAAATCAAAAAACTGCCTTCCGGCCGGATGCTTGCGAAAAAACTGACCGCCCTGATGGCCCGGACAGGCGAAGGTGGTATTTTCCATTTCGACATACTTGATTAGCGTATCGAAAAATGGCGGCAACAGCGTATCCTGATAACGTTGCGCGGCGCTTTCCAACATCTCGGCCGCCTTGTTATTATCCAGCGGCAGCCACTCGCTGCCGGCGGGCAACATGTCAGAAAGTGAAGCCGCATTATTCTCCAGCGCCACAAAAGCCGGAATAGTAAAACCGGTGTGGTGCAATATCGACAAAATACCGCTGCGGGCCTCTTCAATCGAAACGACGACCGCTGCTACGTCGGTAAAATCAGTCTGACTTAGCGCAACAATTTCACGTGCAGTGATTAAACGGGCGGCAACCGCAGTATTAGCCGCAATTTTTAACTGTTTCATTTAACCAAACCCAAACGGTTAAGGATGAGTGTACGTGCCCGGAAGGCACGGCGCAGGGATAACAATCCCGACCAATTACAGTGCCAATCACTAACGACAAGCACATGATCCCTACAGTTATTACTGTAGGTTAAGAATGGATAAACTGAAGCCAGCACCATCCGATAGACATCAGTAAAATCAGAGTGGACTCTATTTTTAATCATGCCTAACAGTGAGCGTATGAACGCCTCACCGCATGGTGACGGGAAATAATCGAAGAGGCAGGAAAAGGCGACCGAAACGAGAACCGCACCGCGCCATCATCACGGATCCGGCGCAGACATTTCGCACCATGAACAATGAATCCGACATATCAGCAGCCCTCTTAAGCCACGGGTGAACAAGGCGTTCAAGCGAACAGGAAGTTAAAAACCGCGCAATATTGGCATTATTTATCATCGAATTCAAGAAACAGACGGTTTTCGTTTTGGTTCTAAACGCGACCACATCACATTGATCGGCGGCAGGCGTCGCGCGCCGGCTGCCGAAAAATCGGCCAGAATGCGCGCCCAGAGCAATATTGCCTGAAAATAGAGCAGGCGCGCGGCTTTGTGACAGAAACCCGTTGACGACACGCGGGCAATACGGTTTAATGCGCCCCGTTGCCCGGATAGCTCAGTCGGTAGAGCAGAGGATTGAAAATCCTCGTGTCCTTGGTTCGATTCCGAGTCCGGGCACCACTTCTTCTTTTTTATGCTTTCTTATGAATCCCTATGCTATTGCAATTCAATAAGTTGGCGTAAAAACCCTTTCCGATACGTTTTGATTTATCCCTAGGTATCCGGAAAATGTGGGGTCAAATTGCGGGTCATTCAGTTCGATGAATGGAGTGACCCTCATATGGCTCTGACCGACAGTAAAATCCGCGCTGCAAAAATCTTGGTAAAATCCTACAAAATCACCGATGCTAACGGCCTGTATCTACTGGTATCCACCAGCGGCTCGCGTCTGTGGTATTTCCGCTACTGCTTCGGTGGTAAAGAATCCCGCCTGGCCTTTGGCCCCTATCCTCAGACTACACTGGCGGAAGCACGCGAAAAGCGCGACGCCGCGCGCAAGCTGCTGGCATCCGGCATCTGCCCTTTCCTGCCCCGCGAATCCGAAAAAACCGCTGCAGACGAAACCCGCACCTTTAAACACATTGCTACCTCATGGCACACCAGCAGCCTCAGGCTCTGGTCGGAAAGCCACGCGGATAAAATTCTTACCTGCCTGAAACGCTATGCCTTTCCCAACATTGGCGAAATGGATATCGCGGAGGTCGAAACCCGTCATCTGACGCAACTCATCAAAGCCATCGACGACAAAGGCGTGCATGACGTGGCCGGGAGGATGCGCCAGTATCTGACCAAAATCATGCGTCACGCCGTGCAACAGGGCCTAATCAAATACAACCCCGCGTTCGACCTGGGCGGCGTCGTGAGGCCGATCGTGGCCCAACATCTTCCCGCGTTGCCGCTGCGACGCTTGCCTGAACTGCTGGTGAACATAGAAAACTACCAAGGCCGGGTACTGACCCGTTTGGCGCTGGAACTGAATCTGCACGTCTTTCTACGCTCAAGCGAGTTGCGCTTCGCTCGCTGGGAAGAGTTCGACCTGAAAGCACATATCTGGACGGTGCCAGCGCAGCGCGAAACCGTAAAGGGCGTGAGATTTTCAGAGCGTGGCGCAAAGATGAAGGACGAGCATCTGGTGCCACTATCCAATCAGGCAGTTGCTCTGCTAAATCAGATCAAGGCGCTTACCGGCGAGTCGGTCTTCGTTTTTCCGGGTGCGCGTGGTCTGGACAAACCGATGAGCGAAAACACCATTAATAAAGCGCTACGTGTGATTGGGTATGACACCAAAATCGAGGTTTGCGGCCACGGATTCAGAACGATGGCCTGTAGCGCCCTAAACGAGTCCGGGTTGTGGTCAAGGGATGCCATCGAACGTCAGATGAGCCATAAAGAGCGTAACGGCGTGCGGGCGGCCTATGTGCACAAAGCGGAGCATCTGGAAGCACGGATGGAAATGATGCAATGGTGGTCGGATTATCTGGACGTAAACCGTGAGAGTTATGTTGCACCGTATATTTACGCACGGCACGACAAGTGCCAGCTGAATAACTAACTGATAAAAAGCAGACCCCACTGGAAGGGGACTTATTTTTATAATCTTATAAAAAATAAAGAATTAACAAGTGTAAAACAGTTAGGAAAATGTGTCATAATCACTGAATGAAGTATGATAAAGGGAATATACACGAGAAACTCAAATATATCCCCTCAAAAGACTAAAGATTGATAGATTTAATAGTATTTGAAATAGTATCCACAATTGTCCTTGTCATCTGATCGATTTCATAATTTAAAAGGGTGCCAACTTTTATTTTATCGAAATTAGTTAAACGTATAGTCTCAGGTATTATGTCTAACTCTATTGTATTATTATTTGGATTAACACCATTGACAGTTAAACTGCATCCGTGTAATCCGATGAAACCTTTAGGGGAAAAATATTTAATATCCTCAGAGGAAATTTCGATTTCAATATGAATTGTTTCTCCTTTTTCTGAGAAATTTATTACTCTAGCGACACCTGCAACATGGCCATATAAACTATGACCACCGTTTTCTTTGCCAGTTATATGAGACCTTTCAATATTAACTAAATAGCCGATTTTGAGATTTTTTAGTGTGGTAACTTCAGAAGTTGCATCTGAGATATCAAAGGTAGCTATATTTTTTTCAAAACCAGTTAATGTTAAGCAGGTACCATTCAGAGAAACACTTGCCCCAATAAAAACATCATCAAAAAAATGATGGTCGTTACTGACACAAGCCGTTTTATATCCATTCTTGGCGATAATATTTATAATTCTCTCAGTACCTTGAACAATACCAGTATACATAGTAATCACCTTTTTTCTAAGAGGAATAGACCCGTAGAATACGAAACCTTGTGTTCACCAGATTTATATCGCTCATAAAGAATATGATAAAATTCGTTTACGGCATCATTCTGTTCTTTTATACTAAATTGTTGATAAAGAACGGAACCACTTCCTAGATGCCAATCGCAGAAATCTTCATATGATGAAAACTCGACGACTTCCTCTATACGATGAGATTTAATTATATCAAACCCATTAACATACGTCACTAACTTCTCGTTACTGAACCTGTAATTATCAAAAACAACAAAAGGTGATATTGGCTTATATTTATTTCTAATGATATTTAAGACTATAGCTTGTATATCTTTCTCACCCGGTAGAAAGTCGAAATTGAAGGCACATGACAGAAATAGTTTTCCGCCGGGACGCAACAAATTAGAAATTTTTTCAATTACTTTTTTTTCATGCGGAATAAACCAATGTAAACATGCAGCACAAATAACATTGTCAAATACATGAGTTTCAAGAGTATTTTCTTTAAGAAAATCGGATAAAATAAATCTAATATTTTCACCTTGATGTTTAGTCTCGGAAAAAGAAATCATATCTTGCGAAATATCAATTCCAAGATAATTTTTCAACCCTTTCTTATCTATTATGGCTAGCGCATTGCCTGTTCCGCAACCGACATCAAGAACATCACCTTTTATATCAGAAAATCCCAATAATGTTTCTAGGCATTTGAATTGAAGTTTCTTTGATGTGCGCTGGTAGCCTTCAGGTTTAAACCAAATATTTTGCATATTAGCCTCAATATGAAAAGTAGATCTAAGTTTAAATATTGAACGAAATTAATGAAATTTCAGACCGTATTTCCCATTGCCTTCCGCTAAACCCAGCTTCTCACGAACATCTACTGGACTAGCCGGAATTAGCCCTAATTCCTGTGCAAACTTTACTAATCGTTGGATCAAAGATTTATTAGAGGCAAGTACCGTTCTATTTGAATCATACCAAACGTTATCCTCAAGTCCGATCCGCACCCCTGCCCCATTAATAAGACCCATAAGAGTAGGCTGTGTCCCTCAATTACATAATCTTCTGAGAAAAAGCCGGATACAGCCTAATTTCACCATCGAAAGATAATTTCTGGCCGTTTTTTCATAACGGGTGGCAACCCGGCGGCACTCTTTTAAAAAGCCGAAACATCTTTCAACGACATTGCGGGATTTGTATGACTCCATGTCAATTTGACATCGTCTGTCACTTGCCGCTTTCTCATTGATTTTATAAGGAATAACAACTTTTATCCCTCGTCTTTTCAAGGCGCTACGCAGCACTTGAGAGGAATACC
>NZ_JAKMAJ010000002.1 GCF_022378355.1 Brenneria bubanii
TTTTTTTATATCGTTAGCCGATACGGTCTTGTGAGTGCCCACACAGATTGTCTGATTAAATTGTTAAAGAGCAGTGCGTGCGAGCCTTGGCCGCTACGCGAGGTGGCGTATATTACGCTTTCCTCTTTCAGAGTCAATGTTTATTTTAAACATTTTTCTCTTTTTAACCGACCCGATGTCGTGTTCACAGCGCCGTGTCGATGGAGGCGCATTATAGGGAGCCAGGTCAGAAGCGCAAGCGAATATCGTCATTTTCTTCTCGTTTGCGCAACATTCATTCACTTGGTCGATTTAATGTGCGTTTTTATCCACTTCGGCAGTTCGGCGAGGCTGTCGATAGTGTCATCGGCAAGAGATTCGCCCGACTCGCTGATGGGTTTACCTGAACGAACCAGAATTTTTGTTCCTACGCCAGCGGCAATGCCCGCCTGCATGTCCTCGGCTTTATCACCTACTATATAAGAAGCGCCCATATCAATATTGAGATGGCGTTGTGCGGAAATCAGCATACCTGGCTCCGGTTTACGGCAATCGCAAACCTGTCGATACTCTTCGCTGCCGTGTTGCGGATGATGCGGACAAAAATAGATGCCATCCAAATCCACGCCACGATCGGCCAGTGACCAATCCATCCACTCCGTTAATTGCATGAACTGATCTTCAGTAAACTTGCCGCGGGCAATACCGGATTGATTGGTAACGACAACCAGCGCGAACCCCATATCCTTTAATTCACGCATGGCATCAATGACACCCTCAATGAATTGAAACCGATCGACTTCATGGACATAACCGTGATCGACATTGATCGTACCGTCACGATCAAGAAAAACTGCTGGAACACTCTGTGCCACTGATTTTGCTCCTGATGGCGTAAATTGCCCCTTAGTATCGCATGTTTTCGACATCGGAGAGAATGCCGGGGGCGCGACAATCCCAATTGACTTAGACGTCTAGACGCCCTACCATCCAGCTAACATTCTGACTACTCAGAATCTGAATTATTTTGCCATAGGCGTCTACAATAAAAGTTATGATTGAACTATCTAATATCACAAAGGTTTTTCAGCAAAACGGGCGAGATATCACCGCGCTTGCCAATGTAAACCTCCATGTCCCCAAAGGGCAAATCTATGGCGTCATTGGCGCATCGGGCGCGGGTAAAAGTACGTTGATCCGGTGCGTTAATTTATTAGAACGGCCCACCAAGGGTAACGTATTGGTTGATGGTCAGGATCTGACCAAACTATCGGAAAGCCAACTGACGCAGGCTCGCCGCCAGATTGGCATGATCTTCCAGCATTTTAATTTACTCTCATCGCGCACCGTTTTCGGCAATATCGCCCTTCCGCTGGAGCTTGATAACACCCCAAAGACTGAAATCAAACGTCGGGTAAATGAATTGCTGGATATCGTTGGTTTATCCGATAAGCACGACGCCTATCCAGCCAATCTGTCCGGCGGACAAAAGCAGCGTGTCGCTATTGCGCGTTCATTGGCCAGTAATCCCAAAGTCTTACTGTGCGACGAAGCGACCAGTGCGCTGGATCCGGCCACCACCCGCGCCATTCTCACATTACTTAAAGATATCAATCGCCGTCTGGAACTGACGATTCTATTGATCACCCATGAGATGGATGTCGTAAAGCGGATTTGCGACCAGGTAGCGGTAATCAGCGACGGGCGCCTGATCGAACAAGATACGGTGGGACAGCTGTTCTCCCATCCTAAAACACCGTTGGCGCAACAGTTCATCCATTCAACACTGCATCTGGATATCCCGGAAGACTATATTGAACGAATGACGCCGACCCAGCGGGCAGGCTCGGTGCCGTTACTGCGCATGGAGTTTACCGGTCAGTCCGTGGATGCGCCGCTGCTGTCCGAAGTGGCTCGTCGCTTTAACATCAACAATAATATTATTAGCGCGCAAATGGATTACGCGGGCGGCGTAAAGTTCGGCATTATGCTGGCGGAAATGCACGGCCAAGAGGCGGATACCCAGGCAGCAATAAAATTCCTGCAAGATCATCATGCAAATATCGAGGTATTAGGTTATGTCTGAAGCCATGATGTGGCTAATGGCCCGGGGCATTTGGGAAACCGTAGCGATGACATTAGTCTCCGGCTTTTTTGGTTTTGTGTTGGGACTACCGGTCGGCGTACTGCTCTACATCAGCCGACCGGGGCAAATTATCGCCAACCCCAAACTTTACCGGGGACTTTCGGCACTGGTGAATATTTTCCGCTCCATTCCTTTCATTATTTTACTGGTATGGATGATTCCCTTTACCCGTATTATTGTCGGCACATCTATTGGTCTACAGGCGGCGATTGTTCCATTAACCGTCGGCGCCGCGCCGTTTATCGCCCGAATGGTAGAAAACGCCCTGCTGGAAATTCCAAGGGGACTGATTGAAGCCTCACGCGCCATGGGGGCAACCCCGATGCAAATCATCAGAAAAATTCTGCTGCCGGAAGCGTTACCGGGTTTGATCAACGCCGCCACTATTACGCTTATCACGCTTGTCGGCTATTCGGCCATGGGCGGAGCCGTGGGTGCCGGCGGCTTAGGTCAAATTGGTTATCAATATGGTTACATTGGCTATAACGCGACGGTGATGAATACGGTATTAATATTACTGGTTATTTTGGTTTATCTGATTCAACTCTGCGGCGACCGGGCGGTAAAGGCCGTCACGCATAAGTAAGTAAGCTTTAAAAAATACGCAGGCGCTTATTCCAGGCGCCTGCCAAGAAGACGTTTAATTAGAGGGAAGGATATGGCTATCAAATTGAAATCCATCGCGGCCATTGGCGCGTTGATTGGGGCGCTGGCTGTAGCAGGATGCGGTCAGGAAGAGAAGGATCCTAATCATATCAAGGTTGGTATCATCGTCGGCGCAGAACAGCAGGTTGCCGAAGTCGCGCAAAAAGTGGCGAAAGAAAAATACGGTTTGGATGTCGAATTAGTGACATTCAATGATTACGTATTGCCTAATGAAGCATTGAGTAAAGGTGATATCGACCTGAATGCTTTCCAGCACAAACCCTACTTGGACCAACAAATCAAAGACCGTGGCTACAAACTGGTCTCCGTGGGCAATACCTTCGTTTATCCGATTGCCGGTTACTCGAAAAAAATAAAATCACTGGCTGAATTGCAGGATGGTTCTCAGGTTGCCGTGCCAAACGACCCGACAAACCTGGGCCGGACTTTACTGCTGTTGCAGAAGGTAGGGTTGATTAAGCTGAAAGAAAACGTTGGGCTGTTGCCAACCGTTCTGGACGTAACGGAAAACCCGAAAAACCTGAAGCTGGTCGAATTGGAAGCACCGCAGTTGCCGCGTTCGCTGGATGATGATCAGATCGCTTTAGCCGTTATCAATACTACCTATGCCAGCCAAATTAACCTGACGCCGACCAAAGATGGCTTATTTATTGAGGATAAAGAGTCCCCTTATGTAAACCTGCTGGTTGCACGTGAAGATAATAAAGATGCCGAAAAC
The DNA here is from genome assembly GCF_022378355.1 of Brenneria bubanii. Lineage (GTDB taxonomy): Bacteria > Pseudomonadota > Gammaproteobacteria > Enterobacterales > Enterobacteriaceae > Brenneria > Brenneria bubanii. The sequence continues at coordinate 3,510 of NZ_JAKMAJ010000002.1, forward strand.
GTGAAAAAATTCGTTCAGGCATATCAGTCAGATGAAGTAAACGAAGCCGCCAACAAAATCTTTAACGGCGGAGCGGTTAAAGGCTGGTAAGTCATTATTACGACGTTTACAAAATATATCGTTAAGACGGGCTAAGGCCCGTCTTGTTATTTATGCAATAGCTTGCTTCAATATCGGCTCTTAGAGAAAGAACTGAGGAAATCGTATGCGTGCCTTACCGCTTATCCTGCTGGCCATGTCGCTGACAGGATGTTCTCTATTGCAGAAGTCACCCGCACTAAAACATCAGCCTGCCAGTGAGGCTAAAGCGGAACCGACGGCTAAACCCAAGCCGGCTCCACGACCGGCGACCCCGGCGGTGCTATATAAAAGTGCGGAAGAACTGGTTGGTAACCCGTTTCGAGATATGGGGGAAGTTTCCGGCTCATCTTGTCAGGTAAGCGCGCAGGACGCACCGCCGAGCATCGCTAATGCCCGCAAGAGAATGCAAAATCATGCAACGGCGATGAAGGCCAACGCGGTTTTACTGCATGAGTGTCAGGTTATCAGCAATGTCGCCGGCTGTTATCGTCAAGCGGTTTGCCAAGGCACCGCGCTACAAGTCTCAAACTAATGAAGCCATTTTCATTCAGTCAGATCGGTATTGTCCGTTCGCCATATAAAGAAAAATTTGCCATTCCACGGCAGCCGGGTCTGATTGAAGATGGCGGAGGCGAGCTTCAGCTATTACCGCCATACAATCAGGCGGAATGCGTACGCGGACTGTCTGACTTCAGCCATATCTGGATTCTGTTTGTTTTCCACCAAACCATGGAAGGCGGCTGGCGTCCTACGGTCCGTCCTCCCAGACTCGGCGGCAATGCGCGCGTCGGCGTATTTGCCACACGGTCGACCTTTCGCCCCAATCCCATCGGCATGTCGCTAGTGGAACTAAAAGCGATTCATACCAAGGGAGATGCGGTAACACTGGAACTGGGCAGTCTCGATCTGGTCGATGGCACGCCGGTGATTGATATCAAGCCCTATCTGCCGTTTGCGGAGAGCCAACCTCAGGCTCAGGCGGGATTTGCCCAGTTCCCGCCGGATGCCGCAATGCCGGTTAGCTTTTCCCCGCTGGCTGAACGGCAGATCGCCGGGCAACAGCGCCAGCATCCCCACTTAAAACGCTTTATTACCCAGGTTTTAGCTCAGGATCCGCGCCCTGCTTACCGCAAAGGTAAGGATAGCGAAAGAGAATATGCCGTGTCGCTGCTGGAATTTAACGTCCGCTGGCGGGTATCGGCACAGGGAACGGAAGTGCTATGTATGGAAACCATCTAGTCCCATTATTCGGGAGAAAGAAGCGCATCGGCTCGCACGGAACGTCGCGCCGATGCGTCAAGAAAAGGCATCTTTAATCCAGCGCCCCAAAAGGAAACGGTGACTCAAAGGCGGCGGACAGGATAGCCCGCCATAAAATTGTTCGGAGTCTCTTTTGACGAACGGCGCACACTGGTAAACTAAGCCACTTTTTATATCTTCGGCTGCACTGGCAGCCTGATGCCATTCGTCGTTCTAACGGAACTAAAACACCATGCGTACTAGCCAATATCTGCTCTCCACATTGAAGGAGACGCCTGCCGATGCGGAAGTCATCAGTCATCAGTTGATGCTTCGGGCCGGAATGATCCGCAAACTGGCCTCCGGTCTTTATACCTGGCTGCCAACCGGCTTACGGGTTTTGAAAAAAGTTGAGAATATCGTTCGGGAAGAAATGAACAACGCGGGCGCCATTGAAGTATCTATGCCCGTAGTTCAACCCGCCGATCTCTGGGTGGAAAGCGGTCGCTGGGAGCAATATGGCCCCGAGCTGCTGCGTTTCGTCGATCGCGGCGAACGTCCATTCGTTCTCGGTCCTACGCATGAAGAAGTCATTACCGATTTGATTCGTAACGAAATCAGCTCATATAAACAGCTGCCGTTGAATTTCTTTCAGATTCAAACCAAATTCCGTGACGAAGTCCGGCCGCGTTTCGGCGTCATGCGCTCGCGCGAGTTCCTGATGAAAGATGCCTATTCGTTCCATACCTCGCAGGCGTCTTTGCAGGTCACTTATGATGCGATGTACGCCGCCTACAGCAAAGTATTCAGCCGTATGGATCTGGATTTCAGAGCGGTGCAGGCGGATACCGGATCTATCGGCGGCAATGCCTCTCATGAATTTCAGGTACTGGCGGCCAGTGGTGAAGATGATATCGTTTTCTCTACCGGCTCCGACTATGCCGCCAACATTGAGCTGGCGGAAGCCGTTGCACCAGAATTAGGCCGTGCCGAAGCAACCGAAGAGCTGCGCCAGGTTGACACGCCAAACGCAAAAACCATCGCTGAGCTGGTTGAACAATTCAAACTGCCGATTGAAAAAACCGTTAAAACGCTGCTGGTCAAGGCCGCTGAAGAAAGCGGCCATAAGCTGGTCGCTCTGTTGGTTCGCGGCGATCACGAATTAAATGAAGTAAAAGCCGAGAAGTTGGAGCTGGTCGCCAGCCCGCTGACGTTTGCCGCGGAAGAAGAGATCCGCGCGATTGTCGGCGCGGGCCCCGGCTCACTGGGTCCGATCAACCTGCCGCTTCCAATAGTGATTGATCGTAGCGTTGCGGCAATGAGTGATTTCGGCGCCGGCGCCAACGTTGACGGCAAACACTACTTTGGCATCAACTGGGAACGCGATTTGGCTTTGCCGCTGGTTGCCGATATTCGTAATGTGGTGGAAGGCGATGCCAGCCCGGATGGGAAAGGCACGCTGCAAATCAAACGCGGCATCGAAGTCGGTCATATTTTCCAGTTGGGCAGCAAGTACTCTGAAGCCCTGAAAGCTACCGTTCAGGGGGAAGACGGACGAAATCAGATTCTGTTGATGGGTTGCTATGGTATTGGCGTAACCCGCGTGGTGGCGGCAGCCATTGAACAGAACCACGACGACCGAGGCATTATCTGGCCTGACGCCATCGCGCCTTTCCACGTCGCCATTCTGCCGATGAACATGCATAAATCTTTCCGCGTGAAAGAGGCGGCTGAAGATATCTACCGGCAATTACGGGCGCAGGGCATCGAAGTGCTGCTGGATGACCGAAAAGAGCGTCCAGGCGTGATGTTTGCCGATATGGAGCTGATTGGCGTACCTCATACCATCGTCATTGGCGATCGCAATCTGGATAATGAAGAAATTGAATATAAAAGTCGTCGCGGCGGTGAAAAACAGATGATTAAAACCAGCGAAATCGTTGATTTCCTGGTGGCAAACGTTGTTCGCTAATCGTCAGAAACCTGTCCTTTCCCAATCGGGAAGGACAGAAGCAACCTTGATGTAATCAATTATAGTTGGCGACGACGAGATAGCCGATCATAAATGAGAGCAAAAAAAATGGTGGAATATTCCACCATTTTTGTTTCATCACGATCTGCCAGCGGCATTATTCGCGGAACAATTCCTCAATATCCAGCCCCTGCACCTGCAAAATCTCCCGCAGACGACGCAGGCCTTCTACCTGAATCTGCCGAACACGCTCGCGCGTTAGACCAATTTCCCTTCCTACATCTTCCAACGTAGCCGCCTCATACCCCAACAGACCAAAACGACGCGCCAGAACTTCACGCTGTTTGGCGTTAAGTTCAAACAACCACTTAACGATATTCTGCTTCATATCATTATTTTGCGTGGTGTCTTCCGGGCCATTGTCTTTTTCATCCGCCAGAATATCCAACAGCGCTTTTTCCGAATCACCACCTAACGGGGTATCAACAGAAGTAATACGCTCATTCAGACGCAGCATGCGATTAACATCATCGACGGGCTTATCCAACTGCTCGGCGATTTCTTCCGCACTCGGCTCATGATCCAGCTTGTGGGAGAGCTCGCGCGCGGTACGCAGGTAGACATTCAATTCTTTAACGATATGGATTGGCAGGCGTATAGTTCGGGTCTGGTTCATGATCGCCCGTTCTATGGTTTGCCGGATCCACCATGTGGCGTATGTTGAAAAACGAAACCCTTTCTCGGGGTCGAACTTTTCAACGGCCCGGATCAGTCCAAGGTTTCCCTCTTCAATCAGATCCAATAAGGCCAGGCCTCGATTGTTGTAACGACGGGCTATTTTAACGACCAACCTCAGATTGCTTTCGATCATCCGACGGCGCGATGGCGTATCGCCACGCAACGCGCGCCGGGCAAAATAAACTTCTTCTTCGGCAGTTAAAAGCGGTGAATAACCAATTTCTCCCAAATAGAGCTGAGTCGCATCCAAAACACGCTGCGGAACACCTTGTGATAATAACTCTTCTTCAGCGGAGTCATTATCACTGGTTTCTTCCTCTACCAGCGCCTTGTCTTCAAAAACGTCAAGTCCATTCTCTTCAAAATCAGCATCTTCATGTAACTCGTTAACTTTCAGCGTATTTTGGCTCATAAGTGGCTCCTACCCGTGATCCCTTGGCAGAATACCGAAATACTCTGCCCGATTTATCGCTGCGGCAGAAAACGCAGCGGGTTTACGGATTTCCCCTTGTAACGAATTTCAAAATGCAAACGAACTGAACTGGTGCCGGTGCTGCCCATAGTAGCTATTTTTTGCCCTGCCGTGACCTCTTGTTGTTCACGGACCAGCATGCTTTCATTATGAGCATAGGCACTTAGGTAGTCATCATTATGCTTGATGATTATCAGATTACCGTAACCTCGCAAGGCGTTACCCGCATAAACTACACGCCCACTGGCGGTAGCAACAACGGATTGCCCACGAGAGCCTGCGATATCAATCCCTTTATTTCCTCCTTCAGAATCGGAGAAACTATCAATGACTTTCCCTTCGGTGGGCCAACGCCAACTGCCGACAACAGCTGTATTGCTGCTGGCAACGGCCGCTGGTGCGGTAACAGGAGCGGTGGTCGCTGCCCCTGCCGTAGGTAACATCTTACCTACATTCTGTTTACCCGAATTATCAGAATACGCGTTAGTTGGCTGAGAAGCAACTGGCATAGTTTGTATTTGCGTATTCGACGGCGGCACCGGCACGCCCCCGGAAGTTGCATTCGTTGCTGCCAGCATACCGCCGCCGGTCGACGCGCCGCTGGTATTCACGCTGTTGCCCAACGCCAGCGTCTGGCCGACATTCAGGCTGTAGGGCTCCGAAATGCGGTTACGCTGGGCAAGATCCCGATAATCATTGCCGGTAATCCAGGCGATGTAAAACAGCGTGTCTCCGCGTTTGACCGTATAAGTATTCCCGCTGTAGCTTCCCTTCGGAATGTTGTCATAGCTGCGGTTATAAACGATGCGGCCATCGCGGGTGATGGTTTTCGACTCAGTAGATGTCGTTATCTGCGATGGCGGTACCTGAGATGGCGATGTAGACAACGCGCCACTTCTGCCTGAATTACTACCGACGCTGCTGATCGGCGCGGATTTGCTATTATCGTTAGAACAGCCGGCCAACCCGAGGACAACCATTGTACAAACAGCGATCTGACGCAAATTCATCATTCGGCTTCCCATGCGCCTTACTCCCCTATAACTATAAAATTCAGTAATCAGTTCAGACATTTGTGGCTTATATCCATTGTAGCGTAGCTGAGTTCAGGTATTTTTCCGCCAGTTGGAATGAGAAAGATCGCCATTTCTTCATCCCTCGTACATAAGCGACATCGGAGAAACAAAAACCTTATCTAATGCTAGCAATACCGGTCAGTTCATACCATAAACCAGTTGTATAGAAATCTTAAATTACCGACGACAAAATCGGATCGTGGCAACCGTATCAGGCTAACTCGCCTTTGACTAGCGGAACAAACCTAACTGCTTCAACCGTTTGGATAATGAACTCACCCGAGTGGCGCTTAACCATCTGTAACATCTGCGATTGATCGCCGACCGGCAGAACCATTACACCACCTTCATCCAGCTGTTCCAGCAACGCACGGGGAATCTCCGGAGGAGCGGCCGTCACAATAATGGCATCGAAAGGCCCACGCGACGCCCATCCTTGCCAGCCATCTCCGTGACGGGTAGATACATTATGTAAATCAAGCTGTTTAAGACGGCGTTTTGCCTGCCACTGGAGACCTTTGATACGTTCGACAGAGCAGACATGTTTGACCAGATGCGCCAGAATCGCCGTTTGATAGCCCGAACCGGTGCCAATCTCCAGAACGCGGGAAACCGGCGTCAGGTTTAGTAGATCGGTCATTTTCGCGACCATATAAGGCTGGGAAATCGTTTGACCGGAACCTATCGGCAACGCGGTATTTTCATAGGCTTTATGTTCAAAAGCCTCATCGACAAAGCGTTCTCTGGGCACGGCGGCTATCGCCTGTAGCAGGCGCTCATCCTGTATTCCCTGCTGACGCAATAGTTCCAGCAGCGTTTGCACGCGTTTATTTACCATACCCCGCTAACCTCAGCTTTGGTTAACCTCGTCGTCGATATACTCATCTTCCCCAACAGGGTGAAATTTGCAGCCACCGTCATGGTGGTTATCGGAAGCCACTCAAAAAATAATCCGCCGCCCATCAGGAACCGATATCCATATCCTGCTGCGGGTTCAATATTTCACGCACGACGCTAGTGGCGAAACTCCCCGCCGGCAGCCAGAATTTCAGCGCGACCGTCGCGTCATCGCACCACTCCCAGCTCATTTGCTGCGGATACAATAATACCGCACGGCGCGCGGGATCGACGCGTTCACGCTGCAATAAAGACAGCAACGTTTCCTGGCCGACAAGATTTTCCTGTTCAAAAAGCAGCGCGGCATCCTGCGTGCCTAACGCGCCGTCTCCCGGCAGCGGCGCCGTAACCTGAAGTTCACCGGCATCCAGACGCGCCTGTAAGACAGCGAGTTCATCAGGCTTGGCGACAAACCAGCTGCCCCGCCCCGTCAATTGTAATGCATCGCCGCACAACAGGGTTTTCGCCAGTTGCTGCGCCAATCGCGCGCTGGCGACCTGATTAAACAACGCGCTTCGACTGGCGGAAAGGTAAAAGCTGCGCTTGCTGCGCTCTTTAACCCGGATATCATTATTGGCCCAAAGGCGAGCCTGCACCAGATTATTGCCGTTTTTGCCAAACCGCTGACTGCCGAAATAGTTAGGCACGCCGTCCTGCGCAATCAGTTGCAAGCGGGTATTCACCGCCTGCCGATCGCTGATTTCGCGCAACACCAGCGTAAACGAATTTCCCTGCAATGCGCCAATACGCAATTTACGGCGATGGCGGGCAAATTCAAGTATTTCACAACCTTCAAGCGTAAAGGCATTTAAGTCAGGGGAAGCTTTACCGGGAAGATGGAGACAAAACCATTGTTCCGTGACCGCATGGCGATCTTTCAGTCCCGCATAGCTCACCGCGCGTTGAGGCAGGCGGGCAAATTTCGCCAGCGCGTCCGCCACGAGTTGCGTATTACAGCCGCGCTTGCGAACACGCACCAGAATGTGCTCGCCTTCGCCATCCGGCTGAAATCCTAAATCCTCAATGACCATGAAATCTTCAGCGCTGGATTTCAGTACGCCCGATGCCGTTGGTTCACCATGCAGCCAGGTGAGCGCTTCGCGTTTTTCCATGCCTACCATGCGACGATTTCACCTGCATCACTTTTCACGATGAGCGCCACGGCTTCGCAGGCGATGCCCTCGCCCCGGCCGGTAAATCCGAGCCGTTCGGTGGTCGTGGCCTTGACGTTGACGTCATCCATGTGGCTTTGCAGATCTTCCGCCAGATTAACGCGCATCTGCGGAATATGGGGCGCCATCTTCGGCGCCTGAGCGATAACCGTGACGTCCAGGTTGCCCAGCCGATAACCTTTATCGCTGATACGACGCCACGCCTCACGCAGCAACTCACGGCTGTCGGCGCCTTTGAATGCCGCATCGGTATCGGGAAACAGTTTGCCGATATCGCCCATCGCGGCGGCGCCCAGCAGCGCGTCGGTCACGGCATGTAAGACCACGTCGCCATCAGAATGAGCAAGCAGCCCTTGAGCATAAGGAATGCGCACCCCGCCGATCACCAGTGGACCTTCGCCACCAAATTTATGAACATCTAAGCCGTGACCGATACGCATGGCGCGCTCTCCTTATGATTTGAATGTGGATTTACCCGATCGAATAGCTATGCTGTAAATTCGTTAAAAAAAACTCAGCCAACGCCAGATCTTCCGGCCGGGTTACTTTGATATTGTCAGCTCGCCCGCTGACCAGCTGTGGATGATAGCCACAATACTCCAGCGCGGATGCTTCATCCGTTATTATCGCCCCATCGCGCAGCGCCCGCTGTAAACAGTTTTTCAATAACGCGAGTGGAAACAACTGCGGCGTCAGGGCATGCCACAGTTCATTGCGTTCCACCGTATGTTCAATCACCGCCCCCGCGCCGCGCTTCATGGTATCACGTACCGGAGACGCCAGAATTCCGCCCACCTCACTCTGCCGGGTAATACCCAGCAACCGTTCGAGATCGTCCTGATGCAGACAAGGGCGGGCCGCGTCGTGCACCAGCACCCATTCGGCGCCCACCACGCTATTGATGCCCGCCAGTACGGAGTCAGCACGTTGTCTGCCACCGATAACCGTCGTTACGCGAGGATCGCCGGCGACAGGCAAAGCCTGGAAGCGGACATCATCAGAACCGATGGCGACGACCGCGCGGGTAATGCGGGGATGAGACAACAACGCGCTAATCGCGTGCTCAAGAATGGTTTTATTACCGATAGTCAAATACTGTTTTGGGCAAGCGCTTTGCATCCTGCTGCCGTTGCCGGCGGCAGGTAAGACAGCAACAACCTCGGGCTGGGAAGCGATCTGTTTTAGCATTGGTTAGTGTGATGTCGTGTTAGGTAAAGATGACGGAGTTGTTGTGTTGCCGCGGTATCCGGACTCAGGAACCAGGCGATAAAAGCCCTCGCCGGGTTTGATCATACCCAGTTCATTACGCGCTCGCTCTTCAATCGCTTCCTGTCCGCCGCCCAGATCGTCGATTTCCGCAAACAGTTGTTCGTTACGGGCTTTCAGCTTGGCATTATTCGCCTGTTGAACGACGACATCGTCCTCGACCCGAACATAATCATGAATACCGTTCTTTCCCAGCCACAGCGAATACTGAAGCCAGCCAAGTATTATCAATAATAACAGCGTAAGTTTTCCCATCCCGCCCCCTGAAAAACCGCCTAATCATCCCATAACTTTAGCTCCGACTCCACACTGTCTGGCGATGCGACAGCAAGAATCGTCACCGATACCATCATAACAAGGCCGCCCGCAGCCAGATCGCACTGAGTCATTCGGGTCGCTGGCGAAAAAACAGTCAAAGAATAACAACATACGGGCTCAAACCTGGTTATTCTTGTATCCTTGGACTTTATCCGGTTAGTGAGCGTTAATCGCCACGGATATAAACGCGTGTTCTATGCCGACGTAAGTTGAACCTTTACTGCTATCTGTGTACTTTTATCCAGCCAACGCGCACAAAAAATTAATCGAAAACCGAGGGAAAACATGTTTAAACGACTGCTATTGATTAGCGCGGTATTTGCCGCCGCCATCTCGAGCGCGGCGATTGCCGCAGAGCCAACTTATGTGGTCGGATCCGGCGGCACCTATCGTCCGTTCGAATTTGAAAACGCACAGAAAGAGCTGCAGGGTTTTGATATCGATATTATTAAAGCCATCGCTAAAGCGGAAAACTTCAACATCAAGCTCGTCAATACGCCGTGGGAAGGCATCTTCGCCACCCTGAATTCCGGCGATCGCGACATCATTATCTCCGGCATCACCATTACCGACAAACGGAAGCAAATGGTTGATTTTTCATCACCTTACTTCCCCGCGGAGCAGGCCATCGTGGTACCGAATGGTTCCGCCGTCAATTCCATCGCATCATTGAAAGATTACAAAGTCGGCGTGGTTAACTCCAGTACCGGCGATCTGGTGGTGTCTAACGTACTGGGCAAAAACAGCAGCGCCATCAAGCGTTTCGATAATACGCCGCTGCTGCTGCAGGAGCTGTATGAAAATGGTATCGGTGCGGCGGTAGGCGATGTCGGCGTAGTGAAGTTTTACATTAAAACCCATCCTGAAAAACAGTTCAGTCTGGTCTCCGATGCGAAGTTTGAACGCCAGTATTTCGGTATCGCCGTGGCGAAAGGCAATGAAACACTACGCACTAAAATCAATGCCGGGCTGAAAAAAATCATTGCGGACGGCACCTATGCCAAAATCTACCAGACCTGGTTTGATGACAACGTACCGGCTTTACCCGCAGAGTGAGCGCAGTCTTAATCAACGCTGCCGATAATGCGGCCGTGCGCCCGGTCATTAAGCCGCAAGGCGCGCGCCCCGCCTGCATCGCCAACACACCATCTATTCAATAAAGGATATAGCCTTGACGGGATTTCGCTGGGAGATCATTCAGGAATACGCGCCATTATTTACCCAGGGCGCCTGGATGACCATCAAATGTACCTTCATCTGCGTCATTCTCGGCACCATATGGGGATTAACGCTGGGATTGGGACGGCTGGCCCATGCGCCGCACGGCCCATGGAAATATTTATTGCACTACGGCGTGCAATGGCCGGTGCGCATTTATATCAGCGCATTTCGCGGCACGCCGCTGTTTGTGCAGATCATGGTGGTGCATTTCGCCCTGGTTCCGATGTTCATTAACCCACGCGACGGTCTGCTGGTCACCAGCAACATCATATCGTCGGATTTTGCCCGGATGCTACGCTCCGACTATGGCGCATTTCTTTCCTGTATCGTGGCGATCACCCTGAATGCCGGCGCCTATGTGTCCGAGATATTCCGCGCGGGGATTCAGTCGATCGACCGCGGTCAAATGGAGGCATCGCGCTCGTTGGGGATGGGCTACGGCCGCACCATGCGCAGAGTGATATTGCCGCAGGCGTTCCGGCGCATGTTGCCCCCGCTGGGCAATAATGCCATCGCCATTGTAAAAGATTCGTCGCTGGCGTCGGCAATCGGCCTCGCCGACCTCGCCTATGCCGCACGCACGGTATCCGGAGCCTACGCCACTTATTGGGAACCCTACCTGACTATTTCGGTAGTCTATTGGGTCATTACATTTCTGCTTTCACTGCTGGTGCGGCACATGGAAATGAGGTTCGGTAAAAGTGATTCACGTTAATAACCTGCAAAAACAGTTCGGCGATACCCACGTCCTGCGTGGCATATCCTGCGATATCGCGCCTCAGGAAGTCGTTTGCCTGATTGGCCCATCCGGCTCGGGTAAAAGCACCTTTCTGCGCTGTATCAATGCGCTGGAGAGCCTTTCCGGCGGTGAGGTCAGCGTCAATGGTTTTGCCATTCACGATCAAAAAACCAATTTAAACCGCATGCGGGAAAGCGTCGGCATGGTATTTCAGCGTTTCAATCTGTTTCCTCACATGAGCGTGCTGGAAAATCTGATTATGGCGCCGATGGACGTGAAAAAGCTGTCCAGAGCCCAGGCGGTCGAGCGCGCTGAGGCCCTACTGCAAAAAGTCGGGCTGTTGGATAAAATCGATGCCTGGCCCAATAGCCTGTCGGGCGGTCAGCAGCAACGCGTGGCGATTGCCCGCGCGTTGGCAATGGAGCCCGCCATCATGCTGTTTGACGAGCCGACCTCGGCGTTGGATCCCGAGTTGGTGGGCGAAGTGCTGGCCGTGATGAAAACGCTGGCGGATGAAGGAATGACCATGGTCATCGTCACGCACGAAATGACTTTCGCCCGAGAGGTGGCCGATCGAGTCATATTTATCGATCAGGGCATCATCCAGGAACAGGGCCAACCAGAAACGATATTTACCAATCCCACCAATCCGCGCACGCGCGCATTCCTGAGTAAAGTTTTACAGGTTAATCCATAAGTTAACACCGTTGCCCGCGCGACACGCGGGCCGGTTGTCCTTCGGCCAGATCGGGTTATTGAGATTAAACAGGGGTCATGCTTAAGCGATTACCTGTCCGGCCATCACCAGCCGGCAAGGAGCGAGAACACCAGACAGAACAGGCAGATCACCGCCGATCCCGTTGCCGACAAGGCAAACCAGATACGTTGCGGCGACATAAAGCAGAATGCCACGCCGATGATGATCGACAGCGGCATTAGCGCCAGAAAAAACGGCCAGGTGTAAAGCATCAGAAAAAACGCGGTATTGGCGCCATAAACCAGAAAAGGAAGAGTGAACGCCAGGCAATAAAACGAAAAGCCGGCGCCGGTTCCCAGAAACCAATACGAAACTCCGTCATCGTCATCCCGTATCGCGCCGGTCTTGGCGACCGTTAACTGAGTGACATTCTGCATATTTTTCCCCTTCAATTTCGTCGCCCCAGCACCAACGCAGCAGCGACGAAACGATCAGAGGTTGATAATAGCTCGCTGTCTCAGCAGATCTAACAGTTGGCCTGTCAAATTTGTTACCAATTGTTCGCCGTCAAGATGCACATCCGGCGCTGCCGGCGCTTCATAAACGGCATCGATACCGGTAAAATTGCGCAGCTCGCCGGCACGGGCTTTTTTGTAGAGTCCTTTCGGATCGCGGGTTTCGCAGGTCGCCAACGGCGTATCGACAAACACCTCGATAAACTGCCCTTCTCCCAGCAGATCCCGCACCATTTGCCGTTCAGCGCGATGCGGCGAGATAAAGGCCGTCAGCACCACCAGGCCGGCATCAACCATCAGCTTGGCCACTTCGCCGACGCGGCGGATATTCTCCCGCCGATCGGCATCGCTGAAGCCTAAGTCGCGGCACAACCCATGACGGACATTGTCGCCATCCAGCAGATAAGTACTGACGCCCTGCTGATGCAGCGCCTGCTCCAGCGCCCCCGCCAGCGTTGACTTACCCGAGCCCGAAAGCCCGGTAAACCAGATGACCACGCCCTGATGACCATGCAGACGCTCACGCTGCTGGCATGACACGACATGCGAGTGCCATACGACATTCTCATCATCTGGCAACGGTGACGATGGATGATGTTGAGACACGTCATTTTCCTCCCAGCAGGTCGCGCGCGCCCCAATGAGGGAAGTGGCGGCGAACCAGGGCATTCAGTTCCAGCTCAAACGCGCTGTAGGCGCCGGGTTCCTGATAACCCTGCTCAATGACCTCCCGCACCAGTCCGGCCCCCACGGTGACATTGCTCAGGCGATCGATAAAAATCATACCGCCGGTGACATGATGCTGTTGATAATTATCCAGCACCATGGGTTCATCGAACGCCAGCTCAACCAGGCCGATGCCGTTCAACGGCAGGTTTTCCGTGACTCGTTGCGTCAGTGTATTGATTTCAACCTGATATTGAATATTTTCCACCCGGGCGCGGGTCTTCTTACCGCCAATTTTTATATCGTAACTCTGCCCCGGCACCAGCGGCTGCTCCGCCATCCACACCACGTCCACCAGCGCATTGCGCACTGCTTTCAGGGTTTCGGCGCTGTCGACCAGCAGATCGCCGCGGCTGATGTCGATTTCATCGGCCAACACCAGCGTGATCGCTTCACCGGCCTGCGCCTGTTGCAGATCGCCGTCAAAGGTAACAATGCGGCTGACGGTGGACTCGACGCCCGACGGCAATACTTTTACCCGCTGCCCCACGCTGACCACGCCCGATGCCAGCGTACCGGCGTAACCGCGGAAATAGAGGTTGGGGCGGTTCACATACTGCACCGGAAAGCGCAGGGGCAACTGGAGGCTGCGCTGCGCCACATTGACGTTTTCCAGCACATCCAGCAGCGTCGGGCCGCTATACCAGCTCATGCTGCCGCCCGGCGCAACGACGTTATCGCCGTCCAGCGCGGAAATCGGCACAAAGGTAATATTCAGATCGGTAGGCAGTTGCTGAGCGAAATCCAGATAGTCTTGTTTAAACTGCTCAAACACCGACTGCTGATAATCCACCAGATCCATTTTATTTACCGCCACCACCAGATGGCGGATCCCCAGCAGCGTGGCAATAAAGCTGTGACGCCGGGTCTGATCCAATACGCCTTTACGCGCATCGATCAACAGGATCGCCAGTTCACAGGTGGAGGCTCCGGTCGCCATATTGCGGGTATACTGCTCATGCCCCGGCGTATCCGCGATAATGAATTTACGCTTTTCCGTCGAGAAATAGCGGTAAGCCACATCAATGGTAATGCCCTGCTCGCGCTCGGCCTGAAGGCCATCCACCAGCAGAGCCAGATCCAGTTTTTCCCCCTGCGTGCCCAGCCGTTTACTGTCGCTGTGCAGCGTGGTCAACTGATCCTCATAAATCTGACGGGTATCATGCAGCAAACGACCAATCAACGTGCTTTTACCGTCGTCGACGCTGCCGCAGGTCAGAAAACGCAGCAGGGTTTTATCCTGCTGGGCGTGCAGATAAGCTTCGACGCCCCCTTGTTCTGCAATCTGCTTGGCGATCACATTCTGTTGTTCCACAAACTGGTTCATTCGACGACTCCTCAGAAATACCCTTGACGCTTTTTCAACTCCATTGAACCGGCCTGATCGCGATCAATCATCCGTCCCTGACGCTCGCTGGTGGTGGAAATCAACATTTCTTCAATAATTTCCGGCAGCGTTTTCGCCTCTGACTCGACCGCGCCGGTCAACGGCCAGCAGCCCAGCGTACGGAAACGCACCATACGCGGCTCAATCACCTCGCCCGGTTGCAGATCGATGCGATCGTCGTCAACCATCAGCAGCATGCCGTCGCGCTCCAGCACCGGGCGCTCAGCGGCCAGATACAGCGGCACAATATCGATATTTTCCAGGTAGATGTACTGCCAGATATCCAGTTCGGTCCAGTTGGATAGCGGGAAAACGCGAATGCTCTCCCCCTTATTGATCTGGCCGTTATAGTTATGCCATAACTCCGGACGCTGGCTTTTCGGATCCCAACGGTGGAAGCGGTCGCGGAACGAATAAATACGCTCTTTGGCGCGGGACTTCTCCTCATCGCGCCGCGCGCCGCCGAAGGCGGCGTCAAAGCCGTATTTATCCAGCGCCTGCTTTAACCCTTCGGTTTTCATGATATCGGTATGCTTGGCGCTGCCATGAATAAACGGGTTGATGCCCAGCGCCTCACCCTGCGGATTACGATGAACCAATAGTTCACAGCCGTACGCCTTGGCCGTGCGATCGCGGAACTCGTACATCTCACGAAATTTCCAACCGGTATCCACATGCAGCAACGGAAACGGCAGCGATCCCGGGAAGAATGCCTTGCGCGCCAGATGCAGCATAACCGAGGAATCCTTACCGATAGAGTACATCATTACCGGATTGCTGAATTCCGCCGCCACTTCGCGGATGATATGAATACTCTCGGCTTCTAACTGCCGTAAATGAGTGAGTCGTTTCTCGTCCATAATGCTTCCTTAAGCCAAATTCACTACCGCCGGACGGCTATCTTGCCCCGCCGTCTGCGACTGCCGCTGACCAAACCAGGCGATCTGATGATGCAAATTCACCACTTCGCCAATCACCAGCAGCGCTGGCGTCGGCACCTGTTGAGCCAAATGTTCCAACTGTTGCAGGGTGCCGATCAGCACTTGCTGATCATGCCGGGTTCCTCGACCGATCGCCGCGACCGGCGTTTCAGGGCAACGCCCGTGCGCCATCAACTGCTGAGCGATATCGGCAGCCTTCACCGTTCCCATATAAATCGCCAACGTCTGACGACCGCGCGCCAAGGTGGCCCACTCCAGCGCCTGGCCGTCGGGACGGCAATGCCCTGTAATAAATATAGCGCTCTGGGCATAATCACGGTGCGTCAAGGGTATCCCGGCGTAAGCCGTCGCCCCGGCGGCAGCGGTAATGCCGGGCACCACCTGAAACGCGATACCGGCCTGCGCCACCTGTTGCAGCTCTTCGCCGCCGCGGCCGAAAATAAACGGATCGCCGCCCTTCAGACGCACAACCCGCTTGCCTTGCTGAGCATGAGAAACGATTAGCCGATTAATTTCATCCTGAGAGGTCGAGCAGCCGCCGGCTCGTTTGCCGACGCAAATACGCTCGGCGTCGCGCCGCACCAACTCCAGTACCTCATCGCTCACCAGACTGTCGTACAACACCACGTCCGCCTGCTGAATAACCTGCAGACCGCGCAGCGTCAGCAGTCCGGCATCGCCGGGACCGGCGCCTACCAACGCGACCTCGCCGCGATTAACCGCCGTGTTTTGCTGATCCTGCTGCTGTTGCTCAAGCTGATGCTGCAGCTCTTCTTCCGCCTGCGACAGCTGTCCCGACGCCACCAGACTGGAGAAACGTCCGTAGAAAAGGCGTTCCCAGAAACGGCGGCGCTCACCCGAGGAGTGCAGGCGCTGCTTGATACGATCGCGCCAACCACCCGCCAGTTGAGCCATCGTCCCCAGGGCAGCCGGCAACAGAGCCTCAAGTTTTTCACGCAGCAACCGCGCCAGCACCGGCGCCTGTCCGCTGGAGGAGATCGCCACCACCAGCGGCGAACGATCGACGATGGAAGGGAAAATAAACGAACACCTGGGCTGGTCATCCACCACGTTCGCCAGCAGATGACGCTGATTCGCGGCGGCAAACACAGCGGCATTCAGTTCGCTATCGTCGGTCGCCGCGATAACCAGAAACACATCCGACAACTGCTCCGGCATAAAACGCCGGGCGATCCAATCAAGCCGCCCTGCCTGATGCTGCGCGGCCAAGGAGGCCGACAGCGACTGAGACACCACCTTTATCTCGGCGCCGGCGCGTTGCAGCAGTTCGATTTTGCGCGCGGCGACGTCGCCACCGCCGACCACCAGTACCGGACGGTCTCGCAGGTCCGCGAATAAGGGAAGATAGTTCACAATCGCCTTAGTAAAGTTAAAAAATAGATAAAGTGACTATACGGCGCGCATGGAACACTTATGAAATGCCGAATTGGAATGACAAGTTCCGTAATGGAATAACCGCGGCGCGATTTTATTAATAAAAAGCACGAATCTTGCAGTGAGAACGGCGATTACCCGGATTGACGCGCTAATACCTGCGGCAGATGCCGCGTCAGTTGATGCCGATGCAGATAGGTCGAGACTTCGCGTTCCCAGCCGGCGCCATTGCCCAACAGGGCTCGGCTGCGGGCAATCCGATGTAACATACCCCGATCGTCATAGGTATTGATTAGCACCTGATTCACGGCATCGATACTCATCTTCGGATTACGCTGCTGCTGTTGCCGCAGCGAGGCGACAATCCGCGCCTGATGCGCCGGATCGGCGGTAAATCGCTGCTCATGGACTTCGCTCAACACCACAAAGTCCGTGGGAATGCCCGTCTCCAACGCCGCCTGCATTCGGTAATGCCCATCAAGAATGACGTAAGACTCCAGCCCGCGGAAAAACCACAGCAGCACCGGAGGCAAGGTTCCCTCGCGACTTTTTTTTCGCCACCACTTCAGACGCGAAGCCTCCGGCGTTACCGCATGGCCGGCCAGCAGAAAAGGACCGCCCCACCACCAGTCGACCCAGGCTACCGGCTCCGGTTCGGTCAGACTGGTGATATCCTCGCCGTAGCATTGCCAGTCTCCCAGGTAACCGCCTTCCGCCGGCGGCGAACTGAAGCGCCAACGCGCCGACGGCTCACTGTCGGAGAGGGCGCGCGGCGCTTTCGGCGTTTGATACGTCATCGGGCGCAACAGCCATTGCCCGGCGGACAGCATCGGTGATTCGCCGGAAAAAAGCTGACGGGCGAAGAAACGACACCAGAAAGACAGAGACTGGGCCGGCGTACGGGTCGCGCGCGCTATGTCGGCCGAACGAATCGGCGGTAAACCGCACGCCGCACTGTCTCTATCCAGATTACGAATCAGCCAGACGCCGGCGTGCTCCTCCGCGACGGCGGCCCAGAATAGCGTATCGTCGCCCGCCATAACCTTGAAACGCCCATTGTGGCCGCTGCGTACCTGCAATCCGCCGGCCGCGCGCTCACCGGCGCGCAGATGCAGCAACAGCCCCTGCCACTGCTCATGCCGGTCGAATACATCCTGCCACCACCCGTCTTGCATACCGTTGCGCATATCTTTACCTGTAGAAAATCGGGCATGGTCCGGTTACTACGCCGTTACTCTTCGTGCAGACCGCACTCTCGCTTCAAACCGAAAAAGCGGGTTTCCTCTTCGCTCATACCGGGCTCCCATTTACGGCTAGTGTGGATGTCGCCCACCGAGAGGTAGCCCTGCTCCCACAGCGGATGATAACCCAGACCGTTTTGTTTCAGATACTGATAGACCTGTTTGTTATCCCAATCGATAACCGGCAGAAATTTGAACGCCCCGCGCTGTATGGCCAACACCGGCAAATGCCCGCGGCTGCTTGACTGTTCGCGCCGCAGGCCGGCGAACCAGGTTTTTGCCTTAAGCCCGCTCAAGGCCCGGTTCATCGGCTCCACCTTATTCATCAGGTTATAGCGTTCAATGCCTTCAACCCCTTGCTCCCACAGTTTACCGTAGCGCGCCTCCTGCCAGGCCGGCGATAGCTCGGCGCGATAGACCTGAAGGTTCAGATTCAGCTGTTCCGTCAGCGTATCAATAAACCGATAGGTTTCCGGGAAAAGGTAGCCGGTATCGGTGAGAATGACCGGAATATCCGGCCGTTGCCGCGTCACCAGATGCAGGGACAAGGCCGCCTGGATCCCAAAGCTGGAGGACAATACGTATTCCCCCGGCAGGTTTTCCAGCGCCCAGCTGATCCGTTCCTGCGCGGATAGCGTTTCCAGACGCTGGTTAACGTCAGCCAGCGCCGCCGCCTGTTCCGCTTTAGGCAACGCAATGAGCGCGTCAAGATTAAGCTCAGACATCAGGATCTCCTGTCAGTCATAGAAGTCGCGCGCGGGATCCAGCACCGGTTTGATAATGTTGGCGCGAATGGTGAAATCGCCAAAGCCTTCATTATCTTTACGCTCTTGCGCCCAACGCTCGATTAGCCGGTCGATCTCATTGAGAATTTCCGCCTCGGTAATGTTCTCGCGGTACATGCGCGGGATGCGCGTGCCCTCGCGATTCCCTCCCAGATGCAGGTTATAACGCCCGATGGCTTTGCCCACCAGGCCGATCTCCGCCAGCAGCGCGCGACCGCAACCGTTAGGGCAGCCGGTTACGCGCAGGATGATATGCTCGTCGCCCACGCCGTGACGCTGCATGATATTTTCAACCTTGGTGACAAAATCCGGCAGAAAACGTTCCGCTTCCGCCATCGCCAACGGACAGGTCGGGTAGGATACGCAGGCCATGGAGTTTTTACGCTGCTCCGTCACGTCGTCGTCAATCAGCCCATGCTCACGCGCCAGCGCTTCAATTTTCGCCTTGCTGCGCGTGGGCACCCCGGCAACGATCAGGTTCTGATTCGCGGTCAGCCGGAAATCCCCTTTATGGATTTTGGCAATTTCCGCCAGCCCGGTTTTCAACGGACGGCCGGGATAGTCGAGAATACGGCCATTTTCGATAAACAGCGTCAGGTGCCATTTATTATCAATACCTTTCACCCAGCCAATACGATCGCCGCGACCGGTGAATTCATAAGGACGCACCGACTCAAACTGCACGCCGGCGCGTCTTTCCACTTCTTTTTTGAAGGTCTCGACCCCTACCCGTTCCAGCGTGTATTTGGTTTTGGCGTTTTTACGGTTGGTGCGGTTGCCCCAGTCGCGCTGGGTCGTGACCACGGCTTCGGCAATCGTCAGCGTATGTTCTACCGGAATATAACCCATTTCGGTGGCGGTACGCGCATAGGTTGCCTTATCGCCGTGCGCGATCGACAATCCGCCGCCCACCAGTACGTTGAATCCGACCAGTCGGCCGTTATCGGCAATCGCGACAAAGTTGAGATCGTTGGCGTGCAGATCCACATCGTTCTGCGGCGGAATCACCACGGTGGTTTTAAACTTACGCGGCAGATAGGTCGCGCCCAGAATCGGTTCTTCGTCCGTGGTCTCCACCTTCTCCTGATCCAGCCAAATCTCGGCATAGGCTCGGGTGCGCGGCAACAGATGTTCGGAGAGCTTCTTCGCCCACGCATACGCCTGCTGATGCAGTTCGGATTCCACCGGATTCGACGTACACATCACGTTACGGTTAACATCGTTGGCGGTGGCCAGCGAGTCCAGACCCAGACTGTTCAGCAACTTATGCGCCGGCTTCACATTCGGCTTGAGAATACCGTGAAACTGGAACGTCTGACGGTTGGTCAGGCGGATGCTGCCGTACAGCGTATTTTCGGCGGCATATTTATCGATGCCCAGCCACTGCTGAGGCGTGATAACCCCGCCCGGCAAGCGGCAACGCAACATCATGGCGTGGCGCGGCTCCAGCTTTTGCTCGGCGCGCTCGGCGCGGATATCGCGATCATCCTGCTGATACATGCCGTGAAAGCGGATCAATAAAAAGTTATCGCCGTGGAAACCACCGGTCAGACCATCCTGCAAATCCTCGGCGATGGTGCCGCGCAGAAAGTTGCTTTCTTGCTTCAGACGCTCGGCGTCAGCGAGTTTCCCTTCGACGACCAATGGGCCGGGATGTTTTTCACTCATCGCGGCTTGTTCATCTGATAATGTTTTTTTGCTCATTAGTACACATCTCGCTGATAACGGCGCGCAAGGCGCAAATCACTCAAAAACTCATCGGCCTGCTCGGCATCCAGACCACCGTGCTCGACCACCACGTCCAATAACGCCTGTTCCACATCTTTCGCCATGCGGTTAGCATCGCCGCACACATAAAGATGCGCGCCGTCCTGAAGCCAGCGCCACACTTCCGCGCCTTTTTCACGCAATTTGTCCTGCACGTAGATCTTGTGCGCCTGATCGCGTGACCAGGCCAGATCGATATTCGTCAGCAGGCCGTCTTTCACGTAACGCTGCCACTCGACCTGATAAAGAAAATCTTCCGTAAAGTGCGGGTTGCCGAAGAACAACCAGTTTTTTCCGCCGGCGCCATCGGCCTCGCGCTGCTGCATAAAGGCGCGGAATGGCGCAATCCCGGTGCCAGGCCCAATCATGATGACCGGCGCATCCGGGTCGGCAGGCAAGCGAAAATTATCGTTATGTTCGATAAACACCCGGATGTGATCATCTTCATGCAGGCGATCGGCCAGATAGCCGGACGCGCCGCCGACCCGCGCGCGGCCGTCGATGTCGTAACGCACCACGCCCACCGTGATATGCACTTCGCTTTCCACCTCAGCCTGTGAAGAAGCGATGGAATATAAACGCGGCGTCAACGGTCGCAATAGGCCGATAAGCTGTTCCGCCGTCAGCTCAACCGGCGCCTGGCGCACCATGTCGACCAACGGCGTCTGCTGCACAAATTGCTGTAAGGCCGGCTTATCCGCCAATAGCGACAGTAAGGTCTCATTACGCGACAGCGCCGCATATTTCTCAACAATCGGCGCAGTATTTTGCGTCAGTTCAAAGTGGCTGCGTAGCGCCTGCGACACCGGCAGCGATTGACCTTCCACCGTAACCGGCTCCTCGCCTTTCAGCCACAGCAGGTCGAGCAATTCCTGTACCAGCGCCGGGTCGTTTTCAAACCATACGCCTAACGCATCGCCCGGCTGGTAAACTAAGCCGGAGTCGCCCAGATCAATTTCAATGTGGCGTACGTCTTTTTCCGAGTTACGTCCGGTGATTTTCTGATTCACCGCAAATGTCGCCTGCAACGGCGACGCCTTGCTATAAGGACTGCTGGTGATTTCATCCAGCGCGCCGCTCGCGCTTGCCGCCGCAACCGCCGTTCCCTGCGCCGGCACGCGAGCCTGAAGGATATCCACCAGTTGCCGGCGCCATTGCGCCGATGCGGCCTGATAGTCGACATCGGCATCAACGCGGGTCAACAGACGCTCGGCGCCCAGCTCGGCCAGGCGATTGTCCATATCCTTGCCGGCTTTACAGAAAAACTCGTATGAGGAGTCGCCCAGCGCCAATACCGCAAACGCGGTTTCCTTCAACTGCGGCGCTTTTTTGGAAAACAGGAATTTGTTCAGCGCGATCGCCTCTTCCGGCGGTTCCCCTTCCCCTTGCGTCGACGTGACGACCAGCAGCAATTTTTCCTGTGCGATTTGCTTGAATTTATAATCGCCGGCATTCACCAGGTTCACCGCCAGTTTGGCGTTCAGAAGGTCATCCCGCAGTTGTTCGGCGACCCGACGCGCGTTGCCGGTTTGAGAAGCGGAAATCAGCGTGATGCGCTGGACCGGAACAGAGACGGCCGCTGATGAGCCGGCGCTGGCGGCGAGCGCCGCGAGATCAGGTTGCTGAGGCGCCGTCGGCTGTTGCAAAACGCCCCAGAAATAACCGGACAGCCAGGCAAGCTGCATCGGTGAAAAATCACCGGTTGCCGCCTGTAAACGCGTTAATTGCTCCGCACTCAACGGGAGCGACGAAGTCGGAGAAACCGGAGTTGTCATTATGACCTCTATTTCCTTGTGCTTGTGACCGGGCTAATACAAATTCATACAATAAAAAGATGAATGGAATATAAGGATAAGGTTAACCATCCGCATCTTAACAATTAAAGAAATGATGGACATATCAAATAACCAAAATGACTAAATGGTTTTTCTGATAATCCTTATTGCTTAAAGTGTTATGAGCGGTGGATGCAGGATATCAGGAAGAGGAAACGTCGCGCTTTCGCCACCTTACCGGACAGGCCAGGAGGCGGAGTAAATGGCGTCGTCCATCCCGCTGCGCCTGCGTACCACCGACGCCCGGATAACGGCGACTTCATCACGCCGACCTTGCAGGCGCAGGCGGGCAAGAATTGGCTTGTCGGCCAGAGCTTCGCCGAGCAGGCGATGCTTTAATTTACGCCTGGCGACATTATTCTGCGCAATCAATCGGCCGATTGCCGCGAGTATCCCGATCGGTGACGATGCGTGCTTCATGAAGCAATTTCCGGTAGTATGCGACGGTTTTAAAGACATTAATTTGACAGCTATTTATTAAAGCTATTCTGTGAAGAACCTGAGAGCATCGCCATGGCAACTACGCTATTTAAAGATTTTCAGTTTGAAGCCGCCCACCGTCTGCCTCACGTTCCGGCCGGACATAAGTGCGGACGCCTGCATGGGCATTCATTTATGGTGCGACTGGAAATTACCGGCGAGGTTGATCCGTATACCGGTTGGGTGATGGATTTTTCTGAGTTAAAAGCCGCATTTAAACCAACCTGGGAAATGCTGGATCATCATTATCTGAATGACGTCCCCGGTTTGGAAAATCCGACCAGCGAAGTGTTGGCTAGCTGGATCTGGCGGCAGGTAAAGCCGGTTCTGCCCGAACTGAGCGCGGTGATGGTAAAAGAGACCTGCACCGCGGGCTGTATCTATAAAGGCGAGTAAGCAAAGCGCCCAACGCGACGATCCCCGCATCCCCGCGGGGATAGCTTAATGAAGTCAGGCGATATTCAAATATTTATGCGTCTGCATAGACAGTCGCCAGTTGCGGGCGATACAGGTGGCGATGCACAGTCTGGTGGCGCTTTCCTTCTGGCTGATCGGCTGTAGCGCCACGATACGCGGCTTGTCGTCGTCCAGACGCGCCAGCAAGGCATCCAAATCCTCAATATCGCGTTCACGGGCAACCGGGTGCTTGATTTCATCCGCCCGTTGCAACGCCTGATCGATCACCGTCATGCCGCCGCGCATTTTTACTTTAGGGGAAACCGTCACCCAGGTTTTTGGCGAGCAGCGCACCTGGTGCGTGCCGCTGGTTTCTATCTGGCAGCTGAATCCGCGTTTTTCCAGCAGCAGCGTCAACGGCGCCAGATCGTGGATACAGGGCTCCCCGCCGGTAATCACAATATGGCGGGCGGTATACCCCTCCCGGTCGATCAGCGCCAGCACATCTTCAGCGCTGGCGGCGCCCCAGCCGTCGCTTTCCTGCGTTTTAACCAATACCTGATCCAGTGGAATTTCCCGCTCGGCCAGCTTGGCCCAGGTATGTTTGGTGTCACACCAGCTACAGCCAACCGGACACCCCTGCAGGCGCACAAACACCGCCGGGACGCCGGTAAAATAGCCTTCGCCCTGCAATGTCTGAAATATTTCATTAATCGGGTACTGCATGTTATTCATTATACCTGTAACTTAAAAATGCATTATCGCAGATAGGCGGCGGTACGCCAAACGCCCCCGTGATTACCCTGCTGCCTTGTTGGATTTGAGCGATGTTACATTAACGTTAATAATCAACGGGCAAACCATAAGCCGCACCGAAATTTCGAAGCCAACCCATTAACGAGGAACGAAAAACATGAATCGATTGAGATCTCTCGCGTTACTGTTGCTGACCTTTGTTTTCGTCCCCGCCATCGCCAGCGCACAAGCTGTTCCACAGGTTAAAACCCAGGCAGGTTATTACCGCATGCCGCTGGGGCAATTTGAAATCACCGCGCTGGCCGACGGCAGCAATGCCATGCCGGTCGATAAACTGCTGACTCGGGCATCGCCGGAGCAAATCAAAACCCGGCTGGCGGAACAATCGTTGACCGCGCCCGTCGACACGTCGATCAATACCTTTTTGATTAATACCGGAGAGAACCTGATACTGGTGGATACCGGCAACGGCAAACAGAATAATCCGTCGGTGGGTAAGGTGCTGAGTAATCTTAAAGCCGCGGGATATAGGCCGGAGCAGGTGGATACGGTGCTTATGACGCACCTGCATGGCGATCACTTCGGCGGTTTGATCAGCGATGGGAAGCTCGCTTTTCCCAACGCCACCGTCTATGTCAGCCAGACCGAGGCTGATTACTGGCTCAGCGAAGCCAACCTGAAACAGGCCAATGACGCGCAAAAAACGGCGTTCCAACGGGTGCAGGCTACCTTTGATATCATCCGGGCGGCCAATAAGCTGAAAACCTTTGCCGGCGAACAGCCGCTGTTTGCCGGCATCACGCCTCTGTCCGCGCCCGGACACACCCCTGGTCATACGGCATTCAGGGTTGAAAGCGAAGGCCAAAAACTGCTGATTTGGGGCGATATCATCCATGTCGCGGCGGTACAGTTCCCGCTGCCGGCCACCGCCATCAGCTTTGATTCCGATAGGGATACGGCAGCGCAAACACGCGCCAGAATCCTGGCGGATGCCGCCGCTCAGGGCTATTGGGTGGCAGGAACGCACATTTCCTTCCCGGGAATCGGCCATGTCAAAACAGGAGAACAATCAGGTTATCGCTGGGTTCCGATCAACTACAGCGTGGCGGGGCTAACCCACTAAGCGTTATATCCGCCGCCACGCCCCATCGGCACCCGCGTCGCCGCCAGCGCGTCTGCAGCCTGAAAGATGAAGGGGGTATGCCCGCCATGGCATAAAGCTAACGTTCAAGCCGGATAAGCAACTTTGTGCTTTTGCCACCGGATGGCCGGTACTGACACCAGAGAAAAGAACCCGCCGATCGGCATCAAATGTTTTATAAAAAAGCATGTTATCGGCAGTCTGAATAATGTAATTCTGGTGGCGCGTTACTGCATATGGGAAAAGTGGGTTTTGAGAGCGGGCGCAAACTTTTATACGAAAAAGTGGAAGAGTAAAAAAAGATAAAAAAACGGCTCCCGAAGGAGCCGTTGTAAGCTTCAGGGAAAGGCTAAAATCAAGCCTGACCTTTCACTTCTTTCAGACCGTTGAACGGTGCTTTCGCGCCCAGCGCTTCTTCGATACGAATCAGCTGGTTGTATTTGGCAACACGGTCAGAACGGCTCATGGAACCGGTTTTGATCTGGCCCGCAGCCGTACCTACCGCCAGGTCAGCGATGGTAGCGTCTTCGGTTTCGCCAGAACGGTGAGAGATAACGGCGGTGTAGCCGGCATCTTTCGCCATCTTGATTGCAGCCAGAGTTTCGGTCAGAGAACCGATCTGGTTGAATTTGATCAGGATGGAGTTAGCGATGCCTTTGTCGATACCTTCTTTCAGGATCTTGGTGTTGGTTACAAACAGATCGTCACCAACCAGCTGGATTTTGTCGCCCAGAACTTTAGTCTGGTAAGCAAAACCGTCCCAATCGGATTCGTTCAGACCATCTTCGATGGAAACGATCGGATACTCTTTGGTCAGGCCTTCCAGGTAATGAGTGAATTCCTGAGAAGTAAAGGTTTTGCCTTCGCCTTTCAGTTCATAGTTACCGGTTTCTTTGTTGTAGAATTCGGAAGCTGCGCAGTCCATAGCCAGGGTAACGTCTTTACCCAGCTCGTAACCGGCTTTTTCTACCGCTTCTTTGATGGCGGCCAGCGCGGCAGCGTTGGACTCCAGGTTAGGCGCATAGCCGCCTTCGTCGCCGACTGCAGTGTTCATGCCTTTGGCTTTCAGAACTTTAGCCAGGTTATGGAACACTTCGGAACCGATACGGATTGCTTCTTTAACGGATTTCGCGCCGACAGGCTGAATCATGAATTCCTGAATATCGACGTTGTTGTCAGCATGTTCGCCGCCGTTGATGATGTTCATCATCGGCAGAGGCATGGAGTACTGACCCGGAGTGCCGTTCAGTTCAGCGATGTGAGCATACAGCGGCAGGCCTTTGGAAGCGGCGGCAGCTTTAGCAGAAGCCAGAGAAACAGCCAGAATGGCGTTAGCGCCGAATTTGGATTTGTTTTCAGTCCCGTCCAGGTCGATCATGATTTTATCGATGTTCGCCTGATCTTTCGCGTCTTTACCCAGGATGGCCTGAGCCAGCGGGCCGTTTACCGCGGCAACGGCTTTGGTTACGCCTTTGCCCAGAAAACGGGATTTGTCACCGTCACGCAGTTCCAGCGCTTCACGCGAACCGGTGGAAGCCCCTGATGGCGCGGCAGCCAGACCGACAAAACCGCCTTCCAGATGCACTTCAGCTTCAACAGTAGGATTTCCGCGGGAGTCGATGATTTCACGACCGATGACTTTAACAATTTTGGACATTCGATTTTCCTCAGTACAGTTAAACTAAAACCTCAGACGAGCGCCGCGCGATAGCCAAGACCGCGCAGCGCTGGCAAAAACCTTACTTCACCTGACGCTTTTGGTACGCGCCAGCGGCTTTTACAAAGCCGGCAAACAGGGGGTGCCCATCACGCGGCGTCGATGTGAATTCCGGGTGGAACTGACAAGCCACGAACCACGGGTGATCAGGTAATTCAATGATCTCCACCAGTTTGCGATCGGCGGAAAAACCAGCTACGCGCAATCCCGCCGCTTCAATCTGCTTCAACAACATGTTGTTGACTTCATAACGATGACGGTGACGTTCAATGATCGTCGGTTCACCGTAGAGTTGGCGCACCAGGCTGCCTTCGGCCAGATGACATTGCTGCCCGCCGACGCGCATGGTGCCGCCGAGGTCGCTGTCTTCGCTGCGCACCTCGATGTTGCCATCTTCATCGCGCCATTCCGTAATCAGCGCAATCACCGGGTACTTGCAGTCTGGCATAAATTCCGTCGAGTTCGCGCCATCCATACCGACGACGTCGCGGGCAAACTCCATTAACGCAACCTGCATTCCCAGACAAATACCCAGATAAGGAACATTGTTTTCGCGGGCGTAGCGCGCCGCCATAACCTTACCCTCAACGCCGCGATAGCCGAATCCGCCGGGGATCAGGATAGCATCTAAATCTTTCAGAATTTCGACGCCGCGGGTTTCGACATCCTGCGAGTCGATAAGCTTGATGTTCACCGTCAGGCGGTTTTTCAAGCCGCCGTGCTTCAACGCTTCAATCACCGACTTATAAGCGTCAGGCAAGGCGACATATTTGCCGATCATCCCGATGGTCACTTCGCCGCCCGGGTTGGCCTCTTCGTATACCACCTGTTCCCATTCTGACAGGTTTGCTTCCTGACAGTTCAAGCTGAATCGTTTACAAATATAATCGTCCAGCCCCTGAGATTTCAATAGCGCCGGGATTTTATAAATGGAATCAATATCTTTAAGGGAGATTACCGCTTTTTCCGGCACATTACAGAATAAAGCAATCTTTGCACGCTCATTGGCAGGCACGGTGCGATCGGAGCGGCAAATAAGCACGTCGGGCTGAATACCGATGGACAGCAGCTCTTTGACGGAATGCTGCGTTGGCTTGGTTTTTACTTCACCGGCCGCGGCCAGGTAAGGCACCAGCGTCAGGTGCATAAACAACGTGTGTTCACGGCCCACTTCAACCGCCATTTGGCGAATCGCTTCCAGAAACGGCAGTGATTCGATATCACCGACGGTTCCGCCGATTTCAACCAGCACCACATCATGCCCTTCGCCGCCTTCCAGAATGCGCTCTTTAATCGCATTGGTGATATGGGGAATAACCTGAATGGTCGCTCCCAGATAGTCGCCGCGACGCTCTTTGCGCAAGACGTCAGAGTAGATACGACCGGTGGTGAAGTTATTACGACGAGACATTTTGGTGCGAATGAAGCGCTCATAGTGGCCCAGATCGAGATCGGTTTCCGCCCCATCTTCGGTGACGAAGACTTCACCGTGCTGAGTCGGGCTCATCGTGCCCGGATCCACGTTGATATACGGGTCCAGTTTCATGATGGTAACGTTGAGGCCACGGGCTTCAAGAATAGCCGCCAGAGAGGCTGCGGCAATGCCTTTACCCAGAGAGGAAACGACCCCGCCGGTCACAAAAATATAATTAGTTGTCATGCTGAACCTGAGAGTTTAGGTTTAAAGACGATGGAAAGACCAAGACGGGAAAGTAGTATACCGGAACCTGTCGGGCGCCACAATTGTTCGTTTTGCCCGTCGTGCCAAGCGCGCCGGAGCGGACGCCTGAACCAGGCATGCGCGCCGGCAGACGGCGGGGAAAGCCCCCTGACCGCCCTGCGCCGCGTCAACCTTGCCGGGCCCTCTGTCGATCGCGCTGATGCTGCTTTTCCGCCCTGCTCATGAACCGCCAGGCGATAAATCCGATAATGCCGACCACCAGTAAAATCAGCGACGCCAGCGCGTTGATTTGCGGGTTCACCCCCATACGCACGCTGGAGAAGACCAGCATCGGCAAGGTCGTCGCGCCCGGACCGGAGACGAAACTGGCGATCACCAGATCGTC
Organism: Brenneria bubanii; assembly: GCF_022378355.1. Lineage (GTDB taxonomy): Bacteria > Pseudomonadota > Gammaproteobacteria > Enterobacterales > Enterobacteriaceae > Brenneria > Brenneria bubanii. The sequence goes on from NZ_JAKMAJ010000002.1 coordinate 32,546, forward strand.
CAGCGACAAGGTGAAGGCCAGCAGCCAGCCAGAGATCAGGGCCGGCGCGATCATCGGCACCGTGATGATGAAAAACACCTTCAGCGGGTTGGCGCCAAGATCCATTGCCGCTTCTTCAATCGAGCGATCCAGTTCGCGCAGCCGGGCGCCGATCACCACCGAGGCATAAGCGGTACAGAAGGTCACATGCGCCAGCCAGATGGTCAGCGAACCTCGTTCCGACGGCCAGCCTATGGCGTGTCCCAGCGCCACGAACAGCAACAGCAGCGACAGGCCGGTGATTACGTCCGGCATCACCAGCGGCGCCGTCAGCATAAAGGCGAAGCCGTTGGCGCCGCTAAAACTGCCGAAACGAACCATCACCACCGCCGCCAGCGTACCCAGAATGACGGCCATGGTGGCGGCCGCGGCCGCAATGGTCAGACTCAGCAACACGGCGCTTACCATCGCCGAATCATGAAACAGCGCGCTGTACCAGCAGGTCGACCAGCCCGCCCACACGGTCACCAGCTTGGAGCTGTTGAACGAGTACACCACCAACATCAGCATCGGCGCATACAGAAAGGTGAAACACAGCACCAGAATGAGAATGCGCCAGGGCGACCGTACCACGGGTAGGTTATTCATACCGGCTCTCCTTCCGCTTTGCTCTGATGCTTGTGGAACCAGATAATCGGCACAATCAGCAACAGCAGCATGATAATCGCCACCGCCGACGCCACCGGCCAGTCGCGGTTATTAAAAAATTCCTGCCACAGGATACGGCCGATCATAATACTGTCCGGCCCGCCCAGCAGTTCGGGGATGACGAACTCCCCTACCGTCGGGATGAATACCAGCATAGAGCCGGCGATGATCCCCCCCTTCGTCAGCGGCACGATCACGTTGATGAACGTTTGCATCGGACGGACGCCCAGATCCTGCGCCGCCTCCACCAGCGAATAATCAAGCCGGGTCAGCGCGGTGTAGATCGGCAGCACCATAAACGGCAGGTAGGAGTAGACCACGCCGATGTAGACCGCCAGATTGGTATGCAGGATCACCAGCGGTTCGTTGATAACGCCCAACCACAGCAGAAAATTGTTCAGCACCCCGTTATTTTTCAGGATGCCTATCCAGGCGTAGACGCGGATAAGGAATGAGGTCCAGGAAGGGAGGATCACCAGCAGCAGCAGGATATTGCGTGTGGATGGCCGGCTGTGCGCCACCGCCCAGGCCAGCGGATAGCCCACCAGCAGACAGCATAACGTCGACACCGCCGCCACCTGCAATGATTGCAGATACGCCTCGACATACAAAGGATCGTCCAGCAGGTGCAAGTAGTTGGCCAGATTGAGCACGATTCGCAGCTGATCGTCCGCCCAGGATACCAGATCGGTATAGGGCGGCACGGCGCGGGCCATCTCGGCCAGGCTGAGCTTAAACACAATCAGGAACGGCAATAAAAACAGCAGCAGCAGCCACAGATACGGCAGCGCAATCACCAGCTTACGTCCGTGTTGCTGACGCCAAGCGGCCAGTCGCTGAACCAGACCATATCTGCGCGACGGCGCGGCCGTATGATGCTCGGAAAACAATGTCATAATCTATCCCTCGCTTATACCGTCAATACCACGCAACTGTCCGCATCCCAGCATAGACGCACCTCATCGCCCCAGGTCGGCGCGCCTTTCCGATAACGATAGGCGTTCTGCAACTGAGCGCTGATTACCTGACCGCTGCCCAGCCGGACATGATAGATGGAGAGATCGCCCAGATAGGCGATATGCACCACTTCCCCGACGGCAAAGTTGCAGCCGTCGGCCGGCACCTCATCACACATCACGATTTTCTCCGGACGCAGCGCGACATACACCGGTACGCCGTCCACCACAGAAGCATCGGGATCCACTTTCAGCGGATGTTCCAAGCCCGGGCTCTCGATGGTGAGCGCGTCGTCTCCCCGCGCTTTCAGCACTCCGTCGAACATATTGACGGAACCGATGAACTCGGCGCTGAAGCGGGTGGTGGGATGCTCGTAGATCTCTTCCGGTTCGCCGATCTGCACAAACTTGCCGCGATTCATGATGGCGATGCGACCGGCCATGGTCATCGCTTCTTCCTGATCGTGCGTCACCATCACGCAGGTCACGCCGACCCGCTCAAGGATATCGACCACTTCGAGCTGCATGCGATCGCGCAGCTTCTTGTCCAGGGCGCCCATCGGTTCGTCGAGCAGCAGCAGTTTCGGACGTTTGGCCAGACTGCGCGCCAATGCCACGCGCTGGCGCTGGCCGCCGGACAGCTGATGCGGCTTGCGGTCGGCATACTCCTGCATATGCACCATGGTCAGCATTTCTTCCACCCGATCGTTAATCTCGGACTTGAACAACCCGTCCTGCTTCAGACCAAAGGCGATGTTCTTCGCCACCGACATATGGGGAAACAACGCGTAAGACTGGAACATCATGTTGATCGGCCGCTGGTACGGCGGCACCAGAGAAAGATCCTGCCCATCCAGCACAATCTGCCCCTGAGTGGGGTGCTCGAATCCGGCCAGCATGCGCAGCAGCGTGGATTTGCCGCAGCCGGATGCGCCCAGCAGCGCAAATAGCTCGCCTTTGTAAATCGTCAGGTTCACATCATCGACAACCGCTTGTCCGTCGAAGGATTTAGTCAGGTTGCGTACCTCCAGCAGAGGCATCGCGGCCTTTCTGGGTTTGGGCTGAGTATGAATAATCGTTTCTTTCACTGGCTATTGCCCTCCGGCAGAAACAAAAACAACGTCATCACCAGAGGTCATGACATACGATCGGGCGGTTGTCATTCGCCGCTTTTCACCCGTGTCCAGGCGCGGGTGCGGATACGATCGAGCCGGGGCGACATATCCTTGGTGATATACAGCTTGGCGCGCACCTCATCCGACGGATAAATGCCCGGATTGTTGCGTACCGCCTCATTGAGCAATGGCACCGACGCCCTGTTGGCGCTGGCGTAGAAAACGTAGTTGCTGATATCGGCGATCACTTCCGGCCGCATGATGTAGTTGAGGAATTGATAAGCTTCATCGACACGTTTGGCGTCGGCAGGAATGGCGAACATATCAAACGTCACCTGCGCGCCCTCTTTCGGAATGCTGTAGCCGATATTTACGCCATTTTTGGCTTCGGCGGCGCGATTGGCCGCTTGTATAACGTCGCCCGACCAGCCGATCGCCACGCAGATATCGCCGTTGGCCAGATCGTTTATGTACTGGGACGAGTGAAAATAGCGAATGCTGGGACGCAGTTTGAGTAGCAGCTCGGTGGCCGACTGACGATAGTCTTTCTCGTTGCCGCTGTTGGGATCTTTCCCCTGATAGTTGAGCACGGCGGCGAAGATATCTTCCGGCGCATCGAGGAAAGCGACGCCGCAGCTCTTCAATTTCGCCAGATTTTCCGGCTTCAGCACCAAATCCCAGCTGTCCAGCGGCGCATCGTTGCCCAGCACCGCTTTTACCTTGTCGACGTTGTAGCCAATCCCGGTGGTGTTCCACAGATAAGGCACCGCGTACTTGTTGTCCGGATCGTGCTGGGCAACCAGTTTCATCAACTCAGGATCGAGATTTTTCGCATTCGGCAGCCGGCTCCAGTCCAGCGGCTGGAATACCCCCGCCGTACGCAGCCGCTCCAGAAAACTGTCCGACGGCACCACCAGATCGAATCCGGTGCTGCCGGCCATCAGTTTGCCTTCCAGCACTTCGTTGGAGTCGAAAACGTCGTAGACGACATTGATGCCGCTGGTTTTCTGGAAGTTGTCCAACGTATCCGGGGCGATGTAGTCGGACCAATTGTAGATGTGCAGAACTTTCTTTTCCGCAGATGCGTTAACGGACGCGGCCATCAACAGGCCGGCAATCATACCCGGGAGCCATTTCCTACATTGTGTGAACATTCGTTCCTTCCTCCATTTCGAATGGTGCTGGATATAAGACACTAATTCATATGTCCTTTTTTTATTTTTTGCCGCGTTTTGCCCAACGGGCGGACTGCCTACCGCGCGCAGCGGCAAAGCGAAGGAATTCCCCGCCGAAATAAAACGGATTTTATATGTCAATTATTCGCTTTTACCCGCACGATGCGGTGATTTTCCATGCAAATTACGCATAATCACCAAACGCAGAAACCTATCTATAGAACAAATACCGGTGGGTGGGAAATAGGAAAAACAGATTGCAAAACCGAGCCGCGAACACGCATCCAGCCTGGGCTAATGGCCGCCCAGAATAGCGATAAATGCCGTTTTTCCGACGAGCCGACGTCAATTCGCGCCGAGCTTATCGGCGTACAATTCGACTTCCGCCGGCAGCGGAAACAGCAGGATCGTTCAGCCCCTTGCCGATAACGGCCTAGGCGTAGATTACGCGTCAGGATTGGCTATTCAGATACCACCCCCATTCATCCTCACTGGTGTATTCCGTGATTTGCTTGGTTTCCAGATAGTTGTCCAGGCCCCAGACGCCAAGTTCTCGGCCGATGCCGCTTTGCTTGTATCCGCCCCAGGGCGCCTGAGTAAATGTGGGCTGCGAGCAGTTGACCCACACGATGCCGGCGCGCAAAGCTCGGCTGACGCGTCGGCATCGCTCAGGATCGGCCGACATGACGGCGGCGGCCAGGCCGAAACGGCTGTCATTCGCCAGGCGCACGGCTTCGTCTTCATCTTGGAAACGGCGGACGGCGAGCACCGGACCAAAAATTTCTTCCGCCCACAGCGCGCTGTGCGTAGGGGTATCCAAAAATATCGTGGGCTCGACGAACCACCCCTGCGTCAAATGATGCGGGCGTCGACCGCCGCACGCCAGAGTGGCGCCTTCTCGCAGCCCCTGCTCGATAGCCTGCAATACCTTTTGGTATTGCTGCTCACTGACTAAAGGACCAAGCTTGACGCCTTGCTGGCCGCCCTCGCCGATGGGAATGCGACGGGCGGCGTCAATCAAACGCTCGATCAGGCGCTCATAGACGCCCGCCTGCACCAGGAGCCGCGAGGTTGCGGAGCATACTTGCCCCTGATTCCAGAAGATACCGAACAGCGTCCACTCCACGGCGGCATCGATATCGCTATCGTCGAAAACGATAAACGCCGACTTGCCGCCCAGTTCCAGACTGACGTTTTTGATGTCCTGAGCGCCCGCCCGCATAATGGCGCTACCGGTGGGAACGCTGCCGGTAAAAGCCAGCTTGTCGACCCCCGGATGGCTGGATAACGGCGCGCCCGCCTCATTGCCCAGCCCGGTCACCACGTTCAGCACCCCGGCAGGCAAGCCGGCCGCATCGGCGATGGCGGCCAGTTCCAAAGCGCCCAACGGCGTCAGTTCCGACGGTTTAAGAATGCTGGTACAGCCAGCGGCCAGCGCCGGCGCGATTTTCCAGGCGGCCATCAGCAGCGGATAATTCCAGGGAATGATTTGACCGGCGACGCCCAATGGCTCGCGCACCACCCGGCAGCTAAAGCGCGTGTCCGGCAGCGCAATGAGCTGCTCTTCCGTATCCAGGCTCTCGGCCAGATCGGCGTAATAATCGAAGCACCCTATCGCGTCGTCGATATCCCATTCAGCCTCCGGCAGCGGTTTGCCGTTATCCTCGACCTCAATTCGAGCCAGTTCTGCACGGCGTCCGCGCATGATTTCCGCCATCGCGCGAAGATAGACAGCGCGTTCCGCGCCGCTCAGCCGCGGCCAGGGGCCTTGGTCGAAAGCCCGTCTGGCGGCGGCGACCGCCTTGTCGATATCTTCCGCCCCGGCCGCGGCCACATGCCTTATCGGCGCTTCGGTGGCCGGATTGAATATCGTGAGGCGAGCGCCTCGCGCCGCAGGTTGCCATTTACCATCGATATAAAGCTGGTCATACATCGTTCTCATCTCCCTGATGGACCGGCTACCCAGCGGTAACCATGGGGTAAACATAAAGAATGCGCCGCAACAGGATTAACGCTCCCCGTTGTCTTGCGGTCGTCGCTGACCCGAGGTCCGTAGGTAGGATTTGGGCGCCTGCCCGGTTTCTTCCCGAAAGCAGCGATAAAACGTCGACAGGGAATGAAAACCCGCGGCTTTGGCATCGTCGTCAATACGCCGCTGCCCGCACTCGCCGTCATTCCACTGCGTCAATACGTGGCGCAACCGGAGTCGGTTGAGATATTGATAAAAACTACAGCCCATCACCTTATTGAGGAAAAAGGAGATCTGATTACGGGTATAGCCGGTGGCGGCCGCGACCTGAATCAGGTTCAATTCCGGATTCAGATAGGATTGCTGTTGGGAAAAATACTGCTGGATGTCGTCGGCCATGATGCTCAACTGACGGGCGGATAATCCCAGCCGCTGAGAAGCCGCCCGTTGGTTCATCTCGCCCTGCGGCGTTTTACTCTGCCGGGACAACAGAGAAGCATACTCGTTAACCCGGATAATCATGCCGTCGCGGACGGTAATCACCTCGCAGCTACAGATCAACGCGCGGCTGTCGCTGCCGCTGAGCGGCGTCTGATATTGCAAAGTTGCGGTATCGCCGTCGACGCGCAGGCGATCGATATAGTGCAGCCGCTCTTCCGTCGACTTCGACAGGCAGGTATGCAGGTAGTCGCGCAGTTCATCCGGCGCGATACTGCATCCCTGAAAAAAATCGTTGTACTCCACATCCGGCGCATACAGGCTCATCAACCAGTCGATATCGCCCTGCCACCAGGCCTGGTAATAACTCATCATCGCCCTCTGAGTATGATGATTTACCGTATTCTCGGGATAGGGTGCGGTTCCCAGCCGCTCAGGCCCGCTAATGCCATCATCCATAATCATTCCTTTTGCAGACTCGTAACATAAAACCCATCCAATAATATTTCACAAGGCGGCCGTTTAGGGTACGGCGCCGGACTCAATCAGGAGTCGAAACCGATACCGAGGACATCAAAGGTTTTCAACAGCACGTTGCGATGCCCGTCCCGATCTTCACGCGCCAGCGAGCGGATAGCCGCCTGAACGCCGGCGAAACGCAACGGCTCCGGCGGAAAGTGAATCGGCGATCTGGACATCATGCGTAATTCGGTTCGCTCTGTTTTTTCGCCGGCAAGCTGGTCCAGCATGTTGAGCGCGGCGAAACGACAGGCAGAAACGCCGAGTCCGGTAAAGCCCAGGGCATAGGCAATCCTTCCTCCCGCTTCACAGCCGGTGAACATCGTGGTGCGAGCGGAGGTGTCGATGATACCGCCCCAGGCATGACTGAAGCCGATGTCCTTGATGGCGGGAAAGACATCGCAAAATTGTTCGGCCAGACGATTAAACGTCTCGGGGCGCTGGGTCAGCGATTCCTCACGACGGCTGCCGTAATGATAAATCGCATCGTATCCGCCCCACAGAATACGATTATCGGCGGTCTTGCGAAAATAGTGGAACTTGTTGCCGCTGTCAGAGATGCCGTAACGTCCAAGCCAGCCAATGGCTTGCAACTGCCCGTCACTCAGCGGATTGCTGACCAGCACATAGTCGTAAACGGGGATCACCGTCGACGCCAGGTGGCGCAGCAGCGGGACGGCGATATTGGTGGCAAGAACGACCTGTTTGGCGGCGACGCCGCCGGCCGGCGTACTTAATTGAATATGTCCGTTATGCTGCGTCAATTTGGTTGCAGGGCTGTTTTCAAAGATATCGATCCCCTGCGACAAGCAAACCCGACGCAGCTCACTCACCATTTTGGCCGGATTAACCAGGGCGTAGTTGGGTTCAAAAAGCCCGGCGCGATAAAATGGAGAGTTCAGCTTTCCGGTCAGTTCATCGCCCTCAAGCCATTCGCACGCCAGGCCGAAACGTTGATACTCCTCCTGCATCGAGCGCAGGCCTGCTATTTGCCAAGGGTGGCTGGCGAGGTTCAACTGCCCGCTGCGTTCAAATTCAATCTGCATGCCGTAATCATCCAGATCCGCCTCCAGCTCATCCAGATTAGCCCGGCCCAGAGCGATGATCTTTTCCGCTTCCTTCGGCCAGCGATTAATCGCAATAGAGGCGCCATGGGAAATACTCGGGGAGCAAAACCCGCCGTTGCGGCTACTCGCCTCGCAGCCGCAACGTTTGGCTTCGAGAATGACGATTCTTTTTTCAGGCCAGCGTTTACGCGCCAGCAGCGCCGTCCATAAACCGGTATAGCCGCCGCCGACGATGGCAAGATCGCAGGAAATATCATCTTGCAACGCTGGCGCGACGACCTCTTCAGATAGCGTATCCAGCCAAAAAGAATAGGGTTTTACATTAACAAATGCATCCGGGTTTGAATAAGGCGTCATGTAGGGCTCCTGAAACACAACATATCTCTGTCACTCTTGTGCTGAGTCTAAACACACAAAAAAATGAAACAAAGACCTCCGCTTTCCGTGCGGGTCCGCGAGAAATACCGCCGCCGTCAAAGCGCGGGATAACAGAGGGGAGGTCCAGGAGGTATTCGGGGAAAGGGGCGCGGCGGATTATCACGCCCGTCGTGCGACGGGCAATAGGCAGAGGAAGCCGCCGCCAGCGGCATTCACCTCGACCAGGCGGCGCGTCAGAAAAGAGGGGCGGAGCCTTCGCCGTATGTTCCGGGCATCGCGGCGTTCACCCCTGTTTTTCCTGAATTTTCACCTGCTGCCATGCCGCTTCCATTTGTTCCAGCGTGGCCTGCTCCATAGTGCAGCCGGATTGGCTGACGATGTGTTCTACCTGACGGAAACGACGGCAGAATTTGCGATTGGCCTCTTGCAACGCGCGTTCGGCCTTATGCCCCAGATGACGTGAAAGATTAACGGTCGCAAACAACAAATCACCAATTTCCTCGCCCAGCTTCTGTTCATCGACAACGGCTTGCCGGGCTTCGTACATGACTTCGTCAATTTCCTCGTAAACCTTGTCGACAACCGGTCCCAGGCTATTCCAGTCAAAGCCGACGGCGGCGCAGCGCTGCTGAATTTTCTGCGCTTTCATCAGCGCCGGCAACGCATCCGGAATATCGTCCACCGAAGAGAGGCGATGTTTTTCAGCGCGCTCCTGCGATTTGCTCTGTTCCCAACGGGCCAACGCGGCCGGGCCGTCTGCCGGCGGCGTCGCCCCGGCGAAGATATGCGGATGACGCCGTTCCAGTTTGTCGCTGATGGCGTTGCAGACATCGGAAAAATCAAACAGCCCCTGTTCCTGCGCCATTTGCGCATAGAACACCACCTGAAACAGCAAATCGCCCAATTCGCCGCGCAGATCGTCAAAATCTTTACGGCTGATGGCGTCCAGCACTTCGTAAGTTTCTTCCAGCGTGTAGGGCGTGATGCTGTCAAATGTCTGTTTGCGGTCCCACGGGCAGCCGTTTTGCGGATCGCGCAGGGTTTTCATCACGGCGAGCAAGCGCTCGATAGCGGGTGAAGTCATTGGGTATCTCAGTTTAAAATAGGGTAAATAACATGCTGCGGGTCGCGACATACGGATAGTAATCAACCGAAAAACGCTTCCTATTCAGTCCTATGAATAATTTCCTGCGTGATGGATATCCGTATTTCCCTGGCGCATTGCGCCGCGGCGTAACGTCTTACGCCATGATACAGACCGAAAAGGCAGCCCCAGCCCCGCTCATCCCCCCTGCTGGCGACGCGCGTCGATCACGTCCGGCAGTTGGTTGAGCTTGGCCAGTACGCGCCCCAGCACCTGCAGGTTATAGATTTCGATTTCCATATCGATGGTGGCCAGTTGCTGTTTGGTGTCGCTGCGGCTGGAGACGCCCAGCACATTGACTTTTTCATTCGCCAGGATGGTGGTGATATCCCGCAGTAAACCGCTGCGATCGTTGGCCGTCACCCTTACCACCAGCGAATAACCGCTGGAATAGCTTTCGCCCCACACCGCGTCGACAATGCGCTCCGGCGCATGGCTGCGCAGTTCTTCCAGTTGCTCGCAGTCGGCGCGATGGATGGAGATCCCCCGTCCGCGGGTGATAAACCCGGTGATATCGTCGCCGGGAATCGGCTGACAGCAGCGCGCGATGTGGTGCATCAGGTTACCCACCCCCTCCACCACGACGCGTCCGTTATCCTTGTTACGCGGCGCCGGCGGTTGCGACTTCTGCGTCAATTGACGCAGCGCCTCTCGATCCTGCTCTTCCGCGCTGGGTTGCTTAAGCTGTGACTGCAGGAAATTCACCATCTGATTGAGGCGAATATCCCCGCCGCCAATCGCCGCCAGCAGCTCATCCAGCGAATTGACGTTATAGCGCGGCAACAGCAATTTCTCTGCCGTCTTCAGGCTGATGTTCAGCTGTTCCAGCTCATCGTCCAGAATTTGACGACCAGCAAGAATGTTCTTGTCGCGATCCTGCTTGCGGAACCAGTTGTGAATTTTGGAGCGCCCGCGGCTGGTGGTGATGTAGCCGAGGTTAGGATTCAACCAGTCGCGACTGGGATTCGGCTGCTTCTGGGTGATCACTTCTATCTGATCGCCCATCTGTAACTGATAGGTGAACGGAACAATCCGTCCGCCGATTTTCGCGCCGATGCAGCGGTGTCCGATATCGCTGTGAATGTGGTACGCGAAATCCAGCGGCGTTGAGCCGGCCGGCAGATCGACCACGTCGCCTTTCGGCGTGAAAACATAAACCCGATCGTCAAACACCTGGCTGCGCACTTCATCCAGCACTTCGTCTGAATCCGCCATTTCCTCCTGCCAGGCGATCAGCTTACGCAGCCAGGCAATCCGGCCCTCGTAGCCCGTGCGACCGCCGGCCACCGTGCCCTCTTTATATTTCCAGTGCGCCGCTACGCCCAGTTCGGCGTCTTCATGCATCTGACGGGTACGAATCTGGATTTCAAGCGTTTTGCCTTTCGGCCCCAGCACCACCGTATGAATGGACTGATAGCCGTTCGGTTTAGGATTGGCGACATAGTCATCAAATTCGTCCGGCAGGTGGCGATAGTGGGTATGCACAATCCCCAGCGCGCCATAGCAATCCTGCAAACGCTCCACCACAATCCGCACCGCGCGCACGTCGAACAGCTCGTCGAAGGACAGCGATTTTTTCTGCATCTTGCGCCAGATGCTGTAGATGTGTTTGGGACGGCCGTAAACCTCCGCCTGCACCCCCTCTTCTTTCATGGCGGCGCGCAGCGATTTCACGAAATCGTCGATGTACTGTTCGCGATCGATACGGCGCTCATGCAACAGCGTGGCAATGCGTTTGTACTCGTCGGGATGCAGATAGCGGAAGCAGAAGTCTTCCAGCTCCCATTTGAGTTGCCCGATCCCCAGCCGGTTGGCGAGCGGCGCATAAATATTGGTACACTCTTTGGCCGCCAGCACCCGTTCTTCTTCCGGGGCGTCTTTTACTTCACGCAGGTGGGCGATTCGCTCCGCCAGCTTGATCACCACGCAGCGAAAATCCTCCACCATCGCCAGCAGCATACGGCGGATGTTATCCACCTGCTCAGAGGCAACGGAATCGGTCTGGGTGGCTTTGAGCTGGCGAATCGCGTCCATATCGCGCACGCCGTGCACCAAATCCACGATGCCTTTGCCAAAGGTTTCGCCCAGCGTGGCTTCATCCACCACATTGGCGTTGGCGAGCGGAAACAGCAGCGCCGCGCGCATGCTGTCATTGTCCATGCTCAGGGTGGACAGAATTTCAACCATCTCGATCCCGCGCCACAGCAACAGCATGGCGTCGGGATGATCCTGAGTTTTTTGTTCGCAGTAACGCAAGGTTTCGGCTAAACGTTCACACGACTGCTGACTGGTTATGCCAAGCGAAGCAATCCACGCGTCAGCGACGAACTCGCCAGCCGTGTTCCAATGCGCACTTCTTACCGCAACCATAATTTCTCCCTACTTATACCCACTATCTTTCAAGCCGCAGGAGCGTTAGCCGCCGACCCGCGCCTCGTCATCTACTGGGTATCCGCCTTACCGGAATCGCGTAAAAACAACGCCATAGATTCAAGGTGACCGGTATGTGGAAACATATCCAACATAGTAACATTCGACAACCGGTAACCGGCGTCGAGTAAAATTTTACTGTCGCGCGCCAGCGTGGTCGGATTACAGGAAACGTAAACCACCCGCCGGGGAGACAGTTTGACAATCTGCGTCATGACGCCCGCGGCGCCGGCGCGCGCCGGATCGAGCAATATCTTGTCAAACCCCTGGGCGGCCCACGGCTGTCGCGAGACATCATCTTCAAGATTCTGGTGAAAAAACGCGACGTTCTCCAGGCCGTTGCGCCGGGCGTTCTCTCGCCCTTTTTCCACTAACGCCGCCACGCCTTCTACGCCGACAACGCCGGCAGCTCGCTGAGCCAGAGGGAGCGTAAAATTTCCCATGCCGCAGAACAGATCCAATATTCGATCCTGAGGACCGACCTCCAGCCAGTCCAGCGCCTGACTGACCATTTGCTGATTGACCCTATCATTGACCTGAATAAAGTCCCGCGGGCTGAATGCCAGCGTTAATCCGGCGACATGGTATAACGGCGCTTCGCCCTGCAGGCAGGTCAGCGCATCGGCATCAGGCGCCAGATAGATCGATACCGCGTAGCGCTGCGCAAAGTCACGCAATGCCTGAGCATCGGCAGCACTCAACGGATCGAGATGGCGTAACACCAGCAGCGAGCCGTTATCCGCCTGGACCAGTTCAACATGCCCTAATCGTTTTACCGCCTGTAGGCGGCTCAGACAATCGCGTAGCGGCGCCAACAGCGCGTTCAGCTCAGGCCGCAATATCGGGCAGACCTGAACATCGACCAAATCATGCGATCCGGCCTGGCGGTATCCCATCAGCAGACGTTGCTGTTTCGCCTGATAGTATAACGCAAGCCGCGCGCGCCGACGGTATTCGTACGCCGGTCCGGTGATGGGCTCGCCGGCCGGCGCGGCCACGCCCGTTTCCCGCGCCATCAGGCGCATCAGCGCCGAGTCTTTGCTGCGCTGCTGTAACGCCATATCGGCGTGCTGCTGTTGGCACCCGCCGCAGCGGTTAAAATGCGGGCACCGGGGTTCGACACGCTGCGGGCTGCGAGTCAGTAAACGTTTAAGTTTAGCATGCGCGAACTGGCGCTTTTCATCCGTCAGCCGAACTTCGGCCTGCTCCCCCGGCAACGCGCCGGTGACGAAAATGGTTTTGCCCTGATGGCGGGCCACCCCTTGTCCAAACGGATCCAGGGATTCAACCGCTACGGTGATTGTTTGCCGGGTCGTCACGCGCCGGTTTGGAGAGTAGAATTGCGCCATAATTTATAATTGGTTTATAAAAACCCTGATTTCAAAGCTGAATGTTTATTGATACCCAATAAAGATGTCAGGATACCGGGTAATGTCCTAATAATTCTCCCACATTGGAGCCACATGACCAAATACAGTCTGCGTGCGCGTATGTTAATACTGGTTTTGGCGCCGACGTTATTGATCGGGCTGTTGCTCAGTATCTTTTTTGGCATCAACCGCTATAACCAATTGCAGTCGCAACTGGCCGATACCGGCGCCAGTATTATCGAACCGCTGGCGGTGGCCAGCGCTTACGCCATCGCGAAAAATCAGCTGGATACGCTTCAGCCGCTGATCAATACCCTGCACCGCCGCCATTCCGATGTCATCAGGGCCATCAGCATTTTCGACGCGCAGGACCGGCTGATTGTCACAACCAATATCCGCCATGAAGCGGCGCCGGTGCATCCTTCCACGCAAACGCATGATTACGGGGGGCTGTCGCTTTACCATACGGGCAATTTATTGATTCTGCATATGCCCATCATGGCCGACGGGGAGTTCACCCGGGGGATAAAACCGTCCCTGCCCGACGCCATGGCCCCTATCGCCTACCTTGCCGTTGAGCTGGATATCAACTCGATTAAACTTCAGCAATATCAGGAAATTCTTGTCGCCGGCCTGCTGCTGATGCTGTGCGTCGGCATTGCCGTTCTGTTTGCCTATCGCCTGATGCGCGACGTCACCGCGCCAATCCGCAATATGGTTGAAACGGTAGACCGGATCCGTCGCGGACAGCTGGACAGCCGGGTTGAAGGCCATATGCTGGGCGAGTTGGATATGCTGAAAAACGGCATTAATTCGATGGCGATGTCGTTAACCGCCTATCACGAAGAGATGCAGCAGAACATCGATCAGGCCACTTACGATCTGCGGGAAACCCTAGAACAGATGGAGATCCAGAATGTTGAACTGGATCTGGCGAAAAAGCGGGCCCAGGAGGCGGCGCGCATCAAGTCCGAGTTTTTGGCGAACATGTCGCACGAGTTAAGAACGCCGCTCAACGGCGTTATCGGTTTCACCCGCCAGACGCTGAAAACCTCGCTCAACCCGACACAGACCGACTACCTGCTAACCATCGAACGCTCCGCCAACAACCTGCTGAATATCATTAACGACGTACTGGACTTTTCGAAACTGGAAGCAGGCAAGCTGGTACTGGAAAATATTCCCTTCTCATTGCATAACACGCTGGACGAAGTGGTTATGCTGCTGGCTCATACCGCACACGAAAAAGGGCTGGAGCTTACCCTCGATATTCAAAATGACGTGCCGGAGCAATTCGTCGGCGATTCGATGCGTCTCCAGCAAATCATCACCAACCTGCTGGGGAATGCCATCAAGTTTACCGAGCAGGGCAACATCGATATTCGGGTGGAAAAACGCCGGCAGGAAAGTCATCGCGTTCAGTTGGAGATTCAAATCCGCGATACCGGCATCGGCATTGCGGAACGGCAGCAGTCACAGCTGTTTCAGGCTTTCCGCCAGGCAGACACCAGCATCTCGCGGCGCCACGGGGGAACCGGACTCGGGCTGGTGATCACCCAGCGGTTGATCAAGGAAATGGGCGGCGATATCAGCTTTCACAGCCAGTTGAGCAAAGGCTCTACCTTCTGGTTCCGTCTCAGTCTGCCGCTGAATCCTCACGCCACGCCGGCGCATAACATGTACCGCATGCTGCAAGGCAAAAGGCTGGCGTATATCGAATCGAATCCGGCGGCGGCGCAGGCGACGCTGGATATTCTCAGCCAGACGCCGTTGACGGTCAGCTATAGCGCCACGCTGGAACAGCTCCCCGATGCGCCTTTTGATATTCTGCTGTTGGGCATTCCGGTTCACTACCGCAACACGCTGCTCGATTATACGCCCAAGCTGCGAGACGTTTGCCGCCGCGCGCCCTGCGTAATATTAGCGCTGCCGAGCCTGGCGCAAATGGATGCGGAACAGTTGAAGCTGTTCGGCGTTCACGCCTGTCTAAGTAAACCGATCTCCGCGCCCCGGCTGCTCCCGCTGCTGCAAGATAATCCGTTCTCCCAGTTGCCTTTTTTGCCGGAAGACATCAAGGCGCCTCAGCCGACGTCGGCGTCCGCCGAACGACTGCCGCTGAGCGTGATGGCGGTGGATGATAACCCGGCCAATCTGAAGTTGATCGGCACGCTGCTGGAAGAGCAGGTCGAAAAAGTCATCCGATGTGAAAACGGCGCGGAAGCCATCCATCAGGCCCGAGAGCAAGAGATTAATATCATCCTGATGGACATTCAGATGCCGGGCATGGACGGCATCCGCACCAGTGAATTAATCCGCCAACTGCCTAACCACGCCAAAACGCCGATTATCGCCGTTACCGCCCACACCATGAGCGATGAACGCGACCATCTGCTCCAGGCGGGGATGGATGATTATCTGGCTAAACCCATCGATGAGCTGATGCTGAAAAAAGTGCTATCGCGCTATTCCCACCTGAAAGAGACGCCGCCGCCGACGGATAAACCGGCGGATCAACAAGGCGCTTTGGACTGGACGCTGGCGCAACGGCAAGCCGCCAACAAGCCGGAGCTGGCGCGGGAGTTGCTACAGATGCTGCTGGATTTTCTGCCGCAGGTTCGCCGGCAGGTTGAGAGCATGATGAACGGTCAACCGAGCGATAACATCCTCGAACTGATCCACAAACTTCATGGCAGTTGCAGCTACAGCGGCGTTCCGCGCCTGAAACAAATCTGTTGTTATCTGGAGCAGCAGCTCCGCAAAGGAATTGGCGCCAGCGAACTGGAACCGGAGTGGCTGGAACTACTGGATGAAATCGATAATGTCAGCAAAGCGGCAACCCGGCATTTAAACCAAAGCGCCCCGCCGCAAGCGTGAGCGCCGTCATTGATGGCAGGGCCGGAGCTACTCCGGTCTTTCATTTATTTTTATTTTTGATGAAGATCAACGGAATCAATATTTCCCCCGGGGTTAAGATGCGAGGAATTGGTAGAAAAACCATAATCAGCAACAAACAAGGTAAGTTTTATATAACAAATAAACCGTATACGCGCTTTTATTTTATCTGAATAGAATTATTTATTGAATCTGCTTATCATTTTCACTCAACGCATAGTCGTCACGCCGTTGTGATACCAATTGTTAATAATTAAATGAATCCATTGACATCATGATCCCCATCATCATAAATTTACAATACTTGACATGACCGTGAATATATTCCGCTATTTCCCTTAAAAAAGGGCGGCTGTCTGACTATCCGGCGCCATAAAAACGACAGTACGCTTATTACAATGACGGTATATCTTTGCCATGTTTTGAAATTCACGGAAAACCAACAAAGCAGTAACGTGAATGCTAAAAAAATAAGCTTTATTGATAAATTTTCAAAGAATAAGCGACAAAAAAAGTCTGCCTATTTCAATGAATTATTGACTATTTCACACAGCAAAATACCCACGTTTTGCACGTCTTAATACCGTTAAGACGCTGAATCGGCATGGGTATAAACACACCGGGGTTTCCGATGAAATTAAATACGCCTGTTACACAACAGGAGTATCTGCTGGATATAGACACGATCCTGATGTCTACAACAGATACCAACAGTTATCTTACCTATGCGAATTCTGCATTTATCGACGTCAGCGGTTTCTCTGAATCAGAATTGATTAATCAACCACATAATATTGTGCGCCATCCTGATATGCCGCCCGAAGCCTTTGCGGATATGTGGTTTACCTTAAAGCAAGGCGACAGTTGGACCGGCCTGGTAAAAAACCGGCGTCACAATGGCGACCATTATTGGGTTCGTGCGAACGTCACGCCGGTTTATCATCAAAATAAACTTACGGGTTATATCTCGGTACGCAACACGCCGAGCGCCGATGAAATTAAGTCGGCGGAGCCCCTGTATGCCGCAATGAATAAAAAGCAGGCCGGAAAGCGTAAATTATATAAAGGATTAGTGATACGAACCGGCCTGTTCTCACCGCTGTCAATACTGCAAAAATTGTCGGTGCGCTGGCGCTTACGTCTGGCGGTGCTGACTGCCGGCATTATCCCCGCGCTATTGGCGCTGGGCGGCGTTCATCCGATTGGGTTAACGGCGATGACGCTTCTCCTCATCCTGCTGATGGACGGCTTCCTGCAGCAGCAAATAGCCCGGCCGCTGAAAATCATTCTGCGACAGGCTCAGGATGTCGTCTCCGGCCGTAAAGGGCAAGCCGTACGGCTGAATCGGGTTGATGAAATCGGCCTGCTGTTGCGGGCGGTCAATCAGTTCGGACTCAATCTGCACTCGCTGGTGGATGATGTCGGTACGCAGGTAAAAGGAATGACCGAAGTCAGCCATAAGCTGGCCGAAAACAATATCGCGCTGAATACCCGCACCGAGGAAACATCCGCCAACCTGCAACAGACGGCGGCGGCCATAGAACAAATTACCGCCGCGGTTCAGCAAAGCTCCGAAACCGCCACGCAAGCGACGCAGATGGCGGAAACCGCCAGCCGCACCACCATCAAAGGCGGGGAAATAATGAAAGAAACCATCGGCATGATGGATTTCATTTCCAAAGCCAGTCATAAAATCGTCGATATTATCGGCGTAATCGACAGTATCGCCTTCCAAACCAACATCCTGGCGCTGAATGCCTCGGTTGAAGCCGCGCGAGCCGGCGTACAGGGTAAGGGATTTGCCGTCGTGGCGGCGGAAGTCCGCAATTTGGCGCAACATTCGGCATCCGCCGCGAAAGAGATCAAGGTATTGATTGACGACAACGTCAAAAACGTCAAGTCCGGTGAAGCGATGGTGGAAAATGCCGGCAAACATATCGGCGAGATCGTGGATGAGGTGCTGCAGGTATCAAAGATGATCAACGAGATCAGCCATGCGGCCCATGAACAGACTTCGGCGCTGGGATTGATCAATACATCCATTGCGCATATCGAAGAGATGACGCAGCACAATACGGATATGGTTGCACAATCGACAGATACCGCGGAAGGATTGAACAACCAGGCCAAACGCCTCAACAGCGCAATCAATGTTTACGGGCGTTAATTAATGTTTCCAAACATTAAAGTTGAGGAAAATTTAACCGATAATTTTAAGGTTGCCTTCAGGAATTTTTACGTTGAGGATAAAACGATGTCTACATCTTCTATTGCTCTGGTTTTAGTTTCTTCAATTGCTCCGATTACATCCAGCACGCCTAGCGATGCCGACCAACAGGTTACGCAGCTTAATCAACGAATCAGCCATCTTAACGAGAAGCTGTCGCAACTCAACGTCCCCGCGGCAGGTGGGGACGACAGCCCGAGCGATACCCAGGTTCAGGAACAGAAGCAGATTATTCAGGCTCAGTTGGTCGCACTCCAGTCTCAGGTCTCGATTTTGCAGCAAGGGCAGCCGGTTTCCCAGGATACGGCGCAGACAAGTGTGCCGGCGACTGGGAATACGCAGGATGCGGAGCCGGGAAATAATCGACTCGATCTTTACGTTTGAAAGGGTTATTGATGACAAAGGATGCCCGGTAGAAATACCTTGAGAGTAAAAAGGGACGCCGGTAGTACGGTGCTAACAGGTAAAACATGCTTTGTTACATGTATTACTCAATATTGACGACAACCATTCGTCTTCAAAACCTAATTACTCTCAATACCTAGGGGTATTTACCGATAATAAATTAACACGCTGCGTGATATTTATTAGGAGGAGAAATGTCCAGCATAAGTGCAGTTTCATCAGCAACATCGTCTTCGGGTAGCTCTTCACAGAGCTATACCCAGAAAATTAACCAACTAAACCAACAGCTTGAAAAGCTGACTGAGCAGCTTAAGGACGTATCAAAATCGTCTGGAGACTCAGAAACCGCGGCAACCCAAAGCGAGATGTTGCAGGCTCAGATCCAGACTATTGAGGCGCAGATCGCTCAGCTTGAGACGCAACAGGCGCAGCAAAGCACGCAGGCGCAACAGCCAGTAGAGAGCACAGAGACTAACGAGACAAGCCTTTCTCAGAAGGCTGACGGGGTTAACCGTCCGACGGAAGAAAATCAAATTAACGTTTATGTCTAACCACCTGTAGCAGGCAAGGCATGAAACTCATGCCTTGCCATTTCTCTTCAACGGCTTAACCAGCCCTTGCAGACCTTCTATTTTGATTGCCAGCGTAATTTGCATCAACTCGCCCAGACGCCCTTGCGGAAACTCGCCTTTACGGGCAAACCACAGCAGATACTCTTCCGGCAGATCGATCAGCGCCCGCCCCTGATATTTACCAAACGGCATCTGCAGGTTGGCAATCTCAATCAGGTCTTCTTTTTCCACCGGCTACGCTCCCAGCAAACGGATCATTTCGGCTTCATCGATCACCGGAATACCCAGCTCTTGCGCTTTAGTCAGCTTAGAACCCGCCGCTTCGCCCGCAATCACCATATCCGTTTTTTTCGATACGCTGCCGCTGACCTTCGCGCCTAATGCCGTTAAACGATCCTTGGCCTCGTCACGGGACAAAATGCTCAAGGATCCCGTCAGCACCAGCGTCTTACCGGCAAACGGGCTATCTATCTCGTCAACCTTCACCACCGTCGGCGCCGGCCAGTGAACGTTGATGCCATCGGGATCGGTCAACTCGCGGATCACGTTTTGGTTGTGCTCTTCGTCAAGGAAATGGCGCACATGGGTCGCCACCACCGTTCCCACGTCGGCCACCTCCAGCAGCGCCTCTTCGCCCGCGGCGAACAGCGCCTCAAGTGAACCAAAATGCGCAGCCAGATTGGCCGCCGTCGCTTCGCCGACATCACGGATCCCCAGGGCATACAGAAACCGCGCCAGCGTGGTGCTTTTCGCTTTATCCAGCGCGCTGACCAGATTTTGCGCCGACTTCGGTCCCATACGGTCGAGGCCGGTTAATATTCCGGCGCTCAGGCGGAAAAGGTCGGCCGGGGTTTTGACATACTCCTTTTCCACCAGTTGATCGATGATTTTATCGCCCATGCCGTCGACGTCCAGCGCCCGTCGGGAAACAAAGTGCTTAAGCGATTCCTTACGCTGCGCGCCGCAAATCAGTCCCGCGGTGCAGCGGGTGACGGCTTCGCCTTCGACGCGCTCCACATCCGATCCACATACCGGACACGCCGAGGGGAAGGCGATAGGCTGGGTATTATCCGGCCGCTCCGACTCCACTACGCCGACGATCTGCGGGATAACATCACCGG
This sequence comes from Brenneria bubanii, assembly GCF_022378355.1. Lineage (GTDB taxonomy): Bacteria > Pseudomonadota > Gammaproteobacteria > Enterobacterales > Enterobacteriaceae > Brenneria > Brenneria bubanii. The sequence continues at coordinate 53,011 of NZ_JAKMAJ010000002.1, forward strand.
CTCGGCGCACAATCACCCGATCGCCGATGCGTAGCCCAAGACGTTCGATTTCATCTGCATTGTGCAATGTCGCATTACTGACCATCACCCCGGCCACCGCGACCGGTTCCAGACGCGCTACCGGCGTAATCGCGCCGGTACGGCCGACCTGAAACTCAACATCGCGTACCCAGGTCAATTGTTCCTGCGCGGGGAATTTAAACGCCACCGCCCAACGCGGCGCGCGCGCGACAAACCCCAAACGCGTCTGCAAGGCCAGATCGTCGACCTTAATGACCACACCGTCGATATCGAAGCCCAGCGTAGCGCGCGTCTGTTCAACCTGGCGATAAAAATCCAGCACTTGCTGACTGCCGGCGCACAGCTTGATACGATCGCTAACGGGAAGTCCCCACGCTCTGAACTGCATCAAACGCTGCCAATGACTATCCGGTAAAGATCCCCCTTCCAGCAGCCCCACGCCATAACAGAAAAAAGTCAGCGGACGTTTAGCCGTAATCCGCGGGTCAAGCTGCCGCAGCGAACCGGCCGCCGCATTACGCGGATTGGCGAAGACTTTAGCGCCGGTGCGGCGCGCTTGCTCATTAAGCTGCTCGAAGCCGCTGTGCTTCATGAAAACTTCGCCACGCACTTCCAAACGACGTGGAATATTATCGCCGTGCAGACGAAGCGGGATCGCGCCGATGGTGCGAATGTTGACGGTAATATTTTCGCCGGTCGAGCCGTCGCCGCGCGTGGCCGCCCGCACCAGCACGCCGTCTTCATACAGCAGGCTGACCGCCAGTCCATCCAGCTTCAGCTCGCAGCAGAACGTCAGGTCCTGCTCGTTTTTCAGCCGATCGTTAATGCGCTTACTGAACGCCAGATAGCTATCTTCATCGAATACATTGTCCAGCGACAGCATCGGCACTTCATGGCGCACCTGCTCAAACGCCGCCAGCGGCGCGGCGCCGACGCGCTGAGTCGGCGAATCGGCGGTCACCAGCAGGGGATACGCCTCTTCCAGACTTTTCAGCTCGCGCATTAGCCGGTCGTATTCGGCATCGGGAATTTCCGGCGCATCCTCTACGTGGTACTTATATTCATGATGACGCAATAATGTGCGCAGTTCGGTTATCCGTGAGCTTGCCTCACGTACTTCGGCTGACTCTAAATTCAATGGATTCATACCTGTTTTAGTCAGTTATTCAGACTTACCGGCTTTAATGGCATTAATAATGTTGGTTGTGGAGCAGCCGTCTTCGAAGTTCAGCACCTTGACTTCGCCGCCGTTGGCCCACACCTCTTCGCTGCCTGCAATGTCTTGCGGCTGATAGTCTCCGCCTTTTACCAGAATATCCGGCAACAGGTCGGCGATCAGACGTTGCGGCGTATCTTCCTCAAACGCCACCACCCAGTCGACGGACTTCAACGCGCCCAGCACGATCATCCGCTGCGGCAACGGATTCACCGGCCGGGTCGGCCCCTTAAGCCGTTTGGTCGAGGCATCGCTGTTCACGGCGACAATCAGGCGATCGCCAAGCTTACGGGCGTTCGCCAGATAGGAAACATGTCCCGCGTGCAGAATGTCGAAACAGCCGTTGGTCATCACGATTTTTTCGCCACGCAGACGCGCGCGCGCTACGGCGTCTTTCAACTGCAGTTCGCTCATCACGCCGAATCCGACGTCGGAGCGGCCGCTAATGGCATTTTCCAGCTCGATCGGCGTTACCGTCGAGGTGCCCAGCTTGCCGACCACGACGCCGGCGGCGGCGTTAGCCAGGAAGCAGGCGTCTTCCAGCGGATGGCCGGCGGCCAGCGCCGCGGCCAATACGCCGATAACCGTGTCGCCCGCCCCGGTCACGTCATAGACTTCCTGCGCCTGAGTCGGTAAATTCAACGGCGCTTTTTCCGGCTGCAGCAGCGTCATGCCCCGTTCGGAGCGGGTGATCAACAGCGCCGACAACGCGTAGTCGGCCATCAGTTGCATACCGCGAGACACCAGTTCTTCATCATTTTTACAACGCCCGGCCACCGCTTCGAACTCAGACAGGTTCGGCGTCAATAGCGTCGCTCCGCGATAGCGGGAAAAATCGGTGCCTTTCGGGTCGATCAGCACCGGTACGCCCGCCGCTTTCGCCGTCTGGATCATGGTCTGCACATGGGTCAGCGCGCCCTTTGCGTAATCAGACAACACCAGCGCGCCGATATTGGGCAACGCCTGCTGAATACGCTCAATCATCGGCTGTGGATCGATACCGTCAAAGCCCTCTTCAAAATCCAGTCGGATCAACTGCTGATTACGGGATAGCACGCGCAGTTTGGTGATCGTCGGATGGGTCGGCACCGAAACGAAATCGCACCGGACGTTGACTTCATTCAGTTTGGCGCTCAGCGCGCGCGCGGCATCATCAATCCCCGTCAGGCCGACCAGTCGAGAAACCGCCCCCAGCGAAGCTATATTCATCGCTACGTTGGCGGCGCCGCCCGGACGTTCTTCGATCGTATCCACTTTCACCACCGGCACCGGCGCTTCCGGCGAGATGCGGTTGGTCGGCCCATACCAGTAGCGGTCCAGCATGACATCCCCAACCACTAATACGCCCGCACGGCTGAAATCAGGCAGCGTAACTGTCATCCCATACTCCAAGCTTATTGCACACAATGCGCGTCATAATATCACAGGACGGATTATTACTATTAATCCCGCTAAAACAGAATGCGCAGCGCTTCTCAGCCCAGCCATTTATTCCAACTGATGAGAACCTGCCGGCGTTCGGCCATAAACTTGTCCTGCCCCACGCTGCCGGAAATCTCCAGCAGCGCCAGATGATGCAGCGCATTGCGCATGGTGACGTAGGCCTGTTTCAGCGCAGCGGCCTCTTCCTCCGCCATCACGCCGTACTGCGCCATCATCTCGAGAATGCGTACATTATCCGACCAGCGAGTCAGTTGCGGCGACCGTGAAGCATAGCGCAGCACCAGATACTGGACGATAAACTCAATGTCGGTGATCCCGCCGGCGTCCGTTTTCAGACTGAACAGGCTCTTGTCCTTGCTCGCCTGATGCTGGCGCATTTTCTCGCGCATTTCACGAACTTCGGTACGCAACGTGTCGCCATCGCGTTCGCGACAGAGAATATTGCGCCGAATGGCCTCGAACTGTTGCTGAACGCCGCGCTCGCCGTACACCATGCGCGCCCGCACCAGCGCCTGATGTTCCCAGGTCCAGGCTTCGTTCTGCTGGTAATCGTCAAAAGCCTCAATCGTGCTGACCAGCATCCCCGCCGCTCCCGAAGGTCGCAGGCGCGCATCGACTTCATACAGAATGCCCGATGAAGTGCGAGTGCTAAACAGGTGCATCACGCGCTGGGCCAGCCGCAGATAAAACTGGCGGCCATCGATGCTGCGTTCGCCATCGGTCATGACGTCGGACGGACAATCCAGCAAAAAAACCAGATCCAGATCGGAGCCGTAACCCAGTTCCCAGCCGCCGAGTTTGCCGTAGGCGATAACCGCAAAACCGCGCCCTTCGCGCTGGCGCAAATGAGAGGGCTGACCGTAGCGGGCGACCATCAGCGACCAGGCTTGCTGCACGACCGCCGCGATGATCGCTTCAGCCAGATAAGTTAAGTGATCGCTCACTTTCATTACCGGCAGCACCCCGGCGATATCGCCGGCGGCGATACGCAATAGTTGCGCCTGTTTAAACTGGCGCACCGCCTCCAGTTGCTGCTCTTCGTCCTCTTCCGGCACCCGCATCAAATACTGCCGCAGCTCATCAGCATAGGTTTCCGGCGCGGTCGGTTGATAGAGCGTGGCGGGGTCGAGCAGTTCATCAAGCAGCAACGGATAGCGGGCCAATTGGCTGGCCACCATCTGAGAAGCCTCGCACAGCCGGACGAGCTGCGCCAGCGCGGGGCGCGATTCCAGCAACAGTTCCAGATAGGTCGTTCGGGTGACGATCCCCAGCAACAGAGGCGTCAGGCGAGATAAGATGGTATCGGCTTCCTGGCGGGCGCACACTTCCGCCAGCAGATTGGGCATCAGTTGGTCGAGGACATCGCGCCCGCGCGGGCCGATGGTGCGCTTGGCGACGTCACGATGAAAATCGGTAATCTCGCGCAGCAGTTTCTCCCGTACGCCTGCCGTCAGATGCGGCGTCAGCAAGGACAAGTCGGCGTAATCCAGTGTATCCTGCCACAGGCTGCAATAGCTGTCGTGTCCGGGAATATGGTTGTTGTCCGGCGCATCATCGCCGATTAAATCATCAAACACGCCGCGCACCGAGCGCGTGTGTTTTTCAAGCGTTTGTTCCAGCTTGCTCCAGCCGTCAAACCCCATTCCCCACGCCAGCCGCGCCTGATTCAGCGCATCATCAGGCAAGGTCTGCGTTTGTTCATCGGCAATCGCCTGGAGTAGATTCTCCAGGCGGCGCAGAAAACAGTACGCCTCGCGCAGCGCCGTAACCTGAGGCGGCGCCAATAACCCCAGTTGCCCGATATGATGCAACGTAGGCAGCAGCGCCCTCTCCTGCAGCCCGGCCTCACGTCCGCCGCGGATAAGCTGAAATACCTGAGTAATAAACTCGATTTCGCGAATGCCGCCGGCGCCCAGCTTGATATTGTTGCGTAAATCCCGCCGACGAACTTCGCGGGCAATCATGCCTTTCATATTGCGCAACGACTGAATAACGCTGAAATCGATATAGCGCCGAAAAACAAAAGGTCGCAGCGTGCTGCGCAGTTCCTGGCTGTATTCCCCTTCCGCCTCGCCCAACAGACGGGCTTTCACCATCGCATAGCGTTCCCAGTCCCGTCCCTGTTCCTGATAATAATCCTCCATCGCCGCGAAGCTGAGCACCAGCGGACCGCTCTCGCCAAACGGGCGCAAACGCATGTCGACGCGATACACGAAACCATCCACCGTGGACTGATCCAGCACTTTGATTAGCCGTTGCCCCAAGCGGGTAAAGAACTGCGCGTTATCCAACTCGCGCCGCCCGCCCCGCGTCTGACCGTTTTCCGGATAGGCAAAAATCAGATCGATATCCGAGGAAAAATTCAGCTCGCAGCCGCCCAGCTTGCCCATCCCCAGGATGAGCAGCGGCTGGGAAACCCCCTGCGCATTGACCGGGGTGCCCCAATCCCGACAGCAGGCCCGGTACAACCAGTCCCGCGCCGCGATGATCAGGGTTTCCGCCAGGGCGCTGAGCTGCCGCAAGGTTTGTTCCGTGCTGCTGGTATGCAACGTCTGCGACCAGGCTATCCTCACCAACATATGACGGCGAAACCGCCGCAGTCGGTTCATCAGCGTCGTTTCATCGTCAATCTCGCTCAGCGCCTGATTCAGCCAGTCAGCATAATGCCGCCACTCTTCCGGCTGCGGCGGCGGCCGGTGAAGATCCTGCCGCCAGTCAGGATAACGCGTCAGCGCATCGCTGACGAAATCGCTCATCGCCAGGACGGCAAGCTCGCTTTCCGTTATCGGAACCGGCTCGGCGACGGTTTCTTGCCAACGCAATAAAACCCGCTGCGACTGCTCCGCCAATAACGGGGGCAAAGACGGCAAAGGACGTGTCGACATGGTGATTCCCTTGAGATGTCACCCGCCGTCAAAGGCGGGTAAACGCGGTTAACGGTTAATTTCCAGCGCTGTGTAACCAGAATGGCGGCTGAGTCAGCGCCTGTTTGCGGCAGGTTTCCAGATAAGGCGAGGGAGAGCCATCGGCGGACAACTGTTCAATCGCGTTGATTAAAGCGCGCCAGTGCTCAGTATAGGCCTCCACCTGCTCAACCGGGTAGGCGCCGGATAACAGTTGAAGGGCGCAAATATTGCGCTGTAAGCGAGGTAGCTGCTGGATATATTGCACTTCGCTCAGCGTGCTGTTGAAGGTGTGTTTCAGTTCGGCCGAGCTGCGCCCCAGCATGATATCGGCGAAACGCTTGTAGGAGCCCTGTAGCTTGATTCGCTCTTTATTATCCATGTAGCTGCGCCAGCCGGACTCAATCAACCATGAAGTAAGCACCAGCTTACTTTGCAGATACTCTACGCTGTAGCATAGGGTATCCGCCTTGTCCGCGTCCTGAATCTTGTCCTCCAGACTGGCCAGCGCGGCGCGAAACAGGGTCGTTACCTTACGGGGAATCACACCGCCCACCAGCACCAGCATTTCTCGAATCAGCGCGCCCGCCTGCGGCAATGCGTGACGGGCGTCGGCGTTGCCGCGTACCCATAGTTCCTCATGATATTGCCAGTGACTTAACGCGAACTCCAACGCCGCGCCGATGGCCTGATCGAGCGTAGCTTTAGGCTGAGGCGTAAAGATACCCGCCGGACGGCATTCGCGCGCGGGATTGCCTTTCGCCAGATGATAACCGCGGGCGGCCTTGCTCAGGCTTCCCTGACGTAAACCGCCGAACTCGGCGATTTCCATCGCCAGCTCAAGCAGATCCGAGGTCTGTCCCAGCTTAAGTTCCATTTCAAGTTCGCTCAGCGGTTCACTGAGTTCGCCGGCACGAATCTCGCCACAGTCGAGAGCAACCTCAATCACGCTTTGATGATAAGTGACCACCCACTTTTCACGGGTAAAATCGGTGCTGAACAAAGGCGCAAGGGACTGTTGCAACGCGGCGGGATCGCAATTTTCAGGCCAGATATCCGCCGGAAGGCGGTTAAGATCCAGCGCCGCCGTTTCCAACGGCACATTATATTCAGGATGCTGATGCAGTCCGCCAATCACTTTACCGGCGGTTTTCACCGTCATTTCATAGCGTTGATTTTCACCACGGATGCGCAGACCGATACCCTGTTTACGCAGAAAATTGTCCGCCGTCTCATAATAGGTGTTGGTCAACCGCTGGGCGCGAATATGTTCAGCATGACTGTACTCGCTCTGCCAGTCAGACAGCTGCGTTCGCAACGATTCGATGCTGTCGGGATGAACAATAAATTTTAGTTCAATTTCTTCACTACTCATAACGTTTACCCGTTCGGATTCAGATTCCATGCAATTTACGCCAGTAAATAACATTTTACTTCACCTTGCCACCTTTGCGGCGCCCCCGGTTTCCTCAGCGGCGTTCGCGGCAAGGCCATCGGCTTAATTTGTATCCGCACCGCATTAAAAAAACCGCATCCCGCCAGGGAGAACGGCCGCCGGATCAAGAGTAAGAAAGTTCCCATTCAGGTTTAATCATTGCCTCGTCAGACTTAAGCCTCTACTATCATCCCATGACTCACGCAACATGATGATCTTATGCAGAAATTACTCCTGATTTGCTTTACCTTAATGACTCTTGCTTCCAGTTTGACCGCTCACGCTGAAGAAAAACGCTATATTTCCGATGAGTTGCTGACCTATATCCACAGCGGCCCGGGGAATCAATATCGCATTGTCGGTACGCTGAAGGCCGGCACGCCGGTGACGATTGTCAGTATTAATCAGGATGCAGGCTATGCGCAGATCCTGGATGATAAAAATCGCACCAGTTGGATTGCGCTCGATCAACTGAGCGAAACGCCAAGTCTGAAAACCCGCGTCCCTGAGCTGGAAAACCAGGTTAACGAACTGACGGACAAGCTGAAAAACATCGATCAGACCTGGAACCAACGCACAGCGGAAATGCAGCAGAAGGTGGCCGCCAGCGATAGTATTATCAATGGGTTAGGCAACGAAAATCAGGAGTTGAAGAATCAGCTCATCGTCGCGCAAAAGAAAGTCAGCGCCGCGAATGTTCAGCTTGACGATAAACAGCGAACCATCATTTTACAGTGGTTTTTGTACGGCGGCGGCGTGGCCGGAGCCGGACTCCTGCTGGGCCTGCTGCTGCCGCATATTATCCCGCGCCGGAAAAAGAGCGACCGCTGGATGAGCTAAGGCGATTCATTGTCTGAGGCTAATAACGCTCAAAATGGTAATATGCCATAAATATGATGACGCATTCACAGGAGCCCGACGTTGAATATTTACCTTGTCGGCGGTGCCGTACGGGACAGTCTGCTTAATTTACCCGTCACCGAGCGAGACTGGGTTGTGGTCGGCGCAACGCCGGAGCAAATGCTCGCTCAGGGGTATCAGCAGGTAGGAAAAGATTTTCCGGTATTTTTGCATCCGGTCAGCCATGAAGAATACGCGCTGGCCCGAACCGAACGAAAATCCGGCAACGGGTATACCGGCTTCGTCTGCCACGCGGCGCCGGACGTAACGCTGGAGCAGGACTTGCTGCGCCGCGATCTGACCATTAACGCGATTGCCCGTACGCAACAGGGTGAGCTGTTCGACCCTTATCATGGGCGGCAGGATTTGGAAAACCGGCAGCTTCGCCACGTATCAGACGCCTTCAGTGAAGATCCGCTGCGCGTATTGCGCGTGGCGCGTTTCGCCGCCCGCTTCGCCGGCCTCGGCTTCGAGATTGCCGATGAAACGATGGCGCTGATGCAAAAGATGACGCGGGACGGTGAACTCGCCTATCTGACGCCGGAGCGCGTGTGGAAAGAAACCGAAAAGGCGCTCGCCACCCAGTCGCCACAGGTTTATTTTCAGGTGCTCAGAGACTGCGGCGCGCTTGGCGTGCTGTTTCCTGAAATCGATAAACTTTACGGCATTCCGGCGCCGGCCAAATGGCATCCTGAAATTGATACCGGGATTCATACGCTGATGACGCTGGCCATCGCCGCCCGCCTTACGCCGGACGTTGACGTGCGCTTCGCCACCCTGTGTCACGATCTTGGCAAAGGCCTGACGCCGCCTGAACTCTGGCCGCGGCATCATGGTCACGGACCGGCGGGGGTGAAGCTGGTCGAGGCGCTATGCCGACGGCTGCGCGTTCCCAATCACATTCGGGATCTGGCCAAGCTGGTCGCGGAATATCACGATCTGGTGCATACGGTTCAGGTATTACAACCTAAAACGCTGCTGAAGCTGTTTGACGCCCTTGACGTATGGCGTAAGCCGCATCGGCTCGAACAGTTGGCTCTCACCAGCGAAGCCGATGCTCGCGGCCGCACCGGCTTTGAAGAGACCGCCTATCCGCAAGGCGACTATCTGCGCGCCGCCTTTCGCGTTGCAAGCGGCGTATCCAGCGCTGCCGTCGTTGCCGACGGTTATCAAGGCATAGAGGTGCGCAACGAACTTAATCGCCGCCGTAGCAAAGCGTTGGAACAATGGAAAGCGCAACGGGCGGATAGCTTGCCCGCCGCATGACAACGCGCGTTCAACCTATAAAAAAGCCACGCCGCAGCGTGGCTTTTTTACCGCGCGGCCGGAATTACAGGAACACCATGTAAACCGCCGCGGCGACGATAAAACGGTAAATAGCGAAGGGGATGAAAGAGATACGCTTAATAATCTGTAAGAAGGTTTTTATCGCAATCAGCGCCACGACAAAAGCCGTGACAAACCCCACCGCGAACATGGGCAGATCGCTCAGCGAAAGAAAATGCCAGCTCTTATAAAGATCCAGCACCGTCGCCCCCATCATCATGGGAACCGCCAGAATAAAAGAGAACTCCGATGCCGCATAGCGGCTGACGCCCACCAGCATACCGCCGGAAATCGTGGCGCCGGAGCGGGAAAAACCCGGCCAAAGCGCCAAACATTGAAAACAGCCGATCATGAATGCCTGGCGATGCGTTATGTCATCCAGCCCGACGGCGCGTGGTTGCCGGGGTTTTAACCACTCGGCCGCCAGCAGCAGGAGACCGCCAACCACGAGCGCATACATGACGTTTTTAGGTTCGAACAGCGATTTAATCACATCGTGAAAAACCAGACCAAGCACCACCGCCGGGATCATCGCCAGCAGGATATGGGTCAGCTTTAAGCGGCCCGCGGTATGACCTTCATGAGGAACCTGACCAAAATGGATACCGATAAGGCCAAACAAGCGACGCCAAAACATCACGACGACAGCAAGGATCGAGCCTAACTGGATAATCACCTCAAACGTTTTTGCCTTGTCATCCACGAATCCCAGCCAGTGACCGACAATAATCATGTGGCCGGTGGAAGATACGGGTAGGAATTCTGTCAATCCCTCAACGACACCGAGAATAAATGCAATAAATAGTGAATGCAGATCTGCCATCTAAAATACCTTGCGTATGATAAACCGTTAGACCATAAAAAACGTGGTGCCACCATGGTCTGAAAGCGCGGGAAGAAAAACCCGACGATCAACATCGCCGCAAGCAATGCCAAACGTCGCTTGCGGCGGCCCGTTGGGAAATGGACAAAAGGCCCATCATAAAAAACGTCTGATGCGTTTTTTAACATCGTACGACGATGCCCCAGGGAGAAGAGCGGAAAAATCCGCCACAAAAAAGCGGCTGCGCTGCGTAGCGAGCCGCTTCAAATGTTATAGACCCCACAGATTACGTTTTTGTTGTGCGCAAATCAGTATTTTTTCAAAAAAATCAGATTTATCGCGTGCCGCGCTCAATAATTACGCCGACCTGGCGCGCCTGCGCCACTGCGCCCGGCTTACTGAGTTTAATGCGTAGCCACGGAATGGCGAAACGCTGCATCAGCATCGTCGCCACGTCTTCCGCCACGCGTTCAACCAGCGCAAAGCGTTGCCCTTCGACCAAGGCCACCACGGCATCGCTGACCTCGGCGTAGCTCAGGCAGTCGTTAACGTCATCGCTGATCGCGGCCTGACGGTTATCCCAAGCCATTTCGATGTCGAACACCAGCTTTTGCCGGATGGTCTGTTCCCAGTCGTAGGCACCAATAGTGGTAATTACGGTAAGCTCTTCAATAAATACGATATCCATCACGCCATTCTCTGTTTTTGTCGTTGTCGGATACCACTTCCGACGGAATATGCGTATTATCCACTGATGCGAAGAGTAAAACGACTCTTATTAAACGACCTTCTATTAAACGGAACCGCGTTATGAGTGCTACCGCGCTTGGTATGATGTTAATCGCGTATCTGTGTGGCTCCATTTCCAGTGCGATTCTCGTCTGCCGGATCGCCGGACTTCCGGATCCTCGAGTGCATGGCTCAGGAAATCCCGGCGCCACCAACGTATTAAGAATCGGCGGTAAAGCCATCGCCGCCGCCGTTCTGATCTTCGACGTATTGAAAGGGATGCTGCCGGTCTGGGCGGCGTATGCGCTGGGCGTGCCGCCGCTGTACCTGGGCATGACCGCCATTGCGGCCTGTCTTGGCCACATCTATCCGGTATTTTTCCATTTTCAGGGCGGCAAAGGCGTCGCTACGGCATTCGGCGCCATTGCGCCGATCGGCTGGGATCTCACCGGCCTGATGACGGGAACCTGGTTGCTTACCGTGCTGCTGAGCGGCTATTCATCGCTGGGGGCGATTATCAGCGCGCTGATTGCGCCATTTTATGTCTGGTGGTTCAAACCGCAGTTTACTTTCCCTGTCGCCATGCTTTCCTGTCTGATACTGGTGCGTCATCACGACAACATTCAGCGCTTATGGCGGGGGCAGGAAAGTAAAATCTGGAACAGACTGCGTAAGAAAAAAGACGCTGGCGACTAAATAACCATTCCCGCCGCAGCGGGAATGGTCGACGCATAATTGCGCCCGTCCGGAGTCAATACTAACCGATAGCCAGCCGTTCCTGGCGCGATAGTCTGAATACCGACACACTCTCCGCCAACTGCCGGGACTGATCCTCCAGCGAGCGCGTCGCGGCCGCGGATTCCTCCACCAACGACGCATTTTGCTCAGCGGCTTCATCCATCTGCGACACCGCGACATTCACCTGCTCAATGCCGTGGCTCTGCTCGCGCGAGGCGCTGGATATCTCACTCATCAGCGTGGTCATATGCGCGACGGCCTCGGACACCTCGTCCATAATTTCACCGGCCATCCCCGCCATTTGAGTGCCTTCCGTAACCCGTTGCTGGGAATCCAGCATCAGCGCTTTGATTTCTTTAGCGGAATGGGCGCTACGCTGGGCCAGATTTCTCACCTCGCCGGCCACCACCGCGAACCCTCTTCCCTGCTCGCCCGCTCGCGCCGCTTCAACCGCCGCATTCAGCGCCAGAATGTTAGTCTGGAAAGCAATACCGTCGATGACCGTCAGAATATCGGCGACGCGTTCCGAACTATGGGAAATCAGCCCCATTTTTTCCACCATTTGGCCTACCGCATCGTTGCCGCGATCGGCGATACTCGCCACATTTTTTGCCAGGCTATAGGCCTGCTCCGCATTTTCGGCATTTAGCTTCACGGTCGAGTTCAACTGCTCCATGCTGGCCGCCGTCTGTTCAATCGACGCGGCGGATTCTTCGGTACGCGCCGCCAGATGCGTATTCCCGATGGCGAGTTCCCCGGTGCCGATGTCAATCTGCCCGCCAGCGTCGCGCACCCGGCCGACCGCCAAAGAAAGCGAATGCTGCATGCTTTTCATCGACCGCATCAAACGGCCGATTTCGTTTTTACCCCCGTCTTCAATTTGGTGCGTCAGATCGCCAAGGGCAATAAATTCCAGTTGAGATATCGCTTTATTCAACGGACGCAATACCAGGTTTTTCAATGCCAGCCAGGCAGCTAGCACCAGCATCAGAGTCAGGGCAAGAGAACAGCCGATGGTGATCAGACGGCTGACCGCGAAATCTTCCGCTTCCGCAAGCATGTTGCGTCCGACATCCAACGCGAAATTGCGGAAAGCATTGTTGGCCTTATCCAACTCGGTACTGAGAGGGGGAACAATATGTTGCAGCAAACTGTAATATCCCACCACGTCGCCGCACTTCAAGGCATCTAACATGGGGTAAATTCCCTCGTTAAGGTAGATCTCATAGCTATTCTTGATATCGGCAGCCAGCTTCGCGCCATGCGCCGTCACGGTGCCATACGCTAAAAACTGATCCATTTCTTTGCGGGAAAGCGCCGCATAGCTTTGCGCGCGTCCTATTGATTCCTGCGCCTGTAAAGGCACCCCGGCCCGCAACTGCTGAGCGGCCAACGCCGCCGCGGTTCGGGCGCGTAACGAGGCGGTATAGCTGCTCGCCAGCGCACTAAGCTCTTTGCCCTGTATTTTGTCAATGGTCGTCAGTGACTGGATTCCCTGCCTGATGGAACTGACGCCAATCGCGCTCACCAACGTTAAAAGCAGCACCATCACGCCCAAAAGAACAATCAAATTCACTTTAATAGTGATATTTTTTAACATCGTTTCCTCCTGAATTTATAAAAATCAATCCCATAAACGCAACAAATCGCGCACGTAATTTGCGCCAGCCATCTATCGGATGCGGCGCTATCAATCTTTAACCCGGCGCGGGGTTTAGTAACTTAATAACGAATTAATAAGTTTGTTACACTTGCCTAAGAGTCATTACACGCCATCCGGCGCGGCTTTTGGCGGAATGGGCGGCGCTAAAAATCGAGGACATTAAGCGCGTTTTGGCTATAATGACCGCCACTCCATTTCAGGTTGAAGAGAAGGAAACCGACATGAGTCTGAACAATGTCCCGGCGGGTAAAGATTTGCCGGAAGATATCTACGTAATTATTGAAATCCCTGCAAACGCCGATCCAATCAAATATGAAATTGATAAGGATAGCGGGGAGCTGTTTGTAGACCGTTTCATGTCTACCGCCATGTTCTACCCATGCAACTATGGCTATATCAACCACACTCTGTCGCTGGATGGCGACCCGGTTGACGTGCTGGTGCCGACCCCGTATCCGTTACAGCCGGGCGCGGTGATTCGTTGCCGTCCGGTTGGCGTACTGAAAATGACCGACGAGTCCGGTGAAGACGCCAAACTGGTCGCCGTGCCGCACAGCAAGCTGACGAAAGAATACGAACACATCAAAGACGTCAACGACCTGCCGGAGTTACTGCGCGCGCAGATCACGCATTTCTTTGAACACTACAAAGATCTGGAAAAAGGCAAGTGGGTTAAGGTAGAAGGCTGGGATAACGCCGAAGCCGCGAAAGCGGAAATTATCGCTTCGTTCGAACGCGCCAAGAAATAAGACCGCCTGACAAAAAATGGTATTTTGCCATGACGACCCCAGCCGGCTTCCCCCTTTACCGGAGGAGAGTCGCAACGGGGTTGGATAAAAGGTACGTCAGTAATAGCAAACGCCGCATTATGCGGCGTTTTTTTCATTCTTATTCGTCATCACGCTGTAACCAATCCCCGCTAGGAATGCGCGGCAGTCCGGTGACCGAATGCTTATATAAATAGATCCAGGCGTTCCCCAACGGGGTTGAGATCAGCTCACGCTGGTATTCGTGACCGTCTCGTTTTAATGCATCCAGCTCCGCCAGGATTGACGAACTGATACGATACACTTCACCATAAATCTCCCCATCGCCAGACACCACCGCCGGATAATGGCCGAGATCGTACAACTCAAATCCAGCGAGTTGACAATCCCCCAGCCATTGGGCGTTGGTCATCCAGTGACTATTTCCCTGTTTGCGTCGTAAACTGCCATAGACAATAATTCGCATCGCTAGAACTCAAACTGATAGAGCACATCTAATGCCTGATCGATACCAGACACCGCTTCCAAGTATAGTTTTGGCATCAAGCGGTAACGCAGCGTTAACGTCGCCAAAGAATCAAATATGCCAACACCGTATTTCACTTGCAGGCCCGGAAGAACGTATCCGCTGACAACCACCTGTGAGCTATCGCCAGCGCCCTGTGTATCCAGAGCTAAATTACTTACTCCGAAGGCCTCGCCGATTTTACCCACAACTTGACCACTTTGTGCAACCCCTAAACCAATAAGCATCGACGTCATTGCCGAACTATCGGCTCCGCTGCTGTCCAGCCCCTCGCCTCTGAGCAAATAAGACAGCGCTTCCTGCTGCGACATGGTCGGATCGGAGAACACTTCCAGCTTGGGCGCGCTGGCCATACCGGTGACGCGCACGCCGGCGGTAACGTCATCCGCGGTGTTATCGGGATTACGAACGGCCTCGATATTCAGCACCGGCTGATCCGCCGGGCCGGAGAACAGGATCTGTCCTTTTTGCACAATCAGATCCTGACCATAGGCTTTGAAACGGCCGGAAGGTATATTCACCTGCCCATTGATTCCCAGTCCGCGTTCATCCTGCGTCATTTTCAGGTCGCCCTGCAGGCTGGCCTTAAGCCCGTAGGCATCCAGGTGGACATCATTGCCGATCCGGATAACCAGATTGCTGTTGATAGGAATGGAGGTGGAGGTTTTCGCCAACGGCTGGCGATTTTCATTCAGCATCACCTCATCCGATGACACCGCCACCGCACTTTCAGGCAGTTCGTTAACCACGATGCGCGCCCAGGGGATAGTGACGGAACCATTTAACGCGAACAGTTGCGGCGTGGCATCAAATTCAATATCCGGCGTGACGTCCAGACGCGCCATTGGCGGCACGGTAACCCGAATTTTTTCCCCTTTGGCCGCAATACGCGCCCGCCATGCATTCGGTTTTTCCCAATCGGCATTCCCGCTCAGGTTTAACTGGCCGTTATTCGTTTTCAGGAACCCCTGCATCGTTGAGGACATGCCGTTGAAGTTCATCGCCAGACGACCGTTGGTCAGATCAATCGGCATCCAGCTGCCGTCCAGATCAAACTGCTCCAGCGCGATCTGACCGAACACCTGAGGACTGGTGGCGTTCCCCGCCAGACGCAAATTGGCATTCAACATGCCCGTGGCTTTTTCCCCTTTTTGCAATACCGGAGTCAGCAGCGCCAGCGAAATATTACTGATGGCGACATTACCGCCAAGATTACGCCTTCCCTGTGGATCGGTAATCTGCACATCGCCGCTGAGACGGCCATTGTCACGGATGGCGATAAGCCAGCCAAGCTGCACGCGGCCACGATCGATGCCGGCGTTCAGGGTCAGCGTGTCAAACGCGATCGGCAAGGTTTTTCCCTGCACCTGCTGGCGGATGTTCACGCCGTTGCCGACCAGCGTCACTTTAGCCTGCGGCAAGCCCTGTCCCGCTTGCCAGCTCACATCCGCTCCGCCGGTAAAGGTTCCCGCCAGGACGGTGTCCTCGCCCAGAAAAGGTTTGAGCATAGCCAGATCGAATCGGTTTAGCCTGACGCTCGCCTGACCGTTTGCGCCGGCCTCAATGGTTCTTGGAACGCAAAGCTCGGCATTCGGGTTACGCCAGCAGTGCGTACCGATACTGATTTTTTGCTGCGTATTCTGGTAATCCAGCGTCATCGCCTGCATCAGGCGCCACTCGCCGACCGGCGTATCAAAGCGGGTGTTATTCAGCGTACCGCGCCAGCGCTGAGTCTGGCGGTCGAAACTGCCGGACAGCGCCAGTTGTCCCGATACCGGTTCGCCTTCCATAGTCAAACGTAACTGATGCTGTTTCTCATTGCCGCCGGCCTCCAACGTCAGCAGGCGAATATCCAGACCGTCCTGATGCAGTTGCTCCAGACGCACCGCCAGCTTGCCCTGGATCTGCTGTTCAGACCGAAGGTCGCCGTTCACCTTGATGCGGCTGATGGTCATCTCCTGCCAGCGCAGCCCGGATGCGGTGATATCCGCCAGAACCTGTGGTTCACGCAGGTTGCCGCGTAATTTCAGCGTACCGATCGCCCGTCCGGCCAATCCGGGAAGCGTGCCGTTCAACGACGGTGCGTTGATATCGGCGTCCAGTTGCCATTTATCGTTCAGCTCACCCTTGATATTCAACTGGTTAACACCCAGCGCCAGGTTCAGGCCCGGAATTTGCCACTGGCCGGCCGCATTTCCCCGCAGCTGGCCTTTGGCGGACAACTTATTCTGCTTCACGTTGCCGTCAAGACGCAGCTCCGGCACCTGTAGCTGCCAGCTGCCGCCGTACAGACTGCCGCGAGTCGTTACCTTGCCGTCAATTTTCGCCGGCCAGTCTGGCCACTGTTTCGCCGTATTGATGCCGCTCAATATCAGTTCGCTACGCCAGCTGATGGCTTTGCTCCAGTCCACTACGCCGCTGAGGTCGGCATTCCCCTGTAGGGCGGATAGGCGCAGTCGCGACAGAGTAAACTGCTGCACATTCCCGCTGCCATCCAGCGACAGCGCCGCGGGCGGCAGATCCGCGCCGCGCAAATCGCTGCGTAGCGACAGGGTGTAGTCCGTGGCCTTACCGCTTAACTGCAACTTCAGGTTGTTCGCCTGATATTGCGCGTCTCCGGTTAACGGCCAGCGAATTCGGTCGGTTTGCAGCGTCAGCCCCAACGGCAGACCCGCCTGCGCCAGTTCGGTTTGCAAATTTAGCTGCGCCCGCTGCGGACCGGATAAATTCAACGCGACGTTCAATTTGTCACGCAGGCCGCCGTCTACGCTGAGTTTGAGCGTTTCCCCTTTCAGCGGATCGACATTCACCACGCCATTGGCCGACAGCGATACCGGCCAGCTATCGCTGAGCGTCGCATGTCCCCGCAGGCTCAGTCCCCCTTGCGGAGACTGCACAACCAATCTATCCAGGTTCAGATGCTGAGCCTGCGTCGATGCCTGGAGCCATAAATCAGAGATAAGGATCTCCTGATCGCCCGTCAGCCGCAGTTGTTCGCCATGGATTTCCGTGATGTTCAGATCCAGCGGCAGGGTAAACTGCGGCAGATCGGGGAGCAACGGTTTGGAGAACAGTTCGCTCAATCGCTCGCCCAGCGGTTGCTCCGGCTGAGTCGGCGTCGCATCCTTTTCAGACCCGGATTTATCCGCCGCGTCGTTGTTATTGGCGGGCGCCGCCGCCGTATCAGACGATGTTTTGCTGCCGGTAAGCGTTTTATCAATCTCAACCCTCTGCGTCGTCCCGTTTTCCATCGACTCACGGAGAGTTGCGGCGGTTTCTTTAACGGCCGCCGTGACTTCCGCCGCCGTTACCTTACCGTCTTCAAGCACATCGACAGGGGCTTTCGGCAGCGCGACCAGCAAGGCCCCGATTTTGGTCGGCGACAGCGTCAGCCTCCGCGCTTTCCACTCCATGCCGGTGCGGAATTCGCCCAAAGAAATGGCCGTCTCATCGACGGTAACGCGAACGTTATTCAATACCAGCTGACGCAGCGCGATGGGAAACGGCGCGGATAATTCGGTCAGCGGTTCACTGGGCGTCGGCGCCTCTTCCGAAGGCGGCAGCGATTTGGTATCCACCCGCACATCAATATTCTGCGCCGACAAATCATTGATGCAAAGCTGGCTGTGCAACAGGCAGCGCGGCGCCAATGACAAATGAAATTGCTCGGCCTTAACCGTGACGCCCGGCATTTGATAACGCATATCCTTCAGCGTCAAATCGCGCCAGCCTCCGTTGACGCTGGCGATATCCAGCCCCGGAACAAAGCGCGCGGCCCCATTCAGCAACAGATGCAACCCAGGGGTCGTGCCCACCAGCAACACCAGCGTAACCAGTAACAGCAACAGGAAAGCAAAAATACCAATGCCAATTTTTTTCATCAGGCCCATTTTATTCATCAGACTCATAATTCAGGCCCCAAAGCGATATAGAACTGCACGCCATGTTTTTCCGGATCGCCAATCGGCGTCGCAAGATCAAATTTCACCGGGCCAATCGGGGATGCCCACCGGACACCGATAC
The DNA here is from genome assembly GCF_022378355.1 of Brenneria bubanii. Classification (GTDB taxonomy): domain Bacteria; phylum Pseudomonadota; class Gammaproteobacteria; order Enterobacterales; family Enterobacteriaceae; genus Brenneria; species Brenneria bubanii. Next base: position 71,524 of record NZ_JAKMAJ010000002.1, read on the forward strand.
CGGCGCCGGTTTTAACGTCGCTCTGTTTGATATCGTTGACGGCCTCGCCTGAATCCACGAAAACGGCGCCCCACCATTTCCCCGTCACGTTGTATTGATATTCCAACGATCCGGTCGCCAGTTTGGAGGCCCCGGTTAATTTGTCGTCGCCGTCACGCGGTGATATGGATTTGTACTTATAGCCGCGAATACTGCGATCGCCACCGGCGAAGAAACGCAGAGAGGGGGGAACGCGTGAGAAGTTGTTGGTTTCGATCCAGCCCACATTGCCGCGCGCCACAAAACGGTGTTTGTCCGCTAGCGTTCTGATCCAGACGTTCTGCGCCTGCAAAACGACGAAATCGATATCCGATCCCCACAGGGTATCGGAAACGTCAATGGAGTAGCGCTGGCTGTCGCCCCATACCGGCATCAGGCCGCCGCGCTGGCGGGTGCGGTTAATACTCACGCCGGGGTAAAGCAGCATGGTGGTATCCGTCACGCTGCCCTGCGTAAAGTGGTCAAGGCTCCAGCGCAGGTTGACGGCCCGCTGCCAGCCGCTGGAAAGGTCCCAGTAGCGCGCGACGTTCAGCGTGGTTGAATCGGACTTCGTATCGTTCAGATCCTCACGTTTGAATCCGCCCTGCAGCAGGTAATACTGCTCTAATGGATTCTTCAATAACGGAATTTTATAACTCAGATCGAGACTCTGTTCTGGCGCCGATACGTTGATGCTGCTTTCCAGGCTGTGTCCGTAAGCGTTGATCCAAGGCTTGTTCCAGGTGGTTTTAAAACGCGGCCCAACGTCTGTCGCGTACCCGACCCCGGTTTCTATGCGGTTGCGGGTACGGGGAGAGATGACGGCGTCCAGCGGCAGGGCCTTGGTTGTTTTCGATTGACTGAAATCAGGCGAAACGACCACGGAATTAAACCATCCCGTCGCCGATAGACGGCGATTAAACTCGCCCAGCGCTTCGCTGCTGTAGGCGTCGCCGGTATGAAACGGCACCAGATTGCGCAGATATTCTTCACGGATTTGCGAGCCTTCAAATTTAACCTCGCCGAAGCGGTAACGTTCGCCGCTGTCGTAATCGATATCCCAGAATCCCTTGCGCTCTTCTTTTATGACGCCCAGTTGGCTCTGCAGGAAGTGGGCGTCGAAATACCCTTTGCGCAGCGACAAACCATTCAGTGAGTTTTTAAAACTGTCGTAGGCGCCATGATTAAGTATGCTGCCGACATCGGGCGTATCATTTTTCACCAGTTGCTGAAAGTCTTTGTCATCACGGGAGCCGCCGCGCAGGACAATGTTCACGTCGGCAATTTTGACCGGTTCGCCGGCCGTCACGCTGGCAATCAGCACAGGACGCCCGCCATTGACCGCGGGACGAAAGTCAAAAGCAATCTGCGGTTCATAATAGCCCAGAGCGCGTAATCCCTGGCGGATCGCATCATCGACGCGGGCGCGGAAACGACCGTCGGCGTTCACTTCATCGGCGGCGATCGTAGATAGCCGCGCCCGTACATTCTTTTGCAGCGCGCCGTCTAATCCAACGACCTGTAAACGAACATTGGCGGCGAAACTCGCGGAGGAAAAGCATAGTACGCACAGTAAACCCAAAATCCGGTAGCGGGGCGCGCAGAAACCCGAATGGCTTTTTTTTTGTCCTGATAAAATAGTCACTTAGCTCCCTGATAACCTTATTCTGTCGCATCAAATCTATAATATCGTTTAGTGCCGCATTATATCGGCAAATATCGCCGGCACGAACGTTAGCAGGAAATATCAATATTTTCCTTTAGATATATATTTTAACCGGAAAATTTTAAAATGCCGCGTAACAAGTGAACATAACCTCAACATAAAACACACAGAGGTTATAAAGACAGCGCATAACTTCTCGGTTATGCTTCAGAATAAATAACATCATGTGCAACGCCGGGAGCATAAAAGTGGTAGATAAGGTCGATAAAACACAGCGGATTAAGCAATCAGACGCCTTGCCCGGCCGCATTACGCCGATGCCGGTCGCCCGATTGCATGTCGTGAGCGAACACTCGATGACGCATGTGCCGGACGGCATGGAGATCGCGCTCTTCGCCATGGGCTGTTTTTGGGGCGTCGAACGCCTTTTTTGGCAGCAACCCGGTATCTACAGTACGGCCGCAGGCTATACCGGCGGCTATACCCCCAACCCCACCTACCGCGAAGTCTGCACCGGACAAACCGGCCATGCCGAAGCGGTACGCGTAGTGTTCGATCCTCAAGTGATCGATTATCGCCAGCTGCTGCGGCTTTTCTGGGAAAACCACGATCCGGCGCAGGGGATGCGCCAGGGCGGCGATATCGGCACGCAATACCGCTCCGCGATTTATCCCCTTACGCCAGAACAGGAAAAGGCGGCCCAGGCGAGCTATCAGCATTTTCAACAGGCAATGAAGGACAGCGGCGATCACCGGAGCATCAGCACGGAAATCGCTGCCGCCGGTCCGTTTTATTATGCCGAAGACGAGCATCAGCAATATCTGCATAAAAATCCGGCAGGTTACTGTGGATTAGGCGGAATTGGCGTCTGCCTGCCTCCTCAGCGTTGAAGTCTGGCGGTAATTTCAGCACTCCTGTTATAATGACTCGCTATTAAAAATTTGGGCTGGTAACCAACCAGCCCCGTTGACGGCTTTTTGTGCGTTATTTGAGATAATTCGCCTTTCGAGGATTGCCTTTCCCCTTTCTGGGTCAAAGCGAAAACATTATGTTAAACAGTCTACTACTTATTATTACACTTATTGCTATCAGTGCGTTTTTTGCGTTATCTGAAATATCACTGGCGGCATCCCGTAAATTAAAACTTAAACAGATGGCCGATGAGGGTAACATCAACGCCGATATGGTATTAAAGTTTCAGGAAACCCCCGGTATCTTCTTCACCGTCATTCAGATCGGCATCAACGCGGTCGCCATTTTGGCCGGTATTATCGGCGACGCCGCATTCTCCCCGACATTTTCTCTGCTGTTTGAACAATTCATGTCGCCGGAATCGGCGGACAAAGTCAGCTTTATCTGCTCGTTCGTGCTGGTAACCAGCCTGTTTATTTTATTTGGCGATCTTACGCCGAAACGCATTGGCATGATTGCCCCAGAGGCCGTTGCCATCCGCATTATCAATCCTATGCGCTTCTGCCTGTTTATCTTCCGCCCGCTGGTCTGGCTGTTTAACGGCCTGGCTAACGTTATCTTCCGCATGCTCAAACTGCCGATGGTGCGCAAAGATGACATCACGTCCGACGATATCTATGCCGTAGTCGAAGCCGGCGCGCTGGCGGGCGTGCTGCGTAAACAGGAACATGAGCTGATCGAAAACGTATTCGAGCTGGAATCACGTACGGTGCCCTCTTCCATGACATCGCGTGAAAGCGTGGTGTTTTTTGATTTGCATGAACAGGAAGCGCAAATCAAAGAGAAAATCGCCCAACAGCCGCACTCAAAATTTTTGGTCTGCGACGGCCATATTGATCAGGTGGTCGGCTACGTCGACTCAAAAGACCTGCTGAACCGGGTGCTGGGCAACCAGAGTCTTGAGCTGCACAGCGGCGTACAGATTCGCCCGGCGCTGATCGTACCGGATACGCTGACGCTGTCTGAGGCATTGGAAAGCTTCAAAACCGCCGGTGAAGATTTCGCGGTAATTCTGAACGAATATGCGCTGGTGGTCGGGATTATTACCCTTAACGACGTCATGACCACGTTAATGGGGGATTTAGTCGGCCAGGGGATGGAAGAGCAGATTGTCGCCCGTGATGAAAACTCCTGGCTGATCGAGGGCGGGACGCCGATAGAAGACGTGATGCGCGCGCTGTGCATTGATGATTTCCCCCATGCGGGCAATTATGAAACCATCGGCGGGTTTATGATGTATACCCTGCGCAAAATTCCCAAGCGCACCGACTTTGTTCGCTTCTCAGGCTTTAAATTTGAAGTGGTGGATATTGATAGCTACAAAATCGATCAGTTGCTGGTTACTCGACTGGAAGACAAGCCCGTATCCGCCGCGGCGCCGAAAACAGAAGAGAAAAAGTAATCCTTGAACCGCGTGCTTACACGCCATAACGGCCCGTCAAGGGCCGCTATGGCGTGTGGCGAACGACCCAGATGGTCATCCCCGCGAGCCGCGACGAGCGTATCCTCACCCCATCTCAGCCTGTAATCTGATAACCTGGCGATTAACTTCAGACATCACCAGCAAATGCTGTTTATCTTTATTCTTCGGCAAGACAATTTTACCGTAATCGAATTCAAAAGCGCCGACGCCTTTAATATATAGCCGCCCACGAAAAAGTGTTTTCACATACTTTGCGACCTTCATAGGATTGTAACGTTCGAAGATCCTCATCGTTTTACTCTCCTTCCATCTTATTTTTCTCCGCCTCTCCCATAGCCGGTATGGCTAAGAATTCGGCGAGTTCATGAAACAATCGATACTGATTGTTAGTACAGTAAAATAGCATTAAGTTCCACGCCAAACAGTATCATTAACTGCTTTTACACACGTTTACAGAACGGTATTTAAATATTTCACCTACTATCAGTGTAAATATTCAAAAAATGAGGTATCCGTGCTTTCTGGAGAAGACGAGATCCCGTATGGCAGGACGCTAATCTACGAGACCGAGATGACAAAACGACGACAGCCGTCGCGTCTTTTCACTCGACAGGACAAAGGAAGGCGATTTTTACCTCGAAGCCTCGACTAGATGCGGCAGGCGAAACGCCGCCGCACACTATGAAGAAAAAACGAAAGGATCAGAACAGCGATACGCGAAAGCCCGGATTCAGGAACGACTCACGCGGCGTGTATGACAGCGGCTTACCCTGCCAGTCATGGATCTGCGCGCCGGCCGCCACGGCAACCGCATGGCCGGCGGCGGTATCCCACACATTGGTTGGTCCGAAGCGAGGATAGAGCTGGGCTTTTCCTTCCGCCACCAGACAAAATTTCAGTGACGATCCGATAGCCACCGTTTGGTGATCGCCCAGTTGGGCAAGATAATCCTTCAGCTCGTTGTCGGCATGAGAACGACTCACCACCACCAGCGGCGGGCGCGAATCCTGAACGGTGATTTGCCGGCGGCCATCTTTATCTTCTTTCCAGGCTTTGCCTTGCGCGGCGGAATACATCACCTTGGTGACCGGAACATAGACCACCCCCAACACCGCCTGACCGTTCTCAATCAAGGCGATATTCACCGTAAACTCGCCATTGCGGTTCAAAAACTCTTTGGTGCCATCCAGCGGATCAACCAGCCAATAGCGTCGCCAGTGCTGACGTTCGGACCACTGCGGAGGATCCTCTTCAGAAAGTAGCGGTATATCCGGAAATGCCGTCGCCAACCCGGCTTTAATCACCCGATGAGCGGCGAGATCGGCGGCGGTCACCGGCGAGTCGTCTTTCTTGTGAGCCACGTCAAGCGGCTGATGCCCATCATAAACCTGCATGATGGCATCGCCTGCCTCACGGGCCAGTTGGCAAATAGGTTCTAGCATTTTTTACCTCATCGTTACCGGTTATATCGTGGAACGGATTATCGTCGTCATGCTGCCGCTGTCTATCAGTATACAACGAGGAAGCGAACTACGATGATCGCCATGATTTTACGAGAACCGTCACATTTTATTGCGATGTTTAACCGTAAGTTCATCATTATATGAGATATACATCCAATTACAGCCGCAAAGGAGTTTACATAATGAAGCACACGCTGGCATTAAGCCTGCTCGCTACGCTCGTCGCGACAACCGTTGACGCCGCGACCGTTGATTTACGGGTACTGGAAACCACTGATTTACATAGCAATATGATGGATTTTGATTACTACAAGGATACGCCAACCGATAAATTCGGGCTGGTTCGCACCGCCAGCCTGATTCGTGCGGCGCGCGAACAAGCGACCAACAGCGTATTGGTGGATAACGGCGATATTATCCAGGGCAGTCCGCTAGGGGATTATATGGCGGCCAAGGGCTTAAAGGACAAAGAGATTCATCCCGTCTATCAGGCTCTCAATACGCTTGATTATTCCGCCGGAAATATTGGCAACCATGAGTTTAACTACGGTCTGGATTATCTGCATAAGGCGCTGGCCGGCGCAAAATTCCCCTACGTGAACGCCAACGTCCTGGACGCCAAAACCGGCAAGCCGCTCTTTACCCCCTATCTGATCGAAAATAAAACGGTCGTCGACCGTGAAGGCAAGTCCCATACGCTGCGTATAGGCTATGTTGGATTCGTTCCGCCGCAAATTCTGGTATGGGATAAAACCAATCTGTCGGGCAAGGTCAAGGTCGAGGACATCACCGAAAGCGCTAAAAAATGGGTGCCGGAAATACGTAAACAGGGCGCCGATCTGGTGGTCGCGATCCCGCATTCCGGCCTCTCCGCCGAGCCCTATAAAGCCATGGCGGAAAACTCGGTCTACTACCTCAGCCAAATTCCGGGCATCGACGCCATCATGTTCGGCCACGCTCACGCCGTCTTCCCCAGTCAGGACTTCGCCGCCATTAAAGGCGCTGATATCGCGCAGGGTACGCTCAACGGCATTCCAGCGGTTATGCCGGGACAGTGGGGCGATCACCTCGGCGTCGTCGACCTCACGCTGAATAACGACAGCGGCGCCTGGAAGGTTGAGCAAGCCAGAGCGGAAGCCAGACCCATCTATGATAAAACACAGAAAAAATCGCTGGCGCCGGAAGATGCCGATCTGGTCAAGGTGCTGTCTGACGCTCACCGCAACACGCGAGACTTCGTCAGTAAACCAATTGGTCTTTCCGCCGACAACATGTACAGCTATCTGTCGCTGATTCAGGATGATCCCACCGTTCAAATCGTCAACAATGCCCAGCGCGCTTATACCGAACACTTTGTTCAGGGCGATCCCGATCTGGCCGACCTGCCGGTACTGTCCGCCGCCGCGCCCTTTAAGGCCGGAGGGCGTAAAAACGATCCTGCCAGTTTTGTTGAAGTGGAAAAAGGTCAGTTAACCTTCCGTAATGCGGCGGATCTTTATCTGTATCCCAATACCCTGGTCGTGGTTAAAGTGCATGGCAAAGAGGTTCGCGAGTGGCTGGAATGTTCGGCGGGCCAGTTCAAACAAATTGATGTCCACAATAGCAAACCCCAGGAATTGCTCAATTGGGACGGCTTTCGCACCTATAACTTTGATGTTATCGACGGTGTGAACTATCAGATTGATGTAACTCAGCCGGCGCGTTATGACGGCGATTGCGCCTTAATCAACGACAATGCGCACCGCATCACAAACCTGACCTTCAAGGGTAAGGCCATCGATCCCAATGCGACCTTCCTGATTGCGACCAATAACTACCGCGCCTATGGTGAAAAGTTTGCCGGTACTGGAGAAAAATATGTCGCCTTCGCCTCGCCGGATGAAAACCGCTCGGTGTTGGCGGCCTATATCAGTGCGGAAACGCAAAAAACAGGGGCAGTGAAACCACAGGCGGATAATAACTGGCGGCTTGCGCCAATCACCAGCAGCACCCCTCTGGATATCCGGTTTGAAACCTCGCCATCCGATAAGGCGGCGGCATTCATCAAAGAGAAAGCCCAATATCCGATGATGGCGGTCGGCGCTGACGATGAAGGATTCGCGGTTTACCGTCTCGATCTGCAACATCTCAGGTAGCGTTTTCAGTCAGTCGTCAAGGGGACGCGCTCTGCGCCTGTATGCAATAACAAAATAAGGGCCGCTCAGTCGAGCGGCCCTTATTCTTTTTCGCTGCGTTTACCTAGTCGTGGTGACGGCGTCTCGGGCCATCGTCGCGGTCAGGCCCCGGACCACGACGGAAATCACGGCGTCCATGATGGTCGTCAACGTCGCGCGGACCACGATCGAAATGGCGCGGACCGCGATTCTGTTCACGCCACCAGCCGACATCGCGCCAGCGCCAGCCATCCCAATAGTAACCATGCCGGTTACGCTCGCCACGGTGATGCCCCCGGTACTCGCGCCACCAGCGCTCGCTGCGCCAGTCATAGCCGTCCCAATAATAACCTCGCGGGTCACGATCGCCGATATTCAACGTCACGCCGGGCATCAGGTCGATACTGACGCTGCTGGCTTCTGCCGTTGGCGCCATGGCAAACATACCGACTAACAGAGAACTCACTAACAGTGGCTTAAACATAGGATGATTCCTCCCTTGCCGCTATTGCGGATAGGCGAAGATATACGGGGATTCATTGCGCGCCACTATCAGATAAATACCTATTTTCATGGATTTACATTTCTTCACAGAGGAAGGCGCATAGATTTATCCAACGCGTTTGTGAACCGCGCGCCGATATCTCATCCTGATAATTTAATGCGTAAATGCGGGATCGAGAGTTATTTTGTTGCCTGTCCGGAGGACATATCATTAAGGCGCTCGCAGAGCGCCTGTGTTCGCGCAGACCGTTACAGAATTTCCAACAGCTCTACTTCAAAAATCAACGCGCTGAACGGCGGAATAGAGGCGCCTGCGCCACGTTCGCCGTAAGCCAGATCCTGAGGGATGAACAATTCCCATTTAGAGCCGACCGGCATCAGCGTTAACGCCTCGATCCAGCCGGGAATAACGCCGCTCACCGGGAACTCGGCGGGTTGACCGCGCTCAACCGAGCTATCAAATACGCTGCCGTCGATCAAACGACCGGTATAATGAACGCGTACGCGATCCTGACGAGAGGGTATTGCGCCCTCGCCCTGCGTCAGCACGCGGAATTGTAAACCGGACTCCGTGCTGCTTACGCCCTGTTTCTGCGCGTTTTCCGCCAGAAATTGTTGGCCTTCAACCGCCAGCGCCTGCTGACGCTCACGACGAACGGCGCTGGCGCGCTCATGAATCTCACGTAAAGCCCGGTGAACCACATCCACGGGAACCACTGGCGCATTACCTTCCAACGCATCGCGCAAGCCAGCGAGCAGCGCTTCAGGGATCAACCCTTCAAGACCGGATTCCTGTAGCTGTTGACCGACCTGTAAGCCGATGCCGTAACTTGCCTGCGCCTCGACGCTATCAAAAGAAGGGGTTGTCATGGATGTTCCTTTTAAACTGTAAAAAACCGAAAGCGCAGCATAACAGCGCTGGAGATTAGGGTAAAATCCTGTGTGCGAATGTGTCCCCCTATTCGTGGACAAGCGGCGCCATTTCGCTCGAAAATGCAATCTGCAACAGATTTAAACAACGGCAAGCCAACGAGCCTGCAACTTGCAGGATGAAGGGTATATACTGAAAATTCAACGCTGGGGAGGAGAATAACCCATTGCAACCATTATCCGTTCTGCGGATTAAAGCCGCGTTACAAAAAATCTGGCATGCGCCCGACAGTTACCATTGGATGGCACCGCTTCCTCCCTTCCATCGCCGTTGGATGTTGGTCGCAGCCGGTATCATACTGGTTTCCATACTGTGGCCATACAGCCCGCCGCCCGCACCTGCGCCGCAGTCAAGGCCGGTAGCCGTCGCCCCCTCTGCGCCGATGCAGGCGGAAATCGTCGAAAACAGTTCACTGGCGCATCAGGCACCCGCCGTCCAGCCTGCCAACCAACCGGCGCCACAGGATACGAACGCGCCCTGGCGCAGCTATGAAATCAGCTCGGGTCAGACGCTGGCGCAGCTATTCCGTGACAACAATCTGCCGGTCGGCGATGTTTTCGCCATGGCGCAGGTGGAAGGAGATGATAAACCGCTCAGCAATCTGCGTGCCGGTCAGGAAGTAAAATTACAGTTAAACGCCCAGGGCGCGGTGACGGAATTGGAAATAGAAACGACGGGCAATGAGGTGATTCGATTTACCCGCAACGCGGATGGCGGATTTATCCGTTCCCGTTAACGCTCAACCACGATGCTCTCGGCCGTGGATTGGAATATGCTGGGGGCGGAAATGCAAAACGCTGGCGCAAGGCCAGCGTTTTACTCGTTAGCAAAAGCGTTAATTACGCTTCGGCAACGACAACTACATTCAGCGTAGCGAACACATCGCTGTGTACCTGGAAGCTCACTTCGTGATCGCCCAGAGTACGCAGAACGCCGTTCGGTAAACGAACTTCGCTCTTGGCAATTTCAACACCAGCCGCAGTTACCGCATCAGCGATATCACGGGTGCCGATAGAACCAAACAGTTTACCTTCGTCGCCTGCTTTAGACGCGATGGTGACTGTTGCCAGTTCAGTGATCTTGGCAGCGCGAACTTCAGCAGCAGCCAGAACTTCACCCAGTTTGGCTTCCAGTTCAGCACGGCGTGCTTCGAAGAACTCAACGTTTTTCTTGGTTGCCGGCACAGCTTTGCCCTGCGGAACCAGGAAGTTACGAGCATAGCCCGCTTTAACGTTTACCTGGTCGCCCAGGCTGCCCAGGTTTGCTACTTTATCAAGCAGAATAACTTGCATTACCTTATCCTCTCAAAGTCTCGTTAATGGACAGTGGCCGATTACTGATGACGATCAGTGTACGGCAACAAAGACAAGTAACGCGCACGCTTGATAGCGCGAGCCAGCTGACGCTGGTATTTTGCACGAGTACCAGTGATACGGCTAGGAACAATCTTGCCGCTTTCAGTGATGTAGTTTTTCAGCGTAGCGATGTCTTTATAATCGATCTCGATAACGCCTTCCGCGGTGAAACGGCAGAATTTGCGACGACGGAAATAACGTGCCATTTGGCTAGTCTCCAGAATCTATCAATTCAATCTGCTCGGCATGTAACACTATCTTGTTGAGGCCATTGCGCCCTTGATGGCAGCTAATAAACCCTTGCACGATAAGTTGCGTGCCGACCGTTATACTGTGGGTAAATGCTTGTGACGTTGGTCCACTGACAATCACGGGCATACGACACCATGCTTGCCGGTTAAATCCGGCTTCCTCCTGCGTTGATCGGTGCTCAAGCACAAACTGGCAGTGAGGAATACCCGAAGGACTGACTTTACGAATGGGGGTCTTGCACACCGTGCCGGACAACGCCAAACGATTGGTCGTCACCACAACAATTACTCTTCAGAATCCCCAGAATTTGCATCATCGTTGGATTCTGCGAAATCTTCACGACGCTCACGGCGCTCGTCTTTCGCTTTCACCATCGGAGATGCTTCGGTTACCGCGTGTTTAACGCGCATAATCATGCTGCGGATAACGGCGTCGTTGAAGCGGAAGTTTGTTTCCAGCTCATCGATCACTTCCTGCGGCGCTTCAACGTTCAGCAGAACGTAGTGTGCCTTGTGCAGTTTGTTGATCGGGTAAGCCAGTTGACGGCGGCCCCAGTCTTCCAGACGGTGGATCGTACCTTCCGCACCGGTGATGGCACCAGTGTAGCGTTCGATCATGCCCGGAACCTGTTCGCTTTGGTCAGGATGAACCATAAAAACGATTTCGTAATGACGCATCGAATTGCTCCTTACGGATTATTCAGCCTCCTGTCAGGGTCAACCGCGGCCCATGGAAGCAAGGAACGTGTTATGTGAGCGGCTGAAAAAAATGACGCGTAATTATATTGGCGTCAGCGCAGGAACACAAGGAGGAAATCAGAAGAAATCCTGGCGCTTATCCGTCAGCGCGGCTGGGTCGATGACAATGCGGAAGATAGCGAAGGGGTATATTGCATCTCGGCGCCGATTTTTGACAGAAGCGGCAACTTATCGCTTCCGGCGTCGCCTTTCAAATGACGCCGGAACTTATCCCGCAGAGCGCGCAGCGCCCGCCAAAGCCATATCAGATAACGTTAACCGTTAAACGCGACATCCGCGCCAAAACCCTGCGATCAGTCGCGCGCCGCCGGCGTTTTTAACCGTGCGCCATTCGGTTTCCAGTCGGCTATAAATGACGCTGAAAAAAAGCGACTCCGGCCTGCAACGCCGATGGCGTGATGCGATGTTTTACCCCCGCCTCGGTCAGATAGGTCAGATTGCCATCCAGATGACGCGCCTTCAATGCCTGAGATAAGCGAGCGCTTTCCGCCGCCGGCACCACGTCATCGGCGTCCCCATGCCAGAGCAGTAGCGGTCGCTCGGCCAAAGAATCCAGACGGGAAGAGACATCATACTCGGAAAGCGTGGTGGACAACTGCCGCAATACCCGGTCAGCGCCGTCACTTTCCGCGCACACCGGGGGATATAGCGAACGCGACAGGGTTGAGAAATAGCCCGATCCCATAAAGGCGGCGACGGCGGAAATCCACGGGTAACGCGCCATCGTTCCCAAGGCGCTCATTGCGCCCAGCGAAGCGCCGCACACGCCGATACGCCGGTCGGCAATCAACCCGCGCTGACGAAAGGCATCCACATAGCCCGGCAACGCTTCAATATTAGACTGAAGGATATCCCAGAAATGGCGCAAGCGCCGATCTTCATCACCGTCGAAGCGCGCGCCGTGCATGGCGGCATCCGGCAAAATAACCTGGAAACCGGCGGCGGCCAGCGCATAACCAAAATAGGAATAGACCTCTTTTGACGAGAGATAGCCATGAAAGAAAAAAATGGTCGGCAAGGGAAGGTCTTTTTTATCACCGGGAACGGCATGCAAAACGTCGATACCATTAATGGTATCCAATGAAATCTCAACCATGTGTTTTTTCTCTACCCGTCATTTTATGAACATCGATTTCGCCTCAATACCATAGCACCAAAAATCGACTCTCTTTAAAAACAAATCGGCAATGGTTTGCGCAGCCTCGGCAATAACAAAGAAGGACAGGGCGATGGTAGAGGAAAAACGCCGGATCGGCGGCTGATGGATGGAATAAGAGGGAAAGTTATTTCCCTCTCAAACGACCATAAGTTAGCGCAACGGTTCAAAACGTTCGCCGATAAACACCCTGATCGGATTCCCGCGCTCGATTTGCGCATGAGACTGTCGACGCCGGGAGCGTAAATCAGCATCGCTTTGCCGTTCCCGCTTTTTCAAATGCCAGGCGATTAAATAGACGGCCAGGCGTTTATTGGCATGCTGACTGCGCTCGCTTTGCACCTTAACGCTAATGCCGCTGGCGATATGCGTCGCACGCACCGCCGATTCGGTTTTGTTGACGTGTTGACCTCCCGGCCCCGAAGCCTTGAGCGTTTCAAAGCGAATGTCGCTGGCCTGATGCTGAGGCGGGGATGCAAAAAGCGTCCCGCCGATAAACCAGTTTTTTCGCCCCGGACTTTTTCGCCACGGGCTGGCGCAGATCCACTGTATAGTACCGCGCCAGCTGTCGGCCAATGCCTCTGCGCCTGCGCCGTTAAGAACCACCAGCGCGGAACGCAAGGTTCCCGGCCGGCTGCCCGGCTCCGTTTCCACGACATCAAGCGCCACCTTGTGCCGCGCCGCCTCGCCGATAAGAAACCGCAACGCTTTCGCCGTCGCCAGCATACATTCATCCGGCCCCTGCGCGGAGGAGAGTTGTAATAACCGCATTATTCATCCCCCCGCGTTTTGTAGGTCAACACGGGCTTTAAACGGGCGATCGGCTCGATAAGCCCGGCCGCCGTCATGGACGATATTACGCTGTCGATGGGTTTATAGGCCTCCGGCGCTTCCTGAAAAATCAACTGTTTATTCTGGCAAATAACCCGGCTGCCCAGGGCGGTGCGCGCTAGCGTCTGCATGTTATCGCGCTGGGCCAGGCGCGCCTTGCAGGCGGAGCGCATCCATTTGCGGCCGGCGCCGTGCGCCAGGGAATACAGGCTAACGGCATCAGACCGCGGCTGAACCAGATAGCTGTAATCGCCGCGCGACCCCGGAATGATCACCATCCCCTGATCGGCCGGGGTGGCGCCTTTGCGATGCAGCCAGCCGGCAATCCCGTCGACGGTCGCCGGCGTCACCAGATTGTGATTTACATCCAACAGCGCTTCGCCGTCGGCCCGCCAGCGGCTCAGCATGCGCTGTGCGATGCAGCGTCGGTTATCACGAGCAAACGTCAGCGCCCGCTGATGTTGCGCCAGATAGTCCCGCGCCTGCGGCGTATTTTCTTCCAGCCCCCGATGGCCATGCTCCCGCAGCTGTTTTTCCAGAATGGACTGGCCTAAACCACGCGAGCCGCTGTGTATCAGCAATAACAGCGTCTTACTGTCGGGCAACAGGGTATTGAAAAGCGTCGGCTGATAAATCTGCTCAACGCTTTGCAATTCGGCAAAGTGATTTCCACCGCCGATGGTGCCCAGCGAATGACGGAATGCGGCAAAATCGTCTGGAAGATGCGGCGCGTCATCCAACGGCCCGTCAATATTGCCTAGCTGTTTGTCGAGCTTATCCAGCGATACTTTGTTGGCTTTCAAACTGGTGCGCCATAGCGCCATGCCGCAGCCAATATCATTACCGACCAGCGCCGGGTAAAAACGCCGGCGGGAAAAAAACGCCGCCCCGATGGGATAACCGCGTCCGGGGTGTAAATCCGGCATACCGGAAACCCGAACCATGTCGGGAAGTTGAGAGGTTTTAATAAGTTGTTGGACTGCGTTATCTTCAATCCAGGTGTTTTCCGACGCGATGAGATTCACCTGCGGCGAAATAAAACGAATGGCATTGCCCATAGATCAATCCTGCCGATCAATGTTGAAAAAATGATGTGGCAGGCCAAAAACCGGGCTAAAACGCAAAAATGAGGTTGTGCGGAGTTAATCCTGGAATAGCCTGCAAAGTGCCAAAGAATAATATTTCATAGAGACCTCCTTGCAGTGTTCGTGAATTGGAATGAAAAACGGCCGCATACTACCTCAGAGAATGCGCGCCCGCAACGATTTTTAACGCGCGGCTAAACCCTGAGAGCCGACTGACGAAGCGCGCTACACTAAAAAGGCGAATAACCATGAGGACGCGACGAACCATGCCGAAAACCGCTCTGACCCTGATATTGTCTTTGATGCTTAGCGCCTGTAGCCTGGTGTCCGGCACGTCGAGTCCCCCGCCGCCGCCGGCCAAACAGGCGCAGTTAATCACCTACGCGCAAACTTCAACGCTGGAAAAAATGGGCACGGCGTCTGTGAGCGTAAACGGCAGTCCGGATGATGCCGATCGGGCGATCCAGCGTCGGGCGGATGAAAAAGGGGCGCGCTACTACACGATCATCATGAAATCCGAAACGACATATCCGGGAATATGGTTCTCTCGCGCAGTGCTATACCGCTAGCGGACACCGGCGGGAGTATCCCGCCGGTCTCGCACCAGCCAATGCAGCCGGTAGCGCTGGCTAGTAAGACATACAGGCCGCGTTGAGAATCCCGCCGCCTAACGAAGCGGTACACAGAAAAACGCCCGCGGCGATTTGGTTATCCTGAATATGTCGGCCAATACCCGGCAGATAAAGACGCACGACGCCGTAAATCAGCAGTTGGATCACCAGCGCCACAATCCCCCAGGTGATGTAATCCAACAGACTCACCGAGTTGACCGCCGCACTGGCCAGGGGAATGATATACCCGACCAACGCGCCGGAAAAACCGATCGCCGCCGCGCTGTTATTGGCTTTGATCAGTTTCCATTCATCGTGCGGCGTGACGCGGGTATAGATAAACAGAAATGCCAGCACCATGACAAACCCAATGAAAAAGTAAGAAGCAAAAGCCAATAATGCGCTAACCATCGTCATACCCTAACGTTCCTTTAGGTTGTCGTTATCGTGAATATCACATACGCCGCCGTCAGCTGCGCTGACGCACCGCTTCAAACAGGCAGATGCCCGTGGCGACTGACACATTCAGTGAAGATACGCTGCCCGCCATCGGGATGCTGATTAGCTCGTCGCAATGTTCGCGAGTCAGACGGCGCATACCTTCGCCCTCAGCGCCCATCACCAGCGCCAGCGGCCCCTTCAGTTTGCTTTGGTGAAGCGTATGATCGGCTTCGCCCGCCGTACCGACGATCCAGACCTGATGCTCCTGCAACACGCGCATCGTGCGGGCCAGATTGGTCACCCGGATCAACGGCACATTTTCCGCCGCGCCGCAGGCGACTTTTTTTGCCGTGGCGTTAAGCTGGGCGGAGCGATCGCGCGGCACAATCACCGCATGAACGCCGGCCGCGTCGGCGCTGCGCAGGCAGGCGCCCAGATTATGCGGATCGGTCACGCCGTCCAACACCAGCAGAAAAGGCTGTTCCAGACCGTCCAGTAATGCCGGCAGGTCGTTTTCCTGGTACTGCCGTCCTTCTTTCACTCTGGCGACAATCCCCTGATGGACCGCCCCTTCTACTTTGCTGTCCAACCACTGGCGGTTAGCGACCTGAACCGTAATGCCGACCGACTCCAGTTCAGTAATCAGCGGATGCAAGCGGCGATCGTCGCGCCCTTTCAGGATAAATACTTCCAGAAAACGCTGGGGGTCTTTTTCCAGCAGCGCTTTAACCGCATGAATACCGTAAATAATTTCGCTCATTGATACTCTTTAAATAAAAATAACGGACGGTGCCCGCCCGTTGGAGATTGATGACGACCCGTCTGACGCCTCCCCCAGCTTTCCCTTTCGCAAAGAAGGGGCCAGGCTGGATTGATGAATCAGCGGCTCCCCCTGACGGAGGGGCCCGGGAGGCGCTCATTAATGCCAAAGCGCCTGTGGTTGTCAACGTCCACGCCGTGCATATTATTCGGCCGACTTCTTCTTCGCGCGTTTGGCTTTGGTTGAGGCCGCTATCTTGCGCGTTTTTTCGGCGTTCTTTTTGCCTTTGTCCGCATTCTTTTTCGGCTTTGGCTTGCCCGTTGCCGGCTTGGCTTTACGCTCGCCCTCTTTACGAAACGCGGCGTCTGGCTCGAAATTGGCGGCCGGTTTCGCGGCGTTACGGCGGCGGCGAGCCGGCTTGGCCTCACGATTGTCCGTTTTTTTGGCCCGATCGCGATCCGTTTTACCTTCGCCGCGCGGCTTACGCGTGCTGGAAACCAGCGCGAAGTCAATATTCCGCTCGTCCATATGAACGGCTTCGACACGAATTTCCACTTCATCGCCCAAACGATAAACCTGGCCGCGCGACTCGCCAATCAGGCGCTGACCAATATTATCGTAGCGATAGTAGTCATTATCCAGTGAAGAGACATGCACCAGCCCATCGATAAACAGATCGTTGAGACGGACAAAAAAGCCAAAACCGGTTACGCTGGCGATGATGCCGGTGAAGACTTCGCCGACATGATCCTGCATGAAGTCGCACTTCAGCCAGTCGGCGACATCGCGGGTGGCTTCATCGGCGCGACGCTCCGTCATTGAGCAGTGCACCCCCAGTTGCAGCATCTCATTCATATCGCTGTGCCAGCCGCCGGTCGGCGTCGAGCGAGCTTTACGCTCGCTGAGCAGATACTTGATTGAACGGTGCAAAGACAGATCGGGATAACGACGGATGGGCGAAGTGAAGTGACCATAGGACGATAGCGCCAGGCCAAAGTGGCCGCGGTTTTCCGGATCGTAGACCGCCTGTTTCATTGAGCGCAGCAGCATGGTTTGCAGCATTTCGCTATCGGGACGATCGGCGACCTCCAACATCAGAGCGGCATAATCTTTCGGCTGCGGCTTCATGCCGCCTTTTAACGTCAGACCCAATTCGCCCAGCACGCTGCGCAGCGCCAGAACATGATCTTCGCTTGGCCGGTCGTGAATGCGGAACAGCGACGGCTCCTCATTTTTTTCCACGAATTTTGCGGCGGAAATGTTGGCCAGAATCATGCATTCTTCAATCAGCTTGTGCGCATCGTTGCGCACCACGGATTCGACCCGCTCAATACGGCGATCGGCATTGAAAATAAATTTGGCCTCTTCCGTTTCAAAAGCGATGCCGCCGCGGACTTCACGCGCCTGATCCAGCACCTTGTACATCCGATGCAGCTCTTCCAGACCGCCGACCAGCGGCCGATAGTGCTCGCGCAATTCAGCGTCGCCCTGAAGAATATTCCATACCTTGGTATAGGTCAGTCGGGCATGGGAGCTCATCAATCCTTCATAGAATTTATACGAGGAGAGTTTCCCCTGCGCCGAAATGGTCATTTCACACACCATGCACAGGCGATCGACCTGCGGGTTGAGCGAACACAGCCCGTTAGACAACACTTCCGGCAACATCGGCACCACCTGAGACGGGAAGTAAACCGACGTTCCGCGCGCGCGCGCTTCGTGATCCAGCGGCGTATTCGGGCGCACATAATAGCTGACGTCCGCAATCGCCACCCACAAACGCCAGCCGCCGCCGCGTTTCTTCTCGCAGTACACGGCGTCGTCAAAATCGCGGGCGTCTTCGCCGTCGATGGTCACCAGCGGCAGCTTGCGTAAATCCACGCGGCCTTTTTTGGCGTCTTCCGGCACCTCTTCCGCCAGATCTTTAACCTGCTCTTCCACCTGAGTCGGCCAGGAGTGAGGAATATCATGGGTACGCAAGGCGATTTCCACCGCCAAACCGGTTCCCATATTATCGCCCAGCACTTCAACAATGTTGCCGATGGCTTTCGTCCGCCGTGTGGCGCGCTGGGTCAGCTCCACGACGACGACGAAGCCCATCCGGGCGCCGTTGATGTTTTCTTTGGGGATCAGAATATCGAAACTGAGACGGCTATCGTCCGGGACGACAAAACCGACGCCGGCATCGACAAAATAGCGCCCGACAATCTGTCCGGTGCGCGGCTCCAGGACGCGCACGATGCGGCCTTCACGCCGCCCTTTGCGATCGGCGCCCATCGGTTGCGCCAGCACCACGTCGCCATGAATGGCGCGTTTCATCTCTTCCGCCGACAGATAGAGGTCGTCCTTGCGGCCTTCCACGCGCAGGAAGCCATAGCCGTCACGGTGGCCAATCACCGTGCCGCGCAGCAAATCCAGCTTTTCCGGCAAGGCGTAGCATTGACGACGGGTAAACACCAATTGACCATCGCGTTCCATCGCCCGCAGACGGCGACGCAGCGCTTCAAGCTGCTCCTCACCGGTAAGCTGCAGATCGGCGGCCAGCTCTTCCCGTTTGATCGGGGTATCTCGTTTGGCAATATGAGCCAAAATGTATTCACGACTTGGAATGGGGGATTCGTATTTTTCTGCTTCTCGTTCCAGAAAGGGATCTTGTGACATTGCGGTTCCTCCGTTGTCATCAGCAGGAGGCTGAATAGCGCTCATTCAACCAACAATAATTTGTAAAGTGGTGGGTTTTCTTTGACCAGGTCGGCCAGCGTATATCGGTCCAGCTCCCGTAGAAAATGATGGACCGCGTGCCGAAGCATCTGTTGCAAGCGACAGGCCGGCGTGATGTGACAAAAATCATGACTACAGTTAACTAACGAGAGCGGTTCCAGCTCCCGAATCACGTCGCCAATGCGGATGGATTCTGCGGGCTTGCCTAACCGGATCCCGCCGTTTTTCCCACGCACGGCCATAACCAGCCCGGCCCGGCTAAGTTGATGGATAATTTTGACCATATGATTACGCGACACGCCATACACCTCAGTCACTTCTGAAATGCTGGTCATTTGTCCACCGGGCAACGACGCCATGTAAATCAGCGCCCGCAAGCCATAATCCGTGAAGCTGGTTAACTGCACATAAACCTCAGATACCTCCAGGTATCGTTTCCCAACGCGGCGACCGCCGGAATAATCAGAAATCCGCTGACCGCGGCGTCACGCCCGCCTGCGCGTCGGCGTCGTTTAAATACCGGCGTTCGCCGAGCCGACGGCCATAAGACGACATTGTCATCAAACCCACGCGCGTTGGCGAAAGCGTCGGGCGTACCAGACGTCAGGCTTGCAATACGCCATATGAAGATAATAAACCAGCCTCAAACGCTACGGCTAATTATTTAACGACAACACAGAGATATAAGGCGGCCGCACCGCCTGCGCCGACCATTCAAGACGCTATGGCTTTGCAGGAGAGGCGAAAACTCGCATTGCGTTAAAATTTTTTTACTTCGATCGCTAGCTTTTGCAAGGCGTAGGATAGCTGACGGGGCGTAAGATTCAACAAACGTGCGGCTTTGGCCTTAACCCAACCGCTTTTTTCCAAGGCGGCGATAATACGGTGACGAATTTCATCACTGGGATCGTAACCGCTGATTCCGCCGGCTATCGGCATCACCACATGCGGCGACGCCGCACAAGGCTCCCAGCGCAGCGGCGCGTCGAATTCCGCCGCCGCGCCTTCCTGCGCGGCGACTGGCGCCTCGACAGGAGGCTTAATATAACGGCTGATCTGCACATTCAGTTTCTGCCGCATACAGCGTTCGGTCAGGCAGGGAAGCTGTTTGATGATATCCCCTTCCCGATGCAGCGCGGCATATTCCAGGCAGTTTTCCAAATCACGCACATTGGCAGGCCAGTGACATAGATAGAGCGGAGACAGCGCCGACGCCGCTAGTGAGATATTCAGGTGATTTACGCGGTTAAAACGCTCAAAAAAATAGCTGACCAGTTCGGGAATATCCTCCTGGCGGTGGCGCAGCGCCGGCAGCGCAATAGCGGCGACGTTCAGCCGGTAATAGAGTTCCGGCAAAAAGGCGCCGGCGGCCACCCGCTGTTCAAGATTTTTTTCCGTCGCGCACACCAGGCGCATTTTGCAAGGCAACGCCCGGCGCCCCGCCAACGGCATGTACTCTTTTTCCTGCAGCAGGCGCAGCAAGCACTTTTGCATGCGCAACGAAAACAGGCCGACCTCACTCAAAAAAAGCGTGCCGCCGTTCACCGACGCGACGGCGCCCGGATACCGATGTCCGCGTTCATCACTTCCCAGCAGCGCCATGATCGCCTGTTCATCATCGGCGTAATCGCAGCTTAATTTGATGAACGCGCGTCGACGGTACCTTGATTGCGTATGGATAGCCCTGGCGATAACGTCTTTACCGGTGCCGGGTTCGCCGCGCAACAATATCGGCGACTGGGTCGGCGCAAAGCGACCCACCTTGTCCATCACCCGTCTCATGGCGAAAGAACGGGTAATGATGCGGTTAACCTCATGTACTGCGTGAGGCTTGTTTTTCACCCGTCCGGCGCATACATCGGCGCGAGACGTCTCTTGCGCATTGACGGAAGGAATGCGTTTGGTATCCCCCATAGGCTAATTTCCGCACCGGTACGTTTTATATTTCAGCTGATACTTTTCCATTCGCAGGCTGAGCGCCCGCCGCGTCATCCCCAGCTGCGCCGCGGTGCGGGAAATATTGCCCTGATTGCGCGCCAGCGATTCGACAATCAGGTCGTACTCGATTCTCGCCAGTTGCGCTTCCAGACCGGTGGAGGTTTCCCCCAGAATAACCGGCTGCAGATTAATCGGCAGATGATAGCTGTGAATAACCCCCTCATCGGCCAGCAATACCGCTCGTTCCATGGTGTTTTCCAATTCACGCACGTTGCCCGGCCAGCTGTAGCTCAGCAGCAGATTCAACGCGGGCGTGGCGATAGTCGGCACATCAATCCCCATCTCCTTGGCGAAATGGGCGTTGAAATGATCGGCGAGGATAAGAATATCGTTGCCGCGATCGCGCAGCGGAGGAATGGTGATCGGGAAAACATTCAGGCGGTAAAACAGATCCTCACGGAAAGTGCCGCTGGCCACCATATCCTGCAAGTTGCGGTGCGTCGCCGCCAGAATTCGCACATTCACCTTAATGGTTTCATTGCTGCCCACCCGCTCAAAGCAGCGCTCCTGCAACACCCGCAACAGTTTTGCCTGCGCCAGCGGAGTCAGTTCGCCGATTTCATCAAGAAAAATGGTGCCGCCGTCCGCTTCTTCAAACCGTCCTGCCCGGCGCGCGGTGGCGCCGGTAAACGCCCCCTTTTCATGCCCGAAAAGTTCGCTTTCAATGATGCCTTCCGGCAATGAGGAACAGTTGAACTTAACGAACGGGCCGTTGGCGCAGGGGCTGTTGTAGTGAATGGCGCTGGCGACGCGCTCTTTGCCGACGCCGCTTTCGCCCAGAATCAATACCGTGGTGCGGGCATGGCTGACTTTTTCTATCAGTTGATAGACCGACTGCATCACCCGCGAATTACCGATGATATTGGCGGGCTTGAAGCTCTCCCGCAGCGTGCGTTTTAGCAGCGAGTCCTGATCCCTGAGTACCTTTTTATGCGCTCTTTCCAGCAGATGCAGCTCAACGGCCTGCGCGGTGGTGGTGGCGATAATCCGCAACACTTCCAGATCCAGATAAAGCAGTTGATCATTGTTGTAGCGGCGTTCAATACCGATGGTTCCCATGACTTTCATCCCGCGGACGATCGGCACGCAGATAAACGACAGATGACGATCCTCATGCTTATCCCAGCTGCCGGTGCGGTTCAGGAACAAGGGATCGTCAGCGATATGCGGGACAATAATCGGCTGTTTGGTCTCGACCACTTTCCCGGTAATGCCTTCGCCGGGATAATAGACCCCCTTTTCGGCCTCTTCTTTAGACAGGCCGAAGCTTTCATGAATAAAAATCTGATCGCAGCTGGCGTCATAGAGGCTGATCATCGCCCGGGTAACCTGAAGATGCTGCTTCATCAATTCCAGCACCAGCTTTAATGTTTTAGATAGCGACCCCTCCGCGCTGACGACTTTACTGACTTCTGAAAGCAATGGCAGCAGCTCGGAGCGACACTCACCCAGCAGACAGGTAAACGACAGCGGTTTTAAAACACTCCGCCCTGCATCTGTAACCGTCATGTTTTCTTTTCTGCTACGCATGGCTTTTTCTCCGAAAAAGACAACCGTTAATGCATATCCTACGCCTCTCGCTTTTCTTTTCGACGATGATTCGGCCTGATTACGCGCCGTCTTTAGGCTGGATAAGTATTGATGCAAAATAAACGCCATCATCACGATGAATGAACACGTTTTTATTACTTTGATTTAAATTGATTTTTTATTTTTTGATTTGCACTGCGCCATAAAAGTGTTCCTGCCGGAACACTCTTGTCAGAAAATGTACGCATTGGAACAACCGGAGTGGAAGCGGCGAGCCGCAGAATCACCTGGTTACGTTTGGATAAATAATCGCGCATAGCGCGCCCTGATGCCGCATTTCGACGTCAACCGCCAGATTTAACGCCGGCAGTTGATGTTCAAACCATTTTGGCAGATGGTCGCAGGTAACGCGCAACCGGGTAAAAACCTGCGACTGTAAAAAAGGGATCAATAATTGTTTTGACGTCAGACCCGCGTCGCCCGCCAGCGCGGCGCTCAGATCGATATGATACTCGCCCGCCCGCGGGCCGGCCTGAATAAAGGTGTCGCAAGCGCCGCCGGGCGCGGGAACCCGCTTCATCCGCTTTGCCGAGGCATAAATCACCTCCAGACAAGACTCCGGGCGCCCGCTGAATTGCCACATGGTTACGCCCATGCCGTCAAACCAGGCCAGCAGCGCCCCCTGGATCTGCCGTGCCGCAAAGTGATGACAGCCCGGCATCCCTTCCAGCAGCGTTAAGGTTCGCGTCCGAATTTCGCCCAACGACATCGCCGGATCCAGCGCATAGGGGATATCTCCGATCGCCCGCCAACGATTATCCCGACGGGAAAACAGTTTCACCCTGCCGGGTTCGAACAACGGCGCGATATTTCCACTCTGATCAACAAAAACGGCGATTTTCATCTGCCCCCCCCCCGAAAAGTCGGCTATCGAATTCAAAAACCGTGTTTTTTGCCTTTGATAGATAAAATATCGATGCGAATCACCCGGGTGGATGTCAGATTGGCGGACGGATAGCGGAATGTTTTGTCAGTAAAACGCGCCACGATACGATCCAGCGCCGCGATTTTTTCCTGCTCATCCTCGATAAATACCCCTTCCCCCAGGCCGATCACCGTGCGATGCCGGGCTTCAAAATTGCAGGCCAGCGCATCTTCAATGACCCCCTGATCGACCGAGATGGCGAAACAGACCTTGTTATTCTTTTTCAGAATCTCGATCTTGGCGCCGTTTTTGGCGGAATGAAAATAGATCGAGCGCCCGTCCCAGGCATAGAATATCGGAACAAGGAAAGGAAGATCGTTGCAGGACAACGCCAGATACATCACCTTTGAGGCCTGAATGATCTGCTCGATTTCCGCCGGATCGGTAATTTCCCGATCCTCCCGACGCATCTCGCCATGCGGAAAATTTTCCGCCGATACCGCGCTGCTGGATACCATAATTGCTCCTGTATTGTGCGATGAATGCTAACGCCCTATTCCACAGCCTTTAGCTGCATCAAAAGCGCATGGCAAATGGCTAAAATCGCCTCTTTATCTTCCGCATTCGGCGCGCCGTGATGATAATTATCAACGGAACAGATGCCGAAAATGCTGTCCAGATAACGAATGCCGTCACACAGCGCCGGGGGCAACGGCTCCGGCATCGCATCGTTGACGGAGGCGAGCAGGCTGCTGTAATTGTGGTTGAACGGCATTTCGCCATAGCGGGCGCAGAGAGCGATCAGGTAGTTCTCTACGGCTATGGCGGCCACGTTAAACACCAGACTGGCCGATTGCCGTTGCCCGGAAAACAGTTCGGCCCGCCGGTGATAGCACTGCGCTTCCTGAAAACAACGCTCGAATCGTTTTTCATCGGTCTCAAAAATATGTTTTGACATCGCGGCATCCCTTCAAAGCGAGAGAGAGCAAGCTTCCCCGACGTGCATCACCGACCGGGGAAGAGGAGAGAGCGTTCGTCACCAGACGTTGAGAATCCATTCTTTATTTTTCTTGTATTCCATATCGGTGAACAGCACGTTGGCCATTTGCTCCGCCAGCCAGATGGCGCCGGCATACCCCACCACCGGATGTCGATACAGCCCGGCGCGATCGTAGGTCGGGAAGCCCACCCTCACCATCGGAATCTGGTTATCAATGGCCGTAAAACGGCCTTTGGAATGGCCCAGAATCAAATCCAGCTCAAGGGATTGCCGGGTAATGCGATGCTCCAGTTCCCACAGGTCGGCGTTAGTCACGATCTCCATGCCGTAATCGACGTTTTCCTGCAGCGCCAGAACACGCGGATCGCTTTCATAACCGGCGTTGTCATCGCCCAGCAGCAGCAATACCGGCTTCATTTCCAGATCCAGGCAAAACTCCGCCAGCCCAATCACCAAATCAGGATTGCCGTAAATCGCCACGCGTTTATCGGCCAGAAACATGTGCACCAGATCGGTTAGCGCATCAATGGCAACGCCGCGCTCCCGCACCAGCGACGGCGGAATGGGTTTTCCCGTCATCTGTTTAAGGTTTTGCAAAAAGGTATCGGTATTGCGGATGCCGATCGGGGACGGCCCGATAATGGTCGGTATGCCGAACTTCTCTTCCAGATAGCGCGCCGCCTTGCCCCCCTCATAACGGTTTAAGGCGATGGTGCCCAGGGCATTCGCCGTGCCGGTCAAATCCTCAATGGTGGTATTGCCGTGGGAAACCGTGTTGCCGGACGGCATCAGCGGCGAATCGAAATTCTCGATTTCAAACAGTACGGTGGCGTCGATCCGCATTTCCGCCAGCAGATGCTTGAGCGCGGTGACATCGCCGGGATTGGCCCAGCCGGTGATCAGATTCAGCTTGCCGTTCGGTTGGCTTTTTTCGGCGAAGTATTTCACGAAATCGCGGACGGCCAGATCATAGCCGCTGACCATGCTGCCGACGAAGCTGGGCGAATGGATCGGGATGAGATGAACCTCGCGGCCGGGAAACTTCGTCTTCAGCAACTCTTCATTCAGCTTGATGACCACGCCGTCGACATCATCGCCGATAACCTCGGTGGAACAGGTGGTGATGATGGGAATCACCTTGACGTGGGGATAACGCATCAGCAGAACATCGACCGCCTGTTCAACCCGGTCCAGCGCGCCGAAAACCGCCCCATCCTCGTGTACCGACGATGAAGCGATTTCAAAGCTTTCTTTCAAATGCTGGGAGATAAGCAGGCGCACAAACATAACGCACCCCTGCCCGCCATGTACGATGCCGATGCAATCCTTGATGCCGATACTGGCGTACTGCACGCCGGCGGGCTGACAGGTAAAGATCGGGTTGATCACGCCGACACGCTCTTTCGTTTTCAATTCACAAGACATTTCAGGCACCTCTAGTAGCGTTGATCGGTGAGTTCCGCGTTCAGCGATCCCGTGATCGTTAAATAATCCATCCGCTCATGCAGCGCCTTCATCAGCGCGCGGATCGCGTCGTTATCCATCGCCTCCAGCCAGACGAAGCGTTCTCTGAAGGCCTCCGCCAGCACCACCGCATCCGCCCAGTAGCAGCGATCGGCGGGCGTACTGAGATCGACCGGCTCATGGCACAACCGCTGCTGCGTTTTCAGCAGGATCCCGGCGTTTTGCTTCTCTCTGTCCCAGGAACGGGAGTGAAACTGCCACAGGCAGTTTTTCATAATGTAGTCCACCATCGCCTCTATCTGCGACGCCTGTGAATGGGTCATGGTCATAACGCCCTCCTACTCTTCAGCCGTGGCGGCGGAGGGGTCGGCGAAAACCGGATACTCGCGCGCGCGCAGTTTGGATACGCTGTCGTAACCGCCGCTGTATTCACGCGGCCCGGACGCCTGACGAATGTCATCGCTCAGCGCGCTATCAGAAAGCATTTTTGTGGTGACGAAACCCTGACCGGTCGGGATTTCGTCCTGACTGATATCGCGTTTGGCCAGTTGATGGATCGGCGAATAAATGGCGTTGTAAATATCGCGGGCAAAACGCACCCACCCTTCAAAACCTTTATACGGGCCGTTGTGATAGGCATGCGCATTGAGGTAAGGCACACGGATTTTCTTCGCCACTTCTCCCGGTCTTTTACCGGTAAAAATCACGTCCGGCTTCAGTTTGTACATCGCCTCAAGCGATTCCAGCTCGTTGGGATCGTCAATCGCCAGCGCCCCGGCTTCGCAGCGGGCAATGCCTTTCTCCATATCGCCCTGATGGCCGAATTTGGTGTATACCGACACCACCTCGACGCCCATCTCTTCGTGAATGACATGAGCCCAGTGCCACAGCTTCGATCCGCCGGGCCAGATGCAGACCTTCTTGCCTGTCAGGCGTACCCGGTACCAGTCCAGCTCCGGCTTCCAGCGCGCCGTTTCTTCATCGATAATCGCCTGAGCACGATCTTCAATCCCGAAAAACAGGCCGATCTTTCTCAGCGAATCCGCCAGCGGGCCGAAGCCGAACCCGTCGATATCCAGCCGGGGAATCCCATAGCGAACGCGCAGTTCATTGCAGATATATTCCGCCGAGCGGGCGCACTCCAGCACGTTGAGCTGTGCGCCGTGCATGGCGCGCAAATCGTCATAGGAACCATTGCCGGTAAAGGTGGATAGCACCTGGATCCCCATGCGTTTGAAGTAGTCGGTCATGACTTCCTGATCGCCCTGAATATTGTATTCACCGACATAATTAATGACGTAATCGCTGGTTATTTTCGGCTCCACCGTACCGACCTTCTGATTGATCCAGGCGATATTGATTTTATGGTGTCCGCCGGACTGACTAGGGCCGGCGAACCCCGGCGAGTTACAGACGAAAATATCCACATCGGGGCGCTCATCCATCACATCCTGCGCCACCGCGGCAAGATCGTCGCCAATCAACGCCGAGGCGCAGGTCTGGTAAATGGTCATCCGTTTAATCGTCGGATGGGCGTCAAACGCTTCGATAATATTTTTCCTCAGCACGCCTTCCGCGCCAAATACGATATGTTTTTCCTTCATATCGGTGGCGAAAGTGTATTTAAGCTGGAAATTATCGTTATCGCTGATATAGCGTTTTGTCTGCCAGGTATCATAGGTACAGCCCACCGGACCGTGGCTGATATGAATAACGTCTTTCATCGGCGTGCCGATGACATGTTTCGCGCCGCAATAGGCGCAGCCGCGTTCCGATATGGTGCCCGGAATTGTATTTAAATATCCCTTCGGCAGGGCCGACGTTAAATCCTCATCAGAACCCTTATCCACGGCATGTTGTTTCCGCTCAGGAATACATTTACTACAGTCAAACTCATGGTAAGGCATAATACATCCCCCACGCTTAATGAATAAATATTTATCAATACGACCAGGCGGTCTTATTAATTACATCGCTATTCAGCTAGTCGGAAAGACCATATTTCACCACCATTGATTCCAATTGTTCCATGGTTAAGGGGCGGGGAATAACCAAATCGGTATTTTCGATAATCTTGCGCCCCAGTTCGCAATATTCCTTCGCCTGATTGGCTTCAGGATCGAATTCCGTCACCGTTTTTTTATTAAATTCGGCTTTTTGCACAATATTGTCGCGCGGCACAAAATGAATCATCTTCGTGCCAATGGCGGCAGTGAATTCTTCAAGAAAATCTTTTTCCCCATCCACGTTGCGGCTGTTGCAAATAATACCGCCAAGACGCACGCCGCTCTGCTTGGCATATTTCACCAGCCCTTTGCAGATATTGTTCGCCGCGTAGATGGCCATCATTTCACCGGAGGCGACGATATAGACCTCCTGGGCTTTACCATCGCGAATAGGCATGGCGAATCCGCCGCACACCACATCACCCAGTACGTCAAAAAAAATAAAATCCAGATCGTCCGTATAGGCCTTATTATTCTCCATCAGGTCGATGGCGGTAATCACGCCGCGGCCGGCGCACCCCACCCCGGGTTCCGGTCCGCCGGACTCTACGCAGCGAATATCAAAGACGCCTTTTTTAACGACCATCTCATTGGTGATTTTCTCCGCGCCCTGATCGCGTAATACATCCATCAGGGTTTCCTGCGGCTTACCGCCCAATATTAAACGTGTGGAGTCCGCCTTTGGGTCGCAGCCATGAATAAAAATCTTCTTGCTATGGAAATAAGCCAAAGCCGCCGCCGTATTTTGTGTGGTTGTTGATTTACCAATACCACCTTTGCCGTAAATTGCTAATTTCCGCGTCATCACATACCTCTATTTAATAAGTGTTAAATAGCAACGTCATGCTAGTTATGTTCACTCTCAATAGAGCAATCTCTGTGCCACTCGGGAAAAAACATCGATAACCAATAACAATGGCAGTCGACACTATCCTGATAAAGCCGACGATTCATTACCTTACGGCGGATTAATTCTTTCACCCGCATGAATGATAATAGGAAGACGATGGCGCCATCCTATTCAGCCCTAAATAATTTCGTTCATTAATGTTCATTTTTATTCCGGATCGTTCCCGGATGTTAAAAACCGCCGTTTGCCGGTATCCAGATGGACATCATCTGGCGGCCGCGCCTTTACAGACGCGCCAGCCAGCCGCCGAAAGTCTGACGCGCCGCATCGGCAAGGACCTCGCGGTGTTCGGCGGCCTGAGCGCGCAGAACCCGCGGGTCGATGCCGGCCAGCGCCAGCTCACAGGCATGCCCGACCAGCCAGTGCTCAAGATTTTCCGGCGTGACTTCAAGATGAAACTGTAGCCCCAGCGCGTAATCTCCCAGCGCAAAGGCCTGATGAGGGCAAATCGGCGTTTGCGCCAGCACCTGCGCGCCATCCGGTATCTCAAACCGGTCGCCGTGCCAGTGCAAAACCGGCACATCGGCCAGAGGAGACAGCACGGAACGTCCGCCCGCCGGGGTTAACGACAGCGGACTAAAACCAATTTCTTTCACCCCCATCGGCCCGACATCTTTGCCCAAGGCTCGCGCCATCAGTTGGGCGCCCAGGCAGATACCCAGAATAGGCTTTTTACTCGCCAGACGCTGGCTGATCAGCGCCAACTCCGCAGTTAAAAAGGGATAGGCCTGGTGGTCAAAGGCGCCTATCGGCCCGCCCAGAACCACCAGTAAATCACAGCCATCCGGCGTTACCGATGATAAATCATCGACCGCCGGATCAAGATAACGCACACGATAACCGCAGGCGGGTAATAACTCAGCCAGGATACCCAGATCTTCAAAATGAACATGACGTAAAGCCACCGCTGTTTTCATCCATCATTCTCCTTGTGCAATCGAACCGGCCGCCGCAATCCGACATCGATTGATTCAACCGACCAACACGGCGCGGTCCTGTGGACAGCGCCGGAACAGACTAACGATGATTCTGTCGCTGACGGTCAATTCTACGGTTTGGCCAACCAACATCGCGCATATGAAAAATATCTGTCACATTGCCGCAATGGTTATCGCATTTACGCCGATTTTTAGTCAGGCAACGCGTAAAAAACAACGTTAAAACCTCGCGCCGATCCGGCTAATCAGTAGCGGACAGATGACTCATCCGTATTTTCTGTGATGTTCTGTTTGATGAATGGCCTCGAAGGAAATTGAGGCTTGACGAGGCTGCAAGCTTTACCCCATTTGTCTCTTCATGTCGCATACACGGAAAAGGAAACTATGGGACTGAAAATACAGCCATTCACGCCGGGCTATTAACACTATTATGATTGACCACATTGTTACTGCTAATTGTTAGCGGTATGGGGATCCTGGCGATTAAAAAAGACAAAGAGTCGCTTCTGCCGCTGAATAAAATTCAGGGAACGGCGTTAAGCCGCCTGATAAACGGCGATAGCCTGATGCTCTGCGCCACCGTGAAAAACAACGCCGAACAGGCGGCATTAGCGCATCAGTTGGCCAACAGCGCGATACCCGCGGTCTTGGCGGCGAGTCCGTTTGCTATGTCATCCAGGAGATCGACAGCCGCGCCAAACGGATTAACGACATTCTCGGCGCGATTGACGGCATTGTCTTGATCACCCAACGGATGAAAAATATTTCCACCGCGCCGCAGCAGAATAGCCAGCCAGTAAAATCGTTTTCCGTCACCACTCAATCGCTGGCGGTG
The DNA here is from genome assembly GCF_022378355.1 of Brenneria bubanii. GTDB lineage: Bacteria > Pseudomonadota > Gammaproteobacteria > Enterobacterales > Enterobacteriaceae > Brenneria > Brenneria bubanii. Next base: position 102,230 of record NZ_JAKMAJ010000002.1, read on the forward strand.
GCCGGTCCCGACCTGCGCTCAGGCCGGCCTTGCGTGTAGAGGCATCGCTACTCCTCATCCAACTGCGCGGCGACGTACAGCAGGAAACGATCCTCAAATATCGTCAGATTCAATCCGGTCAGTTCGGAAATGCGCCGCAACCGGTAATCCAGCGTATTTTTGTGAATGAACAGGGCCTTGGCGGTCGCACTCGCCTGCTGATTGTGGCGAATCCAGGTGTGCAGGGTTTTTCTGAATACGCCATTGCCGTCCATCGCTTTTAGCCGCTGCAGGGGGCTGAGCAATTCGGTCGCTTGCCAACCGTCGCGCAGGCTATCGAGCAGCACCGGCAGTTTAATGTCCTGATAGCAATAACACTGTACGTCGGGCATCCGTTGCTTACCGACTTTTATTGTGGTTTTCGCCGTCTGATAAGAGCGGGCGATGCCCCCTTCTCCGGGGAAAAATTTGCCCAACGCCAGGCGTCCCTTCAACGGCGTTTCCTGTTGCAGCCGTTGGTACAGCTGCGACATGCGCCGTTTATGCTCTTCCGGCTCCCAACGTTCCGCGTGCAGATATGCCGGCTTCAGCACCACCATTTCGGTCAGCGAGACAATCGCCATCAGGTCATCTTTGCCCGTTTCCATTAGCAACGACTGCAGCTGTTGCAGTTCGCTCATGGCGGTGCTCACGCCCAGCTGCCCGCTGTCCAGTTCCACCACCATGGCGACGCGCGGCAGCAGCAAATCGACGCCAAGACGTTGCGCCCATTCCTGCATCGTCGAGGAATAGACATCGCTGCGCACCATGCTCAGCACCAGCTCTTCGCGCAGACGGCTGTTCTGCGCCAACAGTTGCAATAAATGCGCCTGTTCCAGCATCATTTCCGCCGTCATGCAAACCAGTTCGCCGAATTGCAGCAGCCCTTGCGGATTCCCGGTCAGACCAACGACGCCCACAATTTGGTTATTCAGCCGCAACGGCAGATTGATCCCCGGCTTCACGCCATGCAGGGTGTGCATGGATGCATCGTCAATCGACACGATCCGCTCTTGCGTCAGCGCCAGCAGCGCGCCTTCGTGAACCTCGCCAATCCGCTCCTGATCGCCGCTACCGATAATGCGGCCCTTGGCATCCATAACGTTGATATTACAGTCAATAATACTCATGGTGCGTTTGACGATCGAATAGGCCAGCTTCGCGTCAAAATAGTAATCCGTCATTTATTATCCCCTGTGGGACGCTAAATAAAATAGCTCGCCAGTATGCATGATGCTTAATTGGAATGTGCCGATGGCGCATTGCTATTTGGCTAACTGAATAAAATATTCATACCGATGATCCAGCAGGAATGCACCTCTATTTGATAAAAAAGTCTGCGTTTTATTATCTGATAAAAAATAACAAATTCAGCATCTGATAAAAAATAACAAATTCAGCGGCCATGCCGAATAATCATGACGCCGCCGCGGGATGTAAAACAATAGGCTTATGGTTCCGACTGAACCCGCTACGCCGTGATGACGCCGCGGGTTCGATATTGACGCGATGATGACAATACGGCGAGGATTAGCCGCTTTATTTTATACGGCGGCGATTTTCAATAACCGGCCGATATTCTCGCAGGCGCGTTCCATATTAGTCGCGCCGTCTTTCAGCAATGCCTCAATGCTGTCGGCATGCGGAATAATACCGAAAATAGCATCGATACCTTCGTCATACAGCGTCTCAACGCCATCGCCGATGCAGCCAGAGACGGCAATCACCGCTACGCCCTGCGCTTTGGCGGTTCTGGCGACGCCATAGGGCGTTTTGCCAAATTTGGTCTGGTAGTCGATACGTCCTTCGCCGGTAAAGCAGAAGTCGGCGCCGGCCAGTTTGTCGCGCAAGCCGCTGAACTCCACGACGATGTCTATCCCCTTACGCAACGTGCAGCGCGTAAAGGCCATCAATCCGGCGCCCAGGCCGCCCGCCGCGCCAGCGCCCGGTATATCGGCGACGTCCTTATTCAACTGGCTGCGGATCACCGCGGCATAGTGCGCCAGGTTGGCGTCCAACTGCGCCACCATTGCCGGCGTGGCGCCCTTCTGCGGCCCAAAAATCGCGGAGGCGCCCTGCTCGCCGCACAGCGGATTGCTCACATCACAGGCGACCTGAATATCAACCTGCGCCAACCGGCTGTCCAGGCCGGAAATATCGATACGGTGCAGGCGTGCTAATGCGCCGCCGCCGCATGGCAGGGGCGCGCCGGACTGGTCATAGAAACGCGCGCCCAGCGCTTGCGCCATCCCGGCGCCGCCGTCGTTGGTGGCGCTGCCGCCGATGCCTAAAATGATCTTTTTAATGCCTTTGTCCAGACATGCGCGAATCAGTTCGCCGGTGCCGTAGGTGGTGGTGATCAAAGGATTTTTTGTATCGCGATTGACAAAATGGATCCCGCTGGCGGAGGCCATTTCGATCACCGCAATCTCGCCATTGCCCATAATGCCGTAGCCGGCTTCCACCGGTTTACCCAGCGGTCCGGTGACCGTCAGTGAATACAGGTTTCCCTGGGTGGCGTCGATTAATGACTGGGTCGTACCTTCGCCGCCATCGGCCATGGGTACATGGACATAGTTCGCATCAGGAAAGACTTTCCTTAACCCTTTCTCCATCGCGTTGCACACTTCTTTCGCCGTCATACTCTCTTTGAAAGAATCGGGAGCTAAAACAAAGGTTTCTTTTTTCATCGTGGGTTGCCTCTTCCTAAAAAATAAAGCCGTAAAGCACGGTGGCGACAAGGGTCATGGTTCCCCCGACAATCGCTTCATACGGCAGCAGGCACATACGCTGCTTGATGCTCATGTTCATGCTCTGCGCGGTGACGTGGAAATAGTTGCCCTGTGGTAAAGAGTCGATCACGGTCGCGCCAGTATGCATCATGACCGCAGAGGCGATGGGCGCAATGCCGATATTGGAAATTGCGTGGCCGAAGGTACTGGTGGACAGGATTACGCCGGTAGACGTCGATGCGGTCGCCGCCGCCATTAAAATGCCGGAGATCGGCGCCAGGAAGGTGCCGGAGATCCCCATCAGATTAATCAACTGCACGACCTGTACCGAGAGATCCGAAGCGGCAATCAACCCGGCGATCGAACCGGCGCCAATCAGGATCAGCACGGTCGCCGTCATTTTTTCCAGACCGGAGGTGGTATAGGCGATAATCTTGTCCTTTTTGCCCATGGCGATCAGCCCAATAACGCCGGCGATCGGCAATACATAAAGCGCATCGAGCTTAAACGAAGAAAGCGAACTGATGTGAAAGATGGAGCCGATCGGATTAATCATCAACAAGATAACGGCTACCGCAGGCGCGACAATCGCTTTACCCAGCGACGGGTAGACTTTCTCGCGTTTGGCGCTTTGCGTGCCGTAGGCCGCCGCCGCTTCGCCTTCGCTCACTTTGATGCCTTTGTTTTTCAGCAATGACGCGACTATCACCGTCATCAGTAAACCGCACAGAGCAGGAATAAAGCCCGCGATCATGACGTCGCTCAAATTGAGGTGAAAACCATTGGCTGCCGCAATAGTGTTGGGATTGGGAGAAATAATATTACCCGCCTTGCCGCCGCCGGAAAGGGCAAGCAATAACGCCAGTTTCGATATGCCCATTTTATTTCCCACCGATAAGGCAATCGGCGCCACAATTAATACCGCGACGGGAATAAAAACGCCGACGGCGGTAATAATCATGGTGGCCAACGCCAGCGCCAATATGGCTTTACTTTCCCCCATTTTTTTTACGATGGCCTGCGCGATGGTTTCCGCCGCGCCCGACTCCATCATTACCCCGGCAAGCACCCCGGCGGCCAGCACGCGGATCACCGTACCCATCAGGCTTTGCGTGCCGGAGGTTAATAACACCAACGTTTGATCCAGATTGGCGCCGCCGATGATTGCGCCGATAATCGCGCCAAGAAACAGTGAATAAACGGGATTTATTTTTTTTAGAATAAGCACAATAGCAATAAAAAGACCAATTAACGCCCCGTACCATGCCAATGGTTCGATGGTATGCATAATAAACCTCTTATATTTTTACGTTATTGATATACCGATACAAAATTCCCCTGGTGGGATTGGTATTAATTCATGGCAATTAAAAATAGCGTTCTATCACAGATAAATCTGGCAGGTAAATAATTCCTTATCACGTATTGGTTGCGTATTATTTTATTACGCATATATAAAATGACCTATGTGTTAGAACACAAAAAAAATAAAAATTAAATAAAAATTTTCATGTCGAGAAACAATAAACAGCGACCTTTATCACAATGCTGCGGCACGGGGTAAAGGGGTGCCGGCGCGCATGGGACAAGGGGCAAGAGACGCAGAAAAGCCATGCGCAGCGGTGTTCCTTTCACCAGGGAAAGCGTTCTCTCAAGCGGCATCATGTTTTTCAAACCACAAGGCTGCCTAATGCAGCAGTCCCTGGCGAATACGCTGTTGACGGCTTTGTTCAAACGTCTGCATGCCGGCCAGCCCGCCGCTCTGAATCAGGCTGGGCAACTGATGGCTTTTTCCTTCGCGGATCAGATTGCTGACCGCCGAGTTCGCCGTCAGCACCTCAAACAACGCCACCCGCCCGCCTTGCGGCATCGGCAACAGCTTTTGCGCAATGACCGCCTGGAGGCAGGCGGCGAGCTGGCTGCGGACAAAGTTTTTTTCATCGCCGGGAAATACGTCCACCAGCCGATCCACCGCCTGCGCCGCACTGCGCGTGTGCAGAGTGGACAGCACCAGATGACCAGTCTCCGCCGCCGTCAGCGCCAGTCGAATGGTCTCGGCATCACGCAACTCCCCCAGCAGAATCACATCGGGATCTTCACGCAACGCGGCGCGCAACGCCTCGGCAAATGAAATCGTGTGCGGGCCGATTTCACGCTGCTGGATCAGGCACTGCCGGCTGTCGTGGATAAATTCGATCGGATCCTCCAGCGTGATGACATGCCGGTAGCTGCGCTGGTTCAACGCCGAAATCATCGCCGCCAGCGTGGTGGACTTGCCGCTGCCGGTGGCGCCGGTCAGCAAGATCAGACCATCCGGTTTATCAAGCAGTTCTGACAGAATCGGCGGCGCGCGCAGCGTGGTTAATGAAGGGTGGGTCGACGGAATAAGCCGCAACGCGGCGGATAATCCCAGCCGCTGGCGGAACAGATTCACGCGCAGACGCTGCCCATCCGCCAGCATCAGGGCGCAGTCCAATTGACCGGCGTGCTGGAGTTGTCGCAACTGGGGCGGATCGAGCCAGGCGGCGCACCATTGTTCCAGCCGCTCGGCGCTCAAACGTGGTAAGGTATTTTCCGTGCGCAGCTGGCCATCTACGCGCAACACCGGCGGATGTCCGCTACACAGGTGCAGATCCGAAGCATTATGCTTTACACTAAGCGATACCCATTCACCCACATTCATCGATAATCTCCTGAATTACTATGACGACTATCCAGCAGAATCTACAGGACATCAGACAGCAGATCGCCGCTGCCGCGCAACAGTGCGCGCGGACACCGGAAGAAGTTAAACTGCTTGCAGTCAGCAAAACCAAACCCGTGACCGCTATCGAAGAAGCCATCGCCGCCGGACAACGCGCCTTTGGCGAAAACTATGTGCAGGAAGGCGTGGACAAAATTCATTACTTTCGGGAAAACCAGCCGGCAATGGATTTAGAATGGCACTTTATCGGACCGCTACAGTCGAATAAAAGTCGGCTGGTGGCCGAAAACTTCGCCTGGTTCCATACGGTTGATCGTCTGCGCATCGCCCAACGTTTGAGCGAACAGCGCCCGCCGTCATTGCCGCCGCTGAATGTGCTTTTGCAAATCAATATCAGCAACGAAGCAAGCAAATCCGGTATTGGCGTTGATGAATTACCGGCGCTGGCCGCCAGCGTGGCGGCATTGCCAAATCTGCGGCTACGCGGGTTGATGGCCATCCCGGCGCCGGAAACAGACTATGGGCGCCAACTGGCTGTTTTCCGGCAAATGGATGATTTATTTAAACAATTGACGTTACATTATCCCCACATCGATACCCTATCGATGGGCATGACCGATGATATGCGCGCCGCCGTCGCCGCAGGCAGCACGCTGGTGCGAATCGGCACCGCCATTTTTGGGGCCCGGGACTACTCGGCGTCGACGAAATAACCCGCTACGACAATGGCGCCGACCATATCGGCAACGATTAACTGCACAAAAAATCAGTGAGAGCTTAAATGCAACAACGTAAAATAGCGTTTATTGGCGCAGGCAATATGGCGCAAGCCATTGTCGCCGGATTAATTGATAAAGGTTATCCCGCGCGCAACATCTGCGTATGCGCGCCATCGGGTAAAAACCGCGACGCGCTGGCGGCCAAATATGGCGTAATCAGCAGCGCGGATAACGTACAAAGCGTCCAGCAAGCCGACGTTATTGTACTGGCGGTAAAACCGCAAATGATGGCGGGCGTTTGCCAACCCTTGCGCCAGCAGGTGGATTTTACCGGCAAGCTGGTGTTGTCAATCGCCGCCGGCATCAACATCGCCCGGTTTCAGGCGCTGCTGGGCGATGACGTGAATATCGTGCGCATCATGCCCAATACCCCGTCGCTGGTGGGAAAAGGAATGAGCGGATTGTATGCCCCCGCCACAGTCGGCGACGCCGATCGCGAGTTTACGGCCGGGTTGATGAAAAGCGTGGGTCAAGTATGCTGGGTGGAAAGCGAATCAGGCATTAACGGCGTGATTGCCGCGGCCGGCAGCGCGCCCGCGTATTTCTTCCTGTTTATGGAGGCGATGCAGCAGGAAGCTATCCGTCAGGGATTCGATGCCGAAACCGCCCGTCTACTGGTGCAGCAGTCCGCTTCCGGCGCCGCGGCGCTGGTGGAAGCCAGTCCGGATACCCCGCTGTCGACGCTACGCGAAAATGTCACCTCTAAAGGCGGCACCACCGCCGAGGCATTACGGATATTCAATGAGCGCCAACTGACGCAAATCGTATCTGACGCCATGCAGGCGGCCGTTGACCGCGCTCAGGAAATGGAAAAGCTGTTCTGATTGAAAACGTTAATCATTATCCCATTTTATTAAGGAACCGACGTACCTATGCTTACCCTGACATTTCTGGTCAAAACGCTGATCGACCTCTACGTAATCGTGTTGCTGTTGCGCATCTGGATGCAGTGGTCACGCAGTGATTTTTACAACCCTCTCTCGCAGTTCGTGGTCAAAATCACTCAGCCGGTTGTCGGGCCGCTACGCCGGATCCTTCCTTCACTGGGTCCGATTGACAGCGCATCCTTGCTGCTGGCGTTTATTCTGACCACCATCAAATACCCGCTGCTGCTGTTGATTCAGGCCGGCGCGCTATCCCTCAGCCCGCTGAACCTGCTGGTCGGCTTGCTCTCGCTGCTCAAATCCGCCGGTTATCTGATCTTCTGGATCTTGATTATTCGGTCATTGATGAGCTGGATCAGCCAGGGCCGCAGCCCGATCGAATATCTGCTGCATCAGTTGACCGAGCCGCTGATGGCGCCGGTTCGCCGCATCATTCCGGTGATGGGCGGCATCGACTTTTCGGCGATGGCGGTGATCGTGATCCTGTATCTGTTCAATTATCTTGGCATGGATCTGTTTCCCGGGTTGTGGTTCCTGTTGTGAGTGCCGTTACGCGCCAAGATGGCGACCTGGTGATTCGGCTGTATATTCAGCCGAAAGCCAGCCGTGACCAGATTGTCGGGCTGCACGGCGACGAATTGAAAGTCGCCGTGACCGCGCCGCCGGTTGATGGTCAGGCCAACGCCCATCTGACCAAATTTCTCGCCAAACAGTTCCGGGTCGCCAAAAGTCTGGTCATCATCGAAAAAGGCGAACTCGGCCGGCATAAACAGATAAAAATCATCAATCCGCAACAGATCCCGGCGGAAGTCGCGGACCTCATTCAATAAAGACGCAGGAAAAAATATGCAAAAAGTGGTTTTGGCAACCGGCAATCCCGGTAAAGTGCGCGAACTCGCCAGTCTACTGGCGGATTTTGGTCTGGATGTCGTGGCGCAAACCGAACTGGGTGTGGATTCCGCGGAAGAAACCGGCCTGACATTTATCGAGAACGCGATCCTGAAAGCGCGTCATGCCGCCCAAATCACCGGTCTGCCGGCGATTGCCGATGATTCCGGTCTGGCGGTGGATGCGCTGGGCGGCGCGCCGGGCATCTATTCGGCGCGCTATGCCGGTCCCGACGCCAGCGACCAACAGAATCTGGACAAGCTGCTGCAGGCGTTGACAGACGTTCCCGACGAACAGCGCGGCGCCAGCTTCCATTGCGTGCTGGTTTATCTGCGCCATGCCGATGATCCAACCCCGCTGGTGTTCCACGGTCGCTGGGGCGGGATGCTGGCCCATGAACCCGCCGGCGACGGGGGTTTTGGTTATGACCCCATTTTCATTGTGCCGGCGTTGGGGAAAACCGCGGCGGAGCTCACCCGCGAAGAAAAACATGCCCTCTCCCATCGCGGCCAGGCGCTGCGCATGCTGCTGGATGCCCTGCGTAATGCTTAAACTGCCGCCGCTCAGCCTGTACATTCATATTCCCTGGTGCGTACAGAAATGTCCGTACTGCGATTTCAACTCGCATGCGCTGAAAGGCGACGTGCCGCACCGGGAATATGTCGAACACCTGCTGGCCGATCTGGACGCCGACCTGCCGCTGGCGGGCGACCGGGCGCTGCATTCCATTTTTATCGGCGGCGGCACGCCCAGCCTGTTGAGCGCCGAAGCGATGCAGTTCTTGCTGGATGGCGTCCGGGCGCGTTTGCCGTTAACGCCGGATGCCGAGATCACCATGGAAGCGAATCCCGGCACGGTGGAGGCCGATCGCTTCAGCGGTTATCAACGCGCCGGCATCAACCGCATTTCGATTGGCGTGCAAAGTTTCAATCCGCAAAAACTGACGCGTCTGGGACGTATTCACGGGCCGAATGAGGCCAAACGCGCCGCACGCCTCGCCGCCGGACTGGGGTTACGCAGCTTTAACCTTGATCTGATGCACGGTCTGCCCGACCAGTCGCTGGATGAGGCGCTGGACGATCTGCGTCAGGCCATCGCCCTCGATCCGCCGCATCTGTCTTGGTACCAGCTCACCATCGAACCCAATACGCTGTTTGGCTCCCGCCCGCCGACGCTGCCGGACGACGACGCGCTGTGGGATATTTATGAGCAAGGCCACCGGCTATTGAGCGCGGCGGGCTATCGCCAGTATGAAACGTCGGCCTACGCCAAACCGGGCTATCAGTGTCAACATAACCTGAACTACTGGCGCTTTGGCGATTATCTGGGGATCGGCTGCGGCGCGCACGGCAAGCTGACATTCAGCGACGGGCGCATTCTGCGCACGGTGAAAACCCGCCATCCGCGCGGCTATATGCGGGGCGATTATCTGGATAAACGGCATGAAGTGGTCAACGACGACCGGCCCTTCGAGTTCTTTATGAACCGTTTTCGCCTGCTGGAGGCCGCGCCTCGCGCCGATTTCACCGCCTATACCGGACTGGATGAAAGCGTGATCCGGCCGCAGTTGGATCAGGCGCTGGCGCAGGGGTATCTGCATGAAAGCGACGCCGACTGGCAAATTACCGAACACGGCAAGCTGTTTCTGAATTCGCTGCTGGAGCTGTTTCTGACGGAATAGCCCGTGCGCCGGCGAACAGGGAGGTTCGCTCAATCGCGATGGACATCACATCAGCGGCTTAAGGCCTGGCGTACTGTATCAGGGACCAGATTTTCCTGAGAAAAAACAGCGGGTCAGCATGATAAATATCTGCATTTCCGTCTGAGCGAGATTGAATTTCCGCCTGGGGTTATGACACAGTGTAACCCTGTTGAAATCTGCTGGTGACGATAATGAAATATATAAAATTACTCATGGCATCGCTGCTGGTGACCGCCGTATTGAGCGGTTGCAATACCGCGCGCGGCTTTGGTCAGGACGTGGAAAAGTTAGGCAGCAAAATTTCCAGTTCAGCCAGTTAACCATGTATTGAAGTATTGAATCGCCGAATCAGGCGAAAAATCCGGCGGCACCGCCCTTCCGGGGCGTTTAAAGGGCATTGCGCATAGCAATATGCGCAATGCCGTCTTCGTCATACACGTCGCCGTCCGCCACGAAACCGAAGCCGGCGTAGAAATGCCGCAAGTGCGCCTGGGCGCTGAGGTAAAGGGGCTTTTGCGGCCAGTGGCGGGCGCAGGCCATCAGCGCATGCTCCAGCAGTTGATGTCCCAGACGCAGTCTCCTGAAATCAGGCGCGACCATCACTCGCCCGATGGTGACCGCATCATTGGCCGCAGAGGGCGCCAGCAGCCGCGCATAGGCCGCCAGCTTGCCATTATGATAGGCGGTAATATGGCGATTGCCGTCAGCCAGATCCCGCCCGTCGAGATCCTGATAGGGGCAATGTTGCTCAACGATAAACACCTGGTTGCGTAAAGTCAGAATGTCATGCAGTGAATAAACATTCAGATCCTCGACCCGCCAGTCATGCCATATCAGATTCATATCCACCTCCAAGCGGCCATCATTTTAATCTATGCGCTCACCCTAACGGCTCATGCCGATCGCTTAAACGACGCGCGACGGCATGGCGGCCTGCTATCGTGTTTATAAACGAGCCCGGCGCTTGGCGGAAATCAGCCATAGCCACAATAGCGCAATGGCGAACGCGAATAACACGCCGAAACCGATGCCGATAGTGATAACCGAGACGCCGAGCTTCACCACCAGCGAGTAGAGCCCCAGCATTAGCAGCATCGCCGCGTTTTCCCCCAGATTCTGCACGGCGATGGCGTTGCCGGCGCCGACGCTCTCTTTGCCCCGATCCTGCAGCAAGGCGTTAAGCGGCACGATGAAAAAACCGCCCAGCGCGCCAAGCAGCATCAGCAATCCATAGGCGCTGACCAGATTGTGCTGAAGGGTGAAAATCACCACCGCCACGCCAATCAGTACGCCGGCGGGCAGGCAGCGCTGCACCGTTTTCAGCGTCACCAGCTTAGCCGCGGCGCCGGCGCCCAGCACAATCCCCACCGCCACCATGGCATTAAGCAGCGTCGGCGTAGCGTTATCGGTGATGCCCAGCGCCAACGGCACCCACAGCACCAGCAGGAAGCGCAGCGTGACCCCGGCGCCCCAGAACATGCTGGTGCCGAGCAGGGAAAAACGGGTTTCGCCATCGCGCCATAGCGCCCGGCAAGAGGAAAAGAAGCGGTGCGCCATATGGGCGGGGTGCCAGGACTGCCCCGGACGCGCCGCCGCCAAGCGGGGAATCAGCATATTGGCGCCCAGCGCGATGCCATAAGATACCGCGCAGATAGCCAGCGCGGCGCTCAGGTTCCAGTCGGCCAGCACGCCGCCGGCCACCGACCCGGTAAGAATAGCGGCAATGGTCGACGCCTCCATCAGACCATTGGCCTTCACCAGTTGGCCGCCGTGGGTGATCTCGCCGAGAATACCGTATTTGGCCGGGGAATAGGCCGCCGCGCCCACGCCCACCAGCGTATAGCCCAGAAACGGATTGCCGCCGAGAAAGATGACCAACGCGCCCAGAAGTTTCAGGCTATTGGCAAACATCATCACCCGGCCTTTGGCGAAGCTGTCCGCCACCTGCCCGACAAACGGCGCCAAAATGATGTAAGCCGCCACAAAGCCCATTTGCAGGAATGGCTGACTCCAGTCCGGGTACACCAGCACCTTGATCAGCGCCAGCGTGGCGAATAACAGCGCGTTGTCGCCAAAAGCGGAAAAAAACTGCGCAATAATGACGGCATTCATGCTGCGCGACATCAGCGGCGCTTCAGATTGTGGCGTCTGGCTCATTCTGCCTGCTCCGGTTGTTCAGCCATCTCGCGCAGCGTGACAAAATCGGGTTTGCCGCTGCCGAGTAACGGCAATGCTTTCAGATAGCGGATATCGCGGGGAACCGCCAGCTCGGGGATGCCGCTGCTACGCGCCTGCGCCAGCAGGCGGTCGCGGGTTAACTCGCCGTCGGTGGTAAACAGCACCAGCGCCTCCCCTTTGCTGCTGTCGCTCTTGGCGCTGGCGGCGTGCTGCGCCTGCGGCGATAGGCCGATCGCCAGTTGTTCAACGCTTTCCAGCGATACCATTTCGCCAGCCAGCTTGGCAAAACGTTTTACCCGGCCGACGATGGTGCAGAAGCCGTTTTTATCCAGTTCGACAATATCGCCGGTGTCATACCAGCCGGCCTGTAATTCGCCCGCCGCGTTTTCCGCCGCCGGCGTTTCCAGAACGCCCGGATGTTCAACGCGCAGATAGCCTTTCATGATATTCGGCCCGCGCAGTTGCAAACGTCCGCCGCGCTCAATGCCCGGCACGCTAATCAGCCGAGATGCCATTTCCGGCAACAGTTTGCCGACGGTGTGGATTTTCGCCGCCATCGGCACGTTAATCGCCACCACCGGCGCGCACTCCGTTACGCCATAGCCTTCCAGAATGCGGATGCCGAATTTCTCCTGCCAGATTTGCCGCGTCCCTTCGGAGAGTTTTTCCGCCCCGGCCACCACATAACGCAAACGCGCGAAATCATATGGATGAGCAAAGCGCGCGTAGTTTCCCAGAAAGGTCGAGGTACCGAACAGCACGGTGCAGTTCTGGTCGTACACCAGCTCCGGCACGATGCGATAATGCAGCGGGCTGGGGTACAGAAACACCCGTGCGCCGGTCAGCAGCGGCGTCAGCAGCCCCACGGTCAAACCAAAGGCGTGAAACAGCGGCAGCGCCGACATAAAGCGATCGAGCGGAGTGAAGTCCGACACGCTGCGAATTTGCTCCACGTTCGCCAGCAGACTGTCATGGGAATGCACGACCCCTTTCGGGTTCCCTTCGGAGCCGGAAGTAAACAGAATCATCGCCGCGTCGTCAGGCTTCTGCGCCAGCATCGCTTTGGCCGGGAACAACAGATGCAGCAGGATCCACAGTTTATCGGCCAGCGTAACGGTATCCTTCAAATCTTCCAGATAAATCCAGTTGGCCTCGCTGACCTGTTCCGGCAGCGCCGTCAGCTTGCCCTTCTCCAGAAACTGGCGGGACGTCACGATAGTTTTGATGTCGGCGGCCTTCATGGCGCTTTGCAGCCCTTTCGCCCCCGCCGTGTAATTCAGCATCGCCGGCACCCGGTTACGCAGTGATGCGCCCAGAATCGCCGCCGCCGTAATCGTGGCGTTCGGCAACAGCATGCCGATATGCTCATTCTCACGGCTAAAACGCTGCAAGATGCGCGATACGCCCAGCGATTTTTTCAGTAATCCCTGATAGTTATCCTCTTTGAAAGCAATATCGGCGATGCAGGGCGAGCGCCGCCCGTAGCGGGTTTGCGCGGCAAGAAACGCTTGATACAGCGTGTGTTGCGGGCGGCTTGCCATGCGGGCCTGCATCATAATCTGATGCAAATGTTCGCCCGCCAGAATGCGGCGATCCCTGGCGCTGCTCGCCTCCGGCATCGGCAAGGTGGTGGGCGGCAGATATTTTATGGTGATTCGCGGGAACCAGCGGCGTTTAAAAACGCCCCCCAAACGCCCGAACGGCGTGAATTCAGCGCCGTCAATACGCACGGGAATAATGGTCGCGCCCGATTTCGCCGCCACAAATGCGGCGCCGCTGTAGATTTTCATCAGTGAGCCGGTCACGGTGATACGCCCTTCAGGAAACACCACCACCGGCTGCCCGCGCTCAATGACCTTAATCAACCCTTTGATAGCCAGCGGTTTGGTCGGATCCAGCGGCACGAAATCGACATAGGGCTTGAGCCAGCGCATAAACCAGCGTTCGGAAATCGTCGAATAAACCGCGAACACCGGCTTGATGGGTAAAAACAGCGCCAGCAACGCGCCGTCTAAAAAAGATACGTGGTTAGGGGTAATCAACAGTTTAGACTGCTGAAACTGACGACTATCGCCTTCAATCCTTATGCGATACAACCGTTTAAATACCCAACGCAACAGGGTATAAACCATGTTCTCTCCTAATAGAGCGATGAATTTCTGCGTTCAAAATACTATAGGGTCCCGCTTATCGCCAGAACAACCGAGCACAGCGCTCAATATCCTAACTTATTAGGATGGTTCGTATTTTCCAGCGCCGGAATAGCGGCAGGCAACCGTAGAAACCGACGGCGGTCCGCGGCGATAATCGAAGTGAGGGTTGCAGAACGCGCGGCAAGCGTGAGGATTGCCTATTATCGTGCGCCGCCATCTGGAGGCCGGCGAACGGGTATCAGTACGGTCTTCATACCTGAAAGAGGACGGAAAGTATCACGTCGCCTGGCTGGATAGATGCCTTATCCATTTGAAAATTATGTAATTTAATCTGTGACAGCAAAACAGGTTCTGAGGTAACGGTGGTTTATCCAACCAGACGTGATTGACCGTTACCCGGCGTAAAAAATTATGCTGAGGAGATAGCAGGCTTAGGATGAGCCGCACGGATGCGCGGTTCATAGGAGGCCGACGTTTGGGCCCCCTATGTTGGGCGCGTCGTCTTCTGACGCACGAACCGGTTTCTACACCCACATAAACAATTGTGACTAAAAGACAGATCTGTGCGGGAGATAACGCCTTTTCAATGTCTGACGTCAGGCGTCAAAGCAACTCGCCGTTGGAGGCGATGACCTGTTTATACCAGTCAAAACTCTTTTTCTTCGAACGCGCCAGCGTGCCGTTGCCGTCATTGTCTTTATCGACATAGATAAAGCCGTAACGTTTTTTCATCTCACCCGTGCCGGCGCTGACGATATCGATCGGCCCCCACCAGGTGTAACCCATAATGTCGCAGCCATCGGCAATCGCTTCCGCCACTTGCTGAAGATGACGTCGACCATAGCTGATGCGTTCATCATCCTCAATGGCGCCGTCCGCCGCCGGGATATCATCGCCGCCGTAACCGTTTTCCACGATAAACAGCGGTTTCTGATAACGATCCGCCAGTTCATTGCACACCAGCCGTAGTCCTTTGGCGTCAATCGGCCAGCCCCAGGCGGTTTTCTCCAGATAGGGATTTTCCAGACCGGTGATGCCGCCGGTATCCGACAGCACCAGTTCGCCCGCCTTGTGGGTGGCGCTGCGGTAGTAGCTGAAGCCCAGATAGTCCGACGGCCAGGCCGCCAACAGTTCAAGGTCGCCCGGCTCCATCGTCAGCTGAATATCATGGTCGCGCCACATCCGCTGGCTGTAGGCCGGATAAACGCCGCGCATCATTACGTCGGCGTAAAACAGCGAACGGCGGCGCAGCTGATAGGTTTCAAACACATCATCCGGATGACAGCGATAGGGATAGACGGTGCTGAGCGACAGCATACCGCCGATCATCGCGTCGGGAATGATCTCATGACACAGTTTATTGGCGATGGCGTTGGCCACAAACATATGGTGATTGGCCTGATAAACCGCCTGCAGCTGCCGCTCCTGCGGCGGCCGTATCGCGCCGGTGGCGAACGGCATCCGATTCATGTTGTTTTGTTCATTAAACGTCATCCAGTACTTCACCTTGTGCCGATAGCGGCGAAATACCGTGTCGCAATAACGGCTGAAAAAGTCCACCAGCCTGCGGTTTTCCCAGCCGCCGTAGCGCGTCGCCAGCGCCAGCGGCGTTTCATAGTGCGACAGCGTGATCACCGGCTGAATGCCGTATTTCAGCAGTTCGTCAAACAGATCGTCGTAGAACCGGAGTCCGGCTTCATTCGGCGTGGCCTCATCCCCTTGCGGAAAGATGCGCGACCAGGCGATCGAGGTACGGAAACATTTGAACCCCATTTCGGCGAACAGTGCGACATCCTCTTTATAACGGTGATAAAAATCGATCGCCTGATGGCTGGCGTAGTACAGGGTCGGATCGATAGTTTCATCCGCCTGGCCGGCGATAACGCCGCCGCGCACCACATCGGCGATGGACGGCCCCTTGCCGTCCTCATTCCATGCGCCCTCGGCCTGATTGGCCGCAATCGCCCCACCCCAAAGAAAATCATGCGGAAAACTTGCCATCATTGATACCTCATCGTCATCACATTCAGAATGCCGGCCGCGGACGCGCCGCAGCCAGTCGCTCGTCTCTCATCTCAATCCGCCAGCTGTTCGCCGTTGGAGGCGATCACCCGCTGATACCAGCGAAAACTTTTTTTGCGCGAACGGCGCTGCGTGCCGTTGCCGTCGTCATCCTGATCGACATAGATAAAGCCGTAGCGCTTGGAGATCTGCGCCGTTCCCGCGCTGATCACATCGATCGGCCCCCACCAGGTGTAGCCAAACAGCCTGACGCCATCGCCCAACGCCTCTTTCATCTGCTCAATGTGCTGGCGCAGGTAGTCAATACGGTAATCATCGTCAATGGTGCCGTCAGAGTTGACGCTATCGACGGCGCCCAGCCCGTTCTCGGCGATAAACAACGGTTTTTGATAACGATCGTAAAGCTGATTCAGCGCCAGGCGCAGCCCTTTGGGGTCGATCTGCCAGCCCCACTGACTGCTGGGCAGATAGGGGTTGCGGATGCCGCCGGTAATCAGGTTGCCGGTCACGCCCTCCAGTTCCTCCGGGCGCGCGCTGACGGTGCTGGACATGTAGTAGCTGAATGACACGAAATCGACCGGATACTGACGCAGGATCTCGTCATCGCCCTGCGCTTTTTGCAGCACGACGCCTTTTTCCGCCAGCATGCGCTCGGTATAGGCCGGATAGTAGCCGCGCGCCTGCACATCGCTGAAAAACAGCGATACCCGCTGCTGCTCTTCGCAGGCTTGCAGATCGTCCGGGTGACAGGTATGGGGATAGAGCATCTGATAGCTGATCATGCAGCCCACCTGCGATCCGGGAATAATCCGGTGACAGGCCTTGGTCGCCAGCGCGCTGGCGACAAACTGGTGATGCGCGCCCTGATACTTGTCCTGCTCCAGATGAGGATGATCTTCTTCAATCACGCCCACGCTGACGTAAGGATGATGCTTCACGCAGTTGATCTCGTTAAAGGTCATCCAGTACTTCACCTTATGCCGGTAGCGTTCGAATACCGTGACGGCGAAGCGCAGGTAGAAGTCCACCAGCTTGCGATTCGGCCAGCCGCCGTATTCCGTCACCAGACACAGCGGCATTTCATAGTGGGAAAGCGAAACCACCGGCTGAATGTGATGCGCCAGCAGGGTATCCAGCACATCGTCATAAAACGCCAGCCCTTGTTCATTCGGCTCGGTTTCATCGCCGCGCGGAAAAATACGCGTCCAGGCAATCGACATGCGAAAACATTTAAATCCCATTTCGGCAAACAGCGCGATGTCCTCTTGGTAACGGTGATAAAAATCGATGCCCTTGCGCTTGGGGTAATAGCGGGGGCTGTCGGGATCCTGCGCGTCCGCCACCTGGCGATGGCTCATAAACAGCCACTGATCGAGCCAGCGTTCTTTCGGCGTTTTGCTGTCGAAGGTATACACGTCGGAAACCGAAAGCCCTTTGCCGCCGATATTCCAGGCGCCCTCCAGTTGGTTGGCCGCCGTCGCCCCGCCCCAGAGAAAATCATCAGGAAATTGCGTTGAAAACGTCATATCGTCTCCTTTATGCCGCTGCGGCGGTCAGTTTCAGAAATGCTTCGCGCGAATGAACGTCGCCCTCGATCAATGAGCTGATCTCGCCGTAACATTCGGTGTTGGTCACCACCAGAATCACGCTGGGATCGATGTTTTCCGCCAGCAGCGCCGGCAGATCGAAGCTGACCAGCGGATCGCCTACCTCGACCATTTGTCCCGGCTGAACATGGCTGGCGAAGTGGCGCCCGCCGAGCTTGACGGTATCAATACCGATATGAATCAAAATTTCCGCGCCGGTATCGCTTTTCAGCGCCAGCGCGTGGCAAGTTTCAAACACCGACTCCACCCGCCCGTTGATCGGCGAGACCAGCTCGCCGTTGGCGGGATAAACCGCGATGCCCTTGCCGAACATCTCATCGGCGAAGATGGGATCGCTCAAGTGGTCGAGGGAGACCATGCGTCCGTCTATCGGGGCAAACAGTCGCTCTTCATGCCGGCTAAGCCGCACCGGCTTTACGCGGGCGACGGTTTGTCCCGCCAGCACCGCGCTACCGGCCAATACCGGCGTCGCCGCGGCGTTTACCGCCGGCGTTTGTTCCCTTTGCTCGACCGGATCCTCAAAACCGAGCAGGCAGGTCACGGCCGCCGCCACGCTGAAGGAAATCGCCAGGCTGGCCAGGGCATACAGGAAGGTGGGGCCGACCAGCGCCGGTAAACCGGGCAACCCGCTCAACGCAAAGGCATAGGTTTTCACCCCGAAGAACATGGCGAACGAACCGCCGCAGGCGCCGCCGATTAACGCAGCGGCAAACGGACGTTTGAAGCGGATATTGATGCCGTACATCGCCGGTTCGGTGATCCCCATCGCCGCCGTGAGGCTGGTGGATAACGCCAGGGATTTCACCTTTTTATTCCGCGAGCGCAGGAACACGCCGAATGCGGCGCCGGCCTGCCCCAGATTGGCGACATAGAAGATGATTTTTAGCGGATCGAATCCCATTTTGCTGATGTTGTTGATCACAATCGGGATCAGCACATAGTGCATGCCGGTGATGATAATCAGGGAGAGCGTGCCGCCCAGTATCAGTCCGGCCAGCAGTCCCATGTTTTCCACCAGCCAGACCACCCCTGACGACAGGTAGTTACCGGCGAAAATGCCCAGTGGCCCAATGGCTATCAGCATGATCGGCGCGACGATCAGCAGGGTAAACAGCGGGACAAACATCGTCTTGAGCATACCCGGCATAACGCGGTCGATGGCGCGCTCGACATATGACATCAGCCACACCGCCAGCAGAATCGGGATCACCGACGACGAATAGGAGACCGGCGACACCGGCAGCCCGATAAAGGAAATCGAGCCGCCCTGCTGGAACAGCTTCAGCAGCGTGGGGTGAAACAGCGTAGCGGCCAGCGCCACCGCGACATAAGGATTACAGCCCAGTTTATTGGCCGCGCTGAACGCCAACACCAGCGGAATGAAAAAGAACACGCCGTCGCTGATGGCGGAAAGGATCAAATAGGTTTGGTTGGTCGGCGCTACCCACTGTAACGCGATAAACAGCGACAGCACCCCTTTGAGAATCCCGGCGCCGGCAATCGCCGGAATAATCGGGGAAAAGATGCTGGATAACGACTCCAGCATCGTGGAAATCAGATTACGTTCTTCCCCTTGCTGCGGGCTATCCATTTTGTGAGCTAATGCGGGATAACGCTGGATAAGGGCGCGATAAACATCCGCGACCTCATTGCCGATAATGACCTGAAACTGGTCGCCGGCCACATTAATACCAATAACGCCATCAAGCTGTTGCAGTGCGGCTTTATCGGCCAGAGTCATATCTCGTAAATGAAAACGTAAACGGGTAATGCAATGAAAAACGTGCTGAATATTTTTTTCGCCGCCTACTGATTCAGCAATCTGTTTTGCCGTGTCCTGATAATTCATGGTTATTCCTCTTTCCAGAAAGAAATCATAAGATTTCATCAACAACCGCACGGTATTTATTTACCGCGGCGCTTTGTTTCCTCTGGGGTTTGCCTGATTTAACAGTAACAAGCCTATTTGGAATGATGTAAACTATGGATCATATTATCGATATGTATGGTCAGGTAAAGCTTCTCCGAATTACTCATGTTATGTTGATAGTTTTTATTAATAAACGCGTTAATATACTCAACGCAGCCTAATGTTTTTTGATAGCGTTGCTGCACCATATTAAATAAATCGCCATCATCATTTTCCAGCGTCGAGCCTTCAATTACGCGCTGGGCGAAAAATTTAACATGAGTAATAAAACGGTGATAATTAGAGCCGGACTCATCCAGAGAAATACGAAAATAATATTTAACAATATTCTGAACCTGATAAATCAACTGGGTGATCTGTTTCATATTACCGATATTGTCGTTCAATTCGGCGTTAACAATATGCAAAGCAATACTGCAGGCTTCGGACTCGGGCAGTACCACATGCAGCTGTTCAAATACCAGCCGCAGCGCTTTTTCGGCCACCGCGTACTCATCCTTATAAAAATGGCGTACCTCCCATTGCAGCGGATTCTGGACAGTGACGCCATTGTGCTGACATTGCAGCGCAAAGTTCAGATGGTCGGCTAACGTGACATAGAGACCTTCGCTAAGTTTTTGCTGCAACGCCGCTTTTGCCATCTCGACGATATCGTCGGTGATTTGCAGCACCTCCAGCGATACCTGATCGACCAGATCTTTAAAGCGCGCGGAAACTGCGTTGTCCCGCAGGTGAAATATTTTTTCAATGCGTGATTCATCCACCTGTTGACCATTTTTAGAATCAAAGCCCAGCCCGCAACCGGTTAAGATCAGCTCTTGACCCTGAGTGTCCAAAACGCTGACGACATTATTATTCAGGATCTGCTTTATCTTCATCACCCTTGTCCCCTGTAAATAAAAACGGGCAAAACTAAAATACAGAACCAGACACGATGTAATACGGATATGTAATACATACGCCAAGTTTCTGCACTTAAGTTTTGCCCGCCGAACGGTAACAAGCCTTATGCATGAGAAGAAATTAGCACCGCCGGTTTCAACGGTCAATTGCATAGCAAGGGAGCAAACCGATTTCTTTTCTATTTGTGATATAAGTAATATTTTGCTCGATAGTGAAATTGCCGTGACAACAATCGGCAAAATCCTCCGGAGAAAACATACCCGGACAATATGCAGGTAAATAAATCGGTTCGCGACAGCGCAAGAAAATAAAAGCGAGGTAAAAAAAAACCTACGCATCCGCGTAGGTTGGTGTAATCAAATGCGTCAATGTACAGAGCACATTGATATATCACCAATCAATACCTCTGGGACTTGATACTTTAAGGAGCGCGAACAAAAGAAACCAGTATTGAATCGAAAGAGTTTCGCTCTAAATGAAACCAACTGTAAATTTTTTCGGCTTGATGTAATAAAGTAATGTTAATGATATTCATTACCGCATTTAACGGTATAAACACGGTGAGAGCGCCGACCTTTTTAGGCCGACGCCGCAAAAAAACAAGAAAAATCCGCCAATCCGCATCGGCGTAGCCAACAGCATGGCCGGAAGGCAGGATCCGTTCCGGCGATACCGGCATCGCCGGGAGAAATGAACCTCCCGCGCGCCACGCTTAAACCGATTCCAACGCCAGCAGTTCTTCCAGCGTCTGGCGGCGGCGAATCAGCCGCGGTTTACCCTGTTCAAACAACACTTCCGGCAACAGCGGACGGCTGTTGTAATTGGATGACATGGACGCGCCATAGGCGCCGGTATCGTGAAATACCAGATAATCCCCCACTTTCGCCTGCGGCAGCGCGATGGTCTCAACGCCGCCCCCGGCCTGCTGGGTAAAGACATCGCCAGATTCGCACAGCGGTCCGGCAACCACGCTGTCGCGCAGCGGCGCCTGACTGATATCGCGGCGGTTGCCCGGCAGCAGCGAAATATGGTGATAGCTGCCGTACATCGCCGGACGCATCAGATCATTGAAACCGGCGTCCACCAGGACAAAATGACGGCTGCCCATTTCCTTTACCGCGCGGACTTCGGCCACCAGCACTCCGGACTCGGCCACCAGGAAACGTCCCGGTTCGATTTCCAGCGTCACCGGGTGCCCCAGATGGGCGGCAATCTTTTCACGCGCCTGATTCCACAAGCCATAATAGTGTTCGGTATTGATCGCTTCCTCGCCGTCGCGGTAAGGAATAGACAGGCCGCCGCCGGCGGAAATCGCCTCGATATCATGGCCCAGCGCAATTACCTGCCGCACCATGGCGTCACAAACCTGCGCCAGATGATCGTAATCCACGCCGGAACCGATATGCATATGAATCCCTACCAGCTTGAGCTGATAACGCTGGATTTGCGCCAGCGCCTGCGGCAAATCGCCGAACCAGATACCGTGTTTGCTGTTCTCGCCGCCGGTATTGGTTTTCTGACTGTGGCCGTGACCAAAGCCGGGATTCACCCGCAGCCATACCGGATGGCCCGGCGATTGTTCGCCAAGCTGCTCCAGCATATCCACCGATCCGGCGTTAACCGGAATATTCAGTTCCGTCACCCGCTGTAGCGTTGGGCGATCCAACAGATCGGCGGTAAAGACAATCTGATGATCGTCCGTTCCCGGCTCGAATCCGGCGACCAGCGCGCGTTCAATTTCCCCCAGCGATACGGAGTCCACTTTTACGCCCTGTTGGTGCATCAGGCGCAAAATATTGGTATTGGAGCACGATTTCTGCGCAAAGCGAATGGTATCGAACTGGCGCAGTTTGGCGATGTTATCAATGATGGTTTGCGCATCGTACGCCCAAACCGGGCAGCCATAGCGGGCGGGGAGTTCGCGCAGATTTTGTGCATTCAGCGCATGGGCGGCGTCGTTTAAATCGTGTGGCATCGTATTTCCTGAAAACCAAGTTTTAATCATGAAGGCAGTATGACGACTTCAGGTTTGGTAATAAAATATCCATATAGGCGTACTCTATTCATTTTTGATATATATTATTTATCCTTCAGGTTGCCGGCGCGCGGCGCGAAACGGCGGAGGCGGGTTCTCCGGACGGTCCGAATTACCCGCCATAAAGCGGTTGGTATGATATTTTCAGCAAACGGGATGCGCAATGGCTGCGGTATCGCTACGACATATTGAAATTTTCCATGCGGTAATGACCACCGGCAATCTGACGGAAGCCGCCGCGTTGCTGAACACTTCGCAGCCAACGGTCAGCCGCGAGCTGGCCCGCTTTGAAAAACTGATCCGGATGACGCTGTTTGAACGTCTGCGCGGCCGGCTTTATCCCACCGCGCAGGGTCTACAGCTGTTTGAGGAGGTCCAGCGCTCCTATTACGGGCTGGACAGAATCATTAACGCCGCCGGAGATATCCGTCGTTTTCAGCAGGCTCAGCTGTCGATCGCCTGCCTGCCGGTCTTCTCGCAGTCTCTGCTGCCGGAAGTGTGCAAACCGCTGCTGAACCGCTATCCGTCGCTCAACCTGCACATTATTCCGCAGGAGTCGCCGCTGCTGGAGGAGTGGCTGTCCGCCCAACGCCACGATCTGGGACTCACCGAAAACAGCGCGACGCCGGCGGGCACGGAACGTCAAACCCTGATGATGCTCAACGAAGTGTGTGTCCTTCCGGCCTGCCACCGTCTGGCGGCCAAAGCGGTGCTCACCCCGGCCGATTTCGCCGCTGAAGCTTTTATCAGCCTGTCGAGCGCCGACAGCTATCGTCAATTGCTGGATAAGCTGTTTCAGCAGGAAGGCGTTGCTCGGCGCATGGTGCTGGAGACGCATAGCGCGGCGTCGGTCTGCGCCATGGTGCGCGCCGGCGTCGGCATCTCGATTGTCAATCCGCTGACCGCGCTGGACTATGCCGCATCCGGCTTGGTCGTGCGCCCTTTCAGTATCGATGTGCCCTTCACCGTCAGCCTGATTCGCCCGCAGCATCGACCGGCCTCCGCGCTGGTCGATACCTTTATCGAACAGCTGCAACGCTATGCGGAAAGTATGCCCGAACGCTTACGTCAGATATTGCAGCGTTAGCCGCCCGCGCTTCCCGAATGGCATCCAGAAGCGGATGCCGAATCCTGGCTCACGAAATCGATCGTCCGTGTCTGAATGATTAATTTTTTGAAGACGGCGATAATTCCTCAAACGCCTTATCAATTGTATTACCCCATCAGGGCGGTTATGCTACGGCGCAAAGCGAATAAACAGCGGCCGACAAGCCAAGATATGGCAGGTAATTCCCAGGGAATGCGCAAAGAAACGTTAATAATGGAAGCCATGCCAAATCGGCGAGTATATATCTCCACCTGTTATTTCCCGCCAAATTTCGAAGTATGGTAAAAAGGCCGCCATAGAGATTAAAATAATTATCTGGTGATATGGACATGAAGAAATTCACTTTAGCAATAACGTTATTAGTTTCAATTTCATCCCACGCAGCTCAGCCTCATTATACCAGTGAATATAATCAATGCATCGATGCCTCGGGCGGCATCACCGCCTCAATGAGGAAATGCATATCGGAAGAAACAAAAAAGCAAGATAATCTATTGAATAATAATTATAAAAAATACATATCCTCTCTTTATCCGGAAACAAGACAACAGTTTATCGAAGCGCAAAGGCTGTGGGTGAAATATCGTGATGCCAATTGCTCCGCCTTTGCGTCGGAAGAGGAAGGCGGAACCCTGGCATTGATTATTATAGACAGCTGTTATCTGGATATGACGGCCAGCCGGGCGGCGGATTTTGCCAAGTGAAAATTAATTCATAAATAATCTAAAGGCGCATGAATCATACTGATGCCGACACCGTCATAAATATAACGCGTTGTGCAATCAGCCTTGAGAAAGCAGATAAAACCTATTATACGAGTGGCTAATAACCCAATCCGGCCGTCAGCCACCACCTATTTTAGTAATCAATAAAGGTGGAACGCACTGAAAAAAAGCTTGTGGCCAGGCCGGCACCTCAGGATGCAGCGTCGTTCAGTGTGACACGACAAACGCATTTTCCCGTGCAAAAAACGCGCCTCCCGGTCCATGACGACCGCCTATAGCTGCGATCGCTTCTGTGATATATTGCCGCCATCTTCTTCCATCACAGTTCCCGGTAACGGAGAGCTGAAGCGACCGCAGACTTAATAAGATCCATGCCACAACATATCCCGCTTGCCAGCCATCAGACCAATAGTCCCAGCCGGACTTTTCCCCTGGCCCGCTTCTCCGTCGCGCCGATGCTCGACTGGACGGACCGGCACTGCCGCTATTTTCTCCGCCAATTAACCAGCCGGGCCTTGCTGTATACCGAGATGGTCACCACCGGCGCCATTCTTCATGGCAAAGGGGACTACCTGGCCTACAGCGAGGAAGAGCATCCGCTGGCGCTACAGCTGGGCGGCAGCGATCCGCAAGCGCTGGCGCGCTGCGCGCACCTGGCGGAACAGCGGGGTTATGATGAAGTGAACCTTAACGTGGGCTGTCCGTCCGATCGGGTGCAGAACGGCCGCTTCGGCGCCTGTCTGATGGGGGAGGCATCGCTGGTAGCCGACTGCGTCAAAGCGATGAAAGATCGCATTTCCATTCCGGTAACGGTAAAAACCCGTATCGGTATAGACGATCGCGACGATTACGCATTCCTGTGCGAATTTATCCACACCGTTGCCGAACGCGGCGAATGCGATACCTTTATCGTACACGCGCGCAAGGCCTGGCTATCCGGGCTGAGTCCGAAAGAAAACCGCGAAATTCCACCGCTTGATTACCCGCGCGTATATCAGCTGAAACGTGATTTTCCGGCTCTCACCATCGCCATTAACGGCGGCGTGAAAACCCCGTCCGACGCCAAAACCCACCTGCAACATCTGGATGGCGTGATGATGGGACGTGAAGCCTATCAAAACCCCGGTATTCTGGCACAGGTCGATCAGGCGCTATTTGGTGCCGAAAGCCCAAGTCCGGATATCGCCGCCGTGGTGGAAGCCATGTATCCCTATATTGAGCGTGAACTGTCGACCGGCGCATCTCTCGGCCATATTACCCGGCATATGCTCGGCCTGTTTCAAGGCGTGCCCGGCGCGCGCCAATGGCGTCGCCACCTGAGCGAAAATGCGCATAAACCCGGCGCGGATACGCGGGTGGTGGAAAAAGCCCTATCGCTGGTGAGATATTCTCCGGATTAAAAAAAACCACTAATTAGTCTTTTTGACCAATACCAGTTATGCGGCTCTTTTCCTCATCGCCGATAAATCAATAAGTTATCGGCGATGCAGACTGGCACGAATCTTGTAACTATCCCTGTAAGTTTGACAAACGCCCAGGCAGCCCTTGGGTTTTGTCCATGTCTAAACCATAAAAACAGGTTCAGCGCATACAGGAGCACACCATGCTGGAAGTTTTCTTCGTAATCGGTTTTTTTATCATGCTGATGGTGACCGGCGTGTCGCTGTTAGGCATTCTTTCCGCGCTGTTTATCGCGGCCATTTTCATGCTGGTCGGCGGACTGTTCGTGATGGCGATAAAAGTACTGCCCTGGCTGTTGCTGGCGATAGCGGCGGTCTGGCTATGGCGTCATTACCAGCAAAAACCGATTCGTTATTATCGCTGACAGGGCGCCAAAAATCGCTGACGCGGCAAAGGTTGCAAGACAGAATGCAAAACTGTGCGTCAGCAGATATTTTTTTACCATCGCGACTGCTAGGATGTCGCCACGTTGATGTCATCGCTCCTGTCAGGTGACGATGCGGCCTTAAACAGCAACAATTAAACGCAACAAAAACAACAGCTTTCATCACCGTCGGGAACAATAAGAATGGTCACACAGTGACACGCCGATTCCATGACGAACGCCGCTGTACCCTACATACAGCTTGATGAAGTTAGCGTCACGGCAAGGGCCTCTGGTTGGAGGCCTTTTTGCTTTACGACCGTTATTTGTCGAGTCGCTGACGCGTTGGCTTCCCTCGCCACTCGGCCTTTACCTTTACCTATGCCTCGCCCATCAAGAACCAGGGTTGTGCGCGGTTTAAAGCCATAACGTTCTGTTTCGCCGCACGAAATCGATTGGGGAGATGAAACATTACCGCCCGGGGATCAGCAGGCTGGAGCCCTGCGTCATCCGGCTTTCCAACATTTGGTGCGCGCGCTGAGCATCCGCCAGCGCGAATTTCTGGCTGTCCGGCACGTTGATAATAATCGCGCCGCTGGCAATCATGGCGAACAATTCTTTGCTGGCCAGCGCCAGTTCCTCACGCGTGGTGATATAGCCTGACAGCGACGGTCGGGTGACGTACAGCGATCCTTTCTGGTTCAGAATACCCAGGTTAACCCCGGCGACCGCCCCGGACGCATTACCGAAGCTGACCATCAGTCCACGACGACGCAGGCTGTCCAGAGAGGCTACCCAGGTATCTTTGCCCACGGAATCATAAACCACGCCAACCTTCTCACCGCCGGTTAATTCGGCTACGCGTTCGGCTATATTTTCCGTACGGTAATTAATCGTTTCCCAGGCGCCGGCCTGTTTTGCCCGCTGCGCCTTGTCATCAGAACCGACGGTGCCAATCAGCCTGGCGCCCAGCGCTTTCGCCCACTGGCAGGCAATCAGTCCGACGCCGCCGGCGGCGGCATGAAACAAAAAGGCTTCATTCGGTTTGATTTCATAAGTCTGGCGCAGCAGGTAGAACACCGTCAGCCCTTTCAGGAAAGACGCCGCCGCCTGCTCAAAACTGACGGCATCCGGCAGGATGGCGATTCTTTCTTCCGCTACGTTATGTCTATCGCTGTAAGCTCCCAGCCCAGACTGGGCGTAAACCACGCGATCGCCGACCTTGACCGCACCGACGCCCGCGCCGACTTTGGTCACGACGCCGGCTGCTTCGGTACCCAGTCCGGACGGCAGTGAAGGTGGCGAATACAATCCGCTGCGAATATAGGTATCAATATAATTAACGCCGATAGCGCGGTTTTCCACCTGAACTTCACCCACGACGGGATCGCGCGGCGTAAAATCGACCAATTGCAGAACATCCGGACCGCCGTGGCTGCTGAACTGAATACGTTTTGCCATATCATCTCCTTGAGTGAGTTGCCTGTGGTATCACCGGCGTTGAACATAGTGCATCATAGTGCATCTCTAGTGGGTATTGCGTGCATTCAGAGATACAATGCCCCCTTCTCTCACAGTAAATCAACCGGTAAAGAATTCGTTTCATGGCAGAAAAAAGACCAACCAATAAATCGAAAGAACCCCGCGATCGCCAAATGGAAGGTTTAAAGCTTCCCCCCCATTCACTGGAAGCGGAACAATCGGTATTGGGTGGCCTGATGCTGGATAATGAGCGTTGGGATAACGTGGCCGAGCGCGTTGTCGCCAATGATTTCTATAATCGGGCTCACCGTCTTATTTTCACCGAAATGCAGCGTTTGCTGGAAATGAGCCGGCCAATCGACCTGATTACGCTGTCCGAATCCCTTGAACAGCAAGGTTCTTTAGACTCGGCCGGCGGCTTTGCCTATCTGGCCGAGCTGGCTAAAAATACCCCCAGCGCGGCCAACATCGGCGCCTACGCCGACATTGTGCGCGAACGCGCCGTGGTGCGGGAGATGATCTCCGTCGCCAACGAGATCGCCGATGCGGGTTACGATCCGCAGGGACGCAGCAGCGAAGATCTGCTCGATCTTGCCGAATCCCGCGTTTTCCAAATTGCCGAGAATCGCGCCAGCAAAGATGAAGGCCCGAAAAGTATCGATCGCATTCTGGAAGAGACCGTCTCCCGTATCGAACAGCTCTATCAAAGACCGCACGATGGCGTGACCGGCGTATCGAGCGGCTATCAGGATTTGGATAAAAAGACCGCCGGGCTGCAGAAGTCCGATTTGATCATTGTGGCGGCGCGACCTTCAATGGGTAAAACCACTTTCGCCATGAACCTGTGCGAAAACGCCGCCATGATGCAGGATAAACCGGTGCTGATCTTCAGTCTGGAAATGCCCGGCGAACAGATCATGATGCGTATGCTGGCGTCGTTGTCGCGCGTGGACCAGACCCGTATTCGTACCGGACAGTTGGATGATGAGGACTGGGCGCGTATTTCCAGCACCATGGGGATCCTGCTGGAAAAACGCAATATGTACATCGATGACTCCTCCGGCCTGACGCCCACCGAGGTTCGATCGCGCGCGCGCCGGGTATTTCGTGAACATGACGGACTGAGCCTGATCATGATCGACTACCTGCAATTGATGCGTGTTCCCTCGCTGTCCGATAACCGTACGCTGGAAATTGCCGAAATATCCCGCTCGCTCAAAGCATTGGCAAAAGAATTGCAAGTCCCGGTGGTAGCGCTGTCCCAGCTTAACCGTAGTCTGGAACAACGCGCAGATAAAAGGCCGGTTAACTCCGACCTGCGCGAATCCGGTTCCATCGAACAGGATGCCGACCTGATTATGTTTATCTACCGTGATGAGGTTTACCATGAAAACAGCGACATGAAAGGCATAGCTGAAATTATTTTGGGGAAACAGCGTAACGGTCCCATCGGTACCGTGCGGCTGACCTTTAACGGGCAGTGGTCGCGCTTTGATAATTACGCCGGGCCACAATACGACGATGAATAACCCACGATGATAGCTCCCCGCTAAAAGTCCGGATGCCGGCCGGTAACAGACCCGCGGCCTGAAAGGCAACGGGGAGATGCGCTAAGGATACAGAATGAAAACGGCAACCGCCGTCATTAATCGCCGCGCTTTGCGCCACAATTTGCAACGGATCCGCGAACTGGCCCCACAATGCCGTCTGGTTGCCGTTGTGAAAGCAAATGCATACGGCCATGGGCTTATTGAAGCCGCACGCACCTTTTGTCATGCCGACTGTTACGGCGTCGCCCGGCTTGCAGAAGCGCTGCAACTGCGCGAAGCCGGCATCACCAAACCCATCCTGTTGCTTGAAGGTTTTTTCTCCGCCGAAGAGCTTGCGCTGGCGGCGCAACATCATCTGGAAACCGCCGTTCACAGCGTGGAGCAACTCGCCGCGCTGGAAGAAGCCGCGCTGCCGCAGCCTATCCGCGTGTGGATGAAGCTCGATACCGGCATGCACCGTCTTGGCATGTTGCCGGAACGCGCCGAAGCCTTCTATCAGCGCCTGACGCAATGCCGCAATGTGGTGCAGCCGGTGAACGTCATGAGCCATTTTTGCCGCGCTGACGAACCGCAGGCCGGTACCACCGAGCGTCAGCTTGCCTGCTTTGATGCGTTCACTCAGGATAAGCCCGGCGCCCAGTCTATCGCCGCATCAGGCGGCATTTTGCTATGGCCGCAGGCGCACCGCGATCAGATTCGTCCAGGCATCGTCCTGTATGGCGTGTCGCCGACGGCGTGCGACACCGCCGCCGATTTTGGTTTACAGCCGGCCATGACCTTTACCTCGCACCTGATCGCCGTACGCGAGCACAAGGCGGGGCAACCCGTCGGCTACGGCGGCATCTGGACCAGCGAGCGCGACACCAGACTCGGCGTGGTGGCTATCGGTTACGGCGACGGCTATCCGCGCAGCGCGCCAGCCGGCACGCCGTTGTGGATAAACGGGCGGGAAGCGCCGCTGGCCGGTCGGGTATCCATGGATATGGTTACCGTCGATCTCGGGCCGGATGCCCAGGACAAGGTTGGCGATCGGGTGATCATCTGGGGCGATGTATTGCCCGTCGAGAAAATCGCCGCCTGTACCGGCATCAGCGCCTACGAGTTAATCACCCGACTCACGCAGCGTACTAAACTGGAATATATCGACGAATAACCGGCAGACGGCAGGAGCCATTAGCCATGGCTCCTGTTCTTTCGCAATAACGATTTTTCTGCGCGCTACGGACTGACCGCCAGCCACTCGCCGACAATCTTGTGATATTCCCCGCTGGCCTTGCTCAGATGCAGCCACTGGTCGACATACGCCTTCCAGGCTATATCATCGCGCGGCAGCATGTAGGCTTTCTCCCCGTACTGTAACGGCTTATCCGGGTTAATCGCGCACAGTTCCGGATAATGCTTCTGCTGAAACAGCGCTTCCGATGCTTCCGTCACCATAACGTCCGCTTTTTTGTCCACCAGTTGCTGAAAAATGGTCAGGTTGTCATGCAGTATCAGCGTCGCCTGCGGCAGGAATTTATGCGCAAAGGCTTCATTGGTGCCGCCCGCCGGTTCAATCAGACGGACCGCCGGCTGATTGATCTGCTCAATCGTCTGGTATTTCTGTTTATTTTCACAGCGCGCCAGCGGGATTTTGCCATCCACATCCAGCGTCGAGGTAAAGAACGCCGCCTTTTGCCGCGCCAGCGTCACGGAGATGCCGCCCATCGCGATATCGCACTTGCCGGCCTGTAAATCCGGCAGCAGCGTCTTCCAACTGCTTTTAACCCAATTCACCTTTACGCCCAGACTTTGCGCCAGCGATTCGGCCATTGAGATATCAATTCCCTCATAGCGTCCATCATCACGCAGGTAGGTATAAGGTTTGTAGTCTCCGGTAGTGCATACGTTCAGCACCCCCTGATCCAACACCTTATCCAGATGAGACTGCGCGCTGGCGCCCCCGGCAATCAGCAACAGCACAAATGCACTCCACTTCATCATCGTATTTCCCCGCAACATTGAATAAGTCTGATGTAACAGTCAACAATCAGCCTTCGCATTCCATTCGGAGGCCGTCGTTTTTTTCTTCTTAATGGCATAGCTGACCGCCAGCACCAGCAGCCAACAGGGGATCAGCCAGACCGAAATCTGAATCCCCGGCGTCATCGCCATCACCACCAGTATCCCGGCCAGAAACAGCAGGCAGAGGACATTCGTCAGCGGATAGCCCAGGCTTTTAAACCGGGTGGTTTCTCCCGCCTGTTTTTTAGCCATACGGAACTTCAGATGCGTAATGCAGATCATCGCCCAGTTGATCACCAGCGCGGAAACCACCAGCGCCATCAGCAGTAAAAACGCCTTGCCCGGCATAAGGTAATTAAGCAACACGCACAGCGCCGTCGCCAGTGCCGACACGCCCAGCGCCATCAGCGGAATACCGCCTTTATTCACCTTGAGCAGCGCTTGCGGCGCATTGCCCTGCTTGGCCAGGCCAAACAACATACGGCTGTTGCAATAGACGCAACTGTTGTACACCGACAGCGCGGCCGACAGCACCACCAGATTCAACACGTTGGCGACGATATCACTGTTCAGCGCATGGAAAATCAAAACGAAAGGACTGCCGCCCTCCACCACTTTCGGCCACGGATAAAGCGACAACAGCACCGCCAGCGCGCCGACATAAAACAGCAGAATGCGGTAAATCACCTGATTGGTGGCGCGCGGGATGCTGCTTTCTGGATTATCTGCCTCGGCAGCCGTAATGCCCACCAGTTCCAGACCGCCGAAGGAGAACATGATCACCGCCATCGCCATCACCATGCCGCTGATGCCGTTGGGGAAGAAACCGCCGTAGCGCCACAGATTGGTCACGCTGGCTTCCGGTCCGCCGGCGCCGCTGATCAACAGATAGCCGCCAAACAGGATCATACCGACGATCGCCGCCACTTTGATGATGGAAAACCAGAACTCCATTTCGCCGTAAACCTTAACGTTGGTCAGGTTGATGACATTGATCATTACGAAAAATACCGCCGCCGATACCCAGGTAGGAATATCCGGCCACCAATATTGAACATAGATGCCGACCGCGCTTAGCTCAGCCATGCTGACCAACACGTACAGCACCCAATAATTCCAGCCGGACATAAACCCGGCGAAACCGCCCCAGTATTTATGTGCAAAGTGGCTGAATGAACCGGCTACCGGCTCTTCCACCACCATCTCCCCCAACTGGCGCATAATGAAAAATGCGATAACCCCGGCAATGGCATAGCCAAGCAATACTGACGGCCCGGCCATTTTAATGGTTTGCGCAATCCCCAGGAAAAGGCCGGTGCCGACTGCGCCGCCCAAAGCGATAAGCTGGATATGACGGTTTTTCAGGCCTCTTTTCAGCTGGCCGTCTGACTGCTGTGTGTCCATATTTTTATCCCGACAAAAAGTAAAAAACTGCTCACCGGCTTAGCAACTATCAGGCCAGTCGGGTCTGAACCCTCGATGCCGACGGCCGGCGAACGGAATAACTCAATGAAAAAACTGATAATTTATATGCATTAAAAAATTCACAACTCATGCGCCAAAATACGATAAATGTTTATTCCGCGCGTTAATTGAGCGCTTTATGCATGAAAATATGCTATTGCGGTTTTTTTACGCATGGGGACGACCCATAATGGTGCGAACGCCTCCGGCCATGCTATGGTTGATGGCCGTCGGTCATGGACAATGCGGGATAAAAAGCTGTTAGTCTGTGCCCTTGATGATTTGGCGCCGTTTGGGGAGAGCTATGTACCACATTGATGACTTCGATCTGAAAATCCTGACCTTGTTACAGTCCAACGCGCGGCTCACTAATCAGGAGCTGAGTGAACTGGTCGGGCTTTCCGCCTCCCAATGTTCCCGCCGTCGTATTGCGCTGGAACAGGCCCAGCTGATTCTTGGCTATCACGCGCGCCTTTCCCCCAACGCGGTCGGCCTGGAGTGCCTGGGGCTGATTGAGGTGCGGCTGATTAATCATACCAACGACTATGTCGAAAGTTTCCACCGGATGCTGGGAGACGTCGACGCCATTATCGACGCCTATAAGACCACTGGCGATGCCGACTATCTATTGAAAGTCGCGGTGGCGGACCTGGCGGGATTGAGCGCGTTAATCAGTCAGATTCTGGCGCAAAACAAGAGCGTCGCGCATCTGAAAACGTCCGTGGTGCTTAATCGTCTCAAAGAAAACGGCCTGATGACGCCCGAGCAGCCGCCGTTGCTCTAAAATGGGGCGGACTGCGTCTTGCTGGTGCAGGCTATCGAATGAATCACGCATATAAAGCCGACATCATGCACAAGGCAATCATAAAAAGATTATAAAATGCAATATTCGTGCAATTTTTTCTTACTTACAATTCAATAAGTTACTCTTATCGCCAGCCGTCGGCATTTCGCCAATGCGCCATATGGTGTAATTTTTGCTTAATATCACTGAGTTTATTGACCTTTTAATTCCTGACCAGATATTGAGCCGCCATCATGGATAACGTTATTACTACAGAAAATTTGTCTCATTCCCTGCTGGAAGACGTGCTTGCCATCTTGATTGGCACGCTGATGGTATCTTTCGGCGTTGTTCTGCTACGGCAATCCGGTGCGCTGACGGGCGGTACCGCAGGTATGGCTTTTCTCCTGCACTACCTGACGCACATTTCCTTTGGTACGGCGTTTTTTCTGTTGAATCTGCCATTTTATTATCTGGCTATCCGTCGTATGGGCTGGAAATTCACCATTAAAACATTTTGCGCCGTCGCGCTGGTTTCCCTGTTTTCCGACCTCCATCCGCTGTTCATTCATATGGATAAGCTTAATCCGTTCTACGCCACGCTATTCGGCAGCGTTATTATGGGGTTGGGATTCATTGTTCTGTTCCGCCACAAGGCCAGCCTGGGCGGCGTGAACATTCTGGCGCTCTATCTACAGGACAGATACGGGATCCGCGCCGGGAAATTGCAAATGGGGGTGGATATTGTGATTGTGCTGGCTTCCCTCTTCGTGGTAAGCATACCGATGCTGATTGCTTCAATACTGGGGGCGACCATTCTTAACCTGATTATTGCGATGAATCATCGCCCCGGCCGCTACGCGGTTTGACGGTCTGAATTCTGACCGCAGCATTACCCGATATCCATATAGACTATACCCAGGAGAGTTACACTGTGTTCCAAAAAGTAGATGCCTATGCCGGCGATCCGATTCTGTCATTGATGGAAAAATTCAAACAGGACCCGCGTGCGGACAAGGTAAATTTGAGTATCGGTTTGTACTACGACGAACAGAATATTATTCCTCAGCTGCGTGCCGTCAGCGCCGCCGAAGACTATCTGGAACAACAGCCCAAAAGCGCCAGCTCTTATTTGCCGATGGAAGGTTTGCAGTCATACCGCACGGCGGTTCAGCATCTGCTGTTTGACGCACAACATCCGGCGCTCGTCGCCAATCGCATTGCGACAATCCAGACGCTGGGCGGCTCGGGCGCGCTGAAAGTGGGCGCCGACTTTCTGAAGCGCTACTTCCCCAATGCTGAGGTATGGGTCAGCGATCCGACCTGGGAAAACCATATCGCCATCTTCTCGGGCGCGGGTTTCAAGGTGCATACCTACCCCTATTTTGACGCGGACAGCCTGGGCGTGAAATTCGACGCCATGCTGTCCGCGCTGCAACAGTTGCCGGCGCAAAGCATCGTGCTGCTGCATCCTTGCTGCCATAATCCAACCGGTTCCGACCTGACCAACGAGCAGTGGGATCGCGTTATTGAAGTGCTAATCAGCCGTAAATTGATTCCGTTTATGGACATCGCCTATCAGGGCTTTGGCGATGGCATCGATCAGGACGCCTACCCCATTCGCGCGGTGGCCAGCACCGGCATTCCGGCGCTGATCGCCAACTCGTTCTCTAAAATCTTTTCGCTGTACAGTGAGCGCGTGGGCGGGCTTTCCGTGGTCTGCGAAGATGCCGATACCGCACTGCGCGTATTGGGCCAGCTGAAGGCGACCGTGCGCCGCAACTACTCCTCGCCGCCGAATTTCGGCGCGCAGGTGGTATCCAAAGTGCTCAATGACGCCGAACTGAACGCCAACTGGCGCGCTGAAGTGGAACAGATGCGCGCGCGTATTCTGGAAATGCGTCAAACGCTGGTGGCCGCGTTGAAAAAGTCGCTGCCGACGCGCAACTTCGACTATCTGCTGACTCAGCGCGGCATGTTCAGCTATACCGGCTTCAGCCCGGAACAGGTCGACCGTCTGCGCGAAGAGTTCGGCGTCTATCTGATAGCCAGCGGCCGTATGTGTATGGCCGGCCTGAACCACGGCAATGTGCAGCGCGTCGCCGCCGCTTTCGCCGCCATTCAGTAAACCGCAGGCAGACGCTGTCGCCAGGCCGCGTCTGCCCTTTCCCTGATCCCCGCGTAAACCTTCATTACCTCACCGTCAGCCTGGGCTTTCGCCATCAGGCTAATCAAAATAATAATTTTTATATCAATAAGTTAAGCGTGAATCAGATCGGCCGACCTCGCCAGATCATGCTGACGACGACGGAAGCTTGGCAGCCGTATCATGCCGGCTTAAAAAACCATTATTTGAATTTCATCACAGTTTTCATGTGGAATTAATCAATTCAATTGCCTTTTTTCTGTTTCAGAACCAACATTGTTACCGGTAACAACGTTGGTTCCGATTCCCTATGACAGGAGAGCCTGGCGTAAGCGGGCGTGTATTAACAATGAGTACTGAACAGAAAAAAGCACACCAGGTTTTCATTTTGATGGGCGTGTCCGGTAGCGGTAAATCCGCTGTGGCCGGCGCCATCGCCGCCCAACTGGGCGCTGTCTGTCTCGATGGCGATTTCCTGCATCCACGCGCCAACATCTGCAAAATGGCATCCGGCCAGTCACTCGACGATCAAGACCGGGCGCCCTGGCTGACGGCGTTAAACGATGCGATTTTCGCGATGCAGCGTACCAATGAAATCTCCCTGCTGGTCTGCTCGGCGCTGAAACAGCGCTATCGCGATAAGCTGCGCGCCGGCAATCAGCACGTGTCGTTTCTCTATCTGAAAGGCAGCTTTGCGCTTATTGAACAACGCCTGAAAGCCCGTAAAGGCCACTTTTTCAAGCCCCAGATGCTGGTGTCTCAGTTTGAGACGTTACAAGAACCAGGCGAGCAGGAGACGGATGTCTACGCCGTTGATATCAACCAGCCTCTCGACGGCGTAGTGGCTGATGCCGTGCAAATTATTCAGCTAGTCAGGGATAAAGCATGATGAGCACGCTGACATTAGTGCTGACGGCGGTGGGTTCGGTGCTGTTGCTGCTGTTTCTGGTGATGAAAGTACGGATGCATGCTTTTGTCGCCCTGCTTTTGGTCTCCGTGGGAACCGGGATATTTTCCGGCATGCCGCTGACGGATATCGCCAGCACGATGGAAAAAGGCATGGGCGGTACGCTCGGTTTTCTCGCCGTAGTAGTAGCGCTGGGCTCCATGTTCGGCCGCATTCTGCACGAAACCGGCGCGCTCGATCAAATAGCCAGACGCATGGTCGCCCTATTTGGCGAAAGCCGCGCCTATCTGGCGCTCGGCGTCGTTGGCCTGATCTGCGCGCTGCCGCTATTCTTTGAGGTGGCGGTCATGTTGCTGATTGGGATGGTGTTTGCCGTCGCCCGCCGGACGGACGGCAATCTGGTCAAGTTACTGATTCCGCTGTTTGCCGGGGTGGCTTCCGCCGCCGCATTTTTACTTCCCGGACCAACGCCCATGCTGCTGGCTTCGCAGATGCATGCGGATTTCGGCTGGATGATCGCCATCGGCCTGGCCGCCGCCATCCCAGGCATGCTGGTGGCCGGACCGCTGTTTGGCCGTTTCATCAGTCAATATGTTACGATCCCTGTCCCGCAGAGTGAAATAGACGAGCCCGAGCTGGACAGTAACCTGATGCCGTCATTCGGTTTTAGCGTCGCGTTGGTGCTGTTTCCGCTGGTGCTGGTGGGGATGAAAACCATTGGCACGTTGTTCGTCGAACAAGGCTCCACGCTGTATGACTGGATGGAGCTGATTGGTCACCCGTTTATTTCCATTTTATTAGCCTGCCTGCTGGCAATCTATGGGCTTGCCTGGCGCCAGGGGATGAGTAAAGCGCGAGTGATGGACATCTGCTCCGCCGCGTTGCAACCCGCCGGCATCATCTTACTGGTGACGGGAGCCGGCGGCGTTTTCAAACAGGTATTGGTCGATTCCGGCGTAGGTCCGGCATTGGGGAATGCGCTGATCGACACCGGTCTGCCCATCCCGGTGGCCTGCTTCGTGCTGTCGGCGGCGATCCGCATTATTCAGGGCTCGGCAACCGTCGCCTGTCTGACCACCGTGGGTCTGATTATGCCGGTGGTGGAAGTATTGCCGTTCAGCAGCGCGCAAATAGCCGCGTTGGCGGTTTGCATCGGCGGCGGCGCGATTGTGCTGAGCCATGTGAATGACGCCGGCTTCTGGCTGTTCGGCAAGCTGACTGGCGCGACCGAAATTCAGACCTTAAAGACCTGGACGATGATGGAAACCATTCTGGGCACCACCGGTGCGCTGGTCGGGATGACCGCCTTTGCTTTGCTGTAAACGTTGATGTGATTAAATCTGTTAATGGCATGATTTAAAAATAAAAAATACTTAATGTTGTGCGGCGTGTGTCGTGTAAGGAATATATATTATGAATCCCACCGTATCTCGTATTACTCAGCGTATTATTGAACGCTCCCGCAAAACACGCAGCCGCTATCTTGAACGTATCGACGCGGCTCGCAGCAAGACCGTACATCGCGCCCAGCTGGCCTGCGGCAACCTGGCTCACGGCTTCGCCGCTTGTCAGCCTGATGATAAAGCCGCCTTGATGAATATGCTGCATAACGATATTGCGATCGTTACCTCGTATAACGATATGCTGTCGGCCCACCAGCCTTATGAAACATACCCGGAGAAACTGAAACAGGCGCTGCACCGAGCCGGCGCCGTCGGGCAAGTGGCGGCGGGCGTTCCGGCGATGTGCGATGGCGTCACCCAGGGGCAAGACGGCATGGATCTGTCGCTGATGAGCCGCGACGTCATTGCCATGTCTGCCGCGGTGGGGCTGTCGCACAATATGTTCGACGGCGCGTTGTATCTGGGGATCTGCGATAAAATCGTGCCCGGATTGGTGATGGCCGCACTATCGTTCGGCCACCTGCCGGCGATTTTTGTTCCCGCCGGCCCAATGCCCAGCGGTCTGCCGAACAAAGAAAAGGTACGGATCCGTCAACTGTATGCGGAGGGCAAGCTGGACCGGCAGGCGTTGCTGGAGTCCGAATCCGCTTCCTACCATAGCGCCGGCACCTGCACGTTTTACGGTACCGCCAACTCGAATCAGATGGTGGTAGAGGTCATGGGGCTGCACTTACCCGGCGCGTCCTTTGTACCGCCCGGCACCGCGCTGCGCGACGCCCTGACGGATGCCGCGGGCAGTCAGATTACCCGCCTGACGCAACACTCCGACCACTTCATGCCGGTCGGCAAATTGATCGACGAAAAAGTCGTGGTGAACGGCATCGTGGCGCTGTTGGCCACCGGCGGCTCCACCAATCACACCATGCATCTGGTTGCCATGGCGCGGGCGGCCGGCATTATCATTAACTGGGACGATTTCTCCGAACTGTCCGACATCGTGCCGCAGCTATGCCGCATCTACCCTAACGGCCCAGCCGACATTAACTATTTTCAGGCCGCCGGCGGCGTCGCCATTCTAATCCGCGAATTGCTGAAAGGCGGCTTGCTGCATCAGGATGTCAATACCGTCGCTGGGTTTGGTCTGAACCGCTATACGCAGGAGCCCTGGCTGGATAACGGCAAGCTGGCCTGGCGTGACGGACCGACGGCATCGCTGGACGAAAGCGTCATCGCCAGCATCGAAAGTCCCTTTGCCCACCACGGCGGCACCAAAGTGCTGACCGGTAATCTGGGAAGAGCGGTCATGAAAACCTCCGCCGTACCGGCGGACAATCAAATCATCGAAGCGCCTGCGGTTATTTTTCACAGCCAGCATGATGTCGGTCCGGCATTTGAAGCCGGGAAATTGGATCGGGACTGCGTGATCGTCGTACGCTATCAGGGGCCGCGCGCCAACGGTATGCCGGAGCTGCATAAGCTGATGCCGCCGCTGGGCGTACTGCTGGATCGCGGTTATAAAGTGGCGCTGGTGACCGATGGACGTCTGTCCGGCGCATCGGGCAAAGTGCCGTCGGCCATCCACGTCACGCCCGAAGCCTATAGCGGCGGCGTGCTGGCCAAACTGCGCGACGGCGACATGGTTCGCGTTAACGGCCAGACGGGCGAACTGAGCGTATTGATGGACGATGCGGTACTGGCGGCCCGCGAGATCGAGCAACCGGATCTGTCCGAACAGCATATCGGCAGCGGACGAGAACTGTTTGGCGCCCTGCGTGAACAGATGTCCGGCGCCGAGCAGGGCGCAACCTGTATCCGCTTCGATTAATGTTGTCGCCGGCAGCGGTTTCGTCAAAGACGCAACCGCCGCCCTATTCAGATCGCCAGCAGGCCGACAAAGACTTTTCCTCCATTGCCGCGGCAGCGATTGACTGCCTGTACGGCAGTGAACACGAATCCTAATCGCGGGCTGATGGCGGTACATTTCTGAGCTGCCTGTGCGGCAGTGAACTGGCTTATCTACCAATAATCCGGCGTCACGCGTTTCTGAGCTGCCTGTGCGGCAGTGAACAGGTGTAACCGGAACTGAGGAGGATTTCATCTTTTCTGAGCTGCCTGTGCGGCAGTGAACGGGATAATTATCCGATTGGTGAAATCGCATTTTTTCTGAGCTGCCTGTGCGGCAGTGAACACTGTAGAAATGACTGGTGCCGTAAGCTCTCTTTTCTGAGCTGCCTGTGCGGCAGTGAACTCGCCCAGCTCACCAGTGCCACGACTGTAATATTTCTGAGCTGCCTGTACGGCAGTGAACCTGACTCTGAACCTTTTTAGCCGCTAAAGTCATTTCTGAGCTGCCTGTACGGCAGTGAACTAAACGTGATCGCCTCATAGAAAACGCCAAAATTTCTGAGCTGCCTGTACGGCAGTGAACTAAACGTGACTCGTGAGGCACATTGCGCACACTTTCTGAGCTGCCTGTACGGCAGTGAACTTATCGGTCAAGAGGTTCGGCACCACATTTAATTTCTGAGCTGCCTGTACGGCAGTGAACGTACAGAATGGACAGAAAAGATGTATGGTTTTTTTCTGAGCTGCCTGTACGGCAGTGAACTCATACTGCCCGTTAGCAACAGATATTGATTCTTTCTGAGCTGCCTGTACGGCAGTGAACAGATAGCATATCGGCGCTCGTCCGTAGTCATTTTTCTGAGCTGCCTGTACGGCAGTGAACGGATCGTAGGCATTGGCACTGTATATGAAATTTTTCTGAGCTGCCTGTACGGCAGTGAACGAATCCAGTTCTGTTATTACCCAGTTTAGCCATTTCTGAGCTGCCTGTACGGCAGTGAACTGTGGATTGAATACGACAAGATTTCCCCGATCTTTCTGAGCTGCCTGTACGGCAGTGAACAGTTAGAAAATCATCACTTTCACCTGATTGTTAAAGAAAAAAAGCGCTTACGCGATAAAAACCCTTTTTTATTGACTTGGCCAACCGTATCTAAAATCAATAAGTTAAGGTTGACCAAAAATAAAGGGTCAAAACCACGGCACGGTGGCTGTCGCACTCAGCCCATATGAACTGAACGTTCCCGTTACCGGCGTGTCCTGAATCGGCCCTTGCGAGATAAATAACCTGAACATCTGACCGGATGACAAACTTCTTAACTGTAGATATGGCAAATTGGTGCGCTTCTCACAGGTAAATGGTATCCGTTCTACCGCCTGTTGCTCAGTCAGCCATCCTTTATTTACCGAACGACGCCGTAAACGCAGCGCACTGCTTTTCACCTGGATACGCTGCACCGTGCGAAATTTTACTCCGTCAGGCACCGGCTGAACGTCGCTGGTTTGCGTATAGTCGCGCAGTCCTTTCAGCCAGGTCGCGCTTTGCAGTTCGGCTAATGCAGGCGATGAACCATGTATACGAATTTTTTCGCCGAGCGTCTTTCCCGCGTCGGGAAAACTCACCCCAATATCGCCGCTTCCCCGCTGCCCCAACGCCCGATGCAATTTGGCGAATAGCGCATTGAGCAAATCGGCTGCCGTGAACTCGGGGTCCGGCAGCACCTTTACCTCTAAAAAGTAATCCATACCCGCGTCCTTATTCCCCTTTCTCACCAAATACGCCGCCGCGGATCAACGTAGCGATAACATAGTGCTGTTGCTCTTTTTCCGGCGCGCTCCCTTTTGTCACCCAGTTATCCAGCAACGTGTAGAAATCCATTTTCTGCTTTGGCTGACGGTATGCTTTTCCCCGGCTGGTGACCGAGCCATAAGGTTCTACGGCAATAGGCCCCAGCGCCAGTTCGGTTGCCTCTGGATACCAATCATCAATAGTGCGCAGCGCATTGCCAATCTTTTGTGAATGCAGCGCGGCCACGCCGCCAACCTGATACAGAATTTTACTTTTCTTACTGCTGCTATCCAGCACCAGCTCCTGCGAAGGAAAGACTTCCTGACCGGCGCCGAGGCGCACGAACGCATCTATGGTGAAAAAGGCCGATCCCTCTCCCGCCAAGCCCTGTTCAATGGCTGCCGCCAGCTGCGCTAAATCGCCAGCCGGTTTACTAAACTGCCGTAGAGAATAATCTTCACTATTGAAAGTCCAGCGCTTCTCGCCTTGCGTCACCCTGACTTTTAGCGCCTCAGCCCCTACGCGGTTACGCCACAAAAATCGGCCATTGGCCAGATTTTCCGCATAGCGCGCCGCCAGCACGCCAAAGCCCTGTTGGTCGATATAGTTGTCGATCACCCGCGATAATTCAGCCTGATAAGCCTGATCGTTACAGACGGAAGGCGTAGACAGATTCCCCAGTACGCGTAGTGAAAAACGGACTTTCAGCGTATCGGCATCAAAAGGCAGTGCGGCGACATCGACGCGTTGCAGGTTGGCTTTTTGGATTTCGGCATCCAGTTTTACCGGGTCGCTCGCCAGTGCGTTTTTCAGGCGGTTAGAGATCGTGCCGCGTACCGCTTTTTCTTTAATCTCGATCGGCAACCAGTCTGAAGATTGCTCCCAGGTTCCGGAAAACATCTGCGCGTCGGAATTTGCCAGCTTACGTTCAAACGCCAGGACCGATGCCGTTTTAATACTTGCTTTAGCCATGATTAAATCCTTTTTCCGTTATTCATCATCGTCGTTAAATTGATCGTCATACATTTCAGGGACTACGGCGCGCTTGCTGCGACATTGATACCATCCCTCGTGGTAGTCGTAATGCCAGAGCACCGCCTGAAGATCGTCGATACGATGCGCCCCACGCCACTCGCCGATGCCGTAAATAGACTCGGCAAAACAGAATGGCGTGGTGGTATCGCGGGTTTTAGCCACTTCGCCAGCGGCGTACAGCGGCGATATAGCCCGATATCCTGTCATGAGAGGCACCAGATAGCCCGGCGCAGGCTTCGGCAAATAACGCCAATCGACCTGTTCGCCATCGACGCCCCCCTTATCTTCCACCGCACCCATTTTGAGAGCGGAGAAATCCAACCAGGCATCAAGCATTTCCGCATCAGGATTAGCGCGTTTTAATTGCTCAAAGTGATTTTTCAGCAGTTCGCTGCGATCCAGCAATACATAGCCGGGCAACAAACGGCGCATAACTCTGCGCGTTTGCGCGCCGTCTAATGGAAAAGCCGTCACAGTAATTTTACCAATCGCGGTGACAATACCGCCGGCCAGCCGCTGATTTACGCATAGTGTGGATAAATGCTCAGCCAGCGCTCGCGCGCCTTCGTCACCATCGGTAATCACGCCGCGACATTCGATCAGCAAAGAAACCGTCATATGCATACGACCTTCTTCATTGAACGCCGCGGTTTTCGCTTCTTTGGTTAACGGGTTGCGCGTCAAGGCAAAAGCGCGTTCCCAACTGGAGCCATAAGCATGGAGCTGCTGTCTATGACAAATAACGCCGCAGCCGTGCAGCGTCAGATTATGACTTTGCTGTAAGCGGCGAGAAAGGGCGTGAGAGTAGCCCAGAAAGTGGCTGATAGCCGGAAAACCGTAAGTTAACCCGGCGATGGCATTGGCGTTTTCTACGCTCACATGGTGCAAAATAATCAATGAACTCATGATATTTCCTCCGTCAGCGCGGACTCCCATTCGCGCATCCGACGTTTGAACAGCGCCGCCGTCGACCACTCACGCCGCTCCACCTCGCTGAAACGCAATTGTTCATCCTCCAACTGACGGTTTAGCCAAACGCCGAAATCATGGGCGACCTCTTGTCGCCAGTCACCGCCTTCGCGTTCAAATTTAAAATTTTGGTCGGATACCGCGCGATACGGATCGAGCCAAAGCTGCTGAGAGCGCTTTAACCGGCAGTTTTCGTCATCACTCCAGTCCGCCGCCAGGTGCTGTATCGCGGCCACATAGTTAAATAAGCTATCAATAATGCTGTCGAGGTAGGTTCCGCGCTGCTGACGGATTTCCTGGGTGCTGCCGAAAG
Source organism: Brenneria bubanii (assembly GCF_022378355.1). GTDB lineage: Bacteria > Pseudomonadota > Gammaproteobacteria > Enterobacterales > Enterobacteriaceae > Brenneria > Brenneria bubanii. Next base: position 146,114 of record NZ_JAKMAJ010000002.1, read on the forward strand.
GCTTTACGCTGAGCAGAAACTGTCGCATCTGTCTCACCGACGGGCGCGCAAGATATTCAAATTCGCCGCGAGGATGAAAAATGGACTTATGCTGTAACGGCGGCTTCGCGATGCTTTCCCACACCGGCGCGGCGCAAGGCAATAAATAGGATTTTCCCCGGCGCCCGCTATTAAGAAACGAAATATTCTGCGGTTTGGTGCCGCCCATGTTCTGCGCGGCAAGGTTGGGATAGGACACCTCAATCCCTTCGTGCCGGCGCTGCTCTTTTCTGGCCTGACGTATCGCTTTAGCCTCATCGCTGAAACGCGCGGCCGTAATACGCTGATACAAAGCATGCGCCAATGAGGATGAATACAGCGGACTGATTAAATGATATTGGCGATTGTCAGGAGCATCGGATAAGGGAAAGTAGACTTGCTTGGCCAGCTTGTGGGAGCTCGGTTGCTTATCCGTCAGCGCCTGCCTGAAGCCGGCGATCCACTGCGCCAACTGTTGCGGATCGTCCGTTAGTGCGGCGAACGCGGAAGTATCGTCCCGCTGTAGTGCCGCGGCCAGCGAATCGCCCTGGTATTCAGTCTGTAGCAATTTAGCTACATCCAGCGCAGCGGCGTTTCCTACCGCATCCACCTCCGGCTGCTTGAGCGCGGCGGTAGAAAGGTATGTCGGTTTTTCCTCATCAGGCGCCATACTGAATACGCTGCTGCCTTTGGCGTCGCTGTGGGTAAACTTCAGCGCATGGGTGACCAGACTAATCTGCCCGGCGCGGGCAGCCGCATCGCTCAACCAGGTCTTGATTTGGTAACGGTAGTTAATATCCTGTCGCTCGGCCGCCAGCGCCGGTTCATCGCCGGCAAACTTTTTTTCCGCCGCTTCAAGTTTTAGACGTTTGCGGTTTTCGATGTAATCGATAATAAACCGGCTTAGTCCGTCGTCTTCCATCATCATTCTCCTTTTATATTACTCGAGTGCGCCAAACACCCCGAGTAGCGGGTGCCACAGCCACCTTTCGTTTTTCTCTTTATCACGTATCGGTAAGTTGATTTCGCCAAATCGCTGACTGACGACGCTGAGCTCCATATCCAGCTTTTCCGACAATTGCACATACAATTCCTGATAGTCCAGCGTCAGCCAACTACTGACGCCCGCGGCGAACGTCACGTCGACGGGATGGAAGACATAGCTTATTTTCCAACCATACTCGCCGCTGTCCGGCATTTTGAACACTGGCGCATCGCCCTCTTCGGCGATCCATAAATAATGCTGTTCATCGGGTGATGACTGGCGAAACGGCATGCGGCGTTGCAGTTCGCCGCTCCAGTCAGCGGAAGTTTTCCACCATAATGCAGCGTAATAATCCGCCACATTACTCTTCATCCCCTGCATCGCTTTGCGCAGCATACGATGTTCCAGATCCACCAGATTTTCCGCCGGTTTTGGCGCTTCCCGCGTCTGAATCCGCGGGATAGCGCTGATAGCGCGATACTGGCTTTCCGTCAGTAGATCCGCCAGATCGTGGCTAACCAACGTTGGATCCACCGCCGCGGAAGATTCAAACCCCGGGCGACAATAGGCGGGATAGCAATCGCGCAGCGCCTTTACGTTCTTACGTAAAATATGCAGGTTCGGCGCGGCGGGTTCCTGCCGGCGATGGCGCTGAATTCGTCCAGCGAGCTGAATCAAAGAACGCATGGAACTGGGTTCGGCAATCGCCCAGTCATAATCATGGTCTCGACCTACCTCCGCGACCGAGGTTGCCAGCACCACAAACAGATGATGCCGTTCCTGGCCATGCGCCAGCGCCCGCCGGATTTCCGCCATCTGCCATAACGCGTCCGGATCATAACGGGTGAGCGAAGCATCCAGACGTTGCTCGATAAAAGAACGCATTGCCAGCGGATGCCGACTGTGATAAACGCAGCAATGCACGTGGTAATCGTCAGGCGAAGGCATGGTTAGCAGGCGTCGAGCCACGGCGACCAACGGATTGATATTCGCCATCCGAATCAACCCCAACGACACGGTTTTGCCCGAAGAGTGCGTCTGATGATGAGCCTGATGCAGCAGCATCATCGATTGATGGAGACGTTCCGCGACACCGGCTATCACCGACTCGACTTTGGTATTGGCGATCGGAACCGGAACCAACTCAGCCAGACGCAACGCCGGCTGCTGTCGCAGCTTTTCCACCCTTGCAGCCACAAAGGCGTTATGCGCCAGCTTAAAGGTCTTGCCCGTCTGGTGATCGCTTTGCTGCGCGTCATGTTCGTCAAACCAGGCGCAACAAACGTTAACAGGCGTGTCAGGTTGGCCGCACGCTTGCTGAAAGTCTGCCCGCCCGCTGCGATAGGCATTAAATAACGTTTGAATCAATGCCGGCGGCAAGGTAGCCGATGAGAGCAGAACCCGGGAACCGAGCATCCCGGCCCAGTTCACTAATCGACATAAAGCAGGCAGATCGTTGATATCAAAGTCATCCGGTTCATCCAGCACCAGATCGGACGTTAACAAGCGCAACATGGGCGCGATCTGTTTACCGCCGCGTACGCCTTCCGTGGCGGGGATCAAATGATCGATCGTCGACACCAATACCGGCGCGCTCAACAGTTTATGCAACATCGGACTTTTGTTTAACCAGGCGCTAAGACGGCCATCATCCAGACTACCGTCATAGCTAACGTACTGATGCTCGGCGAACAAGGCATCGGCGGACTCACTGCCCGACCGTTCGGCGGCATTGGCGACGTCGCGGTTAAGCGCATGCAGCATTTTTACAGCCTGTGAACCAATCAGCACCGCCAAATCGTCATCCTGGAGCGTCAATTTTTCCCGTAGCGCATCGCCGGTTTGCAGCGTCAACGTTCGCAGCCCCAATGCGACGGAAAAACGACAGCCCTGCTTTTCATCCGCTAATCCATACATAATACGGGCATTAGCGAAGGTTTTTCCGCAGCCGGTCGAAGCCATATTGACCCCGAAAAATCCCTGCCGAGCGGAACGCTCGCGCAGCGCGCTGGCCACGTCAAACGCGCGATCCTGCCAACGATATTTAGCGTGGGTACTGCGCTGCTTAAAACCCTTATGCCGGGTAATGGAGGGCAATGTTTTTTTCAACTGCGGCAGGCTACGCCCTAGCAACAGGGCATTCTGCCCGACGCCGATACAGTGCTCGTCCAGTTTCTGCTTCAGTTCTCCGGTCTGGCGATCGGTGTTGGCAATCGCGACATAATCAGCGTCCTGCCAACCCGTCGTCGGGGCGAGCGAAGAGTAGTGATGGTCGGCCAACATCAGCGTCAGACGCGCCAGATGGCTGGAAAAGCGCTGGCTAAGCTGACCATAGTGCGTCAGCGAGCCCAATTGCCTGGCACGCTCAGCAAATTTATGCGCTTTATCGCGCCACATCCTGCTACGTATCGGCGTACCGTGCGGAAAGCGCCAAATCTCCTGTTTTTCCCTTGCGCTCCACGCTTCTCTATCCCTATTGATAGAATTCCACATGGCGGTCAATTGTTGCGTGAGCCAGCTATCAGCCTCTTCCGGCTGCGGAGGAAAGGTATAATTTTTGGCTGCCGGATAAGCGGGTAGACGATGATGCGACACAATCAGCCAAGCGACAGTAACAGCCAGAGGCGACAACGTTTTAAAAGGATTGCTGAACGGTTCTAAACCGTCTTTTTGCAAACGCGCCAGCAGCCCGGCTTCATCCGCGATATCGATCTGGCTAAGAGCCGCCAGCCAGCCGGCATCATCACGATCGCCGACAAACGCCTGAAACAGGCGCAGGGAAACCCACTCATGCCGATAGGGCTGGAAGGTTTTTCCCTTGCCGGACAACCCTTGTTGGAATAGCGCATTGGCTTTGCCAAAATCATGAAACAACCCGGCTATCGCGGCCAGCAGGCTAATCGTTTCAATGCTGTGCCATTGATTTTCATCCTGACATTTCAGAATATCGCGTTCGGTGGCGTTGGTCGGCACGACCCCCTGCGCGTTAAAACGACGTAGATTACCGACAATCCACAGTAATTCCGTCCGATTGGCGCTTTTTATCCAGTGACAGGCAACCGCGGTATTACGCCGGGCCGTTTTACGCAACAGCTTACGTAGCGTATTCAATCCTTCCTGCGTAATCGCCGTCTGCCAGGTGCGTTCCCCTTTGCGTTCGGCAAACTGATCCAGCACGCGTCGGGTTTCGATTAGCGCCCGTTTATTACATTGGGAAACCAGCAGAATATTCATCGACCGACCTGACTTAATTGTCCGGCAACCGTTTGCAGCGCATCGATCATTACATCCAGCGCCTCCGCCTGCTGAAAAGCATTCAGGCAACGCTGGCGGAACTCTTGTTCGTCATCGCCGGCCATCGCTGCAATGAACGCCTGCGGTAATATCAGCGCATCTTTAACCAGATCCGCGACATCGAACACCAATCCGCCGCGACGGGTTTTACCATGCAGAACTGCCAGCCCGTGCGGCAGGCCAATAACCCAAGTGGCGACCGCTGCCAATCCATAAGCCAGATAATTGCCGTGATCGAGAAAACGATTAGCCAGATCGACGCCGCAGCCTCGCTTCGCACGAACAAACTCACCGTAATTGACGGCGTTGACTGCCAGCTTATACAGCGCTTTAGTCATCACCGCCTCCTGCGCTAAAAGATCGTTGCTGTTAGTGCAATGAGGCAAACTCTGTTCATAACGTTCAAGCAACATCTGTAGTCTGTCGTTACTCAACGCGAACCCCGGCTCTCTTTCCATACGACTATTCAACCAGTGACGGCGAATTTGTGTAATTCGCACCTTTTGAAAAGCCACCGCCGCCGCCAGCCGTTTTTCATCATCAAACCAGAAACTCACCCAGTCCTGTAAATATTCTGTCGGTCGATATTCACTCTGCGGCGTCAGCCATGAAACGTCGACCTCGACCTCATTGGCTGAAAATAGCGGGGTTCCGCCTCCGCCGCAAAAACCGATCATCACGCCGGCACGAGCGAATTCACGCATGGCCGCCTGGGTAATTGACGTTCCGGTTCCCAACATAATGACGCTGGTATTGGCGATTGGGATATTCCAATATAATGATTGCTTCCCTTCATCGGTAACATATTCAACCCGCCCGCCATTGACCAAAATACGGCAATACTGCAGGTAATAAATATTAGAGCGCTTCGAGTGCAGAATAGTTTTTAAATCAGAGGGGCTAAATGCATTATCCATATGCAACAATCCTGAGATATATACTTCACAAATGCCGTTTTTATAAGTTAGGCGTTATTTTATGAATAAGAAATTACGCTAACATTAAATATAGAAAAGAAAATATTTATCGCAATCATTTACTTTAAAAGTGACAAAGCGAAATTTGAACTTCATCTAAGCGTAATATATCCAACGCGGTAAAACCGAGATCCCGCGCGTCCCTTTTGGTAGTCAGAGAGTTTGCGTAACCCTTTTTCACGACAAATTATATATATCAATTAAATTCAATGAGTTATAAATGGTAAAATAAAAAGGGTATAACAGGCGCACTAACGATTGTTCTTTTGAAATCAATCAACTACTGTTGTTTGGCAACGGGTTCACTGCCGTACAGGCAGTTACCAGTCAGGCAAACTCATACTTATCCGGTAAGACGTTAGCCGTTTTTGATAGCCTGATTAAACTGAGAAAAACAGCGAAGCCATTCTCATGCGGAGAATGGCTTCGCTGTAGCTTAGAACGAGGTCCAATCCTGTGAGCTATCCTTCGCGTTGTCAGCTGTCGGCGTTACTTTGCCGGCCGCGGGCAACGCGTTGGTTTGCGAAGTCTTAGTCATATCGACAGGACGCGCCATAGCCGGCGCGTCACCCAGCTTAAACGTACGGACCGACTCGGCCAACATCGACGCCTGAGACTGCAACGACAGCGCGGCTGAGGCGGATTCCTCCACCAGCGCGGCGTTCTGCTGCGTTGTACTATCGATCTGCCCCACGGCAATATTAATCTGATTGACGCCGTCGCTTTGTTCATTGCTAGCCTGCGCAATTTCGCTAATGATGGCGTTTACATCCAGCACATGCGTCGTCAGGTCACTGATATTTTCTTCCGCATTATCCACTAACTCCATCCCTTCATGGATTTTCCCGACTGAATCATCGATCAGCTCTTTGATCTCCTTGGCTGCCGTAGCGCTACGCTGCGCCAAAGATCGAACCTCACCCGCCACCACAGCGAACCCACGCCCTTGCTCGCCGGCACGAGCCGCTTCTACCGCCGCATTAAGCGCCAGAATATTGGTCTGGAAGGCAATGCCATCGATCACGCCGATAATTTCCGCCATCCGCTGAGACGAGTCGCGAATGCCGCGCATTTTCTGCGTCACTGAGGTCATTACCGCGCTGCTGCGCTGCGCTGAATCCGACGCGTTATTGGCAATCGCCGTTGCCTGGTGAGTATTATCGGCGGTGTTTTTAATCGTCGACGTCAACTCTTCCATTGAGGAAGCCGTTTGTTCCAGCGAACTGGCCTGTTCTTCCGTACGCGCCGACAGATCCTGATTACCTGCCGCGATCTGGGAAGAGGCGGTGGTAATGGATTCCGCCCCTTCACGCACCTGGCTGACGATATCCCGCAGGCTGACGTTCATGTGTTCCAGCGCCTGTAACAGTTGGCTGCTTTCGTCTTTACCCTGTACTTCAATCTCTGACGTCAAATCGCCTTTCGCCACGTTATTGGCCACCAGCAATGCCTGGTTTATCGGTAACGTGATGCTGCGCGTCATCGCCACGGCGACGATGCACCCCAATACAAGACAAGCGAACAAAATCCCCAACAGCAGCCAGCGGCTAAAGCTATAGGTTTTCGCCATATCGCTAACCGTGTCGCCCATCGCGTCATCCTGATGGTCGATCAGTTTAGTAATAGCCTGCCGGTAATTGCTTTGGGCCACATCCGTATTGGTATTAAATTCCGCTATCGCCGCGTCCTGATTACCTGCCGCCGCCAGTTCGATAATTTTTTGTCCCGAATTCCTGAAGTCCGCCCGGTACTGCTTAATATCAGCTAAAAGGCGTTGAGATTTCGGGTCGGTCGACTTGGCTCCGATTTTATCCATTAGCACGGCAATTTCGTTGGATATGCGGGTTATTTCATCATGTACCGCTTTGGTTTTGCCCTCGCCCTTCACCACCAGTAGCTTCTGATAGGCTAAAACCGATGCATTTACATTATCAATCAGTCGATTAGATTCCACGGTCTGTGGATAGACCTCCTCAACGATGCCGCGCGCATCATTGTAAAAATCAGATAATCTCGAAATCGAGGTCAGGCTGACAATACAGATCATGATAATGAGAAGAATAAACCAGGCCACCAAACGTGTGCCGATTTTCCAGTCGGATAAACGCATACTTCCCCCTTAACCACATAAAAAATAAAATATTTAACAGAACAACACGTGAGGGATGTCAACAAGATGTGCAGCTATGAAGGGGAGTGGCCACTATGAATAACATAAAAAAATGCAAAAACAGCAACGCCGACAAAATCACTACCGCCGAGATTCAAAAAACAATGCTTATAATCTGAGGAAAACCGCTTAAACCGATTTCTTTGTAAGAAACTAACGTAAGGGATGTCCAGCCAGAAACACCTATCAGATATCGGTATTCTTCTTCGAATCCATCCGCAACAGTCACTCTCACTGTGCTACCTGTCTCTATCGGCCTGATCGGATATATCTTTACCGTTTGATCGCTGAAAACACTCAAAAAACAAATAAAGATAGTTGATAACTATCAATGAGGTGAATTATGTTTACCGCAACTAATTTTAAGCAGAAAAATAATCAGGTTATTGTTACTCCCCTTGCAGGGTAGCGACCAATGAGCGGCTATCGCCGTGGTTACGGTGCTCGCATAAATAAATGCCCTGCCAGGTACCGATGTCAAGACGCCCATTGCAGACAGGGAGCATCAGGCTGCTCCCCAATAGGCTGCCTTTGAGATGAGCCGGCATATCGTCACTGCCTTCATCGACATGACGGTAGTACGGCGCATCTTCCGGTACCAACCGATTAAAAAAACGCTCAAAATCCTGCCGTACGCTAGGATCGGCGTTTTCATTCAGCGTCAGAGAAGCCGAGGTATGCTGAATGAAAACGTGCAGCAAACCGACCTTGATGCGCCGTAGCTCGCCGAGCTGGGCGAGCACTTCGTCGGTAACCAGATGGAAGCCTCTGGCCTTAGGCTTCAGGCAAATTTTTTGCTGTATCCACATAGCCGCCTCCGGACGAACGTTACGACGGTTGACGCGTCAGCATCGGCTTGAGGAAACGCGCCGTATGCGATTGCTCGCACTCAGCGACCGTCTCCGGCGTGCCGGAGACCAGGATTTCACCGCCGCCGCTGCCGCCTTCCGGCCCCAGGTCGACAATCCAGTCTGCGGTTTTAATCACATCCAGGTTATGTTCAATGACGACGATGGTATTGCCCTGATCGCGTAGCTGATGCAAAACCGCCAGCAATTGCTGGATATCGGCAAAGTGCAGACCTGTGGTCGGCTCATCCAGAATATACAACGTCTGGCCGGTGCCCCGCTTCGACAGTTCGCGCGCCAGCTTGACGCGCTGCGCTTCGCCGCCGGATAGCGTAGTGGCCGATTGTCCCAGGCGAATATAGGACAGACCGACATCGATCAGGGTTTGCAGCTTACGCGCCAGTGCCGGGATGGCATCGAAGAATTCGCGCGCCTCCTCGATGGTCATATCCAGCACTTCATGAATACCCTTGCCCTTGTACTTGATTTCCAGCGTTTCGCGGTTATAGCGTTTGCCCTTGCACTGATCGCACGGAACATAGATATCCGGCAGGAAATGCATTTCGACTTTGATTACCCCGTCGCCCTGACAGGCCTCACAGCGCCCCCCCCGGACGTTAAAGCTGAAGCGTCCGGGGTTGTAACCGCGAGCGCGGGATTCCGGCACGCCGGCAAATAGCTCACGAATCGGCGTAAAGATACCGGTATAGGTCGCCGGGTTGGAGCGCGGCGTACGGCCGATCGGGCTTTGGTCGATGTCGATAACCTTGTCGAAATGTTCCAGTCCCTGAATATCGCGGTAGGCGGCGGGCTCGGCCAGCGTGGCGCCGTTGAGCTGACGCTGCGCCAGCGGAAATAACGTGTCGTTGATCAGCGTGGATTTACCCGACCCGGAGACGCCGGTAATACAGGTAAACAACCCTACCGGCAGCGTCAGCGTGACGTCCTTCAGATTATTGCCCTTCGCGCCAATCAACTTCAGCACGTTGGTCGGGTCGGCCGGCACGCGATGCTCAGGGACGTCAATCTTGCGTTTGCCGCTGAGGAACTGGCCGGTGAGCGATTCCGGCACCGCCATAATCTGCGACATGGTTCCCTCGGCGACGACTTCTCCGCCGTGTACGCCCGCGCCGGGGCCGATATCTATCACATGGTCGGCGGCGCGAATCGCATCCTCGTCATGTTCGACCACAATCACGGTGTTGCCCAGATTACGCAGATGAATCAGCGTTTCCAGCAGACGCTCATTATCACGCTGATGCAGGCCGATAGAGGGCTCATCCAGCACGTACATCACGCCGACCAGTCCCGCGCCAATCTGGCTCGCCAGACGAATACGCTGCGCCTCGCCGCCGGACAGGGTTTCCGCCGAACGCGACAGCGACAGATAATTCAGCCCGACATTAACCAGAAATTTCAGCCGATCGCCGATTTCCTTCAGTACCTTTTCAGCGATTTTAGCCCGTTGCCCGCTCAGCTGCATGTTGCGAAAAAAGCTCATCGCATGGCCGATGCTCATATCAGAAATTTCCGGCAGCGTGGTCTGCTCGACGAACACGTGTCGCGCCTCTTCACGCAGCCGCGTACCGCCGCAGCTGGCGCAAGGACGATTACTGATAAATTTCGCCAGCTCTTCGCGCACCGCCGAGGACTCCGTCTCTTTATAACGGCGTTCCATGTTGTGCAGCACGCCTTCGAACGGATGACGACGCACCGAGGTATCGCCCCGATCATTGATATATTTAAATTCGATGTTTTCCTTGCCTGAACCATACAAAATAAATTTTTGCACGGCGTCGCCCAGACTATCGAACGGGGCATCGACATCAAATTTGTAGTGCTCCGCCAGCGAGCGCAGCATCTGGAAATAATAGAAATTACGGCGATCCCAGCCGCGGATCGCGCCGCCCGCCAGCGACAGTTCCCCGTTCTGAATCACGCGGGCCGGATCAAAGAACTGCTGAACGCCCAGACCATCACAGCTCGGACAGGCGCCGGCCGGGTTATTGAACGAAAACATGCGGGGCTCCAGCTCATGCATGCTGTAACCACATATCGGACAGGCGAAATTCGCGGAAAACAGCAGTTCAGGCAGGGTAGGATCGTCCATATCCGCCACTACCGCGCTGCCGCCGGACAACTCCAGCGCCGTTTCAAACGACTCCGCCAGGCGCTGCGCCAAATCATCCCGCACTTTGAAACGATCGACGACCACTTCAATGGTATGTTTTTTCTGCAACTCCAGCTTCGGCGGATCGGAAAGATCACAGACTTCACCGTCGATGCGCGCGCGGATATATCCCTGCGTCGCCAGATTTTCCAGCGTTTTGCTGTGTTCGCCCTTACGATCTTTCACAATCGGCGCCAGCAGCATCAGCCGTTTTCCTTCCGGCTGACACAGGACGTTATCCACCATCTGGCTCACCGTCTGCGCATCCAGCGGAACGTCATGCTCCGGGCAGCGAGGTTCACCGACGCGAGCAAACAGCAATCGCAGATAGTCGTGGATTTCGGTAATCGTGCCGACGGTGGAACGCGGGTTATGCGAGGTCGATTTCTGCTCAATGGAGATGGCGGGCGACAACCCTTCGATATGATCGACGTCCGGTTTCTCCATCAGCGACAAAAACTGACGGGCATAGGCGGAAAGCGACTCCACGTAGCGTCGTTGGCCTTCGGCGTATAAGGTGTCAAACGCCAGCGATGACTTCCCTGATCCAGATAATCCGGTGATCACGATCAGCTTATCGCGTGGAATTATCAGATTGATATTCTTGAGATTATGAGTACGGGCACCACGAACTTCGATATTATCCATTCACACACTTCCCGGAATAAACACAGTTTTGCATCATCTCACTGACGGAGACAACCGGTTCGAAACGTGCAATTATGGCACAAAAAAAGCTGAATGGATATCCAGTATCAGGCGCAATCCCTGCAATCCGCCTATTCATTTTTGATTCAGCCCCGCAGGTATGATAGATAGTTTTATCATGCTAAAATCGATCGTTTATACTCTACATAAATTGATTCATCAGGAGAGACGAGCATGGCCAGCAGAGGAGTTAATAAAGTAATTCTTGTCGGGAATCTGGGGCAAGACCCGGAAGTCCGCTATATGCCGAACGGTGGTGCTGTCGCCAATATCACGCTGGCCACGTCCGATAGCTGGCGCGACAAGCAAACTGGCGAGCAGAAAGAGAAAACCGAATGGCACCGCGTGGTACTGTTCGGCAAGCTGGCCGAAGTCGCGGGCGAATACCTGCGTAAAGGATCTCAGGTTTACATCGAAGGTTCGCTGCAAACCCGTAAATGGACCGACCAATCCGGCGTAGAACGTTACACCACTGAAGTCGTCGTCAACATTGGCGGCTCCATGCAGATGCTGGGCGGCCGTCAAGGCGGCGGCGCACCGGCTGGCGGACAGCAGTCCGGCGGTTGGGGTCAGCCTCAGCAACCGCAACAGGGCGGCAACCAGTTCAGCGGCGGCGCACAGGCTCAACAACCTTCCCGTCCGGCGCAGAATAACGCGCCGGCGGCAAGCAATGAACCGCCGATGGATTTTGACGACGATATTCCGTTCTGATGCGCTATTAAGGCATTTTTGCAAAACGCCCCGGAACAGGGGCGTTACTAGCGGCTTTATCCATTTACAATCAACGCTGACCACCCGCATATTTTAACCGCCGCGGGAATTCGCACTGTTTTGTGCGGCGTCTTATTTCCCTTTCGATCTGTCTGCGCATTTATTCGTTTATATTTTCATACTCACGTTAATTTTAACTAATGGCGTATAACTATGCGCAATATCGACTATTTCATTAATCGCCGGTCAAAGAAGAATGGCAACCTATCCGTATGGTTCAGGCATTGTTTAAAACCGGGATGGTTTGGATTAAGTATGGCGTTATTTTCGGCGGGAATAATGCTGGACGGTACAATAAGCGCCACTCCCTCGCCCGAGTGCAACCAGCCGGTGCCAACATCCATCGTGGATACGGGCGCGGGATCGTGGCGCCAGTCGTCAGGCAAAAATTCAGCCGCGAGAGACGAAACGTCGTCGCCAGGAATGTCAATACTGAGCAATGCGTATTGCTCCAGTATAGACTCCTGAGATACATGCACCAATATTTCCAGCGCGGCAAGCGCAATTGACGTGGAAACATAGATAGCCGGATAGCCTTTATGATTCCAGCGTCCGCCATACTGTTTAGCGCCATATCCCGTCCAGGCCTCCGAGGCATAGGCGGTTTTTATCAGGCGATAAAAGATCATGAAAAGACGCCGTGCTCCAGTCTGCCGATCAGATCCAAAACTTCAAGCGCGCCACTCTCTGTCGAGATAAGCGAAATAGGCGCGCTATTGCCTAAGCCTTTTACCGGACGGCCAAGCCAGTGGGATGCATCCTCTTTATTACCGCCAAAAAACCGCACCGCCGTATCCATTACCCGAACAAAACGCGCTACCCGCTCGCTTTCATCAGGCGACAGATTCTTTCCCGCGTTTTTACGCCGAGCGACGTTGCGCTCGTTGATGCCAGTAACCCTCAGCAGGTCGGATTTGGACATTGCCGACCAGTGACGAATATCGTCCAGCACCCCGACAGGCAAACCGGCTTTTAGCTGACGAGTAAGCTCAAGCCCGCGAGCAGGCAGCCCGGCATAGCGCCATAGCGCATTATCGTCAGGTCGGTTTTCAGGAACATAGGTTCTCATCGCCCCCTCCCTTCATCTGACATTTGTCATTCATCATTATGGACAATTGTCGGTCCTTTTCAAGCGTAAATTATGACCATAGACGACGAGGGCTTCTCGTTGTCCGAAGGCCTCTTTAACGTTGTCCATCTGGCTTTCACCGCCAGGTAACTCGCGCGCCTGTAGCCCGTTGCTACCGACCCCGTCACTGCGCGCTTAGCAGCTGAGGCGGAAAATCGAGGGTAAAATCCGAGTAGCCCGGCGCAACGCCGAAAGTAGACTCGCCATCTCGGCCGGCATATTTATCGCGCAGCGTCGAATAGGTATAGAAATGCATCTTCCTGCTGTCGGTGTCGAATTCGATAAATCGCAGCCATCCGGCGCCGCCGTTGGCGGAGCCCGGCTTGCCATCCGCGCCGATGGTATTGCCCTGATAGTCCTGCACCAATTGATAGACCGGGTAACCTGCGTCGTTATTATCACTACGCAAATTTTGCCCCTGCGATACGCCGGTAACGGTCGGCGTCCAATCATGGCCGCTCAACAATAAAAATATCTGTTTGTTTTTCCGTATAAAAGTATCCCAAACGGCATCCGGTGAAAGATGCTGGGTGCCGGAGAAATACGCGCTGTAGTCGTTGGATCGCGCGGTTTTCCCGCTAAAATTCGGATCAAGCCATTCGTGCGTCGTGACGATCGCCGGCAGCGCCGGATGCATATCCAGTACCCGCTGCGCCCAGGCCAGATCGGAAGGCGTCGGCTCCATCTGCAAAGCCAGATGCAGCATCTGCATCGAACCGGCATCGACTATCTGATAGCTGTTCATGCCGTTATTGTAGGCGCCGCCGTACCATGCCTTATCGGCAAAGAGACGGGAATCAGGGCCGAAGTACATGTTCCATACGCTGCCGCCCTTCAGTGGGCGATCGGCGCCGGGACCGCCGTAGATCTTGTACCAGGAGTAGTTGTCGTAGTCGTGGTTGCCCGGCACTACGCTGAAAGGAATACCGGCTTCACTCAGCACTGACAGCGCCAGGTTGGCGTAGTCCCACTCGGTGCGGGTATCCCAGAGGGTAAATTGGCCAACCATGCCGGTATGGAAACGCCCATCGCCATGTTGCACCACGTCGCCGACATGGGTGGCGAAGACCAGATTTTTCTCTTTCCGTGTATCGACCAGATATTGCATCTGTTGCATAAAAGTATTAACGCCGCGCGGCTGCGGCAGAGTTACGTCGGTATAGTTCTGGGTGTCGGAAATAACGGCCACGGTGAATTTTTCCGCATGAGCGGACCCGCTTGCTATCAATGCCGCCACGCCGCATATGCGTAGCGCGGTATGAAGTTGACTGGAAAATTTCATCAAAAACCCCCGGAATGATTAATTGAATGAAAACGCAGGCAGTGGATACCCGCCGCAATACGTCACGCGAGCCTCATGCCCGGCTTACGCATAGATTGCCGACTCAGCTACGTTCTACGACAGGATAATGTTTCGCCCTATCGCAGATTTGAGGATAGTGAGGCTGTATGAAGGCAATATGTCGTCTCGGTGACAGGAATGATTAATGCGATGCCGGGGCGTTTACCTTACCGCCGTCCAGCAGCGCTGGATTATTTCGGTTATTGAATTTATCAATAGCCGATGCCGGGATATACACGGTCAGACTTAATGCTTATTATTTACCGGCCTTCCTTGCGCCTTATCCATACATATTTCGAATACATTTCGCTTAGATATAAAATAAGGTTTATTGTTTTGTCTTTAATTTATTTAATCGAGCGCGGCATACGCCCTTTATCCATCATGGAATAGCTTTTATTCGCAACAATGAAATAATGAGAAGATTATTATGTCGATTGATAACTTTATTATGAGCCAGGCCAAATGTATCCGTGTCTTTACCTTTGAGTTAATCGCGGGTAAAGAGCAGGACTACAACGATTATCTCACTCAGGTAGTGGAAACTATCGACCGGGATGCGCACCAGAAAGAGGTTTTCCGTGAAGTCCTGACGCTGCGTCCGGATGAGGCGGAACACGGCAGGCGCCTTCAGCGCGTTTTTCTGTTTACCGACCAACATCAGCGCCAGCTGTTTGCGGAAAGAATGGCCGAGGCGGCGATGTTGTTTGACGGCACGCCGGAGGCGCAGCAGAAACGCAAAGCCTATGTAAACACCTTACGAACGCACATTTCCGTGCATGACTACACCTTCTGCTGACTTTTAACCGGAAAATACATATGAAAAAATTCACCAGATTGCTACCGGCCGCATTAATGTTGGCGCTGACTTTGCCCACCTATGCGGCGAAAACGCTGGTGTTCTGTTCCGAGGGGGCGCCCAGCAGTTTTAATCCGGCGCTGGGCGCGGATAGCACCACCTTTGACGCCACATCCGCTACCCTTTATGAACAGTTGACCGCATTTAAACCCGGAACGACGGATATCGAACCGGCACTGGCGCAAAGCTGGGAAATCAGCGCAGACGGAAAAATCTATACGTTTCATCTGCGTCCCCACGTCAAGTTTCACGGCAATAAACAGTTCCAACCAACACGCGAACTGAATGCGGACGATGTGATCTTTTCATTTATGCGCCAGCAGGATCGCCATCACCCGTTTTATAGCGTATCTAAAATAGGTTACCCGCTTTATCACACCTATTTTGAGGCCGGTGAGGAAAACCTGATCGCCAGCATCGAGCGGTTAGATGACTTAACCGTACGCTTCACGCTGAACAGCCCGCGCGCCGCTTTTCTATCGCTGCTGACATTACCGCTGACATCCATCTATTCGGCTGAATACGCGGAAAAAATGCAGGCGGCGGGCAAACCGGAGCAAATCGATCTTATCCCCATCGGCACCGGTCCTTTCCAGTTCATCAACTACAACAAAGACGCCCAGATTCAATATAAAACCTTTGCCGGTTATTGGCGGGAAAAACCGGGAATCGACCGCTTGGTCTTTTCCATCACCCCGGATGCGTCGATTCGCTACGCGAAGCTAAAAAAGAATGAGTGTCAGATTATGGCGTTTCCCAATCTGGCCGAGCTGGATGAGATTAAAAAGAATCCGCAGGTGAAATTGCTGGAAAAACCCAGCCTCAACGTCGGCTATCTGGCGTTCAATGTCGAAAAAGCGCCTTTTGATAATCTGAAGGTCAGGCAGGCGCTGTCCATGGCGATTAATAAGCCGGATATTTTAGCGGCGATTTATCAAGGCCATGCGGTCAATGCCACGACGTTGATCCCACCGGCCTTATGGTCGCACAACGCCGGGATAAAGGATGCGCCTTATGATATTGACCGGGCGAAAGCCTTACTGGCCGAAGCGGGCTATGCCGACGGCCTCAGCGTTGAACTCTGGGCAATGCCTATCCAGCGGCCTTATAACCCCAATGCCCGCCGCATGGCCGAAATGATCCAGAGCGACTGGGCCAAACTGGGAGTAAAAACAACCGTCGTCAGCTACGAGTGGGGGGAATATCTGGCGCGATCCGGTCGAGGAGAACATCAGGCCATGCTGTATGGCGGCACCAATATCATGGGCGACCCCGATAATACCTTTTCCGCTCTGGCCAGTTGCGCCGCGGTGAAGTCAGGAACCAATCGAGCCCGCTGGTGTGATAAGAATTTTGATCGGGTAATCCTCAAGGCCGGACAGGTTTCCGATCGTGCGGAACGCAGCGAACTGTATGAACAGGCGCAGGCGATCATGCATCAGCAGATCCCATTCTTACCGATTGCTCACTCGATCATTTATGAAGCGATCGGCGACAAGGTCGAGGGTTATCGCGTCGATCCTTTGGGTTTGCACCGCTTCAACCAGGTTGTTCTCAAGTAACGCCACGGTCTGAACGCCCCTGAGCATTAATGATGGGTTCAGGGGCTTTTCCATTACCGCGCGGCTAACCATTTCTCCCCGCTTCAGTCCAGCCAGCACGCATCGGTTGAAAAATATTTTTACCTCTTTTCCCTTCATCTTTATTTGATATGTTATATCATAACATTTTTAATCGATAAGCTGACGACGATGACCAGTCTATACTCTCTTTGCGTAGCGAAACGCGTACTGCTGGCGCTGGCGCTGCTGTCACTGCTGTGGCTACTGGTTGGCTGGGCGGTGATATTGCCATGATCGCATTGCACGAACTCTCTTTTGGCTATCGGGGCCAGTCGCCGCTGGGCACATTGAGCGGACGCTTCCTTTCAGGATCGCTGACGGCGATTATCGGCGCGAACGGCAGCGGAAAATCCACCCTGCTGAAAACCCTGGCCAGTCTGTTGCCGCCGCTTTCCGGCACATTTACCTTCAATCACGCCGGGAAAAATACGCTTGGCTATCTGCCCCAGCTGTCCGAGTTCGACCGGCAATTTCCCATTAGCGTCTGCGACCTGGTGCTCATGGGCGCGCTGCCCCACTGCGGCATACTGCGCGGCATCGGCGCCGAATGGCAGCAGAAGGCGATGCAGGCGCTGGACGCGGTTTCCATGGCGGAATACGCCCGGCAACATATCGGCACGCTGTCGGGGGGACAATTGCAGCGCATTTTGTTTGCCCGTCTGCTGCTGACGCAATCGCCGATCATTCTGCTTGATGAACCCTTTACCGGCATCGACAGCCAAACAACGCAGACGTTACTGAGGATCATCAGTCGGCTGCATGCCGAAGGCCGTACGATCCTGGCGGTGCTGCACGATCTGGATCTGGTCGAGGCGCATTTCCCTCAGGTATTGCAATTAGCCAACGGCGGCCACCGCTGGGGAACAAGCCGATCTATTTTGTCCGGGCAGCCATCAGACCATGCCTTCCCTACCCTGCGGAGCGTGGCCTTATGATGTTACTTGATGTCCTCACTACGCCGTTTGCCGAGTTTGGCTTTATGCGCCGGGCATTGGTTGGCTGCTTTGCGCTGACGCTGAGCGCGGCGCCGTTGGGCTGTTTTTTGCTGCTGAGAAGAATGAGCCTGATCGGCGATGCGCTTTCACATGCCGTATTGCCCGGCGTGGCGATCGGTTATCTGGTTTCCGGCATGTCGCTGCTGGCGATGGGAATCGGCGGATTTATCGCCGGACTGGCCGTCGCGATGCTGTCGGGCCTGGTAAGCCGCCGGACAGAACTCAAGGAAGACGCCAGTTTTGCCGGCTTTTATCTGGGATCGCTGGCGCTGGGCGTGACCCTGGTTTCGCTGCGCGGCTCAAGTATCGATTTGCTGCACGTGCTGTTCGGATCCATTCTGGCTATCGATCAATCGGCGCTGATTGATATCGCGTTGATTAGCTCCTGCTCGCTCATCGTCCTTGCCGTCATCTACCGGGCGCTGGTTATCGAATCCTTCGATATCACCTTCTTGCGTATCGCATCAGGCCGCTATCGCGCGCTGATCCACGGGCTGTTTCTGTCGCTGGTGGTGCTGAATCTGGTCGCCGGTTTTCAACTTCTGGGCACGCTGATGGCCGTCGGCATGATGATGCTGCCGGCCGCCTGCGCCCGCTTCTGGACCCAGCGGCTGCCCGTCATGCTGGCGACGGCGATGCTGCTCGGCGTGGCGGCCAGCCTGATTGGCCTGCTCTGGTCATTCTATGCCGACCTGCCCGCCGGCCCGGCCATTATTCTCACCGTCACGCTGTTTTTCTGTTTCTCGGTTTGTTTCGGTCGAAACGGCGGCATGTTACGCCCCCGCCGCTGATTCGTTATTTATGGGGTTTACACCCGAAGATGAAGGGATATGAGGGAAAAATGAAACGTTCAATAATAGCCGTTGCTTTATCCGGCCTGCTGTTAAGCCCGCTGGCCATGGCAAAAAATCTTGATGTCGTCGCCAGTTTCTCGGTGCTGGGCGATATGGTGAGCCATATCGGCGGCGATCGCGTCACGGTAACCGATTTGGTTAAGCCGAATGGCGATCCGCATGAATTTGAGCCTTCGCCTAAAGACAGTAAAACGCTGGCCAAAGCCGATGTGGTTTTCGTCAGCGGCCTGGGATTGGAGGGCTGGATGGATCGCCTGATTACCGCCTCCGGCTATCAGGGAAAAGTGATCACCGCCTCTGAAGGCATCCAGACATTGCAAATGGAAGAAGACGGCAAAATCGAAACCGATCCCCACGCCTGGAACAGCATGAGCAACGGGGTGGTTTATGCGCACAACATCGTGAATGCCCTGTCTGCCGCCGACCCCGGCAACGCCGACTATTTCCGCCAACAGGGCGAGGCTTATATTCAACAGCTGCAAGAGCTGGATCGCTATGCGAAAAAAACCTTCGCCGCGATTCCGGCCCAAAGACGCAAGGTGCTGACCAGCCATGATGCTTTCGGCTATTTCAGCCAGGCCTATGGCGTGAAGTTTTTATCGCCGGTCGGCTATTCCACCGAGTCTGAAGCCAGCAGTAAAAAAGTGGCTTCGCTGATCAAGCAGATAAAACAAGAACAGATAAAAATCTATTTCATTGAAAACCAGACCGATGCGCGACTGGTTAAACAGATCGCCAACGCCAGCGGCGCTCAGCCAGGCGGGGAACTGTATCCGGAAGCCCTCACCGACGCATCCGGCCCCGCCGCCACTTACGCCGCGGCCTTCAGGCACAATGTCGATACCATGGCCGCCAGCATGAAGTAACCGGCTTCGCCAGCCTTCCCTCGGGCTGGCGCTTTTCCCTCACGATTTTCCACACACGCCATACTTGAGCGCATCGCGCTAAATTTTATCGCCGCCGTGCTAGACGACCGGTCTATTATTAACTAGACTCGATAGCATGAACAAAACAGACAAAGGCGAACTCACTCGCCGACATATCCTGGACACCGGCCGCAGGCTTGTGCTGCACAAGGGCTTTATCGGTGTCGGTCTCAAAGAGATCCTTGATGCCAGCGGCGTGCCCAAAGGCTCTTTCTATCACTATTTTTCATCCAAGGAGAACTTCGGCTGCGTATTGCTGGAACAATACGTCGACGACTACGAACAACGCCTGGATAGCTTGCTGCACCCGTCGGCCGGCAGCGGGCGTGAAAGGCTGATGCGCTACTGGAAAGCATGGATCGACGATCCGGCGATGGGCGGCTGGGCCGAACATTGCCTGGTGGTCAAGCTGGCCGCGGAAGTGGCGGACCTGTCCGAAGACATGCGTCTGATCCTGTGCGCGGGGGTGACCCGCCTGGTATCCCGCATTGCGGAAACGATGGCGGACGGCCAGCGTGACGGTTCATTACCTTCGACGCTGGAATCTCAGCCGCTGGCTCAGACGCTCTATCAATTGTGGCTGGGCGCCGCGCTGTTGTGCAAATTGTCGCGCGACAAAGCGCCGCTGCATCAGGCGCTGACGATGACTGAACGTTTACTGGCGCCGCGAGGGGTGCAGGCGAACGCCTGATCCGCCGCGCATGATTTTTCATACACGCTGAAAAAGGAATCCTTAATATGAACATTCTGATTGTACTGACTTCACACGATCGCCTTGGCGATACGGGCAAAAAGACCGGTTTCTGGCTCGAAGAGTTTGCCGCGCCTTACTACGTTTTCAAAGACGCCGGCGCACAGATCACGCTGGCTTCTCCGGCCGGCGGTCAGCCGCCGCTTGACCCCAAGAGCGACGAACCCGATGCCCAGACCGCTGCAACCGATCGTTTTCGTCACGATCCGCAAGCACAGGACGCGCTGGCCCACACCGACAAATTGTCAGCGCTAAATCCAGCCGATTTTGATGCGGTCTTCTACTCCGGCGGCCACGGCCCGCTGTGGGATCTGGCTACCGATGCGGCCTCCATCCGCCTGATCGAAACCTTTGATCGCGCAGATAAACCGCTGGGTCTGGTCTGCCATGCGCCCGGCGCGCTGCGTAACGCCAAAAGCGCCGACGGCCAGCCGCTGGTCAAAGGACGCAAAGTAACCGGCTTTTCCAACAGCGAAGAGGACGCGGTGCAGCTAAGCGACGTAGTGCCATTTCTGATTGAAGATGAATTCAAGCGACTGGGCGGCCATTACGAAAAAGGCGCCGACTGGCATCCCCATGTGGTCATCGACGGACATCTGGTCACCGGCCAGAACCCCGCCAGTTCCGAAGCCGTGGCCGCCGCCTTGCTTAAGCAATTGGCTTGAGCCCGACGCCAGACCGTTCCCATTGATTTCGGAGCCTATTATGAATACCCCTGTTACCCGACAGACGCTGGCGACGACCGTCGCCGCCATGAAGCGCGCCCATATCCAAGACGGCCCGGCCAGCGTTGAATTACGCCGCGATCGTCTGGAGCGCGCCGCGCAACTGCTTACCCGGCACCACCAGGCGCTGGCAGCCGCCGTCAGCGCCGACTACGGCCACCGCAGCGCCTATCAGACCCTGCTGGCCGACGTATTGTCCTCAATCCGGGCATTGCGTTACGCGCAGGAAAACCTTGAGCTATGGATGAAGCCGGAAGAACAGCCGGCGCCGGTTCCCGGCATGCGGGCGCGCGTAGAATATCAACCGCTGGGCGTCGTCGGCATCATCAGCCCGTGGAACTTCCCGCTCAATCTGGCATTCAGCCCGCTGTCCGGCGTGCTGGCCGCCGGCAACCGCGCGCTGCTCAAGCCTTCGGAGCTGACGCCGCGCACCGCTGAACTACTGGCGGATCTGATCGGGCGTTATTTCGACCCGCTGGAACTCAGTACCGTACTGGGTGAAGCCGAGGTAGGCGCGGCCTTCAGCGCTCAGGCGTTCGATCATTTGGTGTTCACCGGCAGTACCGGCGTAGGCCGCCACGTGATGCGCGCCGCCGCCGAGAACCTGGTGCCGGTCACGCTGGAGCTGGGCGGTAAATCGCCGGTTCTGATCGATAACGACGCCGATGTGAAAATGGCCGCCGAGCGCATACTGACGGTGAAAACCTTCAACGTCGGCCAAATCTGCATTTCGCCGGACTACGTGCTGATACCGGAAGCGTCCCGCGATGCCTTCGTCAACCATGCACGTCGGTTCATTACCGGCGCCTTCCCGACCATGCAGAGCAACGCTGACTACACCGCCATCGTCAGCGATCGCCACTTTCAGCGCCTGCTGGCGCTGCTGGACGACGCCAGAGCCAAAGGCGCGACGCTGATCGAGATGCAGCCGGCAGGGGAAGTTCATGCCGATGCGGCGACGCGCAAGCTGGCGCCGACGCTGGTGCTGAACGTCACGGATGATATGAAGCTGATGCAGGAGGAGATCTTCGGACCGATTTTACCGATCAAAACCTATCGCCATCCGGATGAAGCGCTGGCGTATATTAACCGCCATCCGCGCCCGCTGGCGGCTTACTACTTTGGTCAGGATGCGGCGCGCCAGCAGTGGTTTAGTCAACACACCACCTCCGGCGCGCTGGTGGTCAACGACGTCATGACCCATGCGGTGGTGGAAACTCTGCCGTTCGGCGGCGTCGGACCATCCGGCATCGGCGCATACCACGGCATCCACGGATTCCGTCGCTTCAGCCATGCCAAAGCCGTTGTAGTGCAGAGTCAGCATGGCGAACTCAACCTGAGCATGCGGGCGCCATACGCAAACGGCATGGCCGAGATCGCATCCTTGCTGACCGCCGACAAACCGTAGCCTCAAACGGCCAGCCGGTTTGAGGCTGGCCGCCTGGCCCCAGACGCGGATATTCCAGTCGAGAGTGAAATAAGGCTGAAGGAGATAAGCATATCCGCCGTTCAGCGCTGCTGCACAAACTCGCGGTATTTCGCCACCAGATTGAGGAAGTCCTCCAGGCCGCACAACGACAGGCTTTCTTCGTCGTAGTAACTCATGCCCTCTTCCATTTCATCAACCACGAATTCCAGTTGGTTGGCCTGAATCATCACTTCCTCTGCATTCAGCGATAGCGTGTACTCATGACCGACTTTGCGCCACTCTCTTTCGCTGCCGACCACCGAACGGGCCGCCTGTTCCACCTCGACCAACAACGCCAGTTGGTCTTTGACCTCTTCGTTAAACCAGTGCCCCACCGCTTCATGTCCCATCGACATTCGCACCATTACCTGACCGGTAATGTCCCGCAAGAATTCATAGTCCACGACGCCGTCCTCTGTGATATTGCTTGTCTTTAAATGTAATCGTCCTCCTGCCATACCACAGTGACATACCCGTCATAACGTCACGAATGGCGGGTATGGAAGCCAAAAAGCGCTGCCGGTCTGATACAGGTCATGCCGTTCAATACCGCAGGAAGCACGCGACACGTCCGGCGCAATAACGCCGACGGGCCGTCATCAACCCTGTCGATATCGGAAACGTATTGAACGATATCAGGTTATCCGGCGCCCGGAAAGATTGCGCCGGATTATCCTATTGGTGTAGCGCTTTGCCGCTGGCGGCCAGCACCGCCTCATGCATCGCTTCGCTCAGCGTTGGATGGGCGAAAATGACCTGGCTGAGCGATTCTTCAGTCGCTTCAAGCTGATGAGCGATGCCGAATCCCTGAATTTGCTCCGTTACTTCCGGTCCCACCATGTGCGCACCGAGCAGCTCGCCGCTGTCTTTATCAAAAATGGTTTTCACGAAACCCATTGCTTTCCCCATCGCCAGCGCTTTGCCATTGGCGCGATAGTCGAACCGGCCGATCGAAATCGACCGACCGGCGGCACGAGCCGCCGCCTCGCTCAGGCCGAAACTGGCCACCTGCGGGCGGGAGTAGGTACAGGCCGGGATGGCGCGCTTATCCAACGGTGCGACAGCGTCGACACCCGCCAATTTCTCCACGCAGATCACCGCTTCGTGACTAGCTTTGTGCGCCAGACAGGGCGCCCCCGCGACATCGCCGATAGCATAAAGACCGAAGACGTTGGTTCGACACCAGGGGTCGGTTTTGATGTAGCCGCCCGCGATTTCAACGCCAAGGGCCTCTAGCCCAAGATCTTCATAGTTGGCCTGCACGCCGACGGCCAGCAGCACCTGACTGACATCAACCGTTTGCTGCTCGCCATCCGCCAGACGAATGCGGCAACTGGCGCGATCGGCATCCGTTTCGACGGCGGTCAGGCTGGCTTGGGTCAGAATGGCGATGCCGCGTTGGGTAAACTGACTGGCCACCAGCGCGGAGACCTCGGCATCCTCCAGCGGCATAATGCGATCGGCCAGCTCCACCAGCGTCACCGCACAGCCCAGATCGTTATACAGACTGGCGAACTCGATGCCGATGGCGCCGGTGCCGACAATCAGCAATGAAGACGGCACCGTCTGCGGAATCAGCGCGTTCATGTAGTTCCAGATACGCTCGCCGTCCGGCGTAACGCCGGGCAGTCCGCGCGGCCGCGCGCCGGTCGCCAGAATGACATGGGCGGCGCGATAAACGCAGGTTTCGTCCTCGGCGCTGACGCGAACTTCCCCCTTACCCACCAGCGTCGCCGTGCCGGCAATGACGCTCACGCCGTTTTTTTTCAACAGCGAGGCAATGCCGGCGGTCAGCGCGGCAGACACGCTGCGGCTGCGGGCAACCAATTTGCCGATGTCGAAATGAACCGCGTCCGCGCTGAAGCCGAACTCATCCATATGCGCCAGTTGATGCGCCAGTTCAGCGCCGCGCAGCAGCGCCTTGGTTGGAATGCAGCCCCAGTTGAGGCACACGCCGCCCAAATGCCGCTTCTCCACCAGCGCGGTATTCAACCCTAGCTGCGCCGCGCGGATGGCGGCGACATAGCCGCCCGGACCGCCGCCAATAACCAGGACGTCATAGTTATTTTTCATTTCCGCTCCTATACCAGCAGCGTGGCGGGGTTTTCCACCAGATGCTTCAGTTGGCCAAGAAACTCTGCGCCGCTGGCGCCGTCAACCACCCGGTGATCGCAGGACAGAGTGACGCTCATCAATGTGCGCGCCACCATTTGCTCCTGTTCCACGACCACACGACGCTCCCCAGCGCCGATCGCCAGAATCGCCACCTGAGGCGGATTGACGATGGCGTCAAACTGGCGCACGCCGTGCATGCCCAGATTGGAAATACTGAACGTGCCGCCCTGAAACTCTTCCTGCTTCAGCGTTCCCGCCCGGGCTTTGGTGACCAGCGTCAACATTTCCCCGGCGATCTCGGCCAGCGTCTTGCGATTCGCCGCCCGCACAATCGGGGTAATAAGACCGGCGGGCAACGCCACTGCAATTGAAATATCCGCATCGTGATAATGCTGAATTTCCTGGCGATCCTGATCGAACAGCGCATTGACGCCGGGAACCTTAACCAACGCCAGTCCGCAGGCTTTGATCAGCATATCGGTGACCGATATCTTGATCGACGGCACCGCCGCATTGATCTCGTTACGCAACGCCAGCAGACGATCCAGCGTCAAATCCACCTGCAGACGAAAATGCGGCGCATTGCGTTTCGACGCCTGCAACCGGGAAGCTATCGCCCGCCGCATTCCGCTCATGGCCGTCGTCTGGTAACCCCGCGTCGCCGCCTCGCCTTCCGCTGCTTTCTCCGCCGTCACCGGGATAGCCAAACGCGCCGCCGCCTGCTCGACATCCGCCTGGCACACCCGCCCCCGGCTGCCAGTGGTCCGGCAATCGTGCAGGTTAATCCCCAGCCTGGCCGCCAGACGGCGGGCGACCGGCGTCGCCGCCACCAGGCCGTCATCCTGGCGCGACGCCGGTTGATACCCCGCTCGCGTCCGACGCGCCGGCGTTTTAACCTGACCACCGAGCTGAACGATGGCGGCATCAATATCGGCGAGCGAAACTCGTCCGTCCCGTCCGCTGCCGGCAACCTTGCTCAAATCAATGCCAAGCGATGTTGCCAGGCGGCGCGCGTGCGGGGTGGCGAAGCTCTCCGTTCCGCCGTCGCCAAACAGGGCCGTCGGCACCTGATAAGCGGCCGACGACGCTGTCGGCGTATCGCTCTCTTCAGCGCTGACGGGAGGGGCGACCACACCGGGCGACGTTTGCGGCAAGGCCGTCGCGGTCTGGGGCTCAAGGAGACTTTCGGCGGACTGACCGCCTTGCAGATCAGCGATAAAACGATCGATCTCGTCATCGCCGACGTCGGCATCGGCCGCCAGCGCCAAGGGCGCGCTGACCGGCACCGTCTCGCCCGGCTGCACCAGAATGCGCCGCAGCAAGCCGCCGAATGGCGCTTCCAGCACGTTGGTGATTTTGCTGGATTCAATCTCGCACACTTCCTGTCCGGCGCTAAAAACGTCGCCCTCTTTAATCAGCCAGACATTAAGCGTTCCCTCTTCCATCGACAGTCCCCACTTCGGTACTTCGATTACCCGGATGGCGCTCATAGTCACTCCTCCATCACTTTGCGAACCGCGGCCTTGATACGATCGACGCTGGGTATCCAGGCCTGTTCCAGCACGGTTGAGAAGGGAACCGGCGTATGGGGCGGCGTGACCATCACAATCGGCGCTTTCAGTTGATAGAATACTTCCGAGGCGATCAGCGCGGCGACATCGTGGGCAAAACCAAACCGGGCCGCCGACTCATCAACAATCACCACCCGACCGGTGGCGGCCGCGGATTCCAGGATCCCCTCTTCATCCAACGGCGAAACGGTGCGCGGATCGACGACCTCCACCGAGATCCCCTCTTTCGCCAGTTGATCCGCCGCCTGATTGGCCTTATGCACCATCGCGGCCAGCGCGATGATGGTGACGTCCGTACCTTCCCGGGTGTAGTTGGCGACGCCGAACGGAATGGCGTAGGCCTGCTCCGGCACGTCGCCTTTGGTGTCGTACAAAATCTTGTGTTCGCAGAACATCACCGGATCGTCGTCGCGAATGGATTGGATCAGCAGGCCTTTGGCGTCATAGGGCGACGACGGGACAACCACTTTCAGACCGGGCGTGGCGGCAAAAATATTGTAGGGAGACTGCGAGTGTTGAGCCGCGGCCGAATAGCCCGCGCCAATCATTCCGCGCACCACCAGCGGCGCTTTGGCCTTGCCGCCGAACATATAGCGGAATTTCGCCGCCTGGTTGTACACCATGTCATGACTGACGCCGAAAAAATCCATAAACATCAGCTCCGCCACCGGCCTTAAGCCGGTCAGCGCCGCGCCTGCCGCCATGCCGATGATGGCGGATTCAGTTATCGGCGTGTCGATAACCCGCGCCGAGCCAAACTGCGTCCACAGTCCTTTGGTCACGCCGAACACCCCGCCCATCGCTTCCCCGCGGGAGCCGACCTCCACCGTACCGGCCTGCCCGCCGCATACGTCCTCACCAATCAGCACCACGCGCTCATCCCGTTCCATCTCCTGCGCCAGCGCTTCTTTTATCGCTTCACGATACGTTCTGATTGTCATGGTCCGGTCCTCAATAAGAGACATAAACGTCGGTAAGAAGCTGCTCCACCGCCGGGAAAGGCGCCGCCCGGGCTTTCAGCACCGCATCGTCCACCAGCGCCTCTACGTCGCTGTCGATGGCGGCGAGTTCGTCGGCGGAAATCTGCCCGGCGACCCGCTGACTGAAGATAAGTAACGGATCCTTTTCCGCGCGCAGACGTTCCACTTCCCCCTCCTGACGGTAGAGCATCGGGTCGCCCTCGAAATGCCCGTGCCAGCGGGTCGCCACCGCTTCAATCACGCTTGGTCCACCGCCGCGGCGCGCACGCTGTACCGCTTCGTCGACCGCCGCGTAGACGGCAAAAAAGTCGCTGCCGTCCACCTTGGCCGCCGGTAATCCGAAGCCGCTGGCGCGGCCGGCGATATCCCGTCCCCCCACCGCGTAGTCATGACCGGTTCCTTCACCGAATCCATTATTTTCAAAAATAAAAATGGCGGGAAGCTGTAATACCACCGCCATATTGATCGCTTCGAACACCAGCCCCTGATTGGAGCCGCCATCGCCGGTAAAAGAGACGGCCACATCCGTGGTGCCCAGCGTTTTCGCCGTCAGCGCCGCCCCGATCACCAGCGGCGGCGCGCCGCCGACAATCGCATTGGCGCCAAGCATGCCCTTGCTCAGGTCGGCAATATGCATCGACCCGCCTTTGCCCCGGCACAATCCGGTTTCCCGGCCGAAAATTTCCGCCATCATGCCGTGGATATCACAGCCTTTGGCAATACAGTGGCCGTGTCCGCGATGGGTGGAACCGATATAGTCCCGATCGCTCAGGTTCTGACAAACGCCGACGGCAATTGCTTCTTCACCGCTATACAGATGGATAAACCCCGGAATATCTCCGCTGGTGTTCTCCTGATGCAGCCGTTCCTCAAACACGCGGATCTCGCGCATTTTGCAATAGGCCTGCAATAACGCCTGTTTGCTTAAAGACATGATTTTGCCCTCACTTGCCTGGTTTTACCGTTGTTAACGGTGACCCCTATCACGGGATCCACCCTCGCCAGCGTTTAAGATAGGAGGAGGTAACGACGGAGGTAACTACCCTAACGGGTGGTCAACGCGGCTAAAACGGGGGGGATAAAAAGCGCAGCCATAACGCCGTCCAATCACAATCTGACGACAACAGGACCACATGAGGAGCGCACCCCATGAATGAGAATCTTTCGTACCCGACGCTCACCCCGGCCATTGATTATCGCCAGAAGTCATTTACGCTCAGCCACGGACTGCCGCTGATAGCGACAAAGCTGTCTCCGCCGCGCGCTTGCGGCGCCGTTTTACGTCGCGATCGCCTGTTATCACATCTGAATCGGATTCATCAGCTCAGCCTGGCGCTGGTCTGCGCCGGCGCCGGCTTCGGCAAAACCACGCTGCTCAGCCAATGGCAGCAGGACATGATTTCTCAGGGCCACTGTGTGGCCTGGCTGAGTCTGGATGAACAAGACAATGCCCTACATGATTTCCGGCGCTATCTGTTAGCCGCCCTGCATCCGTACTGCGGCGAGCTGTTCAGTCAGCTTGAGCCCATCGCGCCGGGCGCCTCGCTTTGCACCGAGGAGGGTTTTATTCGAAATGTGATCAATAGTCTGAGCCAACGCCAGACGCCGCTGTATCTGGTGATCGACGATTTTCATCTGATTCGTAATCCATTGATTTTGCAGGATATCAACGAACTGGTGAGCTACGCCCCAGCCTGTCTGCACCTGTTGTTGGGCAGCCGCAGTCTGCCGACGCTGCCGCTGGCGCGAATGCTGGCGGGCAACCAGATGGTGATGATTGATATCAACGCTCTGCGCTTCAATCCGTCGGAGATTCTGGCGTATTTTGCCGAGACCACCCATCAGAGTCTCGATCAGGCCGACATTCAGCGACTGCTGGCCATCACCGAAGGCTGGATCATCGGCATCCAGATAGCCGCGCTCTCCGCCGCCAGCAGCGGCGGCGCCTTGTTTCAGACCTTCGAAGGTCCGGCCGGCGCCAGGCAGATGACCCGCTACTTGCAGGACGTCGTGCTGAATCCTCTGCCGCCGGAAATACAGCAGTTTTTATTGCAGACCTCCATTCTCAACCGCTTCACGCCGGCGTTATGTAATGCCGTCACCCTGCGTCGCGACGGACAACAGATGCTGACCTTTATCGAACAACACAACCTGTTTATTTCGCCGCTGAACGAACAGGGTGGCTGGTTTCGCTACCATTCGCTGTTTGCCGAAGCGCAATATGAGCGTCTGACCAACGGGGCGGTGAAAATAGCCGAACTGCATGAACGCGCCAGCAGTTGGCTGGCGGCCAACGGACATTGGGCTGAAGCCATCCGCCACGCGCTGGCGGCGGGGAAGCTGGACAGCAGCGCCGCCTACGCCGCGCCAAGCGCGCAATCGCTGGCCGAGGAAGGCGATCTCGATACGCTGGTGCGTTGGCTGCAACAATTGCCGCTGACCGACGGCGCCGGTGAAGAACGGATTGAACTACAGTTGAACCTGGCCTGGGCGCTGGCTCACTACTTTCGTTTTGATGAAGCCAAAGCGCTGCTGAACCGACTGGAGTGCGCATTTTCCCTTCGGCCGTTAAGCGAGCGGCTGCGCATAAAATGGCAGGTAATCAGCGCGATTTCCGCCTCTTTCGCCGAAGATATTATGGCCAGCGAAGCGTTGGCCAAACCGCTGCTCAGCCGAATTCCCTGTGGCGACAGCTGGGTGGATGGTCTGGTGTGCAATATTCTCAGCTATGACTATCTGGTACAGGACCGCTATCAGGACGTTATCGAAGTACAGCAACATATGCCCCCGCCTTGCGCCCCGCAGGATAATTTGTTCGTCGGCGTCTATCGGGCTTTTATTCTGGGACTCAATCATGTGCGTCAGGCAGATTTACGCACCGGTGAGATTTATTACCGACAGGCGTTGAAGCAGGCCGAACGCCTGACCGGCGCAGGTTCCTGCGGCAGCGCGACGTTGCAAGCCCTGCTGGCGGAAATTCATTACGAACAGGACAACACGCTTCTGCTGGATTCGCAGGTCGCGCCGCATTTAACAAAAATTGATATTATCGCCCCGCCCGACGCCCTGCTGAGCGCCTATCGGGCGCTGGTCCGGCGCGAGTTGCCGCGCGACGCGGGACAGGCCAAGGTGCTGCTGGAACACGCGCAACAGGTGGTGAAAAGCCGTGGCTGGCCGCGACTGCAAGGCATACTGCTGGCGGAACAGATCCGGGCGGCGGTGCGGCAAAACCAGAGATACCAGGCGCAGGAACTGATGCGTCAATTAAACGAACTCAGCGAAAAATACCGACATGTATTTCCGCTCGCCAACTACCTGCAAACCAGCCGCATCAGCGCACAGGCCCAGATGTTGATGGATGAAGGGCAG
This sequence comes from Brenneria bubanii, assembly GCF_022378355.1. GTDB lineage: Bacteria > Pseudomonadota > Gammaproteobacteria > Enterobacterales > Enterobacteriaceae > Brenneria > Brenneria bubanii. Next base: position 176,761 of record NZ_JAKMAJ010000002.1, read on the forward strand.
TCAGGCAAGGCGGCGCATCTGCTGTGGCCGCTGGTGCAACAATTGGAGGCGCGTCGCTGCATACTCGAAGGGGTGCGTCAGCGCGCACTGTGCGCGTTGGCCTGCTGGCGGGACGGCGACCGACAGCGCGCCGAAGCCGTTCTATCGCCGGCGATAAACCTGGCGGCAAATCAAAATCTGAAGCGCAGCCTGCTGGATGCCGGCGCCGAAATCTATCCGTTGCTGCAACAGATACAGCGCCGAGTAGCGGCAGGCGATCGACGCTATATCACCCAGCTGTTACGCGATTCACCCCAGACTGAAACCGCGTCGGTTGCCGACTGGCGTCCTTTGCCGCCGCTGACTGAACGGGAAAACCAGACGCTGCGGCTGGTGGCGCAGGGACGTTCGAATAAAGAGATAGCGCGAACCATGGCTATTTCTATTGATACGGTCAAATGGCACCTAAAGAATCTTTACGGCAAACTTGAAGTAACCAGCCGCACCCAGGCGATGGGCCGAATCAAAATGCTGAGCGATATCCCTGAGGAGGAAACCAGGCTATCGTAGAAAGCGTTGTGCGCCAGTATTTTCCCGCGTCGCCTCATTAGCCAGAGTTCGACACGCATTTTTTATGAATATGGCTTGATACCTTTCATTCGATGTTTCCCGCAGACTCAACAACGCGACGATTCGCTCTCCGTGAGTGAGAACAGCGTATAGAGACCTGGCGCCATAATAAGGGGTTATCTAACCAGAGGTGACAATTGCGCCATCTCATCATCGGAAAGTCGGGTAATTTGCTGGATCTGCTCGCGAGCCATACCGCTCAGCAGTAGCTGCCTCGCAATCTGCCGGACGCTGGCTTTCATTTCTTGCTCTATACCCTGCTCCCTTTTCTGTATTACCCCGGCCTGCACACTCTCTTCAAATCCAATCTGTTTCAGTTGCTGTGCAATCGCCACTATCTCCTCTCGACCTGTTGACAACGGCTGCGCCACTCTGTCGATAAAGCGGCTGGTCTGGATGTATTACCGGTTTGTGCGATCCAATACAGCAATACCCGTTTTTGCGTCAGGGGCAGCAGCCTGGCGGATATTGAACGTCTGCTGAGCCTGTTCGATGAACTGACCCGAAAAGGGCATACCGTGATCGCCGTGGAACACAATCTGGAAGTGATCGCCCATACCGACTGGCTGAACGAAATGGGACCCGGCGCGGGCAAACGGGGAGGGAAAATTATCTTCGCCGGTACGCCTTCGGCAATGCTGGCCTCACCGACATCCATTACCGCGCCGTTTCTGAACAAATACCTCCACGGACAGGGATGAAGTCAAGGTGAGAACGGCGCCGACGAATAAAGACGACGCGGCAGGTTATGCAAAAGCGTCATGAATTCATTTTCTTCATGCGTCACCGCGTATTGTATATGAGAAGTATTACCGTTAACCTCCTTACCACGTCGGTTGTTCGCGATCCGCAAAGGGGTAATCAAAGCGTTATGCAAGGCAAAGGTCAGCAACATTTTCATAAAATAGTGGCACTGGTTTTCTCTTTATTCGCCGGTATGCTTATCAGCGGCTGCGACACCCAGGAAAGCGCCCCGCCCGTTTCCGCCAGTCAGCATCACGACGGCTGGCCCCGAACCATACAGACCCTCAGAGGACCGCTGACGTTGCAACAACCGCCGCGGCGGATCGTCTCCACCAGCGTCACCATCAGCGGAACCCTGCTCGCCATCAATGCGCCGCTGATTGGTTCCGGCGCCACCAGTCCGCGCAGCCTGGTGGCGGATAGTCAGGGCTTTTTCTCACAATGGAGTCAGCAGGCCAAGGCGCGCGGCGTAAAAGCGCTTTACATCACGGAGCCGAATGCCGAAGCCATCGCCGCGGCAACGCCCGATCTGATTGTCATCGCCGCAACCGGAGGAGACTCGGCGCTCAAGCTGTACGAACAGCTGTCGGCGATCGCGCCAACGCTGGTCATCGATTATGGTGATAAAAGCTGGCAACAGCTGGCGCTGCAGCTCGGTGAGGTCACCGGCCATGAGGCCGATGCGCAACGTATCATCAGCCAGTTCGAACAGCGGGTTATCGCCGTCAAGCAGGCTATTCAGTTGCCTCCGCAGCCGGTTTCCGCGCTGGTTTATTATGAAGACGGACGCGGAGTCAATCTCTGGACCAGCGCCTCGGCGCAGGGCCAATTGCTGAATGAACTGGGATTTCAGCTTGCGTCGCTTCCCGCCGATATCAAAACGGAAACCACCCAGGGCAAGCGCCAGGATATCGTGCAGATTTCCGGTGAAAATATGGCCGATAGCCTAAACGGCAAATCGCTGCTGCTGTTCTCCGCGGATGACAAAACGGTCTACCGGGTGATAGGAAACCCGTTTCTCAGCCATCTGGAACCGGTGGTTAAAAACCAGGTCTGGCCCATGGGGTTGGATACGTTCCGGCTGGATTATTACAGCGCCAATAATATGCTGGACAGCATTGAGCGTTATTTTAGCAAGCCGTAGTCGACGGTGTATCCGATGCCGTCCCATCTGCCGGCATCGGATAATGCGCGCATCGGCGCCGACTAACTACCGGGATGCGGCTGAACCAAACACCGGGGTTAGGTCAATGTATTTGCTGAATGCCACGTGTTAGCATTGTTATAATAAGAATTATTATTATATTTGTTCTTTAATGAACCAAGGGAGCGCTCATTGAGGATGTCATCTCTCCATCCCCGCCCTGAAGCCGTAAATAACCTGTTGAATCCCTCCAGCGCCTATAGCATGAGACGCTTGCCCGGAATCATACTTTGTCTGGCGCTTATCGTCGTCAGCGCGATCGCCAGCCTGATGCTCGGCGCGAAATCCATTGCACCGGAGGTGGTTTGGATGAGTCTGAGCGGACAACTCAGCAATGCCGACAGCACCATTATTCTTAACGCCCGCCTGCCGCGTACGCTGGCGGGCATCATCGCCGGCATGGCGCTCGGCGGCGCGGGAGCGGTGATACAGGCGCTGACGCGTAATCCGCTCGCCGACCCCGGCATCCTCGGCGTTAACGCCGGCGCCAGTTTCGCCATCGTCATCGGCATTACCTATTTTGGCATCAACGGCATGACCGCCTGGCTTGGCTTTGCCTGGCTGGGAGTGCTGGTAACCAGCCTGATGGTGTGGATCATCGGCACGCTAAGCGGCGGCCGTATCAATCCGGTGCGCCTAACGCTGGCGGGCGTCGCCCTGAGCGCCGTGCTAACCGGCGTTACCTCCTCAATCTCGCTGCTGCATCCCGACGCGTTCGACCAGATGCGCATCTGGGAAGCCGGTACGCTGGATATCCGCGCCATGCGTCATATCGCACTGGTCACGCCGACTATTTTACTGGGCTGCGGGCTGGCGCTGATGACGGCCCGATCGTTGAATGCGCTGAGTATGGGCGAAGATATCGCAACCGCATTGGGCACCCGCGTAGTGCTGATTCGCGTAGTCGCGGTCGTGGCGATTATGCTGATGTGCGGCTCTTCCACCGCGTTGGTGGGGCCAATTGGCTTTGTCGGACTGATGATCCCGCACATCGCCCGCTGGTGGGCGGGACCGGATCAGCGCTGGATATTGATTTATTCTCTGTTATTTGCGCCGGTGCTGCTGCTGTGCGCCGATATCACCGGGCGCTTACTGGTTCCCGGCGAATTGCGGGTATCGATTGTCACGGCGTTCATCGGCGCGCCGCTACTCATCTGGCTGGTTCGTCGGCGCAAAGTGTAAGGAAACGCAGCATGAATACCAGAATACCGCTCACGCGCGGTTCGTCGGGAAATGCCTATGGTCGGCTGCCGCTGCGCGTATGGGTTATCAATGGGGGCCTGCTGCTGTTAAGCCTGCTGCTTATCACCCTGGCCGTTAGCATCGGTACTCTGCAACTAACGCCGCTCGACGTCTGGCGTGCCTTCGCCGGCCACGGAGAACCCGGCGTTGTCACCGTGATCACCCAGTGGCGCGCCCCGCGGGCGATTGTCGCGCTGCTGCTGGGCGCCGGACTCGGCGTCAGCGGCGCGATTTTTCAGTCGATTATCCGCAACCCGCTGGGCAGCCCGGATATCATCGGGTTCAACACCGGCGCCTACACCGGCGCGCTGCTGGTTATTATTCTGCTGCACGGCAGCTACTACCAGATCGCCAGCGGCGCAATGCTGGGCGGAATAGTCACCGCGGCGTTGGTCTATCTGCTGGCATGGCGCGGCGGCATTGTCGGCTTTCGCTTAATCATTGTCGGCATCGCCATTAGCGCGATTCTGGCCGCATTCAACACCTGGCTTATCATCACCGGTTCGCTGGAAAGCGCGATGACGGCGGTGCTGTGGGCAACCGGTTCGCTTAATGGCATGACCTGGAGCAAAGTGCAGCCCGCCATGATTATCATTCCTCTGACGATCGTGGCCGCGCTGTTGATGGCAAAACGCCTGCAGTTGCTGGAAATGGGCGATGACAGCGCCAGATCGCTTGGCGTCAATGCCGAGGCCAGCCGCCTGTGGCTGATGCTGTTTGGCATTAGTCTGACCGCGGCGGCCACCGCCACCGCCGGACCGATATCCTTTATCGCGCTTGCCGCGCCGCAGATCGCCCGGCGCATGACCCGAACGAGCGAAACGCCGCTGTTCTCTGCCGCGATGGTAGGCGCTATCCTGCTGCTGGCGGCGGATATTACGGCGCAAAACGCTTTCGCCGGCATTCAGCTTCCGGTTGGCGCGGTGACGGTCAGCATCGGCGGAATTTATCTGATTTGGCTGCTGATCCGCGAAGCACGTCATTAACCATCTTGAAAGGTAACAGCACTGATGACGCATCTCTTGCACGCCACCGACCTCACGCTCGCATACGATAAAAAAATTATCGCCGAGGCCTTGAGCGTCACCATACCGGATAATCAATTCAGCGTGATTATCGGGCCCAACGCCTGTGGCAAATCCACCCTGCTGCGCGCGCTGTGCCGGCTGCTAAAACCGATGTCGGGCGAGGTGCTGCTGGACGGCAAAAACATTCAGCAGTTCCCCACCAAAGCGCTGGCCCGACAAATTGGTCTGCTGCCGCAGCAGGCCATCGTGCCGGATAACATCAGGGTGGCGGATCTGGTGGCGCGCGGACGTTATCCGCATCAAAGTCTGCTGCGTCAGTGGAATAGCGCGGATCAGGAGGCCGTAGAGCAGGCGATGATCGCCACCAACGTTCATACGCTGGCCGAGCGCAACGTGGATGAGTTATCCGGCGGACAGCGTCAGAGGGTTTGGATAGCCATGGTGCTGGCGCAGCAAACCCCGCTGCTGCTGCTGGATGAACCCACTACCTGGCTGGATATGGCGCACCAGATTGACCTGCTAGACCTGTTTCGCGATCTTCACCAGTTGCATGGGCGCACGCTGGTGGCGGTGCTGCACGACCTTAATCAGGCCTGCCGCTACGCGGATAATTTGATCGTCATGCAGGCCGGAAAGGTGATGGCGCAGGGAAGACCGGCCGAGATAATCAGCGCTGAGCTGATTAAACAGGTGTTCGGCATGTCCTGCATCATTATTAACGACCCGGTATCTCATACGCCGCTGATTGTGCCCTGCGGACGTTATCATCCGGTGCCGAATCCCCTTCCCGATGCTGAAACACCATCAGCCGGGCGATAATACGCCCCTAATCATGCCAGTCCCCGCGAATGCGGGGATGTTGGAGTATGCTCTTCGTCGAGGATAAAGGCCGCCAAGGCCGATCCGTCAGCGATTTGGGCGGCTCAGCGGCCGGGGGTCTGTTCCAGCGTCGGATAATCGGTGTACCCGGTACTGTCGGCGCTGTAGATGGTCGCGCTATCCAACGCATTCAACGGCGCGTTAAGGCGAAAACGCGCCACCAGATCCGGGTTGGCGATATACAGCCGCCCAAAAGACGCCGCGTCCGCTTCTCCGCTGGCGATCAGCTGTTCGGCCGACGCCCGCGTCAGACCGTCATTGGCAATTACCGCGCCGCTAAAACGCCGACGGATCAGCGGCAGAAAGCGAACCGGCGTGGTCAGCGCTTCGCGCACAAAGATAAACGCCAGATGCCGAACGTCCAACTGCTCGGCTACATAACCGAACAACGCCTGCGGATCGGAATCCTGCATCGTATGGGTGTCGGACATGGTGTTCAGATGCACGCCGACCCGATCCGCCGGCCACACCTCCAGTATCGCGTCCAGGGTCTCGAGCAGAAAACGGGCGCGGTTGGCGATGGAACCGCCGTATTGATCGGCTCGCTTATTGGAGCCATCATGCAGGAACTGATCGAACAGGTAACCGTTGGCGGCATGAATTTCCACGCCGTCGAAGCCAGCGCGTTTGGCATTTTCCGCCGCCCGGCGAAAATCCGCCACCAGTCCGGCTATTTCCTCGGTTTCCAGCGCCCGCGGCACCACATAAGGTTTATAGGGACGGAGAGTGGCGACATGTCCTTCCGGCGCAATGGCGCTGGGTGCTACCGGTAATTGGCCATCCAGATAGACGGGATCGGAAATACGCCCGACGTGCCAAAGTTGGATAACCATTTTTCCGCCAGCCTGATGCACCGCGTCGTTAATCTTTTTCCAGCTTGCGACCTGCTCTTCCGACCAGATGCCGGGCGTATTGGGATATCCCACCGCTTTTGACGTGACGGCGGTAGCTTCAGTCAAAATCAAACCGGCGCCGGCACGTTGGACGTAATATTCCAACGACAATGCGCTGGGAATACGTTGCTCAACGGCGTGCATGCGGGTAAGCGGCGCCATGACGATACGATTGGATAACCGGATAGCGCCAATTTCGATAGGATCAAATAGACCTGGCATAGCATTTTCCTTAAGGTGGAAACCACATTAAAAACAAGGTTATCGGCGAATGAAATCTGTCGACGAGACGTTTTATGATGCGTTAATCAACCAAGAGATTCGCAACATCGAGTGCGATAGCTCCATACAATTAATAACTATTCAATAACAAAAAATTATAATGTCAACGATATCCCGCCAGGCCGTATTGAGAAAAGCGCATAAAAAAGCGCCTGATGATTTCAGACGCTGAGGTTGATGGCAACGCGGGACGAACGATGAGATGGTAAAGAGGCGGCGAGTACATCCCTGTCAGCCCGCTCCGCTTGAATATGAATGCCATCCCTGCGATTAGCCCTTGCCGGGCCGCCGCAAGCGGCGTTCGAAAGCGTGTCCTGCGCGGTTGTCTCTGCTGCCAACACGTTACTTGCTTAGTCCATTCTCGCCGGTTCGTAGACAGGGTTGTCATCGTCTGAAGCGCCCAGGGATTAGACGCTCCAGAGATGAGGCGAACGCATGCGATTTAGACCGCCGTCTGGAAAATCACGCCGTCCGCTTTCTCGGTGTATTGATTCAGGCGGTCAAAGTTCAGATAGCGATAAGTATCCAGCGCGGTTTTATCTACCTGTTCCATGTAGGTCTGGTATTCGTCAGGCGTCGGCAAGCGCCCCAGCAGTGAAGCCACCGCCGCCAGCTCAGCCGAAGCCAGATACACATTGGCGCCGGTTCCCAGTCGGTTCGGGAAGTTACGCGTCGAGGTGGAAACCACCGTCGCGCCATCCGCTACGCGCGCCTGATTGCCCATACACAGTGAACAGCCTGGGATTTCAATGCGCGCGCCGCTCTTGCCGAACACGCTGTAGTAGCCTTCTTCCGTCAACTGCGCGGCGTCCATTTTGGTCGGCGGCGCCACCCACAGGCGAGTCGGCAGTTGTCCTTTATGACTATCCAGCAATTTACCGGCGGCGCGGAAATGGCCGATGTTGGTCATGCAGGAACCGATAAAGACTTCATCGATCTTCGCACCGGCCACGTCGGACAACAGACGCGCATCGTCGGGATCGTTGGGCGCACAGAGAATCGGCTCTTTAATCTCCGCCAGATCGATATCAATGACGGCGGCATATTCGGCGTCCGCATCGGCTTCCAGCAATTGCGGATCGGCCAACCAGTTTTCCATTCCCTGAACGCGGCGCTCCAGCGTACGGCGATCGCCGTAACCTTCCGAAATCATCCACTTCAGCAGCACGATATTGGAATTCAGGTACTCGATAATCGGCGCTTTATCCAGCTTGATGGTGCAGCCTGCGGCGGAGCGTTCCGCCGAGGCGTCGGTCAGTTCGAATGCCTGCTCCACTTTCAGGTCCGGCAAGCCTTCAATTTCCAGAATACGACCGGAGAAAATGTTCTTCTTACCTTTCTTCTCGACGGTCAGCAGACCTTGTTTGATGGCATACAGCGGGATCGCATGAACCAGATCGCGCAGGGTGATGCCCGGTTGCATCTTGCCTTTAAAGCGCACCAGCACGGATTCCGGCATATCCAGCGGCATTACGCCGGTGGCTGCCGCAAACGCCACCAGTCCGGATCCCGCCGGAAAGGAGATACCGATCGGAAAACGGGTATGGGAGTCGCCGCCGGTGCCGACGGTATCCGGCAACAGCATACGGTTGAGCCAAGAGTGGATCACCCCGTCGCCCGGACGCAGTGATACCCCGCCGCGGTTCATAATGAAGTCCGGCAGCGTGTGGTGCGTCGTGACGTCCACCGGCTTGGGGTAGGCGGCGGTATGACAGAATGATTGCATCACCAGATCGGCGGAAAAGCCCAGGCAGGCCAGATCTTTCAATTCATCGCGGGTCATCGGCCCGGTGGTGTCCTGCGAACCGACGGAGGTCATTTTCGGCTCGCAATATTCATTCGGTCTGATACCGGCCATGCCGCAGGCGCGTCCCACCATTTTCTGCGCCAGCGAGAAACCTTTATGGCTGTCGGCCACGGCTTTGGCGATGCGGAATACGTTGCCTGGCGGCAGCCCCAGCGATTCACGCGCTTTTGACGTCAGCCCACGGCCGATAATCAGCGGTATACGACCGCCGGCGCGCACTTCATCCAGCAGCACGTCGGTTTTCAGTTCGAAGGTCGCCAGCACCTCCTGGGTGCCGTGACGGCATACTTCGCCCTTATAGGGGTAGATGTCGATCACATCGCCCATGTTCAGATCGCTGACATCCGCCTCGATCGGCAATGCGCCGGCATCCTCCATGGTGTTGAAAAATATCGGCGCGATTTTTCCGCCCAGCACCACGCCGCCGCCGCGTTTATTCGGCACATGGGGAATATCGTCGCCCATGAACCACAGCACGGAGTTGGTGGCTGACTTACGGGAAGAGCCGGTACCAACCACATCGCCGACATAAGCCAGCGGGAAACCTTTCTGGTTCAGCGCCTCGATCTGTTTGATCGGGCCAACCACGCCGGACTGATCCGGCTCAATGCCTTCACGGGCGTTTTTCAGCATCGCCAGCGCGTGCAGCGGAATGTCCGGACGCGACCAGGCGTCAGGCGCAGGAGAGAGATCATCGGTATTGGTTTCACCGGTGACCTTGAATACGGTAACGGTAATTTTTTCCGCCAGAGCGGGGCGAGCAAGGAACCATTCGGCATCGGCCCAGGATTGAATCACCTGCTTGGCATAGGCGTTGCCGGCTTTCGCTTTTTCTTCCACATCATAGAAGTTATCAAACATCAGCAGCGTGTGAGACAGCGCTTTTGCCGCAATCGGCGCCAGAACCTTGCTGTCCAGCGCATCAATCAGCGGGTGAATATTATAACCGCCCTGCATGGTGCCCAGCAGTTCAATCGCTTTCTCAGGACCGATCAGCGGGGAAGAGGCTTCGCCTTTGGCAATGGCGGCCAGAAAGCCGGCTTTGACGTATGCCGCTTCATCAACGCCAGGGGGAACACGGTTAATCAGCAGGTCCAGTAAAACATCCTCTTCACCGGCCGGTGGATGTTTTAATGACTCAACCAACGCCGCCACTTGTGCGGCGTCCAACGGCTTGGGAACAATCCCCTGTGCAGCCCGCTCGGCTACGTGCTTACGATATTCTTCTAGCACGACTTTTTCCTCGCTCTCATTGTCTTCATTATGCCCGGAGCCCCTGTTCCTGATTCTAATGTCCATGCCGCTAACCCGCATGGGATGTAAGGTAAGAGAGTGCTCGGTTCAGCCTCGTTAGCCTATCACGATTTTAATCGATTGTTAATTAATTAACAAAATAGCAACATAAAGTTAATTTAAACCGACAGGTATCTCGCTCATCCGATAACGACCAACCTTCGAAGATTAACATGTTAGCGGTAAAATCGACCATAAATTATGGCGCTATCGATAACAGGCCGAAGCATTGCCGCGCGGCTGGCGATACGCGGGATAAAAGGGGTGACGACATAATAAATCAATATGCAAACTATTCGCCCGAATGCCGATAGTTTCCTCATGGACAGGTTGATATCAACGCCATTGGGAGTGCATATGTCCTTTTTACGGAATGTTACGATCAGAAAGGTTTTGTTGGTTATTCTCAGTCTCTTTCTACTCTTGTGGGGCGGCGTATCCTGGTTTACGCTCTCATCGCTCAATCAGGCCACCCACTATCTGACGCTCGGCAATACGCAAGTGGATTCCTTGAATACCCTGACAAACGGCACCGATCAGGCGCTGCGCTCGGTGATCCGCATTAATCGGGCAATGACCCTGATGCAAAGCGGCAAACTGGATGATATCGACGCCACAGTAACATCGGCAGACGACGCGCTGAAAAGCAGTCGGGGAAATCTCGAAAAATTCAAAAATCAGGCGCATATCAACATCGAGCGACGCATCGTCGATGACGTGGTGACCTCGTGGAGCAAATTGATCGAACTGGGTCTGCAGCCGATGATGACCGCCCTGCTGGAAAAAAGATTCGCCGAATACCGACGTCTGTTCCGCGATGATTTTCAGGCGCTCAATGAAACCTTTATTACCGCCGCCGGCCATTATCAGGACGTCGCCTCGGACAACACCACCGTACAACACGTTTACACGCTGGTTGACTGGTGTAAAAAGATCCTGATCGCGGCGATGATCGCCGGCGTAATCATTCTGCTGCTGACCGACCGCTATCTGACGGGCTTTATCGTCAAGCCTCTGGGGCGGATCCGGGATCATTTCCGCACGCTGGCCGAAGGAAAACTGGATCATTCGCTGGCGGACTTTGGCCGTAATGATGCCGGACAGCTGATCCCCTATCTGCGGGAAATGCAGGAAAGCCTGAAAATAACGGTGGCCACCATTCGCAATAGCGCGGACTCCATCTACCAGGGCTCGGCGGAGATCAGCGCAGGCAACAACGACCTCTCCTCACGCACCGAACAGCAGGCCGCCGCCCTGCAGGAAACCGCCGCCAGCATGGAGCAGTTGGGCACCACGGTAAAACATAATACCGACAACGTTCATCAGGCCACCGGACTGGCGGAAAAAGCCGCCTCCGTCGCCAAACAAGGCTGGGAGATGGGACGCGAGCTGGGAGAAATCATGGGCAGCATCGCCACCAGTTCGCGCAAAATCAATGAAATCACCGGCATGATCAACAGTATCGCCTTTCAGACCAATATCCTGGCGCTCAACGCCGCCGTAGAAGCCGCTCGCGCCGGCGAGAAAGGACGCGGGTTTGCCGTCGTCGCCGGGGAAGTGCGTAACCTGGCGCAGAAAAGCGCCCAGGCGGCGAAAGAAATAGAGGGTCTGATAGCGGAATCCGTTGAGCGCGTGGATGCGGGCGCCAGACAGGTCGCGCGCACCGGCAACGTGATGGATGACGTGATCGCCGCCATTCGTCAGGTTAACGACCTGATGGCGGAGATCGCCGCCGCGTCTGACGAACAGAGCCAGGGCATCGGACAGGTAAGCCTGGCGGTGACGGAGATGGACGGCGTGACGCAACAGAACGCCGCGCTGGTGGAACAGTCGGCGGCGGCGGCCGCTTCACTGGAAGAACAGGCGCGCCAGCTTAGGCAGGCGGTCGCCATTTTTCAACTGGAAAAAGCGCAGCCGGAGCATAGCGATGCGCCGGTGGCAGTAGCGCAATTGGCGTCGACCATCGCCTGATAGCGCCGGAGACGACGTTCGCTTCCCGCGGCGCTGACATCAAGACAACCAGGTCAGCGCTAATGCGCTGACCTGGTTACGTTTCCACCGTTCCTTACCAAGCGGCAGCCAAGAGGCGACATTTCTGCCGCAGGCTTGGCGCGGTCATCAAAACGACGTATTGATGCCGACAAAGAAGGTGCGGCCGGATTCGTTATAGGTGGCGGCGCCCGCGCCGGCGATGGTCACTTCGTTCGTAGTCAGGTTGCGGACCGACTGAGAATTGCCCGAACGGAAGTGGCGCTTATCAAACAGATTATCCACACCGGCGGTCATGCTCAGATTTTTGTTGAACTTGTAAGTGCCGCTCAACCCGGTCAGCGAGTAGGGACTCAGCTCGGTGAGTTCGCTTCCGGTAACCGCTTCGCCTTTATAGTTGTATTTCTTCGGTTTCTGACGCCCATACCAGGTTAGCGTAGCCATAAGCGACAGATCGTCAGTTGCCTGCCAGCTCACAGACGAGTTCAACGTGAACTCCGGCGTGATCGACAGGTAGTCCCCGGTGGTCTTATTCTCCGAACGCAGCATCCAGGTCAGATTGTTATTCCACCGCACCCTTTCCGATACGGGGATATTCATGGTTCCCTCCAACCCTTCAACCACGGCTTTAGGCACATTCTCCCATTGGAAAACATAGGCAGCGCCATTGCTGCTGGCGCCGATCGGCGTCATACCGGATTCGATCTTGTTGCGATAATCATTGCGGAAATAGGTCAGCCCCGCCTGATAACCATCACGATGAAATTCGATTCCCACTTCTTTATTAACGCTGGTTTCCGCTTTCAGATCATCATTACCCAACAGATAACAACCGCTGGTTCCGCTGACGTAGCAACCCTGTCCACGGCTATACAGCATATAATTCGGGTTCAACTGATATAGATTCGGCGCTTTGTAAGCCTGAGCTATCCCCAGCTTCAGCGTAAAATCATCACCCAGTTCCTGCGACAGATTGAGACCGGGGCTCCAGTTGGTGCCGGCCAGACTATGGTGATCAAAACGCAGCGATGGGGTCAGCATCGTACCGGACGTCAGCTCGATATTATCCTCGGCGAACAGAGAGGCGATACTGGCCGAAATATTGCCGTCACGCGTGCCGGCAGGGTAGCCATCAATCGTACCGCCGGACAGCGCCTGCGAAGTCGATACCGGATCGCGCATTTTCTGTTCGCTTCACTCCCCCCCCACTGTGGCGGTCTGGTTGAACCAAGCTTCAAACGGAATATTAACTTCGTTGTGCGCGGTTAGCGTATCCAGTTTGATGGTGCCATAGGTATCATCAGACGAAAAAATGCCTTCGGTGCCGCCGGCCAGCCCTTCGGTAATACGGGTGTTCTGGGTTCGTTCATACTGCAACCAGGAGGTGGAACTGACGCCGCTATCCCAGTAACCACGGTGCGTAACCGCATAGTTCTGACGATACAGGCGATTGGTTTCATGACCATAGTTGTCAACAACATAACCGTTGCTGTTGGTATTCTGGGTATCGCCCGCATAGATATTGCCCTGCCTGCTGACGCCGACCTCAAACTCCAGCGACTGTTGCTGAGTCATGTCCCAATGCAGCACGCCGTTGATGTCCTTATTGCGTACCCCTTCGCGCCCGGCCGGCAACGAGCTGGCATAGGATCCGGTTCGTTCAGACTGATGTCCTTCGTTGATATCTTGCGCGTCGGCCTGGGTTTTATTGAGGTTGCCATACAGCCGCAGGCTTAAACTATCGGTCAGTCCCCCCATCAGGCTGAAGTCGGTACGCCTGGTGGCGCCTTCCGACTTATGGGTCGGCATGTTCATATAGGCGTTCCAGGTACCGTGCCACGCCTGCGTCGGCTGCTTGGTAATAATGTTAATTACCCCGCCGGCGGCGCCGTTGCCGTAGCGCGCCGCAGCCGGGCCGCGCAGCACTTCGATACGTTCAACCATATCGGACGGCACCCAGTTGGTATCGCCGCGGGTATCACGCTCGCCACGCCAGCCATAACGAACGGCCGACCGGCTGGAGATCGGTTTGCCATCCACCAGGATCAATGTGTTTTCCGGCCCCATGCCGCGAATATCAATCTGACGGTTATTCCCGCGCTGTCCGCTGGTTGAGTTGCCGGAGAGATTCACCCCCGGCATAGTGCGGATCAGGTCGGACAGATCATTAGCAGGCGGACGCTTTTTGATATCTTCTGATGTGATCACGGAAACGCCCGGCGCCTGGCGGGTTTGCTCAGCGGCCGTAATAATCATCGTATCACCTGAAGCGGCGCTGTCTTTTGTCTGCTTCTGCACCTGAGCGACGGGTTCATCTGACGACGTGGCGGTCGTTTCCGCGCCGGACAGAAAAGAAGTTATCCCACAGCTAACGCCGATGAGCGTCGCCAGGCAATGGCGGGGTTGCGGTAATTTCATCAAGATCATCCTGCCTGTAATAAATGAATTAACGAGTCTGAAAAGACATTTCTGCCGTCGTTACGGGCGCGAGCATGCGTAACGGACCATCAATAAAAATGTTTAATCGTGGCGAAGGGAGACCCCGCGTTAGCGGCCACTTCAGGAAGAGAGGCGCGCATATAAGTTGTAATCGGACGGTTTCCACTCTCCGCGGTACGCAAAAACCGGTGATGCGTCTCCCCGCCGAGGAGAGTAGCTCAGAGAAAAATCTCATTGAGAACTATTTGCATTACCATTTTGACTCAGTCATTGTTACATTTGTCGCTCAGGACGAGGTTTGCATTAACAGCAAATTGTTTTGCCAAAGCATCAAAATGGATGGCGCGGGCAATCCAAAAATGAATGGGCGGGAGAAGAGCGTGCGCAGCGTCATTTCACCATCAAAAGCGATATATAAAGACCACATTGTCCAGCAGTCCAGTCTTGTGGCCAATAACTACTGTTTTGTCGGACCGCGGCTGATTGATGACACGCCGGTTCTATTTGGCGCCTTTAGCGTCGTGCGGCTCAACCCGCACCTGATTCTGCATACGGCGGATGTGATGAACCTGCACGATATGAAAACCCAGAACGTGCAGGATGCGGCAATCAAGCTGGCCGTGGTGGTAAACGGCAAAGCCCATATCACTTTCGGACAGCAGCAACTCCATTTGGATAAAGCGCATCCCGCGTCGCTGATTACGCTGACGGAGCCGACACTGTTTACCCGTGTAGGCAAACGCGATGAATACGAACGCACCATTACGCTGACCTTCAGCCGCGAGTGGTTATACGGTAATTTGCTGGATAGCGTTGAGGACTGGCGGGCCATCTATGACTTTACCCAGGCGCATCTGGCGACCCATTTATGGATGCCTTCCCGCCAGGCCATGGCGATTGCGATGCAGATACTCAACGCGGACCCCTGCAATACGCCGTTACGTCGTTTGTATCTCGAAACCCAGTGTATGAACCTGATTATCGAGGCATTCACCTCGCTGACCGCCTGCCTGATGCAGGAAAAAAACAGCGGCGCAACCCTGCGCGGCTATCACCGTATTCAACAAGTCAGGGATATGTTGGAGAGCGGCGCGGCCGACCAGTTATCAATGAGTGAAATAGCCAGGAACGTCAATATGAGTGAAAGTACGCTGCAACGGCATTTTCGTCAGGCATTCAACATGACGGTATTTGAATATTTGCGTAACTGCCGCCTGCATCGCGCCATGCTGGCGTTGCAAAAGGACGGCATCGGCATCCCCCAGGCGGCTACCATCGCCGGTTATAACAGCCCGGCCAACTTCGCTACCGCCTTACGACGGGCCTTCGGCATTACGCCGGGGCAAATAAAAGATCGTTTCTGACCGTCAGCCCTCAGCTCAGCATCCGACGCGGCGAGAGCCGAAAAGCTTAAAGGCGCCGGAAGCTGGACGCCGTCAAGACGCATGGGCGCAGGGGGCAATCAGCCCGCCGCGCCTGGCGGCCTTAATCAAGGCGCAGGCATTTTCCGCAGCGGCTGGTGGTTGCGCCAATCTTTAATCTCGTCGATCGCGAACAGGCTAACGCGCGTAAAGTCTGGCGACGACATTTCAAGGTGGTCGTCGTATACCAGATATCTGCCGTATTCCAGCGGAAGAATGGTTTCCCCCTGCTCGCTGATTATCCCTACCCGTTGATGCTTACCGGCAGCGTCGGATACTTTCAGCGCATAGGCATTAATTTCAGACACATACTCCAAGTCGTCGCCGCTACGCGTTAGCAGGACCCTACCCTGCTTATCCATCAGGCTGACCTTTTTTTCTCCGGTAACGATAACGCGATCCCGATCATCAAGCACCGTAATAAAGTGGCCCGTCGCCAATACCCGTCCGTCTTTATCAAGTAAATCCTCAGCGATGCGCTCCCTTACTTCGATGCTACCTGTGGATTCAATTTTGGTATGGGAAGCAAGAAACACGCCGTCGTGCCAACTGAGTTCTTCATACGCCGGCTGCAACCGCCATTGCTGATTTTTCAGATCGTACAACCCCAGCTTTTTGCCGTCGCCGCTAATCGCGAACCGCTGTTCAACAATGCCTTCTAACTTCAGCGCCTGATGAAGCAGTTTTCCTTTTTCATCAAACACCCACACGCCATGTTTCTTGCCGCCGTCGCCTTTTCCTCCTATTTTAGGTCTGATGGCCAGTATATAAGGCGACGTATCTTTAAACTCAAACTCGAAAAGGCCATCATCAGGCTGGCTGATGATTAAATTTCCCTGGCTATCAAGCAGGCCGACATCAAGAGAGAAATAGCGATCTTCCGGTTGGGGAGAAGCATAGGTTTTACTGTCGTACTTAAACAGGTTGTTTCTCTCTTCGGCGGCGATGGACGGAAAGCGGCTGAGGTCAAGCTGTTGCAATACATGCAGAAACATCAGTCTCTCTAAAGGCGTTCCGGCATCATTAGGCACCACAAACTGCAACCTGATCCCCTTTCCTACATTAACGTTGTATTCGTAGCCATGGAATGCGCCGTTACCGTAAATAAACACGTCACCTAGCTGTTCACCTTTCGGGGCGATTTGCCTGGTTTCGGCCATCAGTTCAGGTATTGATTGGGTGGTGACGATAAAATCAATATCATAGTTAATGACGTCTGACGGAAATTTTACGCGGATACGTTTCAAACCCCGGTTGATAAAACGTTCAGGCTTTTCCATGCGCAGATCGATTTGTTTCCAAATGGTTTCCTGCAAATCGGCGGCGTTAAGTTCGTCAGCGATCTTAATTCCATATTTCTCTTCCAGCGCCTGCTGAGATAACGCCACATCACGCATAGAGAGCGCCTGGGCGCCGCGGTAGCGAACATCCATGGTGCGCAGCACGGCAAATGCTCTGGCGAGCTGCGTCACGTCCTCGGCGTTAGCCAGCCCGATAAAGTAACTATGAGAAGCCTCATCATATTGAAAATAAACAGTTTCCAGCTGCTTGCTCTCATTATAATACGCCGCGCCGTGGTCCGATTGAAACAGTATCCCATGCTTATATTTCAGCCACGAAGCCAGATTGAAATCGTTTTTTTTGCCGCTAACGACAAACAGATCGAAGTCGGTTTTATGCTGCTGGTCCTGATAGGAGTAGATCCGCGTATTTTTATTTTCCCGGTCGATCAGGAGCCGCTCCATCCTGCGGATATAAATTCCATGTTCCCATCGTTTTATCTTGTCGTATATTTTAAACGGCAGTTTGATGGTGAAATTCTCGGCGGGAAAAAATGGAATGCCGGGAAAATCGTCCATCGGTACACGATTAAACGCGTCTTTTTCCTCAACAAGCCGCGCCTGATAGGCTTTTTCTCTCTCGTCGAGATGCTGTTTGATCTTGATTAACGCCGGCGCCTCTGCGGTGGTTTTTTTCAATACCAGGGTAATTTGGCAGTCATAAAACGCGCAGGCCAATTTTTTATCGGAAACCAGTCGAATCGTGTTTTCCCCATCGACGTTGATCGTATGCCAAACGGCGTTTAGCTTTACTCGTGCGTCTTTAATATCCTCGGTCGCTTTTCCGTCAGGAGTATAATAACTCACCGCCATCGGCATAAAATTGAAATAGGCATTGTCTTTGATGCTATTGATTTGTCCGACGATGCTTTTCTGGAATGACGCATCCCCTTCCCCCAGCGGCTTGTTATTGTCAAATACCACCTGAATATCATCAATCAAATACACGCCTTCAGTCAGCGTGCCTTTACCGCTGCATACCGATGCCCATAACGTCAGCACGATAACGCCCAGATACTTATGCATCTCCATCTCCCTGTAAACCCAAAAGACCTCGGCGCGCAAAGCATGCCAAGGTCAGTCATTCGTCAGTAAAATTATTTTATCAAGCCGGAGCCCAAAGCAAGGCCGCATCAGCAATTCAGTCATCCCAGCGTTTACGGCAGGTCTTGCTTGTCAGCCACGTTTTTTTAGCTGCCTCATCGAGGGATGCGAGGTTTTCCAGACAAATCAGTCCGTAGCCGTCATGCGTATCCAGGATGCCGATGCCGACGGCGTCATTTACGCCGGCGTTAATGCGCTCCCACTCCTGCTTCGATAAGCGCATTGATAGCGATTTATCCAGCAGCGCCGCATCACTGCTGCTTAACACTTTGCCTTCAACCCGCAGCGGATCTGGATAACCGGAAATTAGCGACGGCGAACGCAAGACTGACGAAAAAAGTTTTCCATCCGCTTCAACGCTTTTGATCTGAATTACGGCCTTTCGGCTGGGCAATGCTGTTTCCACGCCTTTGAACATGGCATTTTCTGCCTTGATCTCAATTTTTTTGCTAAATGAAAAAGACATGCCGGCTCCTGAGTACGCAATAAGCAGTACAGCGAGTATCGCCGCTGCGAGTATGCCTCTCGCGCTATTGGACTTCAACATAATACCTATCCTTATCCGGGTTAAAGCCGACATAGCCTGAATAGGAACGCGTCAATCCTTTTTTTACGGCGATAATTTGCCGGTAAAGCTGGTCGGGCGTATCAAGACCGGAAATTTCCGCAGGCAGAATACCGGCTTTGACGAAAGCCAGGCTAGCGTGAGTGGAACAGTTATTTCCCACGATGTTGAACGTATCGGGATGATTTTTGATCTCGTTCCAGGCTGCGTCGAACAGCATGGCTTGAGCACTGGAAACCTTTACCAGCAAAACGGTTGAAACAACATTGTAGCGCCTGGCTTCATGCGCATCGATATAGTACGGCCGGCCATATGCTTTGGAGGAAAAGTCGTTATAGGTCAGCACATACCCTTCCATACCTAAACCCACGGCGCCAGATGCGTTGGAATACCCTTCACCTCGGCCATAAAAGCCGATGGGCGCACCGTTGCTTAAAATGCAATCGGCGTGTTGTTCCAATAGTTCAGGCGTATGTTGTGCGCTG
Source organism: Brenneria bubanii (assembly GCF_022378355.1). GTDB lineage: Bacteria > Pseudomonadota > Gammaproteobacteria > Enterobacterales > Enterobacteriaceae > Brenneria > Brenneria bubanii. The sequence continues at coordinate 196,085 of NZ_JAKMAJ010000002.1, forward strand.
TGTTTCCCCCGAACAACCATCCCCACTTCATTTTGCAGGAAAATAGGTTCCATTAGATATTTCCCTGAGGTTGATTAACCGGTGATTTTGTTTTGCTTGATATCGAAGCCCATCGCCACTTCCGCGCCCTTACCGCCGTTTGATTGCTGTTTCCAGTAGTGCGCTTCGACGGCGGATGCCTGAAATTTATAGGTCACCAGCATCTGACTGCCGCTGGAGCCGCCAATATTCACATCCGTAATCAGCGCATCTTTCAGTATGAAGGTGGAAAACTCCATGAGACTGCCGCCGCTAGCCTTGCAAAGGGAAACTTTGACGTTACTGATATGCTGACCGGCCGAGCACATTTTCAACATGGTCGGCATCGCGTTGTCTATAGCGGTAACGATGTTCAAGTCGCGAAAACTTACACGGCCGGAACCGCCGCCGCCGCCGCGAGTCGTATCGGCATTTTGAGATGCGCCCCACGAACATGAAAAAACGTCGATCCAACCTTCATGCTGCGACTCTGTACATTCTCCGCTGACACCCTCAACGTAGAGATAAATAGCATTAGACATAGAAAATCCTTTTAGCAGAAATAGAAAATGTTATTTAACGAGCAAACGACGGGAAGCTTGGAATGCTAAGGTTTTTTCGAAATTTCAACCGAGTTTTACTATATCGGATTAGCACACAGATAAAAAATGAAGTAGACAGACAATTCGGTTATTGAGAAAAATCCTAATTAAAATCAGTGACATGAGGGTCTATTTATACACGGCGATAAGGGAGACGCATAAAACGTCACTTGCGGCAGTCGCTCCGCTCTCCCGAATCGAAAACCAAGGGTATGCGTCAAACCGGTTGTCCTGCTTGGCAATGTTGTCAGGACGAAGACCTCGCCGCGTACCCTTTCGCATTATCTATTTAGATTAATTTTATTTTTATCAATTAGATAGCTGCGAACATATCGCGCTAAACCTATCAGAAGCCAACATCAGCAGCCATCCTGTCTGCCGCGGCTCGCCCGTTACCGACTGACGGCAAAAAAAATCCGGCGCCTTGACGGCGCCGGATTGGATTCACCGGGCAAAAAGGTAAACAAAGTTACTTTTTCTTGGCCTTGGGATTCGGCAGATCGGTAATGCTGCCTTCATAAATTTCAGCCGCCAGGCCAACGGATTCATGCAGCGTCGGGTGAGCATGAATAGTCAGCGCGATATCTTCCGCGTCGCAACCCATCTCAATCGCCAGACCGATTTCACCCAACAGCTCGCCGCCGTTAGTACCGACAATCGCCCCGCCAATCACGCGGTGCGTCTCTTTGTCGAAAATCAGTTTGGTCATACCGTCTGAGCAATCGGAAGCGATAGCACGTCCGGACGCCGCCCATGGGAAAGTCGCCGTTTCGTAGCTGATGCCTTTTTCTTTCGCTTCTTTCTCAGTCAGGCCAACCCATGCCACTTCCGGTTCGGTGTAAGCGATGGACGGAATCACTTTCGGATCGAAATAATGTTTCTTGCCGGAAATCACTTCAGCGGCAACGTGGCCTTCATGCACGCCTTTATGCGCCAGCATCGGCTGACCGACGATATCGCCGATGGCATAAATGTGCGGCACATTGGTGCGCATCTGCTTATCAACGTGAATAAAGCCGCGTTCGTCGACTTCCACGCCCGCCTGACCGGCATCCAGCAGCTTACCGTTCGGTACGCGGCCGATAGCGACCAAAACCGCGTCGTAACGTTGCGGTTCGGCCGGCGCCTTTTTACCTTCCATCGTGACGTAGATACCGTCTTCTTTGGCTTCCACCGCAGTGACTTTGGTTTCCAGCATCAGAGTGAACTGTTTGCTGATACGTTTGGTAAAGACCTTGACGATGTCTTTATCGGCGGCGGGGATCACCTGATCGAACATTTCGACCACGTCGATCTGAGAACCCAGCGCATGGTATACGGTGCCCATTTCCAGGCCGATAATACCGCCGCCCATAATCAGCAGACGTTCAGGCACGTTTTTCAGATCCAGCGCATCGGTGGAATCCCACACGCGCGGATCTTCATGCGGAATAAACGGCAGTTGGATCGGACGAGAGCCGGCGGCGATGATCGCGTTTTCAAAGTTGATCGTCGTTGTGCCGTTTTCACCATCAACCACCAGCGTGTTGGCGCCGGTGAATTTACCCAGACCGTTGACGACCTTGACTTTACGCGCCTTGGCCATACCGGACAGGCCGCCGGTCAGCTGTTTGATAACTTTTTCTTTCCACAGGCGGATTTTATCAATATCGGTTTTAGGCTCACCGAATACGATGCCGTGCTCCGCCAGCGCTTTCGCTTCTTCAATCACTTTGGCGACGTGCAATAAGGCTTTGGAAGGGATACAGCCCACGTTCAGACACACGCCGCCCAGCGTCGAGTAGCGTTCTACCAGGACGGTTTCCAGACCCAAGTCCGCGCAACGGAACGCAGCAGAATAGCCTGCGGGGCCGGCACCAAGTACCACCACCTGAGCTTTAATTTCAGTACTCATCATGACCTCATGTTTTGTTTGTCCGGCGGTCAGACGACATTCTTATGGCGAGTTAATTTAAGTACGCCCTTCATCCACCGGGACGCGTTCACCGTCAGCAGTTTACATGACTGTTAACAATCCGAAAATCAACTGTAAGTGAATGCTGTCTCAACAGTGTCGCCTGATAACATTTTAGCGTCTAAGCCCGTTATTCGGGTGATTAGAAACCACAATGTTGTTAGCAACACTGACGTTAACAAAAAGGCCGGCCGCAAGGCCAGCCTTTACGGTTACATCACCAGACGACGAATATCGGACAGCGTGTTGTTGATGATGGTAATAAAGCGCGCACCATCAGCACCGTCAATGACGCGATGATCGAAAGACAGAGATATCGGCATCATCAGACGCGGCGTAAACTCTTTACCATTCCACACCGGCTCCATCGCCGACTTGGACACCCCCAGGATAGCGACTTCCGGCGCGTTGACGATCGGCGCGAAGTGCGTCGTGCCAAGGCCGCCAATGCTGGAGATGGTGAAGCATCCACCCTGCATTTCGCCTGCGGTCAGCTTGCCGTCACGCGCTTTCTTGGAGATCGTCATCAGTTCACGAGACAGCTCGATGATGCCCTTCTTGTTCACATCTTTGAACACCGGAACCACCAGGCCATTCGGCGTATCAACCGCGACGCCGATGTTGATGTATTTCTTCAGCGTCAGACGTTGAGCATCTTCGGACAGCGAACTGTTGAAGCGAGGCATCTGTTCAAGCGCGGCAGCCACGGCTTTCATGATGAAAACGACCGGGGTGATCTTCACATCCAGTTTACGCTTCTCGGCTTCCACGTTCTGCTGTTTACGGAACGCTTCCAGCTCGGTGATATCCGTTTTGTCGAAATGCGTAACGTGAGGGATCATCACCCAGTTGCGGCTCAGGTTGGCGCCGGAGATTTTCTGGATGCGGCCCAGTTCGACTTCTTCAATTTCACCAAACTTGCTGAAGTCGACTTTCGGCCATGGCAGCATGCCGGGCAAGCCACCGCCGGTAGCGGCCGGCGCCGACTCGGCGCGCTTGACGGCGTCTTTTACATAGGTCTGAACGTCTTCGCGCAGGATACGGCCTTTACGGCCAGTGCCCTTCACTTTAGCCAGATTTACGCCGAACTCACGAGCCAGACGACGGATAACCGGCGTAGCGTGAACGTAAGCATCATTTTCGGCGAATTCGCCTTTCGCTTCCGTTTTCGCTGCGGGCGCGGCTTCAGCTTGCTTGACCGGCGCGGCTGCTTCCTGCTTGGCGGCAGGCGCGGCGGCCGGGGCCGCCCCCTCGACGTCAAAGATCATAATCAGCGAACCGGTTTTTACTTTATCGCCGGTGTTGATTTTGATCTCTTTTACCGTGCCGGCAAACGGCGCCGGTACTTCCATCGAGGCTTTATCGCCTTCAACCGTGATCAGTGATTGTTCTGCGGCGATCTTGTCGCCCACTTTCACCATCACTTCGGTGACTTCGACTTCGTCACCGCCGATATCCGGCACATTGACTTCTTTGGCGACCGGCGCGCCGCTGGCGGCCGGAGCTGCCGGCGCCTCTTCCTGAGCCGTAGCGGGTGCGGCCGCGCCGGCGACTTCGAATACCATAATCGGCGAACCGGTTTTCACTTTGTCGCCGGTACTGATTTTTATCGCTTTAACCACGCCGGCAAACGGCGCCGGCACTTCCATGGAGGCCTTATCGCCCTCTACGGTGATCAAAGACTGCTCGGCGGCGACGCTGTCGCCGACCTTCACCAGTACTTCGGTGACTTCGACTTCATCATCGCCGATATCCGGCACGGCGACGTCTTTGCTGGCGCCAGCCGCCGCGGCCGCTGGTTTGGACGCTTCTATTTTCTCTTCAGCCTTGGCGGGCGCGGCAGCTGCCGCGCCGTCGGCGGAATCGAAAATCATGATCAGCTTGCCGGTTTCCACTTTGTCGCCGACGGAAACCTTGATCTCTTTTACCACACCGGCCTGAGGGGAAGGCACTTCCATAGAGGCCTTATCGCCTTCTACGGTTATCAGCGACTGTTCTGCTTCGACCTTATCGCCCACCTTCACCAGCACTTCGGTGACTTCAACTTCATCTGCACCGATATCCGGTACCTTGATTTCGATAGCCATGTAATCTTTACCTCTTATGCCAGACGCGGGTTGACTTTATCTGCATCGATCTCGAATTTAGCAATCGCATCGGCAACCACTTTCTTATCGATTTCACCACGTTTGGCCAGTTCACCCAGGGCCGCAACCACGACGTAAGACGCATCCACTTCAAAGTGGTGACGCAGGTTTTCACGGCTGTCGGAACGACCGAAACCGTCGGTTCCCAGAACGCGGTAATCGCTAGCCGGGATGAAGTTACGAATTTGCTCTGCGAACAGCTTCATGTAGTCGGTCGAGGCGACGGCTGGCGCATCACTCAATACCTGAGCCACGTACGGAACCCGCGCCTCTTCGGTTGGATGCAGCATGTTCCAGCGTTCGCAGTCCTGACCATCACGAGCCAGTTCGGTGAAGGACGTTACGCTAAATACGTCGGAGCCGATGCCGTAATCTTTCGCCAGAATCTGCGCCGCTTCACGCACGTGACGCAGGATAGAACCGGAGCCCAGCAGCTGAACCTTGCCTTTGCTGCCGTCAATGGTTTCCAGCTTGTAGATACCCTTGCGAATACCCTCTTGCGCATCCTGCGGCATGGCAGGCATGTGGTAGTTTTCGTTCAGCGTGGTGATGTAGTAATAAATGTTTTCCTGCGCCTCGCCATACATACGATGCAGACCGTCATGCATGATGACGGCGACTTCGTAAGCATAAGCCGGATCGTAAGAAATACAGTTCGGGATGGTCAGCGACTGAATGTGGCTGTGGCCATCTTCGTGCTGCAAACCTTCGCCGTTCAGCGTAGTACGACCGGAAGTACCGCCGATCAGGAAGCCGCGAGCCTGTTGATCGCCGGCCGCCCAGCACAGGTCGCCGATACGCTGGAACCCGAACATGGAGTAGTAAATATAGAACGGAATCATCGGCAGGTCGTTGGTGCTGTAGGACGTCGCCGCAGCCAGCCAGGATGCGCCGGCACCCAGTTCGTTGATCCCTTCCTGCAGAATCTGACCTTTCTCGTCTTCTTTATAGTAGGCGACCTGTTCACGGTCCTGCGGGGTATATTGCTGACCGTTCGGGCTGTAAATCCCGATCTGACGGAACAGGCCTTCCATACCGAAGGTACGCGCTTCATCGGCAATGATCGGAACCAAACGATCTTTGATCGATTTGTTCTTCAGCATCACGTTCAGGGCGCGAACGAAAGCGATGGTGGTAGAGATCTCTTTGTTCTGCTCTTCCAGCAGAGGTCCAAAATCTTCCAGCGTCGGCAATTCCAGCGTTTCGCTGAATTTCGGCTGACGGGTCGGCAGGTAGCCTTCCAACGCCTGACGACGTTCGTGCAGGTATTTATATTCTGCGGAATCTTTATCGAAAGTAATGAACGGCAGTTTTTCGACGTTTTCATCGCTGACCGGCACATTGAAACGATCGCGGAAGTAACGCACGCCTTCCATGTTGATTTTCTTAACCTGGTGAGCGATGTTCTTACCTTCCGCGGCCTCGCCCATACCATAACCTTTAATGGTATGCGCCAGAATAACAATCGGCTTGCCTTTGGTTTCCTGCGCTTTTTTCAGCGCGGCATAAACTTTCTTCGGATCATGGCCGCCACGATTCAATGCCCAGATTTGATCGTCGGTCCAGTCTTTCACCAGCGCCGCGGTTTCCGGGTATTTACCGAAGAAGTGCTCACGCACATAGGCGCCATTTTTGGATTTGAAGGTCTGATAGTCGCCGTCGACGGTTTCATTCATCAGTTGGATCAGCTTGCCGCTGGTATCTTTGCGCAGCAGTTCATCCCAGCGACCGCCCCAGATAACCTTGATCACTTCCCAGCCGGCGCCGCCGAAGATGCCTTCCAGTTCGTTGATGATCTTGCCATTACCGGTAACCGGGCCATCAAGGCGCTGCAGGTTACAGTTGATGACGAAGACCAGATTATCCAGCTTTTCGCGAGTCGCGATGGTGATCGCGCCCTTGGATTCCGGTTCGTCCATTTCACCGTCGCCCAGGAAAGCGTAAACGGTTTGTTGAGAGGTATTTTTCAGACCGCGGTGCTCAAGGTATTTCAGGAATTTAGCCTGATAGATAGCGCCAATCGGGCCCAGCCCCATGGATACGGTCGGGAACTGCCAGAATTCCGGCATCAGTTTCGGGTGTGGGTAAGAAGACAGGCCTTTACCATGCACTTCCTGACGGAAGTTATTCATTTGTTCTTCGGTCAGGCGCCCTTCAAGGAAAGCGCGGGCATAAACGCCGGGAGAGATATGCCCCTGGAAGTAAACCAGATCGCCGCCGTCTTGTGCATTGCGCGCACGGAAAAAGTGGTTAAAACATACTTCATAGAAGGTTGCGGAAGACTGGAAAGAAGCCATGTGACCGCCCAGCTCCAGATCTTTTTTCGAAGCTCGCAGCACCGTCATTACCGCATTCCAGCGAATAGCTGAGCGGATATGGCTTTCCAGATCCAGGTTGCCTGGATATTCCGGTTCATCTTCAACTGCGATGGTGTTGATGTATTGGCTTGCAGCGCTGCCGGCAGCAACGCTTACTCCGCCCTTACGCGCTTCACCCAGAACCTGATCAATCAGGAACTGAGCACGCTCAACACCCTCTTCACGGATGACCGATTCGATCGCCTGCAGCCAGTCGCGGGTTTCGATCGGATCCACGTCATTATTTAAACGATCTGACATGGTTTTTCCTTATCTTCTCTAATAAGTTAGTTTGTTGGAGCCTGTCTTCCTGTGCTCTGACCCGGTAGTCACCCGAGAAAAACACATGAAGACAGGCTCATCGTCGTAGTTGCCGCATTAGCGTCCCCAAATACCCAACGGGACGCTCAATCCTTGCGTTGCTGGAGCCGGCGCAATGACCTTTCTCGTCGGCTATTTTCCCGGTTAAGATCCAGCAATACTTCCTCAATAAACGCCAGATGGCGATGTGATGCTTCACGCGCTTTCTCAGGCTCGCGGGCAACAATCGCCTCAAAAATTCCGGCGCGATGAATGCTCACCTGCGCCAGCACTTCCCGGCTTAGATAAAGCAATTCAAAATTCTGTCGGACATTCTGTTCAAGCATCGGCCCCATACAGCGCAGCAAATGCAACAGCACCACATTATGGGTCGCCTCTGTTACGGCTATCTGATACTGCATCACCGCTTCCGACTCGGCCGCCAAATCACCGGCATCCCGGGCCTGCTGAATCACGGCATGACAGTCCCTGATTCGTTGCAAATCCGATTCGGTTCCGCGTAACGCGGCGTAATAGGCGGCAATGCCTTCCAGCGCGTGACGGGTTTCCAGTAAATCAAATTGTGATTCAGGATGATTGCTCAGTAATTCCGCCAGCGGATCGCTGACGCTTTGCCATAGATTGGCCTGAACGAAAGTACCACCACCCTGACGGCGCAAAAGTAACCCTTTGGCTTCCAGGCGTTGAATGGCTTCTCTCAGAGAAGGGCGGGAGACATCGAACTGTTTGGCCAGTTCACGCTCCGGGGGAAGTTTCTCGCCGGGGCGCAACGTTCCCTCAAGAATCAGAAACTCCAGCTGTTGCTCAATCACATCTGACAGTTTGGGCTGACGGATCTTGCTGTATGCCATGTTGGATTCATCTCTGCGAATGGCGCGGAGTCAATTGGTAATACCAATTTCAAAAACGTGACGCTAAAGTAACAAATTATTCACCTTCTGTCCATAAGGACGTTGAGCAAAATCACCAATCCCCCCATATTTTAACAAATACACCAGAGATGTCAGGTAAAGTGATAGCGCGCCGCTGGTATTACCATTAATCCCCGCACTTATATTTTAACCTTGATGAAACGAAAGCCAGTCGATGCTGAACCGTTTAAACAGCGATTAAAATCAATCTAAATTCAAATATAATGAATATTTATTCATCTTAGCTTTGCAAATAAAATCTTTTTCGCGCCTAACCCAATTGGAGGTTGAGCAAATTCACCGCACAAAGGTAAAAAAAGGTAAAAGACAGGATAAAACGCCGGTCGGCCAAAATGCGCGGCGACAATCGCGGCCCGTCGGTCATATGTGAGACATTGATGCGACTATAATTTTTCTTTATAGACCAGCAAGAAATCAGTGCAATCTTGTGTGCTTGCCACTATTCTCTGACAAACGATAGATCCACGTGAATAATAGTTTGCGCTTTATCGTAAAAATAAAATTACACAAACGTAACCGTATAAATACGCTGCGCTTTTCAAAGAGCAGTTGGTTTTTGTCAACAACGGCAGAGGGTTAAATTAATGGATGGTCAACAACAGGACGGAACGTTAAAGCGTGGCTTAAAAAACCGTCATATTCAGTTGATTGCCCTGGGCGGCGCGGTAGGCACCGGGCTTTTTCTCGGCATTGCTCAAACGATTAAAATGGCTGGACCGTCAGTTATTTTGGGATACGCCATTGGCGGGCTGATCGCTTTTCTTATCATGCGCCAACTGGGAGAAATGGTGGTAGAAGAGCCGGTAGCCGGCTCCTTCAGCCATTTTGCTTATAAATATTGGGGTAACTTTGCCGGTTTCGCCTCTGGCTGGAACTACTGGGTACTTTATGTTCTGGTCGCCATGGCGGAACTCAGCGCCGTCGGGATCTATGTCCAGTATTGGTGGCCCGATATTCCCACCTGGGTGTCCGCCGCCGTTTTCTTTCTGGTCATTAACGCCATCAATCTGGCCAACGTCAAAATTTACGGCGAAATGGAATTTTGGTTCGCCATCATTAAAGTGGCGGCCATTATCGGCATGATTCTGTTTGGCGGCTGGTTATTGATTAGCGGTTCCGGCGGGCCGGAAGCGACCGTCACCAACCTATGGGCGCAGGGCGGCTTCTTCCCCAACGGCACCACAGGGTTATTAATGGCGATGGCCGTTATCATGTTTTCTTTCGGCGGACTGGAACTGGTCGGTATCACCGCGGCCGAAGCGGATAATCCGGAGAAAAGCATTCCCCGCGCAACGAATCAGGTTCTCTACCGTATTCTGATCTTTTACATCGGTTCTCTGGCCATTCTGCTGTCGCTTTACCCTTGGGGTAAAGTGGTGGAAGGCGGTAGTCCCTTCGTACTGATTTTCCATGCGCTTAACAGCAACGTCGTGGCGACCGTATTGAACATCGTGGTTCTGACTGCGGCGCTGTCGGTGTACAACAGCTGTGTTTATTGCAACAGCCGCATGCTGTACGGTCTGGCGAATCAAGGCAATGGGCCGAAGGCGCTGAAAACGGTTGACGCTCGCGGCGTTCCCGTGGTGGCGATTGGGGTTTCCGCCATCGCCACGGCGTTTTGCGTACTGATCAATTACCTGATTCCTGGCAAGGCCTTTGAATTATTAATGGCGCTGGTGGTTTCCGCTCTGGTGATCAACTGGGCGATGATCAGCCTTGCTCACCTGAAGTTCCGAGCCCAAAAAGGCAGCGAAGGTACGGTAACCAAGTTTAAAGCACTGTTTTATCCGTTGGGCAACTACATTTGCCTGCTATTCCTGGCGGGTATTCTGGTCATCATGTACCTGACGCCGGGCATTCGCATCTCCGTACTGTTGATACCGGTGTGGTTAATCATTCTGGGAGTCGGTTACGCGATTAAGCAGAAAAAACAGCTCAAGTAGTCCACCTGGTAGCGGCAATGGCCGATGACCTCGCTCATTGCCGCTCATCGATAAACTCGTCGGCATCAGTAAATTACCGACGAGCCTGCGCCATACCGGTGAAAAACCATTTTTTTGCCTGTCTTTTACCGGTAACCACGCCCTTATGCCGTCATCACGCGTTATCCGCAAGTCGTCATTTTCACACCAGCGCCCCATAAATCGTTAGTACAGCAACGACCACCACCAGCGCCAACGTAACTTTCTTCGCCAGCTTCACGGCGGCCTTTGGCGTTTCAACGGGATCGATGTGAGGTTCGCGCGCCAATGAAAATTGCGCCAACTGAGTCAGAACAAAATATTGCGAACTGCGATAGTCGCCAAGCGAAGCGAACCATGCTGGTAATGCCTTCTCGCCATGCCCCAGTAAGGCATAAGCCACGCCGGCCAGGCGCACCGGGATCCAGTCAAGCCAATGCAACAAGGAATCAACGCCCGACTGGGCGCGCGCCAGCGGCGTATGGTGGCGAGCCAGCCAGGTCTGCCGGGCGCGTAAAAAAGCATAGCCCGCCACCGCCACCGGACCGTAAGAACCCGCCACCGTAAACCAGAACAGGGGGGCTAAATAAAAGCGAAAGTTAATCCACAGCAGGGCGTTCTGGAGCTCCTTTAGCCGCTCCTGTTCCCCTGCCCCTACGGGTAAGCCATGAATCAAGGCCAACTCCGAGGCCATTTCCCGGGTGGCGTCGACTTCCCCGAGCTGGGCCGATTGCAGATAGCGACGATAGTGGCGGCGAACGCTCCCCGCGCCAATACACATCAGGCAAATAACAATCCACAGCAGCAGCAACACCAGACCGAACAGTAGCCCATCCGCCAGCCATAGCAGAATTGTCGTCCCCCCCATGCTGCATAGCGTCAGGAATAACGTTTGCAATAAAGAAGGAGGGGAAAGATGGCGAAACACGCTCTCAAGGCGGTGATCCAACTGCCAATGCTCACCCTGCTTGAATAAACGCTCCCAGCCCAATACCAGTAATAATGTAAACAGCGTCATCGTTTTATGCTCCCTTCGTTTTTTATCCCGTTTTCCTGCAAAAATCGGTGATATAAACCCCAATCAAAAGCCGGGCCAGGATCGGTTTTACGTCCGGGGGCAATGTCGCTGTGTCCGGTAATTTGCGATGGAGTAATGGGATAAGCGTTAATCAGTAGCCGGGTTATCGCCACCAACCGAGAATATTGCTCAGTCGTAAAAGGTAATGTATCCGTTCCTTCCAGTTCGATGCCGATTGAAAAATCGTTACACCGCTCACGGCCTTTAAACACCGAAACGCCGGCATGCCAGGCTCGCTGATGAAAAGGCACGTATTGAATGATTTCCCCATCCCGGCGAATAAGACAGTGCGCGGAAACACGTAAATGGCTGATATCGGCAAAATAGGGATGTGCTTGCGGATCCAGCATCGCGGTAAATAGCTGATCGATGTAAGGACCGCCAAACTTCCCCGGCGGCAAACTGATATTATGGATCACCAGCAGAGAAGGCGCTTCATTGTCAGGACGACTATCACAGTGTGGAGAGGGTATGTGTTTTGTTTCAGATAACCAGCCATTTTCCAAAAGCATCGGCGATAACCTCGCATCTTGTCGTTTGCCGGGCTGAATAAGGTACTGTTAATTGGAACAATGTTAAACAAATGCCTATCCGTCACAGGTTATCATGTTTCCCTACGTCATGCCTAACCGACTGGATATAAACCCAATAGACTTACAATGGTCGACTCCGCCCGTCGTCATTGACGCTCCCCTCACCCAGCCGCCGGAACAAGGGATCTGATCATTCAACTCGCGCATTGAAACGATAAGAGAATTTCCCTTCGCAACGGGGGAGAAAAAATCAGTAAAATCATATAATCAATTGAATTTTACGTATTATCTATTCTGGCTGTCATCACCTCAACGAGGTAGCATATAGCTTAGGATCCCCCGTCGGAGTTTTTGTGATGGCAACACGCCGCTACAGTCAGGAACAACGCAAAACCGACCTGCTCAAGCGAATTGCGCAGGATATTCCCGCCAGTGTTCAACTGGCATTATGTGAAGATCTGGGCGGCCTTGCCGATGCCTCTCAAGATATTACCGCCCGATTGTTACCGGACAATGCCCAGTCTCATGCGCGCATTATTACCCGCGAAGCCGGAATCTTTTGCGGCAAACGCTGGTTGGAGGAAGTCTTTTCTCAACTTGGCGAGACAGCATCCATTACCTGGAACGTAGCCGATGGCGACGCCATCATACCTGACCAAACACTGTGCGATGTAACCGGCCCGGCCAGACAACTGTTGACCGGAGAACGCACCGCCCTGAACTTTGTGCAAACGCTTTCCGGTGTGGCAACGGAGGCTGGCCGTTATGCCGCGCTGCTGGCAGGTACTCGCACCCGGCTGCTCGATACGCGCAAGACGTTGCCTGGATTGAGAACCGCGCTGAAATACGCGGTGTTATGCGGCGGCGGCGATAACCACCGGCTTGGCTTATCCGATGCCTTCCTGATTAAGGAAAATCATATTATGGCGGCGGGTTCTATCCGGCTGGCGGTGGAAAAAGCGTTTTCACTACGCAGCGACGTGCCGATAGAAGTGGAAGTGGAATCACTGGATGAACTGCGCCAGGCTCTGGATGCCGGTGCCGACATCATTATGCTGGACAATTTCAGCCTGGAGAAAATCCGTGATGCGGTGAGCATCGCTCAGGGGCGAGCCCTGCTGGAAATATCAGGCAATGTGACCATAGAAACGCTTCGCGATTATGCGAAAACCGGCGTGGACTACATTTCCGTCGGCGCGCTGACCAAGCACGTTCGCGCATTGGATCTGTCAATGCGCGTCCTTTGAATAAAGGCCAAAACCCGCTCCCAGGTCTGGGAGCGCGCGCAATAGCCTTCATCAGGGGATCGAGATCGTCCGGTCGGGCAGGCACCTCATCCCCACGCGCGCTTTAGCGCAAGCGCCGACGCTCCCCACTCTTTTTTATCATGCCCATAGCCGCCCGATAGTGCGAAGCCGATTGCAAAAAAATATTCGATATCGAGTAAACCATAAAATCTTTTCCGTACCGCATTCCCGCTCGGGCACAGCCCTATCGCCAATTATCGGCACGTCTTTTATCTTGCCGGGACACCCAATGCTTACCAACACAGGGAAAATCAAGAATGGCTAAACAGCAGGGGTTCACGCTGGTTGAACTGATGATTGTCATCGCAATCATCGCTATTCTCAGCGCCATTGGCGTACCGGCTTATCAGGGCTATCTGCAAAAGGCCGCGATGACCGATATGCTGCAAACGATGGCGTCATATAAAACCGCCGTCGATCTTTGCGGGCTGGGAAATGCGGCTTTCTCAACCTGCAACGCGGGGAATCAAGGTATTCCCGGCAGCAGGGCTTCACGCTATGTCAGCGCAATAGACGTTAATCAAGGCGTCATTACATTAACCGGACAATCAACGCTACAAGGGTTGAGCGTGGTGCTGACCCCCGAGTGGGAGACAACCACCAGTACATCGCGCTGGACAAAAAATTGCGTGGCCGAGAGTAAAGCGGACAGTCTGCAATCCGCCTGCCAGGATGTTTTCCGTTTTGATAACACGACGAGTCAATGATGGCTGACGCCGAGCAGCTTAGCCATGAGTTACAAATACTGTGCCAGCGCTATCGCGCATTGCTGCTGAGCATGGATGAGCAAACCTTATCGGTGGCGGTCAATGGCGCCCCTCCGGCGGAAATGATTGCCGCGCTGCGTTTCGCCGGCAACCGCCAGATTCTGATTGAGCAGTGGCCTTTGGCGAAAATGGAGCAGCAGCTCAGTCCGGCAAAAACCGTGGCGAAGCCGACTGAGGATTACCGGGAGGAATCAGAAGACCATGTTAATGGCGAAGATACCCCAGCGGTTCATTTTATTAATCAGACATTACGTCTGGCGATTCAACGGCGCGCATCCGATATTCATTTGGAACCGCAGTTGTCTTGCTACCGCGTCCGCTTGCGTATTGATGGCGTATTACAGGAAATATCGGCTCCGGAGGCCAAACTGGCCGCACGTATTGGCGCCAGGCTGAAAATCATGGGCAAATTGAATATCGCTGAACGGCGATTGCCGCAGGATGGGCAATTCAGCATAACGCTGGATCAACAGATCTATTCGTTACGCATTGCGACATTGCCGGTGCAATATGGCGAAAAGGTGGTGCTGCGCATTTTGCAAACGCAGCGGCAAGAACTGGCGCTGGATAAGCTGGGGCTTTCAGATACGCATCTGGCCCGACTTATTCAGGTGCTCAGCTTACCGCAGGGCATGATTTTGGTCACCGGCCCCACCGGCAGCGGCAAAACCGTCACGCTATACAGTGCCATTCGCTGGTTGAATGACGTCGGCCGTAACATCTGCAGCGTGGAGGATCCCATTGAAATTCCGTTGCCAGGGATCAATCAGACGGCGATCAATCCCAAGGCCAATCTGGACTTCAGTAGAATACTGCGCGCCATGTTACGACAGGATCCGGACGTGATCATGGTCGGCGAGATCCGCGATGCCGAAACCGCTGAAATAGCCGTTAAGGCGGCGCAAACAGGCCATCTGGTGATGACGACGCTGCATACCAACTCCGCGCTGGAAACGCTGACCCGACTGAGTCACCTTGGCATACCGGGCTACCTGATGGCCTCGGCTCTGAAACTGGTGATATCCCAACGTTTAGTGCGCCGGCTATGTCCACACTGTAAAACACAGGCGGCTCCCCTTTCTCACCTGCCGGCCGAACTGTGGCGCGGTCCGCTAAATAATTGGCAATCCAAGGGCTGTAACCACTGTTTATCCGGCTATTATGACCGCATCGCCATCTATGAATTCTTAGTGATTACACCCGCGCTGCAGCAGGCATTGGCCGATAACGCGAGCAATAGTCGATTAGCACAGCTGGCACGCGAGTCAGGTTCGTCTACCCTGTTCGCGGCGGGTTTAGCGCTAGTCGACAAAGGCTTGACGTCGATAACAGAGGTCTATCGCATTGTCGGCGAAGGCGATCTTAACCAGGAGATGGCGTAATGAAATGGGAACGCCTCTATCACTGGCGGGCCATTACTCAGGAAGGCGCATTGCTGCACGGAGAAATGATCGGCGACCATCGACAACAAGCCTATACCCGCTTGATTGCTCAAGGGTATCAGCCCTTGTCATTGAGAACAGGTCAATATTTGTCGCCGCGTTACTGGAAAGGGGAACAGCTCAATGCGCTTATCAAACAGTTAGCCACCCTTTTACATGCGGGACTGCCTTTACTCGAAGCCCTTACGCTTATGGCTGAGCAGCACGAACGCCCAGGCTGGCGCTGTGTATTAAAAGAAATCAGCGTACAAATTGCGCAAGGAAAACCGCTGTCTGAAGCGCTAACGACATACCCGCATATCTTCCCGGTCATCTATCGTTCTTTGATTGCCGTCGGTGAGTTAACGGGGAATCTTGATGAATGCTGCTTTCAGTTGGCACAGCAGCAGGAAAGAAAATCCCAACTGCAGAAAAAAGTGATCAAGGCATTACGCTATCCCTGTTTTGTATTAATCATTGCGACGCTGGTCAGCATACTAATGCTGACCTTGGTATTACCGGAGTTTTCCAGCCTGTATGCGTCTTTTGATACCCCGCTGCCCAGATTTACCCAGTTGCTGCTGTACCTGTCCGAAGGTCTCGCCAACCAAGGGATAACCCTCTTTATCCTCATATCCGCCGGATTATTAGGTTATTTCAACTTACGCAAGCGTAAAGGCCGCTGGCGGGAAAAAGAACAGAGATGGTTATTAAAGCTGCCGGTTATCGCCGATCTGATACGAGGCAACTGTCTAAGCCAGATATTTAATATACTGGCGATGACCCAACATGCGGGACTGACATTGCCGGCAGGGTTGGATGCCGCGGCCACTATTCAGCACCCGGTTTACCAACGCGCCATTCAACAGATCCAAATAGAGATCAGGCAGGGAATTCCGCTGAATCAGGCGATGCAACGGTATGCGACTCTGTTTCCGGCGCCTTGTCCGCAACTGATTAGCGTCGGTGAGGAAACCGGAGAGCTGGATGCGTTATTTATGCAACTGGCTCAGTGGTATGACAAAAAAACAGGGCAGCAGGCGGAAACGCTGATGCAAGCGCTGGAACCGCTAATGATGCTGATTGTTGGGGGAATGGTGGGGGCGTTAGTCATTGGCATGTATTTGCCGATTTTTCAACTGGGTAATGTATTGGCCGGCGCCTGAGCCGGCCAATAGCATCATTCATCAATGCCTTTATCGACAAAGCCAACAACATACTACGGCTAACGCTCACCACGCATTGTGTTATGCAAAGTGCGGGCGTATTGCGTCCTTCCCGCAATCGCATTATTTGAAAGAAAGATGTTAATTATTGAAAATGCGATTTTCCTGCTCGGCAACGCGAATAAAGGTGGTGCGCTTAGTCAATTCTTTCAGGCGTGAAGCGCCGACATAGGTACAAGCGGAACGTAATCCGCCCAGGATATCGCGCACGGTGTTATCCACAGGACCGCGCAACGGCAGCTTCACCGTTTTGCCTTCGGCCGCCCGGTACTCGGCGACACCACCGACATGGCGTTCCATTGCCGAAGCCGAGCTCATGCCATAGAACAGCATCATTTTTTCGCCATTCTCTTCAACTACCGTGCCTTCACACTCATCATGTCCCGCCAGCATACCGCCTAACATGACAAAATCCGCGCCGCCGCCAAAGGCTTTGGCGATATCACCGGGGACGGAACAACCGCCATCGCTAACGATTTGTCCACCCAGGCCGTGCGCGGCATCAGCGCACTCAATCACTGCGGACAATTGCGGATAGCCGACGCCGGTTTTCACACGCGTAGTGCAGACGGAACCGGGACCAATACCGACTTTGACAATATCCGCGCCAGATAAAATCAGCTCTTCGACCATTTCCCCGGTAACCACGTTACCTGCACAAATAACTTTATCCGGGCAGGCTTCGCGGGCTTTTTGCAGAAAGGTGACGAAGTGCTCGGAATAGCCGTTGGCGACATCGATACAAATAAATTTCAGCTCCGACGACAGCGCCAGAATCTGTTTCAACTTGAGAAAATCCGCTTCCGAGGTACCGGTCGACACCATGACGTGACGCAGCACGGACACCGAGGCGCCTTGTACAAACGCGCTCCACTGCTCTAACGAATAATGTTTGTGGACTGCCGTTAACACATCAAAGGATGCCAATGCCTCCGCCATACGAAATGTCCCGACGGTATCCATATTGGCGGCGATAATCGGTACACCGGACCAATCGCACCCGGCGTGGAGAAAAGTGAATTGACGTTCAAGCTCAACGTCAGAACGGCTTTTGAGAGTGGAACGTTTAGGCCGGATGAGAACGTCTTTAAAGCCTAACTTTAAATCTTCTTCAATACGCATGAACTTTCGATTCCTGGTTAGTGGCGACGACTCGCAAAATTGTGAGCGATGAGATTAATGCCATTTCCAGTGACGTTATCATACGCAGTAATAATCCGGCGACAAGACTGCGGATTTACTTTTTAAGCGACGTCGGGTGATGTTTGGCTATCCGCCTCCTTTCGCCGTGAGGGTCTGGCAATCGCCAGCACCAGGATCTCATCTCGGGTGAGGGCGAAAATGTGATATCTGTAATATCGCCGTCCAATTAATCCCTATAATATTTCTCCCCGCTATAACACCGGATTGTCACTGGTCATCGACCAGGCAAAACCTGAGAGAGTTCTCGCAAGAGGCTTACTCAGGTTTTTTTTTATCTTGAATAGGATTGACGGGGTGATGATGAAAAAGACGAATCTCTCGATATTAATGGCGGGATTAATGGGGATAATGTCGGCGGCCGTCGCCGAGAGCCGCATCGAGGCGACCCTGAAAGTTGGACAATCCGGCCCTCAGATATCGCGCTATATCTATGGACAGTTTTCTGAGCATCTGGGCCGTAGTATTTATGATGGCATCTGGGTCGGGCCCGACTCCCCTATCCCGAACACGCGTGGCATCCGAAATGATGTGGTCACCGCGCTTAAAGCGATTAAGGTACCGGTCGTACGCTGGCCCGGAGGATGTTTTGCTGACGAATATCACTGGCGTGACGGTATAGGGCCGCGCGATAAGCGCCCGGTACGCAAGAATAACTGGTGGGGCGGCGGTCTGGAAAACAACGCCTTCGGCACCCATGAGTTTTTCGATTTTGCCGAACAGATCGGCGCAGATGCTTATATTTCGGTTAACGTCGCGTCATCCACTCCGACAGAAATGCGTGAATGGATTGAATACCTGACGTCGAAGGAACAGGACTCGCTGGCCAACGAGCGTCGAGCCAATGGCCGCGATCAACCCTTTAAGGTGCCTTTTATCGGCATCGGCAACGAAAGCTGGGGCTGCGGCGGCAATATGACGCCGGAGTATTATTCCAACGAACTGCGCCGTTGGGGATCTTTTTTTCATAAAGAAGGTCTCAATTTTCATGAGGGTAATGACAATACCGCCCTGCGCGTCGGCTCCGGCGCCAATAACGACGATACCCACTGGACTGACGTAGTCATGAAGAATGCCGCATTTCATCTCGACGCCATCTCGCTGCATTTCTACACCGTATTGACGGGAGAGTGGGTAAACCGCAATCAGGCCAGCGCGACGGGTTTTCCTGAAGAGCAGTGGAACGCGATTTTCCAGCAAACGTCGCGCATGGACGATGTGCTGCGGCAGCATATCGCCGTCATGGACAACAACGATCCTAAAAAGCGAATAGGTCTATTCGTTGACGAATGGGGGACCTGGTATAACGTTGAGCCCGGTACCTATGCCGGCCATCTGTTCCAGCAGAACAGCCTGCGCGACGGTATCCTGGCAGCCGCCAATTTCAATATTTTTCATAAACATGCTGAACGCGTGCGGATGGCCAATATCGCTCAGGCCATCAATGTATTGCAGGCGATGATTTTGACTGATGGCGACAAGATTGCGCTGACGCCGACCTATTATACCTTCAGGATGTACGTGCCGTTCCAGGATTCCACCGCTATACCGCTTGATGTTAAGGCGCCGATGCTAACCTCAGGCGAAAAATCTTTCCCGGCGTTCAACGCCTCCGCCGCCAGGGCGAAAGACGGCAAGGTCTATATTGCCGTCGCCAACATGAATCTGCATCAAGGCTATGACCTGTCCATCAATCTGGGAGCGCTTAAAGCGAAATCCGTTTCTGGTGAAATACTGACCAGCACGGTAATGGATGCACACAATATTCCCGGTCAAGCGGAGGTCGTTCATCCGGCGAAATATCAAGATGGCAAAATTAACGGCTCGTTGCTGGCATTGAAGATCCCGGCTAAATCAGTGGTGGTGGTGAGTCTGGAATAAGTATAAGCCCGAGGGATAAACGCGTTGCGTCATTGTTAACAAAACTTGCGGTATGCGCCGCCGACGGCGCTGATTCCCCGCGAAAACATCGGCGTGGCCGGTTCCTGACAAGTCGGAACCGGCCCTTATGAGATAAACCCGCCCGCTTATATCATCCAGGGCCCGAAGCTTGCCAAAGGCCGCGGCCATACTGGTATGTACCATCCCTGTCCCACCGTTATTCCACGCGCAAAACTTCTATTTTTGGGATAAAATCAGATAAATTTGCCTATTAACTTTAAAAATCGGCGTATGACCTATATCGTAGCCTTAACCGGCGGTATCGGCAGTGGGAAAAGCACGGTAGCCGATGAATTTGCTAAATTCGGGGTAACCATCATTGATGCGGACATCATCGCGCGTCAGGTCGTTGAACCCGGAAAACCTGCGCTGGACGCCATCGAACGTCGATTTGGCGACAGCATCCTTAACGCCGATGGCTCTTTGAATCGCGCGGCGTTACGTCAAAAAATCTTTTCCTCTCCTGAGGGTAAACAATGGGTGAATAACCTGCTGCACCCATTAATTCATGCGGAAACGCTATCTCAAATTCAGGCATCAAGCGCATCCTATGTGCTGTGGGTTGTACCCTTGCTGATAGAGAACAATTTACAACAACATGCCCAACGTGTTCTGGTGGTCGATGTGAACCGGGACACCCAACTTGAACGCACCCTGGCGCGAGATGGCGTCAGCCGTGAACAAGCCGAAAATATACTGGCGGCCCAGGCGAGTCGTGAACGACGCCTGGCTTATGCCGATGATATTATTGATAATAACCGTAGCCAAAGAGAGCTTGCCTCAGGTGTTGCACGATTGCACCAACGTTATCTTGAGCTCGCCGCCTCAGCCGCTGACAGGATTACTAACAATGAGTGACGCTTCCTCAACCATTTTGTTTGAGTACCCGCTAAACGAAAAAATGCGCACCTGGTTGCGTATCGAGTCATTATTGCAGCAGTTGCACCACAACCATTCCCTTACCGATATGGGCAGCGCGCTGACATTTTTCCGCGCCATCGCCGATCTGATGGATGTATTAGAACGCGGAGATGTTCGAACCGAACTGCTGAAAGAGTTGGAGCGGCAGCAGCAAAAACTGCTGCAATGGAGCGACGTTCCCGGCGTCGATATGGAACGGATACATTCCCTACGCCATCAGCTAAAAGAGCAGTCAACTGTATTGATGGCCGCCCCGCGAATGGGACAGATGTTACGGGAAGATCGTTTGATCGGCATGGTTCGTCAACGAATCAGCATTCCAGGGGGGTGTTGCAGTTTCGATTTGCCCACCCTGCATATCTGGCTTTATCAGCCGCAGGAACAGCGTGAGCAATGGGTATCCGTCTGGCTGAGTTCCCTGTCGCCGTTGAAGCAATCGTTGACGATGATACTGGAGCTAATTCGCCATTCAGCGGCTTTTCGTTCACAGATCAGCCTAAACGGATTTTTCCAGGATAATGCCTCAGACGCCGATCTTTTACGTTTGCGCCTTGAGTTGGCTCACCAACTTTACCCACAGATATCTGGCCATAAAACGCGCTACGCTATTCGTTTTTTATCGCTGGATAGCGAGAACGGGCAAATTCCACCACGCCTGACGTTTGAATTGGCCTGCTGTTAACAACATTTAATAAACAATTAGTTAGATTGTACCCAATAGATTTCAATATGACAGTTTGAAAAATAGGCAGGTATAGGAGAAACCCATGGATAATGATGTGACCATTGTAAAATGCCCAACCTGTAAGAAACCGGTCGAATGGTGCGAAAAAAGCACCTATCGTCCGTTTTGCAGCAAACGCTGCCAGCTTATCGATCTGGGAGAATGGGCGGATGAAGAAAAACGCATCCCCAGCGATGATATCATTTCAGACAGCGAAGAGTGGAGCGAATCGCAGCATTAAGATAGGTTGCGCCCGTTTTTCGACCATCTGATTTTAATCGTCAATGAGATTTCAACCAGCGGATCATCTCCGCATTCGCTGGTGGGAACTCATCTTCCAACAACTCATCAACCCGTAGCCAGCGAGACGCCTGCCCTTCACGGCCATAGGGCTCCCCCTGCCAATGCTCCACCATAAAAAAATGCAGCGTTATCATACGCTCTGGGGTGGTGAACGTTTTATTACCCACGGGTTGCGGATTTTCAGCCTCGATGCCCGTTTCCTCACGCAGCTCGCGAATCAATGCCTGCGCTGGCGTTTCGCCGGTTTCAACCTTGCCGCCGGGAAACTCCCACATACCGGCCATATGAACGCCAGCCGGCCGACGGGCAATAAAGAATTTTTTCTCAGCATTGCGAATAATACCCACCGCAACGGATAGTTGTTTTTGGTCCATGGTGTGTCCTATCAAGTAAAAGGCGGTCAGTGACCGCCTGTATATTATTACTCAATTCAACGAGCGGTTACTTCTGTAAACGACCGTGGCACTGCTTATATTTTTTCCCAGAGCCGCAAGGACAGGGATCGTTACGTCCAATCTTGCGTTCAGCGCCGGTAGCCAGGCTGTCTTCTTCCTGGTGGCTCAGTTGCTGCTGGAGAGCCAGACGTTCGGCCTCTTCACGGCGCTGTTGCTCCAGCGCTTCAATCTCTTCCGGCATACGGACCTGAACCTTACTCAGCGTGCTAATCACTTCATATTTCAGTGATTCAAGCATCGCGGCAAACATGGCGAAAGACTCGCGTTTGTATTCCTGCTTGGGATCTTTCTGTGCATAACCACGCAGGTGAATCCCCTGACGCAGATAGTCCATTGCCGCCAAATGCTCTTTCCACAATGAGTCCAGCGTTTGCAACATTACGCCTTTCTCAAAGTTGCGCATCACTTCGTTGCCCACCACCTCTTCTTTACGTTGATATACCTCGATGGCCTGTTGGAAAATGCGTTCACGCAACGTTTCTTCGTGCAGCTCAGGCTCTTTATCCAGCCATTCCTTGATCGGCATATCCAAATCGAAGTCGTTTTTCAACCGTTGTTCCAGGCCCTCGGTATCCCACATTTCCTCCAATGACTGCGGCGGAATGTAGCTATCGATCGTCACTTTGAAAACGTCTTCACGAATACTGCTGATGGTTTCACTAATATCGGAGACATCCAGCAGTTCATTACGCTGAGAGTAAATCGCCCGGCGCTGATCGTTGGCGACATCATCATATTCAAGCAGTTGCTTACGAATATCAAAGTTACGGCTTTCTACTTTACGTTGCGCGTTGGCGATCGCTTTCGTTACCCAGGGATGCTCAATCGCTTCGCCAGGCTTCATCCCCAGCTTGCGCATCATGTTGGAGACACGTTCGGAAGCGAAAATTCGCATCAGCGCATCTTCCATCGACAGGTAGAAACGAGAAGAACCCGCATCCCCCTGACGTCCGGAACGCCCCCTTAGCTGGTTATCGATACGGCGGGATTCATGGCGTTCGGTACCAATGATATGTAAACCGCCGGCCGCCAGCACCGCATCATGGCGTAATTGCCACGCGGCTTTAATCTCAGCGACTTGCGCTTCATCCGGATTTTCCAACTGGGCAATTTCCGTCTGCCAGCTTCCCCCCAGTACAATATCGGTGCCGCGACCGGCCATATTGGTGGCGATCGTGACCGACCCGGATTGTCCCGCCTGAGCGATGATATCCGCCTCCATAGCATGGAATTTAGCGTTCAATACGTTGTGCTTAATGCCCGCTTTTTCCAGCGCTTGAGAAACAACTTCCGATTTCTCGATGGAGATCGTCCCCACCAGTACCGGCTGCCCTTTCCCCGCGCGATCTTTGATATCCTCAATGATGGCGTCGATTTTTTCATGTTCCGTCATATAGACCAGATCCGGCAAATCTTTACGGATCATCGGACGGTTGGTCGGGACAACGATGGTATCCAGCTTATAAATAGAACTGAATTCAAAGGCTTCCGTATCCGCCGTCCCGGTCATCCCAGCCAATTTTTCATACAGGCGGAAGTAATTCTGGAAAGTGATTGACGCCAATGTCTGGTTTTCATTCTGAATAGCGACATGCTCTTTCGCTTCCACCGCCTGGTGCAACCCATCGGACCAGCGGCGCCCTTGCATGGTACGCCCGGTATGTTCATCCACGATAATCACTTCACCGTCTTTGACGATGTAATCCACATCGCGCGTGAACAGCACGTGAGCACGCAAGGCCGCGGTGACATGGTGCATCAACATGATATTGGCCGGCGAATACAGCGATTCCCCTTCATCCATGATGCCTTCGCGCACCAACAGTTCTTCAACCAGCACCAAACCCCGCTCGGTGAGGTTAACCTGACGCGATTTCTCATCAACCGAAAAGTGGCCTTCGCCATGGAAGGTGTCTGAGTCTTCTTTTTCCTGACGGATCAGATGAGGAATAATTTTGTTAACGCGGATATACAGCTCAGAGCTGTCTTCCGCCGGACCGGAGATAATCAGCGGCGTGCGCGCTTCATCGATCAAAATGGAGTCAACTTCATCCACCAGCGCATAATACAGCTTACGCTGCACGCGTTCTTCAGGGCTGAAGGCCATATTGTCGCGCAGGTAGTCAAACCCGTATTCGTTGTTGGTACCGTAAGTAATATCCGCCGCATAGGCTTCGCGTTTAGCCGGAGCCGGCATGCCCGGCAGGTTAATCCCTACGGTCAGACCCAGAAACTCAAACAGAGGGCGGTTATTTTCCGCATCACGCTGTGCCAGATAGTCGTTCACCGTGACGACATGAACGCCACGGCCGGTCAAGGCATTAAGATAGGCAGGCAGCGTCGCCGTCAGGGTCTTACCTTCACCGGTACGCATTTCGGCGATGCAGCGCTCGTTCAACACCATCCCGCCGATAAGCTGAACGTCAAAGTGACGCATGCCAAATACACGTTTACTGGATTCACGCACCACGGCAAAAGCTTCGGGCAGCAGGTTGTCTAAGGGTTCACCTTCTTTCAGACGTTCGCGAAACTCATTGGTTTTCGCTTTCAGTTCATCGTCTGACAGCTTTTGCATCTCAGGTTCCAGACGATTAATGATATCAACCTTTTTACGCATACGGCGCAGTGTGCGGTCGTTACGACTACCAAAGATTTTTGTTAATATATTCATGGCCATAATAAATTTAGTCTCACAAAAGCCACTCATCCGGTGGCTGTACAACATCAAAAAAAGGGGAAATGCCCGACATCGGTCAATTAGCAATCAATATTTTTTCAGCGCTAAAAGAGCGGACCGGCACGAATGCCGCGTACCTGGGCCAGCCAGATTCCGGTCTGATGATGTGTGAAAGGAAAAGCGGAAACTCGCCCTGTCTGGCGAACAATGGTGGGCTGTTTTTCTTCGCGCGTTAATAATGCATTCAGCGTATCCAGCAATACCAGCGAGTGCGAAGGCAAATCATCAACCTGCTGCGCATTTATCTGCTGTGGGGCGGTTAGTGCAAAAGAGAGATGACGGATTACCGTGCGAATGGCATGCTGATGCCAGTAATCCACACCAAAAGAAGAGCGACGGTGCGCTTCTTTCAATGCGACTAAATCGGTAAGACTGAGTGATACGCTGTGCTGGCGGCTGACGCTGGAAGAGGAATCAGCTAACGGAGCCACTTTCTGTGACGCATTCAGGCTGTTAGGCAAGCCAAGGCTCGCCGCGACCATCCCCAGCAGGAGATGTGGCCAGAAATAACGTCTGCCAAATTGTCGCCAACGATTTAGAATACCGATCACTAGTTTAACGTCCGCCGGAGCCTGATTTATGCGTGATAGCCGCCCACAATCACTGGAATCTTTGTTTGATAGCGCATCAGGTGCGGGTACTGGCCCACTGCGTGATGTGCAGCAGCGCGCTATCGCGTTACTAAAACTTAACCGCGCGGTACGTGGAATTCTTCCCGCACAGCTACACCCCTGGTGCCGCGTCGCCAACTATCGGCAAGGGCTGCTGGTAATAGAAACCGCCAACGCTAACTGGTTGATGCGGTTACGTTATGAACAGCCAGCATTACTCTCTGCATTACGCGCCCAAATATTACCATCATTGGCCTCAATCGACATCAGGATTAATCCGGCGCTCGCCGCAAAAGGGCATGAAATGGTGAAAAATAGTGATGCTATCCCCTCTGATCAGGCAGCGCAAAAGCCTTTACGTCAGTTGAGTGAACAAAGCGCGGAAACATTGAGAGGTCTGGCGAGTCATAGCCCGGAGAAGCTACGCAAAATACTAGAACGACTGGCTTCACTGGCCGGAGAGAGTACCAGCAAAACCAGTCGTAATAAGAAATAACGACTTGAGCGTTAAGCCAAAACGGTCGACGGCGCTTTAAATGCCAACGGCATTTCCGCATCGTCTTCGAACGTAACGTATTCCCACGCTTCCTGCTTGGCCAACACAGCCTGCAACAGTTTATTGTTCAAGGCATGCCCTGATTTAAACGCGGTAAACGCGCCGATGATATTGTGGCCGCACATAAACAGGTCGCCGATGGCATCCAACATTTTATGGCGTACGAACTCATCTTCGAAACGCAGTCCGTCTTCGTTCAGCACTCGGTAGTCATCCACAACTATCGCACAATCGAAACTGCCGCCCAGGCACAACCCACGAGACTGCAAATATTCGATATCACGCATAAAACCGAAGGTACGCGCACGACTTATCTGACGCACAAAAGCATCGGCAGAGAAGTCCAGGCGATAACGCTGAGAGCCTGCATCAATAGCCGGATGGTTGAAGTCAATGGTAAAGTCCAGGCTAAACCCGTTAAACGGCGTTAACTCCGCCCACTTATCACCATCTTCAATCCGTACTGGCTGTTTGATACGCACGAACTTCTTGGCACTGTTCAGCTCTTCAATACCGGCGTCTAACAGCAGATAAACGAAGGGGCTGGCACTGCCGTCCATAATTGGAATTTCCGGTGCGTCAACTTCAATGACAATATTGTCAATACCTAAACCTGCAAGCGCAGCGTTAAGGTGTTCCACCGTAGAAATGCGCACGTCATGCTCGTTAACCAGGCAAGTACAGAGCATGGTATCACGCACGGATTTTGCATCAGCCGGAAAATCAACCGGTGGATTCAAGTCAGTACGACGATAGATGACCCCGGTATTCGCCGGTGCTGGGCGCATAGTCAGGGTGACTTTCTTGCCGGTATGCAAACCGACCCCTGTCGCCTGAACAATACGTTTTAATGTACGTTGTTTGATCATCATTTTATCTCGCATATTACTGAACCTACCGACCTAGCATACACTAGGCTCGGCGGTACAGTTTAGCACAAAGAGCGGAGATTCCAACGTTATGAGACGGTATTAATCCGCCTGCTTACGCAGAAATGCCGGAATATCCAGGTAATCTGGCTCTTTATTAGTCTGCGGATTCTGGTCATTGACCACTTTAGCCGCCGGCTTTTCTTGCGTCAGCGGCGTCATGCCATGTTGCTGATAACGATGGTCCATAACCGGCTGGCTCGCCTGTTTGTTCGTCACCAGCGTGATTTCCGGACGCTTGTCCATGCCAATGCCGGTAGCAACCACGGTAACGCGCAATTCGTCGTTCATTTCCGGATCGAGTGAGGTGCCGATAACGACCGTCGCATTATCAGAAGCAAATGCGCGGATGGTGTTACCCACAGTTTCGAACTCATCCAGACGCAGATCAAAACCGGCAGTGATGTTAACCAGCACGCCTCGCGCGCCAGACAGATCGATATCTTCCAGCAGCGGACTGGAGATCGCCATTTCAGCCGCTTCTTCCGCACGGTCTTCACCGCGAGCCACGCCCGATCCCATCATGGCATAGCCCATTTCGGACATCACGGTGCGAACGTCGGCAAAGTCGACGTTCATCAGGCCAGGACGGGTAATCAGTTCGGCAATCCCCTGAACCGCGCCTTTTAAAACATCGTTCGCCGCGCCGAACGCATCCAGTAAAGAGATACCGCGACCCAAAACTTTCAGCAGCTTATCGTTAGGAATCGTGATCAGGGAGTCGACATGCTTCGACAACTCGGCAATACCCTGCTCAGCGAAAGCCATACGCTTTTTGCCTTCAAAGTTGAAAGGCTTGGTCACAACGGCAACCGTCAGGATTCCCAGGTCTTTGGCCACTTCAGCGACCACTGGCGCGGCGCCCGTACCGGTACCGCCGCCCATACCTGCGGCGATAAATACCATATCGGCCCCCTCAAGCGCAGTACGCAACGCTTCGCGGTCTTCTTCCGCCGAATTACGACCGACTTCAGGATTGGCGCCTGCACCCAGACCTTTGGTGATACCGCTGCCGATCTGAATCGTTTGGCCCACCGCCGTCTTGCGTAATGCCTGCGCATCGGTATTAACAGCAAAAAACTCAACGCCTTCGATGCGCTCACGCACCATGTGTTCGACGGCATTACCGCCGCCGCCACCAACGCCGATGACTTTAATCACCGCGTCGTTGGTCAATTCCATTGGTTCAAACATAGTTTCTCTCCGCTTTGTGCCTGTAACTTCGAGATCATAAACTGTGCTGAATGATCTCTTTGATAAAATTAAAATTCCTTCCTCAGCCAGCTATTGATTCTTTTGAACCAGTTGCTCACTGAAGCACGTTTTTCGACTTCATGCTCACCACCAAGATGAGACTCTTTGCCATAATGCAGTAACCCGACAGCGGTGGAGTAGTAAGGCTCCTGCGCATAATCGGTCAAACCTGTAATATTGAGTGGCTGACCAATACGCACCTGAGTATGGAATACTCGCTGCGCGCAGGCCGCCAGTCCGTCTATTTGCGCCGCGCCGCCGGTAAGTACGATACCTGCCGCAAGGTGATGTTTAACGCCCTGTTGACGTAATTGCTCCTGCAACTGTAAAAGTTCGTCGTTCACCAAATTCAGCAGTTCGGTGTAGCGTGGCTCAATCACTTCCGCCAGCGTCTGCCGTTGCAAACTGCGCGGCGGGCGTCCCCCTACGCTGGGAACTTCAACATTCTCGTCTTTACTGACGATCGAACCCAAAGCGCATCCGTGACGGACTTTTATCGCTTCGGCATCGGTCGGCGGCGTGCCAAAAGCGTAGGCGATATCGCTGGTTACCACATTACCCGCGTAAGGAATAACTTTGGTATGACGCAACGCGCCGCCGGTGTAGACCGCGATATCCATCGTTCCACCGCCGATATCGACGACACAAACGCCCAACTCCCGCTCATCTTCCGTCAATACGGCATAGCTGGATGCCAGACCGGCGAAAATCAGTTGATCCACTTTCAAGCCGCAACGCTCTACGGCCTTAACAATATTCTTCGCCATATCGTTATGGCAGGTAATCAGGTGAACCTTCGCCTGCATGCGCACGCCGGATAATCCGACCGGGTTCTTGATCCCTTCCTGGTAATCAATCGCATACTCTTGTGGAATCACATGAAGAACGCGGTGTTCATCGCGCACGCGTACCGATTTGGCGGTATGCACCACGCTTTCCACATCCTCCTGAGTGACTTCCTCTTCTGAAATAGGCACCATCCCTATTTCATTCTGGCAGCTGATATGCTTGCCTGAGAGCGCCAGATATACCGAGGATATCTGGCAATCCGCCATCAGCTCAGCCTGGTCAATCGCGCGCTGAACGCATTTGACGACCGATTCAAGATCGTTAACGCCGCCTTTATCCATACCGCGTGACGGGCAACTGCCCACACCGATAATGTTGACCATGCCATCGGGCAGAACCTCCCCTACCAGCGCAGCCACCTTTGCCGTACCGATTTCCAGCCCAACTACCAGTTTTCTGTCCGTCGACTTGATCATTGTTGTTTAGCCTGTGCCTGATTCTGATTACTGTTCTGTTGCTGATCAATGTCTTGCCGCTGATCGGCGTTTTGCTGATCAAACAAGGCCGGCGCCCAGCCTACCGCCGCACCGGAGTCATAACGCAGATCGACATAGCTGATACGTTTGTTGTCGTTTTGCGCCTGACGTTGCAACAGCGGATAAAGCTCGATAAAGCGATCTAAACGCCGAGCCCGATCGTCCCGCCCCAATTCAAGACGGGTGTCGTCATGCAGCCCCAGTTGCCATGAATGACGCGCACTCATCGCAACCATCTTCAGGGTAAACTTTCCTGCGGCCAGCACCTGGTTCATGGTCCGATATCCTTCCAGCACCTCTTTTTCACCGCCTTCAGGGCCGTACAGCAACGGCATTTTACGGTTGCCGATACGCTCAGCCGGCACGCTAAAAGCGTTCCCGTCATTATCAACCATTAATAGGTCATTCCAACGCGCAACCGGAACATATTCAACCAGATGAATCTTCAATTCATCCGGCCACTGTTTACGAACGCTGGCCTGCTTGATCCACGGCAGACGTTCAATCTGCTGCTGGATAACATTCACATCCTGCGTCATAAAGGTTCCCGGTGAACCCAGGGCTAAAATCGCCTGACGAATATCGTCGTTGGTGGTGTATTGCCTTTCGCCCGTCACCACCATTCTGGACATTGGCAGGCGGCTGGCGTCTTTCATCCACCCCACGACCATCCAGCCACCCCAGACGATCGTTCCTACTACCATCAACAGGAAAATCAATCCCGCCAGTTGGCTCCCGTTACTGCGACGTGTCCCGCGAGACTCTGGTTCTCGTCCACGCGTATTCAGCGCTGCCTGCGACATATCAGTCAGCCAACTCCAAAATCCTGGCGACCAGCTGTGAGAAAGTCAGGCCGTATTGCCGTGCCGCCATCGGAACCAAACTATGGCTGGTCATCCCCGGAGAGGTATTCACCTCCAGCAGATAGACTGAACCATCGCTGTTCATCATCAGATCGACCCTGCCCCAGCCACTGCAATCCAGCGCACGGTAAGCCGCCATCGATAATTCGGCCAACTCCCGCTCTTTCTCGGACGACAGGCCGCTTGGGCAAAAGTACTGTGTTTCATCCGACAGATACTTCGCTTCATAGTCGTAAAATGTTCCCGCTGCCTGGATACGGATTGACGGCAGGACGGCATCGCCCAGAATGCCGACCGTATACTCCGGGCCGCTGAGGTATTTTTCGACCAGCACCTCGTCATCGTGACGAAATGCCGTTTCCAACGCCGACTGCAATTCACTCGGTTGATTAACCTTGCTCATACCGACGCTGGAGCCTTCACGGCTTGGCTTAACAATCAGAGGCATGCCCAGATAGGCAAGTTTCTCCAGCAACTCGTCAGGCGTAGCCGTCGAAAACGCCTGCTGACTCAGAGCGACATAAGGCGATACCGGCAATCCCAAGGCCTGCCACACCAGCTTGGTGCGCAGCTTGTCCATCGTCAGCGCGGACGCCATCACGCCACTGCCGGTATAGGGCAGTTGTAAAAACTCCAGCAATCCCTGCAAGGTGCCGTCTTCTCCTCCGCGGCCATGCAGAGCGATAAAAACTTTGGTGAACCCTTCGTCTTTAAGGCGCGTCACCGGAAATTCTCGCGTATCAACGGCCTGGGCGTTAATTCCCGCTTCTTGCAAACCTGCCAGCACCGCCTGACCTGAAAGCAGCGACACCTCACGTTCGGCAGAGGTTCCACCAAGTAATACAGCAACTTTCTCTGTCATGATGTTCCTCATTCACTTATCTGCGGCTGTAGCCTGGAATCAGCCAGTTTCCGCGCCAGCTTGCCAATATTGCCGGCGCCCTGCACCAGGATCAGATCCCCATCACGTAGCGCCTGTGACAACAGTTCCGGCAAAGTATCCACGTCTGTCACTAAAATCGGATCAATCTTACCGCGCCCACGGATGGTGCGGCACAACGATCGGCTATCCGCCCCCGGAATCGGCGATTCGCCTGCTGGGTAAACATCCAGCATCAGTAAAACATCCACCTGCGACAGAACATGCGCAAAGTCATCATATAAATCGCGAGTACGCGTATAACGGTGCGGCTGAAAGATCATTACCAGACGTTTGTCCGGCCAGCCTGCGCGCGCCGCTTTTATTGTCGCGTCGACCTCTGTCGGATGGTGTCCATAGTCATCCACCAACATGGCGCTGCCGCTTTGACCGTTAACCAGTTCCAGCGGATACTCCCCCAGAAAATCGAACCGGCGGCCGGTTCCTTCAAATCGCTCCAGCGCCCGCAAAATCGACGCATCATCAATGCCTTCATCAGTGGCGACAGCGACAGCGGCGGCGGCGTTTAACGCGTTATGACGACCAGGCGAGTTGAGCGTCACGTTCAATAGCGGCTTATCCTGCCGCGCCAGCGTGAAATGCCCTTGGGCGCCAGTCTGGCAATAGCTGGCGATGCGCACGTCGGCATCATCGCTAAAACCGTAAGTCGTAATATGCCGCCCAACACGGGGCAATAGCTCACGGATGACATCATCATCCACGCACATCACTGCCCGGCCGTAAAACGGCAAATTGTGCAAAAAGTTAATAAACGTCTGTTTCAGATTCTCAAAGTCGCCCTGGTACGTATCCATATGGTCGGCTTCGATATTCGTTACAATCGCCACCATCGGCTGCAAATGCAGGAACGAAGCGTCGCTTTCGTCCGCTTCAGCAATCAGGTATCGGCTCGATCCCAGACGAGCATGCGTGCCCGCCGCCTTGACCAAACCACCGTTCACAAACGTAGGATCCAGTCCGGCCTCGGCATAAATACCGGCTACCATTGCCGTCGTCGTGGTTTTACCGTGCGTTCCCGCAACGGCGATGCCGTGACGAAAGCGCATTAATTCCGCCAGCATCTCCGCCCGGCGAATAACCGGGATACGCGCGTCATGAGCCGCCACAATTTCCGGGTTATCAGCGGATATCGCCGTAGAAACCACGACCACGCTGGCATTCAATACGTTTTCGGCCCGGTGATGAAAATAAATCTGCGCGCCGAGCTCGCTCAGCTGTTGAGTCACCGCATTCGGCGCCAGATCGGATCCACTTATTTCGTAGCCCTCATTAGCCAACACTTCGGCGATACCGCCCATGCCGGCACCACCGATGCCGACAAAGTGGATGTGCCGGACGCGATGCATCTCGGGCACGATTGAACGCAGTTTCGCCAGTTGTTGAGTATTCACTTTTTTCTATCGCTACCTTATTTAATCCCCGGCGGGTCACCGCCCGGCTATACTAAATTAATGACCTGACCATGAACGACGCCAGCGGCTCAGCTACCGGCAGCAGCGCTCACTTCCGCCGCCACGCGTTCAGTCGCATCGGGAATGGACACCGAACGAGCCTTTTGCGCCATCGACATCAGCGCGGCGCGATCCCAGCCGGCCAGAACGTCACTCACAGACGCCACGTTAAAATCTGGTTGTTCGATAATTTTTGCCGCCCCGGCATTTTCCAGCGACAAGGCATTCCAATACTGCTGCCGATCTTTGTGCTGGAAAGGCACAAACAGGGCCGCCAGTCCGGCGGCGGCAATTTCGCTGACCGTCAGCGCGCCAGATCGGCACACCACGACGTCGGCCCAGGCATATGCCTCCGACATGTCATCAATAAACTCGTCGATCCTGTGCTGCGTTTGCCCAACCTGCTGATACGCTTGCCGAACCTCCGCCAGAGCGCCTTTGCCGACCTGATGCCAAATCGTAATACTATCGCCTAACTTCTCGGCCACGCCCGGCATCGTCTGATTCAGGACTCTCGCTCCCTGACTGCCGCCGACCACCAACACGCGAATCGCTCCGCTACGTCCAGCCAGACGCGTCTCTGGCGCCGGTAAAGCCAATACGTCTGTTCTTACCGGATTGCCGACCACATCCGCCCGCGGAAACGCACCGGGAAAAGCCTGCAACACTTTCCTGGCGATGTGCGATAACCAACGGTTGGTCAGCCCGGCAATGCCGTTTTGTTCATGCAGCACCACGGGAACGCCGCATAGCCAGGCGGCTAAACCGCCTGGCCCGGAAACATAGCCGCCCATGCCCAGCACCACATCCGGCTTATAACGGCGAATAATCGCCTGCGCCTGACGAACGGCCCGAAAAATACGCAGGGGAGCGCTCAGCTGGGCTTTTAACCCTTTGCCGCGCAGTCCGGAGATACGGATAAAATCGATATCGATACCATGCCGGGGGACTAAATCCGCTTCCATGCGATCGGCAGTGCCTAACCATCGCACCTGCCAACCCTGAGTCATCAGATGATGCGCGACGGCAAGGCCGGGGAAAACGTGCCCCCCCGTTCCGCCTGCCATCACCATTAAACGCTTTCCTTCGCCACTCATCTGGCCCCCCTCGTAAACGCCTGCGCTTTTGTCAGGCGCGTTTCAAAATCAATGCGTAGCAACAAAACGATGGCCGTCGACATGATAAGCAGGCTTGAACCACCGTAACTGATTAACGGCAAGGTCAGTCCCTTGGTTGGCAGCATACCCGCCGCCGCGCCGACGTTTACCAAGGTCTGGAAACTGAACCAGATACCGATAGAGCAAGCCAGAAAACCTGAAAAACGCTGATTAATCTCCAACGCCCGCCGCCCGATGGACATCGCGCGAAAAGCGACGAAGAATATCATTAACAGCGCTAAAACCACACCGATATAGCCGAGCTCTTCGCCTAAAATGGAGAAAATAAAGTCGGTGTGCGCTTCCGGCAGATATTCCAGCTTTTGTATCGAGTTTCCCAGCCCTTGTCCCCAGAGTTCTCCCCGACCAAACGCCATCAGCGACTGGGTCAGTTGATAGCCGCTACCGAACGGATCTTCCCACGGATTCCAGAAGGAAGTCACTCGCCGCATACGATAAGGTTCGGCGACAATCAGCAGGCAAACGGCGAAAATACCGCAGCCGATAATGGCCAGGAACTGCCAGAGTTTCGCCCCGGCCAAAAACAGCATCGCCAATGTGGTAATAAACAGCACCACCACCGTTCCCAGGTCTGGCTGAGCCAACAGCAACACGGCCAGCACCACCATCACGCCCATCGGCTTACAGAAGCCCCAGAAATTGTTACGCACTTCTTCTACCTTGCGCACCATATAGCTGGATAGGTAACAAAACAGCGCCAGCTTGGATAACTCAGCCGGCTGAATACGCAATGGCCCCAGGGAAATCCAGCGGGATGCCCCGTTCACCGAACTACCGACCACCAGCACCACCAGCAGCATCACCATCGCAATCAACAGCAGAACCGGGCTGTAACGTTGCCAAATCTCCATAGGAATGCGTAGCGTCACCAGCGCCAAAGCGAAAGCCAGGCCCAGGTACAACGCATCTCGCTTGGCAAACAGGAAAGGATCGCTCGCCAGACGTTGTCCGATAGGCATTGAGGCCGATGTCACCATCACAAAGCCGATGATCGCCAGCCCGAACGTCAACCACACCAGCGTACGGTCATACAAGACAAGGCTCAGCGAATCGCTTTCCCGCGATCCCATGACCCAGTGCCTCAAGCGTTCGATCAATACCAGCCCAGAGAACCGCATTAGCCCAACTCCTCCGCCAGGCGAGCGAATTCATCACCCCGCTGCTCAAAACTGCGGAACTGATCGAGGCTGGCGCACGCAGGCGACAGCAACACCATATCGCCCGGCGCCACGCGCCCCGCGATCAACCGCATGGATTGCTCCATTGTCTCTGTCTGATCGGTAATTTCAGGCCGCAACGCCGCCAGTTGCCGGCCATCACGACCGAAACAGTAGAGTCGTATGTTGTCGCCCTGAAAATAACGCAGCAACGGGGAGAAATCGGCGGATTTACCGTCCCCCCCTAATAATAAGTGTAGAGTCCCTTCGATCTTCAAACCGTTTAACGCCGCTTCGGTACTGCCGACGTTGGTGGCTTTGGAGTCATTGATCCAACGCACGCCGTTATGTTCCCAAACCAGTTGGAAGCGATGATGCAGCCCGGTAAACGCGGTAAGCGCGGTCAAAGCGGATGCGCGAGGAATGCCGACGGCATCCGCCAATGCCAGCGCAGCCAGCGCATTGGTGTAGTTATGCTGCCCCACCACCTTGATTTCCCGCGTGTTAAGCACCCGCTCCCCCTTGACTCGCAGCCAGGTTTCCCCCTGCTGGCGATTCAGGTGGTAATCGCCGACGTCGACGCCAAAACTGACGCAGCGGTCATCCGCGCCGCGGATCGGCATCGTCAGCGCGTCGTCCGCGTTAACAATGCACACTTTGGCATTTTCATAAATACGTAACTTCGCCGCGCGATACTGCTGCAAGCCAAACGGGTAACGGTTGGTATGATCTTCGGTCACATTCAGAATAGTCGCTGCCGCGGCATGTAAGCTGCGGGTTGTTTCCAATTGGAAGCTCGACAGCTCCAGTACATAAAGCTGACATTCATGCTGAAGCAATTGCAGCGCCGGAAGGCCAATATTTCCGCCTACGCCCACCTGCCAACCCGCTGCGCGCGCCATGTCGCCAACCAGCGTCGTCACCGTACTTTTACCGTTGGAGCCCGTAATCGCCACCACGGGCGCCTCGGCTTCTCGACAAAACAGCTCGATATCGCCGACGATCTCAATCCCCGCATCCGCGGCATCGCACAGTATCGGGGTCGACAAGGCAATCCCCGGGCTCGCGACAATCAAATCGGCATCCATCAGCCAGCCGTCATTGAGATCGCCGAGATGGCGTTCCACATTGTCCGGCAACTTATCCAATCCGGGAGGACTGACGCGGGTATCCACCACGCGAGGCACCACGCCACGCGCGAGAAAGAAATCGACACAGGAGAGACCGGTTAGTCCCAGCCCGATAATGACGACTTTTTTACCCTGATAGTCCACCATATTTTACCGTACCTTCAGCGTTGCCAGGCCAATCAGCACCAGCATCAGCGAAATAATCCAGAAACGTACGATTACGCGCGGTTCCGGCCAACCTTTAAGTTCATAATGATGATGAATCGGGGCCATACGAAAGATGCGCTGACCGCGTAACTTAAAAGACCCTACCTGCAAAATGACCGACAGCGTTTCCACGACGAACACGCCGCCCATAATCACCAGTAAAAACTCCTGACGCAGCAGCACCGCAATCGTGCCGAGCGCGCCGCCTAACGCCAGCGAACCGACGTCGCCCATGAAAACCTGGGCGGGATAGGTGTTAAACCACAGAAAACCCAGCCCCGCGCCGACAATCGCCGTGCATACCACCACCAGTTCACTGGCATGCCGGATATAAGGAATATGCAGATAACCGGCAAAATTCATGTTCCCCGTCGCCCAGGCGACCAGCGCAAACCCCGCGGCGACAAATACCGTCGGCATGATGGCCAGGCCGTCCAGACCATCGGTGAGATTTACCGCATTGCTGGTGCCGACAATCACAAAATAGGCCAGCACGATATAGATTAGCCCCAGTTGCGGCATAACATCTTTAAAGAACGGCACGACCAGCAGCGTCGCCGGCGTGTCCTTGCCGATCGAATACATGACAAACGCCACCACCAGCGCAATCAGCGACTGCCAGAAATACTTCCAGCGCGCGATTAATCCTTTGGTGTCTTTGCGCACCACTTTGCGATAGTCGTCGACAAAGCCGACGAAACCGTACCCCAGCAGCACCACCAGCACACACCAGACATACGGATTAGCAAGATTCACCCACATCAGCACCGAAATCGTAATGGAGGCCAGAATCATCACGCCGCCCATGGTTGGCGTTCCTCGCTTGCTGAAATGCGACTCCGGCCCGTCGTTGCGCACCACCTGGCCAATCTGCAGCCGCTGCAGCCAGGCGATCAAATGCGGTCCCATCCATAAAGAAATGACCAATGCAGTCAGCAGGCTGACGATGGCTCGAAACGTCAAATAAGAAAAGACGTTGAAGCCGGAATAAAATTTGACCAGATGCTCGGCCAGCCACACTAACATGTTGCATTCTCCTGTAATGCGCGTACTACCTGCTCCATCGCAGTGCTACGTGAACCCTTAACCAATATGCTTATTATTTTGTGTTCAGAGACTAACGCGCGGAGGCGTGAAACCAGCGCCGCCTTACTCTGAAAATGTTCGCCATTACCACTTGCCTGACCGATCAATTCACTTAACGTTCCTACGCTTAATACCTTATCAATAGCGGCGGCGCGCGCGGCTTCGCCCACCTGACGATGACACTCCGCCGCCTGCTCGCCCAATTCGCCCATATCGCCGACGACCATCACCCGATATCCCGGCATTTCGGCCAGAACCTGCGCCGCGGCGGTCATTGAGCCGACATTGGCGTTATAACTGTCGTCCAGCAGCAATTTGTCCTCGGCCAGCACAACCGGGAATAACCGTCCCGGTACGGCTTTCAGCTGCGCCAGACCGGCTTTGACCGACGCCAGGGACGCGCCGACCGACATAGCCAGCGCCGCCGCCGCCAGCGCATTCGCCACGTTGTGACGTCCCGGCAGCGGCAACATCACCTCAAGCTGACCAAACGGGGTATGCAGACTGAACCTTGTTCCCTGAGCACAGACCCTGACATCGCTGGCAAAGAAATCGACATCGTTAGCCGCCTGTGGTGAAAAACGCCATAGCGTTTTATGGTTAAGCACTGTCTGCCAGTGCGGATAATCGTTGCTGTCCGCGTTGATTATCGCTACGCCATCGGCAGGCAGACCGGCAAAAATTTCCCCTTTTGCCTGAGCGACGCCAGCCAGAGAACCGAAGCCTTCCAAATGTGCGGCGGCCAGGTTGTTGACTAACGCGCTTTCCGGACGCACCAGATCGGTGGTGTAGGCGATTTCGCCGATATGATTGGCGCCTAATTCAATAACCGCGAACTGATGTTCCGGCGTCAAACGCAATAATGTTAACGGCACGCCGATATCATTGTTAAAATTACCCGCGGTATAAAGAACATTGCCGCATTGACGCAGGATCGCGGCAGTCATTTCCTTGACGGATGTTTTGCCGGAAGAACCGGTCAACGCCACCACGCGCGCGCTTGACTGTTCTCTTACCCAACCGGCCAGTTTTCCCAGCGCCAGACGCGTGTCCGGCACCAGCAGTTGCGGCAGCTCAACAGGTAAGCGCTTACTGACAAGGAGTGCGGCCGCGCCGTTTTTAACGGCTTCTTCGGCATAGTCATGCGCATCAAATTTCTCGCCCTTTAACGCCACGAACAAACACCCGGCCTTAAGCTTGCGCGTATCGGTTGAAACCTCATCGATCTCGACGCTCTCACCAATGAGTTTGGCGCTCAGGATGGAAGCAATCTGCCGTAAGGAAATACTCATCATGCGATGACCCCCAGCAGGCGAGCGACGGTAATACGGTCTGAATAATCCAGCCGGTTATTACCGATCAATTGATAATCTTCATGGCCTTTCCCCGCCACCAGCACCACATCCTTTGCTTTTGCCTGCATGACGGCGCTGGTAACGGCTTCAGCGCGGCCGTGAATGACCTGGACGCGTCCGGCATCCAGCAGACCTGATAATATATCGTTGATAATGGCGGATGGCGCCTCGCTACGCGGGTTATCGTCGGTCACTACGACACGATCGGCCAGTTGCTCCGCTACTGCCGCCATTAGTGGGCGCTTACCTTTATCACGATCGCCGCCACAACCGAATACGCACCATAGCTGGCCTTTGCAGTGTAAACGGGCGGCTTCCAGCGCTTTTTCCAGCGCGTCCGGAGTATGGGCATAATCGACCAGGACCATAGGACGGTCTTCGGCGTGAAATGTTTCCATCCTGCCGCACACGGGTTGCAAATGCGAACCGGCCATAATCAGCTGGCTCAGGGGATACCCCAACGAAAGCAACGTAGCCAGCGCCAGCAACAGATTGCTGACGTTAAATGCGCCTATCAGACGGCTTTCAATCTCACCATGACCCCAGCTGGAATCAAACTGAATAACGGCGCCGTTGTCGTGATAATCGATGCTGGTCGCTTTCAGCCAACGTCCGCGACAGCCGGGGACAAGATTGTTTTCCATGGTGACGGCGACGGCATCCGGCAGTTTATCCAGCCAGCGGCGACCGGCTTCATCATCCGCATTGATTATCATCTGCCCGACGCGATGCTCAGCGAACAGCGACCATTTAGCCGCTTCGTAATGTTCCATATCGCCATGGTAATCCAGGTGATCCCGACTCAGATTGGTAAACACCGCGGCGGAAAACGACAGCGCCGCCACTCGGCTTTGCACCAAACCATGAGAAGAAACCTCCATTGCGGCGAACGTTGCGCCCTGATCAACCAGTTGCCGCAATAGATGCTGTACCTCAACGGCCGACCCCGTGGTATTTTCTGCCGGAACAACGCGGCTCAGCAGGCCGTTTCCAACCGTACCCATGATGGCGCTGGTTTCACCCAATGCCTGACTCCACTGCGCCAATAGCTGCGCTGTCGTCGTCTTACCGTTGGTGCCGGTCACGCCAATCAATTGTAATTTTTCTGCCGGCTGTTGATAAAAACGTCCCGCCAGAGCGGAAAGCCGCTGGTTCAAATTGCTGAGATAAACCACCGGTACGCCCTGTATTTCTCGCACCGTACCATCGGCAGCCTCATCCCCGGCCTCGGCAATAATTGCCGCGGCGCCTTGCGCGATCGCCTGCGAAATATAGCGACGACCATCCACCTTGTGGCCGACAACCGCGACGAACAGATCCCCGGCAGCCGCATGGCGACTGTCTAATGTCATTTCCCGCAACGCACACGCCGGAGCATCTTGCACCCAAGGCGCCAATAACTCGCGCAAATTACGATCTGCCACCGGAACCCTCTTTTTGATTAATCACAAACTCATTTTTGTCGCCCGATGGCAAAGCATCCGGCTCGATGTTCATCGTGCGCAGAACGCCGCCCATGATGGCGCCGAATATCGGTGCCGAAACCGCACCGCCGTAATATTTGCCGGCCTGAGGATCGTTGATGACAACGACCAGAGCAAACCGCGGGTTGCTGGCGGGCGCGACGCCTGCCGTGTAAGCAATGTATTTATTGATATATTTGCCATCGGGCCCGACCTTTTTCGCCGTCCCGGTTTTGATGGCGATTCGATAGCCTTTGATAGCCGCCTTGGTACCGCCGCCGCCCGGCAGGGCGACGCTTTCCATCATGTGAACCACGGTACGCACCAGCGCTTCTGGAAACACGCGTTCACCAGCCACCGGCGGGTCGACTTTGGTGATCGATAACGGGCGATAGACCCCAAAGCTGCCGATGGTGGCGTAGACTCGCGCTAACTGTAACGGCGTTACCATTAGCCCGTAGCCGAAAGAGAAGGTGGCCCTCTCTATGTCAGACCACCGTTGTTTTTGCGGGTATAAGCCACTGCTTTCTCCGACCAACCCCAAATTGGTCGCTTTTCCCAGTCCAAAGCGCGAGTAGGTATCGACTAACGCAGAGGAGGGCATCGCTAACGCCAGTTTAGAAACTCCGACGTTACTCGACTTCTGAAGAACCCCGGTCAGGGTCAATTCGTTGTAGCGCGCCACGTCTTTTATTTCATGGCCGTTAACGTAATACGGCAGGGTATTAAGCACGCTGTTTTCTCTGATTACCCCGCGTTGCAGCGCCGTCATTACCACCATCGGCTTCACGGTGGAGCCGGGTTCGAAAATGTCGGTAATGGCGCGGTTTCGCATAATGTCTTTGGGCGTGCCGGACAGGTTATTGGGGTTGTAAGACGGGCTGTTCGCCATCGCCAATACTTCCCCGGTGCTCACATCAACCAGCACCGCAGTTCCGGATTCCGCCTTGTTAAAGGCCACGGCATTGTTCAATTCACGATAGACGAGCGCCTGCAGGCGCTCGTCTATGCTCAACACCAGATTGTGCGCGGCCTGACTGTCCACCGAAGAGATATCTTCGATTACGCGGCCGAACCGATCTTTACGTACGGTACGTTCGCCCGGTTGTCCGGTCAGCCAGCGGTCAAAACTTTTTTCAACCCCTTCAATCCCCTGTCCGTCAATATTGGTAAAACCAATCAAATGGGACGTAACCTGGCCCGAAGGATAGTACCGGCGGGATTCCTGACGCAAGTTAATGCCGGGCAACTTCAGTTTATGAATGTATTCGCCGATTGCCGGGTTAACCTGGCGCGCCAGATAGACGAAGCGTCCTTTGGGATTGGCGTTAATCTTCGCAGCCATCTGATCCAGGGGAATTTCAAGCGCATCGGACAGCGCTTTCCAGCGAGTATCCTGCGTTATGCCGCCCTGGTCATTTAACTCTTTCGGGTCGGCCCATACCGCGTTTACCGGTACACTGACCGCCAGAGGGCGGCCGGCACGATCGCTAATCATGCCGCGGGCCGTCGGCACTTCCTGAACTCGCAGGGAACGCATGTCCCCTTCACGAACCAGTTTATCGGGATTGATCACCTGAAGATAAGCGGCACGAACCATCAGTCCAACCATCGCCAACAAAATGCAGCCGCAGAGCAACGCAAAACGCCAGCTAACAAAGCTGGCATGGTCTTCCTGGCGTTTTAATCTTCCTGTTCGAGCTGCTTTCATGCTTAATTGGGCGCCTGTTTAGTTCATTGCTTAACCACAATATTTTCCTGTGACGGATCAACATGTCCCATTTTCAGTTTTTCCGTCGCGATCCGCTCAACGCGGCTATGATCCCCTAACGAATTCTCTTCCAGAATCAAGTTACGCCATTCAATATCCAGTGCATCGCGCTCCAGCAACAGATGTTCCCGCTCCGCGGTTAACAGGCGAGTTTTATGCGCCGTCGTCACCACAAACACGGCAGAAACCAAAACCGCGATCATCAACAAGGTCGGAATTTTGGCATTACGCAACAGGTCCTCGCCGATAACCCCGACCAACCCGTGACGCTCATGGCCTATCATTCCGGCAGCCTCTCGGCAAATCGCAGGACTGAGCTGCGAGCCCGCGGATTTTCAGCCACTTCTTCAGCGGAAGGCTTCATTTTTCCCACCGATTTCAGGGTTTGCCCGCCCTGAAGTCGAAGCTGCTCTTCCGTCAACGGCATGCCGGCGGGTACCTGCGGACCACGGCTCTGATGGCGGATAAAGCGCTTCACAATTCTGTCTTCCAGAGAATGAAAGCTAATAACCGACAGACGACCATGCGCAGCCAATACGCTCAGTGCACCGTTCAAGGCCTGCTCAATCTCTTCCAGCTCGCTGTTGATATAAATTCGGATAGCCTGAAAACTGCGCGTCGCCGGATGCTTATGCTTTTCGCGAATCGGGCTGGCGGCCGCGATTAATTCAGCCAACTCCTTGGTGCGCGTCATCGGTTCGGTGTGATTCCGTTCAACGATGGCGCGGGCGATGCGTTTGGCAAAACGTTCTTCACCGAAGGTTTTTAATACCCAGGCAATGTCATCCGCCTCCGCTTTCATCAACCATTCCGCCGCTGAAACCCCACGCGAGGGGTCCATACGCATATCCAACGGGCCATCGCGCATAAACGAGAAGCCGCGTTCCGGATCATCAAGCTGAGGAGAAGACACCCCCAAATCCAGTAATACGCCATCAACGCGACCGGTAAGATCGCGCTCGGCCATGTAGTCGGCCAGTGCTGAAAACGGACCATGAATAATAGAAAACCGGGGATCGTCTATCGCCTTGGCGGCCTCAATAGCCTGAGGATCGCGATCGATTGCCAATAAACGTCCTTCAGCTCCCAACTGAGAAAGAATAAGACGAGAGTGGCCGCCACGGCCAAAAGTACCGTCTATATAGATTCCGTTACTGTGAATATTCAGGCCGTTGACGGCTTCATCCAATAGCACGGTCGTGTGTTTATAATTTTCCGGCATGACTATAGTGATAGGTCCTGCAATCGCTCAGACAACGCTTCCTGAGTCGACTGTTCTGCGTCGATATCATCCTTGACTTGTTGATACCAGGTCTGTTCATCCCACAATTCAAACTTATTGAACTGCCCGACCAGCATCACTTCTTTTGTAAGACCTGCGTGTTGCCGCAACGTACCGGCAATTAATAAACGTCCCGCATTATCCATCTGACATTCACTGGCATGCCCCAATAACAAACGCTGAACACGACGCTCGGCGGGGATCATACTCGACAGACGAGAAAGTTTTTGTTCAATAATTTCCCACTCAGGTAAGGGATAAAGCAGTAGGCATGGCTGGTGAAGATCTATGGTGCAAACCATTTGACCTTGCGATTCCTCATTCAGCGTATCCCGATATCGGGTTGGTACGGCAAGCCGCCCCTTGCTGTCGAGGTTAACCAGCGTCGCCCCACGAAACATTTCTGAGTTACCCCTCCATAACCTTTTTCACCACTTTATCCCACAAATTCCCACATTGAAGAGTGTACGGAGGGTATGAAAACCTTGTCAAGCCAGAGCAGCTGTGCTTGAAAATTATTTCTGCGCGAAATTGAACCAGTATGAGGGTAAAAAAAATAAGGATGGATTATTAATAAAGATTAACGTCATGAAAATTTAAGAAAAATTCACTCAAAAATAACGTTGCATAAATAAATAGCGATAAATTTGCATCAATCGATTATTTTTACTGTCACAGTCTGATACCAAATATAAATATTTCCAGAATAGTCTTAATTCGACGCAGACCTGTGCTGACAAGGCTTACGAGGGCGACGGTCATTATACTGCGATAGTAAACATTTGCTCAACGCCACATTTTTAGCATCCTTACTTATTGTTTCTTTATTAATCGTCAAACTGACTGAAATTTACATTTTTAGTCTCGCCGACTTCACAACCAGAGGAAATAAAAACACTGTTTATATCAACAGATCTATTATCTTCTTCGACATTTATCCGTTCTGGTTAAACACCAGATAGCCTGTTCCCGACATTTATTAATCCGCTTCACGCCCCTCTATTTTTTATTAATGTAAGCCTCTGCGGGCAAAAAACACAACACATTGTTTAGCAACAGCTTTAACAACCATTGCGCCATAAACTAGCGATTCCACGAATAGCCAGAAATAAAGTAGCGATAAAGCTGATCAAACGGTCAAAAATAAATATTTTTAGCTACTTATTAAGCCACATAGCAGTGATGTACACTGGCGAAAATTTTAAATGCAAAACAAAAGACCACAAGAACAGGCATTGCGCTGACTTTTGTTCTATACGCCATCTTAACTGGAGTTAGTCGGTATGTTTTCCCGCACATCACGCTTACGTAATGTAACCGCAGATACTTTTGCGTTAGTCGTTTATTGCTTCATTACCGGCATGGTCATTGAAGTCGGGCTGTCCGGCATGAGCCTTGAACAGTCCTTCTCTTCTCGGCTGCTGTCTATTCCGGTCAATATCGTGGTCGCCTGGCCCTATGGTATTTACCGCGACCAGGTGCTTGGTATCGCTAAGCGTTAC
Organism: Brenneria bubanii; assembly: GCF_022378355.1. Lineage (GTDB taxonomy): Bacteria > Pseudomonadota > Gammaproteobacteria > Enterobacterales > Enterobacteriaceae > Brenneria > Brenneria bubanii. The sequence continues at coordinate 241,050 of NZ_JAKMAJ010000002.1, forward strand.
GTCTCGGAACATTTTCTGATACGCAACCTCGCCGACCTGTTCGCCTATGTCAGTTTCCAGTCGCCGGTCTATCTCGCTATTCTTTGGGCTATCGGAGCGGATGCTTCACAGATACTCACCGCCGTGGCCAGCAATGCTGTGATTTCAATGGTGATGGGGGTGCTGTATGGATATTTTCTGGAGTACTGCCGCCGGTTATTCAGGGTTGCGATCCCCCATCATTTTCACGATGCCACTCGGCAGCAGCCGAACTGATGTCCGGCGCGCAGGAACAAGCTTATTGGTCGGGAACCGCCTTACGGCGCAGCTTGGCAAGCTGAGCCTTGAGGCGGCTACGCTTCAGCGCGGAGAGGCTGTCGAGCAGCGACAGTCCGTCCAGATGATCAATCTCATGTTGCAGACACACGGCAAACTCGCCACCGGCATCAATCTGCCGCGTATTGTCGTCCAGGTCGCGAAACGTCACCGTCACCCTTTTTGAACGTTCCGCCGGCATAGGATGTTCAGGAATGGAAGAGCACAGCTCCAGATGTGACGTCTTTTCCCGCGAATACTCGGTTATCTGTGGATTAATCAACGCCAGACGCTGACGCTTGCCGCGTTCATCAAACATATCAATAACGACAACCCGTTGCGGAATGCCGAGTTGAATGGCTGCCAGCCCCGAATCTTTCATCTCATCAATAACGGTAAACATCCGCTCGACCAGCGCTTTCACATTATCATCAATGGTATCAACAGGCTGGGAAACCTGTTGCATCCGCCGATCGTCGATCCATAACACATCAGTTGCAGTCATCGTTATCTCCGTTAATTCATATCTATTGCTGTAACGACATGAGTTTGTTACGCAGTTTCTCATCATGCGCGTACAGGTAAAGTCCGTGGATGGCGCGGGTCATCAGTACATTGATCGCATTCATCATGATGCGTTCCTTCACCGCTTCGCTGTTATCAATCCGCGCTTTGCCCTGAAAAGCCGCACTGTCCTCATATCTGGCGGGATCGAGCGCAATTTCTTGCCGGCTCTCGTCCCATGTCACCGATGGCCCCAGGATCAGACCGACATAATTCAGGTCAAACCCCTGGACGGTGTATACCGACCCCACTTCATCAATGGTGTCAGCACGCTCCGCCCAGGGCAATCGCTCGCTGGGTTTGGATCGATCCCAGCGCAGATGAAACCGTCCCTCGTCGATAAAATAGTCCTGTCCGTCCAGCCGATAAGGGTAATCGTAAGTGGATAGCATCCTGGACAACCCGCAGGAGCGGTTTTTTTCTTTTACGACGTCGTACATCGACTGAGCGTCATCGAACATTCTGATGACGAAATCACCCTTTTCGCCCGCCACCGCCGAAGGCGGCAAAGGCTGCAACCTGCGCTGACAGAAACTGCGGATCCAGCGCAGTACCGAGTTATCAGCGCGCATCCTGAACTGGTGTTGCAACACATAAGCGTTATGCGGCCACTGGCTCATAATGCGCGACAACCGACTCTCGTTCCACAGGCTCTTGAATTTCAGCACCTGTCTTTCATCAAAAACCAGGACAACAATCCGCGACCGGCGAATAATTTCTTCCAGATGATTATCATAGAAAAAGTGGTTGTATTTATCAGGCCGGGTCAGCAACAGATGCGCTTCATCAACCAGAACGATATCCGCCGTTGCTCGGCGTTTGTCCATGCGATTGATGAAGGTGGTCGGCCGCTCATAGTCCTTTTTTCGCAGGCTGGGCTGGTTGTCCGTCGCATTTTTATAGGCTTTAAGCATCTCTGGGTGGTTAACAAGCAGATAGTTCTCAGTGCCGTAAAGCGGGTGCTGCGGCTGAAGACGGGCATGGCTCTGTATATCGCCAAAAATGGCGTTCAATAAAACGCTTTTGCCGGTTCCGGCATCACCGTGAATGACAAAGAAAGCATGTGGATCCTGTCGGTGGGTATTCAGGAAATCTTCAATATTGCGTTTCAATGCCCGCTGCTCGTCGGTAAGCGCTTTTGCCGGCGATAGCTTGAAGCTGGCCTGATTAATATCTGACATAGTAAATAGCTGACTGTATGAATATCGCGTCCGTTGCTGGCAGGCGCCATACCATCCTGTCATATGGCGCAATAAAAAGCGGTATCAACGCCGGCTAAGCGCTCCCCGGCGATAGAGATTACGGCGAATACGGTTAAGACCCGGCTTCGGCCTTTTCGGTTCATCCAGACTGGCCAGCACCAGTTCCAGCACTCGCTCAGCCACTTCACGATGACGCTGAGCGACGGACAGCACGGGACACTCCAGAAAATCCAGCAACTCATTATCGCCAAAAGTGGCGATCGCCAGATTGTTCGGCAAACGTCCGCTCATTTTCAGCGTCACGTCCATCACGCCTTGCAACAGCGGAAACGCGGTGGTGAATAGCGCCTTGGGCATCGGATGATCTTTAAGATATTCAGTAAATACCGATGCCGCGACCACGCGTTCATAACTATTGGCATACAGGTAATTTACCTCACGGGGATCGCCGGCCCAGGCCTGACGAAATCCCTGTTCGCGCAGGAAGCTGACGGAAAGTTCCGGCAAAGCGCCGAGATATAGCACCGACTCCGCCGGAATTTTTCTCAGTTCCTGCGCCAGCATTTCAGCATCTTCAAGATCGGCGCCCACTACGCTGGTGAAGTGTTCACGATCCAATGCGCGGTCCAGCGCGATAATCGGTAAACTGCCGTTCGTCCAGCGTTGATAAAACGGATGCTCTGGCGGCAATGCCGTTGACACGATAATGGCATCGACCTGACGTTGCAGCAGATGTTCGATACAACGCATTTCGTTATCCGGCTGATCTTCAGAGCAGGCAATCAGCAGTTGATATCCGCGTTGTCGCGCCTGACGCTCCAGATAATTGGCAATGCGCGTGTAGCTGGTATTTTCCAAATCAGGAATAACCAGGCCGATAGAGCGCGTGCGTCCTGCACGAAGTCCGGCGGCGACGGCATTGGGATGATAATTATGCTCTCTGACCACGGCCATAACTTTTTCAACGGTCTTATCGCTGACGCGATATTGTTTTGCTTTACCATTGATCACATAACTGGCGGTAGTGCGTGAAACACCCGCAAGACGCGCGATTTCATCCAGTTTCACGGAAACCCCTTAGTAAGCCGGATAAATAAACAGAGCGATGACCATAAGCTCCTCATGGATATGGCGTAGATCTAACCGCAGACGCTGCTGAACAGCAACCGCTTTTATCACATACCCGCACATTTCAGATTGCCGCCGATCGATAGGTTAAAATCAGACGATACGGCATCTGTAGATGCAAAAATAAAAAGACCCGATGATGACCGGGTCTTGTTAGCTAAATAGCCTTAGCGCATGATTCTGTCGCCGCGGGATACGCCGACGATCCCGGATCGAGCCACTTCGACGATCTCCGCCACTTCACGCACCGCGTTCAAAAACGCATCCAGCTTATCGCTGGTTCCCGCCAGCTGTACGGTGTAGAGCGACGTGGTGACATCGACGATCTGTCCGCGGAAAATTTCAGCGCAGCGCTTGACCTCTTCGCGGCCATAGCCCGTGGCCTGCAGCTTCACCAGCATGATTTCACGTTCAACGTGAGATCCTTGCCCCAGTTCGCTGACGCGAAGAACATCCACCAGCTTGTGCAGTTGCTTTTCTATCTGCTCCAGCGCCTTTTCATCGCCGACCGTTTGAATGGTCATGCGCGACAGTGTCGGATCGTCAGTGGGCGCCACGGTTAAACTTTCTATGTTATAGCCACGCTGAGAGAACAGGCCGACGACGCGCGACAATGCACCTGATTCATTTTCAAGTAGTACCGATAAAATCCGACGCATGATCAGGTCCTCTCCGTTTTGCTTAGCCACATTTCATCCATTCCACCGCCGCGGATCTGCATGGGGTAAACATGCTCGCTGCTGTCCACTTTGATATCCACAAATACCAGCCGGTTTTTCTGCGCCAGCGCCTGCGTCAGCTTGTCTTCCAGTTCGTCAGGCGTATTGATGGAAATGCCGATATGACCGTAGGCTTCCGCCAGTTTGACGAAGTCCGGCAGTGATTCCATATAAGAGTTGGAATGGCGGCCGGAATAAATCATATCCTGCCACTGCTTCACCATACCAAGGAAACGGTTGTTCAGGTTGACCACCACGATCGGCAGATCATATTGCAGCGCGGTGGAAAGTTCCTGAATATTCATCTGGATGCTGCCGTCGCCGGTTACGCAGATAACCGTTTCTTGCGGCAGTGCCAGCTTGATACCCAATGCGGCAGGCAGGCCAAATCCCATGGTGCCCAGACCGCCCGAGTTAACCCAGCGACGCGGAAGATCAAACGGATAGTAGAGGGCGGCGAACATCTGATGCTGCCCGACATCCGAAGCGACGTAAGCATCGCCTTTGGTCAGCCGATATAAGGTTTCAATCACCGCCTGCGGCTTTATGCTATCGCCATCCTGGTTGTACTTAAGGCAATGACGCGCTCGCCATTGCTCGATACTCTGCCACCAGTCGCGCAATGCGTCGAACTGCTGTTGAGCGTCATCCTGCTCCAGCAATTCCAGCATCAGGGTCAGTACCTGTTTGGCGTCGCCGACGATCGGCACATCGGCGGAAACCGTTTTGGAAATCGATGCCGGATCGATATCAATGTGCAGCACCGTCGCGTCAGGACAATATTTTTCCAGGTTGTTGGTGGTGCGATCGTCAAAACGTACGCCAACGGCAAAAATGACATCGGCATTATGCATGGCCATATTGGCTTCATAAGTGCCATGCATCCCGAGCATGCCCAGGCATTGGCGATGCGTTCCGGGGAAGCCGCCCAGTCCCATCAATGAGGTGGTCACCGGCAGATTGAGCCGTTCCGCCAGCGCCAACAACTCTTGATGGCAATCGGCGCTGATCACCCCGCCGCCGCTGTAGATAATGGGTCTTTCCGCCGCCAGCAGGGTTTGCAGCGCGCGCCGAATCTGCCCTTTATGTCCCTGAACCGTCGGATTGTATGAACGCATACTGACGTGATCGGGGTACATATAGGGCTGCTTGTTGGCGAGATTCATCACATCTTTCGGCAAGTCCACCACTACCGGGCCAGGACGGCCGCTGGAGGCCAGATAAAAGGCTTTTTTCAGTACCGTAGGTACATCTTCCGCCTGCTTGACCAGAAAACTGTGCTTCACGATGGGGCGGGAGATGCCCACCATATCGCACTCCTGAAAGGCATCATAACCAATCAGGGAAGTCGCGACCTGACCGGAAAGCACCACCATGGGAATCGAATCCATATAGGCGGTGGCGATACCGGTGATGGCGTTCGTCGCGCCGGGACCTGAGGTCACCAACACAACGCCGACCTCGCCTGTGGCACGGGCATAGCCATCGGCCATATGCACCGCGCCCTGCTCGTGGCGAACTAAAATATGTTCAATGCCGCCAACGGTATGCAAGGCGTCATAAATATCCAGCACCGCACCGCCGGGATAACCGAATACATGCTTTACGCCCTGATCGATTAACGATCGGACCACCATCTCGGCGCCTGACAACATCTCCATGGGTTTGCCTCTTTTGTTCAGGAAGCGGGTACGCTTCCATATCAGCAGGGGAAATCCCCGTGCTCACTCTGTTTCAATACTGTTATTTTATTCAACAGCGCATTTAATAGATACATAATAGACTTACGGCAGGCTATCCCGCGCGCCCCGGAGTTTTTTGTCACAAAGGCGGCAAAGCCGTCAATACAACACTCTGGAGCGTTACGAGATAACCAGTATAAGCAGTCATCATGCTTCAGAATACATTGCATCAATCTCTGACTGATAATGCTGATGAATCACTTTACGGCGCAACTTCAATGTCGGCGTCAGCTCGCCCTCCTCCATTGAGAATGGCGTTGGCAATAAAATGAATTTCTTCACTTTTTCAACCGGAGACAGCGCTTTTTGCCTTTCCCGCAGCCGCTCTTTAAATAACTTGGCGATATGCTGACTGCGCAGCAGCTCCATACGGCTTTGATATTTAAGATTAATCGACCGCGCATACTCTTCCAAAACATCAAAACAGGGGACAATCAACGCCGACACGTATTGGCGGGAATCGGCAACCACCGCCACCTGCTCAATAAAACGATCCTGTCCCAGAATACATTCCAGGTACTGCGGCGCGATATACTCACCGTTGGTAATCTTCATCAGATCCCTGAGCCGCTCGGTGATAAACAGATTTCCCTCGGCGTCCAGCACACCGACATCCCCCGTCTTTAACCAACCGTCAGCCGTGAATACCTTCGCCGTTTCCTGCTCCCGGCGGAAATAGCCGCGCATCACCGTGTCGCCACGAACCTGTATTTCATTGTTTTCGCCGATGCGTATGCTAATTTCCGGCAAAGGCTTGCCCACGGATCCCAACCGAAATTTATCGCCATCCCAACAGGCGATCGTCGCACTGGTTTCCGTCATGCCATAACCATAGATAATGCGGATATCTATCGACAAAAAAAACAGCAAAATAGTGTCATCCAGAAACGCGCCGGCGACAGGTAAGAACCTGACCCGACCGCCCAGCGACTGGCGTAGATCCCGCAAAACCAGGCGATCGGCGTAATGGTGCATCAGCTTGCGCAATATCTCCGGCGGTTTACCGACATGACGCAACAGAGAAATCCGTTGGCCCTGGGCCACGGCCCAGCGAAATAACAGCCGGCGATACCAAGGCGCCGAAGCGATGTTGTCATGGATAGCGCTGTAGGTTTTTTCATAGAAACGAGGCACAGCGCACATAACGGTAGGTTTTACGGCTTGTATCGCCGCCCGCACCTGACGGCTATCCCGCAAATATACATTTTGTGCGCCGCGGTGCATGGCAAACAGACTCCAGGTACGCTCAAAAACATGAGATAGCGGCATGAAACACAGGGAAATATCGTTATCCGACAGGTTTAGACGCCCATCGTGCAGCTTAAATACCATCGCGATATTAACGTAATCCAGCATGACGCCTTTCGGTAAGCTGGTCGTACCTGAGGTATAAATCAGCGTAAACAGGTCGTTGAGATCGCGGTTGTCGATGCGACGTTGCAGTTCGCCTTGCCAGCACGCCGGGATTGGCTGATTTTCAAACTCGCGCAGCGTCATGGCGATATCGCAACCGCGCAAATCCACCCCATCCTCCATAACGATGATATGGCGTAGGCGGGGGCAGACTTCCCGCAGCGTCAACAAGGTATCAAACTGGACCTGATTACCGACAAAAATCGTGCCGATCGCGGCATCATTAAGAATGAAGGCCGCCTGTTCCGCGTTATCGGTAGCATACAGCGGTACGCTGACGGCACGCAGATGCAATATCGCCAGATCGACCAGCGACCAATTGATCGTATTGCAGGAAAAAATGGCGACTCGCGCCTGTACGTCCAATTTTTGCGCCAATAGGGCTTTGGCGATATTCCGAATTCGTCGACCCGCCTGTGACCAGGTAAGTTGGACCTCACCTGCGGGCGTCCATTCGCGCAACACCGTGCGGCCGGAACAGAGAGCAATTTGTTGCTGTATCCGCTGTACTACATGGTATGGCTGTAAATGGCTATTCATCGGCAAAAAGACTATCCACAGTGAACGTTGACCTGAAAATTTCAGCGTAATAGTCGTACATAATTTTGGCAGCAGTCTACCGCGATCCGCCAAAACCGCAACGTTATTTGACTGTGCGAATCATGCCCGCAGACGGTTTGATTCGCACACAGCGAAAGAAATCAAATATTGACATAACCCTGCAAATCAAGTACCAATAGGGGCAGTAAACAAATTCTGATGAAGAGATATCATGTTTAACTCTGTTTTCCTACTAAGCCTACTACTAAACGCATCTACATTGCGCGGTATGCTGGTGGGCAGAATTCACAACTGATTTCGCTCCATCTTCAAAAAAACCCGCGCCGATGCGCGGGTTTTTTTTTACTCGCCGGGCGCCAAGTAAATACGATAAGGAATTAAACCGATGAGCCAACAAGTTATTATTTTCGATACGACATTACGTGACGGTGAACAGGCTTTGCAGGCCAGTCTGAGCGTGAAGGAAAAACTTCAGATTGCACAAGCCCTGGAAAGAATGGGCGTTGACGTAATGGAAGTTGGCTTTCCGGTTTCCTCCCCTGGCGATTTCGAGTCCGTACAGACCATTGCCCGCCAGATCAAAAATAGTCGCGTCTGCGGGCTGGCTCGCTGCGTGGACAAAGATATTGACGTCGCCGCCGAAGCATTGCGTATCGCTGAAGCATTCCGCATTCACGTATTTCTGGCGACCTCTACGCTGCATATTGAATCCAAGCTGCGCCTGTCTTTTGAACAGGTGGTGGAGAAAGCGGTTCATTCGGTAAAACGTGCCCGCAACTATACCGACGACGTTGAGTTCTCATGTGAAGACGCCGGCCGTACCCCCATTGATAATCTGTGCCGCATCGTTGAAGCGGCGATCGATGCCGGCGCGCGTACCATCAATATTCCCGACACCGTCGGCTATACCACCCCGATTCAGTTCGGCGGCATCATCTCCACGCTGTACAATCGCGTGCCCAACATCGATAAAGCCATTATCTCCGTACACTGCCACGACGATTTGGGCATGGCCGTCGGCAACTCCATTGCCGCGGTTCAGGCCGGCGCGCGCCAGGTTGAAGGGACGCTGAACGGTATCGGCGAACGTGCCGGCAACTGTGCGCTCGAAGAAGTGATCATGGCGATCAAAACCCGTCCGGATATTCTGAAGGTGCACACCAATATCAACCATCAGGAAATTTACCGTACCAGTCAGATGGTCAGCCAGATCTGCAATATGCCGATCCCGGCCAATAAAGCGGTGGTCGGCTCAAACGCCTTCGCCCACTCTTCCGGCATCCATCAGGACGGTGTGCTGAAAAATCGCCAAAACTATGAGATCATGACGCCGGAGTCTATCGGCCTGAAAGAAATCCAGTTGAACCTGACTTCCCGCTCCGGCCGCGCAGCCGTGAAACACCGTATGGAAGAGATGGGCTATAAAGATAGCGATTATAATCTGGATAATCTGTACGCCGAATTCCTGAAGCTGGCTGACAAAAAAGGCCAGGTTTTCGATTATGATCTGGAAGCACTGGCGTTCATCAACAGTAAGCAAGAAGCCGCGGAATTCTACCGTCTGGACTATTTCAGCGTACAATCCGGTTCCAGCGTAATGGCCACCGCCTCGGTCAAACTGGTCTGCGGTGATGAAACGCAGTCTGAAGCCGCCACCGGCAACGGCCCGGTTGACGCCGTTTATCAGGCGATTAATCGCATTACCGGATATCAGATTTCCCTGGTTAAATATCAACTGACCGCCAAAGGGCACGGCAGAGATGCATTGGGTCAGGTGGATATCGTGGCAGATTATCAGGGCCGCCGTTTCCACGGCGTCGGTCTGGCGACGGACATCGTTGAATCATCCGCTCAGGCGATGGTGAACGTTCTGAACAATATCAAACGCGCTCAGCAGGTAGAAAAAGAAATTCAGCGTCTGCAACAGCACAATAGCAAACAACAAAATAGTCAGGAAACAGTGTGATGACAAAAAGTTACCATATTGCCGTCTTGCCCGGAGACGGTATTGGCCCCGAAGTAATGGTACAGGCCCACAAAGTATTGGAAGCCGTACGTCAACGTTTCGATATGCGGATCACCACCAGCGAATACGACGTGGGCGGCATCGCCATCGATCGTCAGGGAGCGCCGCTGCCACAGACGACGGTTGCCGGCTGCGAGCAAGCCGATGCGATCCTGTTCGGCTCGGTAGGCGGTCCGAAGTGGGTGAACCTGCCTCCGGACGAACAGCCGGAACGCGGCGCATTGCTGCCGTTACGCAAACATTTCCGCCTGTTCAGCAACCTGCGTCCTGCGCGCCTGTATCAGGGGCTGGAAGCATTCTGTCCGCTGCGCAGCGATATCGCCGCCAAGGGCTTTGATATTCTGTGCGTGCGTGAACTGACCGGCGGCATCTACTTTGGTCAACCGAAAGGCCGTGAAGGCAGCGGTCAGTACGAACGCGCATTCGATACCGAGGTTTATCACCGTTTTGAGATCGAGCGCATTGCGCACATCGCCTTCGAGTCCGCGCGTAAACGCCGCGGCATCGTCACCTCTATCGATAAATCCAATGTTCTGCAGAGCTCTATCCTGTGGCGCGAGATCGTCAGCGAAATCGCCAAAGGCTACCCTGACGTGAAGCTGTCGCATATGTACATCGACAACGCCACCATGCAGTTGATTAAAGACCCTTCTCAGTTCGACGTCGTACTGTGCTCCAACCTGTTTGGCGACATTCTGTCCGACGAATGCGCCATGATCACCGGCTCGATGGGCATGCTGCCGTCCGCCAGCCTGAACGATCAGGGTTTTGGCCTGTACGAACCCGCTGGCGGCTCCGCGCCGGATATCGCCGGTAAGAATATCGCCAACCCGATTGCGCAGATTTTATCTCTGGCGCTGTTGTTGCGCTACAGCCTGGGTGCGGATGAAGCCGCAGAGGCCGTTGAAAAAGCGGTTAATCTGGCGTTGTCTGAAGGTTACCGGACGTCGGATCTGGCCAATGACGGCCGTGCGGTGGGTACGGATGAAATGGGCGATATCATTGCCCGGTTTGTTGCGCAAGGGGCCTGATCATGAGTAAAACGTTATATCAAAAACTGTTCGATGCGCATATCGTCTACGAAGCGCCGAATGAAACGCCTCTGCTGTATATCGACCGTCATCTGGTTCATGAAGTGACTTCGCCACAGGCCTTTGACGGTCTGCGCGCCAAAGGGCGTAAACTGCGCCAGCCGGGTAAAACCTTCGCCACCATGGACCACAACGTCTCGACCCAGACGAAAGACATCAATGCCTGTGGTGAAATGGCCCGTATTCAGATGCAGGAGCTGATTAAAAACTGCGCGGAATTCGGCGTACAGCTGTATGACCTGAATCACCCGTACCAGGGCATCGTTCACGTGATCGGTCCTGAGCAGGGAATGACGCTGCCGGGAATGACCATCGTCTGCGGCGATTCTCATACCGCCACCCACGGCGCTTTCGGCTCACTGGCTTTTGGTATCGGCACCTCGGAAGTCGAACATGTCATGGCGACCCAAACCCTGAAGCAGGGCCGCGCCAAGACCATGAAAATCGAAGTAACCGGCGATGCCGCGCCAGGCATCACCGCCAAAGATATCGTGCTGGCGATCATCGGTAAAACCGGCAGCGCCGGCGGTACCGGACACGTTGTCGAGTTCTGCGGCAAGGCTATCCGGGCGTTGAGCATGGAAGGCCGTATGACGCTGTGCAACATGGCGATCGAAATGGGCGCCAAAGCCGGTCTGGTCGCGCCGGACGAAACCACATTCGCCTATCTGAAAGGCCGTCAGTTCGCACCGAAAGGCGCCGACTGGGATGCCGCCGTCGCTTATTGGAGCACGCTGAAGTCTGATGATGACGCCAGTTTCGACACCGTCGTTACCCTGAACGCCGCAGATATCGCGCCGCAGGTGACATGGGGAACCAACCCGGGTCAGGTGATCGCCGTTAATCAGATCATCCCCGCCCCCGAATCCTTCAGCGATCCGGTCGAGCGCGCTTCCGCCGCCAAGGCGCTGGCGTATATGGATCTGCAACCCGGCATCAAGCTGACCGACGTCGCCATTGATAAAGTCTTCATCGGTTCCTGCACCAACTCGCGTATTGAAGATTTACGCGCTGCCGCAGACGTCGCCAAAGGGCGTAAAGTCGCCAACGGCGTTCAGGCTATCGTGGTGCCGGGCTCCGGCCCGGTGAAGGCGATGGCCGAGCTGGAAGGGCTGGACAAGGTGTTTATCGAAGCCGGCTTCGAATGGCGTTTACCCGGTTGTTCAATGTGTCTGGCAATGAACAACGACCGTCTGAACCCCGGCGAACGCTGCGCCTCCACCAGCAACCGTAACTTTGAAGGCCGTCAGGGCCGTGCTGGCCGCACCCATCTGGTGAGCCCGGCGATGGCCGCCGCCGCCGCCGTTACCGGCCGATTTGCCGATATTCGCGAGTTGAATTAAGAGAGAAACCGACATGGCTAAATTTACACAACATACAGGTCTGGTGGTTCCTCTGGATGCCGCTAACGTTGATACCGACGCAATTATCCCCAAGCAGTTTCTGCAAAAGGTTACGCGCACCGGTTTCGGCCAGCACCTGTTCAATGACTGGCGTTTTCTGGATGAATCAGGCCAGCAGCCCAACCCCGATTTTGTGCTGAATAAACCACGCTATAAAGGTGCCAGCATTCTGCTGGCGCGGGAAAACTTCGGCTGCGGTTCTTCACGCGAGCACGCGCCCTGGGCGCTGACCGATTACGGTATTCAGGCGGTGATCGCACCGAGCTTTGCCGATATTTTTTACGGCAATGCGCTCAACAATCAACTGCTGCCGGTACGATTGAGCGAAGCGGATATTGATACGCTATTCAAGCTGGTTGAGCGCGAGGAAGGCGTTGCCTTCACCGTCGATCTGGAAAACCAGACCGTATTGGCCGGCGGTAAAAGCTACCCGTTTGAAATCGACAGCTTCCGTCGTCACTGCATGCTAAACGGGCTGGATAACATCGGCCTGACGTTACAGCATGAGTCGGCCATTGCCGATTACGAAAAGCATCAGCCGTCGTTTCTGCGTTGATCGACTAACGTGGCGATAGCGCCGCTTCATCAGCGATAAGCAGGCTATCGCCACCATAAAGGGGTTCCGGAACGGGACCTCTTTTTCGTTTCTTCGCTGGCGAAACCTCATGATCACCAAGAAATAGACTAACGCGGATCTGGCCTGATTTTCCCCTATCGTTCAGGGAACAATATCCCCAGCCGTATTCCGGAAGCCCATCCGGGCAAAGTTTGTCATAAAACCGTTTCTGATTATTCACGAAGCTGCATTAAATCCGCCTGACAATCACGCGTTTCTACTGACGGTCGCAGTATCGGAATGGGTATCGGCGACAGTAAGAACAGCCATCATCTGATAATGGGGCGGTACGGTGCAAAAAAAAAGCCAGCGGAAGGTTCGCTGGCTGGTGAAATGACACCATTACTCAGAATATTTCTCTCCGTCATTCATACTTGATGGGTAATACAGGCCCGCCATTTACGCTTATAGCCAGTGCCGATAATCCTCTTCCGACATGTCATCAATTTGCCACTGCGTCGCCTGCTGCAGCAATTCGATCCGCTGTTGGGCCGATATTCCGCTCAACCAGTTAGCTTTGCTCGCAGCAAGATAGGTTTGATAGAACCGGTACAATGATGAAACTTTCATAATCCACCTCCCCGCTTTCATTGAATGAAAGTATCAACGTAATATAGGGAAAGATAAATTGATGACTTTAGTGCGGGGAGTTCCTCTTTTATGTCTTCATCTCGTCTGCAACAACAGTTCATTCGCCTGTGGCAACGCTATCAGGGACAAACGACCGAAACGACGCTGCAAGAACTGGCAGGAGTATTGAGCTGTTCCCGCCGCCATATCCGCTCACTGCTCGGAGCCATGCAAAAGCAAGGTTGGCTTATCTGGCAGGCGGAAGCCGGACGCAGCAAACGTTCGCAACTGACCTTTATCTACACCGGGCTGGCGCTGCAACAACAGCGGGCTGAAGACCTGCTGGAGCAGGATCGCATCGATCAGTTGGTGCAACTGGTCGGCGATAAGGAAACCGTACGGCAAATGCTGTTGTCGCACCTTGGCCGCAGTTTTCGTCAGGGTAAGCATATTCTGCGTATTCTTTATTATCGTCCGCTGCGTAATCTGCTGCCGGGATCGGCACTCCGACGTTCAGAAATGCATATTGCCCGCCAGATATTCAGTGGCCTGACCAACATAAATGAGGAAAATGGGGAACTAAAACCCGATTTAGCCCATCACTGGCAAATGCTATCGCCACTGCACTGGCGATTTTATCTGCGTCCGTCCATTCGTTTTCACCATGGTCGCGAGCTCACCATGGCGGATGTCATCACATCGCTCACCCGGATCACCGAATCCCCCCTGTTTTCGCATATCGACAATGTGACCTCTCCCATGCCGTTTGTGATTGATGTGCGGCTGACCCGACCTGACAGCTGGCTCCCCTGGTCGCTGGGCAGCGTTTCAGCAATGATTTTGCCGCAGGAGTGGCGTACCCTGCCTGACTTCGCCAGACATCCGATCGGAACCGGTCCCTATGCCGTGACGCGTAATAATGACAACCAGCTAAAAATCAATGCATTCGATGACTATTTCGGTTATCGGGCGCTGATTGACGAAGTCAATATCTGGGTGATTGCCGACGCCAACGAGATGTACCCTTTTTCCCTGCACCTGGAATCGGACGATTCGTCTCATAATCAGTTGGAAAGCCGTATGGAGGAAGGCTGCTATTTCCTGCTGTTTGATACCCGTTCGGCGCAGGCAAGTCAATTGGAAGTGCGGCGGTGGCTTTGCCAGATATTCAATCCGATCGCCTTGCTGCGTCATGCGGATATTTCGCATCAGCGAGACTGGTCGCCAGCTTATGGTCTGCTGCCACGCTGGCATCATCGAAACCGTATCGACCCGCAGGAGAAGCCCAAAGATCTGAAGCGCATTACCCTGACCATTTACCGGGAGCACCCGGAATATAAGGTTATCAGCGGCCTGATGGCAAAAGTGCTGGCGGAGCAAGGCGTAGAGCTCGACCTACAGACGGTAAGTTACGAAACCTGGTATCGGGGCGACGCGCAGAGCGATATCTGGCTGAGCAGCAACAACTGTTATTTACCGCTCGAATTCTCACTGTTCGCCATATTTTACGAACAGCCGCTGATACAACATTGCCTTCATCAAAATCTGCCCGTCGATGCCGACCTGTGGCGCAATAAAATGCTGCCCATGGCCGAGTGGAGCGAAAAACTGGTCAGTGGCGGCCAGTTGCACCCGTTGTTTCATAACTGGCTGCAACTTCAGGGACAGCGCAGTATGCGGGGTATCCGTATGAACACCTTAGGGTGGTTTGACTTTAAATCCGCCTGGTTCGCGCCGCCGGAAAACTAAGGGTCTTGCTTTCACTCCCCCCCATAAGTCTTTACAATGGGGCGTTCTCAACGGGGTGCGGAAAACGCTTAACAACTGTACGACACGTTTTCGCTGAGAAAATACCCGTCGAACCTGATCCGGTTAATACCGGCGAAGGGATTTGAGAGTGCTCATCGCTGACTCAAAGACCTTTGCCACCCTATGACAACAGGAGTGCAAAGTGTTAAATATCGCCTTACTCATGCAACCGTGGTTGCCGCGTTCAACATCAATACTAAAAAAAATGCTTCCCTGCCTGCTGTTGGTGTCGGCATCATCGTTCGCCAAACCGGAGCTTACGGTCTACACCTATGAATCTTTTTCGTCTGAATGGGGCCCAGGTCCGGCTATTAAAACCGCCTTTGAAAAAGAGTGCGAATGCGAGCTGAATTTTGTTGCTCTGGAAGATGGCGCATCCTTGCTGAACCGGCTGCGCATGGAAGGAAAAAACAGCAAGGCGGATATTATCCTGGGGCTGGATAACAACCTGTTGCAGGCGGCGGAACAGACCGGGTTATTCGCCAGGCATCATCTGGATACCCAGTCCGTCATCGATGTGCCGGGCGGCTGGGACAATACCACTTTTATCCCCTATGACTACGGCTACTTCGCCTTTATCTATAACAAAGACCGGCTGAAAAACCCGCCCAGCAGTCTGCATGAACTGGTCGACAGCAACGAACCCTGGAGAGTGATCTATCAGGATCCGCGCACCAGCACTCCCGGGTTGGGTCTACTGATGTGGATGCAGAAAGTCTATGGCGATGAAGCTCCGCAGGCATGGCAAAAGCTGGCTAAAAAAACGGTTACCGTGACCAAAGGCTGGAGCCAGGCCTATGGATTGTTCCTTAAAGGCGAAGCCGATCTGGTGCTTAGCTATACCACCTCACCGGCATACCACATCATTGAAGAGAAAAAAGATAATTATGCCGCGGCAAAATTCAGCGAGGGGCATTACCTGCAGATTGAAGTCGCCGGACAGCTTGCCGCCAGTAAAAATCCAGCGCTGGCAAAACGCTTTATGCAATTCATTCTGACTCCCGCGTTCCAACAGGCGCTCCCAACCACCAACTGGATGTATCCGGTGATCAAAACCGATCTTCCCGCCGGGTTCGCCAATCTCGTCATCCCTGGCAAAGCCTTGCAGTACAGTACCCAACAGGTTGCCGAGCAGCGCAATAACTGGATTCAGGCATGGCAACTCGCCGTCAGCCGCTGAGTGCCGGAAGTCTGTGGCCGGGACGACTGGCCGCAATGCTGTTGGTTTTGGTCGCAACGCTGGCTTTCGGCGCCTTGTGGCTACAGGCGCCGGAAAATCAGTGGCAAACCCTCTGGCATGACGGCTATCTGTGGCATGTGATCCGCTTCACTTTCTGGCAGGCGTTTTTGTCTGCCCTGCTGTCCAGCGTGCCGGCGATTTTCCTGGCCAGAGCGCTTTATCGCAGGCGCTTTCCCGGATATCGTCTGCTGTTACGCCTGTGCGCCATGACGCTGGTGCTGCCGGTGCTGGTCGCGGTTTTTGGGCTGCTGAGCGTATACGGACGCCATGGCTGGCTGGCGCATCTGCTGGCAAGCGCCGGCCTGCCCTATCCGTTTTCCCCTTACGGACTCCACGGCATTCTGCTGGCGCATATTTTTTTCAACCTGCCGCTGGCGACCCGCTTGCTGCTGCAATCGCTGGAAAACATCGCGACTGAACAGCGTCAGCTGGCCGCCCAGTTGGGAATGAATGGCTGGCAGCATTTTCGTATCGTTGAATGGCCGTGGCTGCGTCGGCAAATTCTGCCGGTGGCCTCGCTGATTTTTATGCTCTGCTTCGCCAGTTTCGCCACCGTATTATCATTAGGCGGCGGACCGAAGGCGACCACCATTGAGCTGGCGATCTACCAGGCGCTGAGTTTTGATTACGATCCGTCTCGCGCGGCGCTGCTGGCGCTGATTCAGATGACCTGCTGTCTGGGTCTGGTTCTGCTGAGCCAGCGCCTGGGAAGGATCCTGCCGGTCGGCAGCACGCAGCAGCAGGCGTGGCGTAACCCGCAGGACAGTCTGTTCAGCCGGGTGTGCGACAGCCTGCTGATCGGCGGCGCAATATTGCTGATCGTACCGCCGCTGCTGGCCGTGGCGGTAGACGGCGTCAACCCCTCGCTGCCCGCCGTGTTGCTGCAACCCGCGCTATGGCAAACCCTGTTCACCTCGCTGCGTATTGCATTGGCGGCGGGCGCCATATGCGTCACCCTGACAATAATGCTGCTGTGGAGCAGCCGGGAGCTTAAGCTGCGTCAGCAACCACTCTATGGCCAACTGATGAATCTCAGTGGCATGCTGATCCTCGCCATGCCCGGAATCGTACTGGCAACCGGCTTCTTCCTGTTGCTGAACAACACCATCGGATTGCCGGCGTCGCCTTATGGATTGGTGGTGATGACCAACGCATTGATGGCGATTCCCTATGCGCTCAAAGTGCTGGAGAATCCGATGCTGGATATCGCCGAGCGCTATAATCAACTCTGTCTGTCGTTAGATATCCGCGGCTGGCGGCGGTTGAAAATCGTTGAATTGCAAGGGCTGAAACAGCCGCTGGCTCAGGCTCTGGCATTTGCCAGCGTGTTATCCATCGGTGATTTCGGCGTCATCGCGCTGTTCGGCAACGAGCAGTTCCGCACCTTGCCTTTTTATCTTTACCAGCAGATCGGCGCCTACCGCAGCGTTGACGGCGCTGTTACCGCGCTCTTGTTGATGTTGCTCTGCTTCACGCTGTTCACCCTAATTGAAAAACTGGCGGATCGTCATGATCATTCTCGATAAACTGACCTATCTCTATCAAGACTTTCCCATGCGTTTTGATTTACGTGTCCAACACGGAGAACGTATTGCGATTCTTGGCCCCAGCGGCGCCGGGAAAAGCACCTTGCTGAATCTGATTGCCGGTTTTTTGATCGCCGATAGCGGCGAACTGCGCCTTAACGGAGAAGACCACCGCCACACTGCGCCGTCGAAACGTCCGGTATCCATCCTGTTTCAGGAAAACAATCTCTTTCCGCACCTGACGCTTGAGAAAAATATCGCGCTGGGGCTGCACCCCGGTTTACGGCTGAGCGCCGAGCAGCGTGAAACGCTGAAACAGATCGCCGAACAGGTCGGGTTGACCGAACTGCTCGCCCGACTGCCGTCGCAGGTTTCAGGCGGTCAACGACAGCGTGCGGCGCTGGCGCGCTGTCTTGTGCGTCACCAGCCGATTTTACTGTTGGATGAACCGTTTTCCGCGTTAGATCCGGCATTAAGGCAGGAAATGCTGCAACTGCTGGAAAAAATCTGTGATGAACGTCAGCTGACACTACTGATGGTATCGCACAATCTGGATGATGCGGCATACATCGCCAGCCGGACGATGACCGTGAATAATGGCGGCATCAGCGATAGTCGCCCGCTTGATTAACCCTGTATAGCGTCGTCACCTGTGGCGCGCCGGGTTGAGCGCCAGCCGCTGACTTGAAAACGCGGCAGAGAATTAATAACAGATATTCGGTATCTCATGTTAAACCATGAGGTTCGGATAATTGGAAAAGTCGTAACGAATAAAAAACTCACTTTTGAAACGGTCGTCAAAAACCTCATCTGGATTGTGATCTACCCGCTCATTCTGTAAAAAAATTTAAATTGATGCGTGAAACAAGATAAAAAATAAAATATGCTACCAAATCATAATTATTGGAAATAATGAAAACCCAACAACTGTATTTGTGAGATTGCCGTCACACAACAAAAAAATAACTTATTGATTTTATTGGCATTTGAAATAAAAAATCAAAAATAACCATTTTAACACCAATTTTTACGCCATCTTATGGAAAACGCAATAATATCAACGACCGTTTCATTTACAGAGTTAAACACCACCCAACAAATCATTTTAATTAACAAATTAAAAACAAATAAAGCCGATAATAAAAACTTATTTTTTCAGTGATAACGGCCAACAAACGAGAATATAAAATAATATACTTGCGCAACCTAAAGAGCCGGCAGTCAGACACATCAATGATGCGCCATTAATTTCAATTAAAAGCCACCCGTTCCACATGAATATATTTCTCTCGGCGTTCGTTTAGCGCCCCACGCCGTAGAGGAGGAAGCAAAGACCCAGGCAAGAGAAAATATCAGCCTTATGGGCTCTTGCCGCTTTATTCAGGGAAAGTCCCTGGCAACGTGCAACATAATATACCCAATAGATTTCGCATTGCGGAAAGGCGGCAACGTGAAAGATGAAGGGTATCCCCTACATTGGAGACCGCCATGACCGTCACGCTAATTGATGATCTTGATTCCTTGGTTGCGCGGGTGAAAAAAGCCCAACGCATTTATGCCGATTATACGCAGGAACAGGTGGACAATATCTTCCATGCCGCTGCGCTTGCCGCCGCCGCCATGCGTATTCCGCTGGCGAAAATGGCGGTTGAAGAATCGGGTATGGGCGTGGTGGAAGATAAAGTGATCAAAAACCACTTCGCATCCGAATACATTTACAACGCCTATAAAAATGAAAAGACCTGCGGCATCCTATCGGCAGACGAGGCTTACGGCACCATCACCATCGCCGCGCCCCTCGGTCTGATCTGCGGCATCGTGCCGACCACCAACCCGACCGCCACGGCGATTTTCAAAGCGCTCATCAGCCTAAAAACGCGCAATGGCATTATCTTCTCGCCACATCCGCGCGCGAAGAACGCCACCAACCGGGCGTTGGAGATCGTCCTGCAAGCCGCGGTCAACGCCGGGGCGCCGGCGGATATCATCGGCTGGGTTAGCGAGCCGACCATTGAATTGACCAATCAGTTAATGCACCACCCAGATATCAATATGATCCTCGCCACCGGCGGACCGGGAATGGTGAAGGCCGCCTACAGCTCCGGCAAACCGGCGCTAGGGGTGGGCGCCGGAAACACGCCGGTGGTGGTGGATGAAAGCGCTGACGTCAGACGTTTCGTCGCCTCCATTCTGATGTCGAAAACCTTCGATAACGGCATGATTTGTTCATCCGAACAGTCCGCCATCGTCGTTAAAAGTATTTATGACGAGGTTCGCGAGCATTTCATGGCGCAAGGCGGCTATATTCTGCAAGGTCGGGAGCTTGCCGCCGTGGGCAACATCCTGAGAAAAAATGGCGGGCTAAATTCCGCTATCGTCGGGCAGTCGGCGGTAAAAATCGCCGAAATGGCCGGCATTAGCGTTCCGGCGGATACCAAGGTGCTGATCGGCGAGGTATCCAAAGCGGATGAATCCGAGCCTTTCGCGCATGAAAAATTATCGCCCACGCTGGCGCTATACCGAGCGCAAAATTTCAGCGAAGCGGTCGATATCGCCGAAAAGCTGCTCAATATGGAAGGCATCGGCCATACCAGTTGCCTGTATACCGATCAGGACAATCATTCTCACCGGGTGCTGTATTTCGGCGAAAGGATGAAAACCTCCCGCGTGCTGATTAATTCGCCAACCTCCTACGGCGGTATCGGCGATCTGTACAACTTCAAGCTGGTGCCATCGCTGACGCTGGGCTGCGGCTCCTGGGGCGGCAACTCCGTTTCGGAAAACGTCGGGCCGAAGCACCTTCTCAATATCAAAACCGTAGCCAAGCGAGCGGAAAACATGTTGTGGCATAAACTTCCCAAATCCATCTATTTCCGGCGTGGATCGCTTCCGGTCGCGCTGACCGAAGTGGCGCGCGATGGCGCGAAGCGCGTCTTTATCGTGACCGACCGTTTCCTGTTCAATAACGGCTATGCCGATCGGGTGATATCGCAACTGCAGCAACACGGCGTCGCCACCGAAGTATTTTTCGAAGTGGAAGCCGACCCGACGCTGAGTATCGTTCAAAAAGGCACCGAGCAGGTGAACGCCTTCAAGCCCGACGTGATCATCGCGCTGGGCGGCGGCTCGCCGATGGACGCAGCCAAGCTGATGTGGGTCATGTATGAACACCCGGAAACCCGCTTCGAGGATCTGGCGCTGCGCTTTATGGATATTAGAAAACGTATCCACACCTTCCCGAAAATGGGGCAAAAAGCGCGCATGATCTGTATCGCCACCACATCCGGCACCGGCTCGGAGGTTACGCCGTTCGCGGTCGTCACCGATGACGTCACCGGGATGAAATATCCGCTGGCGGACTATGCGCTGACGCCGGATATGGCGATCGTCGATGCCGATCTGGTGATGAATATGCCGAAATCGCTATGCGCTTTCGGCGGTCTGGATGCGGTTACCCATGCCATGGAAGCCTATGTGTCGGTATTAGCGAATGAATTCAGCGACGGTCAGGCTTTACAGGCGCTGAAACTGCTGCACGGCTATCTGGTTGCCAGCTATCAGGAAGGCGCAAAAAATCCGCTTGCCCGCGAACGGGTACACAGTGCGGCGACCATCGCCGGTATCGCTTTCGCAAATGCCTTCCTCGGCGTCTGTCACTCCATGGCGCACAAGCTGGGTTCGGCGTTCCATATTCCTCACGGGCTGGCCAACGCCATGCTGATTTGCAACGTCATTCGTTATAATGCGACCGATAAACCGACCAAACAGGCGACCTTCAGCCAATACGGTTATCCGCAGGCCCGCACGCGCTATGCGGAAATCGCCGATTATCTGGCGTTAAGCGCTCCCGGCGATGAGGTGGGTCAGAAAATTGACAAACTGCTGAACTGGCTGGAAGAAACCAAGGCAGCGCTGGATGTTCCGGCCAGCATCCACGACTTCGGCGTACGGGAAGCGGATTTTCTGGCCAAGGTGGATAAGCTGTCCGAGGACGCTTTCGACGACCAATGTACCGGCGCCAACCCGCGCTATCCGCTTATCGCCGAACTGAAACAGATTCTGTTGGATACTTATTATGGCCGCCCCTACGGCGAGGCTTCCGCCAATGCGGACCGCGTGTCTGAACCGGCCGCGGAGCCAAACGCTCCCGCCAGTGGTAAAAAAGGGAAAGCCAAAAGCTGATAGTTAGCCTGGCTGGACTTATGAGAAACACGCATAAGCCACTGATGTGAAAACAGAACAGACGGCCGGTATGGGCAATAGCGCCGGCTGAAGGATTCATTCCGCTGCCGCTCATCCAATAGGCGGCAGCGTTTTGCTCAGTTGTCTTTTCCTCTCCCCATGCGACAGCCACAGAATGTGACCCAGAATAAATTTTTATTTTTTATCTCTTAGGGGCCTTGTGTCCTTTTCATGAGTCGTGCTTATATAAAACGGTTATGAATTATTAACAGGATCCCCATGAAACAACCCGCAACCACTTCAGCACTACTTACCACCGCGCATGTTGACGCGGTCGTCGTCGTGCGCGTGGTCGTCGTGGTCGTGGTCGGCAACGCGCCGTAACGGGTTCCGAATCCAGAAAGATTCCCAAACCCCGCCGGCGCAAGCCGAGCGGGGTTTCTTGTTTATGCTCTCCCCGCTCCGATACCCGCGCCGGCCCTGATGAAGGATATAATCATGCGTTATACAGGCGCTCAGTTGATCGTTCGGCTGATTGAGCAGCAGGGCATCACCACAATAGCGGGCATTCCCGGTGGAGCCGCCCTGCCGCTTTATGATGCTCTCGGGCAGAGCAAAATTATTCGTCATGTGCTGGCTCGCCATGAACAGGGCGCCGGTTTTATGGCGCAAGGCATCGCACGCGCCAGCGGACGCGCCGCGGTGTGTCTGGCCTCCAGCGGGCCTGGCGCCACCAATCTGCTGACCGCTATCGCCGATGCCAAACTCGACTCGATTCCTCTGGTTTGTATCACCGGGCAGGTTTCTTCCAGCATGATTGGTTCCGATGCTTTTCAGGAAGTCGATACCTACGGTATTTCCATTCCGGTCACCAAACATAATTATCTGGTTCGGGATATCAAAGAGCTGCCGCGCGTCATTCCGGAAGCCTTTCGCATTGCCCAGTCAGGCCGCCCCGGTCCGGTATGGATAGATATTCCCAAAGATGTGCAAACAGCAGAAATAGAGCTGGATGAACTTCCGCCGATCAGTCCGAATACCGCGCCGCCGATGATCGACCAACAGAAAATCGCACAGGCAGCGGCAATGATAAATACCGCGCAGCGGCCGGTATTATATCTGGGCGGCGGCATTATCCATGCCGCCGCCCATGAGCTGGCGCTTCAGTTGGCGGAGCGCGCCGCGTTACCCACCACCATGACTCTGATGGCATTAGGGGCAATGCCGGCCGACCATCCTCTGTCGCTGGGAATGTTGGGCATGCATGCGGCACGCGCGACCAATTTGATCTTACAACAGGCGGATTTGTTGATTGTGCTGGGCGCCCGCTTTGATGACCGGGCGATCGGCAAGGCCGAACAATTTTGCCCGCAGGCCGGCATCATTCATATTGATATCGACCCCGCTGAACTGGGTAAAATCAGACAACCCCACGTGGCGCTGAATGCGGATGTCGCACAGGCGCTGGTTGAATTACTGCCGCGGGTTGACGCTCGGCATCGTCCCCTCTGGCACGACGCCATCAACGCGCTACGGCACGATTTTCCTTTCAGCATGCCTGACGCGGACAATCCGTTAAGCCACTACGGGCTGATACGGGCCACCGCGGAAGCGTTGACCGATGACGCCATTATCGCCACCGACGTCGGACAACATCAGATGTGGGTCGCGCAGTCTTATCCATTGCGCAGACCGCGCCAGTGGCTGACCTCTGGCGGACTGGGAACCATGGGATTCGGCTTGCCGGCCGCCATTGGCGCGGCGCTGGCCGAGCCTGAGCGAACCGTGGTGTGCTTTTCCGGCGATGGTAGTCTGATGATGAATATTCAGGAGATGGCGACCGCCGCGGAAGCAGGACTTAACGTTAAAATTATTCTGATGAACAACCAGTCTCTCGGCATGGTGCATCAACAACAGGCGCTGTTCTTCCAGCAGCGCATCTTTGCCGCAGATTACCCCTATCGCACCAACTTTCTGGCGATCGCCGCCGCTTTCGGTTTTGCCACCTGCGATCTAAACGCCGCGCCGGACCCTCGTGCGGCCTTATCTGACGCCCTGAACACGCCAGGACCCACGTTGATCCATGTGCTCATTGACGCCAATGAGAAAGTGTATCCTATGGTGCCACCGGGCGCCGCCAACATCGAGATGATTGGAGATTAATACGATGGCAAATCAATCGGTTTCAAACCAGGTAACGCTGGAGCTGGCGGTCCGCAACCATCCCGGCGTGATGTCCCACGTATGTGGCTTATTTGCCCGTCGGGCGTTTAACGTCGAAGGCATCTTATGTATGCCGCTGCCTGGCGGCGAGGAAAGCCGGATCTGGCTACTGGTGCAGGACGATCAACGGTTGCAACAGATGATCAACCAGGTAGAAAAGCTGGAAGACGTTCTTCAGGTACAACGACACGGGGACGAAATGCGGATCTTCGATCAGGTATCGGAGTTTTATCGATAACGGTAATTCAGACATAGAGAAAAATGCTGTGTCGCTTCAGTAATATCCAGAGGCGGCACAGAACTTATCGTTTTATCAGCGAACCGGTATAAGGAATAGTGGCGCTGGCGGGATAGATGGCGGGGAGCGGCAATAATGTGGAATATTGGCGGACTTATGAACGAACGGCGCCTCTTACTTCTCCACGGTAGACAACGGTACAGGGCAACTGACCGCCCAACCAGTAAGCCAGCTCAGCCGGACGCGACAACGGCCAGTGAATAAAATCAGCGACTTTCCCGACTTCCAGCGTGCCGTGAGAATCCTGTAAACCAAGCGCGCGAGCCCCATGACAGGTGATCCCTGCCAGCGCTTCCTCGGGCGTAAGACGAAACAGCGTACAGCCCATATTGAGCATCAAGCGCAATGAAAGCGCGGGAGAGGTGCCCGGATTGGCATCACTGGCCAGCGCCATCGGCACTTCATGCCGGCGGAAATAATCAACCGGCGGGCACTGAGTTTCCCGCAGCAAATAATAGGCTCCCGGCAGTAAAACGGCGACGGTGCCGCTGGCGGCCATCGCCTTGGCGTCTTCCTCTGCCGCGTACTCCAGATGATCGGCCGATAATGCGTGATGCCTCGCGGCCAGTGCGCTGCCATGCAGGGAGGAAAGTTGTTCCGCATGCAATTTAACGGGTAAACCTAATGCGTGTGCCGCATTGAAAACCCGCTCAACCTGTTCAGGCGAGAAAGCCAGATGTTCACAGAATGCATCAACCGCATCCGCCAGTTTTTCTCTGGCGACGATAGGCAACAACGTCCCGCAGATCAGTTGGATATATTCATCAGCACACCCTGTGAATTCCGGTGGTAGAGCATGTGCGGCAAGACAGGTGGATTGCACGTCAACCGGCAGCGACGCGCCCAATCGGCGAATCACCCGCAGCATTTTGAGTTCATGTTCCACACTGAGCCCATAGCCGGATTTAATCTCAATACAGGTTACGCCTTCAGCCAACAGCGGTTGCAGCCGCAATAACGCCTGAGCCAGCAATTCATCTTCGGTTGCGTCACGGGTCGCATTCACCGTCGATAAGATTCCGCCGCCTGCTGCCGCAATTTCCGCATAACTGACGCCGTTTAGTCGCTGTTCAAACTCCGCGCTGCGGTCGCCGCCAAAAACCAGATGCGTATGGCAATCAACAAATCCCGGCGTGATGATCCCACCATTGAACTCATGTAACCGCGCGCCGGATAGCGCAGGACAATCCGCCATGTTGCCGCGCCAGACGATTTTACCGTCCGTAACGGCAATCGCACCGTTTTCAATCAGATTGTAATGCCCGTCCTGCATGGTCACAAGCGTGGCGCCCCGCCATATGCTGTCACAACGGGAAGGCAATGCTGAGGAAAATCGAGGGGATATCACAACCGGCATGACCGACTCCAGGGTGACTTAACTTGTATAGACAATTAAAGTCAAGCTAACGCATAACCAGCAGACCAGCAAGACGGTCAGCGATAGTTTTTTCCTATTACAAGACGTTCGGCAAAAAGGTAACCTCAGGGATACGCCTTTTCAGGCCGCGATATAAGGTTATGCAGGAAGGAGGAAAGCATCAGCCATGGCTGGTGAAGCGCCCAAACAGCTGATACCGGGAGCCAGGATAAATCAGCCGCGCGGAAGTCACGACCCGGCTGCCGCTCCAGGTGCGGCGATGGATCAACAGGCAAGGTTCATGCTCGTTTAGTTGCAGCAACTCGCGCTGCTTAGCACTGGCGCTGATCGCCTCAACGCGGTGTTCACCCGCGGTCAGGGGGGCGATCTCCATCAGATAGGCATAGGGCGTCTCTTTATTCATTACCCGTCGCAGGTAGTCCGGTGCGGTTTCAGGATTTACGAAACGATCTTCTATTTGCACCGGTACATTGTTTTCGTAATGCACAATCTGCGAATAGAACAGCGTGTCGCCGATAGCGATCCCCAGTTGCAATGCCTGATTGGTATCTGCATGACGCGCTTCGCAAACCAGAATCTGGCTATCGTGATAATGGCCGCGCTGGACAATTTCATCGGCGATGTTATGTACTTCCAGCATCGGCGTATAAGCCTTGGCTTCGGCGACAAAGGTACCGACGCCCTGCATACGGATCAAAAAACCTTCGTTGGTCAGTTCGCGCAGCGCGCGATTGATGGTCATTCGGCTGACGCCCAGTTCGTTGACCAGTTCGCTTTCCGAAGGCACACGCTGATGCGGTTTCCAGACACCAGCGCGGATCTGGCCAACTATCGCCTGCTTCACACGCTGATAAATTGGCGCGGGCGCATCACTCATCGCGGCAGACAGCTCGGACAATGTCTGCCGGGACACGCCCTGATGCGCGACGCCATTTTGCGATAGTGATTTGGACTCCGCCATGTCTTTTACCTCGCTCTATAAATATTCACAGGTATTTCAAAAGATGCTCTGAGCGCCCGCGTGCCCGCCAGCAAAAGCGAACAAAAGTGCGTGACGGAAAACTGAATTGATAAAACAGGTTATTGCAATTTTATAATGCAATCAGGCACATATATATGTATAGACAAGTCAGATTAAGATTTTACCATTGTGGCAATAAAATCGCGTTTATATTTCTCCGCCGGCCAGAAATACCTACCGCCGTGACGCTTCAATAAGCGTATCAGATACCGGCAAACATGGCGAATGACGACGCAGACGCGGCAGCTGATTTCCCGCGCCTGCCGTATGCGCGCGCGCAGGGTACCGCATAGCGGCGATATTGCGCAGCGCCCGCTTACCGGGTGGCATCACCACCGGTTTCAATCTCATGCCCCCTGTCTGCTTGCTTTTCTTGGGTGATGGCGCGGAAGAAAAGCGGCGTGATTCACGCCGTAGGAGAAAATCGGCGTTTACCCAATAGCGAACCATGGCCCTTCGCTGTGGCTTGGCTCAGAAGCTGGGTTCGCCGCGACATTGCGCCAAAACTGAACGGTCAACGCACCAAATTGATCCATTTGAGGCGCTAAAACTTCCACATACGACGAGAAACCTTAAGTAAAACGGCAAGTTAATTATCTGGCATAGAATCTGCTTAAACATTGCAAGTCATACTTGTATAGACAAGAACATACAGTGGCGTATTTGCCGGCTGCTTTCACAGCGACAGGCACCCACCAAGACAGATATTTTGGCAGGAGTGGCAAATGAGCAACATGAATTCCAGAGCGGTACTGAGACGTTCGTTGTCTTTGTTAGGGTTGTCCGCAATACTGAGCAGTGTGACCATCGGCGCAGTGCAAGCGGCAAATACGCCGGTTGCTATTGGTATTTCAGGGTGGATCGGCTTTGCACCGTTGACGCTTGCGGATCAAGCGGGCATTTTCAAAAAGAACGGCCTCGACGTCACCCTGAAAATGGTGCCGCAACAATCCCGTCATCTGGCGATTGCCGCAGGTTCATTGCAATGCGCGGCAACCACCGTCGAAACTTATCTAACCTGGAGCGCCAGCGGCGTTCCGGTTAAACAAATTGTCCAACTGGATAAATCCCACGGCGCCGACGGTATCGCCGTTCGCAACGGCATCAACAAAATTACCGATCTGAAAGGCAAAACCATCAGCGTTGATGCGCCGGGAACCTCTTCCTATTTCCTGCTCGCCTGGATCCTTGATAAAAACGGCATGACGATGAAAGACGTCAAGCTGGCGACATTAGGCCCTGACGCGGCCGCACGCGCTTTCATTGCCGGGCAGAACGATGCGGCGATATCATACGAACCCTACCTGTCAAATATTCGCAACAGCCCGGACAAAGGCAAAATCCTGGCGACGACAATCGAATATCCGGCAGTGGCGGATACCCTTGGCTGTACGCCCGCCTGGCTGGATAAAAATCCAGCCGCCGCGCAGGCGCTGGTTAACAGCTATTTCGAAGCTCTGGATATGATCAGGACAGAGCCTGAGAAATCTTATGAAATCATGGGCGCCTCAGTCAAAGAAACCGGTAAGCAGTTTGCGGAAAAAGCCAGCTATCTACGCTGGCAGGATCGCGATGACAACCAGAAATTCTTCAATGCCGAAATTGTCACCTTCAGCAATGAAGCCGCACATCT
This sequence comes from Brenneria bubanii, assembly GCF_022378355.1. Classification (GTDB taxonomy): domain Bacteria; phylum Pseudomonadota; class Gammaproteobacteria; order Enterobacterales; family Enterobacteriaceae; genus Brenneria; species Brenneria bubanii. The sequence goes on from NZ_JAKMAJ010000002.1 coordinate 269,689, forward strand.
GCTGACTGAGATGAAAATTCTGCGTAAAACGCCGGACATCAGCACATTATATGACGCGCAATACGTTAAGTAATCATGAGGTCCAAGACATGACTAGCCCTGTCCGCCAGGCGTCGGAACATTCCGTGAGTGCGCAGCCTGTTTTACGCGAGCCTGCTCCGTTGCCGGCAAGCAAAAAAGTCTGGCATAACCCGATGATGGTACCTTTGAGGCCCGTCGCGCTAGGGCGTCGCTGGTTTCTCGGGTTCTGTTTCTTTGTCCTGTTTTTCGCATTGTGGGCGCTGATCACTTTTACCGGACTGGTGTCGCCAACCTTCCTCGCCAGCCCGGCGAGTATGTTGCAGGAAGGCATTTTACTGTTTACCGATTTCGATTTTGCAACCGACATCACAATGACGGTGATGCGTGTACTGGGGGGCTTTATTCTAGCCAGCATTATCGCGATACCGCTCGGTATTCTGATGGGTTCATACAAGCTCATTGAAGCGTTCTTCGAACCCTTTATTTCGTTTTGTCGTTATCTGCCCGCTTCGGCGTTCGTTCCGTTGCTGATCTTGTGGGCGGGTATCGGCGAGATGCAGAAAATTCTGGTGATTTTCATTGGTTCATTCTTCCAGATAACCCTGATGGTAGCGGTGACCGTCGGCGCCGCAAGACGCGATCTGGTTGAAGCGGCTTATACGCTGGGCGCGACCAATCAGAGTGTGGTGCGTAGGGTGATTATTCCCAGCGCGGCGCCGGAAATCGCCGAACTGTTACGGTTGGTGCTGGGCTGGGCGTGGACTTACGTCATCGTGGCGGAATTGATTGGTTCATCAAGCGGTATCGGTCATATGATCGTCAACAGTCAAGCGTTGCTCAATACCGGACAAATGATCTTCGGCATTATCGTGATTGGTTGCATCGGTTTGCTATCCGATCTGTTGTTTAAAGCGGCCAACCGCCGTTTGTTTGTATGGAGTTCGCTGTGATGAAGTATCCCAAACTGAGCATCCGTCAGGTGGAACGTATTTTCAGCGGTCCGAAAAACGAGCAAACCCAGGCGCTGCTGCCAGTGAATTATCAGGTCAACGAAAATGACTTCATTACTATTCTCGGACCTTCGGGATGCGGTAAATCCACGCTGTTGCGCATCGTGGCCGGGTTGGATCAACCAACACGCGGCGAAATCTGGCTGGATGGCGAACTGGTCGACGGCCCGGGCGCGGACCGCGGCATGGTATTTCAGAGCTATACCCTATTCCCATGGCTGACGGTCGAACAGAACATTCGCTTCGGCTTGCAGGAGCGCGGCGTCGGTAAAGCGGCACAAAAAGAGCGTAGCGATTACTTTATCAATAAGGTCGGACTGCGTGGTTTTGAACGACATTTTCCACGCCAGCTTTCCGGCGGCATGCAGCAACGAACCGCGATAGCCCGGGCGCTGACGAATGATCCGAAAATTCTGTTGATGGACGAGCCTTTCGGCGCGCTCGACAACCAGACCCGTGTAATGATGCAGGAACTGCTGCTGTCGATTTGGGAGTCGTCCCGCAAGACCGTGCTGTTCGTGACGCACGACATTGACGAGGCGATCTTCATGGCCAATAAAGTGGCGATTTTCAGCGCGCGGCCGGGACGGATTAAAACCGAAATCGCCGTTGATTTCCCACACCCGCGTGATTACAGGGTGAAAACATCGCCGGAATTTATGGCCCTGAAAGCGCGGATTACCGAAGAAATTCGTACCGAGACCATGCAAACGCTGGCGCACTAATTTTGCGCTTAAAACACCAGATGATGCGCTTCAGACGTCAGATTACGCATCAATGGCCCGGGGCTGAATCCTTCACCGGGTTTACTTTCAGCTCAACTTGTCTATACAGGAATAGATCATGACTTCTTCATCCACCGAATTCCCCCTTTGTCGTCTGCGGCCAGGTCACGTCGACCTGGCGACGCTGCGCAAGATTTATCAGGGCAATGTCCGTCTTGAACTGGTCGATGAGGCGCGCGCCGGCATACTGGCGTCACAGAAAACGGTCGCCCGTATCCTGACGTCGGGCAAAGTGGTATATGGCATCAATACCGGTTTCGGCAAGCTGGCGCAAACGCGCATTCCGGCCGAACGTCTGGCCGAACTGCAACGCAATCTGGCGTTGTCGCACAGTGTCGGTATCGGCAAAGATCTGGCGGATAACGTGGTGCGACTGGTGATGGCGACCAAAGTTCTTAGCCTGTCGCGCGGACATTCAGGTATTCGCATCGAGGTTATCGATGCGCTGATAACATTGTTTAACGCCGGGATTTATCCCTGTATTCCTGAAAAAGGGTCTGTCGGCGCTTCCGGCGATTTAGCCCCGTTGGCGCATCTTTCCCTGATGCTGATCGGCGAAGGCCAGGTCAGGGTCGAAGGCGAAAAAATGTCGGCGACGGCAGGACTGGCTACCGTAGGGCTGAAGCCATTTGAACTGGGTCCAAAAGAAGGTCTGGCGCTGCTGAACGGCACCCAGGTTTCAACGTCCCTGGCGCTGTCCGGGTTATTTGAGACAGAGCGAGTATTTTCCGCCGGCCTGGTGGCGGGAGCGCTGTCACTGGAAGCAATTAAAGGTTCGATTAAACCGTTGGATTCCCGCATTCATGAAGCGCGCGGCCAGTCGGGGCAGATTGCCGTCGCCGCCGCGTTAAGCGATATCCTGGCTGGTAGTAATATTGTCATCTCCCACGCCGATTGCGGTCGCGTGCAGGATCCGTATTCCATTCGTTGTGTGCCGCAGGTGATGGGCGCATGTCTCGACAATTTGCACCACGCCGCGCGCATTTTACGCATTGAAGCCAATGCGGCTTCCGATAATCCGCTGGTGTTTGCCGAAAACGGCGATGTGATCTCCGGCGGTAACTTCCATGCGGAACCGGTGGCGTTCGCTGCCGATATTATTGCGCTGGCCCTGTCTGAAATCGGTGCGATTTCAGAACGGCGCATGGCGCTGTTGCTCGACACCGGTCTTTCCGGTTTGCCGCCGTTCCTGATCAACGACGGCGGGGTGAACTCCGGCTTTATGATTGCCCAGGTCACCGCGGCCGCGCTGGCGTCTGAAAACAAATCACTGGCGCATCCGGGCAGCGTCGACAGCCTGCCGACATCAGCGAATCAGGAAGATCACGTTTCGATGGCGACTTATGCCGCACGCCGTCTGGGCGATATGTGTTTCAACACCAGCGCGGTAGTCGGCATCGAAGCGATGGCTGCGGCGCAGGGCATTGATTTCCATCGTCCTTTGAAAAGCTCGACGACGCTGGAAAATGAAATGAAAGTCATCCGTGAAAAGGTCGCGTTCCTGGAAAAGGATCGCCTGATGGCGCCGGACATCGAAGTAATGCGCCGGTGGGCTTGCCGTGAACACTGGCCGGTGGCGATTGAAGCGCTGCTGCCGAGCTTCGCCTGATAACTTTTCAGTAATAACTTCCTGACATTGATAAATCTTAGATAAGGAAACAACAATGAACGCGCCACAGAAAACCGCCGGTTCCCGCGCCGTTCGCGCGCCGCACGGCACGGAGCTGAGCTGCCGGAACTGGCTGATTGAAGCGGCTTACCGCATGATCCAAAACAACCTTGATCCCGATGTCGCGGAACGTCCGCAAGATCTGGTGGTTTACGGCGGGATTGGTAAAGCGGCGCGTAACTGGCCTGCTTTTGAAGGCATTCTTGCAAGCCTGCGTAACCTGCAGGAAGACGAAACGCTGCTTGTTCAATCCGGCAAACCGGTCGGCGTGTTCCGTACCCATACCGACGCGCCGCGCGTACTTATCGCCAACTCGAACATCGTGCCTCACTGGGCAAACTGGGAGCATTTTCACGAACTGGATAAAGCAGGCCTGATGATGTACGGCCAGATGACCGCCGGTTCATGGATTTACATCGGCGCGCAAGGCATTGTGCAAGGCACTTATGAAACCTTCGCGGAAGCCGGCCGTCAACATTATGAGGGCAATCTGCGCGGCAAATGGATCTTAACCGCCGGTCTGGGCGGCATGGGCGGCGCGCAACCGCTGGCGGGCGTACTGGCCGGCGCCTGCGTGTTGGCGATTGAATGTCAGGAATCGCACATTGATTTTCGTCTGCGCACCCGTTATCTCGATTACAAAACGCACGACATCGATGAAGCGATGTCGATGATCGAAAAAGCCTGCGCCGAGAAGAAAGCCATTTCCGTCGGCCTGCTGGGAAATGCCGCGGAACTTATGCCGCAACTGGCGGCACGAGCCAAAGCAGGCGGTTTGCGCCCTGATATCGTCACCGATCAGACCTCCGCGCATGATCCGCTGAACGGTTATCTTCCGGCAGGCTGGAGCCTGGAGAAATGGCGGCAGGCGCGTCAGTCCGACCCGCACGCCGTGGTAAAGGCCGCACGCGCGTCCATGGCGAAACACGTTGAGGCGATGCTCGATTTTCATGCGATGGGCATTCCGACCGTCGATTACGGCAACAATATTCGTCAGGTCGCAAAAGACGAAGGCGTGGTCAATGCCTTTGATTTCCCGGGTTTTGTCCCAGCGTATATTCGCCCCCTTTTCTGTGAAGGCAAGGGACCGTTCCGCTGGGTGGCGCTTTCCGGCGACCCGGAGGATATTTATAAAACCGACGCCAAACTGAAAGCGCTGTTCCCGGATAATGCCAACCTGATCAACTGGCTGGACATGGCGCGTGAACGCATCGCTTTCCAGGGCTTACCGGCGCGTATCTGCTGGCTCGGTCTGGGCGAACGACATATCGCCGGGCTGGCCTTCAACGAAATGGTGCGCAACGGCGAACTGAAAGCGCCCATCGTTATCGGCCGCGATCATTTGGACACCGGTTCCGTTGCCTCGCCAAACCGCGAAACCGAAGCGATGAAAGACGGTTCCGATGCCGTTTCCGACTGGCCGCTGCTCAATGCGCTGTTGAACACCGCAGGCGGCGCGACGTGGGTGAGTCTGCACCACGGCGGCGGCGTCGGCATGGGCTTCTCTCAGCATGCCGGAATGGTCATTGTGTGCGACGGCACCCCTGAAGCGGATGCCCGCCTTGAACGTATTTTGTGGAATGATCCGGCGACCGGCGTGATGCGGCATGCGGATGCAGGTTATGAGCAGGCCAAAGCGTGTGCGGATCGTCACGGGCTTAGCTTGCCGCTGCTGCGCAATCAGTAATGATAATCGAGTCGTTCAGCAGGAAAGTAAACCCGGCGCTGACCGTGACATATTTTGCTGTTCCGACAAGCTGAGATGATGCAAAAACGGCGTAAAACGGCCACGACTGGCGTTTTGTAACAGTATGGAGTAAGAGATGGCTTCAGATTTGGCAATATTCGATGCAGCAGATGTTGACACAAAAAAACAGAGTCTGAGGAGCCTGGCAAGAGCGGCCTCGCGTTCACTGGGCGTTTATAACGCCGGACTTTCCGCCGACAGCGTGCAGCAAAAATATGGCGTATCCCATGTAGTTAAACTCGCCAGCAACGAAAACCCGTTGGGCGCCAGCCCGCAGGTGGTTGCCGCACTTCAGGCGGATGCCCGTTTCAGCGCGGTTTATTCCGATGCGTCGAGCGCGGCGCTGCGCCGGGCGCTGGCGGAGCATACCGGCGTGGACGCGGACAATATTGTGATTGGCAACGGTTCAGAAGACATTCTGCACATGCTGGCGCTGGCCTTTCTCAACCCTGGCGATCGTGTGGTCACGTTGACGCCATCCTTTGGTCTGCATGAAATTTTCCCACGCATGATGGGAGCGGAAGTCACCCTGGTCGGCGTCAATGCGCACAGGCGCTTTGACGTCGAAGCCTGGGAAGCGGCGCTTTCGACGCCGGCCAAAATGGTGATATTTAGTAATCCGTCTAATCCGGTCGGCTGTATGCTCGACAAGCAAGGATTCGCCCGAGTTATCGATGCCGCGCCGCTGGATTGCCTGCTGGCGATCGACGAAGCCTATTTCGAGTATTGTGAAGGCGAGCCTGGTTACCCCGACAGTCTGCGCATTCTGGCGGAACAACCGCGCCCGTGGATTGTACTGCGCACCTTTTCGAAAGCGTACGGACTGGCGGGGCTACGCGTCGGCTATGGCTTAGCCAGCCATCCGGAACTGATTAATCTACTGAATCGCGTTCGCACGCCGTTCAACATCAACCGTGGTGCACAAACGGCGGCGGTGGCTGCCTTGCAGGATAAAGGGCACGTTATCGACAGCATTGCGCTGACGACCGCCCAACGCGGGATGATGGCGACGGAGCTCGCGGCGCTGGGTTATGACGTGGCGCCGTCTTACGCTAATTTTCTGTTCTTCGATTGCGGTCGACCAAGTAGTGAACTGGCTCGGCGATTACTCGCTTATGGCGTGATTATCAAACCGTGGACGGAAACCGGCTATGAAAACTGGATCCGCGTGTCCATCGGCAGCGAACGGGACAACCGGCAGTTTATGGACAGCTTGAAAAAGATTCTTGCGGAGGAAACCGCATAAAATTTGTCAGGTGGTACATCGGCTATGCCACCGGCAACGTACGGGCCGTGCTTTCAGCCATAGATATCAATAAGCCATCACGCAAAACATCCCCGGAAGGTTTTTTAACCAGCACCAGACAAACACAAAAATTACGGAGAGGCGGTCATGCAGGCACAGAACATCATTTTTCCGGCGCAAATCCTGCGCGGTCCCGGCGTTATTTCTCAGCTTGGCGATATTTGCGCGTTGCTGGGCAAACGTGCGCTGGTGATTGGCGGGCGCCAGTCTCTGGCCGCGGTAAGTGATAAAATTCGTCGCCAGTTGCAAAACTCCGCAGTAGAACTGACGGGCAGCGCATGGTTCGGCGGCGAAAGCAGCGAAAAAAATATCAGCCGTCTAGCGCTGGCGGTCAAAGCGCGGAAAGCGGACATGGTGATCAGCGTCGGCGGCGGTAAATCCCTTGATACCGGTAAAGCCGTCGGAGTGAGAGCCAGCGTGCCAGTCGTGACCATTCCGACTATTGCGGCGACCTGCGCCGCCGTTACGCCGCTGACCATTCGTTATCACGACGACGGTCGCTTCCGTGATTTATTTCCGCTGCCGCAGGCTCCGGCGTCGGTCATCATCGATAGCGAAATCATCGCCGCCGCGCCGTTGCGCTGGCTGGCCGCCGGCCTCGGCGATACGCTGGCGAAATGGTACGAATTCCGCGCCATCAGCGGTCATAATAACCAACAGAACGGTGTGGCGCGCTCTTCCCGCGCCAATAGCAGGATTTGTTACGATCTGATAGGCCGCTACGGCGCATCGGCCTGCGACGCCGTCCGCGCCGGAAAGCCCACCAGCGAGCTGGACCAGGTGCTCGACGCCATTTTCATGTTCGCCGGTCTGACCTCGCTGATGAGCAGCGGTGCGCATGCGGCCGCATCCCACGCCATTTACGAAGGTTTTACCGTCTGCGATAAAACCCGCGCATTCGGCCACGGATTGCTGGTTGGTTTCGGTAATCTTTGCCTGTTGGCGCTGGAAAACCGCAGCGATGACGAATTGCTGGAAGCGATCAAACTGGCGCATGCCTGCGCGCTTCCGCTGCGTCTACGCGAAATTGCGGAACTGAACTCGGAGGAGCTGGATAGTATCGTGCAGGCGTCGCTGCATGCCCCGGATATGGGAAATATGCCCGCGGTGACGACGGCGGCGGCGCTTTATCAGGCGATTGCGCGGGTTGAGACGCTGGCGGATTCGATCTGACGCCGGTGGCGTATGGGAGAGGCCGTTACCGCTCTCTCCCTGTGCTGACGCAGCTTTTAACCATGCGCATCGCGCGCTGGGTTTTAGCCATTCAGCACCTGCCACAGCAGATGACGATAAACCGGCATTAACGGATGTTGTATCAATAGCGTCAGACTCGCGCCCGCCGCCGTCAGCGACAGCGGAGCGACCCAGTGCAAACGGTCGATCGGCAACCACCGGCTGACCCCGTCGCCTCTTTTATTTTTATCGCCCCGCCACCAGCGCCAGCACAGCCATGCCGAACTCCACACCAGCAGCGCCGTCGCCAGCAGCAGCCATTTGAAACCGCCGCTATTGGCTTCGGTGGGGATATCAATGGCGACGCCAGCCAGAATACCGGGAAAGAGATAGACCGGCGGCCAGGTCAGGCTGCCGATGATGTTCGGTAACGCAAACTTATAAGGCGGCAGTTCCAACATGCCGGCAACCATCGGGATCAGCGGCCGAGTCGGACCAACAAAGCGCCCAATCAGCACCGTGGCAATATGGTGCTGATGCAAAGCATGCTCTGTCTTGCGCAGCATCGTCTGGTGTTTTTTCAGAAACGACCATTGATGCAGCGGCGTTTTAAAGCGCCGGCCGATAAAATAGGAGATCCAATCGCCGAGCAAGCAACCGATAATGCCCACGCCCCATGCCGGGTAAAGTCCCAGCTTGCCGCTGCCGATCAATGCGCCCAGCGTCGCCATCATCAGCGTTCCCGGCAATAACAGCCCCACGACGGCAAGAGACTCCAGAAAGGTAACCAGCATGACCGCGATCAGCGCATAGGTTAATGATTGCGTCACTAAATGATCCAGCCATGCTTCCATCGGTTCTCGCCCCATTTTTATGAAAAAGGGATTGTCTGGATCTTGAGCGACGCCGTCAACAGGGATTTTCACCGAGCAAGGAAACCGGAGAGCGCGGCGTGACTCAAGCGCCGCCCGGCGTCAGGCGCGCCCTACCGGCTAGCATGAAAATGGCGGCGCAGGCTGCGCAACCGGCACTGAGCTGACCGACCGCCAACGCGCAGCCCGGTGTCGCGGGGATTCGGGGGCGCAAATGTCTATCCCCCCAGATACATTTTCTTCACTTCGGGGTTGGCGAGAATATCCTGCGCGTTGCCTTTCAGCACTATCTTACCGTTCTCCAACACATAGGCGCGGTCGGCGATCTTCAATGCGGCGGTCGCGTTCTGCTCAACCAGGAGAATGGTAATATTATCCTTCTGCAATTGCTTAATAATATTAAACATTTCTCCAACTATCTTCGGCGCCAGCCCCAGGCTCGGCTCATCGAGCATCAGCAATACCGGTTCGCTCATCAATGCCCGGGCAATCGCCAGCATCTGTTGTTCACCACCGCTCATCGTTCCCGCCAGTTGGCTACGGCGTTCCTTTAACCGTGGAAACAAGGTATACATTTTGTCTTTCAGGTAGTTAAAGTTAACCGGGTTGTTGTATGCCCCCATGCGCAGGTTTTCTTCAATGGTCAGGTTGGTGAATACTTTGCGCCCTTCGGGGACCAGCGCCAGCCCTTTCCTGACTATCTGGTGGGTCAGGCTATTGGAAATATCCTCATTAAGGAAATTCACCTGCCCGGTGGATTTCACCAGGTTGATAATACCGTTCAGCGTGGAGGTTTTCCCTGCTCCGTTGCTGCCTATCAAGGTAACGATTTCACTGTTCCTTACCTCGATATCGATCCCCTTTAATCCTTGAATCAGCCCGTAAAATACCTGTAGATCATCGGCTTTAAGCATAATCGACATCTCCAAGATACGCGGCAATCACCTCTTTATTATTAATTGCCTCATGCGTGGCGCCGCTGAATAACGGTTTACCGTAATCCAGCACCAACACCCGTTCACACAGGGTATTCACGAAAGACATATCATGTTCAATCAGTAAAACCGTTAATTTATAATCCTCGCGCATTTTAAAAATCAGCTGCGCCAGTTCACTCGTCTCCCGGGGATTCATGCCCGCCGCCGGTTCATCCAGCAAAAGCAGTGTCGGCGACGTCGCCAATGCTCTGGCGATCTCGACTTTTCGCTGATTGCCATAACTCAGATTGGTCGCCAGCGATTGCGCATGTTCAGCGATGCCAATATATTCAAGGATCTCCATGGCTTTCGCTTTTGCCTGTTTTTCCGCTGAGAAAAAACGCCCCATATGAAACGCCGCTTCGATAAATGAATAATGAATCGAGCGATCGAAACCGATTAATACATTCTCCATCACCGTCATCGAGTTAAATAAACGAATATTCTGAAAGGTTCGGGCAATACCTCTATTCACCACCTGGTTCGGTTTTAATCCGGTAATTTTATCGTTCCCCAACATGACCGTTCCCGAAGTCGGTTTATAGTTTGAGGTAATGACATTAAATAGCGTCGTTTTTCCGGCGCCGTTCGGGCCGATGAGGCCGAATATTTCAGCTTGATTAAGCGTAAAGCTGACGCCATCAATGGCGCGCAACCCACCAAATTGCATGATGATATTATCAACGCTGAGAATAGTTTTATTTTCCATGACGGCGCTTCCTGTTGACTTCCCAAATCTCCTGCTTACCCAATAACCCTTCACGAGCAAACAACATAATGACGAGCAGCACCAGTGAGAATACAACCATGCGCAAACCGGGATAAGACCCTAAATCCTCGCCAAAGAAACTGAGCGGCTGGTCGAGAAAGCGCAGCCACTCGCCGCTTCCCACCACCACAATGGTGCCCAGGATAGCGCCGGTGGTACTGCCGAGTCCGCCGAGGACAATGATGATCAACAGTTGGAACGTCAGCATGAAATCAAACAGATCGGGGGAGATAATCGTTAACAAGGATGCTAATAATCCGCCGCCCACGCCTTCTAAAAAAGCGCTGGTGGCGAATGCGCAGGTTTTAATTCTGAAGGTATTAATGCCCATCGCTATCGCCGCGTCTTCATCATCGCGAACCGCTTTCATCGCCCGACCGTACTTTGAATACACGATTTGTAAAATAAGCAACACGGCAATGAGGGCGATAAATCCGCACCAATACAGCATATGGCTGGCCTGAGGAATTTCATTAAGGCCAATCGCGCCGTTGGTGAACTGCGGATTATTAATCGCCAGTATTTTAATAATAAAACCGAAGCCTAACGTCACTATCGCCAGATAATCGCCACGCACCCGGAATACGGGGAATGCCAGGCATACCGCCAGCGCCGAGGCGCAAACGCCGCTGATAATCAACGCAGGTAAAAATGAGGTATGTATGGCTAAGATCACCGGGCTGGGCGAGGCCATTTCAAACATATCTATTTTAGTGTCTGAGCTTAATAGCAGAAGCGCGGTAATATAGGCGCCGACGGCGACAAAACCATTGGGCTCAAGTGAAAGCTGTCCGGTGACGCCATTTATCAGGTTATAACTCACCGCTAGGATCATAAAAATAAAAATATTACAGACTATACGGATGATATAAGCGTCAAATACATTCTGCAAAGCGAACAGCATCAGAAGCATGATGACAAATAACCCAATATAGCCGATTAACAACGAAAATGAATTTGTTGGCATTCTCATCAAAAACGGCTCCTTTCCAGTCTTTCATCACCCATAATGCCTACTGGTCTGAATAATAAGACCAGGATCAAAAACATAAAGGCAAAGGCGTCTTTATAACCGCCCAGTTCAGGAAATACCGCGACCGCGACCACTTCGGTGAACCCGAGAATAAAGCCGCCGATCACCGCCCCGGTTACGCTGCCGATACCGCCCAATACCGCGGCGGCGAATGCCTTCAGGCCAATCAGTACGCCCATGAGCGGATCGATAGTCGGATAGCTGGTGGCGTAAAAGATACCGCCGAGCGCCGCCAGCGAACTGCCTAACGCGAAAACAAAGGCAATGATGTGGTTGGCGTCCACCCCCATCAGGCGCACGGTGTTGACATCAAAAGCCACCGCGCGAATCGCCATCCCCTGCCGCGTCCGGTACAGGATGAAAAGGATACAGCCCAGCAGCACCAGCGTGACCAACGGCACCAGCCAGGCCACATTGGTAATGATGATGCTGCCGTACGAAACGGTTCGATTGAAGAACTCCGGAGCGGCAAAAAAGCGCGGGCTGCCGCCGAACAGCACGTTGAACAGGTTTTCTAAAAAGAAACTCACACCGATCGCGGTGATCAGCATTGAGATTTTAGAGGCCTGGCGTAGGGGACGATAAGCAATCTGGTCGATGCAAACGCCCAGCAGCGCCGAAAAAAGCAGTGCGAATAAAATAGCGGCCCCGAAAGGCAGCTCAAAAGTGGTTGAGCCGAATAACGCTAAAAACGCCCCAACCATCATGATGTCGGCGTGAGCGAAGTTGATCAGTCGTAGCACGCCGTACACCATGGTGTAGCCGATGGCAATCAGCGCATACATACTGCCCAGGCTCATACCATTGACGACTTGCTGAAAGAAAATGGCAGCATCCATATTTTCAATCCTTAGTTACCTTGATTTACCCAATAGATTTAGGGCGGACCGTCCTGCCCGCTTCCTGGGAACAACGCCGCGCGGGATGAAAAGCGCTCCGGGGTTATTTCAAGGCGCAGGGCGGCAGCCTTGATCCTCATTCCCTCAGAATTGAGCAATGAAGCGGCGGGATGAGCAAATTCGCCAAAGCCAATTCGCTCACGCCTGACTCGGATCCACACAGGAGCCGGGTAATTTAAGCAAGCCGGCATCACTGCAATTTGAAAGATGAAGGGTATAAATTAAGGTTTAACAACCGTTTTAAAGGCCAGTTGCCCGTCTTTAACCTCATTGATAACGGCGTTGCGGATCGCATCGCCGTCCTTGAGCGTCAGCGTGCCGGTAATGCCCTCAAAATTGGTGGTGGCGCGGATTTTTTGATTCACGCAAACGCGATCTTTGGGATCGCTGCACTGATTCATGGCGTTGACGATCATCTTGTAAGCGTCAGCGGTCATCGCCCCCCAGGTATGCGTCGGTTCTTTGTACTTCGCTTCCCAGGCTTTGATGAATTTCTCACCTTCCGGCGTCTGTTCTTTGGCATTCGGCGAGTAGTAGTCGGTGGTCATATAGCCTTCAACCGCATCCTGACCCAGCTTAAAGAACACCGGATCGGCCGCCAGACCGTCGCCGCCGACAACCGGCACTTTCAGACCCAGCTGTTTGGCCTGTACCGCAATCAGCGCGCCTTCAGTGTAATAAATCGGCATATAGATCATGTCGACGTTTTTGGCTTTGATGGTAGAGAGCTGGGCTTTGAAATCCTTGCTGCCGCCAGGCGCCTGAACCTCGATTGGAATGGTGCCGCCGTTTTTAAGGAATTGGGTTCGGAATGATTTTGCCAGGCCAACGGAGTAGTCATTGCTGCTGTCGAACATGATGGCGGCGGTTTTCGCGCCTAAATCACGCGATGCCAGATTGGCGCCCACTACGCCCTGGAAACTATCGGAAAAACACACGCGGCTGACATATTCACGATTGCGGGTAACGCGGTCATTGGTGGCGGTAGGGGAAACCAGCGGCGTTTTGGTGTCTTCCGCCATTTTGGTCATCGCCATGGTATTGGTGGAGGTCACTTCCCCAATCACCGCATCGACTTTATCGCTGGAGACCAGACGCTGCATGGCGTTGGCCGCTTCGACCTTATCGCTTTTGTCATCAATAATGACAAGCTTAATCGTATCGCCATTTTTCAGCGTCGATTCCATGCTATTCACCAACTCAACGCCTTTCTGAGAAGGTTGCCCATAACCGCTAAGCGCCCCGCTTAGAGGCAGAACTACTCCGATTTTCACTTCATCGGCCATTGCGCTGCCGGCGCAGATGGCGGAGGAAACGAATGCAGCTGCTACAGTTATCCTGACAAGTTTTTTATTCATGATCGCCTCTTTGATAATGAGTGATTCAAATCCCAGTAATGGAATAAACCCGTATGCCTGACTGTAAGAATCCTGAAAGTGCCACAGGAATATATTCTGTTGACCGAATTAAATTCAGCAATAAATGTGCCACAAAGATTAAATTGCAATTAACAGGCTAATAAACAACAGAAAAATCGTTTTCTCACGGCAGATGAAATAGGCGAGAAGAGAGTGAAAGAAGCGGGATGCACCAATTTGTTTCGCCGTTGCTTTTAAAAAGTGCGTTGGCATAAATGGCAAAATTCTATAAGTAAATCAGTCATCCATCGCCGATGAGCGATATAAGTCGCAAGATATTACCTATATTCTACCCACACTGACTTAATTCCTTTTTTCATAGTGAAAATTACTTTAAATATGAATTTCACCAGTTTTTATGCTAGAAAACCGAGCGGCAGGATGTCTGTATAATTAAGGGGTTGTAGAAAAATTTATAATTCCTTAGCCAGATGTCTATAATAGACACACGCTGGACACAGTTTTTCCAATTACGCGTTTTTAATAGTACTGTGGATTCTGGACTCAACACATCAGGTTATCCATTTTATGCTATGTAATACGACACAAATAATTACATAGATAATAGTTATTAGGATAATTATTTTACAGGCCACAAATCTGCACCTATGATAGCGGCCATTTCTCATCACTGCGTCAATCTGCTAAAAAATATGTTGTCAAAACTATTCAATCACATCGGATTACGCCGACTGATATTGCTTCTGGCTATCACAAGCGCGTTAATCATGCTAGGTAACAGTTTTTATGCCAGTTACCGGGTTCAACGCCAGCTCCTAATCGATAATACATTAGAAGCCAACCGCGTTTATGCCACCAAGTTGGCTGCCATGACGGATCTTTTCTTTTCCTCCGCTCTGCAACAACTCGCCTACAGCGCCGACATCGTCTCTCCCCAGATGAATGATGCGCCCAGCCTGGCCAGGGAGAGCGAACGCCTCGGATTGCAGAGTCATAGTTTCAACACGGCGATCATCGCCGACGAGAACGGCGTCGTCAGATCGGCATTTCCTTATGTCCCTGATATTGTAGGAAAAAAACTAACCACACCCGGCGCGCTGCAGGCGTTGCAGGAAAAACAGCCGCTGATCAGCGATCCTTATTTCTCGGTATTCAATAACCTCATCGTACTGATTTCAACGCCAATATTTAACCGGGACGGCGAGTATCAGGGGTTTGTCGGCGCCACCATCTTTCTAAAAAAGCCAAGCATTCTCAATTCATTACTTGATCAGCATTATTATCGGGACGGTTCCTACATTTATGTTACCGACAAGAACCGCAAGATGCTGTATCACAAAAATATCGAGCGGATTGGAGAAACCGTCAACAACGACCTGACGGTCGATCCCCTGACCGGCAGCAATGGCAGCCAGGAAATGCTGAATACCCGGGGTAAAAAAATGCTTGCCGGCTACGGCATTGTTCCCGCCAATCACTGGGAAGTGGTGGTGGTGCGCCCAACCAGAGAGACATTAAAACCCCTGGATAGCCTGATGATGAATGTGTTACGTCATTCCCTGCCCCTGGCGATTTTAACCATATTCAGCGTTTGGCTGCTGGCTCGTCTCATTGCTCAACCGCTGTGGCTGCTGGCGCGCAGCGCCAATAAGATGGATTCGCTCAATGTCTCGGACGATATCCGAAAAATTCACTCCTGGTATTTCGAGGCGACGCAACTCAAACAGGCCATGCTGATCGGCATCGACCTGTTACAGAAGAAAATCGGCAAACTGCGCTCGGAAGCGCAAACCGACCCGATGACCGGGCTGCTCAATCGCCGCGGGCTGGAAGGTATCTTGCGATACTGGCTGGTCAGACAAAAAAATTTCGCCATCATCGCGCTGGACATCGACCATTTCAAACGCGTCAACGATACGTTTGGGCATGATGTTGGCGATAGCGTCATTAAATATATGGCTCAGCTTATTCGCTCCAGTTCGCGTGAATCCGATATTTTATGCCGCAGCGGAGGGGAGGAGTTTCTGATTCTGTTGCCTGAAACCGAGATAGATATCGCCACCTCTATTGCGCAACGGCTGCGCAATGCAACGCAGCAAGCCGCGATACCTGAAGTCGGCAATATCACGATCTCGCTCGGCGTTTCGCTGTGGTCGCCGGGGACAAATGGCATCACCATCGAGCAAGCGTTTAAAACGGCGGACGAAGCCTTGTACAAGGCTAAACAGGAAGGACGCAACCGAGTGATTACCGCCGCTCACTCGGCCTGAATCGGTAGGGATAAGGGGGCATGACGATGCGCGCATCGATACCGGCGACAGGAACGTTCGCAAACGCCTGGACAGCGACTGTATAAATAACCATACTTTGTCGCATTCCCGTATCGAAAAGGCCGTGTTAGTGATCCAGACTCGTCAGGGCTTTATCCTTACCCGCCACTGGCGCGATACCCCCGCCGGCACGCAGGTGGAATTCTGGCTGGCGACCGATGAAGGGCCGCTGCTGGCTCGCCTGCCCGAGCAACAGGCGGTCGCCTTTATCCCGGCGTCGCAACAGGCGCCGGCGGCGGCATTGCTGCGCCACGAAAAGCACTGGCAACTGCGGCCGCTGTCCTTGCAGGACTTCCATCACCAGCCTTTACTCGGTCTGTACTGCCGCCAATACCGCCAGCTTCTGAAGCTGGAAAAAGTCTTGCGCGAAGGCGGGATTCAGGTTTACGAGGCGGATATTCGTCCGCCCGAACGTTTCCTGATGGAGCGTTTTATTACCGCGCCCGTCTGGCTGAGCGGCGACCCTGTGGCTTCCGACACGTTGACCCAGGTTCGTATGAAGCCCAATCCGCACTATCGTCCCAGCCTCAGGCTGGTTTCGCTGGATATTGAAACCAATCGCCACGGCGATCTTTACTGCATCGGGCTGGAGGGTTGCGGGCAGCGCCAGGTTTACATGCTCGGTCCGGCGAACGGACAGTCTGCCGAAACGGACGATTTTGCGCTGGAGTATGTCGCCAGCCGCCCGCAGTTGCTGGAAAAATTGAACCACTGGCTGCAACGACACGATCCTGACGCCATCATCGGCTGGAATCTGGTGCAATTCGACCTACAGGTATTACAAAAGCATGCCGAACGTTACCGCATTCCCTTGCGGCTGGGGCGCAACGGCGCAGAGCTGGAATGGCGTGAACATGGCTTCAGACCGGGACACTTTTTTGCCGACGCCGCAGGCCGCCTGATTATCGATGGGATCGAAGCGCTGAAATCAGCAACCTGGAATTTCGCCTCATTCAGTCTGGAATTCGTCGCACAGTCGCTGCTGGGGGAAGGTAAAGCTATTGATACGCCCTACCAACGCATGGACGAGATCGATCGCCGATTTGCCGAAGATAAACCGGCGCTCGCCCGCTATAACCTGCAAGACTGCGAGCTGGTGACGCGCATTTTTGATAAAACGGCCCTAATGCGCTTTTTGCTGGAGCGTTCGAACGTCACCGGTCTGGCGATTGACCGCAGCGGCGGATCGGTGGCGGCCTTTACCCACCTGTATCTGCCTCGAATGCATCGCATCGGCTATGTGGCGCCCAATCTCGGCGAAATCGCGCCGCAAGCCAGCCCGGGAGGATTTGTCATGGACTCCCGTCCCGGCCTGTACGATTCGGTACTGGTTCTGGATTACAAAAGCCTGTATCCGTCGATTATCCGCACTTTTCTGATCGATCCGGTGGGACTGGCCGTCGGCCTGCAGCACCCCGACGAACAACAGGCCGTCGCCGGTTTTCGCGGCGCCTGGTTTTCCCGCGATCTTCACTGCCTGCCAGCGATTGTCGAACACATCTGGCAGGAGCGGGAAAGCGCCAAACGCACCAACAATAAGCCGCTGTCCCAAGCGTTGAAAATCATCATGAATGCCTTTTACGGCGTACTGGGGTCCAGCGGGTGCCGATTCTTTGATCCCCGTCTGGCGTCGTCCATTACTCTGCGCGGCCACCAAATCATGCTCAAGACGCGGGAATTGATCGAGGCTCAGGGCTATCAGGTCATCTACGGAGATACGGACTCTACGTTCGTATGGCTAAAGCGCGTTCATACGGAACAAGACGCCAGCCATATCGGCAATCAACTGGTACAACGGGTCAATGCCTGGTGGAAAACGCATTTACGGCAAACCCAGGGGTTAACCAGCGCGCTGGAGCTGGAATTTGAAACCCACTTCCGCCGTTTTCTGATGCCGACGATCCGTGGCGCCGAGCAAGGCAGCAAAAAACGCTACGCCGGACTGATTGCAACCGATCGGGGCGAGGAAATGGTATTTAAAGGGCTGGAAACCGTACGCACGGACTGGACGCCGCTGGCGCAACGGTTCCAACAGCAACTCTATCGGCTTGTCTTTCAACACCAGCCCTATCAGGAGTGGCTGCGGGATTACGTCCGCAAAACGCTGAACGGCGAGTTTGACGAGCTGTTAATTTACCGCAAGCGGCTGCGCCGCCGTCTTGAGGACTATCAGCGTAACGTGCCGCCCCATGCCCGGGCCGCCAAAATCGCCGACGATTATAACCGCCGACAGGGACGTCCATTGCAGTATCAAAACGGCGGCTGGATCAGTTATGTGATCACCACCAACGGCCCCGAACCGCTGGAAACCAACCGTTCGCCACTGGATTATCAACACTATGTCGAGCGCCAGCTACAGCCGGTGGCGGACGCCATTCTTCCCTTTTTGCACGATGATTTCTCCGCCCTGGTTACCGGCCAGATGGGGCTATTTTAATAATCTGCGTCAGTTCAAGGCGTTTGATCAGGTGACGAACGCGCCGCCATCCATTACCATAGCGCCCTTTCTCAGACATCAACAATGCCGTTATTTTATTCGTGACAGATAAACCGTCTCTTCGATCCCCCATCGCTTTCAGGATGCCGGCGACGCGCCAAAATCGGAAAGCGGGCGGGTATACGCACGAATAGCGAAGTATGACCTGACACTATCCCGACACAGACAAAAATAGAGCAAAGAATTTATGCCTTTTACACTCGGTCAGCGCTGGATCAGCGATACGGAAAGCGAACTTGGATTGGGAACGGTGGTTTCCGTCGATACCCGCATGATTACCCTGCTTTTCCCGGCCAGCGGTGAAAACCGTCTCTATTCCCGCAGCGATGCCCCCATCACCCGCGTCATGTTTAACCCCGGTGATACCATTACCAGTCACGAAGGCTGGCAGCTAAAGGTAGAAGACGTACGCAATGAAAATGGTCTGCTGGTCTATATCGGTCAGCGTCTGGATGACGAGGCGCCGGCTGAGCTGCGTGAAGTGCTGCTGGACAGCAAGCTGACGTTTAACAAACCGCAGGATCGCCTGTTCGCCGGTCAAATTGACCGCATGGACCGTTTCGCCCTGCGCTACCGCGCGCGAACTAATCAACACCAACAGGCGCTTCAGCAGTGGGGCGGACTGCGCGGCATGCGCGCCAGCCTGATCCCGCATCAGTTACATATCGCTTATGAAGTGGGACAACGCCACGCGCCGCGCGTCCTGCTGGCCGATGAAGTGGGTCTGGGAAAAACCATTGAAGCCGGGATGATTATCCATCAGCAGCTGCTTGCCGGACGGGCCGAGCGCGTGCTGATTATCGTGCCGGAAACCTTGCAGCACCAGTGGCTGGTGGAAATGCTGCGCCGATTCAACCTGCTGTTCTCTCTGTTTGACGATGAACGTTACGCCGAAGCCAAACTGGACAGCAGTAATCCTTTTGAAACCGAACAGCTGATTATCTGTTCTCTGGGTTTTGTACAACGCAATGCGCAACGCTTTAATCAGTTGGTCAATGCCAATTGGGATCTGCTGGTGGTGGATGAAGCGCATCACCTGGCCTGGAGCGAAGAGCAGCCCAGCGAGGAGTATCTGGCGGTGGAACAACTCGCCCAACATACTCCGGCGGTACTGCTGCTTACCGCCACGCCGGAACAGTTGGGTCAGCAAAGCCATTTTGCCCGCCTGCGCCTGCTCGATCCGAACCGCTTCCACGACTACCATGAATTTGTTGATGAACAGCGCCAGTATCGCCCGGTCGCCGATGCGGTGACGGCGTTGCTGTCCGGGGAAACGCCCACCAACGCCGAGCTCAATGCGCTACGCGAATTGCTGAGCAAGCAGGATATCGAACCGCTGCTGGAAGCGATTAACGGCGATGGTGATGATAATCATCAAGCCCGGCAGGAACTGATTACCCTGCTGATGGATCGCCACGGCACCAGCCGCGTGCTGTTCCGTAATACCCGTCAGGGCGTGAAGGGCTTCCCTCAGCGTATTCTGCACCCAGTCCGCCTGCCGCTGCCCGACCAATATCAGACGGCAATCAAGGTTTCCGGCATCATGAGCGCGAAAAAATCCCCGGAGGCGCGCGCGCGCGAAATGCTGTATCCGGAACAAATCTATCAACAACTGGAAGGGGATGACGCCACCTGGTGGAACTTCGATCCCCGCGTTGAATGGTTGCTCAATTACCTGACGGCGAACCGTGACGAAAAGGTATTGGTGATCTGCGCCAAGGCCGCTACCGCATTGCAGTTGGAGCAGGTGCTGCGTACCCGCGAAGCCATTCGCGCCGCCGTGTTCCATGAAGGCTTGTCGATTCTGGAGCGCGATCGCGCCGCCGCCTATTTCGCCTCTGAAGAGGAAGGCGCTCAGGTGCTGATTTGCTCGGAGATCGGCTCCGAGGGGCGTAACTTCCAGTTCGCCAGCAAGTTGATCATGTTTGATCTGCCGTTCAACCCCGATCTGCTGGAACAGCGTATCGGCCGTCTGGATCGTATCGGTCAGACGCAGCAAATCCAGATTATGATCCCCTATCTGGAAAATACCGCGCAGGCGCTGCTGGTCCGTTGGTATCACGAGGGACTGGATGCGTTTGAGCACACCTGCCCGACGGGCCGCGCCATCTACGATGAGCATTATGATGAACTGATTGAACGGCTGACGACACAAGGCGAGCAGCAAGGCCTGGATGCGTTTATCCACAGCTGCCGCCAACAGCACGATCGGCTCAAGCTGCAGCTTGAACAAGGCCGCGACCGTCTGCTGGAAATGCATTCAAACGGCGGTGAACAGGCGCAAATACTGGCGCAGGGCATAGCCGAACAGGATAACGACGTTAATCTGGTCACCTTCTCCCTCAATCTGTTCGATATCGTGGGCATCAATCAGGAGGATCGCAGCGATAACCTGATTATCCTGACGCCGTCCGATCACATGCTGGTGCCGGATTTCCCCGGTTTGCCGCAGGACGGTTGCACCATCACCTTCGATCGCGAACAGGCGTTATCTCGCGAAGACGCGCAGTTTATCAGTTGGGAACATCCGCTGATCCGCAACGGGCTGGATCTGATCCTGTCCGGCGATACCGGCAGTTGCGCCGTCTCGCTGCTGAAAAACAAATCGCTGCCGGTCGGTACCTTGCTGGCCGAGTTGATCTATGTGGTGGAGGCTCAGGCGCCGAAGCACCTGCAACTGACGCGTTTCCTGCCGCCGACGCCTATCCGCTTGCTGGTGGATCGCAAAGGCACCAACCTGGCCGGGCAGGTGGAGTTTGAGAGCTTCAACCGCCAGCTCAGCGCCGTGAATCGCCATACGTCGAGCAAACTGGTGAATGCCGTGCAGGCGGATGTCCACGTCATGCTCCGGCAGGCGGAACCCCTGGTGGAGGCGCAGGCCCGTCAGCTGATTGCCGATGCGCAAACCCAGGCGGATCGCCAGTTGCGCCGCGAGCTCGAACGCCTGGAAGCGCTCAAGGCGGTAAACCCCAACATTCGTGAAGATGAACTGAGCGCGCTGGAACAGCAGCGTGAACAGGTACTAACCAATCTTCATGAGGCAAACTGGCGTCTGGACGCCATCCGCCTGGTGGTGGTGACGCATCAGTAACGCCCTGACGATAAGCGGATGTCGTCGTCGCAGGTCGCGCACTGATAGGTTCGATATCAGGGAGAACGCAGGGACGCGTCTCCCGGCGCCAGGCCCGTGATGAACTCTCGATCGAGCAGCGAATAAGGTCGCCTGCTCTTTCCTATGCAGGTAAACCCCTTTGGCGAGCTTTGGAGCCTCGATGGAACCTTACAATCCTCCCACCGATCCCTGGTTACACATCCTGTATCAGGATCGACACATTATGGTGGTGAACAAACCCAGCGGATTACTTTCGGTTCCCGGCCGCGCGCCGGAACATAAAGACAGCGTAATGAGCCGTATTCAGGCGGACTACCCGGATGCCCAGTCCGTCCATCGCCTCGATATGGCCACCAGCGGCATCATCGTCGTCGCGCTGACCAAAGCCGCCGAACGCGAGCTAAAACGCCAGTTTCGTGAACGCGAGCCGAAAAAATCCTACATTGCCCGCGTCTGGGGCGAGATGACGTGCGATGAGGGATTAATCGACCTGCCGCTGATTTGCGACTGGCCGAACCGCCCGAAGCAGAAAGTCTGTTTCGAACAGGGCAAGGCGGCGCAAACCGAATATCAGGTACTGTCCCGAGACGCCGACGGCACCACGCGCGTCAAACTGATGCCGATCACCGGGCGTTCACACCAGTTGCGCGTCCACCTGCTGGCGTTAGGCCACCCAATCCTCGGCGATGGTTTCTATGCCCATCCGCAAGCCAGGGCTAAAGCGCCCCGTCTGCTGCTACACGCGCAGGAACTGAGCATCACGCATCCTGAATTCAATACCCCCATGAGTTTTCGCTGCGAATCGGATTTCTAAGATCTTTTTTATGCGCGCCAGCAGATTGAACGTGCCTAAAGGCGCGTGGGTAGAAAGTGATAACCGGTTGAAAAGAGAGGCGGCGGGAACAGCTGGTTATTTAAACTGATTGGCGTTTTTCAGTAATTCATAGGCGGCCTGAATATCCTGCGCTTTGCGTTTGGCCATTTCCATCATTCGGGGAGACAGCCCTTTCGCCATCAGTTTATCCGGATGGTGTTCGCTCATCAGCTTACGATAAGCGCGCTTAACCGTCGCCGCATCGTCACCGCGACTAACCCCCAGCGTACGGCAGGCGCTATCCAACGTAGGCCCGCGCGGGGCGGCGGGCTGGCGATGCCCGCCATAGGAATGTCCGTTGGACGACTGGCTGCGTCGTTGATAAGACTTTCCTCCCTGTTTGGCGCCGGATGCTGACTGGCTGGCCGCGCTTTCGATATTGCGCAGAAAAAACTCAAACTGCTCGCGACTTACGCCGAGTTCATCGGCGATGACGTACAGCAAGCGCCTTTCGTTCGGGTGCAATACGCCATCGACAAACGCGACCTGAATCTGGATATCCAGAAACATCTTAATCAGATCAAAGCGGCCCAGACAGACATCACGCAGTTTTCGCAACTTCGCACGCAGCGGAAAGTGGCTGGTTTTACCCTCGCGAAAGGCCTGTTGCGCCGCGGTTCTCGCGGCGCCAAACAGTTCCAGGCGATCCATCATTTTGGTCGCAATCTGGATATCCGCTTCCGTGACACGGCCTTTGGATTTGGTCAGATGCCCCATGGCCTGAAACGTCGTGAGGAAAAACAATGACTGACGAGTGGATTGGGTGGAAAAAAGATTACGGCGACGCGATGCCCTGGCTTTATCAACCATGTGCCCCATCAGCAGCCCCAGAACCATTCCCCAGACACCGCCGCTGGACATAATACCCAGAACAAGCCCCAGCAACTTTCCCCAATACCGCATATACTCCTCAAATCCTCATGCCGTCGGCTAAAAATTGCTTTATCATACCCGTCATTTATCTTTGCACCTAACGGCAGCGCGTATAAAACAGTGGGGATTTAACACTGGCGCAACGCTAATGACTGATATAGTCTCTGACCGTTTGCCGCCATGATGCCTCTGATAACGGAACATCTGATACAGCGTATGAAAAAAAGTTTCCCAACCCTGCTGGCCACTTTGATTTGGTCGGCGCTATATAGTCAACAATCGCTGGCCGATCTCGCCGAACAGTGCATGATGGGTGTACCCACGTACAACAGGCCGCTGGTCACGGGCGATGCGAATCAACTGCCGGTAAACATTCAGGCCGACAAAAGCAAGGCCAGCTACCCAGACAGCGCCCGATTCATCGGCAATGTCAATATAGAACAGGGCAACAGCGTCCTGACCGCCGAACAGGTGAATCTTGACCAGATTGGTTCGGATGCCCAGAACACGCCCAACCGTACCATTACCGCAACGGGCAATGTTCACTACGATGACAACCAGGTCATTCTGAAAGGTCCCAAAGCCTGGTCAAACCTTAATACCAAAGATACCGATGTGTATGAAGGCGACTATCAGATGGTTGGTCGTCAAGGGCGCGGCGCGGCCGACAAAATGAAAATGCGCGACAACAGTCGCTACACCATTTTGGAAAACGGCACCTTTACCTCCTGCCTGCCGGGAGATAATAGCTGGAGCGTCGTCGGTTCGGAAGTGATTCAGGACCGGGAAGAACAGGTGGCCGAAATCTGGAACGCGCGTTTCAAGATCGGCAACGTACCGGTATTTTACAGCCCTTATCTGCAATTACCCATCGGCGACAAGCGCCGCTCCGGTTTTCTGATCCCCAATGCCAGATACGGCAGCAGTAACGGCTTTGAACTTATCACGCCCTACTACTGGAATATCGCCCCTAACTTCGACGCCACCATTACGCCGCATGTGCAAACCAAACGCGGAATTCAGTTTGAAAACGAATTCCGCTACCTGACCGCGCCCGGCCAGGGAACGGTAGAACTTGACTGGCTTCCCGACGACAAGGAATACGCTAAAGTCGAGCCAGAAGACGACAACGACACCCGCTGGCTGTTCCACTGGGATCACAACGGCGTGCTCAATCAGGTATGGCGTTTTAACGCCGACTATACAAAAGTCAGCGACGACCGCTACTTTACCGATCTGGATTCTAAATACGGTTCAAGCACCAGCGGCTACCTGACACAGAAATTCAGTGCGGGCTACGCCAACCAAAACTGGGATACCACGTTGTCCGCCAAGCAGTTCCAACTGCTCTCCGACTCAAGCAATCGGGATGTCTACCGCGCCGAACCCCAGCTTGATATCAATTATTACCAAAATGATATCGGCCCGTTTGATATGCACCTTTATGGTCAGGCGGTAAAATTCACCAACGTGAACGCCAATCGGCCGGAAGCCACGCGCCTGCATGTTGAACCAGCGGTAAATCTCCCGCTATCCAATCGCTGGGGCAGTCTGAACACCGAAGCCAAACTGCTGGCGACCCATTACCAGCAAAGCAACCTTGAACGTTATCAGGCCGATACCTCGGTCTCCGACAATGCTAAAAATGAGTTGAAAAGCTCGGTAAACCGCGTGATGCCGCAGTTCAAAGTAGACGGCAAGATGGTCTTCGAGCGTGAAATGAGCTGGTCGCCCGGGTACACCCAGACGCTGGAGCCGCGGGCCCAGTATCTGTATGTCCCGTACCGCAATCAGAATGACATCCATACTTATGACTCCACGCTATTGCAATCCGACTACTCCGGTCTGTTCCGCGACCGCAGCTACAGCGGCTTGGATCGTATTGCTTCGGCAAACCAGGTCGTTACCGGGGTAACGTCCCGAATTTATGATGACGCTTTGATTGAACGTTTTAATGCCTCCGTAGGTCAAATCTATTATTTTAATCGCCCTCGTACCGGCGACAGCAATATGTTGCTGGACCGCAGCGACGATAACGGCAGCATGGTATGGGCCGGCGACTCCTATCTGAAGGTTGACGACAACTGGGGCTTACGGGGAGGATTGCAGTACGACGCGCGCCTCAACGAAGTCGCGCTGGGTGATGCCGTGGTGGAATACCGCAAAGATGCGGAGCGGCTGGTACAGCTGAACTATCGCTACGCCAGCCCCGACTATATTCGGGCAATGCTGCCAAATGTACAGAATCCCGGCTTTCAACAGGGGATTTCACAGGTGGGCGTCACGGCCAGTTGGCCAATCGCCGACCGTTGGGCCGTTGTGGGGGCTTACTATTATGACACCAAGGCCAATCAGCCGGCCAACCAGTTGATTGGCGTGCAGTATAATACCTGCTGCTGGGCCGTCAGCGTCGGCTATGAGCGTAAAATCACCGACTGGGATAGCAGTAGCGTGTATGACAACAAAGTGTCGTTTAATATCGAATTACGTGGTTTAAGCAATAATTACAGTCTGGGTTCCGAAAAAATGCTGCGTTCGGGCATTTTGCCATACCAACGCGCGTTCTGATAAACAGAACGACGCGGAATGAAATAGTCGCGGCAAGCAGACTGTGTCAATGAAACTTATAGCCCGCCTTGCGGATGAGATAAATGGGAAAGGTATGAATAACTGGAGAACGCTTATTCTCGGATTGGCATTGACTGCCTCTACCGCGTTCGCAGCACCACAAGTGGTTGATAAAGTTGCAGCAGTAGTAGACAACGGCGTTGTGTTGGAAAGCGATGTAAACGGTCTTTTTCAATCGGTTAAACTGAACGCGCAGCATGCCGGCCAGCAATTGCCGGATGATGCCACATTGCGGCATCAGATCGTCGATCGTCTGATTATGGATAATATCGTCCTGCAAATGGCGCAAAAAATGGGTCTCCAGGTCACGGACGATCAGTTAGAGCTGGCTATCACCAATATCGCGGCGCAGAACCGTCTGACGCTTAACCAGTTGAAGAGTCAGCTGGCTTACGAGGGAATTAACTACAACACCTATCGCGCACAGATTCGCAAAGAAATGCTGATTGCCGAAGTTCGTAATAACGAGGTGCGTCGCCGCATCAGCATTTTGCCGCAGGAAGTCGACGCGCTGGCGAAGCAGATCGCCAACCAAACCGGCGAGGATGCCGAGCTCAATTTAAGCCACATCCTGCTTCCGTTGCCGGAAAATCCCAGTCAGCAACAGGTCGATGAAGCGGAGAATCTGGCCAACTCGTTGGTGAAACAGCTCAGCGAAGGCGCCGATTTCGGTAAGCTGGCTATCGCCTATTCCGCCGATCCTCAGGCCCTGAGCGGCGGGCAGATGGGATGGGGTAAATTACAGGAAATCCCGTCGCTGTTTGCAGAAAGACTGATGCAGGTGCAAAAAGGCCAGGTTGTCGGTCCGATCCGCTCCGGCGTCGGTTTTCATATTTTACGCGTCAACGATATTCGCGGCAGCCATCAAACGGTGTCGGTTACTGAATTCCACGCCCGCCACATTCTCCTGAAACCCTCGGTGGTGATGACCGACAGCCAGGCACAGGCGAAACTGGCGGAAGTTGCGCAACAGATAAAAAGCGGCGCCGCCGATTTTGTTTCTCAGGCTAAACAATTATCGCAGGATCCTGGTTCAGCCAATCAGGGGGGCGATCTGGGTTGGGCTTCTCCCGATATGTACGATCCGGCGTTCCGCGATGCGCTGCTGAAATTGAAAAAAGGCGAAATCAGTCAACCGGTTCACTCCTCTTTCGGCTGGCACCTGATCCAGCTACTGGATACCCGTCAGGTTGATAAAACCGACGCCGCCCAGAAAGATCGCGCATACCGGATGCTGTTTAACCGCAAGTTCGCCGAAGAAGCGCAAACCTGGATGCAGGAGCAACGCGCTGCGGCCTATGTGAAAATCATCGATGGCACAAATAATTAATGCATACTGAAAGCCGTATCCAGCGCGTTGTCATTACGCCCGGCGAACCCGCCGGGATTGGCCCCGATCTGGTGATTGCGCTGGCGCAACAGTCGTGGCCGGTGGAGCTGGTTGTATGCGTCGACCCCGAGCTGCTGATGAGCCGCGCGCGGCAACTGCGCTTGCCGTTAACCTTGCAGCATTACCAGCCGGGGCTGCCGGCACAGCCGCAGCAGGCTGGAACTCTGACGGTGCTGGCGATCCCCACCACGGCGACCGCGGTGGCGGGACAGCTCAACGTCGACAACAGTGCCTATGTCGTCGAGACGCTGGCGCGAGCCTGTGATGGCTGCCTGAACGGCGAATTCGCCGCGCTGATTACCGGGCCGGTTCACAAAGGCATTATCAACGATGCCGGGGTCCCCTTTAGCGGACACACTGAATTTTTCGCCGATCGCAGCCACTGTAAGCGCGTCGTCATGATGCTGGCGACTGAAGAGTTACGCGTCGCCCTGGCGACCACGCATCTGCCGCTCGCCGACGTTTCCGCCGCCATAACCCGACAATGTCTGCATGAAGTCATTACTATTCTGCATCATGATTTACAGACCAAATTCGGCATCAAGCAGCCGCAAATCTACGTTTGCGGCCTGAATCCTCACGCGGGCGAAGGCGGTCATATGGGCCGCGAGGAGCTGGACGTCATTACACCGGCATTAGACGAACTGCGTCAGCAGGGAATGAGGCTGATTGGCCCGTTGCCGGCAGACACGCTGTTCCAGCCGAAGTATCTGCAGCATGCCGACGCGGTGCTGGCGATGTATCACGATCAGGGCCTGCCGGTTCTCAAATATCAGGGATTTGGCCGCGCGGTAAATATTACGCTGGGGTTGCCGTTTATTCGCACTTCGGTCGATCACGGTACGGCATTGGAACTTGCCGCCACCGGCGCGGCCGATCCCGGCAGCTTCACCACGGCATTAAATCTTGCCATTAAAATGACAAAACACATTAATGAATAATCGAGTACACCAAGGTCACTTCGCCCGTAAGCGGTTTGGGCAAAACTTTTTGAGCGATCATTTCGTGATCGACAGCATTGTATCCGCGATTCATCCGCAGCCCGGTCAGGCGATCGTCGAGATCGGCCCCGGGCTCGGCGCGTTAACGGAGCCGGTTGGCGAGCGAATGGATCGCTTCACCGTGATCGAGCTGGATCGCGATCTGGCGGCGCGTCTGGAAACGCACCCGACGCTGAAAGACAAGCTGACCATCATCCAGCAGGATGCCATGACGGTGGATTTCTCCGCATTGGCCGAACAGGCCGGGCAACCGCTGCGGGTGTTTGGTAATCTGCCTTATAATATATCGACGCCGCTGATGTTCCATCTGTTCAGCTACACGCAAGCCATTCACGATATGCATTTTATGTTGCAAAAGGAAGTGGTTAACCGTCTGGTAGCCGGCCCGAACAGTAAGGCTTACGGACGCTTGAGCGTGATGGCGCAGTACTACTGCCAGGTGATCCCGGTGTTGGAAGTACCGCCGACGGCGTTTAAACCGGCCCCTAAGGTCGATTCAGCCGTTGTCCGTTTGGTTCCCCATGCGCAGGTGCCATATCCGGTAAATGATATTCGCGTATTGAGCCGGATTACGACTGAAGCGTTTAATCAACGGCGGAAAACGCTGCGCAACAGTCTGGGCAACCTCTTTACGCTCGAACAACTGGCTGAGTTGGGTATCGATTCAGGCTGTCGAGCCGAGAATGTGACGGTTGAGCAATACTGCCGGTTAGCGAACTGGCTGACCGAGCATCCTACAGCACAGGAATAACTGGAGTTGTCGTGATGATTAATGCGCCCCGCGTTTGTGTACAGGTTCAGAGTTTTTATGTCGAGTCTCAGTCGCAGCCTGACGAAGAACGTTTCGTGTTCGCCTATACGATTACTATCCGCAATCTGGGGCGGCATGAAGTCAAACTTTGCGGTCGTTACTGGCTGATCACCAACGCCAACGGGCGCCAGACCGAAGTTCAGGGCGAAGGCGTTGTCGGAGAGCAGCCGGTAATACAACCGGGGAGCGAATTTCAGTATACCAGCGGTACGATTTTGGAAACCCCGTTGGGTACGATGGAAGGGCATTACCAAATGCTCGATCATCAAGGCGATGCTTTTCAAGTCAGTATTCCCGTATTTCGTCTGGCGATTCCTTCACTGATACATTAATTATGTCTACTTATTTAATTGGCGATGTTCATGGCTGTTTGGTTGAACTCGAGGCGCTATTGGCGCAAGTTTCTTTTAACCCCGACCAAGACAGGGTATGGCTAACGGGCGATCTGGTCGCGCGCGGCCCCGATTCGCTTGGGGTTCTGCGTTTTGTCCGTTCACTCGGGGCATCAGCGCGGATGGTTCTGGGCAATCATGACCTGCACTTGCTTGCCATTTATGCCGGGATCAGCCGCAATAAACCCAAAGATCGGCTCAATTCGCTGCTGAATGCGCCCGACGTCCACGACCTGATTAACTGGCTGCGTCGGCAGCCGCTGTTGCAGGTTGATGAAGAATTAAAGCTGGTGATGGCGCACGCGGGGATCACGCCGCAATGGGATCTGGATACGGCTAAAATGTGCGCGCGGGAAGCGGAGTCTATTCTCAGCAGCGATAG
This sequence comes from Brenneria bubanii, assembly GCF_022378355.1. Taxonomy (GTDB): domain Bacteria; phylum Pseudomonadota; class Gammaproteobacteria; order Enterobacterales; family Enterobacteriaceae; genus Brenneria; species Brenneria bubanii. Next base: position 299,619 of record NZ_JAKMAJ010000002.1, read on the forward strand.
CTATCCGCTGTTCCTCGACGCGATGTACGGCGACATGCCGAATCACTGGAGTCCCGAACTCAGCGGCCTGCCCCGTTTGCGTTTCAGCACCAATGTTCTTACCCGCATGCGCTACTGTTTCTCAGGCGGCCAGTTGGATATGATCTGCAAAGATCCGCCGACTCAGGCGCCCTCGCTGCTGAAGCCCTGGTTCGAACTCCCCAGCCAGGTCGCGGGCGAATTCGCCATTGCGTTCGGGCACTGGGCATCGCTGAACGGGAAAGGCACGCCGGAAAATATCTACGCGCTGGATACAGGCTGCTGCTGGGGAGGAAAGCTGACGATGCTGCGTTGGGAAGACAAACGCTACTTTACGCAAAAATCCTTGTCACGTCCTGATACGGGCAATACCGAATAACCCGACCTCAAGAGGATCCGAGGCGCAATGGCTATCGCGCCTCGGACAAAAGAAACTAATTTCTTTCCAGAATTTCGAAACAATAGCTGTGAGAATTGCGCTCATCCGCGTCATGAAATTCGCTGAACGTCGACTGCCACTCATCAGGTTCATAATCCGGGAAATGCGTATCGCCCTCGACTTCCACGTCAATGTGCGTCAAATAGAGTCGATTAGCCTGAGGCAACATCTGCTGATAAATACTTCCGCCGCCGATCACCATCACCTCTGGCGCCTCACCGGCAACGGCGATGGCGTCATCCAGTGAGGCGACCCAGGTAACGCGTTCATCGTCGCCGGGATGACTGCTGACGACAATGTTGAGTCTACCGGGCAATGGCTGGCCGATGGACCGGAAGGTATTGCGCCCCATGACGATCGGCTTACCCAATGTATGACGCTTAAACCATGCCAAATCCGCCGGTAAATGCCACGGCATGGCATTTTCCATACCGATGACACGATCCACCGCCAATGCGGCAATCAAACTAATAACCATGGTGAAACCCTGTAGGTCAGAAAATTGCTGACACTATACGGAAAGCCCCCGCCCTCGTCGATACGGAGCCCAAGCCAAATAACAATATAAGAAGGCTCCGATAGGGCTACACGCCCGGCCGCTTACGATATAGCCATATTCCCGGCAATGACAAACCGATAGACAGCGCCCCGACGATAAAGCTGGCCTTAAGGAAATTGGTGACCATGACGCTCATAAGTTCTTCGCTGTAGCCGAGATGCGAAATTTCCACGACGGAAATCATTGCGGTATAGGCTGAAATACCGGGGAACATGGGAATCACCGCGGCGACGGTAAAAACCTTGGGGTGCGCCAGCAGCCAACGAGACCAGCGAATACCGATAATCCCAATGGTAATGGCGGCCAGAAAAGACGCCCATTCGATGCTCAGATCGAAGTACATGGCAATGAAGCGCACGCCATGTCCCAACGCGCCCAGCGCCGCGCAATAGTGCAGCGCCCTGAGAGGAACATTAAACACCATGGCAAATCCCAACGCCGGCACGGCCGCCAGAGCCATATCCTGCAACAGCGCCCACAGCAGACTTAAGCCCATCCGCGCAACCCCCACACCGCCAATGCCATGACTACGCCGATACATGTCGATAGCGTCAGCAGGCTGGCAACCATCCAGCGCGCCAGCCCCGTATTGACGTGGCCTTTGAACATATCGGCCACCGCATTAATCAGTGGAAAACCGGGAACCAGCAGCAGCACGCTGGCCGCCATCGCCACCGTTGAGGTCTGCTGGAAAAGCGGGAGCTTCATTAACAGTCCGGAGGCCGATGTCGCCACAAAGGCCGTAATACAAAAATTAATCAATGGATTAAAGCGACGGGCGGTCAATATCTGTCGGACATACATCGCCAGCCCGCTGGCAATCAGCGTCACCACGAAGGCATCCCATCCGCCGCCATTTAACCGGCTGAAACAGCCGCAGGAGAGCGCCACGACGGACACCATCAGCCAGCGTGGATAGCGCAGCGGTTTGATGTGGGCAAAACGTTTCGTCACCCCGTCGACATCTAGTAATTTATGCTCAGCCATGATCACCGCATGCTGCACTTCGGTCACGACATGCATATTGATGCCGCGATCGATATTATTACGCGTGGTGGTCAAACAATGCCCCTGCATTATCGTGGTAAGCACAATAGCATTGGCTGAGATCGAGCTTTCTACGCTATCAACGCCCAGCGCCACGCCAAGGCGGGAAGAGAGCTTCTCCACCACCATACTCTCCGCTCCGTGCTGTAACAGCAAAAGCGCACACTGAATACACAACCGGGTAATTTCCCTTTGCTGTGTTATTTCACCGACCATGTTTTTATCCCGATTCTATCGACGGAAGAATAACCCCGAAAGAGGTAAGGCGACTTGTTAACATATTGCACGCCAATAGCCAATATTGGTGATGCTAATTAATCACGTCAGCGTTATCATTCTACCCGCTTTATTTTACTTTTTTCGCCACCTGGAACACATCATGCTTGAAACATCGCTATTCGTCGCTACCATCGCCACGCTGGGTATGCTTTCTCCCGGACCGGATTTTTTTCTGGTGATCAAAAATTCGGTGCGCTACCCACGAGCGGCCGCGCTGATGACATCGCTCGGGGTAATTTGCGGCGTGGCGACACATATGGCGTACTGCGTAGCGGGACTGGCCGTGGTCATCACCACGACGCCGTGGCTGTTTAATCTGCTGAAATACGTCGGCGCCGCCTATCTGATATGGGTTGGACTTCAGGCGCTGTTCTCCCGAGGCGGAAGTAAAATGAACCTTTCGCATTTATCGCCGCAGCGCGTCAGCCTGAAAAAAGCCTTTTTGCAGGGTTATCTGTGTAATCTGCTCAATCCCAAGGCGACGCTGTTCTTCCTGGCCGTCTTTACTCAGGTGCTGAGTATCGACTCCGGCGTCGGTGAAAAGCTGTGGTATGCCATGATCATTTGGGGGCTGTCGGTTATCTGGTGGCCGCTGCTGGTGCTGCTTTTTCAAAGCGCGCCCGTACGAAGGGGTCTGGAGAAGGCGCAGAAACTGGTGGATAAGCTACTGGGGACGGTTTTGGTGGCGCTCGGCATCAAGGTGGCGCTCGGTTAAGTTTTTCAAGGGCCGCAGGACGGCCCTGTTTCACTCACCTCAGGCCGCGCCCGTCCCGCCATCGGAACACCATACTTGCCCTGATGTGAAGCTATTTTCCGCGCAAGCCAACGTCACGTACAAGGACGCAATTTCCACCGGCTGCCCCGGACGCCCCAACGGAGCGCTTTCACCAAACGCCATCACCATTTCCATGGGCTGCCCGCCGCTGGACTGCAGCGGCGTCCAGTATGGGCCGGGCGCCACCGCGTTGACCCGGATTCCTTTTTTAGCCACCTGTTTCGCCAACGCCTTGGTAAAGGCGACATTACAGGCTTTGGTCTGGGCGTAATCCAGCAGAATCGCACTCGGGTTGAATGCCTGAACCGACGAGGTGTTGATGATAACGGAACCGGCTTGCAGATAGGCCATCGCCGCTTTCGAAATCCAAAACGGCGCATAAACGTTAGTCTTGAATGTCGCATCGAATGCGTCCGTCGATAGCTCGTCAATCGACTCGGCATACTGCTGTCGACCGGCATTGTTCACCAGAATATCCAATCCACCCAGCTTTTCAGCGGCTTCGGCGACCAGTCGTCGACAGAAGTCTTCCGTGCGAATATCGCCGGGGATAGCGACCGCGGTACGTCCCGCAGCCTGAATCAACGCAATCACCTCGCGCGCATCCGGTTCCTCTTCCGGCAGGTAATTAATCGCCACATCCGCGCCTTCTCTGGCGTAAGCAATGGCGACAGCACGGCCGATGCCGGAATCCCCGCCGGTGATCAACGCTTTGCGCCCCTTCAGCCGCCCACTGCCTTGATAACTTTTTTCGCCATGATCGGGCAGCGGCCTCATTTTGCTGGCCAGTCCCGGCGCCGGCTGCGGCTGACGCTCAAAAGGGGGTCGAGGATATGCCGTCAACGGATCGTTGACGGTAGGCAACAGCGTCTCTTTTTTCACCGATTGGTTTTTTTCATTCAAACTCATCTTTCGCCTCTGATTGTCAAAGATATTGCACTGGCATAAAAACTCGAACAATAGAATAAGTGTAGATGATTATCTGGCTCCTATGGTGGGAAGCGGGGAAAAGCGAACAAGGAAAGGCAGTTTTACAGCAGGGACAATGAACAGGAGCAGCCGGAGGATGTGGGGAGCGTTGAATCGGATTTATCGCCGGACTTAACGCTTCGAATCTGAAAATAAAAAGCCAGCGTTCGTGATTAGCAAACGCTGGCTGAAACGGTTAAAACCGCTCGGTTAACGGCCTTTAATCAAGGCATGCATTTCCTGTACCGAAGTCACTTTCTCCGTCGGGTCGGCATTTAACGACATGGCGGTGGCGAACCCGCCGTTCATGGTCGTGTCGTAATGCACCTTATACTGCAGTGCGCTGCGGCGAATCAGTTTGGAATCCTCGATAGCCTGACGCCCTGCAGTGGTATTGACGATATAGGTATACTCGCCGTTTTTGATGCGGTCCTGAATGTGCGGACGCCCTTCATGAACCTTATTCACCAGACGTGGATTAATACCCGCCTCACCCAGTTCGATGGCCGTACCGTGGGTCGCATCCAGCTCAAAACCGTGCTTCATCAGCTTGGCCGCCAGATCCACCACCCGGGCCTTGTCGCCTTCACGAACCGACAACAGCGCACGACCCGACTTCTTCATCTGCGAATTGCTGCCCAGCATCGCTTTGCAGAAGGCCTCGGCGAATGTCCGCCCTACGCCCATCACTTCACCGGTAGAGCGCATTTCCGGCCCCAGAATAGGGTCTACGCCGGGGAACTTGTTGAACGGCAGAACCACTTCTTTCACCGAGTAGTATGGCGGGATTACCTCTTTGGTCACGCCCTGCTGAGCCAAGGTTTGTCCCGCCATCACGCGGGCAGCGACTTTCGCCAGCGGCACGCCGGTTGCTTTGGAAACAAAGGGCACGGTACGCGCCGCACGCGGGTTAACCTCGATCAGGTAAACTTCATTGTTCTTGACCGCGAACTGAACGTTCATCAGGCCGCGAACACACAGCTCAAACGCCAGCTTCTCTACCTGCTGACGCATGACATTCTGAATTTCCTTGCTCAGCGTATAAGCCGGTAAAGAACAGGCTGAGTCACCGGAGTGAACGCCCGCCTGCTCGATGTGCTCCATAATGCCGCCAATCAGCACGCGCTCGCCATCGCAGATGGCGTCAACATCGACCTCAATGGCGTCGTCGAGAAAATGGTCCAGCAGCACTGGCGCATCGTTGGAAACCACGACGGCGTTCTGGAAGTAGCGGCGCAGGTCGATTTCGTCATACACAATTTCCATCGCCCGACCGCCGAGCACATAGGAGGGGCGAACCACCAGCGGGTAGCCGATGTCGCGCGCCTTTTCCACCGCCTGCTCAATCGCCGACACGGTGGCGTTAGCCGGTTGTTTCAGCCCCAGACGATTGACCGCCTGTTGGAAACGCTCGCGGTCTTCCGCGCGGTCAATGGCATCCGGGCTGGTGCCGATTACCGGCACGCCGGCCGCTTCCAGCTCACGAGCCAGCTTCAGCGGCGTCTGACCGCCATACTGCACGATCACGCCTTTCGGCTTCTCGATACGTACGATTTCCAATACGTCTTCCAGCGTAACCGGTTCAAAGTACAGGCGATCGGAGGTGTCGTAATCGGTCGAAACGGTTTCAGGATTACAGTTCACCATAATGGTTTCGTAACCGTCTTCGCGCAGCGCCAGCGAGGCATGTACACAGCAGTAGTCGAATTCGATTCCCTGGCCGATACGGTTCGGCCCGCCGCCCAACACCATGATTTTGTCACGATCCTGATTCGGGTTGGCTTCGCACTCATCTTCATAGGTGGAGTACATATAGGCGGTATCGGTGGCGAATTCCGCCGCACAGGTATCCACACGCTTATAAACCGGATGCAGATTGAACTTATCGCGCAGTTTACGAATTTCACTTTCGGCCACGCCGGCCAAGGTGGCCAGACGGGCATCGGCAAAGCCTTTGCGTTTCAGCAGACGCAGGAAATTCGCATCCAGCGCGGTAACGCCCTGTTCGGCAACCTGCTCTTCCAGACGGACCAGCTCTTCAATCTGTACCAGGAACCAGCGGTCAATATTGGTCAGGTTAAAGACGCCGTCTACCGACATCCCGGCACGGAAGGCATCGGCGATAAACCAAACCCGATCGGCGCCCGCATCTTTCAGCTCGCGACGAATCAGGGTCAGCGCTTGCGGATCGTCCAGGTCCACCTGCGGATCAAAACCGGTGGCGCCGACTTCCAGGCCGCGTAGCGCCTTCTGTAACGACTCCTGCTGAGTGCGGCCGATCGCCATCACTTCGCCCACAGATTTCATCTGCGTAGTCAGTCGGTCATTGGCGCCGGCGAATTTTTCAAAGTTAAAGCGCGGAATCTTGGTCACGACGTAATCGATGGACGGCTCAAACGACGCCGGGGTACGTCCGCCGGTAATGTCGTTCATCAGTTCATCCAGCGTATAGCCGACGGCCAGTTTGGCGGCGATTTTCGCAATCGGGAAACCGGTCGCTTTCGATGCCAGCGCTGAAGAGCGGGAAACGCGCGGGTTCATCTCGATAACGATCAGGCGACCATTTTTCGGGTTGACGGAAAATTGCACGTTCGAACCGCCGGTTTCCACGCCGATTTCACGCAGTACCGCCATCGAGGCGTTACGCATGATTTGGTACTCTTTGTCGGTCAGCGTTTGCGCTGGCGCAACGGTAATAGAGTCACCGGTGTGGATCCCCATGGCGTCGAAGTTCTCGATGGAGCAGACAATGATGCAGTTGTCGTTTTTATCGCGCACCACTTCCATTTCATACTCTTTCCAGCCGATCAGGGATTCATCAATCAGCAGTTCGTTGGTTGGGGAAAGATCCAGGCCGCGTTCGCAGATTTCCTCAAACTCTTCGCGGTTATAGGCGATGCCGCCGCCGGTGCCGCCCATGGTAAATGAGGGACGAATAATACAGGGGAAACCAACGTCAGCGGCGACGGCCAGCGCCTCTTCCATATTGTGCGCAATACCGGATCGCGCGGTGTCCAGGCCGATTTTCTTCATCGCCTTATCGAAACGCTGGCGGTCTTCGGCTTTATCGATGGCATCGGCGGTGGCGCCGATCATCGTGACGCCAAACTCAGCCAGCACGCCCTGACGTTCCAGCTCCAGCGCGCAGTTCAACGCCGTCTGACCGCCCATGGTCGGCAATACCGCATCCGGGCGTTCTTTTTCGATAATTTTACGCACCACTTCCCAGTGAATCGGCTCGATATAGGTGGCATCGGCCATTTCCGGATCGGTCATGATGGTTGCCGGGTTCGAGTTCACCAGGATGACCCGGTATCCCTCTTCGCGCAGCGCTTTACACGCCTGTGCGCCAGAGTAGTCAAACTCACAGGCCTGGCCGATAACAATCGGACCAGCGCCCAGAATCAGGATGCTTTTAATATCTGTACGTTTTGGCATTTTCTCGCTCCTGATTATTTAGCTGAAGAACGGTAAGTCTTGATCAATTCAATAAAATGGTCGAAAAACGGCGCCGCATCGTGTGGGCCGGGACTGGCTTCCGGGTGCCCCTGAAAACTGAATGCCGGTTTATCGGTACGGTGAATCCCCTGGACCGTCTGGTCAAACAGCGAGATGTGCGTCACGCGCAGCGTATCGGGCAAATTATTTTCATCGACCGCGAAACCATGGTTCTGTGCGGTGATAATCACCCGGTTATTGTCCAGATCTTTTACCGGGTGGTTGCCGCCGTGGTGACCCAGCTTCATTTTGATGGTCTGCGCGCCGCTCGCCAGCGCCAACAGTTGATGGCCGAGACAGATACCGAATACCGGGATATCCGTTTCGAGAAAAGCCTTAATCGCGCGGATGGCGTAGTCGCAAGGCTCCGGGTCGCCGGGACCATTCGACAGGAAAATCCCGTCTGGATTGAGTTTCAAAACCTCTTCGGCCGACGTTTGCGCCGGCACCACCGTCAGGCGGCATCCTCTGTCCGCCAGCAGACGCAGAATGTTACGCTTCACGCCATAGTCATAGGCCACCACGTGGTACGGCAGGTCGCCGTCCGGCGTATTGGCAGGCAAGTCGCCTTCCAGCGTCCAGCTCCCCTGCGACCAGCTATAGCTCTCCGTCGTGGTAACCTCTTTCGCCAGATCCATGCCTTTCAGGCCTGGGAAATCCTGCGCTTTTTTCAGCGCAAGCTCGGCGTCCGGCTCGCCGCCCGCAAGGATGCAACCTTTCTGAGCGCCTTTCTCGCGCAGCAGTCGGGTCAGTTTGCGGGTATCGATATCGGCGATGGCGACAACGTTGTTGCGTTTGAGGTACTCAGACAGGCCTTCTTCACTACGGTAGTTACTGGCAATCAGCGGCAGGTCGCGTATCACCAGGCCTTGGGCCTGTATGGATGACGATTCTTCATCAGCTTTGTTGGTGCCGACATTACCGATATGGGGATAAGTGAGAGTGACAATCTGGCGGGAATAAGATGGATCAGTAAGGATTTCTTGATATCCGGTCATCGACGTATTGAAGACCACTTCCCCCACTGCCGACCCTTCTGCCCCGATGGCCCGACCATGGAATTGGGTTCCGTCTTCCAGAACCAATAGCGCTGACTTAATCAAAACACCCTCCAAGGAATAAAAAATCATGTTATTTGCATATTAATTCAGATTAATCGATCTAAATCAACGCAAAAACCACCCTCAAGGTAAATTTTTGGCAAATTGGGCGCATTTTAATGAGGGCTGGCCGAATTGTCCACATCAACCGCGATCTTTCCCTTCTTTTTATGCTTTATGACAGTAACAGAGGCTCTCAAGCGCAAAAAACCATGTTAACAAGGGAAAGTAAACGGTTGCCAACCCACTTAGCTGAAATATGCGTAATAATGAACCAACAGGGCTCGCACTATGGGATTAACCGCGCCGCAAAGCCTCTAAAACCGAACAAAAAAGCAAAAATAATCAATTTCACTTTAAAAATCACACATCATTAAAAAAATACAAGCAATGACAAACAATCACCACTTGTATCAATTAATTAGAGATTAAAAAATAAAAATATCAGATCATAAATCTTCCAACCCAAGCACATCCTTCATATCAAAAAGACCTGATTTTTTATCTTTTAACCAAATTGAAGCACGAACCGCGCCATTTGCAAATGTCATACGGCTGGATGCCTTGTGGGTAATTTCAACCCGTTCGCCAATATCCGCAAACATGGCGGTATGCTCGCCGACGATATCACCAGCCCGAACGGTGGCAAAACCAATACTTTTCGGATCGCGTTCACCGGTATACCCTTCACGGGCGTAGACCGCGCAGGTCTTCAGGTCTCGGCCCAACGCCCCGGCGATCGCCTCCCCCATAGCCAGCGCGGTTCCCGAAGGCGCATCGACTTTATGACGGTGATGGGCCTCGATAATTTCGATGTCAGTATACTCCCCCATCACTGTGGCGGCCTTTTCCAACAGCTTCAGCATCACGTTCACGCCGACGCTGAAATTAGCGGCAAAAACAACACCGATCTCCTGAGCGGCCGCGGAAATGGCTGCCTTTCCCTGCTCATCAAAGCCGGTTGTGCCGATGACCATGGATTTGTGGTGCTGACGACAAAATGCCAGATGCGCCAATGAACCTTCAGGACGGGTAAAATCGATAAGAACATCAAAATCATTACGAATAGCATCCAGGCTATCGCTCACCGACACGCCAGATTTCCCCAGCCCGGCCAGTTCACCCGCATCGGCCCCGACCAGAGACGAACCCTGACGTTCCAGCGCCGCCCCCAGAACGGCGCCTTGCATCTGTTCAACCGCTTGAATAAGTTGACGTCCCATACGGCCGCCGGCGCCGGCAACCGCGATACGGATCATTGAATCCTTCATGCGTTCTCTCTCTTTGTATTTCCGCTATCAAATAGCTATCAGGTTAACGGTCGAGACGCCCTATCGCCAGCGTATTTATAATCAGAGGCGCAAATTATCGTTGGCGTTCCAGCGCCAAGGGGCATTCATGCGCGTCGTAACGCCGAAAGACCGGGAATCCTCAGGCGCTTACGCGACTAAGCGATAGGGGGGAATGACACATTCGCCGAAGGCCGATCTGAACGCCGTTGACGGCAGCGTCAGCCAGTCGGGGCCAAAGCGAGCTGAAGCATGACAAATCGCCCGCGCCTATCGACGCTCAACGGCAATAACGCATAAACATGCATTTTTATCAAATGATTATTAACGGATGATGGCGAGTGAACCGCAGGGCGAAAACGTTAAGAAAAAAGCGGTGACGAAGAACTCGCCACCGCCATCGTCAATCTAGTCGATTTGCTTCACCTCAACGCGAAGCTCTTTAGGCACTTCAAAGACAATGTTTTCTTCCCGCCCTTGAATTTCCACCGTCACCTTGCCGCCTAAGGCCTGCAAACGACCAATCACCTGCTGTACCAAAATATCCGGCGCCGATGCGCCAGCCGTCACGCCGACATCGGCGATACCGGCCAACCAGCTTTCCTGAATGTCATCCGCGGCATCGATCAAATAAGCGGCTTTACCGGCCCGTTGCGCCAGCTCGGCCAACCGGTTGGAGTTGGAGGAGTTCTTTGACCCCACCACCAGCACGACGTCGGCCATATTAGCCAGGGTGCGCACCGCCTCCTGACGGTTGGTGGTGGCATAACAGATATCATCTTTACGCGGGCCGATGATGCGAGGAAAACGCTCACGCAGCGCATCAATTACCGCGGAAGTATCATCGACCGACAGCGTGGTCTGCGTCATAAAGCACAGATTGCCGTCATCCTTTACCTGCAGCGCCCACACATCGTCCGGCGACTCCACCAGATACATGCCGCCCTCGGCATTGCTGTACTGTCCCATGGTGCCTTCAACTTCCGGATGTCCGGCATGACCGATCAGGATTGCCTCAACGCCTTTCCGACTCGCCCTCGCCACTTCCATATGCACTTTGGTCACCAGCGGGCAGGTGGCGTCAAAGACCGTCAGGTCGCGATTTTTAGCCTCGTTGCGAACGGCTTGGGACACGCCATGCGCCGAGAAAATCAGTATCGAGCCATCCGGCACTTCATCTATCTGTTCAATAAATATCGCGCCGCGCTCACGCAGCCCGTTGACGACATAGCGGTTATGCACCACTTCGTGCCGTACGTAGATCGGCGTGCCGAATATCTCTAACGCCCGTTCAACAATACTGATGGCGCGATCGACTCCAGCGCAAAAGCCGCGTGGATTAGCCAGCAAGATCTGCATGCGGAACCTCCTGCCGTGGTGGGTCAATATCTAACACTTCCAGATCGAAGGTAATAGACTGGCCTGCCAGCGGGTGATTGAAATCCACGGTAACGGATTCTTCCGCTACATCGCGAATAATGCCAGGCATATCATTACCGCCGACGCCGCTGAACAACATGATGGTTCCCACGTCGGGCACGCCCGTCTGGGCAAAATCACGACGCAGGAAAAACTGGATCATATCAGGGTTAACCGCGCCAAAGGCCGATTCCGGCGGCAGAGTGAACGACCTTTGCTCGCCACGTTTCAAGCCTTGCAGATGCTGTTCCAGCGCTGCGGACAAGCTGCCATCCCCAAGGCGGAACAACGCAGGCTTGCCGTTTTCACGGGTGGACTCCGCCACGGAACCATTTTCCAGGGTCAGCGTGAAATGCACCAACACTGCGCTGTTGCTCTGTACAGTTTCAAGCATCAGTGGCCCTTTTGTTTAGCCGAATCATCATGCGTATTGATAAAACCTTCCAATACGATCAACGCAGCGCCAATACAGATGGCGCTGTCCGCCAGATTAAAGGTGGCGAAATGCCAGTCGCCGACATAGAAATCGATAAAATCGACGACAAAACCATGCCACATCCGGTCAAACAGGTTGCCGAGCGCACCGCCGATAATCAGCGCATAAGCGATGTTATTCAGCTTCTGGCTCGCGCTGCCGCGATACATCATCACCAGCATGGCAATCACGATGGCGATAGCGATACCGGCGAAAAACCAGCGCTGCCAGCCGCCCTTATCCGCCAGAAAACTGAACGCCGCGCCATAATTACGGGCATAGTGCAGATTCAGATGCGAAATCAACGGCTGGGTTTCGCCCAAAGCAAAGTGGGACAAAATCCACTGTTTGCTGCCCAGGTCAACAACCAGAACCAACAGCGCCAGCCAAAGCCAGCGCAACCCACTTGAACAGATCGATTTATTCATCAGACGAATTTACGCTCTTCACCTTTGCCGCCGACGTTGGTCGCGCAGCGACCACAAATGTCGGGATGATCGGTATCAGTACCGATATCTGACTCATAATGCCAGCAACGGGGGCACTTATGCCCTTCCGCCTTGCTTAAGGCAATTTTCAATCCAGGTAGTTCAGTAGTCTGTGCATCGGCTGGCGCATTTTCATACGCCTCGACCCTGGCTTTCGAGGTCAGCAGAGCAAAATGCAGTTCCTGACTTAACTGATTCAGCTTATCCGCCAGGGCGGCATCGGCATACAGGGTAACGGATGCCTCCAGCGATCCGCCAATACGCTTATCGTTACGCGCTTGTTCGATCACCTTGTTCACTTCACTACGGACTTTCAGCATCTCAGCCCAGAACGCGTCATTCATGCTTTCCGTGGCATCCAGGCCGAACAAGCCGTCATACCATTGTTCGGTAAATACGTACTGAGCGCGTTCGCCCGGCAGGTATCCCCAAATTTCATCCGCCGTGAAAGACAGAATCGGCGCCATCCAGCGAACCAGCGCTTCGGAAATATGATACAGCGCCGTCTGACAGCTGCGACGGGCGATACTGTCGCGCTTCGCGGTGTACTGACGGTCCTTGATGATGTCAAGATAGAATGACCCCATCTCGATTGAGCAAAACTGCATCAGACGCTGTACGACTCGGTGAAAATCATAACTGTCGTAGGCTTCAATAATCTCTTCCTGCGCCGCTTTCGCACAGTCGACGGCCCAACGATCCAGCACCACCATATCTTCCGGTTTCACACTATGCTGCTTCGGATCAAATCCGTTCAGGTTAGCCAGCAAGAAACGCGAGGTATTACGAATACGACGATAGGCGTCGGCTGAACGTTTCAGGATCTCATCCGACACGGCGATTTCGCCTGAATAGTCGGTTGAACCGATCCACAGGCGCAGAATATCACCGCCAAGTTTATTCATCACGTCCTGTGGGCTGATGGTATTCCCGATGGATTTGGACATCTTGCGTCCCTGGCCATCAACGGTGAAACCATGAGTCAACACCTGGCGATAAGGCGCTTTGCCTTTGATAGCGGTTGAAATCATCAGGGAGGACATAAACCAGCCGCGGTGCTGGTCGGAACCTTCCAAATACATATCCGCCGAGTGGCCGCCGAACTCAGGACGAACGTCAACCACGGAAGCATGGGTCGACCCGGAGTCGAACCAGACGTCCAGCGTATCCGGCACCTTGACGTAATCGGCCGCGTCTGCGCCCAGCACCTCGGCCGGATCAAGATCCCACCAGGCCTGAATGCCATCCTGCTCAACACGCTTGGCCACCTCTTCAATCAGCTCTTTGGTGCGCGGATGAAGCTCTTCCGTCTCCTTATGGACAAAGAGCGACATAGGCACGCCCCAGGTACGCTGACGGGAAATACACCAGTCGGGGCGGTTGGCGACCATCGCTTCAATGCGCGCCTGTCCCCAGTCAGGGATCCACTGCACGCTTTTGATCTCAGACAGCGACTGCTTGCGTAACCCTTTCTGATCCATGCTGATAAACCATTGCGGCGTCGCGCGGAAGATGATCGGGGTTTTGTGGCGCCAGCAGCATGGATAGCTGTGCAGCAGCTTTTCCAGGTGCAGCAGCGCGCCATGCTGGCGCAGGATGTCTACAACGATATCGTTGGCCTTGAAGACAAACTTGCCGTCTAGCTCGGGATAGGTTCCGCTCAGGTAACAGCCGTTCGGTCCTACCGGATTGGCGACTTCCAGTCCATATCGTTGCCCGACGACATAGTCGTCCGGACCATGGCCTGGCGCGGTATGCACCGCGCCGGTACCGGCATCCAACGTTACGTGATCGCCCAGGATCGCCGGCACATCAAATGCCATAAAGGGATGCTGGAATCGCAGCAGTTCAAGATCGCAGCCTTGGCATTCGCCCAGAACCCGCCAGCGATCGACACCGATACGCTGCATGACGCTTTCCACCAGATCGGCGGCAAGGATCAACGCCCGGCCTTCAATCTGAATCAACTGATAAACAAATTCAGGATTCAGTGAAATCGCGCGGTTAGCGGGCAACGTCCAGGGCGTAGTGGTCCAGATAACCAGAGAAAGCGGTCCATCGACCTGCCCCACGCCAAATTTTGCACAAACGGCGGCGGCATCGACGGCGTCAAAAGCCACATCAATAGAAGGCGATGTTTTATCGTAATATTCCACTTCGGCTTCCGCCAGCGCGGAACCGCAATCGGCACACCAGTGAACCGGCTTGGCGCCCTTATGCAGATGGCCGTTTTCGATAACCCGACCCAGCGTACGAATGATATTGGCTTCCGTATCGAAGTCCATCGTCAGGTACGGATGATCCCAGTCGCCTAGCACGCCAAGGCGGATAAAATCTTTCTTCTGGCCGGCGACTTGCTCTGCCGCGTATTTACGGCATTCAGCGCGGAATTCCGCGGCGCTGACTTTCTCACCCGGCTTACCGATCAGTTGCTCAACTTTCAGTTCAATCGGCAGACCATGACAGTCCCAGCCAGGCACATACGGCGAGTCGTAGTCAGATAGCGTTTTAGACTTGACGATAATGTCTTTAAGAATTTTATTCACTGAGTGACCAATATGAATATTGCCATTCGCGTAGGGAGGGCCATCGTGCAGAATAAAGGTTTTTTTGCCCTTTTTAGCTTGGCGAATAATCCCGTACAGATCCTGTTCATACCAACGTTTCAGCATGCCAGGTTCACGCTTGGCCAAATCGCCACGCATCGGGAACCCTGTTTCCGGCAAGTTCAGGGTAGTCTTATAGTCACTCATTAGATTCTCGATTTCGTCTTCGGCTAGAAAAATTAAACCGGTGTCTTTAACCCAAAAAATCTCCGGGCCGTCACCACATCGTCAGCGATTTGCCCCTTTAGCGCCTCAAGCGAAGCAAACCGCTGTTCATTACGTATTTTGTAACGCAGCACCACATCAATATGACGACCATATAGATTCATCGTCATATCCAGCAGGTGCACCTCCAGTTGCTGGCGTTTGTCGCCGGTCACCGTCGGGCGCGAGCCAATGTTGGCGACACCCGGCACCGGTTCATCTCCCAGTCCGTACACGCTGACGGCATAGACGCCGCTGACCGGCGATACCTGCCGCTTCAACGGCAGATTGGCCGTAGGAAAACCGATGGTTCTCCCCAAGGCATTACCATGGATCACGCGTCCGGAAATACTATAGGGATGTCCCAACAGATTTTCCGCCAGCGTTAAATCATCATTCATCAGCGCTTCGCGTATGGCCGTGCTGCTCACCCGCTTACCATCATTACAGAATGAAGCCGTGCTGATAACCTCAAACCCCGCGTCGGCGCCAGCCTTCTGTAATAACAGGAAATCGCCCTGGCGACCAGCCCCGAAGCGGAAGTCATCGCCAACCACCAAAAATCTGACGCCCAGCTTTTCCACCAGTAACGTAGAAATAAAATTTTGCGCATGATTCGCAGCAAAGCGGGCGTCGAACCGCACGCACAGCAGGTAGTCGACGCCCGCTTTTTTCAGATAATTCACTTTATCGCGCAGACTCGTCAACCGCGCCGGCGTCCTCTCCGTTGAAAACAACTCCTGCGGCTGAGGTTCAAAAATCATCACCATGACAGGAAGACCGCGAGACTGACCTTCCTGCTTCAGACGTTCGAGCAGCATCTGGTGTCCGCGGTGCACGCCGTCAAAATTACCAATAGTGAGCACACAACCATAATGATGCGCCCGAAGATTGTGTATACCGCGAATTAGCTGCATAGCTGGCTCAGAACAAATGGGTTGAAATAATGGAAATCGGCGGATTATACCTTGTACAGCGAGTAAGGTTAACCCGCGATTCGCGCCTTTTGCAGTCAAGGCTGCGGATACTATCGCGATTTTTATTATTTTGACGCCGCTCCCCGAATCTTTCAGGCAAGAAACCAGGCATTCTGCGGGGGTTTTCGCGGGGATTATTTGTTTTACCAATGATTAATGCCCCCCCGGTAAATTTATGACGTTAAAAGCTGTATTCCACCGCGTGAAGCTGTTAAAATCCTGCGCCATCACAACGTAACAAGCGTTGACGTACAAACGACGCTTATTTGCACAAATCCATTGACAAACGAAGGCTAAAAGGGCATATTCCTCGGCCTTTGAATTGTCCTCGATAGAATATATTTGGGAGTTGGACCTTGGCTAATATCAAATCAGCTAAGAAACGCGCCGTACAGTCTGAGAAGCGCCGCAAGCATAACGCAAGCCGTCGCTCCATGATGCGTACTTTCATTAAGAAAGTATACGCGGCGATCGCTGCTGGCGATAAAGAAGCGGCACAGAATGCGTTTAATGATATGCAACCGATCGTGGATCGCCAGGCAAGCAAAGGCCTGATCCACAAAAACAAAGCTGCACGTCATAAATCCAATCTGGTAGCGCGCATCAACGCTATGCAATAATTGCGGTTTCGCATGTTGCTGCTAAAAAAACCGGCCCAGGCCGGTTTTTTTGCGTCTGAAGCTTGAGCTATCCCACAGAAATAACGGCGGTCATAATCCGCATAACCGAACGGCGTCCCTATCGCCGCTGCTGGCGCTATCCTGGATGAAAACATCGGGGTGAGCGTTTTTTACCTCAGACCGCCATAAAAAAAACCGGCTGTTGGTTTTTCAGCCGGTTCTTCTATACAGCGGGACAACAGGATCAGCGGGTCAAATCGTCAAAAAATTTCTTCACGCCGTCGAGAAAACTTTTCGAGCGCGGACTGTTTCTTTCCCCCGAAGGGCCGCCGAAACTCTCTTCCAGCTCTTGCAGCAGCTGCTTTTGCCGCTCGTTCAGGCTGACAGGGGTTTCCACCACCACCCGGCACAGTAGGTCGCCCTGAGCGCCGCCCCGTACTGACTTCACGCCCTTGCCGCGCATGCGAAACAGCTTGCCGGTTTGCGTCTCAGCTGGCACTTTCAGCTTTACCCGGCCATCAAGGGTCGGCACTTCTATTTCTCCGCCCAATGCCGCCATGGCAAAGTTAATCGGCACTTCACAGTACAGATTATTTTCTTCACGCTGGAAGATAGGATGCGCCTTTACCTGAACCTGAACGTACAGGTCGCCTGCCGGCGCCCCATGTTCGCCGGCCTCACCTTCTCCTGACAAACGGATCCGATCGCCAGTATCCACCCCGGCAGGGATCTTAACCGATAGCGTTTTACTCTTTTCTACCCGGCCATGGCCGTGACACGTCGTGCATGGATCTTTGATGATCTTCCCACGGCCATGACAATGCGGACAAGCCTGCTGAACGGTAAAAAAGCCCTGGCGCATCTGCACCTGACCATTACCATGACAGGTCGGACAGGTGACGGGTGAGCTACCAGGCTTGGAACCGCTGCCATGGCAGGTATCGCACTCTTCCAACGTAGGGATTCGGATCTCTTTGGTGACGCCACGGACGGCTTCTTCCAGCGACAGCTCCATGTTATAGCGTAGATCGGAGCCGCGGCTCGCACGCTGGCGACGGCCGCCGCCAAAGATATCGCCAAACACGTCGCCAAAGATATCACCGAAATCGGCGCCACCGCCAAAACCGCCGCCGCCGCCCATACCACCTTGTTCAAATGCAGCATGGCCGTACTGATCGTAGGCGGCACGTTTCTGCGAGTCGGTAAGGATCTCGTAAGCTTCTTTAATCTCTTTGAAGCGTGCTTCGGCACTTTGGTCACCCGGATTACGATCCGGATGAAACTTCATCGCCAGACGCTTATAGGCCTTTTTGATTTCGCGCTCATCGGCATCTTTAGCAACGCCTAAAATCTCGTAATAGTCTTGCTTCGCCATTCTTTTTTCCTGCCCTCAACATGCGTGCACGGGCGCAGAGTTTCCTCAACGCCCGTGCTGGTTGCCAGCAACAGTCCCTAGTTACCGTTACTGCGCCCGCTTAAGGGCGATTACTTTTTATCTTTTACTTCTTCAAACTCGGCATCAACTACATCGTCGTCTTTACGAGCAGAAGTATCGTCAGCACCCGCGGCACCGTCAGCGCCGGCCTGCGCCTGCTGCTGCTGAGAAGCTTCCAGCAATTTACCGGAAGCCTGAACCAGCGCCTGGATTTTGGCTTCGATATCCGCTTTGTCTTCGCCTTTCAGCGCGCTTTCCAACGCTTTCAAGGCATCGTCAATGGCGGTTTTATCCTCGGCGGCCAGATTGTCGCCCATTTCTTCCAGCTGCTTACGCGTGCTGTGCAGCAAATGGTCGCCCTGGTTGCGGGTTTGAACCAGCTCTTCAAACTTACGGTCGGATTCCGCGTTAGCTTCCGCATCACGAACCATTTTCTGGATTTCATCTTCATTCAGGCCAGAAGAGGCTTTGATGGTGATTTTCTGTTCACGACCGCTGTTTTTGTCCTTGGCGGATACATGCAGGATACCATCGGCATCGATGTCGAAAGTAACTTCGATCTGCGGCATACCGCGCGGCGCAGGCTGAATGCCATCCAGGTTGAATTGGCCCAGAGACTTGTTATCCTGACCACGTTTACGTTCACCCTGCAGGACATGGATCGTCACCGCGGACTGATTATCTTCCGCCGTAGAGAATACCTGGCTGTGTTTCGTCGGGATCGTGGTGTTCTTGGCAATCAGCGCCGTCATCACGCCGCCCATCGTTTCGATCCCCAGAGACAGCGGAGTAACATCCAGCAGCAGAACGTCTTTCACATCACCGGACAGTACGCCACCCTGGACCGCAGCGCCGATAGCGACGGCTTCATCCGGGTTGACGTCCTTACGCGGTTCTTTACCAAAGAAATCGGCAACCTTTTTCTGCACCAGCGGCATACGGGTCTGACCGCCGACCAGGATCACGTCTTTAACTTCGGCGACGGACAGGCCGGCATCCTTCAACGCAACCTTCAGCGGCTCCAGAGAACGGTTAACCAGATCTTCAACCAGAGATTCCAGTTTCGCACGCGTCACCTTGATGTTCAGGTGTTTCGGACCAGTCGCATCCGCGGTGATGTACGGCAGGTTAACGTCGGTCTGCTGCGCGGAGGAAAGCTCGATTTTCGCTTTTTCCGCCGCTTCCTTCAGACGCTGCATCGCCAGAGGATCGTTGCGCAGATCGAAGCCCTGTTCTTTTTTGAACTCATCAACCAGATAGTTGATCAAACGGCTGTCGAAGTCTTCGCCACCCAAATGGGTATCACCGTTGGTTGCCAGAACTTCAAAGGTTTTTTCGCCGTCTACTTCATCAATTTCGATAATGGAGATATCGAATGTACCACCACCCAGGTCATACACCGCGATAGTACGGTTACCGACTTCTTTATCCAAACCGTATGCCAGCGCAGCGGCGGTGGGTTCGTTAATAATACGTTTTACTTCCAGACCGGCGATGCGGCCGGCGTCTTTCGTCGCCTGACGCTGAGCATCATTGAAGTAAGCCGGTACGGTAATCACCGCTTCAGTCACGGCTTCGCCCAGATAATCTTCCGCCGTTTTTTTCATTTTCTTCAGCACTTCCGCTGAAATTTGCGGCGGAGCCATTTTCTGGTCTTTCACTTCCAGCCAGGCATCGCCATTGTCGGCGCCAACAATTTTATACGGCATGATGTTAGCATCACGCTGCACTTCTTCATCTTTGAAGCGACGGCCAATCAGACGTTTGATTGCGAACAACGTATTTTGCGGGTTGGTCACCGCCTGACGTTTAGCCGGCTGGCCAACCAGAGTTTCACCGTCTTGCGTGTAAGCAATAATTGAAGGAGTCGTACGATCGCCCTCACTGTTTTCCAGTACTTTAACCTGCGTACCGTCCATAATCGCTACACAAGAGTTGGTTGTACCCAGGTCGATACCAATAATCTTACCCATCTAAACATCTCCACTAAAAAGTCATATTCGGTGTGGTAGTTCAACCTACTATGTGGGCGAAATGCTGCTTTTCAACTACACAACATCGTTTTCCTCTTATCCGGCCTCATATTTCCATGATGCAGACAAGTTAACCGCCCAACATAACCCTTTATTATTCGGTCGAACTGTTTTGGTTGAAAATAAGATGGGGTCAACAATCCCATCATCAAGGGGGGGAGATGAAAAAAAGTGGGCTTTATTCTCTGTTCGATCAAACTATTCTTGATTCACCATGTTGTATCCCTGCAAACCGCCCGATATGATGCCGCGCTCGCCGCAAAAAGGGAAACTCCCGGCGTGATGGCGACAATGGCACCGTAGCGAGACATCTAACCCCAAAGTGCTTGAAATCGTCGCCATTTGTGCGTCAAGGTCGAGTGCGACAGGGAACATTAATGATCTGTTATTGCAGAGGATTTATGCACTCGAACAAGTTGGCTA
Organism: Brenneria bubanii; assembly: GCF_022378355.1. Lineage (GTDB taxonomy): Bacteria > Pseudomonadota > Gammaproteobacteria > Enterobacterales > Enterobacteriaceae > Brenneria > Brenneria bubanii. The sequence goes on from NZ_JAKMAJ010000002.1 coordinate 320,272, forward strand.
ATCCCGGTCCGTTAGGACTGATGGGTTTCGGGATGACGACCATTTTATTAAACCTGCACAATGCAGGCTTTTTCCCACTCTCTTCCATTATTCTCAGCATGGGCATCTTTTACGGAGGCATCGCCCAGATTCTGGCTGGCCTGCTGGAATATAAAAAAGGAAATACCTTCGGCGTTACAGCATTCACGTCTTATGGCGCGTTCTGGTTAACATTGGTCGGCATTATCATGCTGCCTAAAATGGGGCTGGCTGAAGCCGGCGATGCCCAGTTTCTCGGGGTATTCCTCGGTCTATGGGGCATTTTCACCCTATTTATGTTCTTTGGAACCTTAGCTGCCAACTTTGCGTTGCAGTTTGTGTTTGCCAGCCTGACCGTCCTGTTTGCATTACTGGCGATCGGTAATTTTACCGGCAACCATGCGCTGCTGACCTTTGCCGGTTATGAAGGCATTGTTTGCGGAGCCAGCGCCATTTATCTGGCGATGGCGGAAGTCATCAACGAGCAATCAGGCCGCAAAGTTCTGCCTATCGGCGAACGTCGCGCGGAAAGGTAAAAAAAACAGCCCCGGCCGATTGACCGGGGCTGTTTGACCGTCAGCAACAAAAAAGGATTAAATGCCGACCGTTGAATGCGATTCCCCGTTTCCAACAACCGTACTGGTTTCCTCGCTATTCAAATCCCGGTGCAAATAAATCCCCATCAGCACTCCCACACCCGCCAGCGTTAACACATACCAGGCCGGCGCCAGTGGCGTTACCTTCATGATCAAGGTGACGAAAATCGGCGTTAATCCGCCGAAAATGGCGTAAGCCACATTGTAGGAAAACGAGATGCCGGAAAAACGCACTTCAGCCGGGAAAGCCCGCACCATCACATAAGGAACCGCGCCGACAACCCCTACGCTGAAACCGGTAACCGCATAGCCGATAAACAGTAATTCCGCGTTGTTTGCCGCCACGCTGTAAAAAAACCAACTGCATGCGGCCAGAAACAGGCTGCCGCCAATAAAAATTTTGCTGGTGCCGAAACGGTCGATCAGCAGGCCGGCCGTAACGCAACCAAACATCAGAGTGATGGTTGCCAGGCTATTTGCCTGCAGCGCCAGCGCGGCGGAGATACCATAAACTTTCTGTAGATAGGTCGGCGCCATCAGAAGCACAACCACAATACAGGCCGATAACATCCAGGTAAGCAACATCGACACCACTACCGCGCGCTTATGATTCACGACGACGGATTTCAGCGGCATTTCCGAAGCCAAATTTTTATGCGCCTGCATTTCAATAAAGATCGGGGTTTCCTGTAACCAACGGCGTAAATACATGGCGATCAGTCCAAAAGCCCCGCCGATAAAGAAAGGTATGCGCCAACCGCCCGCCAATAGCTGTTCCTGAGTAAAAACGGTGTTGAGCAGTGTCGCGATCATCGATCCCAGCAAAATCCCCACCGTTAGCCCGGCGGTCAATATACCGCAGGCAAAACCGATGCGGGAACGGGGAACGTGCTCCGCGACAAAAACCCAGGCGCCGGGTACTTCACCGCCAATCGCCGCGCCTTGCAGCACGCGCATCAGCAAGAGTAATAGTGGCGCGGCAATGCCGATCGATTGATACGTGGGCAGCATCCCCATCGCCAGCGTAGGCAACGCCATCAATAAAATGCTTAGGCTAAACATTTTCTTACGCCCAACCAGGTCGCCAAAGTGGGCCATAATGATGCCCCCAAGAGGACGGGCCAGATAACCGGCGGCGAAAATGCCAAAAGTTTGAACCTGTCGCAGCCATTCAGGAATGTCGGCCGGGAAGAAAAGATCACCGATAACCGCCGCAAAAAAGACGAAAATGATGAAATCATAGAATTCCAATGCGCCGCCCAGCGCGGCCAAAGAAAGTGTTTTGTAATCCTGTCTATTTAATCGACAGTGTGGTTGATGATGATCGCGTTCCATAAGTTACCGTGCCGTGACAATGTGAGGACGAATAAATTTTACCACAGGGTGTAAAGACAGAATTACTATATCGGCAAAAATTTTATACACCAGCAGAACTGAATCTTATCTCTGAAAACGCTTAACTTCAGTTTTTTATTTCACGGACTGCGCTTTTGGGACGGAAAGCTGCTACTACTTTCGGATCGGTTTCAACATAAGGTCCCTCCAACAGTTGTAAACAATAAGGAACACTGGCAAAAATTCCAGCGACAATAACCTTTCCCTCATCATCTTTCAGGCCTTCCAGCGTTTCCTTGATGGATTTGGGCTGCCCCGGTAAATTAAGGATCAGCGCCTGCTTGCGAATCACGCCGACCTGCCTTGACAGAATAGCCGTCGGCACAAACTGCAGACTGATTTGACGCATTTGCTCACCGAAGCCCGGCATTTCGCGATCGGCAATCGCCAGCGTCGCATCAGGCGTCACGTCGCGACGCGCAGGCCCGGTGCCGCCGGTGGTTAGCACCAGATGGCAACCGCGTTCATCGACTAACTCGCACAATGTTTGTTCGATAAGCGGCTGCTCATCCGGAACCAGCCGGGTTTCAACGTCGAAAGGCGTCGTCAATGCCGACGCCAGCCAGGTTTCCAGCGCGGGAATGCCTTTATCTTGATAAACACCGTTGGTTGCTCTATCGGAAATCGAAACCAAGCCAATACGCAATTCGTTCATAATCGCCCTCTAATAAAATAAAAAATCAATTTTATCAGGATATTATATGATTTCAGCAACAATAGTGAGAAATGTTATACGACAGTTTCACAACGCAAAATATCCATCATCCCAGTATATGGGAATACTTATTAAATACCGTTCTAAAATGAAATAAGCCCATTTTAATCAGTTATTCAATGATATGAATTTGCAGCGCTAATAGTAGTGTAGTGATTACCATTGCTAATCAAACGATCATCGGATTCTTCTCAAATATAGTGATGCAGACAGAGAAAAAGAAGGTATCCATCGTCATTAAACTCACCAGAATTTGGATAATATGATAAAGTTAGCAGGTATTTTCATATAAAAGATAATAAGTAAAAAAGTCACACCAAGGAAATATTCATGAATAGCGCTAAGTATAAGATACTAGACCTTTTTTCACATCCAATATCCGCTTTTATTATTTTCGGTTTTATTTCTTTCTCCGTCTCTATCATTGCCATGCATGAATCTAACAAAAGAACCTGGCGAGTAGAGAAGCATGACCTGGATTCAATAATTAAAACTTATGAATCATATAATTCGGGTGATGTAACTGATACAGATATAACGGAAAAAACAGGACGCTATCTTTCCGCCCGGATGCGAACCTTTGCATTTAATACCCGAGATGTTCGTAGTGAATGCATCAATAGATTATCCGTCTCGGAGCTGAAATTTAATGATATGACAATTATCCGAGTATGCCAGAATAAACTCCCATCCATCGGGGATTTCGCGGGGAAAAATACGCTCACCGTCATTTTCCCTATTCTGTCGTCGCAGGACAATCTTCTGGGCATACGAATCAGAACGACGTCGTACCAGCCGACGCCTTCGCTATTTGATACACTTTCGGCCACCACCTCCGTCGTCGCCATCGTAAGTATCGTGTTGCTTACCGCCATCCTGGGCAGTCTGCTGTCAATGCTCACCAGAAAATACCTGATAGAACTTCCCTTAACGGCAAAGTATGACGACCTGACCGGGTGCTTACGACGCGACGCATTTTTTATGGCCGCCAATAAGGCACTGAGCATATCCAATTTTTCCAAGCGCCCCCTTTGCGTCATTCTTATCGATATCGATCATTTTAAGAATGTGAATGATACCTTCGGCCACAGCGCGGGAGATGAAGCGTTAAGACTGGTGGCCGATGTCTTTAAAAGATCATTCCGCCGAGAAGATATTTTTGGCCGTATTGGCGGTGATGAATTTTCTATTATTTTACCCAATATCGGTTTGAATGAAGCCTATCTGGTCGCAGAACGCACCAGAGCACAAGTCAGTGATATCCGCAGTGAAACACTGGATAAGGACATCAGCCTAACCGTCAGTATCGGGCTGGTTGAATACCATATTGAATCAGAGGATTTAATAGAGGTGATGAACCGGGCCGATGAAAAACTTTACGTTGCCAAAGAAACGCGAAATACCGTAGCAAAATAACCGTCTGTTTAGACTGGGTCATCAAAATGACAGCAGCCAGTTTTGAGCAGATGTTAGCTAAAGAAAACTTGCCATACCCGGCAAAGCGCAAAAGCGAAGTTATTAGAAAAAGTCAGCGCAGCCGTCATTCAGGCGCGGGAATATACGGTGGGTACTTACCTTACGTTATTATACAATAACACAGAATAAAAATAGCCGGGCATCAACCCGGCTATTTCTCTTAAGCGTGTTTTACAGTAACGCTGAAATCATTTTTTCCAGTTTTTCCTGATCAACGGCAAACTTACGAATACCGTCAGCCAGTTTATCAACGGCCATGGGATCCTGATTATGTTGCCAGTAGAACTGGGCTTCGGTCATTTTGGCCGGACGAGCTTTAACCTCACCGACATAAGAAAGTTTACGGCCCACCTCGCCTTCGCTTTCAGACAAGGCTTTCAGCAGAGCAGGGGCAATGGTCAGACGATCGCATCCGGCTAACTCCAGGATCTCCCCGATATTGCGGAAGCTGGCGCCCATAACCACCGTTTCATAGCCGTGTTCTTTATAATAGTTGTAGATTTCGCTGACGGAAACCACGCCGGGATCCTCGTTAGGCGCGAATTCTCTCTTATCGCCATTGGCTTTATACCAGTCAAGAATACGGCCGACGAACGGCGAAATCAGGAAGACGCCGGCTTCGGCGCAGGCGCGGGCTTGTGCAAAGGAGAATAACAGCGTCAGGTTGCAGTTGATGCCTTCTTTTTCCAACTGCTCGGCGGCGCAAATGCCCTGCCAGGTGGAAGCCAGTTTGATCAAAATACGGTCATTGCCGATGCCGGCATCGTTATAGAGCGCAATCAGGCGCTTTGCTTTAGCGACGCTGGCTTCAGTGTCATAAGACAGACGGGCATCGACTTCCGTCGAGATGCGGCCCGGAATCAGTTTCAGGATCTCAAGCCCAATGTTGACGGCAAGTTTGTCAGTCGCATCAATAATCTGCTGCTCATGAATGCCGCTCTGCGCCCGCGCCCAAACGATGGCGTCATCGATCAGCTTACGATATTCAGGGATCTGCGCAGCATTAAGAATCAGTGAAGGGTTAGTGGTGGCATCTTGCGGTTGATATAATTTCATTGCCGCAATGTCACCGGTATCAGCCACAACCGTTGTCAATTGGCGTAGGGAAGTCAGTTTGTCCGTCATGTTGGCATTTCTCATTGTTTATGCATGGATGCCCAGCGCATGCATGCATTATTGGCGCATGAACTGGTGGCATGGTGTTGTCGCCTGAATCTGATAATAACACGCGCGCAACACGGCGCAAGACAGCCTTTTTACCGACGTTGTTGCGCTGCAGAACACTATCAAGATGTTTCTCTGCCGTCACACCTGGCGGACGATAAAGGTCTGTTCGACACCTTTTCTCCAGTTAATTATTTTATTGCAACAGGACTCCCGGACCGATGATTGCCGCCCCCTGTTATAACCATCGCCGCTTTCTTACGTGATTTTTGCTAAAGTAAAAACTTTGACATCGGCTCTACAGGACATGGCGCATGCTAATAATTATTTCACCCGCAAAAACTCTCGATTACACCAGTCCTTTAGCAACAAAACGCTATACCCAGCCGGCGTTGCTGGATTATTCCAGCCAGCTTATTTCCATCTGTAAGAAGCTGACGCCGGCGCAAATCTCATCACTGATGGGAATCAGCGACAGGCTGGGCAGTTTGAATGCCGGCCGTTTTAATGACTGGCATCCTGATTTCACCCCAGATAATGCGCGTCAGGCGCTGCTGGCTTTTAAAGGCGATGTTTACACCGGCCTGGCCGCGGAGAACCTCAGCGAAGAGGATTTTGATTTCGCGCAGCAGCACCTGCGTATGCTGTCCGGCTTGTACGGCGTGCTGAGGCCACTGGATTTAATGCAGCCTTATCGGCTGGAAATGGGGATAAAACTCGGCAATAAAGCAGGCAAAGACCTCTATAGCTTTTGGGGGGATATCATCACCGACAACCTGAATCAGGCCCTGAGTGCGCAAGGCGACGATATCCTGATTAATCTGGCCTCTGATGAATACTTTAAATCGGTTCAGCCCAAAAAATTGAATGCCCGCCTTATCAAGCCGGTATTTTTGGACGAGAAGAACGGCAAGTTTAAAGTCATCAGCTTTTACGCGAAAAAAGCGCGTGGGCTGATGAGTCGTTTCATTATTCAAAACCGACTGACAAAGCCTGAACAGTTAAAGGCGTTTAATGTGGAAGGCTATGTTTTTGCCGACGCTGAATCGTCCGCGCATGAGCTGGTATTTAAACGCCACGAACAATAACGGCCATCCCCTACGCCGACGTCATTGCCGTCTTTTCCGCCATTCCAGCGAAAGCGAAAATGGCCATAACGACGATGCATGGCGTCAACGGCGAATCCCCGCCTGAGCGCCGAGAGCGGCGCGGCGGGGATAACCGAGAGCGCGCCGAATTTACTCCGGCAGCGTCATCAGGAACTGGCGCAGCTTAGCGAAATCATTCGGGAAGCTATGCGACAGCAAATCCAGGTCGGCGCGTTTCGCCAGCGCGTCAGGCAGATCCAGCTGTTTCCCCAGAATCGCCTCTACACTTTCCTTAAACTTCGCCGGATGCGCGGTTCCCAGAAACAAACCGAACTCGCCGGACTGAAGCTGGTCGCGCAACAAGCGATAGGCAATCGCCGCGTGAGGCTCGGAGGTATAGCCCAGCGAATCAAGCTCATGCATGGTTTCTTTGGTAGTTTCATCGCTTACCGAACCAAAGCCCAGGGTTTTCAACTGCCAGTTTTTACGCCGGAACAGCTCTTCCACTCGCGGCCAGTTGTTCGGCTGGCTGACATCCATGGCGTTGGATAGGGTGGCGACGGTCTTATTGGGCTCCCACACGCCGTTGCTCAGAAAACGAGGCACGGTATCGTTCGCGTTGGTTGCGGCGATAAAGCGTTTGATCGGCAGGCCGAGAGACTTGGCTAACAGGCCGGCGGTCAAATCGCCGAAGTTGCCGCTCGGGACGGAAACCACCAGTTGATTGCGCGCGGCCTGCGGCAACTGCGCCACCGCCTCAAAGTAGTAACAGATTTGCGCCAGCAACCGGCTGATATTAATCGAGTTAGCCGAGTTCAGGCCGATGGTTTTCTTTAGTTCTTCGTCATCGAAGGCCTGTTTGACCAACGCCTGACAGGCATCAAAATCGCTGTCGACCGCGATGGTGTGGATATTGCCGCCCAGCGTACAGAACAGCTTTTCCTGTAACGGACTGATTTTTCCACGCGGATAAAGAATCACTACGCGGATATTTTTCAGGCCGTAAAATGCGTGGGCGACCGCCGCCCCGGTATCGCCGGATGTCGCGGTTAGAATGGTGATTTTATTATCGCCCGCCACTTCCGTCAGCATCTGCGCCATAAAGCGGCCGCCGAAATCCTTGAACGCCAGCGTCGGGCCATGAAATAGTTCCAGTGAGGCGATATCTTCCGTAACCGGAACCACCGGCGCAGGAAAAGCAAATGCCGCCTTAACGCGCTGATATACCCGTTCATCGGACATTTCCTCTCCGATGTAGGCGGACAAAATTCGGCTGCTGCGAGTAACAAAATCCATTTCCAGCAGTTCGTCGATTTCCGTCAGGCTGAATTCGGGCAGCTCCAGCGGAAAGAACAGACCTTGCTGGCTTCCCAGACCTTGCTTGATAGCCTGAGCAAAGTTGACCTGCTCATTATGATCTTTGAGGTTATAGAGTTTCATGCATTATCCCAGTTGTCGTGCGCCAGTCGTATCCAGACGGCAAATATGAACAAAACCTTCATCATTCTGCAAATAGTTATCCCGTAGCCAGTCAGCCAGACGCTGGGCGCTATTCATTTCATTGCATACGGAAAATAACGTCGGGCCTGAGCCAGAAATACCGCAGGCCAGCGCCCCGATATCCCGCGCGGCTTTTCGCGCTTCGGCAAAACCGGGCAGCAATTTCGTACGATAAGGTTCTGCTATTACATCTTTCATCAGCTTGGCGGCCAGCGAGGACTGGCCGGTATGACAGGCGTGAATAAAACCGGCCAGATAACGACCGTGGCTGATGCAATCCTGACTGCGATATTGCGCAGGCAGTATGGCCCGCGCTTCGGCTGTCGATACCTTAATACCCGGATAGGCCATGACCCACAGCCAGTCATCAAAAGCCGGCACCGACTGGCTGATAATCCCCTCTTCTTCCAGCATCAGTTGAATACCGCCGAGGAAACAGGGCGCCACGTTATCATAATGCACGCTGCCTGAAATCCGCCCTTCCAGCTCGCCCATTAGCGTCAACAGCCGGGTATCGTCCAGCGGTTTGCCGCAAAATTCATTCATCGCCATCAGTCCCGCCACCACGGAACAAGCGCTAGACCCTAACCCTGAGCCGATGGGCATGTTCTTTTCTAACGTCATGGCGACCGGAATGCTTTTACCGATCTCCTGACAAAAACGTTCCCAACATTGATAAACAATATTTTGCTTCGGATCATCCGGCAGCTTGCTGACGAAACGCCCTTCGCTGCGCAGGCTGAATCGATCCGCCGCAACCGCAGAAACGCAGTCGCCCAGCAGTGAACCATCGACCGGCGAAACCGCCGCGCCCAGCACATCAAACCCGACGCTGACATTGCCAATCGATGCTGGCGCATACACCTTAACCATAATTAGACTCCCAACTTCCATGACAGGGTACGCAGTAAGTCTGCAAAGACACCGGCGGCGGTAACATCATTCCCCGCGCCATACCCTCGTAATACCAGTGGTAACGGCTGATAGTAGCGACTATAGAAAGCCAGCGCATTTTCACCATCTTTAACTTTAAACAGCGGGTCATTGCTCCCCACCGCGCTGATCTGAACCTTACAGCGTCCGTCTTCGATCATGCCGACATAACGCAGCACTTTGTCTTCATCGCGCGCCTGCGCGATACGACGGGCAAACTCATCATCCACCGACGGCAAACGGCTCATAAATGCGGCGACATCGCCGGAAGCATCAAAGGTGGCGGGCAGCACGGATTCGACGTGAATGTCTTCCAGCTCAAGTTTATACCCGGCCTCACGAGCCAGGATCAGCAGCTTGCGCGCCACATCCATACCGGACAAATCGTCACGCGGATCGGGCTCGGTATAGCCTTTTTCTTTCGCCTGCCGCGTCGCTTCAGACAACGACATGCCTTCGTCCAGCTTGCCGAAAATAAAGGATAATGAGCCGGATAGAATACCAGTAAAACGGATTAGTTCATCGCCCGCATTCAATAGATTCTGTAGGTTCTCGATAACCGGCAAACCGGCGCCGACGTTGGTGTCATACAGGAAGCGGCGGCGTGACTGCGCGGCGGCATTACGAATCTGCTGGTAATAACTCATCGTTCCGGTATTGGCTTTCTTGTTCGGCGTAACGACATGGAAACCGTCCGCCAGGAAATCGGCATACTGATCGGCCACCGCCTGATTTGATGTACAGTCAACGATCACCGGATTCAGCAAATGATACTCTTTGACCAGTCGGATAAGGCGTCCCAGATTAAAAGGCTCACGAGCCTTCCCCAGCTCTTCACGCCAATTATCCATCGGAATACCGTTGATGTTGGTCAGCAGCGCCTTGGAATTGGCAATGCCGCATACTCGCAGGTCGATATGTTTCTGCCGCAGCCACGGCTGCTGGCGGTGGATCTGTTCCAGCAATGCACCGCCTACCCCGCCGACGCCGATCACGAATACATCGATGACCTGATCGGTATTAAACAGCATCTGATGCGCGACCCGAACGCCGGTTGTCGCCATATCATTATTGACCACAACAGAAATTGAACGCTCGGATGAGCCCTGAGCAATGGCCACGATATTGATATTGGCGCTTGCCAGCGCAGTGAATAATCGGGCGGAAAGGCCGCGCAGCGTGCGCATGCCGTCCCCTACGACCGAAATAATGGCCAGACGCTGCATCACGTCCAGCGGATCCAGTACGCCTTCCTTCAGTTCCAGATAGAATTCGTCTTCCAGCGTTTTTTTAGCGCGGGCCAGCTCGCTCTGTGAAACGCAGAAGCTGATACTGTATTCGGAAGATGACTGCGTAATCAGAACGACCGAGATCCCGGCCCGCGACATCGCCGCAAACACACGGGCCGCCATGCCGACCATGCCTTTCATTCCCGGGCCGGAAATATTAAACATCGCCATATTGTTAAGGTTGGTGATGCCCTTGACCGGATACTGGGTATCGGTGCTATCCATCCCGATAAGCGTGCCAGGGGCCTGAGGATTTTCGGTATTTTTGATAAGGCAGGGAATCTGGAACTGGGCGATGGGGGCGATAGTGCGGGGGTGAAGGACTTTGGCGCCGAAGTAAGATAGCTCCATCGCCTCCTGATAGGACATCGACTTCAATAGCCTGGCATCCGGCACCTGGCGAGGATCGCAGGTATAAACCCCATCGACATCCGTCCAGATTTCGCAGCAGTCCGCTCTTAAACAGGCAGCCAGCACGGCGGCCGAGTAATCCGAACCATTACGGCCCAGCACCACCAGCTCGCCCTTGTCATTTCCGGCAGTGAAACCGGCCATCAGGATCACATGGTCTGCCGGAATCGCGCTTTCGGCGATGCGACGAGTAGACTCGGCGATATCGACGGTAGACTCGAGATAATGCCCCTGCGCCAGCAGTTTTTCCACCGGGTTAATGACGGAGACGGAATAACCACGCGCCTGAAAGACCCCTTCCATCATCGCGATCGACAGTTTCTCACCACGGCAGATGATTGATGCATTCACGCTGTCAGGACACTGTCCCAGCAAGGAGATGCCGTGCAGCACCTGTTTTAACTGCGCGAACTCTTGATCCACCAGCGCCTTGATACGGGCGCCGTCAAAACCCGGCTGAGCCTGTTCGAGACCGTTAAGCAAAGAAGAGAAGATAGCTTCAGCGTCGTTAAGATGAGGCAGTAAATCCTGTCCGGCAACGGTTTTTTCAATCATTGCGACCAAATGGTTAGTAATTTTTGCCGGAGCTGACAGTACGGTGGCAACCTGTCCCTGGCGCGCATTGTTTTCAATAATGTCGGCAACGTGCATAAAACGCTCCGCATTCGCCACTGAAGTCCCGCCAAATTTCAACACTCGCATTTTTATCTTTTCTCCTGAATTTCAGCCGACAAAAACGCCGGAAGCGTTTTTGAATGCCGCGGTGGCAAGCCGATGTCGCTTACCATAAAAAATCGCCTGGAGCGATTTTAAACGTCGCTCCGCGACGGCCTGTCAAGGTGACGGACAGGGACAGTCCGCCATAAAAAAAAAGCCCGCACTATCAAGTGCGGGCTTTTTTCGATTCATCTGTATGCGTCAGCCCGCACCGTTACTGGTTGTACCGGTGATGGTAATAATCGTGGTGATCAGGCTGATATAGCGCATTATAAAATCTTATCTTAACAAATTTAGATTTGACTGCCCTATTAGTTAGGGCAATTACGATCGTAAGTCAACGAATTTCTGTTTTTTCATGATTTGCAAAAAACAGAAGAAACGGTGAAATAAACCAAGATCCCTAACGAAGTTAGGATTTTTTTTCACAAGAAAAAATAAATCAATTTATTCATCTAAAATAAAATCGTTTGTGCAATTTTTATTTTGATGTCGCTTTTTCTATGTCGTGCAACAGCATATGCAACATGGCCGTGTCCCGCTGCTCCAGGCGCCCCAGTCGCTGATGAATCCAATTCCGTAGTTTTTCATCATCCTCCACCGCCAGATTAATCAACAACCGATCCAATCGCTGGCGTAACGCCGCTAGCTGCCCTGACGCCGGGGAAACCGCAGGATCGGGTTTTATCTGCAGTAACTCCGCCAATTGGTAGCAATACACCATCACCGCCTGACCAAGATTAAGGGACGGATAATCCGCCTTCATCGGTACACCGGTTAAGACATCCGCCAATGCGAGTTCTTCGTTTGTCAGACCGGAGTCTTCGCGTCCGAAAACCAATGCGGCAGACGTGACCCAGCCCTGCTTTTCCTGCATCACGCCAAGTAATTCGGCGGGAGAGCAATAGTAGTGAAATTTGGCTCGACTGCGCGCCGTGGCGGCAATGGTAAAATCGATATCCGCCAGCGCGTCCGCCAGTGTCGGGAACGTTGTCGCCGCGTCCAGGATATCTCCGGATCCATGAGCGACCCGGCGAGCGGGCGGTTCTTGATGAACGCGGCTGCCAACTATCCTTAACCCGCTAAATCCCATGGTCTTCATTGCCCGTGCGGCCGCCCCCACATTTTCAGCCCGTGCCGGCTCAACCAAAATAATATGAAACCGCATATCTCTCCTCGGTGGCGGACAACATTACGCTGCGGCCGCCCGTACATAAAAACGTCCGTAAGCCCTTTTTAAGGCCGATTATCGCCATTCTTCGTCCTGAGGGCGGCGGCGGCGGCATTGCCGCCATTAGAAACCTCGTCGCGCCGCTCTCGCCTGTAGAAAAAAACATCATCACCCCGGCAGGGAGTTAACAATAAAACAACAAAAAAGTGAATCTGGATGCCGTCTTTGAAAAGAAAAACGGCCTGGCGCAAGAACATTCCGCCGATGCGAACACACTCGACAGGGACAAAATAACTGATTAAATTTCAATTAATTAAATAAAATCATTTCATATGACCGATGATATTGCAGCTATCAGCATTTGTTATGCTGAATCGTTCACAAAAAATGCTAAATTGTGACCTAAACTGGCAATCCTGTAAGTGTTTTTCACAAAATAGTTAACGTGCTACAATGAAATTTGATATATGTCAACATAACCGTATATTTGTCAGTAAGCAAAATCAGTGCTTGCTGTTATGTTGCTGTTAATAAGGTTAAACTATGCGCCACTTTAAGTGCAGTTTAGACCGGCGCCACAATCATCTGTTTGCCGTAGTTTTCGGCAGATGAAATGTGCATCATGAACGCATTTACGTACTTTAGTCCCGTGTTGAGTAAGATGGCGGATCTTGCCTCTATAACTCCAGTAATAACAGTGACTTATGTACTTCCGATATTTATAATTTCAGTTGGCAATTTTAGGTAGCAAACATGCAGACGCCGCACATTCTTATTGTTGAAGACGAGTTGGTAACTCGCAATACCCTCAAAAGCATTTTTGAGGCAGAAGGGTACATCGTTCACGAAGCCACCGACGGCGCAGAAATGCACCATATCTTGTCAGAGAACGATATTAATCTGGTCATTATGGACATTAACCTGCCAGGTAAGAACGGTTTACTGTTGGCACGCGAGTTGCGTGAGCAAGCCAGCGTTGCCCTCATGTTCCTCACCGGTCGCGACAATGAAGTAGATAAGATCCTGGGTCTGGAGATCGGCGCTGATGACTACATCACCAAGCCGTTCAACCCACGTGAATTGACGATTCGTGCCCGCAACCTGCTGTCCCGCACCATGAATCTTGGCGGCGGCACAGAAGAACGCCGTTTGGTCGAAAGCTACCGCTTTAATGGCTGGGAACTGGACATCAACAGTCGTTCGCTGATCAGTCCAGCCGGCGAACAGTACAAGCTGCCGCGCAGCGAATTCCGCGCCATGCTGCATTTCTGCGAAAACCCGGGCAAAATTCAATCCCGCGCGGAGTTATTGAAAAAAATGACCGGGCGCGAGCTGAAGCCTCATGATCGTACGGTTGACGTGACCATCCGTCGTATCCGTAAACACTTTGAGTCCACCGCCGACACCCCTGAAATCATCGCCACCATCCACGGCGAAGGTTACCGTTTCTGCGGCGATCTGGAAGACTGATGCCGTTTAACCGAAGCAGACGCTCTGCTTCGGTTATATTCTTTTCGCCGGTCAGCCGATAGCCTTAGCCCTCGCTTACCATGGCATTACGGGTACGGCGCTCAGCGCGTTTTTCGGCGAACCGTCAACCAATCTATCCGAATAAGTCAAGTAAATCAAAGTATTACGCTTCTGATCGTAAAACCGTACCACCTGTAGCTTTTTAAACACCAGCGACGTCCGTTTCTGGAACACGACTTCCCCTTTGTCGCCGCCGCTTTTAATTTTATCGGTAAGCTGTATCGGTCCGACCTGCTGACAGGAAATCGCCGCATCCGCCGTGTCTTCCGCCAGCCCCAACCCGCCTTTAATGCCACCGGTTTTCGCCCGGCTCAGGTAGCAGGTCACGTTATTAACGTCCGGGTCGTCAAACGCTTCCACGACAATTTTATGGTCCGGCCCCAATAACTTGAAGGTAGTATCAACCGAACCGACCTGTTCAGCCTGAACCGATCCCCAGGACAACATCAGCAAACCAGCGCTCACTACTAACTTTTTATTCATATTTCCGTTTCTCAGATTACTCATCAGTGATCTGTATCCATGATACAAGATGCGGGAAGACGGCGACAAAACCGCTCGTCAAAAACTAATCAAGCCTTGGACGCGGTAGGGAAAGCAATCCGCATGCTATCGGGAATGCGGGTTTCGCAGAGGATACCGATGGTTCTGATACGCCGATACGCCCCCGGCTTGAAGGCTGAAAAATATATAGGTGACGGAAAGAGGTTATAGCAAATAAATCCTCGTATTGACCATATTGTTTTGTCCGCGACTCGGTGAAAATCTTAAGCAGTGCCAATGTAAAAAAATTGCTATGATGCAAGCTATCTATACGCTTAGCGCTCAGCGTGTTTTATGAGGAAGATCTATGGATCAAGCCAGTATAATTCGTGATTTGCTTAACTGGCTGGAAAGTCATCTCGACCAGCCTTTATCACTTGATAATGTAGCGGCAAAGGCAGGCTATTCAAAATGGCATTTACAGAGAATGTTCAAAGAGGTAACCGGACATGCCATTGGGTCATACATTCGCGCTCGACGGCTGACTAAAGCCGCGGTGGCGTTATGTCTGACCGGCAGGCCGATTCTGGACATTGCTTTGCAATATCGATTTGATTCTCAGCAAACCTTTACCCGAGCGTTTAAAAAGCAGTTTGCACAAACCCCCGCATCTTATCGACGAGCGGATAACTGGAACACATTCGGCATTCATCCGCCGATACGGCTGGGGGAATTTACGTTGCCGCAGCCACAATTCATCACCTTGCCCGACACGCCGCTGGTAGGCGTGACGCAAGAATATAAATGCAGCCTGGAACAGATTTGTACTTTCCGTACCGAGATCCGCATTCATTTCTGGCGCCAATATCTGGGCGATATTGAAAATATTCCACCGCTGTTGTACGGCCTGCATCACGCCCGACCCAACAAGGATAAGGATGATGAGCACCACGTCCTGTACACCACCGCCTTGGAACCGCAACATGTTCCCATCGGCATATCCCCGGGCGAGCCGATCACTCTGCCCGGAGGCGATTACGCCCTGTTTATTTACAGCGGTGCGCCGGATGGTTTGCAGGATTTCATTATCACGCTCTATGACACCTGCTTGCCGACGTTACGGCTTGTTCGCCGCAAAGGGTACGACGCGGAGCGTTTTCAACCGCAGAATTCGCCCAGAGATAAGGAAAACGTGCCTGCAACGATCCGCTGCGAATACCTTATCCCTATTCTACGAGATTCGAAGGCTTAACGTTGTAACTCATCCAACGCCGGCGTATCCAGATGAGACACGTCGCCGGCTGTTTCAACAACCCATCCTGAAGCCAGCCACGGGCTCTGTTGATAATCAATGCGCGACAAGGAACAGTTGCGCAGACGCAGACGCCGCTCAGCCCATGCCGGCAGACCCAGGATCGTACTCAGCAGACATCCCAACGCCATGCCATGGCTGACCAACAGCGGACGACTGCCTTCAGGCAACGCCAGACAGCGTTCCAATACGCCATGCATACGTTTGGCCATTTCAGCCATTGATTCGCCTTTCGGGATGCGGCCGTCCGGCGTCCCGTCCACCATTTGCTTACGCCACCCTTCCTCTTCGGCGTTGAGAGAATCAATATCACGCGTCTCCAAAACGCCCATATTCAACTCACGCAAACCTGGCTCAATGATTATCTGACAACCGCCGCACGCTTGAGCGATAATATCCGCGGTCTGTCGAGTCCGCCCTAAATCGCTGGTAAAGATATGCGTAATGCCCGATGCCTTCATGCGCTGCGCGACCTGATGCGCCTGGTGTTCACCCATCGACGTCAGGGCGCTGTCAGAGTGCCCCTGTATACGTCGAGCCACATTCCACTCCGTCTCGCCGTGGCGAACAAGATATACCTGTAACATGGTTGTTTTCCGTTATACTGCGTCAAATTAACTAAAAGAGTATAAAACCGTTATGTATCACGTTGTCGCTGCAACCACCAACCCGGCCAAAATTGAAGCAATCACATTAGCTTTTGCCGATGTCTTTGGCGCAGATCATTGCCGCATAGAAGGCGTTGATGTCGACAGCGGCGTTCCACGCCAGCCTCTCGGTTCGCTCGAAACGCGAACCGGAGCCAGAAACCGGGTAATGATGGCCCGTCAGGTGCGTCCGGAAGCCAATTTCTGGGTTGGCGTTGAAGCAGGAATAGAAGAACAGATGACGTTCGCCTGGATGGTGATTGAAAACCCCCATCAGCGCGGTGAATCTCGTTCTGCCAGCCTGATTCTGCCAGAAAGTATATTACAAGGTATCCATGAAGGAAGAGAATTAGGCGATGAGATGGCTCGGCTGACCGGAATTCAGAATATTAAACATCAGGGCGGCGCAATCGGCGTTTTCACTAATGGCAAACTGTCGCGCGCCAGCGTATATCATCAGGCGCTGCTATTGGCGCTCGTCCCTTTCCATAACCCAATCTATCAAACGCCGGCGCAGATCATAAATTAGCCCTTTTTTCCGGCGGTTTGCTCTGCGGACAATAATTGCGCCTCCAGCCATTTTTTCAATGCGGAAGGCGCGGACTTCAGACTATTGGAGCCACGGGTTATCGTCGCTATCCCTACGCCAAGTTCATTCTTCAATTCACGCTGGCTCATTTCGCCACGCAATAGTTCCTGAATAATGCGTACCCGCGTTCCCAGTGCGGTGCGTTCATCCGCAGTCAGCAGCAGTTGTAATAACGGCTGGTGAAGATCTTCATTCATCGACTGCTGTAGCAAAGCCACAAAGCGTAACCAGTCGTTATCTTCCGGCTCAGAGAGCGCGGGATCGGTAAGAGATAGCGGATTCATAACAGGCTGCCATACTATTCAACTAGTACAGCAGCATAACACAAGTTATATAAATGATCGCTCAGACGCTTAATAGCGACGCTGCCATTCCTCGTCGGTCAGCACCTTATCGGGCTGATGCAGAAAGTGGCGGTAAAAAACGTCATAGGCCAGCACATTTTTTACGTATCCACGGGTTTCGGAAAACGGAATGCTCTCAATAAACGCCACCGAATCAATACGACCCGCACTGTTTCTCAACCAGGTATTCACCCGCGACGGGCCGGCGTTATACGCTGCGGAGGACAAAATACGGTTGCGGCCGAACGTCTGATAAACATATTCCAAATAACTGGTGCCCACTAAAATGTTGGTTTGGGGATCAAAGAGTTGGCTGCTGTTGCTGTATCCCGCGATATTGCTCATCTGTGCCGTATGCTGCGCCGTCGCCGGCATAATCTGCATCAGGCCCGAAGCGCCGACCGGAGAACGCGCCATCGGATTCCAGGCGCTTTCTTGTCGCGCTATCGCCATCGCATAACTCTGGCTAATGCCTTTATCCTGCGTAGCGCGCAGAAATTCGTCGTTCCAGGCCAGCGGGAATCGCTCTTCCAGATGATCCCACAGCTTGCCGACAATCGTCGCCTGAACGCTTAAATCAGGCCAACGCTGCTCAAAGGCGTAACGGGCCAATGCCTCTTGCTGCTGCGCGCTGCTGTTGGCCACCAGTCCGACCCACTCTCTGAGCGCCAGATTGTCCATCTGCCAGAACATCAGTTCCTGAACGCGGGCGATTTCCGGCAGTTGCGCTAATGTGCGGTCTGGCCTAACGGCGGCCTTTATCATTATCGGATAGGCTTCATTCAGCTTCTGTGCCGCCACCATCGGATAAAAACCCCGGGCGTTCATCAATTCGCGCAGCAACGCATCGCCTTCCTGCCGCTTTCCCTGTTCCTGCAGCAAAATCGCGCGCCAATAGCGCCACTCATCTTTTTGCTGAATCGCTGCCGGCAGCCGATCCATCCAGGTCGCCAGTTCTTGCCGATTGCCGTTGCCCAGCGCCATTCGCACCCGACGCTCCAGCAATGTAGTCGAGCGACTGCGCTGCGTTACGTTATCGCGCCACACCGCCTGCTCCGGCGTGGCGTCATTCCCCATCAGACGCCAGGCGATAATTTCTTCCATTGACTGACGTTCCGCCTCGCTCATTTTTTGTAGACGAACAATTATCGGCAGCATGGAACGCGCGTTATCGACATCCTGACGAGCCACCCGGCCAAATGCCGACAGCGTCACCTTACGGGTAAAATCGGTCGGTCCTGTCGCGCGCGCGAAGCCTTCCAGCGTTTGCGGATCGCTTTGCAGCTTTACCAACGCATCGCCAATGGTTTTGTAATCGTCGGGAAGCTGTTTAGCCAGGTAGGCCATCAATCCGCTATTGCCTTCGTTTACCGCCAGGCGGATACGTTCCAGCGTCGTCAATGGCGTCTGTTCTCCCGCTTGCTGCCAGACGGCAAAGAGTTTGTCGCAGGCCGCCGGCCGCGAACGCCCGGTCAGCCAAATATCTCGGGTTTCCTCCCAGACGCCTTGACGCTGACCGGTAGCCCAACGCGCGTAATAAAAATTACAACGCGCCGTAACCGGCTTTGGCGGCTGCGGGCTAAAGGCCAGCAGTCCCGACCAATCCTGACGGCGCGCCAGTTCATTAACAAAACTGGTGTTGAGATTTTGCGCGGGCGGCAGCGTGGGGTGGGTGGCGATAAACTGTTTAACCTGCGAAACGCTGAGCTGACTGAGATCCTGCGTCAGTGAACGGTACTCAAGATAAGGGTAAAGCGGATAATTACGCAGCGTCGGCATAATTTGCGCCACGGTATCTAACTGATTATTATCCCATGCTTGCTTAACCTGCTGATAACGCTGACGTTGCTCGTCCAGAGAATCCGCCCATACATGGCTTGAAATCCCCGCCAGACACAATGCCGCAATGACATACCACCAATGACCCGCTTTGACCATAACTCGCGTTAACCTCATCCATTATCGATGCTGATATCGACACGATCTAAAATATCGATACGACAAAACCACTCGTACAACACACTATATCAACTCATCATGAGTCAGTTTGCATTCACCAAGTGTGGCACATCACACAAGACTAGGACACGCTAATTGGGAGAGAATGCCGGACCACGCCCCACTTTTTTATGACGCGCCGCCGCGGACCAGAAAGATCCGCTTTGCGTGCTGACGACGGCAAATAGCCGGATGGCTGGGATCAGGCGCGGAAACCAGTTACACTGCGGGATCAGAATGATCGATCCGCAAAGGGGAAGCTATCCTTTGCGGCAAAAAGCCCAACGTGCCTACCACCGCGTGGCGCATAAACAATATATCGATAACAACACAGACAGAAAGAGGCGAAGTCGCAACGTGGCTCAATATGTTTACACCATGCATCGCGTCGGCAAAATCGTTCCGCCGAAGCGTCATATTCTGAAAAACATCTCCCTCAGCTTTTTCCCCGGCGCTAAAATTGGCGTGCTGGGTCTGAACGGAGCCGGTAAATCCACCTTGCTGCGCATTATGGCCGGCATCGACAAAGACATTGAAGGCGAGGCTCGCCCGCAGCCGGGCATCAAAATCGGCTACCTCCCGCAGGAACCGCAGTTGAATCCGGAGCACAGCGTGCGCGAATCGGTTGAAGAAGCGGTCGCCGAAGTGGTCACCGCACTGAAACGGCTCGATGAAGTCTACGCGCTGTACGCCGATCCGGATGCCGATTTCGACAAGCTGGCCGCCGAACAGGGTAAACTGGAAGAGATCATTCAGACCCATGACGGCCACAATCTGAACAACCAGCTGGAGCGGGCGGCGGATGCCCTGCGCCTGCCGGACTGGGACGCCAAAGTGGCCAAGCTTTCCGGTGGTGAACGCCGCCGCGTCGCGCTGTGCCGCCTACTGTTGGAAAAGCCGGACATGCTGCTGCTGGATGAACCGACCAACCATCTGGATGCGGAATCCGTGGCCTGGTTGGAACGTTTCCTGCACGACTTCGAGGGGACGGTGGTCGCGATCACCCATGACCGTTACTTCCTCGACAACGTCGCCGGCTGGATCCTGGAGCTGGACCGTGGCGAAGGTATTCCCTGGGAAGGAAACTACTCGTCCTGGCTGGAACAAAAAGATCAGCGTCTGGCGCAGGAAGCTTCTGCCGAAGCCGCACGCCGTAAATCCATAGAGAAAGAGCTGGAGTGGGTTCGTCAGGGCGCCAAAGGCCGCCAGTCTAAAGGCAAGGCGCGTCTGGCCCGCTTTGAAGAACTGAATAGCACCGAATACCAGAAGCGTAACGAAACCAACGAACTGTTTATTCCGCCCGGCCCGCGTCTCGGCGATAAAGTGATTGAGATCGCTGACCTGAGTAAATCCTACGGCGATCGTCAACTGATCGACGGTCTGTCCTTCTCCGTCCCCAAAGGCGCGATTGTCGGGATCATCGGTCCGAACGGCGCGGGTAAATCAACGCTGTTCCGCATGATGTCCGGTCAGGAACAACCGGATGCCGGCACCATCACGCTGGGCGATACCGTGCAGTTGGCGTCTGTCGAGCAGTTCCGCGATGCCATGGACAACAGCAAAACGGTATGGGAAGAGGTGTCAGGCGGACAGGACATCATGCGTATCGGCAACACCGAGATGCCGAGCCGCGCCTATGTGGGCCGCTTCAACTTCAAAGGGGTGGATCAGGGCAAGCGCGTGGGCGAGTTGTCCGGCGGCGAGCGCGGTCGTCTTCATCTGGCCAAACTGCTGCAAGTCGGCGGCAATGTCCTGCTGCTGGACGAACCGACCAATGACCTGGATATCGAAACGCTGCGGGCGCTGGAAAACGCCCTGCTGGAATTCCCGGGCTGCGCCATGGTTATTTCCCATGACCGCTGGTTCCTTGACCGCATTGCCACTCACATTCTGGATTATCAGGACGAAGGTAAAGTGGAGTTCTTTGAAGGTAACTTCACCGAATATGAAGAGTACAAAAAGCGTACTCTCGGTGCTGAAGCGCTCGAACCGCACCGCATCAAATACAAAAAGATGTCCAAGTAATCCAGCCGTTCCGCGCTGACGCAATGACCCTGACGGCAAAAGCGGGTCATCCACTCAGGGCCCGCCTATGCGGGCCTTTTTTCGCCCGGCCTCTGGTTATTCGCCCATCGTGGTCGCATAGCGCTGCAACTCATGGTGTTTCAATACAAAATCAATAAAACACACCAGCGACGGCGAATTCAGCTTGCGGCTGGGATAAACCAGATAAAGTTCATTTGCTTCCGCCCGCCATGCGGGTAAAACCCGAACCAGCGAGGTTGAGGCCTCAACACCCTGACAGAGAAAGTCCGGCAACAGGGTAATTCCTGCGCCGGCAATCGCGCATTCACGCGCATATAACAGGTTGTCCGTGGTGTGCGCCTCAGGCAACAACCAGCGATAATACTCGGAACCGCAATGAAGCGCCCATTCGCTCCACGCCCGATGAGCGATGCAACGGTGAGACTGCAGTTGTTGGGGATGCGTTAAAGCCGGGTACTGCGCCAGATAAGCCGGCGAGGCCAGTAAATAACGGGGCGTGCGCCCCAGAGAACGGCCAATCAGCGACGAATCCTGAGGTTTACCGGTACGCAACGCGGCATCAAAACCATCCTGAACCAGATCGGTAACGGCATCGGATATCGAGATTTCCAGCGATACCGCCGGAAAACGTTGCTGAAACGCCGTAGTTAGCCGGGCCAGCAGCGTCGATCCCAATCCCGCCGGGCTGGTAATCCTTAAACGCCCGCTGGGGTTGTCGCGCAAACGCTGGATAGCCATTTCGGCCCGTTCACTGGCCTGGCGCATTTCCCGGCAGTGAATCAGATAACGTTCTCCGGCAAAGGTCAGATTCAGTTGACGCGTCGTGCGGTTGAGCAAGCGTAAACCCAGTTGTTGTTCAAGCTGACTGATTCGCAGGCTCAGGCTGGACTTCGCCAACCCGGCTTTCTTCGCCGCCTGCGTAAAGCTGCCGCACTCGGCCACCAGCGCAAACAATGCCATATCCTGCAGTTGCTTAAACATGATTGTTCCTTACAGACAAACACTACATTAATAATTGTCCATCTTATCAATCCTATGATGCCAATCTACACTGAGTAGTTAAGAAAGATATCTGCGGCAATAAACGAATAGAGGAAACTCACATGACCATGCACGCAATAGCGGTTGACCCCCGACATCCTGAAAACTTTATACCCATTACCCAGGCGATTCCTGAGCCGGGGGAACACGACCTCCTTGTTGAGGTGAAGGCCGTTTCCGTTAACCCGGTGGACACCAAGGTACATGCGGGCCTGCGGAAAAATGGGCTGACTCAGCCCCGCATCCTCGGCTGGGACGCCAGCGGCGTCGTGTTGAAAACGGGCAGCGCCGTCAGCAATTTCAATGTGGGCGACGAAGTATGGTACGCCGGAGATATAACCCGCCCCGGCAGCAACAGCTCTCATCAATTGATCGACGCCCGTATCGTGGCGCGCAAACCCGCTTCGTTAGACTGGCCCGCGGCGGCGGCGTTGCCGCTTACCGCGCTGACGGCCTGGGAAGGCTTGTTTGAACATTTGAAAATCCAGCAGGCCGATCGCGAAAAAACGCTGTTGATTATCGGTGGTGCCGGCGGCGTAGGTTCGCTGGCGATTTCACTTGCCGCTTTGCGTAGTCCGGTCAAAATTATCGCCACCGCATCGCAAGCCGACTCGGCAGCATGGTGCCGCCAGCGTGGCGCACATCAGGTCGTTGATTATCATCATCTGGTTGAGGAACTGGAAAAGGAAGGCATCAAGCAGGTGGACTATATTTTCTGCCTGAATGATACCGATGGTCACTGGCCGTCAATCAGCAAGTTAATCGCGCCGATGGGACAGGTTTGCACCATCGTGGAAAACCAGCGTCCGCTCGATCAAGATGCCCTGAAACGCAAAAGCGCCGCCCTGCATTGGGAATTTATGTTTACCCGCAGCATGTTTACCACGCCGGATATCGCTCAACAGGGGACAATTCTGCAAGAAGTCGCACAATTGGTCGATGCAGGAAAACTGCAGGGAACGGCAAGTAAAACCTTGCAGGGGCTGAGCGTCGCAACGCTCCGGCAGGCTCATGATACCGTGTTGGAAGGCCACATGCGCGGCAAGGTGGTTATTGCTTTATGAGGAAAAATCCAGCCCCTCTCGGGGCTGGTTAACCACCAATTAGTACAGCAAACGGGCACGGATCGTGCCCGGGATTGCCTTCATCAGTTGTAAGGCCGTATGCGCGCCGTCCGTTTCAACGTCGATTACCACATAGCCGATTTCAGGCGTGGTCTGCAGATACTGCGCGGCGATGTTGATGCCCTGCTCAGCGAAGATCTGGTTAATCTTGGTGATAATACCCGGTCGGTTTTCATGAATGTGCAGCAAGCGGCTGGCACGGTCACTGTGCGTAGGCAGCGAAACTTCAGGGAAGTTGACCGCGGACAGCGTAGAACCGTTATCCGAGTATTTAGCCAGTTTCCCGGCGACTTCATCACCGATATTTTCCTGCGCTTCCTGCGTTGAACCACCGATATGCGGCGTCAGAAGCACGTTATCAAACTCGCATAGCGGCGACTGGAAAGGTTCGCTGTTGGATGCAGGTTCTTTGGGGAAAACGTCAATTGCCGCGCCGACGATGTGCTTGCTGGACAGCGCATCGCACAGCGCAGGAATATCGACTACCGTACCGCGTGACGCATTAATCAGAATAGCGCCCGGCTTCATCAGAGCCATCTCTTCAGCGCCCATCATATTCTGGGTGCTATCGGTTTCCGGCACGTGCAGCGTCACCACGTCGCTCATGTTCAACAGATCGGAAAGATGGCGAACCTGCTGGGCATTTCCCAACGGCAACTTGCTTTCAATATCATAGAAGTAAACGTGCATGCCGACGCTTTCAGCCAGAATGCCCAACTGAGTACCGATATGACCATAACCAATGATACCCAGCTTTTTGCCGCGAGCTTCGAAAGAGCCGACCGCCAGCTTGTTCCAGACGCCGCGATGCGCTTTAGCATTCGCAGCCGGAATACCACGCAGCATAAGCAGCATTTCGCCGAGCACCATTTCGGCTACGGAGCGCGTGTTGGAAAACGGCGCATTGAATACCGGAATACCGCGTTTCGTCGCAGAAGGTAGTTCAACCTGATTCGTACCGATACAAAAACAGCCGACCGCAATCAATTTTTCAGCGGCGGCGAAAACCTCTTCTGTCAGGTGGGTTCGGGAACGAATACCAACGAAATGCGCATCACGGATGGACGCTTTTAACGTTTCCGGATCCAATGCCCCTTTATGGTATTCGATATTGGTGTAGCCGGCGGCGCGTAGATTATCCAACGCGCTCTGATGCACACCCTCGACTAACAGAAACTTAATTTTATCTTTTTCTAATGATACCTTTGCCATTTCCCGACCTTATTTTCAGACTTCAGATGCGACAGTTTGTTAAACAGCCACTGTCAACATAACAAAAATTACGCAGTCATCAATACAAACGATTGCTTCGTCTGCCTCGCAGATTGAAACTGCACTTAAAATTCCTGGCAAAAAATGTTGCTAAATAGAGTCATCGCAATATTGACGACAAATAAAATAAGAAAAAGTGATATTAAGCACTAAAAATGGGCCGTTAACTGCAATGGCTTTTTTATATAAAAAATTTTTTCAGGCGTCGCAACCAGATCACCCGCGGGGCAATGATAAAGGCTACTTGACCGTCTTCACGCCTTCTAACGTACCGACCAGCGCGACATCCGCCCCCCGGTTAGCGAACAGCCCCACGGTCACCACGCCGGCAATACCGTTGATATGATTTTCCACGGCGATGGCATCCATAATGTTCAGATTATGGACATCAAGAATAATATTGCCGTTGTCCGTTATCACGCCCTGACGATATTCCGGCTGTCCGCCCATTTTCACCAGTTTACGGGCGACGTAAGATCTGGCCATAGGGATAACTTCAACCGGCAGCGGAAACCGACCCAAAATATCAACCTGCTTTGACTCATCAACAATACAGATGAACCGACGGGCGATAGCGGCGATAATCTTCTCGCGGGTCAGCGCGGCGCCGCCGCCCTTTATCATTTGCATATGTCCGTTGATTTCATCCGCACCGTCAACGTAGATATCCAGAGAGTCTACTTCATTGCAGTCAAGCACCGGGATTCCCAGGCTTTTCAGTTTCGCCGTTGACGCCTCGGAGCTGGATACCGCCCCCAGAATCTGATGTTTGATCGACCCCAGCGCGTCAATAAAATGCGCGGCCGTCGAACCGGTGCCAACCCCAACAATGGTATCGGGGCGAACATAATCAAGCGCCGCCCAACCAACTGCTTTTTTCAGTTCATCTTGTGTCATAGTCTATTTCAGGCCCGTAGAGACGAAAGTACGAAAACGTGGAGGGCATTATATACCCAATAGCCGTCAAGGTGCAGTCAGAGCACGGTTGAACGCTTCCCGGCAGACACGTTCCTCGCCGCATGCCCAATCCGTCGAGAGCAGATGCGAAGACGTGCGGCGGCAGATTGATGGCATCGGCAAAAAGCGGGGAAATAAGATTTTTGCATGGGAAAACAACAAAATGTGGCATAGTGAAAAAAACTGACTTCATTCAGGGGATTTTTACCTTCATGAAACGCCCGGACTATCGAACGCTTCAGGCTCTGGATGCCGTAATCCGTGAACGGGGCTTTGAACGCGCAGCGCAGAAATTATGTATTACCCAATCAGCCGTATCCCAACGCATTAAACAGCTGGAAAACCTGTTCGGTCAGCCATTATTAGTCAGAACCATTCCTCCCCGGCCTACCGAGCAAGGACAAAAACTCCTGGCTCTATTACATCAGGTCGAATTATTGGAAGAGGAATGGTTAGGCAATGAAAGCAGCAGCGATATTCCGCTGCTGCTTTCATTGGCGGTTAACGCCGACAGTCTGGCGACCTGGCTGCTGCCGGCGCTGCAACCGGTACTGGCGGATTCGCCTATTCGTCTGAATCTGCAGGTTGAAGACGAAACCCGCACGCAGGAAAGGTTACGCCGCGGTGAAGTGGTGGGCGCCGTGAGTATCCAGCCGCAGCCGCTGCCGAGCTGTCTGGTCGACAAGCTGGGCGCGCTGGACTATCTGTTTGTTGCTTCGCCGGCTTTTGCGGCTCGCTACTTCCCCAATGGCGTGACGCGTTCCGCACTGCTTCGCGCGCCCGCAGTGGCGTTCGATCATCTTGATGATATGCATCAGGCGTTCTTGCAGCAAAACTTTGATTTATCGCCCGGCAGCGTGCCATGCCATATTGTGAACTCTTCAGAAGCCTTCGTGCAGCTAGCCCGTCAGGGAACCACCTGTTGCATGATCCCTCATTTGCAAATCGAGAGAGAACTGGCCGACAACGAGTTGATCGATCTGACGCCGGGACTGCTGCAGCGCCGCATGCTTTATTGGCACCGTTTCGCGCCGGAAAGCAGAATGATGAGGAAGGTGACTGATGCCCTGCTGGCGCACGGGCATCAGGTACTGCGACAATCCTGATCAGGGATTATGCCGGAGTTCGAACACCACATCGACCTGGTCGTCAAAGTGAACGGTTTGCTGCTCATAGGTCTGGGCAGCCTCGCTTTGCACCGCGACATCAGCCGTCTTGAACATCCGAGCCATGGGCACGGGCTGGTAGTTGGTCACGTGATAGCGAATGCTGTAAATCGGTCCAAGCGTGGCGTCAAATCCTGTAGCCAGCGATTTCGCCTGACTGGTCGCCTGCTCAATCGCCTTTTGACGCACCTTGTCGCGATAGACCTCAGGATCGGCGACGCCCAGATCAACGGTATTAATCTCATTCAGCCCTGACTTCAGCGCGCCGTCAAGCAGCTCATTCAGCTTATCCAACTGGCGGAGCGTAACTTCAACCTGACGCACGGCACGATATCCTTTCAGCACCGAACCACCGGTTTTCAGGTAATCGTATTCTGGCTGAGTGCGCAGATTAGCCGCATTAATATCTTTTTTCTCAATGCCATTTTTACTTAAAAAGTCAAAATACTGCGCGACTCGGGCATCAACCTGTTTTTTCGCATCGGCGGCATCTTTGGACGACACGCTGACTTCAATCGCCAAACGCGCAATATCAGGTGTGGCATCCACGCTGGCCGTTCCGGAAGTTACAATATGCGGACCATCAGGTAATTCTGCCGCCTGTCCGAGCATTGGTAAGGTACTTAAACCAACCATAGCTGCTAATGTCAGGACTCTTAGCTTCACAATGACTCCTTTATTTATGTTTTGTCGCTGAGGCGGCCTTCTGACCGCCCTGTCGCCGTCTTGTCGCCCGCATCAACGGTGGGTTTTCGTATGCCGGGTAACATAACGTATTGCCAACACAACAAAATATAGGTGAATTTCCGAAACCCGTGTAAAGCAATGTAATTTATTGCCAGCCATGACGAGCCAGTTGCAATGCGATTCCCCACATCACCATGCCGACAAACAGGTTAATCACTCGCTGGGCGCGTGGCGTGCTCAACCACGGCGATAGCCAGGAAGCCAGCAATGCCAGCGCGAAAAACCATAAAAATGAAGCGGTGACGGTGCCCAATGCAAACCAGCCGCGTTCCCCATCGGCAAATTGGCTCCCCAGACTGCCTAACACGACAAACGTATCCAGATAGACATGCGGATTAAGCCAGGTCACCGCCAGCATGGTGGCGATAATGCGCCAACGGCTCTGCTTCATCACTTCGGCTCTGACCACCGTCAGATCCTTGCTGAAAGCCGTCCTGAATGCTCCCCAGCCGTACCATAGCAGAAAGGCGACGCCGCTCCAGGTAACCAGTCCCAGCAGTAATGAGGAGCGGCTGAGCAACGCGCTGCCGCCGAAGATCCCTGCGCAAATCAGCATGACGTCACTCAGCGAACACAAAAGCGCAATCATCAAGTGATACTGCCGCCGAACGCCCTGATTCATAACAAAAGCATTCTGTGGTCCTAAGGGCAGAATCATCGCCGCCCCCAGAAGAAGACCCTGTAGATAAACCGCCAACACAACCACCTCCCTAAAAACTCCCGTTGAGATGAGCGGCAGTTTATGGATGCGGGATCATTAATGGAAATGGAAGTTTCTAATTATGGATTAGCCAAGCTAATATTGCGCGACGTCACCGAAAGCGTAGGCGCGACGGAGCGATATTGCGATCAGGAATAGCAGACGATGAAAACCCGCTTTTCGCTGTGTTGCAGGCCGTCTGACGGTTTATCCGGGAATAACGGCACTCCCGGATAAGGGTTAATGAGATCAGTGAGTTTCCTGCCGGTCGGTATTATATAAATGCACATCCATCTGCGGATAAGGGATGCCGATCCGTTTTTCGTCCAGAGCCCGTTTGAAACTTTCCATCAGGTCCCAGTATACCGCCTGGGCATCACCGTTGCTGGTCCATACCCATACCACGAAATTCAGGGATGATGCCGCCATTTCATTAAGACGGATAGTGACGCCTCTATCGTGCTGAATACGCTTATCGGCCGCCACAATATCACCCAGCAGCGTTTTCACCACATCGATGTCCGCATCGTATGCCACACCGACAATAATCTCAGTACGACGGTTGGGTTCACGTGAGCTGTTGATGATGTTTCCAGCGATGATTTTACCATTCGGCACAACGATGACTTTGCCGTCGGTCGTCAGCAAGGTGGTAGAAAAAATCTGAACCTGGGTAACCGTTCCTGCGACGCCGCCCAAATCTACCGACTCGCCAATGCGAAAAGGCCTGAAGGTGACCAGCAGCACGCCAGCTGCAAAGTTCGCCAGCGAACCTTGCAGCGCCAAGCCAACGGCTAAACCCGCAGCACCCAAAACCGCGATGACCGATGCCGTTTGTACGCCGACCCGGCTCAGTACCGCAATCAGCGTAAACGCGATAACGCCGTATCGTACTAATGCAGAGAGAAAATCCGCCACCGTTGAATCAATGGAGCGGCTCACCAAAACTTTATTCAGCGTACCCGACACGATACGGGCGACAAGCAGCCCGACCAGCAGAATGACTAATGCGGCGACGATGTTCACCGCGTACTGCAACAATATATCCTGATGACTGACAAACCACCCAGTCGCCTGTTCTACACCAACATTCAGTTCTTCCATATAAGACTCCTGATTCTTACGCTCTGCGCCAGAGCATAACCTTCACACCAAAAACCGCAGTCTGCGGCGAAATTTATATAAAATTAAGGCTCCCGTGGGAGCCTTAGCGATCAACCTTTAAGAATCTTAGTTAAAGAACATCAACTGCGTTCAGTTCTTTAAAGGCTTTTTCTAAACGAGTAATCATGGTGCCCTGTGCTGCACGCAGCCATGCACGCGGATCGTAGTATTTCTTGTTCGGTTTATCGGCGCCTTCCGGGTTACCCAACTGCGCTTGCAGGTAGCCTTCGTTTTTCTTGTAGTATTCCAGAATACCTTCCCAGGTCGCCCACTGGGTATCGGTATCGATGTTCATTTTGATCACGCCGTAACCGACCGCTTCTTCGATTTCTGCGGCAGTAGAACCAGAACCGCCGTGGA
Organism: Brenneria bubanii; assembly: GCF_022378355.1. GTDB lineage: Bacteria > Pseudomonadota > Gammaproteobacteria > Enterobacterales > Enterobacteriaceae > Brenneria > Brenneria bubanii. Next base: position 350,225 of record NZ_JAKMAJ010000002.1, read on the forward strand.
ACACGAAGTTCAGGCTGTTGTGCGGCAGACTGTATTTTTCAGAAACGAAATCCTGGGAGTTGCGCAGGATTTTCGGCGTCAGCTGTACGTTGCCCGGCTTGTAAACGCCGTGAACGTTACCGAAGGAAGCTGCGATGGTGAAACGCGGGCTGATGGCGTTCAGTTTTTCGTACGCGTAAGCCACGTCTTCCGGCTGAGTATACAGCGCGGAGTTGTCCAGATGGCTGTTATCTACGCCATCTTCTTCACCGCCGGTGCAACCCAGTTCGATTTCCAGCGTCATACCCAGTTTCGCCATGCGAGTCAGGTATTTGCTGCAAATTTCGATATTTTCTTCCAGCGATTCTTCAGACAGGTCGATCATGTGAGAAGAGAACAGCGGTTTGCCGTGAGCCGCGAAGAATTTTTCGCCAGCGTCCAGCAGTCCGTCCAGCCACGGCAACAGTTTCTTGGCGCAGTGGTCAGTGTGCAGGATAACCGGAACACCATAGTATTCAGCCATCTGGTGCACGTGATGCGCGCCAGAGATCGCGCCCTGAATGGCCGCCTGTTGCGGAACGTCGGATTTCAGGCCTTTACCAGCGATAAAGCCGGCGCCGCCGTTGGAGAACTGCACAATAACCGGTGCGCGAACTTTTGCAGCAGTTTCCAGCACGGCATTGATTGAATCAGTACCGACGCAGTTTACTGCCGGCAGAGCGAATTTGTTTTCTTTTGCTACTGCGAAAACTTTCTGAACATCATCACCAGTGATGACACCAGGTTTTACGAAATCAAAAATTTTAGACATGTTACGTGTCCTGTTTCGTTGGCCGTGGGGTTAAAAAAATCTGTTTTTTCATTAACGGTTGTCCCGACCCGGGGCCGGAACAACCAAAGCAGAGGCAATGGTAACGCTCTGCTTAAGGCATTACTGCTTGGCACGCTCTTCCAGCATCACGACTGCCGGCAGTTTTTTCCCTTCAACGAATTCAAGGAAAGCGCCGCCGCCGGTGGAGATGTAGGAAATTTTGTCCGCAATGCCGAACAGGTCGATTGCCGCCAGCGTATCGCCGCCGCCAGCGATAGAGAACGCGTCGCTGTCTGCAATCGCTTTGGCGACAATTTCTGTGCCTTTACGGAAGTTCGGGAATTCAAACACGCCGACCGGACCATTCCACAGAATGGTTTTGGCGTTTTTCAGAATGTCCGCCAGACGTTCCGCGGAAACATCGCCCAGATCCAGAATCTGTTCTTCGTCTTTAATTTCGGTGACAGATTTCAGGGTTGCCGCGGCAGTCTCGGAGAATTCGGTCGCGACGCGCACGTCGGTCGGAACCGGAATATCGCAAGTTTCCAGCAATTTTTTCGCTTCAGGGATCAGGTCCGCTTCGTACAGCGATTTACCGACGTTATGACCTTGAGCCGCGACGAACGTATTCGCGATGCCGCCGCCAACAATCAGCTGATCAGCAATTTTGGACAGGGAATCAAGCACGGTCAGCTTGGTGGAAACTTTAGAACCACCAACGATGGCGACCATCGGACGAGCCGGTTTACCCAGCGCTTTACCTAAGGCTTCCAGTTCGGCAGACAGCAGCGGGCCGGCGCAGGCGATAGGCGCGAATTTACCTACGCCGTGAGTTGAAGCCTGAGCACGGTGAGCAGTACCGAATGCGTCCATGACATAGACATCACACAGCGCGGCGTATTTTTTCGCCAGAACTTCGTCGTCTTTCTTCTCGCCTTTGTTGAAGCGTACGTTTTCCAGAACAACCAGTTCGCCTTCAGCAACGTCGACGCCATCCAGGTAATCTTTCGCCAGACGTACCGGAGAAGACAGTTTATCTTTCAGGTAATTAACAACCGGCAGCAGAGAAAACTCTTCGTTGTATTCTCCTTCGGTCGGACGACCCAGGTGGGAAGTCACCATCACGCGGGCCCCTTGCTTCAGGGCAGCTTCGATGGTCGGCAGAGAAGCGCGGATACGCGCATCAGACGTCACTTTACCTTCTTTTACCGGCACGTTCAGATCCGAGCGGATCAGTACACGTTTGCCAGCGAGATCCAGATCGGTCATCTTAATTACAGACATGGTGAATCCTCTTGTTGATTCTCTTTTAAAGTTGCTTGAGCGAGATATCGACCGTTAATCAATACCGTCGTACTAGAAACCGCAGGCTGCCATCGCCCGTGTTGTATCCAACATTCGGTTGGCAAATCCCCATTCATTATCACACCAGACCAGCGTTTTAATCAGGTGCTGACCACTAACCCGAGTCTGCGTGCCATCAACGATGGCGCTGTGCGGATCATGGTTAAAATCGGCTGAAACTAACGGCAATTCAGTGTAATCAACTATACCACGAAATGCCCCATGCGCTGATTTTTGAAAAAGCGCGTTAATTTCATTCACATTTACCGCGTTCTTCACGCTGACGCTTAAATCGATTGCCGTCACATTAATCGTGGGAACCCGCACCGATATGGCCTCAAAACGATCGACAAACTGCGGAAAAATCCGAGTGATGCCCACCGCCAGTTTAGTATCCACCGGAATGATGGACTGGCTGGCCGCGCGAGTGCGGCGCAGGTCACGATGATAAGCATCGATCACCGGCTGATCGTTCATGGATGAGTGAATCGTCGTTACCGTGCCGTTTTCGATATGGAATGCGTCGTCCAGCAGCTTAATTATAGGAATAATGCAGTTGGTTGTGCAGGAGGCATTCGACACGATGCGGTGTTCAGCTTTTAAATTTTGATGATTGACGCCAAAGACCACGGTGGCATCCAGATCGGGCGTTCCTGGATGCGAGAAAAGCACTTTTTTGGCGCCGGCCGCCAGATGAGCCTCGCCATCTTCACGACTGCCGTATACGCCGCTACAGTCCAGCACGACATCAACACCCAGTTCACGCCAGGGCAATGACGGGATCGCCGTCTGATGCAGCAGCCGGATGCAATCATCCCCGACGTACAGCTGATCGCATTCTTGACGAACATCCCAGGGAAAACGGCCATGGCTGGAGTCATATTTGAGCAGGTGGGCCATGCCTTCGGCACTCGCCAGCTCATTGATCGCCACCACGGCGATCTCTGCCCGACGACCCGACTCATACAGCGAGCGTAAGACATTACGACCAATTCGGCCAAAACCGTTAATAGCAATACGAACTGTCATGCAATTCCCTGTGTAACGATGATAATGCCACCTCATAGGATATATGCTTCTTGCCTGAAGCGGCAGTACTGTCGGCATTTTTGAATTATTCCGCCACCCCGGAGGCTGTCGCCTGCGGGATATGCCTACCGTCAACCGGTGCCAAATCTTACTCTGCCGGTTTCGACACGCCAGAGACTTAGTTGACCGATTTTTTGGCGGTTCGTTCAGTTAACATTATCCTGAAGTCACTTAAGCGCCGAGCGCCGAAGGTTCCAAAGGAGCTTTGCACGCAAGATGATTCTGCAAAGTTCAAGCGTTGAATAAATGGAACCAACATCACAACTGAAACGCTTCAGCTAGCATAAACGAATTAACCTGCAAAAGAAATATTCTCACTCGACACTCTCAAGAAGAGTGACCCACGTCATAAAATATCGGCGCATTTTTTAACATGGCACGTCAGCGACCCGGATTTGACGGCCGAGAACGCGCGCCATAAAAAAACCGCCAGCCAAGGCTGACGGCTTTTAACGATTGAACGCGTCAAAGGGCGCTTACTTCACCAGGGCTTTGGCTTTCGCCACCACGTTATCAACCGTGAAGCCGAACGCTTCAAACAGCAGCTCTGCCGGAGCGGATTCACCGAAGCTCTCCATTCCTACAATCGCGCCGTTCAAGCCGACGTACTTGTACCAGTAGTCTGCGATACCCGCTTCGATCGCGACACGGGCCGATACGGCCTGCGGCAATACCGCTTCACGATAGGCCGCATCCTGTTTGTCGAACGCGTCGGTAGACGGCATCGACACCACGCGCGCCTTATGCCCTTCCGCCGTCAGTTTGTCATAGGCGCTCACGGCCAGTTCGACTTCAGAACCGGTGGCGATCAGGATCACATCCGGTTGACCACCGCTGTCTTTCAGCACATATGCGCCTTTCACTACGTCAGCCAATTGCTGCGTGCTGCGCTCCTGCTGAGCCAGATTCTGACGCGACAGAATCAATGCCGTCGGACCGTCCTGACGCTCAATGGCATATTTCCATGCCACGGCGGTTTCAACCTGATCCGCCGGGCGCCAGACGCTCATATTCGGCGTAACCCGCAGACTGGCGAGCTGTTCAACCGGCTGATGGGTCGGGCCGTCTTCGCCCAGACCGATGGAGTCATGGGTATAGACATAGATGCTGCGAATTTTCATCAGCGCCGCCATGCGCACCGCATTACGGGCATATTCCACAAACATCAGGAATGTGGCGGTATAGGGGATGAAGCCGCCGTGCAGCGAGATGCCGTTGGCAATCGCCGTCATACCGAATTCACGCACGCCGTAGTGAATGTAATTGCCTGCGCTATCTTTATCCAGCGACGTCGACCCCGACCACATCGTCAGGTTGCTTGGCGCCAGATCGGCCGAGCCGCCCAGGAATTCCGGCAACAGCTTGCCGTAGGCTTCAAGCGCATTTTGCGAGGCTTTGCGGCTGGCGATTTTCGCCGGGTTAGCCTGCAGTTGTTCAATAAACTTCTGCGCATCGGCCTGCCAGTTTTCCGGCAGATCGCCATTGGCGCGCCGTTTAAACTCGCTCGCCAAATCAGGATAAGCGCTGGCGTAGGCGGCGAAGGCTTCATCCCAGGCGGTTTCTTTACGTTTACCGGCCGCCTTGGCGTCCCATTCGGCATAAATTTCTTCAGGGATCTCGAACGGCGGATATTTCCAACCCAGCTGTTCACGAGATGCTGCGATTTCGCCATCGCCCAGCGGCGCGCCGTGGGCGTCGTGCGTACCGGCCTTGTTCGGTGAACCAAAGCCAATCACCGTTTTACACATCAGCAATGAGGGTTTATCGGCAACCAGTTTGGCTTCGTTGATCGCGCGCTTGATCGCATCCGCATCATGACCATCGATGCCGCGAATGACGTGCCAGCCGTAAGCTTCAAAACGCGCCGCCGTATCATCGGTAAACCAGCCTTCCACATGACCATCAATGGAAATACCGTTGTCGTCATAAAAAGCCGTTAGCTTGCCCAGCTTCATTGTTCCTGCCAGCGAACAGACCTCATGAGAAATACCTTCCATCATGCAGCCGTCGCCCAGGAAGGCGTAGGTGTTATGGTCAACGATCTCATGGCCCGGCCGGTTAAACTGCGCTGCCAGCGTGCGCTCCGCAATCGCCATACCTACCGCGTTGGCAATCCCCTGCCCCAGCGGACCAGTCGTGGTTTCCACGCCCGGCGTATAGCCGTATTCGGGATGGCCGGGGGTTTTAGAGTGCAGTTGGCGGAAGTTTTTCAGCTCTTCGATGGGCAGATCATAGCCAGAGAGATGAAGCAGGCTATATATCAGCATTGAGGCGTGGCCATTGGACAGCACAAAGCGGTCACGGTTTGCCCAGTGCGGATTGGCGGGATTGTGGTTCAGGTAATCACGCCACAGGACTTCGGCGATATCCGCCATCCCCATCGGGGCACCCGGATGACCGGATTTAGCTTTTTGCACCGCATCCATACTCAGCGCACGGATAGCGTTGGCAAGTTCTTTACGAGAGGACATGCTTTACTCCAGATCGGATTGAACAGATGTCTTATCAGACATACGGTATATTGATCAATAAGTTAGCCAAGAAAGGCACAGAAAAGATGCCTATAAATGTACATGAAAATCAAGGCGAATGCACATGGAACCGTGAGCAAAAACGGGGAATAAACTGCCGACTTGTTCGCCACTATTTTTCCACATCGCCGACAATAGCGCCGCAATGCCGAGGCCTGATGTCTCCCGGAGAAATAACTCTCGGATATAAATAAGAATTTTGATCTACTTCCCGATAGTATTTTCAGTTATATTTCCTGCGCTTTTATTTTTATACATCACTATCGTAGGGAGATGATGTCATGACACCTCGAATTTCTTTACCTCTGCTGGCACTCAGCGCTGCTGCTTTACTCAGCGGTTGCCAGAACCTCAACACCAGCGCATTAATGCAATCCGGCTCTCAGGCTTTCCAGGCTGCGACGCTCAGTGACGAACAGGTAAAAACGCTGAGTAACCAGTCCTGTGAACAGATGGATAAAGAGTCCAAAATCGCCCCGGCCAATAGCGCCTATACAAAACGCCTGAATAAAATTTCAAACGCGCTGGGTCACGATATCAACGGCACGCCGGCCAACTATAAAGTTTATGTGACCAAAGACGTCAACGCGTGGGCGATGGCAAATGGCTGCATCCGCGTTTATAGCGGTTTGATGGACATGATGACAGACAATGAGATCGAGGGCGTTCTGGGTCATGAAATGGGTCACGTTGCATTAGGCCACACCCGCAAAGCGATGCAGGTTGCCTATGCCACTACCGCGGCACGTTCCGCAGCTGCTTCCGCGGGCGGCGTGGCGGCCTCATTATCACAGACCCAACTTGCCGACCTGGGAGAAAAACTGGTTAATGCGCAGTTCTCTCAGTCACAAGAATCACAGGCTGATGATTACTCGTTTGATCTGCTGAAAAAACGCGGCATCAAAACCCAGGGTCTGGCGACCAGTTTTGATAAGCTGGCCAAGCTGGATGCCGGACATGAAAGCAGCATGTTTGACTCGCATCCATCATCAGACGCGCGGGCCAAGCATATCCGCGAGCGTATTGCCGCAGGCAAGTAATCGTTTAGGCACTTGAGCTTCAACGATTCATCCATCCGGCACCTGATACCCTCAGGTGCCGTTATAAACAACCTTCACGCTGCCTATTTGCTTTCCAATACCCCATCTTTCCAATTCGTTAGCTGAGTCGATATACCTACAGCTTCAATGATCCCAGCGCCACTGATCAGTAGGCTAATCCCGGCGACATGCCGCTTAATTTTAATAGCATTAACCAATTAAAAAGTAAAAAACAATAGTTTTACATGATGGTTATTTATTATCTTTTGGTGGGAACTGGGTGAAAATCATCTATTTTAGAGATAGCAATGGATTTACAAATCAAGCATACTAGCGCGCCTAACAGCGCTGAATTTACCCATATTATAAATATAACGATATAGATTAAATATTTTCCCATTTTGTTTTTTTCAAGATATCCACTTTTTAACTAGTTGAATTACTGTCTATTTAATACTTTCTTAACGGTTGAGTAGCATTGGTGGCATCTGCAACCAATGTTGGTTTATGTCCTTTTAAAAAATAAACGTTTATGTGTTAAGAATCATGGATGTCAGAATTTTCAGCAAATGCCATTTTACTATCGTAGGCTTACGAGAAGTCCTCTCCAGCATTCCTGCGTTTTATGTAAGGCCCTCTACCAGGTTTACGCTTTCGCAAGGAAAGACGACCTGCATCTTTATCATTGATGGCAGTAGTGAGGGATTTGAAGAATATTACGAATCGGTAAGATCATTTTTTTACAACATGGCCGCCGCATTCGTTATCATCAATAACTCGCCCTTTCATCCTCCGGTTTGTATCGATGAAAAAACCATTCTTATTTCCAAATCATCGCCGATAGACGCTTTTTATCAATTGCTGGACGTCATTCCTGTCCAAAACCGGCATTCATTCACTCCGGTCAGATTATCCAAATCAGAGTATGCCGTTTTTCAATATTGGATTGCAGGCTACACGGTAGAGTCGATCTCAGAAATCGTTGGCCTGAATAAAAAATCCGTCTTAAATAGTAAGTCAAGATTATTGAATAAGTATGGCGTTCAGGATAAAAACTCATTAATACTCATCGCTAAAATTCTTTTTAGAGATGGTCTTGTTGACGCGCCGCCTTATTCAGCGGAATCGGCGAAAGATATTGACGCCATGGATTCATTAGCCTGATAAAAAAAAGGGATGTGCGCCAGCACATCCCCTGTCAATATATTTCAATTCAGAAAACGTTATTCATCTTCCAGATAAGTATACCCATACAGACCGCTTTCAAACTCTTGCAGGAACTGCGACTGAAGCGCCTCGTCCAGATTGGTCGCTTTTACCTGATCGCGGAAGCGGGCCATCAATACTTTGGGATCGAGCTGAACATACTCCAGCATCTCCGCAACGGTATTTCCTTCGTCCGACTCATTAATCTCAATAGAACCATCCTGGAAAACGAATACGTCGACTGTCGCCGTGTCGCCAAACAGGTTATGCATATTCCCCAGAATTTCCTGGTATGCGCCCACCATGAAAAAGCCCAGCAGCGGCGGATTTTCAGGATCATACGGCGGCATTGGCATCGTGGTCGCAATACCATCCCCATCGATATAATGATCGATAGAACCATCGGAATCACAGGTAATATCCAGCAACACGGCACGGCGATCGGGCTGTTTATTCAGCCCTTCCAACGGCATCACCGGAAACAGCTGATCGATTCCCCATGCGTCCGGCATCGACTGAAACAGTGAGAAATTGACGTACAGCTTATCCGCCATACGCTCCTGCAACTCGTCGATAATCGGCCGATGGGCGCGGTTGCTGGGATCCAACTGCTGCTGAATGACCTGACAAATACTCAGATAAAGCTGCTCCGCTTTCGCCCGCTGGGTTAAATCCAGCATGCCGTGCGTATATTGCGTATGCACATCATGCAAATCCATCTGGCTGTCATGCAGCCATTCGCGCAGCGAGCGCCGGGTTCCGGGTTGCTTGATTTCCTGCCAGGTCGACCACAAACTTTCCAACGCCCGCGGCGCCCCCTCCTCCGGCACCGAAGGGTTGCTGAATTCGTTACGTTCCACACCGATGATATTGGAAACCAACACGGTGTGATGCGCCGTCACCGCCCGTCCCGATTCGGTGATCACCGTAGGATGCGGCAATCCGTATTCGTTGCAAGCGTCGCCTATGCCCCAAATCACATTGTTGGCATATTCATTCAGGCCGTAGTTTACCGAACAATCTGACTGAGAGCGGGTACCTTCATAATCCACGCCTAAGCCGCCGCCGACGTCGAAACACTGAATATTAACGCCCAGCTTATGCAGCTCGACGTAGAAACGGGCGGACTCACGGACCCCGGTGGCGATATCGCGGATATTCGCCAGTTGGGAACCGAGATGGAAATGCAGCAGCTGCAGGCTATCCAACCGACCGGCGTCACGAAGCATTTCGACTAGTTGCAATACCTGCGCCGCCGCCAAACCGAATTTGGATTTTTCACCGCCGCTGGACTGCCACTTGCCCGAGCCCTGAGAAGCCAGTCGGGCGCGGACACCGAGGCGCGGCACCACGTTCAGACGCGCCGCCTCTTCCAGCACCAGCTTAATCTCGGACATTTTCTCAATGACCAGATAAACCTTGTGTCCCAGTTTTTCCCCGACCAGCGCCAGGCGAATATACTCACGGTCTTTATAGCCGTTACACACAATCACCGTGCGCGTCATGCCGGCATGGCCGAGCACCGCCATTAACTCCGCTTTTGACCCGGCTTCCAGACCCATGGGCTCCCCGGAGTTAACCAGAGACTCAATGACGCGGCGATGTTGGTTCACTTTGATCGGGTAAACCAGAAAGTAATCGCCCTCATAGCCAAAAGATTCGCGCGCCCGTTTAAACGCCGCATTGATGGAGCGCAGGCGGTGCTGAAGAATTTGTGGAAAACAGAACAGCGCCGGCAATCGTTGATGACGTTCCGCCTGCAGCTCTTTGACCAGTTTGGCCAGATCGACGCGCGCTTCCGGCACGTCGGGATCCGGACAAACGCTGATATGCCCGAGCTCATTGACATCGTAATAATTGTTGCCCCACCAGGCAATATTGTAGGTACGAAGCATTTCGCTGGCATTCAGGTCATTCATGGCAACCTCCTGCATAGAACGCAAGTTTTCATGTTTACCCGTCGCTGACGAGCCTTGATGAATCATGTCGTCAGACATAACGAACCTCTTCTTTTTTGGTATCGCTGATCGCATCAGCGCCTAAATAAACAACCTGCACAAGCAGGTTTGCAACACTCTGTGTCGGCGGTAAAAAACCGGGCTGAATACAGTATGCCGCCGGTTTGTTACTTTTATTAGTGTAAAACACGTTGTCAGACTCCGTGGTACGAGTCAGTAAAAACTCATTATGGAAGTAACAGGAAATCATTGCCAGAAGGCATAACTCGCTTCTGACCCAGCCAGGGAATAGCAGAGGATTAACCGGCTCTGGAGTCCTGCGTAAAATTTAAACACAGGCAACTTCGATCAAACATAGAGAAGGGGGGAGCGCATGACGCGACAGCGTCTAAAGAATAGCGTTGCGAACGCAGCACACTAAGTAAACAACGGATCATTAATCCTATCACCTCCACGCACGCCGCGGGGCATACGGTTAAGCCATCAACGAAGCAGTCAATATAGCACATCGCGGCCAGCAAACCGCCTGCCGTTTATACCGACATGATGCAGTAAAAGCAAAATGAAAATATTGTCGTCGTCTGTTACTTCCCGGACAAAACGGCCGATAACAAAAAGCGATGGACGGTTAAAACCAAAAACTGCTGGTAATGGGAACAAAACGTGACCTAGAATAGACGTCCAGATGTTAATCCATCTATACCGATTAACGGGTAAACTGCTTAACGGCTTTGATTTGAAGGTAAAGAAACTCATGGCTAAACACCTTTTTACGTCCGAGTCTGTCTCTGAGGGACACCCGGATAAAATTGCGGATCAGATCTCTGATGCCGTCCTTGACGCTATCCTGGAACAGGATCCTAAGGCGCGCGTCGCCTGTGAGACATACGTAAAAACCGGTATGGTGTTAGTCGGTGGTGAAATCACGACCAGCGCCTGGGTAGATATCGAAGAAGTCACCCGCCGTACCGTGCGCGACATTGGCTACGTTAATTCCGAAATGGGTTTTGATGCCAATTCCTGTGCCGTCTTGAGCGCCATTGGCAAACAGTCTGCCGATATCAACCAGGGTGTAGACCGTAGCGATCCGCTGGAGCAAGGCGCGGGCGACCAGGGGCTGATGTTTGGTTATGCAACCAACGAAACAGACGTTCTGATGCCGGCGCCGATCACTTACGCTCACCGACTGGTTCAACGTCAATCCGAAGTACGCAAGAACGGCACTCTGTCATGGCTGCGTCCGGATGCGAAAAGTCAGGTTACCTTCCTGTATGACGATGGCAAAATCGCAGGTATCGATGCTGTGGTTCTGTCGACTCAGCACTCGGAAGATATCGCTCAGAAAGACCTGCATGAAGCCGTGATGGAAGAAATCATCAAGCCGGTGCTGCCGGCCGAGTGGCTCTCTGCCAGCACTAAATTTTTCATCAACCCAACCGGACGTTTTGTTATCGGCGGCCCAATGGGCGACTGCGGCCTGACCGGACGTAAAATTATCGTCGATACCTACGGCGGCGCCGCACGTCATGGCGGTGGGGCATTCTCCGGCAAGGATCCGTCAAAAGTGGACCGCTCAGCCGCTTATGCTGCACGCTATGTTGCAAAAAACATCGTTGCCGCCGGGCTGGCGGATCGCTGTGAGATCCAGATTTCTTACGCTATCGGCGTGGCAGAGCCAACCTCCATTATGATCGAAACTTTCGGCACGGAAAAAGTCCCGACTGAAAAACTGATCCTGCTGGCGCGCGAGTTCTTCGATCTGCGGCCTTACGGTCTGATCCAGATGCTGGATCTGCTGCATCCGATCTATCAGGAAACGGCGGCCTACGGTCACTTCGGCCGCGAACATTTCCCATGGGAAAAAACCGATAAAGCCGCATTGTTGCGTGACGCGGCCGGCCTGTAATCCTGTAATAATGTGAAGCAGCCATCAGGATCAAGATGGCGCGACTGCATCTCCGTCGTCCCCGCCTTGGTCGCGGGGATCGGTTTCGACTGGCGATTCACAACGTAAAATGCCCGCCTGCGCGGGCATGACGAATGCAACGCTCTTTATAACCCTGCCTCTCCCCCTAGGCTATTGCGCTGCCTTGTCGCTCGTTTTATGCTGCTGCGCATGAACACACCAAGAATGCCCATCGCTCACCATCAGGCGGTAATGCGTTGCCTGCGAGAAAAACTGCGGCAAGCCAACCAGGCGCTGAACAGCGACTACCCCGAACCTGCCGTCAGCTATCAACAACGCGGTTCGACTGCCGGCACAGCCTGGCTACAGCACTGGCAAATCCGGCTGAACCCGGTCTTATTGCAGGAAAACCAGCAAACCTTTATTGATGAAGTGGTCCCGCATGAATTAGCTCATCTGCTGGTTTTCGCGCGCTTTGGCAGAGTGGCGCCGCATGGTAAAGAGTGGCGCTGGATGATGGAGAGCGTATTGCAAACGCCGGCCAGGCGAACGCACCGTTTCGAAGTAAAATCCGTGCAGGGCAAAGTCTTTCCCTATCAGTGCGGCTGTCGGCAGCATCAGTTAACCGTACGGCGTCATAATCGCGTGCTTCGCGGTGAAACAGAATATCGCTGTCGACATTGCGGCGAAATATTACATTTCATCGTAACAAATTCTATTTAAAAGAAAATTATCAGTTAAAAAAACCATTTTTTGCATTTGCCTGCCGAAGTAACATCCGGTAGTCTGCCTGATTTATTGCCCCTGGAGTATTTTGGAATATGCTACGCAAAGCGCTCGCTATCGCATCGGTTGGGCTTGGTCTGGCTTCCGCCGCCGCCTTTGGTCAAAACATTAATAACTTTACTCAGGCAAAAGCCGCCGCGGTACAGATCAACCAGGGAGCGCCTGGTACATTCTATTGCGGCTGTGAAATCACATGGCAGGGGAAAAAAGGGATTCCCGACCTCGCCTCCTGCGGCTATCAGGTCAGAAAAAGCGAACTGCGCGCCAGCCGTATCGAATGGGAACACGTCGTTCCCGCCTGGCAGTTTGGTCATCAGCGCCAGTGCTGGCAAAACGGCGGAAGAAAAAATTGCAGCAAAGACGCGGTATACCGCGCAATGGAAACCGATTTACACAACCTGCAGCCCGCAATCGGCGAGATAAATGGCGATCGCGGTAATTTTATGTATGGTCAGTGGAACGGCGGCCAATCAGAGTACGGCCAATGTGAGATGAAAATCGATTTCAAAAACAAAGCGGCGGAACCGCCAGCGCGCGCACGGGGCGCCATCGCCCGTACCTATTTTTACATGCGGGATCGCTACCAGTTGCGTTTATCCAAACAGCAAACCCAATTGTTTGAAGCCTGGGATAAACAATTTCCGGTTACGCAATGGGAATGCACCCGCGACCAACGCATTGCCGAGAAACAAGGGAATCATAACCCGTACATTCAACAGGCTTGCCAGCAATAGTCAGTCTACCTACTATAGCTGGTATCGCTATGCCCGATCGATTTCAAGTTGCAGCGCCTGCGGCTTGAAACATCAGCGCATAGCCGCCCGTGAAGCCCCCGTCTGTCCGGCGGTGGTTCGCCTTTATTGGACATAATAGGTCCGGTGCAGATTAATACACGATTAAGGTCAGAACATCAGTATGCGAATACCGCGCATTTTTCATCCCGAAATGCTGCCGCTCACGGGTGGCGAAGTCGAATTAAGCGAAGATGCAGCCAACCATGTTGGACGTGTTTTACGGATGAGCAGCGGCCAGCCGCTACAATTATTCGATGGCGGTAATCACATATTTGATGCCGAAATCATCCGCTCGGATAAAAAAAGTGTGCGGGTGCTGGTAACAGCAGGTAAGTTGGAAGACAGAGAGTCGCCGTTACACCTGCACCTTGGGCAAGTCATGTCTCGCGGCGAAAAAATGGAATTCACCATTCAGAAGTCCATTGAGCTGGGCGTAAATATCATCACTCCCCTGTTTTCTGAACGTTGTGGTGTAAAGTTAGACGCGGACCGTCTGGAGAAAAAGATCGGCCAATGGCGGAAAATCGCAATAGCCGCCTGCGAGCAGTGCGGTCGAAACCGTCTGCCGGAGGTGCGTCCGGCCATAACATTGGAAAGCTGGTGTGCCGAACAGGATTCAGCGTTAAAACTCAACCTGCATCCGCGAGCCGCGCAGAGCATCAATACCTTGCCGCTGCCGGTAAAACAGGTCCGATTGTTGATTGGCCCGGAGGGAGGTCTTTCCTCCAGTGAAATTTCGATGACCTCAGAGTACGGATTTATCGATATCCTGCTGGGGCCGCGCGTATTGCGTACAGAAACCACAGCGCTCACCGCAATTACCGCCTTGCAGGTACGTTTCGGCGATCTGGGATAAAGGAGAACAGAATGATCAAACTCGGTATCGTGATGGATCCGATTGACGCCATCAATATCAAGAAAGACACCAGCTTCGCCATGCTGCTGGAAGCACAGCGCCGTGGTTGGGAATTGCATTACATGGAGATGAACGATCTTTATCTTCAGGCGGGCATGGCCCGTGCCACCACCCGTCGTCTGCACGTACAGTATGACTATGATGGTTGGTATGATTTTTCCGGCGAGCAGGATATCGCGCTGGAAGAGCTGGATGTTATTTTGATGCGTAAGGATCCGCCGTTCGATACGGAATTCATCTATGCCACCTATATTCTGGAACGCGCGGAAGAGCAAGGCACGCTGATCGTCAATAAGCCGCAGAGTCTGCGCGACTGCAACGAAAAGCTGTTCACCGCCTGGTTCGCTCACCTGACGCCGGATACGCTGGTCACCCGCAGCGCGGATAAGCTGCGGCAGTTTCACCAGCAGCATGGCGACGTCATTCTCAAACCCCTGGACGGCATGGGCGGCGCCTCTATTTTTCGTTTGAAACAGGATGATGCCAACGTCTCCGTCATCATCGAAACGCTGACCGAACATGCGAGCCGCTACTGCATGGCGCAAAACTATCTGCCGGCGATTAAAGAAGGCGATAAACGCGTACTGGTGATTGACGGGGAACCCGTTCCTTACTGTCTGGCTCGTATTCCCAAAAGCGGGGAAACGCGCGGAAACCTGGCGGCCGGGGGACGAGGAGAAGCTCGACCGCTCAGCGATAGCGACTGGCAGATCGCCAATGAAATCGCCCCCACGCTGAAGCAAAAAGGTCTGATCTTTGTTGGTCTGGATATCATCGGCGATCGCCTGACTGAAATTAACGTCACCAGTCCAACCTGCGTACGCGAGATTGAGGCTGCGTATCCGGATATCTCCATCACCGGGATGTTGATGGATGCGATAAAAAGACGTCTGGCTGCGCGCAACAGCTAATGCGTTC
Organism: Brenneria bubanii; assembly: GCF_022378355.1. Classification (GTDB taxonomy): domain Bacteria; phylum Pseudomonadota; class Gammaproteobacteria; order Enterobacterales; family Enterobacteriaceae; genus Brenneria; species Brenneria bubanii. The sequence continues at coordinate 365,503 of NZ_JAKMAJ010000002.1, forward strand.
CTGGCAATATCTTCTGCCGGAACCGATTAACGCCCGGCTCGTCTTGCGTTGACGAGCCGATCATCAAACGCCGACAAAGATCGATAGAATACATAATGAATTTACAGCATCACTTTCTCATTGCTATGCCAGCACTCCAGGATCCGGTATTTAAGCGTTCCGTGGTCTATATCTGTGAACATAATGAAGAAGGCGCCATGGGGTTGATCATCAACAAACCCATGGAACAGTTTACCGTGGAAAATGTGCTGAAAAAGCTAAAGATCGACCCAGCGCCGCGAGAACCTGCAATCGACTTGGACAAGCCGGTTTTTTCCGGCGGACCACTGGCCGACGACCGGGGGTTTATCCTGCATACCCCTTGCTCCGGCTTTGGCTCCAGCATCAGCATTTCCGAAGACACCATGATCACCACCTCAAAAGACGTGCTGGAAACATTGGGAACGGCGGATCAACCGGAAAACATGCTGGTGGCGCTCGGCTATTCCGCCTGGGAGGAAGGGCAGCTTGAAAGCGAACTGCTGGACAATACCTGGCTGACTTCGCCGGCAGATAAAGAGATTCTGTTTCACACGCCGATTTCCGAACGCTGGCGGGCGGCGGCCAAAAAACTGGGGGTGGATATCCATAATATCGCCGCTGAAGCGGGCCACGCCTGATGACAAACCGCACCATCCTGGCCTTTGATTTCGGCACCAAAAGCATCGGCGTCGCCATCGGCCAGGAAATAACCCGTACGGCTCGTCCGCTGACAGCGTTTAAAGCGCAAGATGGCATACCGGACTGGCAAAAAGTGGAAAAGCTACTCTCGGAGTGGCAACCGGCGCTGGTGGTGGTGGGACTGCCATTGAATATGGATGGAACGGAGCAGCCGCTTACCGCCAGAGCGCGCAAATTCGCCAATCGTCTGCATGGCCGTTTTGGCGTGCAGATCGCACTGCATGACGAACGTCTCAGTACCGTGGAAGCTCGGGCCGACCTCTTTGAGCGCGGCGGTTTTCGGGCGCTGGACAAAGGCAGCGTCGACGCGGCATCGGCCGTGATTATTTTGGAAAGCTGGTTTGACGTGCAAAACCAGTGAGGGAACGGATTTAATCGGCGCGCCTCGGTTTACGCGACGCGCCGTCATATTATTCAGAGAGCCGAATTAACGCTTACTCATCCGGATATTCGCGAATAAAGCGCTCTACGTCGTTCACCATCGATTCCGTGCCGACGAAAAAGGGCGAACGCTGGTGCAGTTTTTCCGGCGTAATGTCCAGAATGCGGTTTTTACCGTTGCTGGCCTTTCCGCCCGCCTGCTCCGCCAGAAACGCCATCGGGTTGCATTCGTACAGCAGGCGCAGTTTTCCTTTCGGATAGCTGGCGGTGCTCGGGTAGAGGTAGATGCCGCCTTTCAACAGGTTACGGTGAAAGTCGGCCACCAGCGAACCAATATAACGCGAGGTATAAGGACGCTGCGTCGCTTCATCCTGTTCCTGGCAGTATTTAATGTATTTCTTCACCCCCAGAGGAAACTTGATGTAGTTTCCTTCGTTGATGGAATACATGTTGCCTTTTTCCGGGAAACGGACCTTTTCATGGGACAGGCAAAATACGCCGAGGGAAGGATCGTAGGTGAAAGCATGGACGCCGTGCCCCGTGGTATACACCAGCATGGTGGACGATCCATAAACAATATAGCCGGCGGCAACCTGTTTGTTGCCCGGTTGCAGGAAATCCTCTTCCGTTACCGGGATCCCCAGCGGCGTGACGCGGCGGTAAATAGAGAAGATCGTGCCGACGGATACGTTTACATCAATGTTGGAAGAACCATCGAGCGGATCCATCAAAACGACATATTTCGCATTTTCGGCCCGTTCGCCGTCAAAGATAACTATTTCATCCTCTTCTTCAGAGGCAATCCCAGCAACCTCACCACGCGCTTTTAATGCGGCTTTCAACTTTTCATTGGCATACAGATCAAGCTTCATCTGTACTTCGCCCTGAATATTGGAAATACCGCTGGTACCTAAAATATCAACCAGGCCCGCCTTGTTAATATCGCGATGGATAATTTTAGCGCCCAGTTTAATCGCAGATAGCAGCGCGGTAAGCTCACCGGTGGCATGAGAGAAATCGTGCTGTTTTTCGACGATAAATTCGCCTAAGGTTTTCATAACACTATTCCAGAGTCTACGGATGAAAAGCGGTTTCATTTATTCACCGCCAGCGTTTGCGAATGCAGTGTAGCCCAAAGAGAAAGTGAGTACCTAGTCAAATCCATTTCTTATGATGGTTTCATAGGGTTAGAATGTGCGCAGACACACTGTATAGATGGAAACTGTATGCGTATTCACATTTTAGGTATCTGCGGTACCTTTATGGGGGGGCTGGCGTTACTGGCTCGTTCATTAGGGCATCAGGTCACCGGCTCAGATGCAAACGTTTATCCCCCCATGAGTACCTTACTGGAAGAACAGGGAATTACGCTGATTCAGGGGTACGATCCTGCTCAGTTAGAGCCTGCTCCCGATCTGGTTATCGTCGGCAACGCGATGACGCGAGGAAATCCTTGCGTTGAAGCCATGCTGGAACAAGGTCTTCCTTATGTCTCTGGTCCGCAATGGCTGCATGATTATGTCTTGCGCGATCGTTGGGTCATTGCTGTTGCCGGCACTCACGGCAAAACCACGACGTCAGGCATGGTTGCCTGGATCCTGGAAGATTGCGGCTACAACCCCGGCTTCGTGATTGGCGGCGTTCCGGGAAACTTCACCGTTTCAGCGCGTTTAGGCGATAGTCCGTTTATGGTGATCGAAGCGGACGAATATGACTGCGCCTTTTTTGATAAACGTTCGAAGTTCGTCCACTATTGCCCGCGCACGCTTCTTCTCAATAATCTTGAATTCGACCATGCCGATATTTTTGATGACCTGAAAGCTATCCAAAAACAGTTCCACCATCTGGTTCGATTGGTTCCCGGCAGCGGGAAAATCATCCTGCCCACCAATGATATTCATCTCAAACAGACGATGGCGATGGGATGCTGGAGCGAGCAAGAGCTGGTTGGCGAAGATGGGGTCTGGAACGCGAAGAAAATATCGACAGACGCCAGCGCATACCAGGTGTACCTGAACAATGAAATGGTCGGGGAAGTTCGCTGGAGCCTGGTGGGCGAACACAATATGCATAACGGTCTGATGGCGATTGCCGCCGCGCATCACGTCGGCGTATTGCCTGCCGATGCCTGCCGCGCATTGGGCGGTTTCGTTAATGCCCGCCGCCGTCTTGAATTACGCGGCACTGCGCACGGGGTGAGCGTCTATGATGATTTCGCCCACCACCCTACGGCGATACTGGCGACATTGGCTGCGCTGCGTGGCAAGGTGGGGGGAACAGCGCGCATTCTGGCGGTGCTTGAACCTCGCTCCAACACCATGAAGATGGGCGTATGTAAAAATGAACTCGCGCCGTCGCTCGGTCGCGCTGACGAGGTATTTTTATTCCAGCCGCAACATATTCCCTGGCAGGTTTCCGAGGTGGCTGAATCCTGCGTGCAGCCCGCGCACTGGAGCGCCGATATCGACACGCTGGTTGATATGATCGCAAAAGCCGCTCAACCGGGCGATCATATTCTGGTGATGAGTAACGGCGGGTTCAGTAACATTCATAATAAACTGCTGGACGCACTGAATAAAAAAGCGCTGGCCGGTGAGGCCGACAGCAAGTAGCCGTGATCAAAAAGACGGGCAGTCCCGTCTTTTACACCACCGTTTGCATACGGATAGCGGATAGCAAAAAGGACGGGGAACCCGTCCTTTTTTATGCATGGCCTTTCAGCCAGTGAACATCGTTCATTGATTGATGGACGATGTCCAGGGCCGTTCAGGCATCAAAGGGATCGCGCAGGATCATGGTTTCGTCGCGATCCGGTCCCGTCGAGATAATATCCACCGGAACGCCGGTCACTTCTTCAACACGCTTAATATAGTTCAGCGCTGCCTGCGGCAATTTACTGTGATCTTTAACGCCAAAGGTGCTTTCAGACCAACCTGGCAGGGTTTCGTAAATCGGTTCAATGCCTTCCCAGCCATCGGCGGCCAGCGGAGTGGTATCCATTTCGCTGCCGTCGGGCATGCGGTAGCCGACGCAGAGTTTGACTTCTTTCAGGCCATCCAGCACGTCCAGTTTAGTCATACAGAAACCAGACAAAGAGTTGATCTGAACCGCGCGGCGAACCGCAACGGCATCAAGCCAGCCGGTACGACGACGACGACCGGTTGTGGCGCCAAACTCATTGCCTTTCTCGGTAAGGTAATCGCCGACATCATCAAACAGCTCCGTCGGGAACGGACCGGCGCCAACGCGCGTGGAGTAGGCTTTTACAATACCCAGAACGTAATCAACATAGCGAGGACCTAAACCAGAGCCGGTCGCCACGCCACCGGCGGTGGTGTTTGAAGAGGTCACATAAGGATAGGTGCCGTGGTCAATATCCAACAGCGTGCCCTGAGCGCCTTCAAACATGACAAACTCGCCGCGTTGATGGGCTTTGTACAGCAGATCGGATACGTCAACCACCATGCTGGTCAGGATGTCGGCCACCGCCAATACGTCATCCAGCACCTTCTGGTAGTCAACCGCTTCGACTTTGTAATAGTTAACCAATTGGAAGTTGTGGTATTCAACGATCTCTTTCAACTTAACAGCAAAGGCTTGTTTATCGAACAGATCGCCAACACGCAGGCCGCGACGCGCGACTTTATCTTCGTAGGCCGGACCAATGCCGCGCCCCGTCGTGCCAATTGCCTTGGCGCCGCGTGCTTTTTCACGCGCGTTGTCTAATGCGACATGGTAAGGAAGAATCAGCGGACAAGCTTCAGACAGCAGCAGACGTTCGCGTACCGGGACGCCGCGCGCTTCAAGATCCGTCATTTCCTTCATCAAGGCATCAGGCGCCAACACCACACCGTTACCGATGATGCTGATGACATTTTCGCGCAAAATACCCGAGGGAATTAAATGAAGAACGGTTTTTTCACCGTTAATAACCAGAGTATGACCAGCATTGTGGCCACCTTGGTAGCGCACAACATATTTAGCCCGTTCAGTCAGCAGGTCAACGACCTTGCCTTTACCTTCGTCACCCCATTGGGTGCCCAGTACGACGACGTTCTTACCCATCTCAAGAATCACCAGGTTGCTTAAAAAAAGATTCTAACATCTCATTTGCTCGCTTTCAGTACTTTTTAGCACACGTTTGCGCACATTTTTGAGCGCAATGCTAACCCCCCATGCGACTACGCAACATATAGTAGACAACACATCCGGCAACCACTATTCCACCGCCGAAACGCCGCAGGGTATTATCCGGCAGCTGCGCCATGGCTAAAATCATACGCCGCCAGATCCGGGGAAACAGCAGCGGACCCAGTCCCTCGATAATCAATACCAGCCCCAAAGCCATCCATACGGTTGTATTCATAGAAACTCCAATAGCCCGTCATAAAAAAACGCCGGGAGCGATTTTCAACGTCATTTGCGACGGCGCGAAGGGTGACGGACATGGATATCCCGTCGTAAAAAAGCCCGTATACACGGGCTTTAGTTGATGTTACGCGAAAAGAGGCTTAACGACGGAGCGTAGTAGCCGGTGATTTCATATAGCGGAAGAAATCGCTGTCCGGGCTCAGTACCATTACGTCCTGATTAGAGCTGAAGCTATTTTCATACGCACGAAGACTGCGGATGAAAGAGTAGAAATCAGGATCTTCACTGAATGCGCTGGCAAACAGTTTTGCCGATTCCGCATCACCTTCACCACGGGTAATCCGTCCCTGACGTTCGGCTTCCGCCAACGTGCGGGTGACTTCATAATCGGCCGTCGCCTTTAACTTCTCGGCTTCTTCCTGACCTTGAGAACGGTGACGACGAGCGACCGCCTCACGTTCCGCACGCATACGTTGGTAGATGGCGTCAGACACTTCGGTCGGCAGGTTGATCTGCTTAATCCGCACATCAATGACTTCGATACCCAGCGCCGCCATGCTGTTCGGGTTGATATGCGGCTGGGCGCCGGTCGTTTCCTGCTCAACACGCGCTGCGGCCGAAGCTATCGCGTTATCCGCTTCGGTTGCTTCGCCCGTCCCGTTGTTCAACGCGTCACGCACGTCGGTCATCAGTTGACCGCGCGAATCGGTAACGATGCCTTTTAAATCCAGACGACCAATTTCCGAACGCAGACGGTCGCTGAATTTACGTTTAAGCAGAACTTCGGCCTGAGAGACATCGCCACCGCCTGTCGCCAGATAGTAGCGGCTGAAATCACTGATTCGCCATTTGAGATACGAGTCAATGATCAGGTCTTTTTGCTCTTTGGTAATAAAGCGATCGGCCTGATTCTCCATCGTTTGAATACGCGCATCCAACATCTTCACCGAAGTAATGAACGGCATTTTAAACTGCAATCCCGGCGCATAAATCAGCGGTTTGTTTTCATCATCGCGCAATACTTTGTCGAAGCGCATCACGATGCCGCGCTGGCCTTCCTGCACCACGAATAGTGACGCGTAGACCACCATCAGTACCAGGATCAGGATAATTAGTAAGGGCTTACGCATCGATTATTCTCTCCCTACTCGAGTGATATCATTACGCTGCGCATTTGCTCTGCGCTGATCCATGATATTTCCATTATTGCCGCTTTGCGTCTGACCGGTGCTCGTCGTCGGCGCGCCCGGCAAACTCGTCGTGTTGGTCGCATTGTTGCCCTGCGTACTTTCAGTCCCGGCTCCGCGCAGCATCTGATCCAACGGCAAGACCATCAGGTTGCCGCCTTTATCGTTAACCAGTACTTTACGGGTATGGCTTAATACGCGCTCCATCGTCTCGATATACAGACGTTCACGAGTAATCTCAGGCGCAGCCTTATATTCCGGCAGCACCTTGGCGAAGCGCGCGACTTCACCCTGAGCTTCGAGTACGGTACGCGTTTTATAAGCGCGAGACTCTTCCAGAATACGCTGAGCCTGACCATTGGCGCGCGGCTGAACTTCGTTCGCATAGGCTTCGGCTTCTCGGATGTACTGCTGCTCGTTTTCACGCGCGGCAATCGCGTCATCAAACGCCGCCTTCACCTCTTCCGGCGGACGCGCCGTCTGGAAGTTTACGTCCAGTAGGGTTATCCCCATGTTGTATGGACGCACCGTTTCTTCCAGCACGCGCTGAGTGTCGGTACGTACGATAGTTCGACCTTCAGTCAGGATCTTGTCCATCGTATATTTACCAATCACGCCGCGCAGCGCGCTGTCGGTCGCCTGGCGCAGGCTGTCATCCGCATTGGTCACGCTGAACAGATAACGCGCCGGCTCCGTAACGCGATACTGGACGTTCATTTCAACGCGAACCACATTTTCATCCGATGTCAGCATGACGCCGGATGTCGCCAGTTCGCGCACGGATTCCACGTTTACGGCTCTGACAGAGTCAATAAACGTCGGCTTCCAGTTCAGGCCGGGCTCTACCTGATGACTAAACTTACCAAAACGCGTCACAACGCCACGTTCCGCTTCCTTGATGGTATAGAAACCGCTGGCAGCCCAAATGACCACCGCCGCAACCGCGACGATGCCGACAAGCCGACCGCCAAGGCCAGAGCCGCCGGAAGCACCGCCGCCACTGGAACCGGAGCCTTTTCCTCCACCCAGATCGCTGAGTTTTTTGCTCAGTTTCCGGAAGATATCGTCCAAATCGGGCGGCCCCTGATCTCGGCCACCTTTATTATTGTTTCCGCCAGAGTTGCCGCTATTGTTATTGCTGCTCCCCCACGGGTCGCGGTCCTGTCCGTTATTACCGGGCTGATTCCACGCCATGTTTTAGCTCCATTCTTTATGATAGGTGTTCTTCAGGTTCAATATCCCAGAGTCCATCAGACTATTTCGCCGTTGAGACGCTTTTTGCCAGTCAGACAACATAGTCCGTCAGTTCCTGCTCTTGTTTACACAGACGACGCCAGTCGATCACCGGCAGACGAACCACCAGACCGATATGTCCGTCATCTTCAATCCATTCTTTTTCAATTGCCTGAAGCTGGTAAAAACGGCTGCGCAAACGTCCGGCTTCGGGGGGAAGGCTCAATGAATATTGGGCGATTTCCCCAGACAACCGCTCGGTCAGCGCTTGAAATAGCAACGGAATGCCTTCGCCGGTTTGAGCGGAAACCCAAACTCTCACCGGTAAATTTTCTTCGTTGCGATCGATACGCGGTACGAACCCTTCCAGCATATCGATTTTGTTCATTACTAACAGCACGGGAACTTCATCGGCCTCAATTTCCGCCAATACGTCGTCTACCGCTTCAATATTCTCATCAAGACGAGGATCGGCGGCATCCACAATATGCAATAACAGCGAAGCCTGACGCGTTTCCTGTAATGTAGCTTTAAACGCAGCCACCAAATCATGCGGTAACTGCCGGATAAAACCTACGGTATCCGCCAACACCGTATCACCGACATCATCAACCTCTATTCGGCGCAATGTCGGATCCAGCGTGGCAAATAGTTGATCGGCAGCATATACGTCTGCCGACGTGATCTTATTAAACAGCGTGGATTTCCCGGCGTTGGTGTAACCCACCAGGGATACCGTCGGCACATCCGCCCGGACGCGCGACCGGCGCCCTTGTTCCCGCTGTTTTTCCACCCGCGCAAGACGGGATAAAATCTGGCTGATGCGATTACGCAGCAAACGGCGGTCAGTTTCAAGCTGGGTTTCCCCTGGGCCGCGCAAACCGATGCCCCCTTTTTGCCGCTCAAGGTGGGTCCAGCCACGAACTAACCGGGTGGCAAGGTGACGCAACTGCGCCAGCTCTACCTGTAATTTACCTTCATGGGTACGGGCGCGCTGAGCAAAAATATCCAGAATCAATCCGGTACGATCGATCACACGGCACTCGCATATACGCTCCAGGTTCCGTTCCTGGGCGGGCGTCAGCGCGTGATCAAACAAGACCACAAAAGCATCGGTATCTTTTACCGCCTGGGCAATTTCTTCGGCTTTGCCTTCGCCAACAAAATACTTGGGGTGAGGTGCCTTACGGCTGCCGGTAATTACCTGCAACGATTCAATTCCGGCAGAAGAGACCAGAGACTCAAACTCCAGCAGATCTTCTGTATCTTTATCTTGCGAGAAGTAAATATGAACAAGTATGGCCCGTTCACCGGCTTCATAACGGTCAAACAAGCGAGTAACCTCTCAAACGATCAAAAAACACCAGGGCGAAGGATAGGTATAATTCTTTCTTCCCCCCCGCCTTGGTGAATTGACAATACGCCTTATTCAGCGTCATCACTTTCCTGCGGCTGTTGCTGACCAGCCGGATTACTACCATGATAGCTGCTGGCGCTGCCAGTGCCTGGATTATTACTGTGATGAGACACCGGACGAGATGGAACGACTGTGGAAATGGCGTGTTTGTACACCATTTGGCTAACCGTATTTTTTAACAGAATGACAAACTGATCGAAGGATTCGATCTGACCTTGCAGCTTAATACCATTCACCAAATAAATCGAAACCGGAACACGTTCGCGACGCAATGCGTTCAGGAACGGATCTTGCAAAGATTGCCCCTTAGCCATTCTATATTTTCCTTATTTGTTTGTTGTTTGTAACAAAGAACCCCTAGGGCCCTAAAATAACGATGTAAAAAATTTATGCGCTGAGACTCATCAATTGTACACAATCACTCAACCTATGCACTAACAACCTGAATTACCTTGTCTAACGCTTCCTGCGGCTTTTCACTGTCCAGCCAACAGGTTTCGTCCCAACCTCGTAACCAGGTCATTTGCCGTTTGGCCAACTGACGTGTCGCACAAATTCCCCGAAAAACCATCTCATCGTAATCAATTTCGCCCGATAAATATGACCACATCTGGCGATAACCGACACAACGAATGGAAGGCAAGTCCCTATGCAAGTCATGTCGGGCAAAAAGAACCCGCGCTTCCGCCTCAAAACCTGCCGCTAACATCTGATGGAAACGCAGCTCAATACGCTGATGCAGCAATTCGCGTGTTGCCGGAGCAATAGCAAACTGATGAACGTTATAAGGCAACGCCTCTCCAGTCGTTTTTGTCAGTTCAGTTAAAGTGTTACCTGAAACGAAAAAAACTTCCAGTGCCCGCGAGAGTCTCTGGGGATCATTTGGATGAATCCGAGTCGCCGCCACCGGATCTATCTCACGCAACTGTCGATGCATGGCCTGCCAGCCGATCGCTTTCGCCTGCGCGTCTATACGCTGCCGAACCTCGGCATCAGCCGAAGGCAAAGGCGATAGCCCCTCAAGCAGGGCCTTGAAATAAAGCATCGTTCCCCCCACCAGCAGGGGGATCCGCCCGGCGGCGCTGATTTGCGCCATTTCCTGCAGGGCGTCGCGGCGAAAATCCGCCGCGGAATAGGCGTCCGCCGGGTCGAGAATATCGATCAGACGATGCGGCGCCCGCGCCAATTCATCCGCGCTCGGCTTGGCGGTGCCGATATCCATGCCCTTATAGATAAGGGCGGAGTCGACGCTAATCAACTCCACCGGCAAATATTGACGCAACGCCATCGCCAGCGCTGTTTTCCCTGACGCCGTCGGCCCCATAATAAAAATCGCGGGCGGATGCGACGTCTTTGCAAAATCACTCATGCTTCAGAGCCTTGATGGCTTTATTGATATCCATTGGATATAAAAGTTCAATCGGAGGAGCCTTTACCAGCTGTGGGCAAAGCCGCTCCACATCCGTTAATAATTGTATGGCTTGCGAATGACTCCAGCTTTCTTGTTCACTGCTTAGCCGGGTCGCCATCCACGAGGCCAGAACGTCGGACTCTATCGTTTTATGATCGGCCAGATAGCCTAACAGTTCAGAGATCAAGTTTTGTAAATTTTGTTGTCGCAATGGTAAAGGTACGGCTCGTAACGTTGCACGCTGTGACTCGACATGAATATCGATGCCAAAACGCGCCAGTAACGGCTGAAATCCAGCCAATACGGAGAGTTCTGATTTATTCAACGTCAGACGCTGGGGAATCAATAATGGCTGCGGGCGCAGCCCATCATCAGAAGGCGTCAGCTGCACCAGCTTCAGATAACGCTCCGCGACGGGTAATGAAAGCAGCGCCAGCCCTTTACGGTATTCCAACAGCGCATAGCAAGGCGGATAAACGGTTAATACGCGGCCGAATCCGCTTACGTTGCTCTCCAGCGGCGACTCCGGCATGGCGGAGGATTTCGCGGCGGGCGAGCCAATATCGCGCGATGCGCCATGCTGCGTCGCGCCCGGCGCTGACGGAGAAGGAATCACGATCGACTCCGACGGACGCGAGACGTGTTCAATGGCCTCATTCGGTTGCAACAGCTTCCGATACAGCTCCCCTTGTTTTTTCTGATAGCTGGCGGCGCCGGGGTAGCCCGGATGCGGCGCCTCACGAACAGAACCTGAGCGCTGGCCGCCTTTCGCCGTTGACGGCATGGCCGGCTGGGCAAAATGGTTCTCACCCGCCGCAGTGCGGTTTTCCTGCTGCCAGGCTATCGGCCGTTCGGTTCCCGGCTCCGACATCGCCAGCCCAGGCGCGGATGCCTGCTGTAATACCGTCATGACCGCCTGATAAATAAAATCATGCACCAGACGCGCCTGATGAAAACGAACTTCATGCTTGGCAGGATGTACATTCACATCAACCTGATGCGGATCGACCTCCAGATAGAGGACGTAAGCCGGCTGCTGATCGTCCTTAAGCTGATCCTGATAAGCCTGACGGATCGCATGGTTGATCAATCGATCGCGCATCATACGTTGGTTAACGTAACAATATTGCATCTCGGGCAGTTGCTTGGCCCCGGAAGGATCGGCCACCCAACCGTGAATCGTCAGATCGTCATGCCGCCACGACACCGCCAGCGCATGTTGTAAAAACGCGCTGCCGCAGATGCTTCCCAGCCGACGCTCATGCTGTGAAGCCTCGGTCGCCGGCCGATATTGGCGGATCAGCTTGCCGTTGTGGTGTAGCGTAATGGCGATGTCAAAACGCGCCAGCGCAATCCGCCGCACCACTTCATCAATATGCGTGAACTCGGTTTTTTCCGTGCGCATGAATTTACGCCGAGCCGGCGTATTGTAAAACAGATCAAGGACTTCCAGCGTCGTGCCGACGGGATGGGCGGCGGGCTTGACCGTCACCGCCATATCCCGCCCTTCGGCATAGGCTTGCCACGCCTCGGACTGCCGTGCGGTGCGCGACGTCAGCGTCAAACGGGAAACCGAGCTGATGCTGGCCAGCGCTTCCCCGCGAAAGCCCATACTGACAATGGCCTCCAGATCGTCGAGCGTCGAAATTTTACTGGTCGCATGACGCGCCAGCGCCAGCGTCAGTTCATCCTTGCTGATGCCGGCGCCGTTGTCGCGGATGCGAATCAATTTGGCGCCGCCACGCTCTATTTCAATATCAATACGGGTCGCGCCGGCATCCAGACTGTTTTCCACCAGCTCTTTCACTACCGAAGCAGGCCGTTCCACCACTTCTCCGGCGGCAATCTGATTAGCCAATTGCGGTGGTAGCACCTGAATCGACATCGCATCCCCTTTTATCTAACAGAATGAACCTTCAGAACAAAAACGTTTCAGACGGAAGGAATCACCAGCGTCTGGCCCAGCTGTACGGCGCCTGAACCCATATCGTTTGCCCGCTGAATCTCTTTCATGCTGACCCCATAACGGTCGGCGATCGCACTCAGAGTATCGCCGCGAATCACTTTGTGTTTAACGGCGGGAGCGGTTTTTTTGGCGACGGACGCTGACGCCGTTTGTTTTCCCCCGGAAGCCGGAATGGTTAAACGCTGCCCGACCCACACGATATCTTTATTCAGCCTGTTGCGCTCCCGGATCGCCGACATGCTCACGCCGTAACGCGTGGCGATGGCCGACAGCGTTTCGCCACGAACCACCGTATGGCGAATGCCGCCATTAGCGGATTTTCCTGCGGGAGTTGCTGCCGGGGCCACGGCAGAGGTTCTATTGGTCGCCGGCAGAACCGATCGGTGTTCCTGCTTTGGGGCGGATTGCAAAGGGTGAGTCTGAAAGTAACTTTTCACCCCGCGGTAAACCGCGTTGGCGATTTTTTCCTGATAGTCATTGCTGCCCAGCAGGCGTTCCTCGGCCACGTTACTGATAAACCCGGTTTCAACCAGCAACGAGGGAATATCCGGCGAACGCAATACCCCCAGACTAGCATGTTCAGGCCGAGATTTATGTAACCCGCCCACGCGCTGAAGCTCACGTAACACTTTGGTGGCCACGTCATAACCGACTCGCTGGGAATGACCGAACTGAAGATCCAGCACCGCCTGGCTTAAGTAAGGATCGGCGCTGTTATTCGCCAGCAAATCGCCGGCGCCGCCCAACAATTCGGACTGCTTCTCATGCTGTTCCAGCCAACCGGCCATTTCGCTGTTTGCCCGACGGTTGGATAGAACCCATACCGAAGCCCCGGTCGCGCTGCGATTTGGCGCGGCATCCGCATGAATGGACACCAGAATATTGGCCCCCTGTTTACGAGCCACATCGGAACGCCCCATCACCGACACAAAATAATCACCGCTGCGCGTCAGCACCGGTTTGAACGCGGGATCGCTGTTCAGCAAGCCTTGCAATTTACGGGCAATAGCAATGGTGACATCTTTTTCGCGCAATCCATTCAGGCCGATGGCGCCGGGGTCCTGCCCGCCGTGCCCGGCATCGATAGCCACCACCACCGGCTCATTGCCGTTAGCCGCGGCTGCGCGCGCGGGCTTTATTGCCGACGCGTTGCTGTTCACCACCAGCGTCGGCTTGTTATTGAACGGATTTTTAACCGGTTGAGGCTTCTCCGTCTGCCGTTCCTTGCGCACGACGGGCGCGCTTTGCGCAGACGTGAGCTTATCGCTGACCAGGGTAAAGACCACGGCATAGCCATTAGCCTTCTTCTGCATTACCGCCCGAGTCTTGGTGGGTTGCGTCAAATCCAGCACCAAACGAATGCTTTGCGCATCCTGGGCATTGCTGGTGCGGATCCGCTTAATCAGGTTTTGCCCGCTGAATTCCAACGGCAATCCCTGAATCAGCACCGACTGGCGAATATCAATCACCACTCTGGCGGGATTGCTTAGCGGAAAGAATGCGTATACGGGCTGACCGCTAAAGCTCAGACTCACGCTTGCCTGGCCGGAAGCATTATCCACGTTAATATCAGACAAATTGGCGGCCCAGACGGCGCTGGCGAACATCATCAGCCACATCCAGGCGAACGGTTTAATTATGCGGCTCATCATCACGCGGTTATCCCCAACTGATTCGCCACCCGCAGCAGAATAGCCTCTCCCTGAGGGGAAAGCGCCGACAGTTCAGCCTGCCTGCCCGTGTCCTGATAATGTAAATGCAACGCCAGATCGGCCGTCGGCAATATGCCGGCGCCCTGCTGCGGCCATTCAATCAGGCAGATGGCGTCCTGATCCAGATAATCACGGATCCCCATGAACTCAAGCTCCTCAGGATCGGCGAGACGGTAAAGGTCGAAATGATAGACCGCCAGGGGGGAAAGGGCATAAGGTTCGACCAGGGTATAGGTCGGACTTTTCACATTGCCCTGATGCCCCAGCGCCTGTAAAAAACCGCGGCTAAAGGTGGTTTTTCCCGCCCCAAGATCGCCATACAAATGCACAACACAGGCGCTTTCACAGGCTTTAGCCAACGCAGCGCCTAACGCGATGGTCGCTGCCTCATCAGGCAGAGGTAACACAATTTTTTTCATTCTGTCTTTTCTAAGGGTATCGATTCGGGATTGACATATCGGGACAACACAGGCATCAGATCGGTTGCCAGCATACCGCGGGTTCCTCGCTGTTCGGCCAGCCAGTCAGCCGCTGCGCCGTGTACCACGCAACCCGCGCAGGCGGCATCATACAGCGATAGCTTTTGCGCCAGCAAACCGCCGATGATCCCGGACAATACATCGCCCATGCCGCCCGTCGCCATACCGGGATTTCCGACGTCAGCAATGGCCAACTGGCCCGGTTCACCGGCAATCACTGTACCTGCACCTTTTAATACAACAACACCACCATAGCGTTTTACCAGTTTTTGCGCTGCAAGTAAGCGATCACTTTCAATATCAGACACACGGCAGTTCAACAAACGGGCCGCCTCGCCAGGATGCGGCGTCAGCAGGCGATTCTGCCGTTTATGCGGATCGATTGCCAGCAGGTTAAGCGCATCGGCATCCCATAACATGGGTTTGTTACAATTTTCCGCCAGCCGCAGCGCATTTTTTCCCCACTCATCCTGCCCCAGACCGGGACCAATCACGATGATGTCCGCCCATTCCAACCCCCGCCGCAGGCTTTCAGCCGTCAGCGCCTGCGCCATCAGCTCCGGACGAGCGCTCAACAGCGCCGATAAATATTGCTCGTGAGTAAGTACTCGCACCAAACCGGAACCGCTACGCAAGGCGGCTTCGCCCGCCATGAACACCGCGCCGCCCATGCCGTCATTACCGCCCACGATCAGCAAACGTCCATTATCGCCTTTGTGTGCCCCGGGACGCCGTGGCGTTAACCATTCCCTTAACGAGGTTGCCGATAGCCGGCGTATCGGTGCGGCTTGAGCGGCCATCCATTCGGCTAACCCCAGTGCGCCATAGTGAAGCCGACCGACAACATCGCGCGCTTTGCCGGTCAGCAACCCTGGCTTCAGGGCAATAAACGTGACCGTGTGGTCGGCAATGATCGCCTTTCCGGCGCATTGCCCGGTTTCAGCATTTAAACCGGAAGGGATATCGATGGCGACTACGGGCGCGGAATGTGCGTTTGCCTGGGCAATCAGTTCATCGTAGGGAGAACGCGGCGCACTGGACAAGCCGGTTCCCAGTAAACCATCAATAATCAGATCGATATTATCGGGCCAGGGCGCATCGGCATCCTGAACCGCTCCGCCCTGATCCAGCCAGGTCTGGCGAGCGGCATGGGCTTCATCCGGTAAATCACCGCCGCCGGGACAGGCAATGACGTAAGGGGTGATGCCTGCGGAGCGCGCCAGACTGGCGACCACATAGCCATCGCCACCGTTGTTGCCCTGGCCTGCCAGTATCAACCAGTGGCG
The DNA here is from genome assembly GCF_022378355.1 of Brenneria bubanii. GTDB lineage: Bacteria > Pseudomonadota > Gammaproteobacteria > Enterobacterales > Enterobacteriaceae > Brenneria > Brenneria bubanii. The sequence continues at coordinate 381,666 of NZ_JAKMAJ010000002.1, forward strand.
GCTCGCAGGATAGTATTGGCGGGCGATCAGAAAGGCTGCCTCCCCTGCACGCCGCATCAGCTCATGCATTGAAAGGCCGCTCTCGCGGGCGGCGTTTACCTCTTCACGACGTACCCACTCCGCCTGAAATACCCGATGTGGAAGAGAAAAATCAGATCCACAGGTTATGCCGTCAGTCATCACGCCTCCTTATGGTTCAGCAGATGATTCCAAATTAGCAAGCAATGGGGGCAACCGCCAGAGTTGACGCAATTTCCCGCGCTATCGGCCTGTAAAGCGTAATGTGGTAAAATGCGCCGGTCTTTGTTCCCACTACGGCTTGTCATGGCATACCCCTACGATCTCAGTGAATTAACACAACTTATCAAGCAATGGGGGCTAGCGCTGGGCTTCCAGCAGGTGGGTATCTGCGACACGGATTTATCCACCGAGGAACCTAAGCTGCAAGCCTGGTTGGACAAGCAGTATCACGGCGAAATGGCATGGATGTCGCGTCACGGTATGCTGCGGGCGCGACCGCATGAGCTTTTGCCGGGCACGCTGCGGGTTATCAGCGTACGCATGAATTATTTACCGGCTAAAGCGGCATTCGCCAGCACGCTGAACAATCCCCGGCAAGGCTACGTCAGTCGCTATGCGCTAGGTCGCGACTATCACAAACTGCTGCGCCAGCGTCTGAAAAAGCTCGGCGATCGTATCCAGAGCTACTGCGGCGAACTTGATTTTCGCCCATTCGTCGACTCCGCGCCGATACTGGAACGCCCTCTTGCCTCCAAAGCCGGGCTTGGCTGGATTGGTAAGCACTCACTACTATTAAACCGGGATTCCGGCTCATGGTTCTTTCTTGGCGAATTGCTGATCGACTTGCCATTGCCGGTCGACCAACCTCAGGAAGAACGGTGCGGCCGTTGCGTGGCCTGCATGACGACCTGCCCTACCGGCGCCATCGTTGAGCCTTACACCGTTGATGCCCGACGCTGTATTTCATACCTGACGATAGAACTTGAAGGCCCGATTCCTGAGGAATTCCGCCCCCTGATGGGAAATCGCATTTACGGGTGCGACGACTGCCAGCTCATCTGCCCGTGGAATCGTTTCTCTCAACTAACGGACGAAACCGATTTTAGCCCGCGGGCGGCGCTGCATACCCCGGAATTACTCGATCTGTTCAATTGGAGTGAAGAAAAGTTTTTACGCATTACCGAAGGTTCCGCCATTCGCCGCATCGGCCACCTGCGCTGGCTGCGCAATATCGCGGTCGCGCTGGGAAACGCCCCTTATCAGGATCAGGTCGTGCTGGCATTGCAAAGCCGGCTGGGCGAAAGCGGCCTGCTGGACGAACATATTCATTGGGCCGTTGAGCAGCAGATGGCGCGCCGGGCATCGCAGGAAATCGACGTTCAACCGTCGCGGAAAAAAAGGTTGATTCGCGCGATAGAGAAAGGGTTGCCGCGTGATGCCTGAATGATGACATCCGAACGTTATCAACGCGTGGCGCAGCCTGTGTATAAATATAAAAAGTCTTTGACAATCAACCGTCACAAAAACTACAAGTGATTGCGATAACGTTTTATAAGTAAATTTTATCTATATATATCAATTAAATAAAAAACACAGCAGAGAATAAAAAATAAGCAGACGAAAAAACCATCAACAGGCAATCTGTGGATAAGTCTGTTCAAAAAGTTATTATATTTTGTATGGATCAATCAAAAAAATGAGTAATAACAGGATGAAAAAATCATTGTTAGATACGCGATCGCGTGGATGAGATAAGCGCCGACAAACTTAAGATTTAACGCTTCAATCAACCCATTTCCTTACGTCCGTGCAAAGAAAGGCCGGCATTATGGAGTCGTTGTCGCCGATTGGCAACCCCTATCTGGCAATTTTTAGCCGCAACCATAAAAAAACCCACCAGGCATTGCTTGATGGGCCAGACACAGACACACAATTTATCAACGACGACACCAACGGCGAGAAGCGAGCGATGTTGAAGTAACAACGGCTTGCTTCGCGCTATAACCCTGATGGTTGCCAACCACAGCGACAAATATGTCGATGCGGTCAATCTCAAACGGCGGATTGCGTTCTAATCAGATAATCGAAAGCGCTCAGAGAAGCTTTGGCGCCCTCACCGGTAGCGATAATGATCTGCTTATACGGCACGGTAGTGCAATCGCCGGCGGCAAACACGCCCTTAACGCTGGTTTCGCATTTGGCGTCAATTTCAATTTCGCCAATCCGGTTACGGGCAATCGTCCCTTCCAGCCAGTTGGTGTTGGGCAGCAGGCCAATCTGGACGAAAATCCCTTCCAGCGGCAGCTCATGCTGCGTATCGCTGACGCGATCTTTATAGCTCAGACCAGTAACTTTCTGACCATCGCCTTTCACTTCCGTGGTCTGCGCGTTAAGAATGATGTCGACATTCGGCAAGCTGCGTACCTTGTCCTGCAATACGGAGTCCGCTTTCAGCTCCGGTGCAAATTCCAGCACCGTCACGTGCTTCACCACGCCCGCCAGATCGATTGCCGCTTCCACGCCGGAGTTCCCGCCGCCAATCACCGCAACATGCTTGCCTTTGAATAACGGACCGTCACAGTGCGGGCAGTAAGTCACGCCGCGGGTACGGTACTGATCTTCGCCAGGCACATTCATGTTTCTCCAGCGAGCGCCGGTCGCGATGATCACGCTGCGGGATTTCAGCACCGCACCGGAAACGGTAACCACCTGGTGCGGCATCCCCGGCTTTTCGCCCGGAATTAACGCTTCAGCGCTTTGCGCATCGATTACGTCGACATCATAGTCGTCAACATGGCTCTTCAGCGCGGTCGCCAGCTTCGCCCCTTCGGTTTTCGGTACGGAAATGTAGTTTTCAATATCCACGGTATCCAGAATCTGGCCGCCGAAACGTTCGCCCATCAGGCCGGTGCGAATGCCTTTACGCGCCGAATACACCGCCGCAGCCGCCCCTGCCGGGCCGCTGCCGATAATCAGCACATCGAACACATCGCGCTGGTTCAGCTTTTCAACCTGCTTAGCCCCTGCGCCGGTATCGATTTTGGTAACAATTTCATTCAGGGTCATGCGGCCCTGGCTAAAGTGCTCGCCGTTAAGAAACACGGTCGGCACGCCCATGACGTTACGACTTTGGATCTCATTCTGAAACACGCCGCCGTCAATGGCGGTATGGGTAATATTGGGGTTCAGAACCGCCATTAAATTCAGCGCCTGCACTACGTCCGGACAGTTGTGACAGGAGAGCGAATAATAGGTTTCAAACTGGAACTTACCATCAAGATTGCGGATTTGGTCGAGTAATTCTTTCGCTTCTTTTGATGGATGGCCGCCAACCTGCAACAGCGCCAGAATCAGCGAGGTAAACTCATGTCCCATTGGCGCGCCGGCGAAACGCGGCCCGCTCTGCGATCCCGGGTTGGTCACCAGAAAAGAGGGTTTACGTTCGGAAATACCGTTGTTTTCAGAAAAACCGACCCGCTCGGATAACGCTGCGATTTCAGTCAGTAGCTCTCTTACTTCAGCCGATTTCGCTGAGTCGTCCAGAGTCGCAATTAACTCAACAGGCTTGGTTAATTTTTCCAGGTAGGCTTTCAACTGGACTTTCATTGTATTGTCGAGCATTGGTTATCCTCCGTGCAAAAAATCGGGTGCCAGGCACCCGATAAAAAACAGATCTCAGCGGGATCGGACTTAGATCTTACCAACCAGGTCCAGGGACGGAGCCAGCGTCGCTTCGCCTTCTTTCCATTTGGCCGGGCAAACTTCACCTGGGTGGGAAGCAACATACTGTGCGGCTTTTACTTTACGCAGCAGGTCCGACGCATCGCGGCCGATACCTTCAGCGGTGATTTCCACGGCCTGGATGATGCCCTGAGGGTCAACAATGAACGTACCGCGATCGGCCAGACCTTCCGCTTCACGCAGGTTTTCAAAGTTGCGAGACAGCTGGCCTGTCGGGTCGCCGATCATGGTATATTTGATCTTGCCGATGGTTTCAGAGCTGCCGTGCCACGCTTTGTGTGTAAAGTGCGTGTCGGTAGAAACAGAATAGATTTCCACACCGCGTTGTTGGAATTCGTCATAGTAGTCAGCAACATCGCCCAGCTCAGTCGGGCAGACGAAGGTAAAGTCGGCAGGATAGAAGAAGAACACGCTCCATTTGCCTTCGATGTCTTTTTCAGTAACTTCGATGAACTGACCGTCTTTGAACGCCATGTTTTTAAAAGGTTTAACTTGAGTATTAATTACTGACATCACTGTATCCTCGTGTGTGTTTGCTTGAGGGGTAAGATACAGAAACGTGATCGGCATCACCAATCCGTTGTCATTATCGAATCAATAAGTAATACCTTACTTGGCGATAGGCGCCACGTTCGTTCGCCCGTCAATTTCCCCGATAAGCTTCACGACCGTCGCCGGCGCAGCGATCGTTGCCCGAGTAATCCGCCCCCCAGAATCAGGCATCCTCCGAGGATCGAAGTCATAGCTGGCATGCTATCGAACATTAAGGTGTCAATAATCATCGCCCATATCAAGCCGAAAAACTGCCACGGCGCGAGGCGGGATGCTTCTCCCAATCTGAGAGCCGCGGCCATGCTTGCCATTGCCGCTGTCTGTACAATAGTGAAAATAGCGGCAACCCAAAAGCCTTCAGGAGACAAAGCACGCCACATCCATGGGAGCGTGAAGAGAAGAATGAAGAATCCAACGACAGAGACCTGCAAGACCGTATCGATACTGGTGGCGTCATCCCGCAGTCTGCGGATCATAATTTGATAAAGCGCATACATGAATGCGGCGCAGCCCCCGGCAACGACTCCGGCGAGAGAAAGGCTATGAGTACCGCCGGGCTTTACAATCAGCAACATTCCGGCAAATCCAATCGCGATGCCAAACCAGCCGACTAGCGAAACCCGCTCACCTAAAACTATTCCTCCCATAATCGTAATCATTATTGGTGTCGTAAATCCGATCGCGGACGCATCGGTGACCTGAATCAAACTGTATGAGACTATCGATAAAATATTCGATGCGACGAGCGCGGCGGCGGTCGCTCTTTGCGCTAACGGACGCACAGGAAACCAGATGCGACGCCAGGTGATGTCCGTAGACGACAAGGACGCCATCGCGATAGCGCCCGCCAGAACAAGGCCGCAGCGTAAAAAAGTGACCTGCATGGCTGAAAGTCCATACGAGACGACTAACGTCTTAGAGAGCGAATAGCCAATAACATAGAAAAGGCTTGATAGAACCACCAATAAAATAGCCTGAACATGGGAACGACGATAATTTAACAACAGGCTTGCAAACTTAATCATGATTACCTCGAAAAATATAATCGATTTAACACGCCATCTTGATTTGAATAATGGGTATGTCGGCCACGCTCACCATTAAATGGGTAATAACTTAGGGGAATCGGGTAATAATTTATTCTCATTACATTTATCCTCCGATGATAAAAATTCGCCCTCGATTTAATCAGGCCTATTTGCCAATAGCTGCCATAACGAAGAATCTCAAAATAGCGATTCGTTGAAAAATTAATTATTTAGAAACTATAATAAGCTGAGCTGATTCTAGAAGAGAACCTATTGAAATGAGCTATAAAGCAGCATCGGGACCTGGCGATCGGCGTATAACGCTGGAACATTTACGCACCTTTGTTTCGATCGCGGAAGTGAATGGCTTTATCGACGCCAGCTTTATCCTTAACCGTTCTCAGTCAGCGATTACTCAAAGTTTGCAAAAGCTTGAAGAGATCCTTGGATGCAAACTCGTGGAACGAAGCAAGGGGCATGTGACGGGGCTGACGCGGGAAGGGAAACGCTTTTTAGCGCCGGCTAAAGATATTTTAATGCGACTCACCGACGCAATGAGCGCTTTACAGCAGCTCTCGATGTCAGGCCGCGTGCGGCTCGGCGTACCAGATGATTTCAATATTGTGGATATTCATGGCGCGTTATCCCGGTGCTTGGGAAATAATCAGCATCTTGCCATTCAAGTAACATCCGACCTATCGGCTCGTCTTCTAAAGTCGCTGCTATCAGGAGATATTGATGTGGCCATATTGGAAATAGCGCGCGGCGAAGCATTGCCAAAACACCTGGCGGTTTGTCGAACCTTGCGCAGTGAACCGCTTCACTGGATAGCCAATAAGCCGATACGCTACAATGAGTTGAAGCAGCTACCGCTGGTGACATTTCCCGCAGGCTGTACCTATAGAGAAGTCGCGTTGCGCACGCTTAAAAACAGCGGCAAATCCGCCTATAGCATTTATACCAGCGCTTCCGATGAAAATATTCGCAAAGCCGTTTCGGCAGGTCTTGGAATTACATTACTGCCGGCCAGCGCGATTGCTGACGACCACATTATTCTGGATAAATCTCTCGGTTTTCCAAGTCTCCCTGACGTCGAACTCATCCTGGCCGTTAATGATGGGAATACGCTTTTTCTTCAATTTTCCCAGTTCCTTGAGCACACCATACTGCTTAATGAAAATCACGTCAGTCTTCAGCATGAGTGATGATAGAAATAGGATAAAAAAATCATATGTTGGTATTTTTATAATCGGCGCGATGTCACCGCCAAATCGGTAGATCAAGGGGCAAATTTAAGCCGATTTAATCTATCCGGCATAGAAATAGACCTTTATCAAGAATTGGCTGAATATAACCATGCGTCGGATGGCGCGCTGAGGAGACGGCTCGGCAAGCCCTGAGATTGCCAGAGAGACGACAGCGGGTCATACCTGACCGACCAACGACAGGTTAAGAAAACCGTGGACATGATGAGCGTTGGAGCCAGGACGATTGATGTTTGAGGCGCAGCACAGACGGCACGCCGTTCAGGAAAATCGCCATAATTCAGTCGTGTTTCGAAGCCGGAATATCCGTAGCGATGATGTCCCGCCGGCATACAGGCCGCGCAACATCGCTAAGGCTTTGGGGCGCCTTGCTGTTGACTGATCATTTTCATACTGGCTGAAATATATTGCTGCGCCGTTATTAAAAGACAAAAAATTTTTATTAAACATTAACCTGCTTTTCCGCATAACTCGCCGGTCAGCCACTGGATATAGTCAGCGATGATGAAGAGTCCGGCTTTAAGCCTGTTAACGTTCTTTCATCCGCGGGAATTTGAGCCGATATCCAAGTAGGACTTGATCCCCTGCTTTTACATAAGCCGCAGGGGTTTTAACCGCTTCCTGTCAGGCAGGATTATTAGCCTTCTCTTCTTCCCACCGGGCTCGCACCTCTTGGGGGGACGTCGGCGGGAACCGAATCCCTTTTTGCTCCAGCGCCTGTTTCACCTTCATAAGCCACGGACGCTGCGGCGCATCTTTGGACATAATGGATTCGCTGTCATAGACATTCCAGGCAAGACTCACGCCCACTTTATCGTAAGTATCAATTTTGGCGCCATGTTCCAGCAGCCAATAAACGACCTCATATTGGTTAAGATAAGCGGCATATAACGCACTGTTCATGTTCATCTTATCTTGCAAATTGATATCGGCCCCGCGCGCCAGCAATAAATTGAGATTATCCCAGCGTTCCTCATTAATCGCACCGAATATCGGCGGTTGACCGCCCCCCCCCAGCAAATTCGGATCGCCGCCCGCATCCAGAATGATGCGTAACCAGTTCGGATCTTCAAACCCAGAGACCATGTTGACAGCCGCGGTACCATTGCCGTTTTTGAAGTTGGGATCGGCCCCTAACGTCAGTCCCAGCACCACCGCTTTTTGGTCTCGCGTCTCCAGGATCAGCCATTGCAGCGGCGTTACCCCTTCTTTTCCCTGTACGTTAAGCTTAACGCCCCGCGCCAGCGCTTCTCTCGCCTTGAGCTCATTACCCCGGTAAATATTTTCCAGCAGCGCGGCGGTTGCCGGGTCAAACAACGCTTTAGCGTCCATACTCCGCCCTCCCAGGGTGCAGGCGGTTAACAGACTGGCGATAAAAATCCATCCCCATTTAATATATTTCACCCCTCGCATCGCGTCCCCATAAGCTCGCCGTTAGTTACGTCAATATACGCCTCTTGTGCATTTCGATCCCGACGATCGGCGAATTCTATTCCCGGTCGTTTTACTTAACGCCCTGTCGCCGTATCTTTTTCCGGCATATCGTGTTACGAGTATTCGTTTATTAACAGGAACTGGGTAATGCGTGACCCTCGCCCGACAGCCACATAGCGCGCCGTTGAAGTCGTCACTCGCTCACCTGGCGCGCGAATTCTTCAGCAAATTGGAGACCTGCCGTATGCCGGTTGGAATGCCTTATTACGCGGCGGTGCTGACCGGTTGTGGTCGATGACTATCCTGTGCGGCGGTGGCTTACGCCATCATGAATTATACGCTGAAGTTGCGCCAATGGCTGCCGCCTCAGCGCTGCGCGAAACCAGTGGGCTGTTTGCCAATGTGCAGGGTTATCGGTTGCTCGGCGAAACCTTGACGCTGAGAAAAATGCTGGCGTGTACGGTGATTGCCGCCGCCACACTGATAACGGGTTAATCAAATCAGGAGAACATGAAATGTCTGACCATCCCACGATTGCTCTGGTTGGTCCAGGTGCTATCGGCACCACCATCGCCGCTGTACTGCATGAAGTTGACCGCACGCCACTGCTTTGCGGACGCACCGCGCATCCGCAGTTAATTCTGCGTCACGATGATGGTGAGGTTGTGGTGCCAGGTCCGGTATTGAGTGATCCATCAACTGTCACCCATCCATTCGATCTGGTCTTTGTCGCGGTGAAAACCACCCAGGTGACCGACAGCGCCGGCTGGCTGGCCGCCTTGTGCAATGAAAATACCGTAATATGCGCCCTGCAAAACGGCGTCGAGCAGAAAACCCTGCTGGCCCCCTACGTTAATGGAGCAACGGTGCTGCCTTCAGTCGTGTGGTTTCCGGCACAGCGCGAGCCGGACGCTTCAGTGTGGCTGCGCGCCAAACCGCGCCTGACGCTGCCGGATGTACCGCAGTCACACCAGGTCGCCGATGCGCTCAGCGGCACACGCTGCACGGTTGAGCTGTCAGCCGATTTTCTCTCGATAGCCTGGCGCAAGCTACTGCAGAATGCCGCGGCGGGTCTGATGGTGCTCGCGAATCGCCGGGCGGGGATGTTCTCACGCGAAGACATCACGCAGCTGGCTCTGGCTTATCTGCATGAATGTCTGACGGTCGCGCGTGCGGAAGGTGCGGTACTTCACGATAACGTTCCGCAGGAGATCGTTGACGGTTTTCAACATGCGCCTGCGGATTTAGGCACCTCTATTCTCGCCGACCGACAGGCCAACCGCCCGCTGGAATGGAATATACGTAACGGCGTGGTACAGCGTTATGGTTGCTTACGGGGTATTCCTACGCCCATCAGCGACGTGCTGGTACCGCTACTGGCGGCGGGAAGCGAAGGGCCGGGCTGAAATCGTTAACTACAGATGTGTTTGCAAGACCACGACACGCTGAATCACCACGGGTTTAAGCGATATATCCGGCTATCAAGATGATTAAAATAGTGCCGGATTTTTTAATTACAAAGAAAAAATCATATCGATTTATCCTTCGCCAAAAACACACGACAGCTCATTATTCGGATTGAACAAAGAAAAACCCAACATCGTTATCATCAGATATTTTTTTATTAATAAAAAGATATCCTATAGCATCAGACAATCCCAGCGCGCCACCGTTTTCAGAAGGAATATCGGAAGAATAAATTTGGCCAATAAACCTATATTCAGACAATAGCTTCTCACAACCGCTTAAACCATTCGGTAATTTTTTTGAAAAAAATGAAAAAGCAGGAAAAGCATCGTCCTGGAGATTATAAGGTTTTAAGCAAAAACTTTTCCTACCATCATCCTCAAAGTCTTTTAAAAAAGGCTCATCAGTAAACAAAACCTTAGTAAAACCTTTTCTTATATAATCAAAATCAACCGAGTCACCAAAGTAAACCACATCATCTAAAAAATACCTATCATCCGAGTAGGTAGAGAAAACAGAGGTAAATTTCCCATTTGGCAGTCCGAACTCACCAAATCTTTCATTAAAAACATTATTATCAATTGTTAATAATAACTTCAAATTTTCGCCAAACGGGTTCTTGGGCCAATTTTTACCTGAAGCCCCCCCACCAAGAAAAACGCCAGAATCATTACCCTTCGAATCCTGAACTAATTTATAAACCGTTCTCATATTCACCTCATTTTTTATACTTACTCATTTTAGAATAAAAACTTTCAGATTTTTTCCTCAACGGCTGCAGCTGATCTACAGGGACTCCTGCATGGCTCATGGCTTCAGTTGTAATATCCAGCTCCCCCTTACTCGTTGAAGAATAGCGAAAATGCCATGACCTACCGCCCACCGGCCAAACAACCAGACCAAGGCCATCGCAATCAGGAAGATAACAGGTTTTACCCCTGGCTTTAACCTACCCGATAATCAGATCGGAAAGTGCCACGACAAGAACGCCCAAGTTGAGACTCAGGCTCTATGCTTATCACTGACTTTATTTGATCCCAGCAAACAATCCGCACCCGTAACGCACCCGATTTTCATGTACTAATTTGTGTACTGCTTCGGCGTGGTTGACGGTGGTTTTCAGTGGATGTTGCTGGAGGCTCAACAGAGTGATTACCCTGTTGAATCAGAGAGCTACAGACCTTGGCGGCTGTCTATAGAACAAGAATTGGAGCGGGAAACGAGACTCGAACTCGCGACCCCGACCTTGGCAAGGTCGTGCTCTACCAACTGAGCTATTCCCGCATTTGGTGCGCTGTATTATCTCTCAGTCTCGCTGAAAAGCAAACTTACCGGCCTGAGAGTGATACACTGACCATAAAATGATCATAACCTCATGAATATTATAGCTATACTCCATTCGGCGGGCGGCATTATGTCCCAATATTCGCAGGCTGACAAGCCCTTTTGAGCGAAAATTCGTTTCATCGGTATCCCGGCGAATACCGCCCTACCTCAGAGGATGGTTCAGTACCCTTTGGTAAAATCCACTTCCCCGCGTAATGTCTCACCCTGACGCAGGCGAGCCAGGTTGTCCAGAAACAGACGGACTAACAGTGCCGGGACCATCGGACCGGCAATATGCGCGCTAATGGTCAGGTTGGGCGCCTGCCAAAATGGATGAGTTTTGGGTAAAGGCTCCTGGCGGAAAACATCCAGTACCGCGCCGGAAATCTGTTTAGCGCGCAGCGCCGCAAGCAAATCCTCATCAACTACCGCGGTTCCCCGCCCTACGTTAATGAACAGGGCAGACGTTTTCATGGCGGCAAACAGTGCGGAATGGTAGACATCTGTCGTCGCGGCGGTATCAGGCAACAGGTTGATCACGTAGTCGGCATCCTTTACGGCCGTTTGCAGCCCGTCCATCCCCATCACGTCATTAAAGCCCGGTAACCTTCGCGGCGCATTCACAATGCCATAAAGCTCAATGCCGAAAGGTTGCAGAAAACCCGCCACCTCGCAGCCAATCTCACCCGCGCCAACGATCAGCGCCTTTTTTCCGGCCAGCGATCCCGGCAAACGATGATGCCATTCCCGCTGATTCTGGCTGCGTTGTCGTTCGTCAAGCTGTAGTTCATGGCGAAGTAGCTGGGCAATGACATACTCGGCGATGGGCTGACCGAATACGCCGACCGCCCGGCTTAGCCGATAGTCACGCGGCAATCCCATAGCCAGTAGCGGCTTGAATCCCGCCCAGGTGGATTGCAGCCACTTAGGCTGAGCGCCCTGAGCCAATAGCACGGCGGCGGCATCAGGTTCACCCAGCCAGATGTCATGACGTTGCGCCTGTTCAGCCGAGCCATCGGAGAGCGCCAGGTCAATCGGCAAGCCGGAAGCATGCAGCTGAGCGCGGATTTCTTCAGCACGGGAATCCATTAAAAGAACGGTGGTCATACGCCTATTCCTTACGCAAAAAACCAGACATCAAGGAAGAATAACAGCGTAACCGGTAAGAATAAAACCGCAATGACCGGTTTGAACAGGCCGTTGAAACGAACGCACAGCGCCATTTTTACCGATGCCGGCATAAAAAATCAGCCGCGCTGATAGCGGGAGGTGGAATACCTTCATGGCAGTGAAGGCATTCCATCAAGGCAGTGAGATTACAGTTGGAAAATCGCCGCCTGCCAGGGCTTCATCTTCAGGTGATGTTCCCCCGGCGCGGCAGCCTGCTCAGCACGATTGCTGATTAACGTTCTGATAACATTCCTGCCATCGGGAATATCCCATTCAACATTATCATGGGTGAAATTGATGACGACCAGATACTGCTGGTCCCCCAGGGTGCGGGTATAGGCGAATATCTTGCTCTGTTGCGGATCAAGATCATGATATTCACCGTAGATCAGGGCCGGCGTCTGGCGCCTTAAGGAAATCAGTTGGCGATGATAGCCATAGATCGAGTGCGTCTCGTTCACCTGAGAAGCGGCATTAATTTTGGCGTAGTTGGGATTAACGGCCAGCCATGGCGTTCCCTCGCTAAAGCCGCCATGGGTGTCGGTGCTCCATTGCATCGGGGTTCTGGCATTATCGCGGCTGGTCTGGCGTAGATGTTGCAAAAACTCGTCCGCCGTCACCTTTCCGCTTTCAACCAGCACCCTCCACAATCCCCTGACCTCAACATCCTCAAAGTCCGTGACCTTTTTGAAAGGATAGTTGGTCATTCCCAGTTCATCGCCCTGATACAAGAAAGGCGTTGCGCGCTGCGTCAGCATCATCGTCGCCAGCGCTTTGGCCGATAGATCGCGCCACTGATCGCTGTCGTCGCCAAAATGCGAAACCGCGCGCGGGTTGTCGTGGTTGCTCAAAAAGCTGGTATTCCATCCCTGACGCCCTGAGCTATCGATCGCCTGGTACGCCGCTTTCAACTGCGGCAACGTCCAGTCGGTCTTGCGCCAGTTGTCGCGATCCAGACGCACGACATCGAAATGAAACAGCATATTGAGTTCATTACGGTCGGCGTTAATAAACTTCGGCGTATCCTCAAACGTCACGCCAAAGGCTTCCCCCACCGTCATGGTATCGTAGCGGGATAACACTTCCCGGTTCATTTCCTGCAAATAGGTATGAATACGCGGTCCATGAGCATAAATTAACTCCGGATGCGCCAGTTCGTCAGGGCGCAAATCCGCTAGACCATCTTGCTTGGAGATAAAGGGGATCACATCCATACGAAAGCCGGAAACGCCCTTATCCAGCCAGAAGCGCATGGTGTCGTATACCTCATGTCGGACCTGCTTATTCTCCCAATTCAAATCAGGCTGTTTTTCCGCAAAGTAGTGCAGATAATATTGTCCCGTCGCATCGTCTTTCTTCCAGGCCGAACCGCCGAAGAAAGAGGAATAATTATTCGGCGCCTTGCCTTTATTCCCATCCCGCCAGATATAGTAATCGCGGTACGGATTATCCTTCGACGTTCTGCTTTCCTTAAACCACTGATGTTCGTCGCTGGTATGATTCACCACCAGATCGATAATCAAGCGCATGTTGCGACGTTTAATTTCGCCCAGCATACGATCGAAATCGTCCATCGTGCCGAATTCGCTCATCACTTTGCGATAGTCGCGAATATCATAACCATTATCCGCATTGGGTGAATCAAAGTGCGGGCTAAGCCAAATAACATCGACCCCAAGATGCTTTAAGTAATCCAATTTTTCGGTAATACCATTGAGATCGCCAATACCATCGCCATTGCTGTCGTTAAAAGAACGTGGATATATTTGATAAACGACCGCCTCTTTCCACCACTTTGCGTCATTTTCCGTTGGAATTGCCTGGGCGGACAGCGCGATGTCGGCTAACGGTAGAATCGCTGCCAGTTCACGGATATGTATTTCGGCCATCTTGTTTCCTCGTCTGTGACACGTCTCATTTTCAGCGTAATAACGTTCAGGCTGAAAGGTTCCAGCTCATTCTGGCAGGGTCCGTTCGATCGAAACTGTGAGCGGGTTAACATCTAACAGGATGCAGCGCCGCTCATTTCATAAGAAGGATAATAATAAATCATAGTAACTTCGTTTATTACCTTCTATCACCATTGGTGATAATTTTTAAAAATATAAAGCGCTTATTAGGCATTAAAAATAATTTACATAAAAACGATTAAATCAATCGCAAGGGATAAGGCAAAGAAATTATATTTCCACCATTCAATGCCATTTTTGGCAATATGCCGTGAGTTTTTGACCAGGGACAGGGTATTGCGCGGCCTTAAGGCTTAAATTGTCGAATAGAATTAAAGGGTAATCCAATGCTAAAAATCAGCGATGTGGTTTGCTCGCCATAATATTAATCCGTTTTATTCACCGCCCAATATTTACCCACATGGTTGTCGCGCACAGCGGATGAGTTCTCCGTGATGCCATCAATAGCGTAATGAAATAATTAGCCAGTGAATAAAAACCCATGGAAATATAACGACCATCACGTAATTATCGCTTACGGGATAAGTCGCGCCACTACGGGAATATCCCCGTCAAATTTCAAGTTGCATGCAGGTTCATTTTCCTGCAACTCGAATTATTCAGGGGACAGTCCGATTGAATTATCTGAGCCGCAAGTGAGAAAAAAAATAAATAACAATGGCGACAGAAATCGGCCCCGTCATGGCATGGCGCAAATAAGAAGAATTGTTAACTAAGAAATAATTAGAGGCCAATATGAAAAATCGGTTAAAAACTCAAAAGGCGAATCTTCTCCCTTTAGCAGAAAAGGAGGACATGCACTATTCGCCGTCCCGGCGTAAATTCATCATGTACGGTGGATGCGTAGCCGGCTCGCTGGCGCTGGTTGGGGCGAATAAGGCCGTCGCCAGCGACAACGCCGGCAAACCCGCGTCAGCCACCTGTCCTCCCGGCGTGATCGCCGCATCCTGTGAAGCCCCCGATAAACAGCTGGCGCCGGAAGCCAACGCCGCCGCGCCGCAGACGGTGACCATCAAACCGAATAAGGGTGAAAATATCGTATCGGAATACCCTTTCAACGGCAGCATGCTGCAAGGCGTAATGGTCAGTAACCTGCACGAATTCGATACCGGCGCCCTGTTTGCTCATCAGGATAATGCCGATGTCATATTGACCAATCTGGGTGCGCAGCCTGTTTTTGTTTCAGCGACCGCCGAAGTCAACAACGACCTCCATAACGACACGCCGCTGCGGCGCCCCATTCCTTCACTTCAAAGCGTAATCATCCGTGCCGGTACGGTGATCACCTCCGCCGATGCATCGGCAAATGGCCTGATTTCATTAATTCAGGTTCGCAGCACGCGCAACGTTGAAACGGATATCTTTTCTCAGGAAACCAAATGGGCTAAATACGGCTTTCCTGCCGGCACGCCGGCGCTGCCGCTCTGGATATCCAGTCAGCTCCACCTGGCTCACCAGATTCAGGTCAACCCCTGGCATCTGGTCGGCCTGCCCGCCCCGGCCGGCAGCAAAACGCTGCCTTATGAGCTATACGCCAACCTCTGGTGGCTGCCGGCAGGCTCCGACGCCGGGATTCATGCGGCCCACGGCAGTAATTTTCTTGAGGTGCATACGCAGTTGATCGGGTTCGGCCGCATGCAAAAATATACCAATATGGCCAAAGCCCGCGAGGCCATTGCCGGGAAACGCGTCATCCAGCCGGAGGGCGGCATGTTTTCGCCTTTCGATAGCGGCAAAGCCTTCCCGGAAATGTATGAAGAATTCAGACTGGCGCCCGGTAACACCCACTTACCGATGCCTTTAGTCAAAGATTACGACGCCTGGAAAGGCGAGTCCGATATCTGTAAAAACGCCAGCATGGACAATCCGTGCTTCCACTACCCGCCGCATCAGTATTACGCAGACACCGATAGCGTTTGGATCGCCTTTGAATTCCATCGTTCAGTAGACAAAAGCTAATCGACAACCAAGGACTGCGTAGTTATGAATAACAGAGAACTTCCGAACGAGTGGCGGGTCTATAACACCTATGATTATGTGCCGGTCGAAGAATGGTCCGTTGGCGACGATATCAAACTGTATTCGATCAACTGGGATGGCAAGCCGCACTCGCCCAAAGGGTTCGATACCGACTGGACGATCTACATCAATGCCAAAGCAAAATCCGCCGATGTAAACGCCGAGCGCGACGTTTGCCTGGTTCTACAGGTCACATCCTGCGAGAAAGACGCCTTCAGAGTGCGCTTTTCCCCTTCCGCCGCCTCGATAGAAGATTACCCGGATAAGGTTTATGGTCCGGTGGTGGCCGAACGCCTGAGCCAGATTCGTCAGCATGAGCAGGCGGCCGGCTATAGACCGCTCCTGCGCTGGAACAGCAATGGCGTCAACATTCAATTAAGCTCGATACAGATCCAGTTTGTCAGAGCCGAGGACGGCCTGCTCGCCATACAGGTTAAACGTCTGGCGGATGGCGCGATCACCGATATCTCCTCCGGCCCCCTGTTTCACGCCAAACCCGGCGTAGGCACCGTGGCGAATATGAAACGCAAGGCGGACTCGGCAACGCACTACTTCGGTCTGGGAGAGATCCTTAATTACAATCTGACCAGCAAAGGCAACCCGGAGAGCGGCGAGGAAAAAGAAAACGGCTACAGTTACCACGGCGGTTCCCGACTCGACCATAGCGGCGAGCAGGTCACCTGCTACAATTACGACAATCTCTGGTACAACCAGCCTGAAGTCTTCCCCCGCAGCGTTCCCTACAAGGATGCGTTCAAGGCTACATCCTGCGTTCCGCAATACCTCAACGCGCCGTTTTATATCGAACGCGCCAGCATTAGCGGACGTCAGCAATTTTTGGGGATGTTCCTCGATAATACCGGGCAAAGCTACTTTTCCTTCAAAAACGCCGCCCGGGACAAAACCGCCGTTGAAGCCGGCGTGCAGCAGGGTGAATTCGATTGTCATTATATGTTCGCGCAACAGGCGGCCGCGGTACTGGACGCCTTTACCTACCTGATGGCGCGGGGCGAGCTCGGAGAGAATGCGAAAGATGAATTCGCGCTTAACGACCGTGCGATCATGCCGCCTAAGTATATCTTCGGCTACTTTCAGGCTAAATACGGCTTCCCCGGACTGCTGCGGCCGAAGGGAGAAAGCGACCCGCTAAAAGTCTATGTTGAAGATATTGTCGAAGGCCACCGCCTGGCGGACATCCCGATGGAAGGACTGGGGATTGATATAGACATTCAGGAAGATAAAAAGGTCTTCACCATCAAGGATAGCTTTTGGTCCGGCGGAAAAGTCGGTGACGGGGTATCGGTTTTCGACTGGGCGTCGCAGTTCAACCTGCAATGCCAGACCAATATCACGCCGTTTATCCGGGCGGATAAGGTTGCCTATCACCCCGGCGACAAGACGAAGAAACAGTATGAAACCGTGCAGGGTCTGATCCGCAACGGCTACTGCGTCCAGAATGAGGGGGAAGCCAATATTCCCAAATTCCGCGGCCCCAAGAATGAAAGCGATTATCCGGGACTGACCTATACGCGCATTGGGGAAGTCAACTATCCCGATCAAAACGTATTGGTTCTCGACTACGGCATCAACGCGCAAACGGCGGAACGAGACATGATCGGCGCGGTGGTGACGGATTACGGCAACCCGGACGCCGCCCGATTCTGGGGCGATCAGTACGCCTATCTGCTGAAAAACGGGCTGGGATTCGTCTGGCAGGACATGACGGTCCCCGACGCCATGCCCCATGTGGAGGACGGCAAGAATTTCGCCGATACGGAGTCGCCGCGCAATCAATTCGGCTGGTCGCTGACCGGCGAGGAACCGGACGACGACCGCCGACGCACCAATACCTTCAACTGGCGCAGCTATCATGGTCAGCTACATCTGACCGACCCCCGTTTCGGCGACGGACGTAAAACGCCGTTTGCGGAGTTGCGCAACTTTCATGCCTATATGTTGGCAAAGTCCACCTATGAATACGGGCTGGCGGCGCATGAAGACCTGCTGAAAGGCTATAAACGCAGCTACATTATCTGCCGCAGCGGCTATCCAGGTCTGCAACACTACGCGGGGCATTGGGTCGGCGATAATGCCTCCACCTGGCACCACCTTCAGGCGACCCTTCCCATGCTGATGAATCTGGGCATGTCCGGACTGCCCATCGCCGGAACCGACGTCGGCGGCTTCGCCCCCGGCGAAGCGCCGCAGGATCCCGCCAGTACGCTATTCAACGGCGAGCAAAATCGGAATCATAACCCGATGGTCTACGACCGGCTGGTGCTGGGCCCCGACGACATCGATATTGGCGCAATTTGTGAACAAGAGTTGATGACCCGCTGGGTTCAGGCCGCCTGTTTGCTGCCGTGGATGCGTAACCACTATGACGCGATGAAACCGTATCAGGAGATTTATCACTACACGGAAACGGCGGCCGAAAAGCGTTCCTTCCGTGAAATCATGGCGGCGTTTATCCGTTTCCGGGTTCGCTGGCACCATCTGCTGTATGACGCGATGTATCAAAACACCCGCACCGGCGCGCCGGTCATGAAGGCCATGAGCCTGTGGGAAGGCGATGAAGCGGTGTTCAGCGACAGCAATCGCGATATTCTCGCCACCCAGTTTTTTATCGATAACTCAATTATCGTGGCGCCAATCCTGACGCGCAGCATAGGTGGCGCTCCAGCCGCTTATGCTGTCGAAAAAACCGTCTACCTCCCCACCGCCGGGCAGGATCAGGCTATCGTTTGGTATCGGTATAACCCGCTGGAAGATACCCTGGATATCGAACATCCCTTCACCGGCGGCAAGCAGGTCAAGGTAAGCGCCGACATTACCAACCTGCCGCTGTTTATCCGTGAGGGCGCCATTATTCCTGAACGGCATATTCAGTCGGACCTGAAAGCACCGTTCAAAAATATTCAGGTGCTGGACAAGTTCAAACAGCCGCTGGTTCTCTCGGTTTACCCGATGGAAAAAACGGCGGCGTCCGATTACCAGCTATATTGGGATGACGGCGGCGTAACGCGTTCAGCGGAGCGCAACGGCGTTTTTTCCGTTATCGATATTCATCAGGAGCACAACGGTGCCGCCGATGGGCGAACTGAACGGGTCATCCGCGTTACCCCGCGCAGGTATGGCTATCCGCTGCATGAGTTTATTTATTTTCGCGTCAGGTCAAACACGCCCGCCGCACGCCGAATCACCATCGGCTCGTCAATCGTGAGCGACCGGCTGGAGTCGGCGGATAAACTGTTTTTGCATCAAGGCGAAGCCGTTCATAGTGATAACCGCGGCAATCTGTGGATAAAAGCCCGTACCGATCAGCTTTCGTCCGGAAAACCGTTAGTCGTGAGCATGATAGTGTGAGCGATCGCTGACTGAGTGGGGAAACCGCGTGGGACGTCATACGCCGTTCCCGAGGAAAAGCGCTTGTCGCCCCTTCCCCACCGCGTAAAAAAAGCGCCCGCTGCAAAGCGGGCGCTTTTATTTTAACGGCTCAACAGCGATTGGCTGCCAGCGTCTTAAGCAATGCTCATGCCGGCGTCAAAACCTTCTCTGGCCGCCACCAGCGCATTGCTGGTTTTCACCGCGCCGCCGATGACAATGGTGTTGTCGACAATGTCATCCAACTGACCAACCAGATCGTTGACCGGTCGGTAGCCCAACGCAATCACCACGGTGTCGGCATCCAGAGAGAAATGACCCTGCGCATTTTCCAGATCCACCTGACCTTCGCGGATCTCGCACAGTTTGGTGTTGAGGTACTGTTTCACGTCATATTCTTCCAGTATCGCCGTCAGGTGGCGCTTGCTGACGCCGTCCAGCTCCTGCAACACCTGATCGCGCATTTCAACAATGGTGACCTCTTTTTGTTGCATCGCCAGATGCGCCGCGGTTTCGCCGCCGACTTCGCCGCCGCCGGCAATGACCACGCGTTTCCCGGTCGTGACGTTACCCAGCAGAACATCTTCCGCCAACAGAACGTGAGACTGTTTAATCCCTTTAATCGGGGGAACGGACGGCGTTCCGCCGGTAGCGATAATCACGGTATCCGGATGGTCTTTCTCAACCAGCGTTTTCGTCAACTCGGTGTTTAAACGAATATCCACGTGCAGCTTATCCAACTCGCGCACCAGCCAGGCGGTATAGGTCGCCAGTTCGCCTTTACCCGGCGGGAAGGCGGCTGAACGGAATTGCCCGCCCAGATGACCGCCTTTTTCAAACAGCGTAACCTTGTGACCACGCACCGCCGCGATCCGCGCCGCTTCAAGCCCTGCCGGACCGCCGCCCGCGATATAGACGCGTTTCGGATCGGCCACTTTGCTGTAGTCCAGCTCCGCTTCGCGCCCCAGAGACGGGTTGACCAGACAGGTAAAGGGTACGCCGAGAGGAAGACTGGCAAGGCAGCCCTGCATACAGCCCAGGCAGTAACGAATAGAGGCGGTATCTCCCGCTTTCGCCTTGTTGGGAAGATGCGGATCGGCCAGCGAGCCACGGCCCATCGCGATGAAATCCGCTTTGCCCATCGCCAGAACGTTATCCGCCATGCGCGGGTCGTTAATTCTGTTGACCGCGATAATCGGCATATCCACCATTTTTTTCAGCTCTTCGCAGAACGATACCGCCCAGGCGTGGCCGACATACATTGGCGGCACCGTGCAGGATTTACTGTGTTCGCCGTAAACGCCCATGGTAATGTGCAGCGCATCAACGCCCCAATCTTCGAAAATCTGCGCCAGCACGCGGGTTTCGGAAATGTCACGACCGCCGACAAATCCTTCATCGGCGGAAAGACGAATGGTAACCGGATAATCGTCGCCAACCGCCAGACGCACCGTCTGATAAATTTCTTTTAAAAACTGAATTCGGCCATCCAGGCTACCGCCATATCTATCCGTTCTTTTATTCGCATAAGGCGACAAGAACTCGGCAATTAAATAGCCGTGACCGGCATGAATTTCCACCCCGTCAAAGCCGGCTTTTTTTACCCGCAGGGCGCAATCGCCGAAATCTTTTACCAACTGCTGAATTTCAACTTCCGTTAACTCTTTGGGCATTTCCTGCAATGCCGGGCAGGGAATGGCCGAAGGCGCAACGGGCTGCACACCACCATTAACCAAATGGGAAGTCTGACGGCCAGCATGGTAAATCTGTGCGAAAATTTTGCTATCGTACTGATGAATGGTATCCGTTAATTTTTTATGACCGGGGATTTGCTCATCCCGCCAAAGACCACCAATATGTTCACAGCCCATGCCATGTTCGTTAACCGCATAGTTTTCCGTGATAATCAGTCCCCAACCACCTTTAGCTTTCTCTTCATGATAGGCGATATAGCGGTCGGTCGCGGTACCGTCGCTATTACAGAGATCGGTGACCATGGCGGGAACAACAAGTCGGTTGGGAATAATACATTGATTAATCTTTCCGGATTGAAACAATTTTTTAAACATATTTTTCATGTGTCCTAATAACGAATGTGAAATATATTATTCGAATAAAATTATTAGTGATGCTGCCAGATATGCCATCCTCGCTTTTAATTATAGTGATTGCCAGGCTTCATGGCGAACGCCCCTATACGATAAATCACCAATCAATGATCTCCCGTAAGTTAGCGGGTCAAATGAATAATATTAACAATCTCATTCGTATATTTATATTCTCGTCATTATAACAATGCAGTTACATATAAATATTCCACTTCACAGTAAGTGAAATATTATTAAACCAATAAGAGACAATCGAATAATAATGCCAAGGTGGAATATCGGTATAATCACTCGCGAATACGAATGAGAGAAATTTTCGAATTCAACGGATAAAAGAATGAAATGACGGCATGCGCACGAAAATCTGGCGAAAAGGCCGTGCCGGGGTAAAGAGAAACCTCGGCGATAAATTTAGTCCAGATCCGCTCCGTTACTGGCGATCACCTCCTTATACCACCAGAACGACTTCTTAGGTTTACGCGCCAGCGTTCCGTTCCCCGCGTCATCGCGATCAACATAGACCAATTGCTCATCTCGACGGTGGACGCGGAAACCAGATCGATACAGCCCCAGCTGGTGTAACCCAGTACCGGAATACCATCTTCTATCGCATCGCCCATCGCACGAATATGCTCGCGCAGATAGCTGATGCGGTAGTCATCGATAATTTCACCGTCCGCGTTGACATGGTCATGCGCGCCGAGACCGTTTTCAACCAGAAACAGCGGTTTCTGATCCCGGCGAAAAATTAGCCATTCAACGCCAAGTAACATGGCGCAGATATCGTTAGTTATGCCGCATCATCGCCTACCACACGCGTTGCATTTCGGTACGCCAGACACGGGAACAATGCAACCAAGGCCGCCAGATTAAATACGAGAGCTTGCCCGTAAACACTTGCAACAAGGCCGCTCACCGCTGGCCCCGCCGCCGCGCCCGCAGTAAACAGTAAAAATGTCAGCCCGAATCCCATAGACGGGCGATTCGGAAAAAGAGCCATACTCCAGACGCCAAGAAGACCGGTAATGAATATAAATGCGGCCCCAAATATTATCCCTGAAGCCAGTACCAGCAGGATAATATTGGGGAATAAACCAAGGATAGCCAGCGCTATTGAAATCGCCACCATGGTCAAAGCAAGCACGTTTCCCAGCCCCTTGGTGTTAACCGCATCCCCTGTTAGCGCTCCCAGAAATCCAGAGAATCCGGTTACCATCCAAAATAGCAAAGCTGGATCTTTAATTCCCCAGGTTTCCGGCAAAGAACGATTAAGCGTTTCGATAGAAAAAGTCCAGTAAATGGCGGTAACAAAGCCCGCGACGGTAGCGACTGCATAAAGCACCAATGCCGACGGCAAAACCCAATCCCGGATGCGGAAAGCGTCAGCGGTAGGAGACGATGATCTGGTCTGGTGAAATAACCTTTTCGCTGGCGCAAGCCAGGCAGCCAATGTACCAAAAACAATCGCACAGGCTGAGAACAGCCACCAGGCGTATTGCACTGAAACCGATGTAAAAGCGACAAGTCCGGCCGACACAATCACGCCAGCCCCCGTGCCTGAATTCATTATCGTGAACAGGCGATTTTTTTCCCTGTCGTTGGCGACAGCCGTTACCCAGTCGGACAAAGCAGGAAAAACAATCCCCGG
The DNA here is from genome assembly GCF_022378355.1 of Brenneria bubanii. GTDB lineage: Bacteria > Pseudomonadota > Gammaproteobacteria > Enterobacterales > Enterobacteriaceae > Brenneria > Brenneria bubanii. The sequence continues at coordinate 404,799 of NZ_JAKMAJ010000002.1, forward strand.
ACTGGCTCCCGAGACAATAACGCCGATCGCCAACATCACAGGAGAAGAGGCTTGCGCGACGATGGCTGTTCCCAGCGCCGCACAAACAGCGCTGGCGATAAGCATCATCCGGGGGCCAAATCGACCAGAGCCCCAGGACGCAGCGAGCGTCGCAATCAGATAACCCGCGTAAGAACCACTGCCAATCAGTCCCTGTGTCGTTTTGTCCAGGGAATAAAGATGGATGAACTGAGGAAGATAAAGGCCATACCCATAGCGCGCCATACCAAACGTCACACCGACCAGAGCCAGGCCAGAGAGTGCGGTGAGTATCAATTTTGCCTGTTTCATTTTGCCTCAAAAAGATTAACAATTGACCATTAATATACAACAGTGTATATATTTGAACAATTAATACAAGAGATATACCGATAAGGCATCATCCAGACGGGGTAACCGCTCATGATTCAATACAAAACATTAATTGCGCAAAAAGCAAGTGACCTGCTTTACCGTAGAGGGATCTCAGATGTTTCAGTGGGAGACATTCTTAAATGTAGCGGCGCGTCCAGAGGAACCTTTTATAAATATTTTTCGGATAAAGAAGACGTAGTCTGCGCAGCGCTTGAATACAGGGATCAGGAATTCCGGGATTTTATCGCCAGAGTGACAGCGGGACAGAACTCCGTTGAGGGTTACATACATGCGTTGTTCCGTGCTCTCCTGTCCTGGCAGCACACAAATGGCTTTCACGGTTGCCTGTTCCAGAGCGCTTTAACCGAGTACCAACATTTGTCAGAACGAATTACAGCCATCACCAGAGCACACAAGCAGGCATTTATTCAGCAACTAACGGATACGTTAACCGTTTTTGGGGTCCACCGCCCCGATCATGCCGCATTGACCGCGACGTTATTGATCGAAGGGGCCGTTGCGCTTGGAAACTTCTTTGATCCGGAAGCCAATATTCAGCACGCCCGTGACGCAGCGATTGAACTTTTAGTGAACAATAAGGCGGAGCGCTAGCTGTACACTCAGCATGTAGATGGGCTAAGAAGACCCGGTCATCACTCGAAAATACTTGTGATAAAGCGAATAGATCTACGTAAAGACAGCAACCTCTCGACGGACTGAATACATTCATTTCCCGCCATATCAAGCGCACAGAATCCCCGAGTCAAAATCGTTTCCGCTACCAACACTCAAACCTGTCGGCCCATTCCTGCATCATCATCCGCCGCGGCTCAACGTAAACCGCATGGTTATAGGCCGCCCGGATCTTATTAGGATCGGCATGGGATAGCTGCACCTCGATCCACTCTTTCGGATAGCCGAGTTCGTTAAGCGCCGTCGAGATCGTCGCCCGGATGCCATGACCGGTTAATCGGTCTGCATAACCCATACGTTTCAGCCCGCTGTTAAGCGTATTTTCGCTGATGCGCTTTTGCAGGTTGTTGCAGTTGGGAAGCAGATAGCGTTGCGCAGGTCGTCGCTTCTGCAAGGTTAAAAGCGCTTTCACGATGTCGATGGCCTGTCGCGGCAGCGGCACCACATAAGCCGGCACGCTGTTACCTTCCCGGCGCATCCTGACCTGTAACTGTTTGACCGATGCGGGCGGAATAATCCACAGCCCGAGTTTGAGATCGAACTGGTCAGGTTCGGCAAGGCGCAGCTCCCCGGTACGCACGCCGGTCAACAACAGCAGGCGTAAGCCCTGTTGGGTTGTCTCCTGCCCGTGTTAGTCGCGCAGCTTGCGCAAAAACGACGGAAACTCATCCATACGCAAAAAGGGATTGTGCGTCACCGGCGGTCGGGGCGCGGCCACAATATCCAGATCGCTGGCCGGATTGTAGCGCACGCCTTTTTCCACTTTGGCATAGCGAAATAGCTGATTCAGCCACGTTCTTACTTTCTCAGCGGTGGTAAATGCCCTCCACCGCTCAATCCGGCGCAGCACTTCCAGAATATGCGACGGCTTTACATCGAAAATCGGCAGACCCCCCAGCGACGGCAGCACGTCTTTAGCGAAAATGCGATCGATCTGCGACAGCGTGCTTTGCCGTCCGCGCTCCAGACTCTGCGCCTTGAAGTCGCGCCACTGGCGAAATACGGCCGCAAAGGTATTCTGCGCCGCGGCCTTGGATTGCTGGCGGTAGCTGCGCGGATCGTTACCCGCAGCCAACTGCGCGCGCAGTTCGTCGCGCTGCTGGCGCGCCTGTTTAAGAGAAAATTCAGGATAGGAACCTAAGGAAATGCGCTGCTGTTTACCCTGCAACGAAAAGCGGAAGTGCCATTTCTTCGCGCCTTTACCGGTCACGAACAGTGACAGCCCATCGCTATCGTTCAGAGTATAGGCTTTGCCGGTGGTGCGGGCCTGCCGGGCGACGGCATCGGTTAACGCCGTAGGGGTTGCCACCTTCAGTGCTGAAGAGAGGTGTACCGCGCGCAGGGAAGCGACTCAGCAAACAATCCGCACCGATAACGCACCCGATTTTCTGGTACTAATTTGTGTACTACGTCTGCGTGGTTGACGGTGGTTTTCAGTGGATTTCGCTGGAGGCTCAACAGAGTGATTACCCTGTTGAATCAGGAAGCTACAGACATTAGTGGACATCTATAGAACAAGAATTGGAGCGGGAAACGAGACTCGAACTCGCGACCCCGACCTTGGCAAGGTCGTGCTCTACCAACTGAGCTATTCCCGCAAATGACTCTTGCATCAACACAAAGGGCTTGTGTGAGCGCCGATGATAATCACTGTAATGCAATGAATTATATAACTATTTACTAACAGACCTCATCAGTGGCCAGCATTATGTACCAATCATTCATCGCTGACAAGCCCTTTTGACCATAAATTCCGGCATGGGGTGCCAATTGCGCAGATAATCAGCCAACAGCTCAAAAGCTCGCCACCCGGCGCCGAGAATTAAGCCTGTTCGGTCTGCTCAACGCAGGTTGCTTCGCGCCGCGTTTCGCCGCCGCATGGTCAACCCCGGGCACGGCGGCAAATCAGATCCGGATGCTCTGCCAATGCTTTGCGCTCGCGGCATCCGGCCCCGACTACAACACGTCGACCGTGCCGTTCCTGCCGTCCAGCCGGACGCGCATGCCGTTTTTCAGCCGCTCCATGACGCCCCGAACGCTCATGACCGCCGGCAACTGTAACTCTCTGGCCGTCACCGCCCCGTGCGAAAGCGGGCCGCCGCTTTCGGTAATCACGCCGCTGGCGCGATAAAACAGCGAAGTCCAGGCCGGGTTGGTGGTTCTCGCCACCAGAATCGCCCCTTTGGGAAACAGCGCGAAATCGTCCGGGCTGTGGATTAAAAATACTTCGCCCTCGACGGTGCCCGGGCTTCCCGCCAGCCCCGTCAGCGCATTGCCGGTCGGCGTATCCTCCGCGCGACGCTGCTCGCCGTAGTTCCAGGCCGGGCTGCGCCGTTTGGCCTGCCGCCAGCCTTCCAGATTAGCGTACACAACCTGCGTCAGCGTATCGAAACGATCCTCGCGGACGGCGTCATTCAGCACGCTGAAGGGCGCAAAATAAATATCGCTGGCCTCGCGCAGTACGCCACGCGCCACCAGACGTTCACCGATCTCTTTAATGCCTTTGCGGAAAGGCAGCGTCAGGCGCGTCGTCTGGTAATGCTCAAGGTCGTCCAGATAGGTATAGCTACGGGCCAGACGGATCACTTCCTCGATAAAATAGCGCATTCCTTCCGGCACCTGATTTAAATACAGGTGCTGCGCAGCGGAGGCGGCCAGCCTCGCTTGCTGCGCCTGGCCAGCCAGATCTTCATCGGGCAGCTCCGCCAGCATATTCAACTGGTCCAGCACCGCGTGCGGCGCTTCCAGCCAGGTCGGATAATAAGCGTCAAAATCCAGTTCACGATGACCATGACGCTGAAGAAACCGCGTCAGCTCCAGTTCAAAGTCGGGATAGATCGACAATTGCGCCACCAGTTCCCGGGAGGAAAGCTGCTTGAACGCCTGCATCAGCGCGGCATCCTGGCGGATCTGGCGGGAAAGCGCCCATAGTTCGGCATTTACCTGTCCGGTTTTGGTGTCGGATACCGACAACAGAAGATCGAACGTCGTCTTGGCTTCCGCCGCAGGCATCGACATGCTCAGGATCTGATAGAGCACGGCATACAGCGTGCGCTGCGTCAGCGAAATCGCGATATTGGGTAGAAAGTAGCGTTTACCGGCATCGCGTACGCGCAGCACATAGCGCCAGCACTCATCCAGACTCATGGACGACAGGTTCTCGCGCAGCAGTGCGCCGATATCCAGCAGGTAAGTATCCAGATCGCGCATCCAGCGCGCCGGCAGTTCCTGTACCCAGGCATAGCGCTTCGCCAACTCGGGCAGCGCTGCCTGTAGTTCGTCGATGGAGTGTATGCCGCCAGGCATTCTGCCGGCATACAGTTCGACCGCATTCTGGTTGCCGTAGATATAGAAGTCTTTGATGGCGAACCACTTGCCGCCGAAGTGCGGCAGGCCCATTAGTTCGAAAGAGAAATTAAGCGACTCATGAAACCCTTCTTCCACCAAATCCCAGGTAAGCGGCGTCACGGCGTTGGGAAAACGCTCGGCGGCTTCGTCCCGCGTCCAGCGTTCCGGGACGGAGGTGACCGGACGCGACTGCAACAGATAGCAAGCGCCGCCGGAGAATGCCCATTCAATATCCTGCGGAAAACCAAAGAATTCCTGTGCCTGTTTCGCCAACTGCGCGACGAGGCGGCACTGGGCATCCGTCAGCGCCGGCCGCTCAGCCTGTTCGGCCGGCAGATCAACATGCTGAACTCCCGACTCGCTTTTCAGGATGATCTGGTTCTTCTGTGCGATATTGCGTTCAACCACCGTCAATTCCGGCAGCGCCACGCGAAATTCATCAACCGGCGCTTCGCCGCCGACCACCGACTCGCCCAGGCCAAAGCAGGCGTTGATCAGCACCCGATTGAGATCGCCGCGCACCGGATCGATGGAAAAGGCGACGCCCGCGCTATCGGCCGCCGTCATCTCCACCATCTGCTGCACCACGACCGCCATCGAGGCGTCAAGATGCGCAAGATTGAGGCGATCGCGGTAGCGCATCGCGTGTTCATTCCACAAAGAGACGTAGCAGTCGCGCAAGGAAGTAATAATATCCGCCGCGCTGCGCTGGTTAAGGAACGTATCGTGCTGTCCGGCGAACGCCGCGCCGGGCAGATCTTCGAAAGTCGAAGAGGAGCGTACCGCGACGGCGCACCGATCGGTCTGGCTGATGCGCAGTTGCGCGTTGATCGCCTGCGTCAGTTCATCTCCGACGGGCTGCCGACGGATTAAACGTTGTATGAGTCGGCTCTGCTCGGCGACATCGTCCCCGGTTTGCAGGATAGACTCAATCTGCGGACGCAGCGGCGTCAAAAATGCGCGGTAGGCCGTGCTACTGACAATAAAGCCGGGCGGAACCGGCAGTCCGCTGGCCGTAAGCTGCGCCAGACTGGCGCCCTTGCCGCCGCTTATCGACAACGCCGTAGCCTGCGGATCGGCAAACGGCAGGATAAAGTCGTGAATTTCGTACATAGATTAAATCCTTAGCGCGGCGTCGTTGCGAAAATAGCCGCATCGGTACAACCACCCAAGCACCGCGCAGGCCAGCAACGCCCCGACGATAAGATCAATGCCGTAGTGGTAGAATAAATAAAGCGTCGCCAGAATCAGGCCGGCAACCACGGGAAACAACAGCACAGCTATCAGGGTATGGCGATGCAAAATAAAATAGCCGAGGACATACAGACTGATGCCGCAATGCAGGCTGGGAAAAACGTCCATACCGGTGCCGCCCTGGGCAACCAGTTGCGCCAGAAAGGCGGTAATCGCGCCACCCTCAGGCGGATACGGAAACAGGTCAGGAAACTGTGCATAGGGACCGCTGGCGGGAATGAGCAGATAGCCCAGAAAACCAAACAGATACATCAACATTAAGCCATGGAAAAACCCCCGGCTGGCCAGGGCGTTGCGCCGGCAGGCATAAACGATCACCGGCAGCAGAATGATGAAATAAAAAGAGAGATAGCACAGGCTCATAACTTCGGATAGCCAGATATAGTGCAAGGCGGCAGCCCTTTCCGTCGCTCCGAGACCGCCAAATATCACGCGATCCCACCGCAGTAACGGCGTATCGAATGAGCGCGGCATCGCAAGATGAATCGCCTTGAACAGATAAAAAATCAGCCAGCTGCCGGCAAACTGCAATACGCCAAGCCAACTGCGCCAGGAGCCGGCGCTGGCCGCTGTCGCTCTGCTCAGCAGAACAATAACCAGCAGGCTCAATAGGCCCGGCGCGATAAAACGCGCGTCGCGCAGGCTGAGCGCGCTTCCCATACCCCAAAGCCAAATCAGGACTATTAACGCGAGATAGCAACGATTGCCTGCTTCTCCCCGTCGGGTCATCGTCATGCTACGGTCTGCATTCATTATTTATTCGCTTACTCAAGATTTATGGCCGAAAATTTGCCGCGCTGGCGCCAGCCCCAGATCGCAACGCCATACAGCGGCAGCAGCCAAGGATAAATCACCGCGAGAACCACCAGGCAAGGCAGCCAGACCAACGCCATCGCGAACCCACCAGCGAGACGAAGAAAGGTGGTGGTGTTACGACCGTCTGCGCGGCGTCCCGTCCACCAGCCGCACAGCCAGACCGGCAGCAGCGTAAAGATAAAGGCGTACCAGGCCACAAACTGAAGGATGTTCATCGACGGGCGTAAGATTTGCGACCTCGTCAGCACCGGCGCATGGCCTTGCAACGCCTGCTGTTCCGCCTGCTTGAATGCCAGCGCATAAGAGCCGTCGATATGGCTGCGATAACGCGCCTGACGAGACACGCTTTCCAGCATCAGGTCATTGAGACAGGCGACGGAAACGCGATCCAACGAGCGGCTCAGACACTGCATGATCCTCACCTCCCACTGCGCGATGCTGTCTTCACCCTGCTCCGGCAGCGCGAGCGGATCGCTCACCAACAGTTCAATCGCGGAGCCGATACCATCCGGCGCCTGATAGAAACTGCCAGCGGCGATCACCTGAAAACAGCATCGTTCCTGCATCAGTTTACGGATAATCTTGACCACGCCTTCCTGATAAGGCTGCGGACCGGGGGCCCATTCGCTGGTTCCTTCAGGAAATACGATCACGCAGCCCCCCAGCTTCAGATGGGCTATCGCCTGCAAAATAGGATTGCCCGCCTGCGCCCGGCTATAGCCATAGCGCTGGCGATCTTTGTCGCGCACCACCGGAATGCCGGCGAACATCAGGCGCAGGAAGCGCGAGCGCAGCAGTTGAACCGCCACGAGAAACTGCGCGCTCGGCAGCAGTTGGTTGAAAACCCAGCCATCCGTGGCGCCATTACGATGGCTGGCCAGCAGCAGCGTCGGCGTTGCGCCGTCGAAAGGCGCCAGCGGCTTTCCTTCGGGCGTAACGAAGCGCAACGATGAGTAATAGAAACGAATCAGCAGGCGGGCAATACCGCGATGCCAAAGAGAAAGGGTGCGACCCGGCGTAAATCGCAGATAGTCAGGCGTTTGCCTGGTGACATCCGGTTTCATATCCCTGCCTCTCCTCAAGTCAAAGTATATCCTTCTGGCCGTCGGCGTGCGGGTAGCGCGCCCCGACAACCCCGGTACTCTATCTTATCGGCCACAATCAGCAAACCTCATAACGTGACGGTTTTTCACAAACGGATGATCAGATTAACCGGCTTCAACAAGACTTCGGCCTTGAATGACGGCTCAGGAGTGGTTTTTTTTACCTCAGTTGAGGCCTAGACCGGCGGGCGGCAGCGTTTTCGTTGCGGCTCTGAGTTTCAGGCCATGCCCAACAGCTGAGATACCACGCACTGGGAAGCGACTCAGCAAACAATCCGCATCCGTAACGCACCCGCCGATTTTCGTGTACTCATTTGTGTACGACTTCGGCGTGGTTGACGCTGGTTTTCAGTGGATTTCGCTGCAGGCTCAATAAAGCGATTAGCCTTTTCAATCAGATGGTTACAGATGTGGCCGGTTGTCTATAGAACAAGAATTGGAGCGGAAAATGAGACAAGCACTGAGTCGCTCAGTCTTAGTTTATTAACGTTAATTCGATACTATCTGTATCAGTCGAGCCTTGAAATTAGCCTTGGTTTGGGGAGTCGTCAAGTTAACGAGTTAACAGCGCCTTTAGACAGCCATCAAAACTCAACCGCCCTTACCGATTAATATTATCCCCACAATGCGCCGATATTACATAACGTCATGATAATAGGCTTCTTTATTTATCTAACCTATACCTTATGGCATACGGCCTGACGTTGTTTTTGTATTATTTTTTGCTTATATTTAATACGAGATGCAGAAATGAGGAACACACCATGTCCCGAACCACGACAATGACCGTTCGCCTCAAAGGGCCACTAAGCGACTTCGTCGCCGCCAACGTAGGCGAAAATGGCGCTTACGACAACGTCAGCGAGTATATCCGCGACCTGATCCGCCGGGACAAAGAGCGGGTAGAAGCGGAAGCATTCGCACGACTCAAGGCCGAACTGACTAATGCCTTTGCTGCGCCAGAGTCTTCATACGTCTCCCTGACCGCCGCCGATATCATTGCACGCAACAAGGCCTGACCCTATGGCTAATGTCCGCATACAGGAGGCCGCCTCTTATCGCCTTGACGAGATCTACCGCTTCACGCGTGAGCGATGGGGTACAGATCAAGCGGATCGCTACATTACCGGCATGTTTCATGCATTTTCCAGGATAGAAACCCATGAAGTTGTATCGCGACCGATACACGCTGAATTTGGGGTAGAAGGTTTTTTCTTTCGCTACGAGCGACACGTTGTCTACTGGCGCAGACTATCAAACGGCGACATCGGTATCGCGACGGTTCTGCACGAGCGAATGCATCAGATTGATCGGTTTCGAGAAAACTTTGGAATTTGATGACGGCTTAGGCATGGTGATTCTTAAATGAGCTAAGGTGCGTTGATTCGTACTTAATCTGACATATTACTACTCGGGGTCTATCTGATCTGACTGTCGGCTCAGTGCCAGCAGCGGACGTCGCTGATATCGAGCCATACAAATTTACGGACAATAAATCATAGGAATGCAAGCATGTGACATAAAGTCATGGTAAAGAGTCAATAACTCAACTTCCTTACTAAGGAGCGATATTGAAGCTTTTTGATTATCTAAGGATGGTGTTTCCGGATCTGACCCCTGAAACCACCAAAGTCCACCTTGCGCAAATGAATGACTACAAAGAGGATCCGCTCGTTAAATTTAGAGAAGGGACTTTTGACGATTGGCAGTGCTGGCAGAAACGACTGGAATTTAGTCGCAGGTATGTCGTTTCACTGCTCAGGCTCCCGGGGACAGAAACATGGCTGTTTACGGGAGTATTTCAGCAAAAGGGGCACGCGGGAAAGCAAATCTATCCTAACCGTGAGGAGCTATATTATCAGTACGACCTTCAGAAAATCCTTGAGACTGAAGAATACGCGGGGCGGATGTATATCAACTTTAAAAATACGGCTCGCAACTTTATTCGCCGTGGTGAAAATATTCAGAACGAATTGATTGTTAGCGCTATCTCTCCGGTACGGCTGACGTTCGGCGAATTTCCAGGTTACCGCAACGTCGTGCTGGACAGAAACAGTATCGGGGCAATCCTCAGACTTAATCTACAATCTTGGCGCACAGCACTATCCGTGGTTAAAGGCATCTATGTATTAACTGATCGAGATGGAGGAAAACTCTACGTTGGGAAAGCTGATGGAAGCGAGGGGATTTGGGGACGATGGGAATATTATTTTGGTTCCGGGCATGGCGGCAATGTAGGACTAAAGGAAGCTTTCGGAACTGGCGATGAAAATCGGCTACAGAATATCTCTTTCGCGATCCTTGAAGTCATAGATCCGAGTGCCGAAGACGGTGAAATTGACCGCCGCGAAACACACTGGAAACAAATCCTACTGTCACGGGAGTTTGGTCATAACCGGAACTAAGGAGTCTGCGAAAGAGCTCATTTGGAACCTGTACACCATTCTATGTCTATGCCTTGCCAGGAGCGGACATCAATCATTCCCATTTACCTCAATAGTTGAGCATTCGGTAAAACTCGCCTCACTGCACGAATCATGCAGTGAGGCGAGTTATCGGGCTATAATTGCTTCTTAAATCATCAAGTAAAGGAAAACATGATGAAAACGGGAGTACTGTCACTGAGCCTGCTGGCCTTCATGCTGATTACCGCGTGTGATGCGAACGCACAAAGCATTGAGTGGTAGGTAGGCGTGGAGCCTTGTCTCTGGCCGTAAACACTCACCCCGTCAAACTACCCCCCCCCCGAACGCTCCGGCTTTTGCCGGGGTTTTTCGTTTCTGCCCTTTCTGCAACGGCCGTTCTCCCGGATTCGGTAAAACACCTATTCTGCACGAACCGTGCAACCGAATGCGCTGCCGGACTATAATTGCTATCGCAATTCATTCACTAAAAGGAAGGTATGATGAAAACAGGACTGCTTTCACTGAGTCTGCTCGTCGCCACGCTGCTTACCGGCTGCGATGCGGGTGCGCAGAGCCTTGATTGGTATAAAGCGCATGATAAGGAACGCAACGCTAAAGTTGAGGAATGCAAGAAATCCTCCGATCCGCGCGGCACTGAAGACTGTCGTAATGCCATTGATGCCAGCTTCCGTAGCGGCTCTTATACAAAAAGTCCAAATAAGAGTTGGTAGAAACCAGACGAGCCGCCGCCAGGCGGTTTTTTTACACCCTTCTACGGGCATTCGGTGAAACGCCAATTCTACTGAATCCCCCGATTTATCCACCATTTCTGTAGATAACGCTATATGTTGTAGTTTTTCCACCTGCTGCCGATACTACATGTAGTGGATGCGCGGGAGTCGGGCTGCCAACACCAGAGCAGAACGTGCCTGTTCCCCCACAGCGCCGTTTGTAAAACTCCGAACGGGACGGGTTTAACTGAATCCGATTTGCCGCTAGCGGAGTTTATTTTCTTGCTTTTGCGCTCAATTTAATTTGCCTGAGTGCTTTACGAAATGCCATTTCTAATCCAAGCATAACGTCTGCTCCTCGCTCATAGCTGCCGGTCAGATATTTCGCATTACCGACTGTATATCAACAGCAGATCAACCCATGATGGTCAGAATAACCTGAACGTCCAAGTGGCGCGAAGAATTACACTACAGACGTAAAAAAGGCCGCATAAACGGCCTTAACTACGCTGATCTGCAGATTAGAGTAACTTACCTAACATATCAGTGACACGTTGGTGATGTGCAAACAATATCGCCTGTAAATCAAGCTGAAAATCGCTTGGTGCACGTAACGTTGCGTGTCTTGTAAACCGGGCCTGCTGTCAGCCGACAACGACCAGTTGGGCATTCCCAAACGGCGCCATGTCACCAATCAGAATAAAGCCCAAACGCTGAACGACCGGCTCGACCGTATCCGCGACCCGCAGGTAAAAATGAGTTTGCGTTTGCAGGCTGCCTTTGGGCTACGCCGCAAAGAGTGCCTGCTGTTCCAGCCCCGCTATGCCGACCGGGGCGACCATATCGCATTGAAAGGCACATGGACCAAAGGCGGTAAAGCACGTACCGTCCCCATCACCACGCCGGAACAACGGGCCGTGCTGGATGAAGCCCACGCGCTGGCGGGAGCCGGTTCGCTAATCCCGGCGCAGAAAACCTATATCCAGCAGCGGAATCTGTATGACGGCCAGTGCAAAAACGCCGGACTCAGCGGCATGCACGGTTTACGCCATCGTTACGCCCAGATGCGCTATGAAATCCTGACCGGCTGGCTGGCACCCGCCGCCAGTGGCCCCGGCTATAACCACCTGACGCAGGAACAACAAATCATCGACCGTGAAACGCGGCAAATCATTAGTCGGGAGCTGGGGCATGAAAGATTACAGATCGTATCGCTCTATCTTGGACGATAAAAAGGGTTTTCGGGATCAAAAAGGCAGGAAATGGCCGAAGGGAGTAGATATTAAGGGGCAACGGACCTGCCAGAAAAAGGGAAAAGGCACTCTGCCCTATTTCACGGTATCCCAGTCGCGGCTGCCAGCAGACGACGTCATAAACAGCCATCAAGCCCCTTCAGGTTTTCAATCCTGCTCCCCTTCCCCACCCTGACCACGGCTGATGCCCTGATAGCGGGAAGGCCAGATCTCTTCCGGCTGTTTGTTCAACGCTTCGGCAATCAAGCGCTCGCCCTTCGGCCAGTGTCGCGTCAGCGCATTTGCCAATGTAGATGACGCTAATCCCGCCTCTCTGGAGATCGCCGCCAGCGTTGTGCCACGTTTTCTCAAGCCAGCGATAATATCCGCCGGATGCCAGTCATTAACGTTCATTACTCTCTCCCCCCATGATTTTATCCGCCATGTTCAACATCTCTAAACAACTACGATGTTAAGTAATGCTAAACACTAAGTCAATAGCTTATCTAGGGTGTTGATCATGCTTCCCGGACGTCTTAAATCCGCACGGTTAAACGCGCATCTTACTCAGGAAAAACTGGGTACGCTGGCAGGTATTGAAGAGGAAACCGCGCGGTCACGCGTCTCGCAATATGAAAACGGGATACATCGCCCGACATTCGAAATGATGTGCGCCTTTGCGAAGGTGCTGAATGTGCCGGAGGGTTATTTCTACACCCTTGATGATAAATTTGCAGCCATGCTGCTCGACCTTTATCGCCAATATAAAGCGCATTCCCTCTGACCTTTCTCTTTCCACAAGCGACTCTGTTCAGGGACTCTAAGCAACTCACCTGTAAAGCAATGCTAAACATGACGTCAATATTGATTATTGATGGTGTCACTATGTTACCTGCTCGCCTTAAAGCTGCCCGCCTGCGTGCCCAAATGACTCAGGAAAAATTGGGGGTACTCGCTGGGATTGAAGAAGCCACCGCGCGGTCGCGTGTCTCCCAGTATGAAAGCGGCACACATCGCCCGACATTTGAGACGATGTGCGCCTTTGCCCGCGTTCTTAACGTCCCCGAAAGCTATTTTTATACCCTTGACGACGACTTTGCAGACATCATCCTGAAACTATATGACGGTGAAGTCGTTCAGTGGACAAAGGGATAACCCGCTCATTGCAAAATAAACTCACGTAAAAACAGTATGCCCTCGCCGGGCAACATCCGACCGTCTGCCATCGCTTTCAGCGTGTTTTCAAGTACGCTGTTTTTTGCAACGCCATAATTAACCTCAGCGGTTCCGTTCGTCGCCCAGCGATCCAGCCTATCCGCCCACTCCTGCATCATGCGCCGCCGCTGTTCCACATACTGCGCATGATTGTAGGCCGCTCTGACTTTGTTGGGGTCGGCGTGGGAAAGCTGCGCCTCAATCCACATTTTGGGATAGCCGATTTCGTTGAGCGCCGTCGAGATGGTGGCGCGAATACCGTGGCCGGTTAGTTGTTCCGCATACCCCATACGGCGCAGTGCGCTATTAAGCGTATTTTCACTGATGCGTTTCTTTAAATCGCTACGGTGGGTCAGCAGATATTTTTGAGCCGGTTTCATCTGCGCCAGCAGATGATGCACAATGTCGAGCGCCTGAGCGGGTAACGGCACAACGTATGGCGGAATAGCCTGACCATTCTTGCCGAGCCTGCGCATAGCGTTCTGCAACTGCTTTATATTCTCCGGCGGGATGATCCATAGCTCACGCTTCAGATCGAACTGATCCGGCGTTGCCAGCCGCAGTTCTCCGGTGCGAACCCCGGTCAATAGCAACAGCCGGATGCCAAGCTGCGTTTGCATATCGCCTGCGTAGTTGCTCAGCTTCCGGAGTAATAACGGCAGCTCGTGGATAGCGAGATAGGGATTATGCCTGACAGGTGGCTTAGGGGCCGCCACCACGTCCAGATCCGACGCCGGGTTAGTTTCCAGCCCTTCGGCTTTTACCAGCGCAAAGCGAAACAGCTGGTTAAACCACGTACGCACCTTTTCCGCGATGGTCAGCGCTTTGCGCCGTTCAATACGGGCAATCACCTCCAGCAGGTCAGAGCGACGGATCTCAAAGATCGAACGCTCGCCCAGAATGGGCAGCACATCTTTAGAAAAAATACGCTGGATTTGCGACAGGGTACTTTGCCGCCCTTCTCTGAGTTCGAGTCTGCGATGGTCAAGCCAAAGGGAATAGACGGCTTTGAAGCTGTGTCCGGCGGCCAGACGCGCGGCCTGCCGCTTTTGTTTGCGAACGGTGGAGGGGTTGATGCCTTTAGCCAACAGCTCGCGAGCGTCATCACGCAATGCGCGCGCTTTGCGTAAGCCGATTGCAGGATAACGGCCCAGAGAGAGGCGCTTCTGTTTACCCAGCCAGTAATAGCGAAAATGCCATGACTTACCGCCTACCGGCGAAACAACCAGACCGAGGCCATCGCAATCAGGAAGATGAAAGGTTTTGCCGTTGGCTTTAGCCTGCCGGATAATCAGATCGGAAAGTGCCATGACAAGAGCTCCCAAGTTGAGACTCAGGCTCTATGCTTGTCACTGCCTTTATTTGATCCCAGCAACAATCCGCAACGCGTTGCCACCCTGTTTTTTTGGCCTCAATTCTGGCCTTAAAAAGGCTGGCCGTGGGTGGTTTTCAATGGATTGCTTTGGAAACAAAAAAAGAGCTTTTCGCTCTTTTTTCATAGACCTACAGACATCAGTGGACATCTATAGAAAAGAAATTGGAGCGGGAAACGAGACTCGAACTCGCGACCCCGACCTTGGCAAGGTCGTGCTCTACCAACTGAGCTATTCCCGCATTTGGTAATGGCCGTACCGGAGACAAAATTCCGTATCGGTACGGGGTGCGCATTATACGAGAAATCTTTTCGAGCGCAAGCCCCGGAAAATGAAAAAACATCCGAACGGCGATAAAAAGAGCAACTCGATGGAAAAATGCGCATTCACAGCCTGAGTAATGTGGTGCCGGTTTCCCTTCCGGTTAAGACACCACCATGCGCCGCTCGCTTTATAGCTGAATAAAATGCTCACGATAATAGGCCAGCTCCGCCAGCGACTCACGAATGTCGTCCATCGCCTGATGGGTACCCTGTTTTTTGAACCCGGCGAGAATTTCAGGCTTCCAGCGGCGAGCCAACTCTTTCAGCGTACTGACATCCAGATAGCGATAATGAAAATAGGCTTCCAGCTCCGGCATATAACGAAAAAGAAAACGGCGATCCTGCCCGATGCTGTTGCCGCAAATAGGCGACTTGCCGGCAGGCACCCACTTTTTCAGAAACGCCAGCGTTTCCAGCTCAGCCTTGCGATCGTCGACCTGGCTGGCTTTCACGCGATCAATCAACCCGCTGGCGCCGTGGGTGCGAACATTCCAGTCATCCATCAATGCCAGCTGGCTATCCGGCTGGTGGACCGCCAAAACCGGCCCTTCCGCCAATACGTTCAGGTTGGCGTCGGTCACAAGCGTTGCAATTTCAATAATACGATCCCGCTCAGGATCCAATCCCGTCATTTCAAGATCGATCCAGATTAGGTTATTTTCGTCTACCATCGTGGGTATTCCTGTTTAGTATTGTGCGGTTACCTGAGTGTTGGCGCTAATCACGCGTCAACACTGACCCCCGACTGGCGGGCATCAGTTAATTAAAATCAAATAGGGTGTATTATAGTCGTTCCCGTCGCCATGGGCGATAATCATACGGTGAAGTGAGGCTCAGTGAGCAAAAAGAAACTGTCAAAAGGTCAACAACGTCGGGTTAGCGCAAATCATCAGCGTCGTCTTAAACACGCAGAGAGTAAAGTCGAATGGGAGGATAGCCAGCTGGGCGATGCCCAGGAAGGCATTATTATCAGCCGGTTCGGCATGCACGCGGATGTGGAATCCGCCAACGGCGCTTTGCATCGCTGTAACATTCGCCGCACCATTAAGTCGTTGGTTACCGGCGACCGCGTTGTCTGGCGGGCGGGAAATGAAGCGCTGGCCGGCATCAGCGGCATTGTTGAAGCCGTCCACCCGCGCCACTCCGTTTTGACGCGTCCTGACTTCTATGACGGTGTAAAACCGATCGCTGCCAACATCGATCAGATCGTCATCGTTTCGGCCATTCTCCCTGAACTGTCACTGAATATTATCGATCGCTACCTGGTTGCCTGCGAAACACTGGAAGTCGAACCCTTGATCGTTCTGAACAAGATCGATCTGCTGGACGAAGAAGCGCGTCAGTTCGTCGACGGCCTGATGGATACCTACCGCGCGCTCAACTATCCGGTGATTATGGTCTCAAGCCATACGCAACAGGGCATCGTCGAACTGAAACAGGCGCTGACCGGCCGCATCAGCATTTTCGCCGGGCAATCCGGCGTGGGCAAATCCAGCCTGCTCAATACCCTGCTGGCGCTGGGAGAGGATATCCTGGTCAACGAAGTTTCAGATAACTCGGGACTGGGACAACATACCACGACGGCGGCCAGGCTTTACCATTTCCCTGATGGCGGAGATGTCATTGACTCGCCGGGCGTGCGCGAATTCGGTCTTTGGCACCTGGAGCCAGAGCAGGTCACCAGCGGCTTTGTTGAATTTCGTGAATATATGGGGAGTTGCAAATTCCGCGACTGTAGCCATGACAACGATCCCGGCTGCGCGATTCGCGCGGCGGTCGAACGTGGCGATATCGCCGAAGAACGTTTCGATAACTATCACCGAATTCTGGAAAGCATGGCTCAGGTAAAAACGCGTAAAACCTTTTCCGATACGGATAACTGACATTTATCTTATCCCTCGCTACAATGCGCCCCCTTATACGTCGGGCTTATCGATACCCGACGTTCTCAAGGGCCGTCGCACGCAGCGTTTAACATCGCTCACGGCGATTTTTTATAGCGGGCTGGCCACGCCCGCTCCCTGAAAGACCGTCGCAAGCAGCGTTCAAAATCGCTCCCGGCGATTTCTTATAGCGCACCATTAATCCAAGAGGCTCACTGTGCTGGATAACATCAAAATCAAATTACAGTATTGGCTTCCCAAAATCTGGCTGACCCGTTTAGCCGGCTGGGGAGCCGATAAGGCGGCAGGTAAACTCACCCAGTGGGCGATCGATCTGTTTGTCCGTTATTACAAGGTCAACATGCAGGAGGCGCAGCAGCCGGATACCGCCGCTTACTCGACCTTCAACGCGTTTTTCGTTCGTCCTTTGCGCCCGGAAACACGCCCGATCGATCCTCACGCCCACCGCTTGGTACAGCCGGCCGACGGCGTACTGTCGCAGTTCGGCGCCATTACCGACGGTCAGTTGATTCAGGCCAAAAACCACAACTATTCCCTGGAAGCGCTGCTGGCGGGCAACTATGTTATGGCCGAGCTATTCCGCGGTGGCCAGTTCGCCACAACCTATTTATCGCCGCGTGATTATCACCGCGTGCACATGCCGTGCGACGGCGTGCTGCGGGAAATGATTTATGTACCGGGAGACTTGTTCTCCGTGAATCTGCTGACGGCGGCGAACGTGCCCAATCTCTTCGCCCGCAATGAACGTGTTATCTGTCTGTTCGACACTGAATTCGGCCCGCTGGCGCAGATTCTTGTCGGCGCCACCATCGTCGGCAGCATTGAAACCGTCTGGGCCGGTGTGATCACGCCGCCGCGGGAGGGCATCATCAAACGCTGGACCTACCCCTGCGCCGGAGAGGAAAACGCCATTGAACTGACGAAAGGTCAGGAAATGGGACGTTTTAAATTGGGATCCACGGTGATCAATCTGTTCTCGCCGGATCAGGTACAGTTTTCCGCCAACCTCAATTGCCTCAGCGTCACCCGCATGGGCGAACCTTTCGCCGAATCGCTACAGGGTGAACAGGCAAACGAAGCGCAGCAGGAAAATACCGCAGAGGAATTCGGACAACCTCGGCAGGCAGAAGAAATGAAGACCGACGGTCAGGGGTAAGCAGCCCCCGGTCACTAACCATTTCCGTTATTATTGCAAGTTAAGGGTGGGCCAAACGTGCGTCTGATTGCGATTTTTCTGCTGGGATGTTGGTTATCTACCGCCTCCTGGGCCGCCTCATTGCCCAGCGAGGCGCAATTACGGCAACAATTACAGCTAGCAGAAGCGAACAAAGGCGCGGCCGACCAGGCTTCGATTGTCGAAGAGCTGCGGCTCGCCCTGAATGCATTGCAGGAACGCAATGAATCACGCGAACGCGCAGCGCAGTATCAGAGCGTCATCGATGATTTTCCCAAGCTGATACAGGAACTGCGGCGTCAGATAACGTCGGAGGATGACAAGTCGTCGGCGATATCGGAAAGCCTGACCGTTAACGATCTTGAGCAGCAAAGCCTACAGAGCAGCAGCCAGCTGCTGGAGCAGGCCCGCCAGCTCCAGCAAGAGCAGGATCGTCTGCGGGAGATCGGCGATTCTCTGGGGCAACTTCCCCAACAACAAACCGAAGCCAGCCGCTCACTCAGCGACATAGAACGCCGCATCCAGCTTCTGGGCGCCCCGTCCTCTCCGCTGGGGCAGGTTCAGCTCGTCGCATTGCAGGCGGAGGCGGCGTTGCGTAAAAGCCGGGTTGATGAGCTGGAACTGGCGCAATTATCCGCCAGCAGCCGTCAGGAGTTATCGCGTGTACGCGCCGAACTTTATAAAAAACGCCACGATAACCTGGATACTCACCTACAAAATCTGCGCAGCAGAATCAATAATCTGCGGCAAAAAGAGGCCGAGCAGGCGCTTGAAAAAACCGAACTGCTGGCTGAACAAAGCGGAGATCTGCCCTCCGTTATCAGTGCACAATTGAAAATTAACCGCGAGCTGTCTGTGTCCCTCAACCAGCAGGCCCAGCGTATGGATCTCATCGCGTCTCAGCAACGGCAGGCCGCGACGCAAACCATTCAGGTGCGTCAGGCGCTGAGCACCATCCGTGAACAGTCTCAATGGCTCGGCGTGTCGCCGGTATTGGGCGAAACGCTGCGCGCCCAGATTGCCCGGCTACCGGAAATGCCCAAGCCGCAAATGCTGGACAGCGATATGGCGCAGTTGCGGGTACAACGTCTGCACTTTGAGGATTTGATAAATAAACCCCATGAGGTTGATAAAATCAAACAGGATGACGGTTCGCTGCTGACCAGCACGCAGCAGCGCATCCTGGCCGAGCAGCTGCGCACCCAGCGGAATCTGCTGACTTCGTTGATTTCCGGCTGTGATACGCAAATTCTGGAGTTGACCAAACTCAAGGTCGCCAACAGCCAGTTAGTCGATGCCCTGAACGAAACCCGTGAAGCGGCGCACCGCTATCTTTTCTGGGTTGCCGATGTCGACCCCATGACCTTTTCCTATCCTCTCAAGCTGGTGCAGGATCTTACCCGGCTGCTGTCGCTGGATACGCTGACCCAGCTCGGCGGTGCCATGGGCATGATGGTTACCAGCCGTGAAACCGTCATTCCCCTGCTGGGGGCGCTGCTGCTGGTCGGGTTCAGCATCAGCTCTCGCCGCCATTACCACGCATTTCTTGAGCGCGCCAGCAGCCGGGTGGGTAAAGTCACGCTCGACCACTTTACCCTGACGCTGCGAACCGTTTTCTGGTCGATCCTGGCGGCATTGCCGCTACCGGTGCTCTGGGCTGCCTGGGGCTATGGGCTGCAAAACGCCTGGCCTTATCCGATAGCCGTGGCGATCGGCGACAGCGTTACCGCTACCGTGCCGTTAATGTGGGTGGTCATGATCAGCGCGTCATTCTCCCATCCTCAAGGCCTATTTATCGCTCACTTCCGCTGGTCGCCCGAACGGGTTGCCCGGGCCATGCGTTATTACCGTTTATCGATCGCGTTTATCGTGCCTTTAATCATGGCGCTGATCACTTTTGATAAACTGAACGACCGTGAGTTCTCGAGCACGCTGGGACGTTTGTGCTTTATCTTGCTTTGTATGGCGCTGAGTCTGGTTACCACCGGCCTGAAGCGTTCGGGCATTCCTCTCTATCTGAATAAAGAAGGTTCGGGGGAAAATCCGGTCAATCAGGCGATGTGGAATTTGCTGATCTGCGTCCCGCTGGCCGCGGCGCTGGCTTCCTGCATCGGCTATCTGACCACCGCTCAGGCGTTACTGGTACGGCTGGAAACCTCGGTATCCATCTGGTTCTTCCTGCTGGTAATTTATTACATTATTCGCCGCTGGATGCTGATTCAGCGCAGACGTATCGCGTTTGATCGCGCCAAGCATCGGCGTTCGGGTATGCTGGCGCAACGCGCCCGCGGTGAAGACGACTCGCCCGCCCCCACCTATCATGAGGGAAGCTTGGAGACGATCGAAGAGCCGGTGGTGGATCTGGATGCCATCAGCGCTAAATCATTGCAGCTGGTTCGCTCTATTCTGACGTTAATCGCGCTGGTGTCAGTGATTGTGCTGTGGTCAGAAATTCACTCCGCGTTTGCCTTCATGGAAAACATCAGCCTATGGGACGTGACCAATACGGTACAGGGCGTTGAAAGTATCCAGTCCATTACCTTAGGCTCGGTACTGATCGCGGTGCTTATCTTTGTTATTACCGCACAGCTGGTGCGCAATCTGCCGGCATTGCTCGAGCTGGCGTTATTGCAGCATCTGGATCTTTCCCCCGGCAGCGGATACGCCATCACCACCATCAGCAAATATATTCTGATGCTGATTGGCTGCATGATGGGATTCTCGCTCATCGGCATCGAGTGGTCCAAATTGCAATGGCTGGTCGCCGCGCTGGGCGTCGGTTTGGGATTCGGCCTGCAGGAAATTTTCGCCAACTTTATCTCCGGGCTGATTATCCTGTTTGAAAAACCGATACGCATCGGCGATACCGTTACCATCCGCGATCTTACCGGCAGCATCATGCGCATTAATACCCGGGCGACCACCATCTCGGACTGGGACCGCAAAGAGATCATCGTACCGAACAAAGCCTTTATCACGGAACAGTTTATCAACTGGTCCCTGTCTGATTCGGTAACGCGTGTGGTCTTGAGCATACCGGCGCCCGCCGATGCCGACAGTAAAGAGGTGACGGATTTGCTGATGGATGCGGTGAGCCGCTGTTCGCTGATTCTGGATAACCCAGCGCCGGAAGCGTTTCTGGTCGATTTGCAGCAGGGCATCCAGATTTTCGAACTGCGCATTTTCGCCGCCGAAATGGGGCATCGCATGCCGTTACGCCACGAACTCCACCAGTTGATTCTGGAAAATTACCGCAAACACAATCTGGTCATGCCATATCCGCCATTCCAGATGCGGATGGATAACTTATCGCGTAAGGGAAAAACCTTGTCTTCGGGTAATGACCGCACCACCGGCAGCGTATAGGCGCAGAGAGAGGAAGGCGGGTGCGACGCACCCGCCTTAATGACGCGAAGACCGTTCGTCAGGAACGCTCAACCGGAAAAGCGATCACATCGCTCAGTTTCTCAGCGCCCAGCGCCAGCATAATCAGACGATCGACGCCCAACGCCACCCCTGAACATTCCGGCATGCCGTGCTGCAACGCCGCCAGCAAATTCTCATCAATCGGCTGTTGAGTCAGCCCCAGCGCGGCGCGCTTGCGGTTATCCTGCTCAAAACGCTGGCGCTGCTCATCGCTGTCGGTCAATTCGCGAAAACCGTTCGCCAGTTCGATGCCTTTGAAATAGACCTCGAAACGTTCGGCAACCCGATGGTCTTCCGTGCTGATTTCCGCCAGTGAGGCCTGCGTCGCCGGGAAATGATAGACAAACGTCGGCTTTTCGCCGCCGATATTCGGTTCAACGCCGAAGGTAAATAACATCTGAACCAGCGCGTCTCTGTCTTCTTCCCGGCAGGCGATATCACCCAGCCCCAATTTTTCCGCCACGTCGCGCAGCTGAGCCTTTTCAGCGGAAAGCGGGTCGATATCCAAATGGCGTAAAAAAGCCTGCTGATACGAGAGCAGCTCGGCGCTTTCGCTTTCCAGCACCTGCTGCAATAAATCATCCACTTCATTCATCAGGCGATACATATCATAGTGCGGACGATACCATTCCAGCATGGTGAATTCAGGGTTGTGATATCTGCCGCACTCTTCGTTGCGAAAACTGCGGCATAGCTGAAAGATGGGGCCGCTGCCATCGGCGAGCAGGCGTTTCATATGGTATTCCGGGCTGGTCATCAGATACAGCGTCATCCCGTCTGAAGCGCCTGGCCCGACAAAACGGGTTTGAAACGGACACATATAGACATCCGTCACGGTAGCCCGGCTCATCGCTGGCGTTTCAACCTCCAGTATTCCACGATCGGTGAAAAAACGCCGGATAGCGGAGACTATCGACGCGCGCTTTAACAAAGTAGCGACAGAGGCGCTGGGTTGCCAACTTGTCGTTTCGCTCATGGTTACTACTCCAAAGTCAAACAGGTGGAGCAGTCTACCCGTATAAAAGCAGTCAGACAAAAAATTTACCGGGTAAATTTTCGACAATAGCGGGCGTAGACCTCTCAGGACGAGCAGCCGGGAGGGCCCGAGAAAAAAATGATGGGATAAAAAACCGCGGCGGCATCCCTTAACGTACCCTGCGGCGCCCCCTTAGGCTGGCGGGTAAAGATAACCCGCCATTATTTATAATCAGTGAAAGATTTTTTTATATCTCGGCGATAAGCGTTATTAAAGAAATAAAAGCATTATTTTCTGGGAATTAAGCCTTTCGATCACGTTTTTATAAGTTATTCCAGTACACCCTGAAAAAAACACAAAATGCTGGATCACATCAAATTTCATTTGAATCTAATTCGCTATAATCATTTCCACACAAAAAATAGAGGTTTATCTATTCTTAATATGTCTATAAAGACATTTTTATGTGGCTTAATGCGCTAATAATTAAGCAGATATATAAAGACTAAGATGAATAGACGTTATTTTCTTATTTTAACTTAATTAACTTAAGTAACTGGAGGAATGCAGTGCAAACCTATAATGCCGATGTGGCCATTATCGGGGCCGGGGGCGCTGGCTTACGAGCGGCAATTGCTGCCGCCGAAGCAAATCCCCAACTGAAAATTGCGCTGATCTCGAAAGTCTACCCAATGCGTAGCCATACCGTGGCGGCAGAAGGCGGATCAGCTGCGGTCACTCAGGACCACGATAGCTTTGATTATCATTTCAACGACACCGTATCCGGTGGCGACTGGCTGTGTGAACAAGATGTTGTCGATACCTTCGTCCACCACTGTCCTGAAGAAATGATCCAGTTGGAACAATGGGGCTGCCCATGGAGCCGCAAGCCCGATGGTTCTGTTAACGTCCGCCGTTTCGGCGGGATGAAAATAGAACGGACCTGGTTTGCTGCCGATAAAACCGGCTTCCATATGCTGCACACCCTATTCCAAACCTCGCTAAAATACCCGCAGATCCAACGTTTTGATGAGCATTTTGTTCTCGATGTTCTGGTTGATGACGGCCAGGCTCGGGGCGTTGTCGCCATCAACATGATGGAAGGCGCATTAGTTCAAATCCGCGCGAATTCAGTCATTATCGCCACGGGTGGCGCCGGCCGAGTGTATCGTTATAACACCAACGGCGGCATCGTCACCGGTGACGGCATGGGTATGGCGTTCCGCCATGGCGTGCCGCTGCGCGATATGGAGTTCGTGCAATATCATCCGACCGGCCTGCCGGGCTCCGGTATCTTGATGACCGAAGGTTGCCGTGGCGAAGGCGGCATTATGGTCAACAAGGATGGCTACCGTTACCTGCAGGATTACGGGATGGGGCCGGAAACGCCGTTGGGCGAGCCGAAAAACAAATACATGGAATTGGGGCCGCGCGACAAGGTTTCCCAGGCATTCTGGCATGAATGGCGCGCCGGCCGCACCATCTCCACGCCGCTGGGCGACGTGGTTTATCTTGACCTGCGCCACCTCGGCGAGAAAAAGCTCAAAGAGCGTCTGCCGTTCATCTGTGAGCTGGCAAAAGCCTATGTTGACGTCGATCCGGTTAAAGAACCGATCCCAATTCGGCCTACCGCGCATTACACCATGGGGGGTATCGAGACCAATCAAACCTGCGAAACCCGGATCAAAGGTCTGTTTGCGGTCGGCGAATGCTCATCCGTCGGTCTGCATGGCGCAAACCGTCTGGGCTCAAACTCGCTGGCCGAACTGGTGGTCTTTGGCCGCATCGCGGGTGAACATGCGGTTCAGCACGCGAAAGCAGCGGCGCCGGCTAACGGCGGCGCGCTGGATGCGCAAACCCGCGACGTCGAACAAAGCCTGCATAACCTGATGAAACAGGATGGCAACGAAAACTGGTCGAAGATCCGTGACGAAATGGGTATGACGATGGAAGAGGGCTGCGGTATTTACCGCACCACCGACCTGATGCAGAAAACCGTGGATAAATTATCCGAGCTGAAAGAGCGCTTCAAACGGGTGAAAATTACCGACCATTCCAGCGTATTCAATACCGACCTGCTTTATACCATCGAACTGGGTCATAGTCTGGACGTCGCGGAATGTATGGCGCACTCCGCCATCAACCGCAAAGAGTCCCGTGGCGCTCACCAACGCCTAGATGAAGGCTGCACCGAACGTGATGATGTGAACTACCTGAAGCATACGCTGGCTTTTTATAACCCTGAAGGTGCGCCACGTCTGGATTACAGCGATGTGAAAATCACCAAACTTCCCCCGGCTAAACGTGTTTATGGCGCTGAAGGGGACGTTCAGGATAAGAGCAAGAAGGAGCAGGCGAATGGCTGATGAGATGCAAATCCTGAAAATGGAAATCATGCGCTATAACCCTGAACAGGACAGCGCGCCGCATTTTGAGACGTTTGACGTTCCATACAACAAGCAAACCTCTTTACTGGATGCGTTGGGTTATATCAAAGATAACCTGGCTGCCGACCTCTCCTACCGCTGGTCCTGCCGTATGGCGATTTGCGGCTCATGCGGCATGATGGTGAACAATGTTCCCAAGCTGGCCTGTAAAACCTTTCTGCGTGACTACACAAAAGGAATGAAGGTTGAAGCGCTGGGCAACTTCCCGATTGAACGTGACTTGGTCGTCGATATGACGCACTTCATTGAAAGCCTGGAAGCCATCAAGCCTTATATCATCGGCAACGATCGCAAACCTGCGGACGGCGCGAACAAGCAAACGCCGGCGCAGATGGCGAAATACCACCAGTTCTCCGGTTGTATCAACTGTGGCCTTTGCTATGCCGCCTGCCCGCAGTTTGGTCTGAACCCAGAGTTCATCGGCCCCGCCGCTATCACGCTGGCGCACCGCTACAACCTGGATAACCGCGATCACGGCAAGAAAGAGCGTATGCCGCAGATTAACGGCGATAACGGGGTGTGGAGCTGTACTTTTGTGGGTTACTGCTCAGAGGTTTGTCCGAAGCACGTCGACCCTGCCGCTGCTATTCAGCAAGGTAAGGTCGACAGTGCGAAAGACTTCATGATCGCTATGCTGAAACCGCAATAAGGGAGGGACAATAATGACATCCAAACGTAAAGCGTATGTCCGTGACATGTCGCCATCCTGGTGGAAAAAGCTGGGTTTTTACCGCTTTTATATGCTGCGTGAAGGTACGGCGATCCCCGCTGTCTGGTTCAGCATCGTATTAATGTGTGGCGTATTTTCTCTAAAGAGTGGTCCGGAAAGTTGGGCAAACTTCGTTGGTTTTCTGCAAAACCCGCTGGTATTGCTCATTAATATCATCGCCTTGCTGGCCGCGGTGCTGCAAACCAAAACCTGGTTTGAGCTGGCGCCGAAAGCCGCCATCATCGTGGTGAAAGACGAGAAGATGGGACCAGAGCCGATTATTAAAGGGCTTTGGGTGGTCACCATTGTGGTAACGGTGGCCATTCTGGCTATCGCCTTACTATACTGATCAGGAGAAATCACGTGATTAATCAAATGCCAAAACGTTCCGATGAACCGCCATTCTGGGGATTATTCGGTGCAGGTGGTATGTGGAGTGCGATCTTCTCTCCGGTTATCATTCTGCTGGTCGGTATTTTACTGCCTCTTGGCTTGTTTCCGGATGCGCTGAGTTATGATCGCATCATCGCGTTCAGCCAGAGTTTTATCGGCCGTGTCTTCCTGTTGCTGATGATTATTCTGCCTATCTGGTGTGGTTTACACCGTCTTCACCACACCATGCATGATGTGAAAATTCATGTCCCAGCCGGGAAATGGGTTTTCTATGGTCTGGCCGCGATTCTGAGCGTCGTCACCATTATTGGCATTGTCACGCTGTAGTTGACGCATTGCCATTAACTAACGGCCTGCCTATGCAGGCCGTTTTTTTTAATCTCAACAGGCCACGTCAGCTAACCGCTAAAATAGCGGAAAAAAAATAATCAAGGTCGATATAAGAGAGAACGCCGAAGTTTGAATACGCGTTGAGTCCTTATATTTAATAAAGGATTGATTTATGTTTTTTAGTCTTAAAAAATAGACCCCGTAACGAATATCGATAATAAAATGATAATTAAGTAAAGAGGCTGGGGGATGTCGACGAGCCTGGCTTCATTTTATGATTTTCTTTCGGCACATAAAGAATGCCGCCCCCAACAAGCGAAATACTCGCCGAGATATAATTAGTTTAACCTGTTTTTAAAAATTCAAAGAGGGATAAATACATTATCGAATGTGTGTATTCGCATTAATGAATAACGGCGACATCATCGCTTCTTAATCCGGTCCTTCGTGCATGATGTCGCCGTCCAAAGAGCGAAGCTTTTTCCTTATTATGCAAATCGCTTACTGCGCGCTACGCTGTATCGCTTCACCACCAGCTTCAACATCCTGTCCGATGCCTCGCGTTGTATTACAGCCAACGACGGCAGATAAAATGAATACCGAGAAAATGGCAACCAGGCTTTTCTTTAACATCGTCGATTCCTTCTTAAGGGGAATAATCATTTTAGTGATAGGAGAAACTCCTCCTTAAGCGTAGCCAATATTAGCCGTTTCGTGAAAAATTTCAGATGGCTGAAGACAGCAGGATCGGCAGACGAAAAAAAACCGCCAGAGCGGCGGCGGCTTTTTCAAAAGGCGTGCTTACTTAACGCGAGAAACGTATTCGCCAGAGCGGGTATCGACTTTAATCACTTCGCCAATCTGCACGAACAACGGTACTTTAACGACGGCGCCAGTGGTCAGGGTCGCAGGTTTGCCGCCCGTACCGGCGGTATCGCCTTTCAGGCCTGGGTCGGTATCGACAATTTCCAGCTCGACAAAATTCGGCGGCGTGACGGAGATGGGCTGACCGTTCCACAAGGTCACGATGCATTCAGCCTGATCAAGCAGCCATTTAGCGTTATCGCCAACGGCTTTTTCATCCGCGGCCAACTGTTCAAACGATTCATTATTCATGAAGTGCCAGAACTCACCGTCGTTGTACAGGTAAGTCAGGTTCATATCCACGACATCCGCACCTTCAGCCGAATCTGTGGATTTAAAGGTTTTTTCAATCAGTTTTCCGGTCAATAAACGGCGCATTTTCACACGAGCGAAAGCCTGCCCTTTACCCGGCTTAACGAATTCACTCGATTCGATAGCGTAAGGCTCGCCGTCCAACATGATTTTAAGACCGGAACGAAAATCGTTGCTAAAATAAGTCGCCATAAAGGCCCTCTATATTATTTGATACTGGTACTAAGCCAAAAATGGCACACATTGTAACCCTAAATATACCTTCCAGAGAAGATTGGTTGCAGCAACTTGCGGACGTAATTACCGATCCCGACGAGTTATTGCGACTGCTGGCGCTAGATCATCATGCAGAACTCCGGCAAGGATATGATGCCCGCAGGCTTTTTCCGCTGCGCGTACCGCGCGCATTCGCCGCGCGGATGCAAAAGGGAAACGCTCAAGACCCCCTTCTGTTGCAGGTTTTAACGGCAAGAGAAGAGTTCATCGCCGCTCCGGGTTTCACTCACGACCCCTTGGATGAACAACACAGCGTGGTGCCGGGATTGCTTCACAAATACCAAAATCGTGCGCTGCTGCTGGTTAAAGGCGCTTGCGCCGTGAACTGCCGCTATTGTTTCCGCAGACATTTTCCGTATCAGGAAAATCAGGGGAATAAGGCAAACTGGCGTCAGGCGTTGGACTATATACGCCAACATCACGAACTGGATGAAATCATTTTTTCCGGCGGCGATCCATTGATGGCCAAAGACCATGAGCTTGACTGGCTGATAACCGAACTGGAAAAAATTCCCCACCTGAAACGCCTGCGTATCCACAGCCGCTTGCCGGTAGTCATCCCGGCGCGCATCACCGAAACGTTATGTCGGCGGCTGTCACAAACATCGCTTCAGGTACTGCTGGTCACGCATATTAACCATGCTCAGGAAATCGATGCTGATTTAACACAAAGTATGGTTCATTTGCGCCGTGCGGGCGTGACATTACTCAATCAAAGCGTGCTGCTGCGCGGCGTTAATGACAACGCGGACACACTGGCGGACTTAAGCCACGCTCTGTTTGACGCCGGCATCCTTCCCTACTACCTCCATGTTTTAGATAAAGTTCAGGGCGCGGCTCATTTTCTGATCGACGACGACGAAGCGCGTACGCTGGTCAGGGCCTTATTAACCAGAGTCTCTGGTTATCTGGTTCCCCGGCTGGCACGGGAAATTGGCGGTGAGGCCAGCAAAACGCCATTGGATCTGGAATTAAAGCAAAGTCGGTAACTGCCTGGCAGGAATAGAAATACCCGGTGACATCTCACCGGGTAATCATGCTAATTCAGGCTTATGGGCACTTGTAAACGCTGCCGACCATTTTGCTATCCAGTGGAACAAACCCTGACCAGAATGTTTCACTGGGGCTGCTCACGCCATAGAGGGTATTGCCCCCCATTGCCGCCGCTTTATTGCGTAAATCATTCGCAGCGCCACGCATCGTGCTGCCATCATTATGATTGCCGGAAAACCAGTTGCTCTGGCTGCCGCTAATCTGCCCCAGCAGTTGACATTCGCTGGCGGGCTTTGTCTCGGTAAACTTAACGTTTTGTCCTGCGGGACTAAGTTGATTGCCGGTACTGCATCCCGCCAACAATACGGCGGCAGAAAAGCCGAGTAATACGCGGATCCGCATGTTCCCCTCCATGATATTCAAAATAAAATACGCTGGGATTCATCATCCTGCGATGCAAGGCGCGCTGACTGTTCCCATGGTTATTAATGCCATGAGCCCATTTAATATTCTATACCTTAAAAGCCAGCGGAGATGATTCATTGCGCAATCAGAGGATAATCAAGCTTAGCACATCGATAAGCGCGGCCATCAATCAGCAGCGAGACGGCGAACCGAACGACGGCGCGCAGGGTGAGCATAAAAAAAGGCGGAAGATCCGCCTTTTCCGCTATGGCTGACTTAAGCGCGCCATTGTTTGAAACGATTAATCAGGCCGTTGGTCGAGCTATCGTGGCTGCTGACCTCTTTCGCATCCTGCAGTTCGGGCAAAATACGGTTAGCCAGTTGTTTACCCAATTCCACGCCCCACTGGTCAAATGTGAAGATATTCAGAATGGCGCCCTGGGTAAAGATTTTGTGTTCATACAGCGCAATCAACAGACCCAGGCTGTACGGCGTGATTTCCCGCAGCAAAATGGAGTTGGTCGGACGGTTGCCTTCAAAGACTTTAAAGGGCGCAACGTGCTCGACGTCTTTCGCCGCTTTGCCTGCCGCGGCAAACTCGGCTTCCACCACTTCCCGGCTTTTACCAAACGCCAGCGCTTCCGTCTGGGCGAAGAAGTTAGACAGCAGCTTGCTGTGGTGATCGCTTAATGGATTGTGACTGACCGCCGGCGCAATGAAATCACAAGGAATCAGTTTAGTGCCCTGGTGAATCAATTGATAAAACGCGTGCTGGCCGTTCGTTCCCGGTTCCCCCCAGATAATGGGGCCGGTTTGATAATCAACGGGATTACCGTTGCGATCGACGTATTTGCCGTTGGATTCCATATTTCCCTGTTGGAAATAGGCGGCGAAGCGATGCATATATTGGTCATACGGCAGAATGGCTTCTGTTTCAGCGCCGAAGAAGTTGTTGTACCAGATACCGATCAATGCCAACAGCACGGGCAGGTTTTGTTCGGCCGGCGTGGAGGCAAAGTGTTGGTCCATGGCATGGGCGCCGCTGAGCAGTTGCTCAAAATTATCAAAGCCCAGGGAAAGAATGATGGATAGGCCAATCGCCGACCACAGGGAATAGCGTCCGCCGACCCAGTCCCAGAATTCAAACATATTGTCGGTATCAATGCCAAAATCGCCGACGGCTTTGGCATTGGTAGACAGTGCGGCAAAGTGTTTTGCCACCTGTTTTTCGTCTTGCGCGGCTTTCAGGAACCAGTCGCGCGCGCTGTGCGCATTGGTCATGGTTTCCTGTGTGGTAAAGGTTTTGGACGCCACCAGGAACAACGTGGTTTCAGGATTTAGCGGCTTCAGCGTTTCGGCGATATGAGTGCCGTCAACGTTGGAGACAAAATGCATATTCAGGTGATTTTTATAGGGTTTCAACGCTTCGGTAACCATATAGGGTCCCAAATCGGAACCGCCGATGCCAATGTTCACCACATCGGTAATCGCTTTGCCGGTATAGCCTTTCCACTCGCCGCCAATGACGCGTTCGCTGAATTTTTTCATTTTTGCCAGCACGGCGTTGACTTCCGGCATGACGTCTTTGCCGTCAACCAGAATCGGCGTATTGCTGCGGTTACGCAGCGCGACGTGCAGCACCGCGCGATCCTCGGTGCGGTTGATTTTCTCACCGGAGAACATGGACTTAATCGCACCAGCCAGATCGGTTTCACGCGCCAGCGCCTGTAATTTGTCCAAGGTTTCCGCCGTAATGCGGTTTTTGGAATAGTCCAACAGCATCTGATCGCCGAAAGTAGCGGAGAAATGTTCAAAACGCTGACTATCCTGCGCAAACAACTCTTTGATCTGCAAATCTTTTATGACATCAAAATGCTTTTGTAACGCTTGCCATGCGGCGGTTTGGCTTGGGTTGATATTTTTCATAACAATGATCTTCTCTCCGAGAATGAAATCAAAAATCGCTGATTCGATTGTATCCCGTAAATCGCCGATTGAGATCCCTTTTCTTGAGAAATGCGCATCTGCGGCGTTTGTTTATTGACAGCAGGGGGATAACCCGCTATTTGTAACAGCGTACTTGCGCGCCCCGCGCGCAAGCCAGAAGAGGAGCGTCGCCCAGGTACGATATCGGAGGATCCGCAGTCCGTTAATGATATCCGAGGGGGAGCGATGCCGAGATGAAATGAGATGCGGTGTTTATTTCATCGACCGCAGGGGCTGAATCCCCTGGGTTGTCACTCGGTTCGCCTGAAGGGCGTTCAGCAAGGTGGAGCGCTTCTGGGTGTATCGTAGTTTTATTTTCTACGCCTGCTCCCTGCTTACCGCTCTTCCCTTGTGCCAAGGCTGATAAATAATCGCTGTTGTGAAAAATGAGAACAATAGCCCCCTGCACGAGGTTTTTTTAAATGTCCGAACAAACAAACCCTATTATCGCTAAATTCGGCGGCACCAGCGTCGCGGATTTCGATGCGATGAACCACAGCGCCGACGTCGTGTTATCCAACGCCAACGTCCGGGTCGTGGTGCTGTCCGCGTCTGCCGGCGTCACCAATTTACTGGTTGCCCTGGCTGAGGGACAGAGTCAGGAACAACGTCTGCACCTCCTGGATCAGATTCGCAGAATCCAATACGCCATCATCGATCGATTGGCGCAGCCCGCGGTTATCCGTGAAGAAATCGACCGTATGCTCGAAAACGTCACCACCTTGTCGGAAGCCGCCGCATTGGCGACCTCAAGCGCATTGACCGATGAACTGGTCAGTCACGGCGAGCTGATGTCGACCCTGCTGTTCGTTGAAGTCCTGCGCCAGCGCGAGGTGATCGCCGAATGGTTTGACGTACGTAAAATCATGCGCACCAGCGACCATTTCGGACGTGCGGAACCGGATTGCGGCGCGTTAGGGGAACTGACGCGCAGCCAGTTGCTCCCCCGCCTGGACAAAAGTTTAATCATCACGCAAGGCTTTATCGGCAGTGAGGCCAAAGGCCGCACCACCACGCTGGGCCGCGGCGGCAGCGATTACACCGCCGCCCTGCTGGGCGAAGCGTTGAATGCCGGCCGTATTGATATCTGGACCGATGTCCCTGGCATTTATACCACCGACCCGCGCGTGGTGCCGGCGGCTAAACGTATCGACCAGATTATGTTTGAAGAGGCCGCCGAGATGGCGACCTTCGGCGCAAAAGTGCTGCACCCAGCCACATTGCTGCCGGCCGTGCGCAGCGGTATTCCGGTGTTTGTCGGTTCCAGCAAGGATCCCGCCGCGGGCGGCACGCTGGTGTGCAATAAAACGGAAAACCCGCCGCTATTCCGAGCGCTGGCGCTGCGCCGCAAACAAACGCTGCTTACGCTGCACAGCCTCAACATGCTGCATGCGCGCGGCTTTCTGGCCGAAGTGTTCAGCATTCTGGCTCGCCATAATATCTCGGTGGATTTGATAACCACCTCCGAGGTGAACGTGGCGCTGACGCTGGATACCACCGGTTCAACCTCAACCGGCGATAGCCTGCTGTCCAGTGGATTGCTGACCGAATTGTCTTCGCTGTGCCGGGTGGAAGTCGAAGAAAACCTGTCGCTGGTGGCGTTAATCGGCAACAAGCTGTCGCAGGCCTGCGGCGTGGGTAAAGAGGTTTTTGGCGTACTGGAGCCGTTCAATATCCGCCTGATCTGCTACGGCGCCAGCAGCAACAACCTGTGCTTTCTGGTTCCCGGCAATGATGCGGAACGGGTCGTGCAGACGCTGCATCGCAGCTTATTTGAATAATCGTCATCAGGCGCATGATAACCATGCGCCTGATGCCGTCGGCGCCGTCTCTGCCGATGTCCCTATGCGTTGCGAGAAACCGCCTTCTCCCTGTCGTCGCTCCTCCTGGCGCCATAACCGTCTCTCTGGCGAATACCACCGAAAAGTAATTACCGCCCTCGACCAGGCGCTAAGCCTGATCCCCGGCCCGCCGGGACAGCGACCATGTCGTGCTATTGGATGATTAAACCCAGGCCATCGCCAGCGAAATCATTCGTCACGATAACCGCCGCCGTTTGCCCGCGCGATATCGACAAAGCACCACCGGCAATATACTGACAACCGATAGCGCCGGTTCAGAGACAGGCAGGTTCGCCATAAAAAGTAACGACAATGTTAAGAAATACAAAACAAATATGATGCTAATTATTTGACAGCGATTAATATTTCCAATGGCTACCAAAATTAACCAAATGATTCTATTTGTATTAATAAACCGCAGCAATGGTTTGGTTCGGATAGTTAATTAAAAAATAATATTTATAAAAACATGCTCAAATCAATAATCCTTCTATTTTCCTCTTCCTGTAATCCTAATCGGGATATGATCTTCATGCGCTATATCTGCTGTGGACTATAGGCTAAATACTTTTCAGACATGTAGTAAGGAAAAGGGGATGAAGACCAAAACGTCGTATGGCCTGAGCTGGCTCCCATTAGTCATTATTCTTATCATCGCCGGAATGCTCTGGCAACTCACGCCACCCACGGGACTCAGTCTTGCGGCCTGGCACTCCGCCGTCATTTTCGTCGCAACCATTATCTGTATTGTGGCCAATGTGCTGCCGATTGGGGCTATCGGTATTATCAGTATTACCATTTTCGCCCTAACCTATGCCGCAGGTGACAAAACCGCCAGCGGCGCCATACAAACGGCGCTCAGCGATCTTAACAGCTCGTTGATCTGGCTGATTGTCGTGGCCTTCATGATTGCGCGCGGCTTCATTAAAACCGGGCTGGGCAGGCGTATCGCATTACAAATGATCCGCCTGCTCGGGAAACGTACCCTTGGGCTGGCTTACGGTCTGGCCTTCGCTGATTTGGTGCTCTCCCCGGCCATGCCAAGCAATACCGCGCGCTGCGGCGGCATCATTTATCCCATCGCCGATTCGCTCTCACGCAGTTTCGACTCCAAACCAGAAGATGCGTCGCGCAGTAAAATCGGCACCTTTCTAATCACCTGCATCGGTAACGTCAACGATGTAACCGCATCCATGTTCATGACCGCCTACACCGGTAATCTGCTGGCGATAAAGCTGGCCGCCAACGCAGGCGTCACCATTACCTGGGGAAGCTGGTTTCTGGCGGCGGTAGTGCCTTGCCTCATCTCTTTGATTCTCGTTCCGCTGCTCGTTTACTGGCTGACGAAACCAGAAATTCGGCGTACGCCTGATGCGCCCAAACTGGCGATCGAAGAATTAAAGAAAATGGGTCCTATGAGCCGCGGCGAGTGGCTGATGGGCTTTACCGTAGTGCTGTTATTGGTGTTGTGGATTTTTGGCGATAGCTTAGGCGTTGACGCCACCACGGCATCCTTTGTCGGCCTCTCCTTCCTGCTGTTGACCGGCGTGTTACGCTGGGACGACATCAAAAGCGAGAAAGGCGCCTGGGATACGCTAATCTGGTTTGCCGCCTTGTTGATGATGGCGAATCAGCTGAAAAAGCTGGGCTTTACCACCTGGTTCGGCGACCTTATCGGCAGCAATATCGGCCATATGATGCAGGGCACCAGCTGGATTCTGGTTCTGCTGATACTCAATGCCGCCTACTTTTATACCCACTATTTCTTTGCCAGCGGAAATGCGCAGATTGCCGCGCTGTTCGCCGTATTTCTTGGCGTAGGCATTAACCTGAATATTCCGGCCGTGCCAATGGCATTCATGCTGTCATTCACCAGCAGCCTCTATTGTTCGCTGACGCAATATACGCACGCCCGCGGTCCGATTCTGTTTGGCGCCGGATACGTGCCGACAGCCGTGTGGTGGAAGACCGGCTTTATCGTCAGCCTGCTTAATCAGGCAATCTTTATGACCGCCGGCCTGATGTGGTGGAAACTGATTGGCCTGTATTAATCTCATACCAGTGTTGATCACATAAAGGAAAACCGGGGCGACCCGGTTTTTCTGTTTTGGCATCCTGTTGGGAAAACGCGTCATCAGAACGAATATGACAGACTGCCGACGATACTGCGCTCTGCGCCGAAATAGCAGAACTCCAGCGAATTGCAGGCGGCGACGTATCGCTTATCCGTCAGATTGTTGACGTTCAACTGCGCGCTTGCGCCTTTGAAACCCATGTTGGACAAGTCGTATCCTATCGCCATGTCCACCAGCAGATAGGAAGGCAGCTGGTGTGTATTCGCCCGGCCCGACACGACGCCGTTGACATAACGAACGCCTGAGCCAATCGTCACTCCCGCCAACACGCCGGTTTTCACATCATAACTCGCCCAGGCGCTGACCTGATTGCGCGGGGCATAAACCGCGCGCTTGCCTCTTTCGCTGGCATCATCGCTCTCCTCATAACGGATATCGTTGTAAGTGTAGGCCGCCTGCAAACGCAGGTTATCGCTGATGTCGCTGACGGCCTCCAGCTCCACGCCTTCCGATTCGATTTCGCCCACGGAACGGTAGGGATCGCTGGGTTGATTTTTCGTCGCGACATTTCTCTGGTTAATGCGGAATAACGACAGGCTGTACTGGCTTTGAGACCCTTCCGGCTGATATTTTAATCCGGCCTCCCACTGTTTGCCCTTCATCGGTTCGAGGATATTGCCGCTCGCATCGACAAAGCTGGTGGGGGTAAAGGCGGTGGAATAGCTCATATAGGGCGCGAAGCCATTGTCGAACAGATACAGCAATGCGGCGCGCGAACTGAAATTGGTTTTATCCAGCTCGCTACGGCTGCCGCTGTTTTTACTGACGTTGACGATCTTCACCCGATCGTGACGTCCCC
The DNA here is from genome assembly GCF_022378355.1 of Brenneria bubanii. Lineage (GTDB taxonomy): Bacteria > Pseudomonadota > Gammaproteobacteria > Enterobacterales > Enterobacteriaceae > Brenneria > Brenneria bubanii. The sequence continues at coordinate 440,655 of NZ_JAKMAJ010000002.1, forward strand.
CCAGCGTAAGGCGCCAGCGCTGCCAACTCATCTGATCCTGTAGGTAAACCCCGGTCTGTTGCAGCTTATGTTTTTCAAGCGTGGCGTCATACATTGCCGTGGGTCCGGCGCCATAGACCGGATTAAAGGCATCGATGGCCGGGAAGGCGCCCGACGGCCAGTCCACATCATTATGCCGCTGCTGGTAATCGATGCCCATCAGCAGGCGGTGGTTCACCATACCGGTATCAACGCTGCCGTCGAGCTGATTATCCAGCGTCCAGGCGGACAGCGACTCACGGGAGCCGGAATAATAGCGAGTTAATGTATTGGCATCCGGCTGCGTCCAGCCATAGGCGTAAACCTGATCCAAATGGACTTTGGTGTGAAGATAACGCAGCTTCTGACGCACCGCCCAGCCGTTGTCAAAACCCTGTTCGAAGTTATATCCGATCAGGTTTTGCTTACGGTCGTACTTCTCGTCATTTTCCTCGCCTTCATAGAAGGTATTGGATATTTTTCGCCCGTTATGCGCGGTCACCGTGCCTTCATAAGGTAAGCCCGAATGGCTGCCGCCTTCCGGGTCGCGGTGCAGATACGCCATCAGTTCCAGACGCGTTTTATCGGCAATGCGCCACAAAAAGCTGGGCGCGATGGCATAACGTTCCTCTTCGGTCTGTTTAAACTGGGTGTCCGCCTGACGTACGATGCCGCCAAGACGGAATGCAAAGCGTTCGTCGTCGTCAAGCGGCCCGGTCACATCAAACGCCGCGCCGCGCTGCGCGTTGTTGCCCACGAACAGTTTGACCTGCCCGCCGCGATCGAACGACGGTTGGCGAGAATTCAGCGCGACAATCCCGCCGGGTGAGGAGCGGCCGTATAACACCGCCGCAGGGCCTCTAACCACCTCGATGCTTTCGAGGAACCAGGGGTCGATGACCAGCGAACTGTGGGAGTTGGTGTCCCCCATCAGCTTCAGCCCGTCGAGATAGACATTATCCAGACTACCGTCGGAAAAACCGCGCATCACAATGTAATCAAACCGATTAGACGCGCCGATCTGATTGCTGAATACGCCGGGCGTGTAGCTCACCGCCTGTCGAACGCTGGTCGCGCCCTGCTCCTGAATCTGGTTGCGCGTTACGAGGGAAATCGCCTGAGGCGTCTCAATATCCGGCGTCGCCAGCTTGGTTGCGCCGCTTGGCGTTTGGGATGTCACCACCAACGTATCTTCACGAGAAGAAGAGGCTGGAGCCGTCGTATCCTCAGCCATCGCCGTTGCGGTCAAACCACTGGCGAAACAGCCGACCGCCAACGCCAACCGAGTTTTTCTAAACATGTGAGTCTCCGCAGAGCTTTATTGCAAATAAGAATTATTACCCCTTTTAATCTCACGTTAGCTATGCGCAATGACGACTTATGTATGTTCAACGCCAAGAAGGGAACGCTGCGGAAATAAATCTGACGGGCGGCATCAGGGCAAAGAAAAATCGTTGGGATGGATAACCCGCTAGTACCTACTCCGCACATCGCTGGGGGCCATGCCGTAGCGGCGTCGGAATGCGGTGGCGAAATTGGTGGCGTGCTGATACCCCGACATCCAGGCGGCCTGCTGAACGCTATATCCCTGCGCCAGATAGCGGCGGGCGAGTTCCAGCCGGCAGTCTCGCAAATAATCAAACACCGAGCGGCCATAAACCTGACGGAACTTGGCGCGCAGGCTGCTGGCGCTCATGGCGGCCAGATGCGCCAGCTCAGCCAGCGTATACTCTTTTTCAGGCTGTTGCGCCAGGAGCCGGCGAATATTCTCCAGACGGCGCAGTTCGCCGGGCGGCGACAGATAACGCGCTTCCCGTCCGCCCCGTTGGCCGAACGATAAGCCATGCCCCAACAGTTGCAATATGGCGCCTTCCACCATCAATTGGCGCGATACCCCCGCGGGCGCCTCCAGCGAGTGCCGCAGTCCTGACAGCAAATAACTGGGGATCTGCCATAAAAACGCCGAATAACCGCCGCGTTGCCATTCATCCAGCAACGGAGACAATAGCGAAGGATGAAAATGGCTGTCGGGGTGGACGCCGAGCGAAACGGTGCGCAGATGGTGGTTCGCCAGATGGCTGGCGTTCATTATCAGATGATCGCCAAGCCGGGTACTAAACGCCATACCGGATCGCACGACAAATGCTTTGCCGTCTAGATGCAGCGACACGCATCCTTCCAGCACCACCAGCGTATAAATCGGACAACGATGGAGAGACACGGACTCGTAAGGTTGGAGTACCCGCACGTTGGAATTGGTCAGGCAAAAACCGGAAGATAAGGTCATCTCCTCAATGTCTCCCTGCACCACTATCTGCTTTTCTTTCCGGCGGTCACGGCTGGCCGATAATTGCGGAAAACGGTAATCGATACCGTAACGTTGGCCAAAATCAAAGAAATCTTCAATCGAAAAGAGCTGTTTTAGCATGAGATGAGAAGATCTCCTTACCTGTTACCGTCCGAAAGCAGGCCTTCAATCAACGGAAACAGCCAAACAGCGCGCAAAGCCGGTTCCTACCTAATAATGACTCACATTATCATTGCGAAGCAGGCGCATCAATAAGCGTGAAAATCATTCGTATTGACATACCCGCGCAAAACCGTTCGAGGCGCCGGACGTTTGACCCTTTGCCAGCAACGCTGGCAAAGGGGAGAGCGCCGGAGAGTTATGTTATTTCCCCTTGCTTAGCGGGCAACTTAATCCGCATCATAGCCCAGATTCGGCGCCAGCCAGCGTTCAACCTCGCTGACGTGCATCCCTTTACGTTTGGCATAGTCCTCAATCTGATCGCGCTGGATCTGCGCTACAGCGAAATACTTACTATCAGGATGGCTGAAATACCAGCCGGAAACCGACGCCCCCGGCCACATGGCATAAGAGTCCGTAATCTTCATGCCGGCGTGCTTTTCCACATCCAGCAACTGCCAGATTTCCGCCTTTTCAGTATGGTCAGGACAAGCCGGGTATCCCGGCGCCGGGCGAATGCCCTGATAGTTTTCACGAATCAGCTCGTCGTTGCTGAGGTTTTCATTGGCCGCATAGCCCCAGTAAACCTTGCGCACACGTTCATGCAAATATTCGGCAAAGGCTTCCGCTAACCGATCCGATAAGGCTTTCACCATGATTTTATTGTAGTCATCATGCCGCGCTTCCCACTGTTCAGCCAACGAATCCTCTTCCAGCCCGCCGGTGACGGCGAACGCGCCAAGATAGTCAGGCTTACCGCAGGACTTCGGCGCGACAAAGTCGGCCAGACAATAATTGGGGAAGTCCGATTTTTCCGTTTGCTGACGCAGATGATGGCTGACCAACAGCACGTCATCCCGACGTTCATCGGTATAAACCTCCACGTCATCCCCGACCCGGTTGGCGGGAAATAGCCCGACGACGCCGCGGGGATGGAGCGCGCCGCGCGCCGACAGGTCATCCAGCATGGCATTGGCGTCGGCAAACAGCCGTTTCGCCTCATCGCCCACCACCTCGTCCTCCAGAATGCGGGGATATTTGCCGGCCAGCGACCAGGTCATGAAGAATGGCGTCCAGTCGATATAGTTACGCAACGTATCAATACTGGCGGTAACCGCCTGCACGCCCAGTCGATGCGCCACCGGCGGCGTGTAGTTTTCCCAGTCCAGCGAAGTGGCGTTATCGCGCGCGGCCTGCAGCGTGACCGGCGGCGTTCTCGGCTTTTTGCGCCCATGCTGAATACGCACGGTTTCATACTCTTTGCGAATACGGGCGACGAAGTCATCACGCTGGCTGTCGGACAACAGCGCAGCGACGACGCCCACCGTACGGGAAGCATTCTGTACATAGACGGTCGGACCGCTATAGTTCTGTTCGATCTTCACGGCGGTATGCGCTTTTGATGTCGTCGCACCGCCGATCATTAACGGCAGGGTAAAGTTCTGACGCTCCATCTCTTTCGCCACGTTGACCATTTCATCAAGGGACGGAGTGATCAAGCCGGATAAACCGATAATATCCACTTTCTCTTCACGCGCGGTCTTCAGGATCCTATCCATTGGCACCATAACGCCCAGATCGATGATTTCGTAGTTATTACACTGCAATACCACACCGACGATATTTTTACCGATATCGTGCACATCGCCTTTCACCGTCGCCAGCAGAATTTTGCCGGCGGTCGAGCCTTTGGCCTTACTGGCTTCAATATAGGGTTCGAGATAGGCGACGGCCTGTTTCATCACGCGGGCGGATTTCACCACCTGCGGCAAAAACATTTTACCGGCGCCGAACAGATCGCCTACCACGTTCATGCCGTCCATAAGCGGGCCTTCAATCACCTCAATCGGACGGTCCGACTCCAGACGCGCTTCCTCGGTATCCAGCTCGATAAACTCAGTGATGCCTTTAACCAAAGAGTATTCCAGACGTTTCTTCACCGGCCAGGAACGCCATTCGGCCTGAGGCTTGGTGCTTTCATCATCCGACTTGCTGCCGCGATATTTTTCCGCCAGATCCAGCATACGCTCGGTGGCGTCATCACGGCGATTGAGGATCACATCTTCAACCGCTTCACGCAGTTCTGTCGGAAGATCGTCATAGATCGCCAACTGACCGGCGTTGACGATCCCCATATCCATCCCGCTGCGGATCGCATGGTAAAGGAATACGGCGTGAATCGCCTCTCTCACCATGTCATTACCGCGAAAAGAGAAGGAAACGTTGGAAACGCCGCCGGAAATCATCGCATAGGGAAGCTGTTGTTTAATATCAGCACAGGCTTCGATGAAGTCGACCGCATAGTTGTTATGTTCTTCAATCCCGGTCGCAACGGCAAAAATATTGGGGTCAAAAATAATGTCTTCCGGCGGAAAACCCACTTCTTCGGTCAAAATGCGATAGGCGCGGCGACAAATTTCAATCTTACGGGCGCGGGTATCCGCTTGCCCGACTTCATCAAACGCCATTACCACCATCGCCGCGCCATAACGGCGTACCAGCTTGGCGTGATGCACAAAAGCGTCAACGCCCTCCTTCATGGAAATGGAGTTAACGATCCCTTTACCCTGAATACACTTCAATCCTTGCTCGATGACATCCCATTTGGAGGAGTCAATCATGATGGGGACGCGAGCAATATCCGGCTCGCCGGCTATCAGGTTGAGAAAACGGGCCATCACCGCCTGCGCATCCAACATCCCCTCATCCATGTTGATATCGATGATTTGCGCGCCGTTTTCTACCTGATGACGCGCAACATCCAGCGCTTCATTATATTTTTCTTCTTTTATCAGTCGCTTGAAACGCGCCGATCCGGTGACGTTAGTACGTTCGCCGACGTTAACAAACAGCGTATTGGCGTCAATGCTCAACGGCTCCAGACCAGACAGACGGCAGGCAACTGGAATATCCGGCAATTTGCGGGGCGCCACGCCCTTGACCACCTCGGCCACGGCGGCAATATGCGCCGGCGTCGAGCCGCAGCATCCCCCGACGATATTTAAAAATCCGGCGCGCGCCCATTCGCCGATATGGCGAGCCATATCACTGGGATCCAGATCATATTCGCCAAACGCATTCGGCAGCCCTGCATTGGGGTGGGCAGACACATAACATTCAGCAATACGGGAAAGCTCCGCCACATACTGGCGCAACTCATCCGGTCCCAACGCACAGTTAAGACCAAACGACAGGGGACGAGCATGACGTAGCGAGTTGTAGAAGGCTTCGGTAGTTTGCCCCGACAGCGTACGACCGGATGCATCGGTAATGGTGCCGGAGATCATCACCGGTAATTCAACGCCCAGCGCCTCGAACTCGGTTTCAACCGCAAATACCGCGGCTTTGGCGTTTAAGGTATCAAAGATGGTTTCGATCATAATCAGATCGACACCACCCTCGATCAGCGCGCGGGTGGATTCCCGGTAAGCGGCCACCAGTTGATCAAAACTGATATTACGGAAGGCGGGATCGTTAACGTCCGGAGAAATCGATGCGGTACGGTTAGTCGGGCCAAGTACACCGGCAACATAACGCGGCTTGTCCGGCGTCATCGCCGTCCACTTATCCGCACTGGCGCGAGCCAGACGCGCGGCGGCGGTATTAATCTCAGCCGACAACGACTCCATTCCATAATCAGCCATGGCGATAACGGTGGAGTTAAAGGTATTGGTTTCCAGTATATCTGCCCCGGCTTCCAGATAAGCATCGTGGATAGCGGTAATGACCTGGGGTTTGGTCAGCACAAGAAGGTCGTTATTGCCTTTTACATCGCTCGGCCAGTCGGCAAAGCGCTCACCGCGATAGTCTTCTTCCTGCAAGCGATAATTCTGGATCATGGTTCCCATACCACCATCCAGCACCATAATGCGTTGCGCTAGCTGACGGCGCAACTCGTCTACCCGATTAATCACAAATACCTCATACCAGCGATGAATATCTCACCAATGCAAGAACCTATCCTAACATAACTTCCCCTCGCGCTAACGTTGCGCCGCATCAGACTTTTTCAGGCTAACGACCACGTTCTCGCCGGTGAAGGCAGGGTTGCATAGACCTCGCAAACGTACTCAATTCGCCAGCGCATCGGCAAGGGACTCACCGGGCATGGCTAATTGAAAATGTAAAAAGGCGCCGGAAAAGCGCCTTTGTCAGAAAAAAATGACTTAATCCAATGTAGGATTCATACGCCGTAAATCATATGGCGTAATTTGATAAACGTAATAATTAAGCCAGTTAACGAGCAATAGATGACCATGGCTGCGCCAAGTGGCCTTAGGAACAAGCTCGGGATTGTTATCAGGGAAATAATTCATCGGCATCGCTGGATCTAGCCCGCACGACCTATCGCGGAAATACTCATTCGCCAGCGTCAACGCATCATATTCAGGGTGGCCGGTAACGAAAGCCTGACGCTTATCCCGGCTCGCGAACAGGTAGGCGCCGGCCTGCTCAGATTCGACCAGCACTTCCAGGTCGGTACAGCTGCGAATCACTTCGGTGGGAAAATCCGCATAGCGTGAATGTGGTGCCAGGAATGTTTCATCAAATCCGCGGGTCAATAGCGCATGAGGCTGTAGCGTGTGATGAGTATAAACTCCCGACAGCTTCTCTTTGCGGGTCATTTTCGGTATGCCGTATAGAATATTTAATGCCGCCTGTACGGCCCAACAGACAAAGAGAGTGGACGTAACGTGCTCTTTTGCCCATTCGACCACTTTTACGATTTGCGGCCAGTAAACCACATCACAAAAATCAACCAGACCCAGCGGGGCGCCAGTGACGATCAGTCCATCAAAGTTTTCATCCTGGATATCATCAAAATCGCAGTAAAAATTATTCAGATGCTCGGTCGGAGTATTCTTTGACTCGCGGCTATCGATACGCAATAGTTGGATATCGATCTGTAACGGAGAGTTTGATAACAACCTCAGAAACTGGTTTTCAGTTTCAATTTTCTTCGGCATCAGGTTCAGTACCAGCACTTTCAACGGGCGAATTTCCTGCGTTTTGGCACGAGAAGACGTCATGACAAAAACGTTCTCATTGCGCAGAAAACTTACGGCTGGTAACTCATCAGGAACCCGGATCGGCATAACCTTATATCCTCAATGCATACGTTTATACGTTTAGACTTCTAGATGCCTGAAGATAGCGATTTTTAACATAAATGTCGAGCATTCACCGTCTAAGGTGAAAATGTTTCACGGTGGCATAAACGGATTATGCGTATGATTTATCTTTTTTCTTTTGCTTTATCAATGACCTCTGAGTCATTCAGTACTCGTGGATCATCAAGCACGATCAAATCGGCTTTCGGCGCGCTGACCGCCGTAATCTCCTGTAAAACGCGCACTTCTACCACGGACAACCCACCTTCATTCATTTCAAGCGCATGAATTATCAGCGTATCTTGTTTGAACCTGAACCATTTTCGTTTTAAAAACCGGCGAGTTAAATCAAAAAGAACTTTCTCCGCGCGGAAAAAATCGGCCACCAGCAGACGCGAATTACTGAAAATCTGGCTGGCATCGCTCACCTCTTGGCGTATTTCAGGATCGCGAACAATCATTTTATTCTTACGGATCTGGATATACAGGATCGTCATTTATTGTCCTAATCGCATGTTTTTAGTCACTTTTTATACAACCCGGCAATAATACGAGATAAAAGTGAAGGCGTATACCGTCATTCCGTCGGCGGACTCTGCTCAAGACGCACTGAATGCCCTGCCGACCTCTTGGCTTTTCGCCGCGCCATAACGCAGAAAGCCTCATGCTTGCGCATGAGGCTTTCTGTCTGATTTGATGCCTGGCAGTTCCCTACTCTCACATGGGGAGACCCCACACTACCATCGGCGCTACGGCGTTTCACTGCTGA
>NZ_JAKMAJ010000003.1 GCF_022378355.1 Brenneria bubanii
AGAAAGCGGTCAGCAAAAATGATCAAATAGCGGGCATTAAAAATGGCGAAAAACGGTCATAAAGCTTGGCGTTGACACCGTTCCATACAGCGAAGGGTTACACCCCGACGAGGTGCATCGCTCGAGCCGCCGAGGATAGTGCTCTGCACGTCTGAATGGGTTAGCTATGACGCAATCATTGATTTGATTAAACCAGTTTCTGATAGTTGACACTCTGTGTCGGCAAAATAATATCACCCCATTTTTTATCAATACGCCGCCACCACATACCATGGCGACGTTCAATAGAATATAGCAACACTTCCTCCCCCCCTCCGTGCGTGGAGTATTTACAAGACTGGCTATCCCATCTTGTCAGCAGCGGTAAAGGACCTGTTTGATAATGCAGAGAACCATGAGGAGGCTGTAAACTCTAGTGACAAATATTGGGTTGATCGATTGGGACAAAAACGCCGTACACTTAGTGGTATTGATTCCAATGTAAAGCAGGCAATATATAAATTATGTCTATGTCACGAAGAAGCCTTTTTCGTTGGGTAATACCTTCAGCAATCCTAACGAAGTTCTCTTCAGCGAAAGCGATGGGGAGTTTTACCGATGGGAGGGATCCTTGCCCAAAGCCGTTCCCGCTGGTTCGACGCCTGAGTCGACTGGCGGGATAGGTAACGATGCATGGAAAAGCGTTGGGGATGCGGCGCTAAGATCTGATTTAAAAAAAAACACTGGTGCTGGGTTGGTAGGCACATCCTCTGGGAAGACGGTACAGGAGATTTTTGCTAGCTCAGCATACGTCAGTATTCTGGAGTTCATTCCAGCAGAAAACCATGAATACCTGACTGACAGAAATGCGTCATTAAAGCATGCCGGCGATTTATCAGATGTCATCACATCAGCATTAAAATCTGCGCATTCTTCTGGTAAGGCGTTGGTTTTTCCGCAAGGTTATTACTGGGTATCAAAATCTGTGGAGCAGCCCGCTGATTCGGCTGTATATGGCACAGGGCGTAATACGTGGCTGGTGGCAATGGATAATTTTTCAGGTGATCAAATATGGTCCTGGCCTTCATCGGGTTCCGCTCAACCAAGAATTGTCTTGCGCGATATGTGCTTTCATGGGAATGGTCAGTTTATTGGGGGGTTTTCGTTATTGACCGGCTGCCATACCTCTGAGATTAGCGGCCTGATGACACAGGATTGCTATGGCTGGGGAGCACTGATAAACCCGGTCTATGTGAATGGATCAGGGCGGGACATCGTCAACCTAACCGTTGATAAGATTTTCATTGTTAACTGCGGTTCGGTTAATCATCGTGATGCGTTTGATGTTGAATTGAATGCGGAGAGTGGGGCGTGGACCGATGGCACCGTGCGCGATGTTGATATCTCCATCACTGAAGCCGATCCGACAGAGGCCATTGGCCCACGGTCATTAAACATCTCAACGGTAGGTCGGGCTATGTTTAACGTCACGTTCGACCGATTTTTTACCAGCGCCCGCATGAACACGCATTTTCGTATGCAGGCCGATACATCGCTACGGACGACTAACTGTAGCTTCAGGCAATTTTCAGGTGAAACACATATTGATATTCACGGCGGCTTCGGGAATACCGATCTGCCGCAAGTCGATTTAGTTAACTGCGGAAGCTGGAATACTTTCGAAAATATGTATTCACATCTGGCCCTGAATAATGCCGGCTTGAGCATTTCTGCTGGAGAGTCTTGTGTTTTTAGCAACTGGACCTTTACACCGGGTAGAGATAAGAGCAATGCAGCTGATACCTCTGGACAGTATTTGCCTTGTCTCTCGATAGGATCTTCGTGTAACAGACTTGTCTTTCGTGACTGTTCATTTTATGGGCTAGCCTCAACATCTGGCGCACAGCCGTGGAAGACGGCATTTAACACCTATGTTAACGACGCAGGATTCAAGACTGAATGGCAAAGCGCAGAAATGACCAGTTATCCGCTAGTTCAATATGCGCTGAATTATTACTCACAAAATAATGGCTTTGGGAAGTCGACTAATGCCACTTATCAAGGGAGTGGTATTACTGTGAGTCAGGGAGATAACTATGCTCTCATACTAGGGTATCCAGCCGTTAGCGCAGCATCTGACCAGTATCTGACCAGTATCTGACCAGTATCTGACCAGTATCTGATGTATCCGATCTTTAACGGCGGAAAAAACGAAACGAAATACTACCTGACGGCGAAACTGAAATTCACTGCTGGAGTTGTGAACAATCACTATATCCGTTTTCAGATGTGGGGAAATAACTATGTGCTGAGTCCAGACGAACTGAATAAGGAGTATTCCGTTTTTTGTGAGTTCAGCGTTATCGCAGGTAACTCCGATTTGAACAAACTGATTGTGCATATCGGCAATGACTCGGCGGTATCTTCATCTGTATCAGTGGCTATTTCAGAAATGGCGCTAACAACCGGAAACTTCATCTACCTCCCCAACTACGCAAAGTCGCAAATGGTGGTGTAAATGACACACGAAGAAGCAACCAATACCGTAAATAATGGCGGCATGGTGCGGCGTTCGGTCTGGCAGATGGCCAGCATATTATTGGTTATCGACGGACTTTTTCCAGCAGAGATCACATCTCTGTTTAAAAATGCCGGCATCAGGCACGAAATGCTCAAATGAAGCGATGTTCGCCGGGTGAAAAACTGGAATCGCTGTATACTTTTAATACAGCGTCGAACAAGCAGAGGAGGGGCAGATGATTAATTTTGAAAAGATGATTCTTGGATATAGCGATCAATATGCTGACTTTGCCGCTTCCACGATAGCTTTCATGGAAAGCCAGAAAAAGCAGATTAATGTTGAGGAAATTTCAGAGAAAATCCCTCCAGATAAACGGCAATATTTTAAAGAAAGGTTGGATCATTACCGGGGCATTTACGGACCTCGGCAATGAGCAATGAATAAAAAGCCCGGGTTCACTTACCCGGGCTTTTTTATGGACTGAATCATTGATGTTCAGCGACTGAAAAGATCGCGACGTTTCGGACGAAATGGTTGTGCAATCAATACCAGCACGGCTACCAGCAGATAGGCGGCGAATATGCCCACCAGCCATTGCGGCATTTCCAACGACAAAAAATGCCATTGGCGTACTGAACAATCACCGGTCGCATTGAATACGGCAGGGAGCCATTTCTCCAACGGCAGCCATGATGGGAAACTGACAAAGAAGTCGCAGGTAGTGAACGGCGACGGGTGAAGCTGTATGTTGGTATGTTCCCAGGCCAGACGAAGTCCCTCGAACGCGCTGTATATCCACAGCGCGATGGCGGGATAACGCAGCAAACCGGCGGGAGCAATCGCGCCTAGCAGGCCGGCGCCCATTACGCCAAAGAGCGCACAGCGCTGATAGATGCAAAGTACGCAGGGTTTCAGCAGCATTACATGCTGGAAATAGAGGGCGACCAATTCCAAAATCAGGGCTGTCAATGCCATTAACAACCAGGCGCCGCGCCCGCGTGAGCAACGGTTAAGCAATCGCAACATAACAAGTATTCCATGCTAAAAATGATCGAGTCAGCAGTGTAAACCCAACCGGCTTCACTACCATCATTTCACGGTGCAAAATATCGTGCGTATTTATTTGATTCTCTTCTTTATTCGGCAAAGGTTCAACAGCCGTTGATCTGATGTCGACTTTTAGCGCATTGCAATGACTACTCTACACGCTGGCGAACGCCAGTGATTGCCGCGTATGCAGGGCGCAAATGCGCTTTTACTGGTGGCATCGCGCAGGGAACATTTTATAATTACTCAGTGAGTATATCGATGTCGTAATAAGTGGCGCTGTCAGCAGTCACAATTTTATCTTGAATTCGTTTTGCCGATGGTCGCGATGCTATGTCATGCCTGGCTCCTCTGGTATGATGACTCCGGCCCTCATCGGTAAATATCGCTACGGAATATCAACTCATGGTTATAAAGGCGCAAAGTCCGGCTGGATTCGCGGAAGAGTATATTATTGAAAGTATCTGGAATAACCGCTTTCCGCCTGGGTCGATTTTGCCGGCAGAAAGAGAGCTTTCCGAGCTGATTGGCGTGACGCGCACCACGTTGAGAGAGGTATTACAGCGTTTGGCGCGTGACGGCTGGTTAACCATTCAGCATGGCAAACCGACAAAAATCAATAACTTTTGGGAAACCTCCGGCCTGAATATTCTTGAGACTCTGGCCCGGCTCGATCACGATAGCGTTCCCCAACTCGTGGACAACCTGTTGTCTGTGCGTACCAGTATTGCGGCCATTTTCATCCGTACCGCATTGCGGCAGCATCCGGAAAAAAACCATGACGTTTTAAAGCAAACCGAGTCTGTGGATGATAATGCCGACTCGTTTGCTCAGCTCGACTACAACGTATTCCGCGGTCTGGCGTCCGCCTCCGGCAATCCGATTTATGGTTTGATCCTGAATGGGTTGAAAGGAATGTATATTCGCGTCGGCCGTTATTACTTTTCCAATCCTGATGCGCGCAAACTGGCGCTGGATTTCTACAGCCGGTTGGAAACATTGTGCCGGGACGGGCTCTATGAGCAGGTGCTGGACGTCGTTCGGCATTACGGCAAAGAAAGCGGCGCCATCTGGCATAATATGCGCAGCGCCATCCCGCACGACATTGCTGAAATACATCGCTAAAAAGAAAGGGTATTCATTTTGTCTGAATACCCTTTGCGCACGCCTTTATGATCCAAACAGCATCGTTTGGTCAATCCGGCAATTAAGCGGGACTATTGCGTGGCGGACACCTTTCCAATAGCTCAACGCTGCCGTCGTCGTTAACCTGTTCCATAAATACCTCAAATCCCCACAGGCGATGGACATGTTTCATCACTTCATGCCTGCTTTTGTCCAGCGGCGCGCGATTATGCGGGATATAGCGTAGCGTTAATGAACGATTGCCGCGTAAATCGACATTCCAAACCTGAATATTAGGTTCAAGATGGCTCAGATTATACTGCGCCGACAGTTCCTCGCGGATTAAACGATAGCCTTCCTCATCATGAATGGCGGCGATTTCAAGATAGTTGTTGCTGTCGTCATCGAGTACGGTGAACAGCCGGAAATCGCGCATTACTTTGGGCGACAGAAACTGGCTGATGAAACTCTCGTCCTTAAAGTTCTGCATGGCGAAATGCAGGGTATCCAGCCAGTCTTTACCGGCGATATCGGGGAACCAGTAACGATCCTCTTCCGTGGGATCCTGACAGATGCGTTTGATATCCTGAAACATGGCAAAACCCAGCGCATAGGGATTGATGCCGCTGTAGTAGGGACTGTTGTACGCCGGTTGATAAATGACATTGGTATGGCTGTGCAGAAACTCCAGCATGAAGCGCTCCGATACGCGGCCTTCATCGTATAAATGATTCAGAATGGTGTAGTGCCAAAACGTGGCCCATCCCTCATTCATTACCTGGGTCTGTTTTTGCGGATAAAAATACTGGCTGACCTTGCGGACGATTCGCAGAACTTCACGCTGCCAGGGCTCCAACAGCGGCGCGTTTTTTTCCATAAAATAGAGCAGGTTTTCCTGTGGCTCATGCGGGAAGCGTTGGCTACGCTCATGCGCCACGCCCTGTTCACGACGGGGAAGCGTTTTCCACAGATCGTTGACCTGACTTTGCAAATAAGCCTCACGGCTTTTCTGGCGGGATTTTTCTTCTTCCAGAGATATTTTTTGCGGGCGCTTGTAACGATCCACCCCATAGTTCATCAGCGCATGGCATGAGTCCAGCAGACGTTCAACCTCTTCGACGCCATAACGTTCTTCACATTGCGCAATATACTGCCGCGCAAAGATCAGATAATCGACAATAGAGCCGGCGTCCGTCCAACTGCGGAACAGATAATTGCCTTTGAAGAATGAGTTATGGCCATAGCAGGCGTGCGCCATGACCAGCGCCTGCATGGGCATGGTGTTTTCTTCCATCAGATACGCAATGCACGGATCTGAGTTGATAACAATTTCGTAAGCCAGCCCTTGCTGTCCGTGTTTGTAGCGCTGCTCGGTTTCGATGAATTTTTTTCCGAACGACCAGTGAGAATAGTTAATCGGCATACCTACGCTGGAATAGGCATCCATCATCTGTTCTGAGGTAATGACTTCGATTTGATGAGGGTAAGTGTCCAGACGATAAAGTTTCGCTACCCGATCTATTTCATCAAGATAGACCTGCAATAACTCAAACGACCAGTCTGGTCCGTCATCCAGGCGATTCGGTTTCTTTACCGGGTGATCAGTCGATATAGCCATCAGCGCGCCCCTTACGTGATCGGCCTGCGCAACAACGCACAGACATTATTAATCGTAGCTCAATCTGATAAAAGTGACGTAAAAACGGTAGCTTGGCAGAAATATTTACAAAATTGCTCCTATAATATGACGCCATTGCAACTTATGAACAATAGTTAAATGCTATATCTATGCCTGATGACAATTTTAACCTAAATGCTACAGTGGCTTTTTATTCCAATACATAAACAGTTAGCCAGCATATTACATGGTCAAAATGGTGGGAGATAATTAAGCATGCGGGTTGCTATTCTGGGAAGTGGCGTGGTCGGCGTTAGTACCGCCTGGTATCTGGCGCAAGCCGGACATGAAGTCACCGTGATTGATCGACAGCCGGCGCCGGCGCTTGAAACCAGCGCTGGTAACGCGGGACAAATTTCTCCCGGTTATTCGGCGCCCTGGGCGGCGCCAGGTATACCGCTGAAAGCCGTCAAATGGTTATTTCAACGTCACGCCCCATTGGCTATTCGGCCAGATTTTTCGTCTGAACAACTGCGGTGGATGTGGCAGATGCTGCTGAATTGCGACAGTCGGCACTATAAAGTGAATAAAGCCCGTATGGTCAGGCTGGCCGAATACAGTCGTGATTGTTTGCAGACGCTGAGGCAGAAAACCGATATTCAATACGAGGGCCGGCAGGGCGGTACCCTGCAGCTGTTTCGCAGCGAACAACAATATGAAAACGCGGTTCGCGATATAACGGTTTTGAAAGAGGCGGGCCTTCCGTATCAATTACTGGATAAACATCAACTGTCGACGGTCGAACCGGCGTTGGCCAAGGTGAAGGACAGGTTGACCGGTGGTTTACGCTTGCCGAATGACGAAACGGGAGATTGTCAGTTATTTACCCGGCATCTGGCAAAAATGGCCGCAGAGGCCGGCGTGGTGTTCAAGTTTGGTCAAGAAGTGAGCCAACTGCAGGTGGAGGGACAGCGCGTCACCTGCGTGCAATGCAAGGACGAGACGGTTAGCGCGGAAGTTTACGTCATGGCTTGCGGCTCATACTCTACCGGGCTGTTGCATCAATGGTTCAATATTCCGGTTTATCCGCTTAAGGGGTATTCATTGACCATACCGCTGACGAACGAGGATGCAGCGCCTTTATCCACGGTGCTGGATGAAAGCTATAAAATCGCCATTACGCGCTTTGACCAGCGCATTCGCGTTGGCGGAATGGCGGAAATCGTCGGTTTTAATACCGGACTGAACGCGAAGCGCAGAGCAACCCTGGAGATGGTCGTGCGGGATCTTTACCCTGATGTGGGGCCGATCGAGCAGGCGACATTTTGGACCGGTCTCCGTCCTATGACGCCGGACGGCACCCCCTTGGTCGGACGCTCTCCGCTGAACAATCTCTACCTGAATACCGGCCACGGCACCCTGGGGTGGACGATGGCCTGCGGTTCCGGACAACTCTTGGCCGACATTATTTCGGGGCGCGCGCCGGCGATTCAATCCGATGATTTATCTGTTTTTCGCTACGCCAACGTTTAACGCAGGGGCAGTTCGGTAATATGGCCTTTCAATCCTCGGGTTAACCATCTTGCCCGCAGAGCCAGCAACCCGGCGCATAGCATGACCGTTGCCAGTGATATTTTTGCCGGCAGCGGCAAAGCCATCGCCGCCAATCCCAGCGCCGCGCCGCCTGCCATCTGGATAAAACCGTTCAACGCTGAGGCAATGCCTGCTTCATTGGAGTAGGGCTCCAGGGCATAGCTGGTCGCAGGACCCACCAGAAAAGCCAGTCCGGCACAGGCTAGCGCCACCGGCAGCATATAGCTTGGCCAGGTGTTCTGTAAATGCGCCGGCAGCAGGACAACCCCCAGAATCAGGCTGAGAAACCCCGCACCCATCAATATGCTTCCCATGCTCAGGCATGCCGGCCGGCCAACTTTACGAATAACGCGGTTGGCAAAGAAACTGACCAGCATGATCCAGAAGCCATTGCCGCCGAAGGCGAATGAAAATTGCAGTGGGCTCAAATGAGCCTCATTCATCAAAACCACCGATGAAAAGGTCACGTAGGTCAGCGCCATGCCCATGGCCCCGGCATTAACCAGAGCAAAGCCTAAAAAGCGGGGGTCGGATAAGATACGCACGTATTGACGCAGCGGCAATCCCCGAATCGATAACGTTGAATCCGGTTTGGTTTCCGGCAGAAATAACGCGGTTAACAGTAAAGTTATCGCGCTATATCCCGACAGGAACCAGAAGGGCGCGCGCCAGCCGAATGCCTCCGATAAAAGCCCGCCGAGCAACGGCGCCAGAGCCGGTACGATGTTAAGCGTGCCGTTAAGAAAACCATAGGTACGGGCGGCATCGTCGCCATTGAGGCGATCGCGAACGCAACTGAAAATCGCCACCGAGGTGCAGCACACCGCAGCGCCCTGAAAAAGTCGGGATAGCACGAAAACGGCGGCGTTGGATGCCAGCGCCGCCATGATCGCGCCGATGATATACAGCGTCACGCCGGCCAATGCGACTGGGCGGCGGCCATAGGTATCAACCAGCGGACCCGCAACCAGTTGCCCGAGTCCCATGACCATAATGAAAAGCGCGATAGTCGATTGAATCAAAGATTCAGGGCTATTCAACCCCACAGCGATAGCGGGAATCAGTGGTAAATAAATATCGATCCCCAGTGGGCTCAACAACACCAGCGCCAGCAGGAGCAGAACAAATTTTTTCATGGGAAAACAGAGGCCTGAATTTACTTTTCCGCTAGGGTAATGCCCCGGCGCAATGAATGAAAGTTTTATATTTGTGACGCTGTAACTTTTCCGTTTCAGTTTCGCCAACTTGCAGAGTTTCGGACATAAGCTGTTGGGGGTACAAGGCGAAGCCGCATAAAATCAGCCAGAAAATTCCCTTAACTGGCTGATTTATAATGCGCTAATGACCAACCGTCTGTTTGCGGAAAAGTTCTCTGAACACCGGATAAATGTCATCCGGCTCGCGAATATGCTGCATGGCGAAATTATCGAACGCATCATGCAGCATTTCATACTCACGCCACAGCGTTTGATGCGAACGCCGTGTGATTTCAATGTAGCTGTAATAGCGAACTATGGGCAGTAGCTGATTCGCCAGAATCTGATGACACAGCGGCGAATCGTCTGCCCAGTTATCGCCGTCCGATGCCTGCGCCGCATAGATATTCCATTGCGCCGGATCGTAGCGATCGCGCACGACTTCCTCCATCAGCTTCAATGCGCTGGAAACAATGGTGCCGCCCGTTTCCTGCGAGTAGAAGAACTCCTGCTCATCAACCTCTTTAGCCTGTGTATGGTGACGAATATAGACCACTTCGACATTTTTATAATTTCTGCTGAGAAACAGATAAAGCAGAATATAAAAGCGCTTGGCCATATCCTTGGTTGCCTGATCCATCGATCCGGAAACATCCATCAGACAGAACATTACCGCCTGGCTGGATGGCTCGGGCCGACGCTCATAGTTTCTGTACCGCAGGTCAAACGTATCGATAAAGGGGACGCGGGCAATTTTCTGACGTAGCTCCGCAATAGCCTGACGCAGGCGCTCTTCTTCCAGCAGTTGCACCGGTTCAGTCCGTTCCAGTCGGTCCAGCGTTTCTTCCAAAACGCGCAGCTCTCTGCGTTTCCCCGCGGTCATCGCCATACGGCGAGCCAGCGAATTTTGCAGCGAACGCACGACGCTGATGTTGGCGGGAACGCCGTTGGCAGTGTATCCCGCGCGATGGGTTTTGTATTCGGTCAGCTGGCGGTGCTGTGTTTTCTTAAGATTCGGCAGCGCCAAATCTTCAAACAGCAGATCCAGATATTCGTCCTTGGATATCTGGAAGACGAACTCATCCTGGCCTTCGCCATCCTGGCTGGCCTCGCCCTGACCTGAGCCGCCGCCGCCGCCGCCCTGTGGACGCTCGATGCGATCGTTCTGCACAAAATGATCGTTGCCCGGATGGACGCGATTACGCCGTCCGCCTCGACCCTGATGAAACATGGGTTCGTTGATGTCGCCATTGGGGATCGACACCGATTCCCCACTGTCGATATCGGTTACCGAACGCTTGTTGATGGCCTCGGCAATCGACTGTTTTATTTGCGACTTGTAACGGCGTAAAAAGCGTTGGCGGTTAACCGTGCTTTTGTTTTTGCCGTTTAGCCGTCGATCAATGAAATAGGCCATACTCCTCCCAAACGACATTGCCGACTTCTTGCATCATTATGATGACTTCCTCACCCGCAGATACCATTCGCACAGCAAACGCACCTGTTTGCGGGTGTAGCCTTTCTCCATCATACGATCAACAAAGTCATCGTGCTTTTTCTGTTCATCCGTTGAGGTTTTGGTATTGAACGAAATCACCGGCAGCAGCTCTTCGGTGTTGGAGAACATTTTCTTCTCAATCACCGTCCGCAGCTTCTCGTAACTGGTCCAGTTTGGATTACGTCCGTTATTGTTGGCGCGAGCGCGCAAAACAAAGTTGACGATTTCATTACGGAAATCCTTGGGATTACTGATACCAGCAGGTTTCTCGATTTTTTCCAGTTCGGCATTGAGCGACTCCCGATCAAACAGTTGTCCGGTATCCGGGTCGCGATACTCCTGATCCTGAATCCAGAAGTCCGCATAGGTGACATAACGGTCGAAAATGTTCTGCCCATACTCAGAGTAGGATTCCAGATAGGCGGTTTGAATCTCTTTGCCGATGAATTCCGCGTATTTAGGAATGAGGTACCCCTTCAGGTGCTCAAGGTATTTTTCCGCAAACTCCTGAGGGAACTGTTCACGTTCAATTTGCTGTTCCAGCACATAAAACAGATGTACCGGGTTGGCGGCGACTTCACTGTGATCGAAGTTAAAAACCCGGGAAAGTATTTTAAAGGCGAAACGGGTTGAAAGGCCGTTCATGCCTTCGTCCACGCCCGCATAGTCACGATATTCCTGGTAGGACTTGGCTTTCGGGTCGGTATCCTTCAGGCTTTCACCGTCGTAAACCCGCATTTTTGAATAAATGCTGGAGTTTTCCGGATCCTTCAGCCGCGACAGAATTGAGAAGCGAGCCAGCGTTTCCAGGGTGCCAGGGGCGCAAGGGGCATGCGTCAGTTCGCTGTGATTAAGCAGCTTGTCATAGATCTTGACCTCCTCGGAAACGCGCAGGCAATAGGGCACCTTCACGATATAGACACGGTCGAGGAAGGCCTCGTTATTTTTGTTGTTGCGAAACTGCACCCATTCTGATTCGTTGGAGTGCGCCAGAATGATGCCGTTGAACGGCAGGGCGGCGATGCCTTCGGTACCGTTATAGTTACCTTCCTGCGTCGCGGTCAATAAAGGGTGCAGCACCTTGATCGGCGCCTTGAACATTTCCACGAACTCCATGATGCCCTGGTTGGCGCGGCATAATGCGCCTGAGTAACCGTAGGCATCGGGGTCGTTCTGGGCATAGTGTTCCAGCTTGCGGATATCCACCTTGCCGACCAGCGCCGAGATATCCTGGTTGTTTTCATCCCCCGGCTCGGTTTTGGCAATACCTACCTGTGCCAGAATGGACGGCCATACTTTGATTACCTTGAATTTTGAGATGTCGCCGCCAAAGTCCTGAAGGCGTTTAGCCGCCCATGGCGACATGATGGTGCCCAGATAGCGTCGCGGTATGGCGTATTCTTTCTCCAGAATCGCCGCATCTTCCTGTGGATTGAACAGGCATAGCGGATGGTCGTTAACCGGGCTACGTTCTCCATCGGCGCTCAGAATATAAATAGGCACGTGTTGCATCAGCACCTTGAGGCGTTCAGCCAGCGAGGATTTACCGCCGCCGACCGGCCCCAGCAGATACAGAATTTGTTTCTTTTCTTCTAACCCCTGCGCGGCGTGTTTGAGATAAGACACGATTTGTTCGATGGCCTCTTCCATGCCATAGAACTCTTCGAAAGCAGGGTAACGGGCAATGATCCGGTTTGAGAACAAACGGGATAGGCGCGACTCATGAGCGGTATCCACCATTACGGGTTCACCGATGGCCATTAGCAATCTTTCAGCAGCGTTGGCATAGGCACTCCGATCTTGCTGACAGATAGTAAGGAATTCCTGTAGTGTGAACTCTTCATCCTTGGCAGCGTCGTAACGCTGACGGTAGTGATCAAATATGTTCATAGCGATGCCCGTCCTTCGTCGATTAGCACAGATTAAGAGAGCGTGTAGAGTGCGTACAGCCTATAATATTGCTCCCCGAAAGAAGAAATCCTCCTGAGTACAGCAACCCTTATGCCAACTTGTGGCCTGAGAGTAATATCATGGTTTTATCCCGTTTCGCTGACCCGAAAAAACTTCGCCTTCTGTATTAAAGCGTAGTTTGCATCCGTAAAATTTCCTCTTCTCAGCGGTGATATTTTTAAGATATTCAATGACTCACTTCTTGATGATCGCCTGTAGCAGCGCGTGATGCGCGGCTTGGGCCGCCGGATGCCGCTGTGCGGAACAGCATGGTCATGTTGATATAAGTTATTCGCTTATCTTATTTTTATTTACACTAAGAGAAGCAGTGAACAGCAGAATCATCATCTTTAACGATGTTTGTCCGCTACAGGAAACGAAACTGTGAATAAATCTCAACTATTACCGCTATCCGCTCTGATGCTGACGGTTGTCGCATTGCCCGCGGCCTATGCTGCCGATGTTTCTCTGGGATTAGGCGCTGCCGGTGCGACATCGGTTTATCGTGGTGACGATAACCCTATTTATCCGCTGCCGATGCTGAGTTATGAAAGTGAAAACTTTTATTTTCGTGGTTTGGGCGCAGGCTATTATTTATGGAATGATGATCGAAACAGGCTATCGTTGACCGCGTATTATCTGCCGTTAGGGTTCAAGCCCGGCGACAACGATGATATACGAATGAGGCAACTGGACAAGCGGCGCGGCACGCTGATGGCCGGCGCCGCCTATCGCCACATTGCCGAATGGGGCGAAATTCGCACTCTATTGACCGGCGATACGCTGGATTACAGCAACGGCTTTATCTGGGATACCGCCTATCTTTACCGGTTTACCCTGGGTGATTTAACCATTGTGCCGGGCATCGGCGTGACCTGGTTCAGCGAAAATATGAATCGTTATTATTACGGCGTCAGCAGCCAGGAATCGGCGCGCTCAGGCTTTCGTCGTTATCAGCCCGGCGACGGATGGGCGCCTTATGCCGAGCTTAGCGCCAGCTATCAAATAAATCCAAGCTGGAGTGCCTGGGCGGTTGGCCGTTATACCCGATTGTCTGATGAAATGAAGGATAGTCCGATAGTCGATAGCAGTTACAGCGCGCTGATGAGCATAGGCGTTAGCTACAGATTTTAAATCAGCTTGATATGGCGGTGCATTTAATGCACCAAAATGGGTCGACGCTGCGCATTTGCACATAAATAAAGCATTGTGCGGCACGCTGTTTTTATCCGGGGGAAGCACAGCCATGACGATCAAAAAGGTCAGTTTTCCGGATGGCGCCACCGTTCCGGCTATAGGGCAAGGCACCTGGTTTATGGGTGAGAGTCCGGAGCTGAAAGCGCAGGAAATTAAAGCATTACAGGCGGGTATTGAGTGCGGACTGACGTTGATCGATACCGCTGAAATGTATGCGGATGGCGGGGCGGAAGCGATCGTCGGTGAGGCGATCCGCGGCCGGCGCGACAAGGTGTATCTGGTTTCTAAAGTTTATCCCCACAATGCCGGCGGTGAGAAAGCAGTAAAAGCCTGCGAGCAGAGTCTGGCGCGCCTGCAAACCGATTATATCGATTTGTATCTGTTGCATTGGCGCGGCGGTGTGCCACTGACGGAGACCATTACCGCCATGCGGCAACTGCAACGTGCGGGCAAAATTGGGCGCTGGGGCGTATCCAACCTCGATACGGATGATATGCATGAGCTCTGGTCGCTGGAGGGCGGGCGGGAATGCATGACCAATCAGGTGCTCTACCATCTGGCCTCTCGGGGAATAGAGTTCGATTTACTGCCCTGGTGCCAGCAGCACCATGTGCCGGTTATGGCGTATTGTCCGATTGCTCAGGCGGGGCGGTTGCGTAACGGGTTATTTACTCATCCCATCGTCAACGCCATCGCCCGACAGCATGGCATCACGCCGGCTCAGGTCTTGCTTGCCTGGGCTATCCGTCATCCTGGGATAATCGCCATACCCAAAGCCAGTTCGGTACAACATATCAGAGAGAATGCGCAGGTATTGGATATTGCCCTTCACGCCGATGATCTGGCCGTGCTCGATCAGGCTTTTCCGCCGCCGAAGGGTAAACAACGTTTGGATGTGGTGTAACACATCAAAAAATCATGGCGCCTGAACGTGCGTTCAGGCGCCATTTTCATTTATGACGACTTTTTGATGCGAATAAGCGTGGATAAACGGGCAGGGGACTGCACGGTTGCGCTTAAAGGCTGGTTAATCCGAGCCGTTTCCACGCAGACAAAGGTTTTATAGCCGTCGTCGGTCATATCAGCGATGGTATGCGATAGTTCGGCGCCGGGATTCCACGCGACCACGTCGCTGTAATGGGTGTGCTGCACTTCAATCGTGCGTTGCAGCGCCGGATCATTAATAAGGCTAATATCCTGCGGGCACGTATAAATGCGGTCGGTACGATCGCTAAAGACCAAATTTCCCTGTTGCTGAGAAAGCTGGCTCTGATTGACTTTATCAATATAGCGATCGCCCAGTCCGCTGACGGCGATATCGCTGATATCGCCAATCTGGAAGTAGGTATGAAGCGCGCTGGTGATGCTGTAATCACCATGGGCTTCCAGCTCGACATGACAGCTTTTACCCAGTTTGAAACGTGCGATAAGGGTAAACTCATGCGGCCAGTATTCACGGGTTTGTTCCGAGTCACGCAGAGTGAACGCGAGCTCCACACCCTGTTCATCTTCGCTATGGGACGTGAATTCCCACGGCAGCAGACGAGCAAAACCGTGATTAGGCTGGGCAAAAGGGCCAAACCAGGGAAAGCAGATAGGGATGCCGCCGCGAATGGCGACATTTTCCGTGAAGGCGCTGTTATCGCTCAGCCATAGAACCGGCTTTTCATTTGTTGGTTGCCAGTGCAGCAGATGCGCGCCCTGGAATGCTATGGCGGCATGAACCTGAGGGTGTTCGACAACAATTATCGGCAGTTGTTCTAACTGTCGCTGACTGAGGGTGGAGGTAATTTGTTTGCTGACGGGAAGTTTGAAAATCTTATCATTCATGATGTTGCCTATTTTGGTTGTTGTTAATCAGCAAGTAAAAAGGGCGACCGGAGGCCGCCCTTCATCATTGAACTCTCACCCGAACTTATTTGGAGATGTGGGTGATCAGATCCAGAACTTTGTTGGAGTAACCAGTTTCGTTATCGTACCAGGAAACCAGTTTCACAAAGTTGTCGCTCAGCGCGATACCCGCTTTCGCGTCGAATACGGAAGTCAGTTTTTCACCGTTGAAATCGGTAGAAACGACGTCGTCTTCGGTGTAACCCAGAACGCCTTTCAGTTCACCTTCTGACGCTGCTTTCAGAGCGGCACAGATTTCTTTGTAAGAAGCCGGTTTTTCCAGACGAGCAGTCAGGTCAACAACGGATACGTTCGGGGTAGGAACGCGGAACGCCATACCAGTCAGTTTACCGTTCAGTTCAGGGATAACTTTACCTACTGCTTTAGCAGCACCGGTAGAAGACGGGATGATGTTCTGGGATGCGCCGCGGCCGCCGCGCCAGTCTTTGTGGGACGGGCCGTCAACGGTTTTCTGAGTTGCGGTGGTGGCGTGAACGGTGGTCATCAGTGCTTCAACGATACCGAAGTTGTCGTTGATGACTTTAGCCAGCGGAGCCAGGCAGTTAGTGGTACAGGATGCGTTGGAAACGATATCCTGGCCAGCATAGTTTTTGTGGTTAACACCCATAACGAACATCGGCGTGCTGTCTTTGGAAGGACCAGTCAGAACCACTTTTTTCGCGCCGGCAGCGATGTGCTTACGTGCAGTTTCGTCAGTCAGGAACAGACCAGTTGCTTCTGCAACTACGTCAACGCCTGCTTCGTTCCATTTCAGGTTGGCAGGATCGCGTTCTGCGGTAACACGGATAGTTTTGCCGTTAACAACCAGATGGCCATCTTTTACTTCAACGGTGCCGTTGAAACGGCCATGAGTAGAGTCATACTTCAGCATGTACGCCATGTAGTTGGCATCCAACAGATCGTTGATTGCAACGATTTCGATGTCAGAACGCTCTTGCGCTGCGCGGAAAACAATACGGCCGATGCGGCCAAAACCGTTGATACCTACTTTGATAGTCATATATTCCACCAGATATTGGTTAGTGAATAAAAGGTTGGTTGTAAAATTACAAAAACCTTGCTGAGCGTCAAGCGGAATCGTGTCAATAGTTGCTGTAAGTCAATCCTATGACCAACCTTTGCACGAATTTTCACCTAACGCTGTAAATAAAGAACATTTAAGACTGATATAGGGCTCTGTGTATCATATGAAGCTCATTCCGTCTAAAATTGTGATGAATGTCACAATTTAATGCTCATCCTGTCCACGGCCATTATATTAAGCCAAAACGGTCTGTAAAGTTGTTAATTTTTTGTTATTATTAACCGATAGTTTGGTTGATGAACGTTCAAGGGAGATCGCGATGGTTAATAAACCCTCTCAGCAAGCCTCGGCAAACTCGATTGAATTGACAGAAATACAGCGCTATGTCACCCAGCAAAAAGGCACCGAACCGCCTTTTTCGGGTAAGTTGCTGCATAACAAGCGCACCGGCATTTATCACTGTCTCTGCTGTCAGAAGCCGTTGTTTTATTCAGACAACAAGTTTGATTCCGGCTGCGGCTGGCCGAGCTTTGATCAGCCCGTATCCGCCGAAGCCATTCGCTACATCGACGATCGTTCACACAATATGCATCGTGTTGAGATTCGCTGTGGCAACTGTGACGCCCATTTAGGCCATGTTTTCCCCGACGGGCCTCAGCAGACCACCGGAGAGCGTTATTGCGTCAACTCCGCGTCATTGAGCTTTATTGATGCGGATGATGGCGAACGGCATGACGGGTGACGTCGGATACTATAAAACGTCTTAGCTTTAAACGATTCAGCTCTGATGTGCGGGAACATGCGATGCAACTTGATGACCTGATTAACGCAATGACGCCGGCGATCTACCAACGGCTGGTTACGGCGGTGGAGTTAGGGAAGTGGCCGGACGGCGTCGCCTTGTCTACGGAACAGAAAGCGAATTGCCTGCAAATGGTGATGCTCTGGCAATCTCGCCACAATCAGCAGGCCGAGCACATGACGGTCGGCATTGGCGGGGAGATTGTGGTGAAAAGCAAACACGCGTTGAAACAACAGTTCAATGAATCGATCATGGTGAGGCGTCGTACCGGGTGAGCGGTTAATTTATGCGGCCAAGCGGGCGCTGAGCCACTTCTGCCCTTGAGGCAAACATCCGCCTAATCAGAAGGAGCCAGGCCGGAGATGAATGTATTCAGATCGATCAGCGTCGCGCCTTTTTGCCGTATTTCTCGCAGCGCGGTCTGATCATCCGCCGGGTGGATATTCACGCCGCGGCAGCCGTCCACCAGCACATCCGTTGTGTAACCCAGTTCAAGAGCGTCCAGTACGCTGAATTTGACACAGTAGTCGGTGGCGATACCCATCACGGTCAAGTGAGCGACATCATGCGCCCGCAGCCAGCCATCCAGATCGGTTTTTGCCCGGTGACCGTTATCAAAAAAGGCGCTATAGCTATCGATATCGACCTGCACGCCTTTGCGCACCACCCAATCGATCGCCCGCTGGTTCAATGCCGGATGAAACGCGGCTCCGGCTTGATCCTGAACGCAATGAACGGGCCACCAAATCTGAGGCAGCCCATCCAGTTCCCCTTGCTCGCCCACGACTTTGCCGGCGTTGACGGCAAAGCTGCCATGATTGGCCGGATGCCAGTCCTGGCTGGCGATGACCATGACATCTGAAGCAGCGCAGGCCGCAATCGCCTGGTTTGCAATCTCAACCACGCGGTCGCCTTCATTGACGGCCAATGCGCCGCCGGGGCAAAAGTCATTTTGTAAATCAATTAATAACAGCGCCTTTTTCATCTGTCGACCTCGTGGTTTATTTACTCGTTATCGCTCAGTTCGCCTCGCAGATTTTGCTGCATCAAGTGTCGAATTTGTTGCGGATCAAGATTCTGCCGGCTCAGCAGATAATGCAGCTTGGTCAGCGAAGCTTCAACCGTCATATCGAAACCGCTGATCACGCCGGCCTGCGCCAGGGCATTCCCCGTGGCGTAACCGCCCATATTCACCCGGCCGGAAATGCATTGCGTCAGGTTGACCACTACGATGCCGCGTTCCGATGCCTGACGCAGCTCATTCAGCAGACCGGCGCTTTGAGGGGCGTTGCCGACGCCGTAAGACCGTAATATCAATGCCTTCACCGGCTGACGCAGAAAGTTGCTCACCACATCCGCGGAGATGCCGGGATAGATGGTAATCACCCCGATAGGCTGCGGCGTGATGCTATGCACCCGCAGCGGGGGACAATTCTCGCAAGCCGTCGAGGGCGCCAGTCGGCGAATATGAATACCGGCTTCCAATAGCGGCGGATAGTTTGGCGAAGCAAACGCATCAAAACCGTCCGCATGCGCCTTAGTGGTCCGGTTGCCGCGCAGCAGCTTGTTGTTAAAGAATAGGGAAACTTCGTTGATTGGATGATTGGCCGCGACATACAGGGCATTGAGTAAATTGGTCTGGCCGTCGGAACGCAGTTCGGCGAGCGGAATTTGTGACCCTGTCACTATGACCGGCTTGGACAGATTTTCCAACATGAACGATAACGCCGAGGCGGTAAACGCCATGGTGTCCGTGCCGTGTAAAATAACGAAGCCATCATAATTATCATAATTTTGCTGAATATCATCCGCGATGACCTGCCAGTCGTCAGGCGTCATGTCGGAAGAGTCGATCAACGGCGAATATTCATGGATGGTGAATGCCGGCATCTCGGAACGGTGGAATTCCGGCATCAGCGCCAGTTGCTGTTGTAGATGCCCGGAGACGGGAATATAGCCGTTGGCGGAGCGCTGCATCCCGATTGTGCCGCCGGTATAGGCAACGTAGATAGATTTTTTTGGCATGGGTGATGTTAATCAGGATAAAAGCAGGATTATAGAGATAACCGCAAGGAAAAGCAGCCCGGCATGTTAACTCCAGAGGAGATTGCCGGGCCTGTCGTTCAAATGTTACTGAATTTCACCGCAGGTGAGGCAAAGCGCATACCGGTGCTGCGGGTCGTTAAGGTTATTAATAATGGAAGGCTGCGCGCGCATTGCATTGCTCAACTGCGCCACCGGCGCGGGCAGCGCCGCCTGAACGGCCGTAGGCAACCAGGCATAAACCGAAGCATTGATCTGATTCAGCATGGTATCAAACAGGCCTGGTTGCTCTTCAAACCAGCTAAGCTGATATTGACCCAGCTTCGCCAATTCGGCGGCTTTCTTGACCGCATCGTCAAAATCGCCCAACTGGTCGACCAAACCATTTCCTTCCGCATCGCTACCGATCCAGACGTGCCCCTGGGCAATCTGATCAATTTGCTCCGGCGTCTTTTTGCGGGCCTGGGCAACGATATCGATAAAGTTTTTGTAGCCGCGTTCAATACTCAACTGAACCATTTGACTGAACTCCGGCGATAATGACTTGGTTACCGCCAGGTCGGCCAACGGCGAAGTGGCCACGCCATCAGTGTGCACGCCGATGCTTTCCAGCGAATTCTCAAAGGTATTGATTACGCCAAAGATACCGATAGAGCCGGTGAGGGTACTCGGGCTGGCGATGATGCTGTTGGCCGGCGTTGAAATCCAGTACCCGCCGGATGCCGCCATGCCGCCCATGGAAACCACGACCGGCTTGCCTGCAAGACGTACGGCCATCAGTTCGGCGCGGATCATTTCCGACGCCGTCACGCTACCGCCAGGGCTGTTAACGCGCAGGATCATCGCTTTGACTTTAGGATCGAGACGCGCCTCGCGGATTTGAGCGGCGGTAGTGTCGCCACCGACCATTCCGGGCGTTTCCTGACCGTCGATAATCGCGCCGTTGGCAAACACCACTGCTATCTGATTATTGTTTTGAACCTGAGGCTTAGGCTGGTAGTCGTAAATACTGGTGAAATTAAAGTTGTTGGTTTTGTCATTCCAGCCAAAGGCTTTGATCAGCGTTTGTTCGATAACCGAACGGGAGGCGACTTCATCAACCAGTTTGTTTTGCAGCGCGTAGCGCGCCGTATCGCCCTGTACGGCCTGTAAGCCGGAAAGGATACTGGCGGCGCCAGGGAATAATTGTTCCGGCGTAATCTGACGGTTTGCCGCCACGGTATTCAGATAGTGTTGCCAGAGGGTGTTAATCCAACGGCTATCTGCTTGTCTGGCCTCCGGCGACAGGTTATCGCGCAGATAGGGTTCAACCGCAGATTTATAGGTGCCGACTCTGAAAATATTGGTGGTGACTTTGAGCTTATCCAACAACGATTTGAAGTAGAGATTATTGGTCGCTAATCCATGAAGGTCGACTTCGCCCTGCGGCGTAAGCGCGATGGTATTGGCGAAACTTGCCAGATAATATTGCGCCTGAGAATAACTATCGCCTACGGCATAAATGGGTTTACCGCTGTCGCGGAATTCGCGCAGAGACTTACCGATATATTGCAATGAAGGTTGATCGGCGCCGGAAAAATCACGCAGATCCAGGACGATGCCGGTAATATTATTGTCGGTTTTGGCCTGACGGATGCTGTCGACAATATCAAACAGGGAGTTTTCCTGACGGGGATTACTGGATGCGCCGAAAAATTCACGCCCCAATTGCCGCAATTTGTTGTTCATTGAGGGCTGATCGACGACCACGCCGGTCAGATCAACCAATAGCGCGCCACGGGTAATATCTGTTGGCGTATCTTTGAACTGTGTGTAAATTCCGACGCCGATGAGAATGAGCGCGATAAGAAAAATATTGAGAATAAATTCTCTGATAAAATTAAGCAGACGCCAGGTCCACTTAAAAATGCCGCTAAAAATTCGCCACAATGTGCGCATGGTATCTCCGGAAACGGGAAAACAGCTTATTATTCTAATATCCTAATGAGCGGACAGTAAAAAGTCAGCATTAAATGATCCTCTGAGGGCTCTTGACCAGGGCTTTCTTGTAACAAAACTTCTACTTATGCTACTTTGACGCGCGCCGTGCGCCTTGCCACGGAAATCACATTGTAATACAGGAGATGTGCGATGGATGCTCTCGAACTGTTACTGAATCGCCGTTCGGCTTCACGTCTGACCGCGCCGGCCCCCTCGGGCGAGGCGTTAAGCCATATTATTCACGCCGGTATGCGTGCTCCCGACCACGGCACCTTACGGCCCTGGCGGTTCTTCGTGATTGAAAATGAAGGCCTGACGCGCTTCAGCGCGTTGCTGACGCAAGCCGCCGAGCAGGAAGGTCTGGACGAAGCCGCCATAGAAAAGGCCCGGCAGGCTCCGTTTCGCGCGCCGTTAATCATTACCGTCGTGGCGCACTGCGAGGAGAGCCCCAAAGTTCCTCGTTGGGAGCAGGTGGTTTCCGCCGGCTGCGCCGTTCAGGCGATGCAAATGGCGGCGTTGGCTCAGGGGTTCAACGGCATCTGGCGTAGCGGCGCCTGGACCCATAATCAACGGGTTCGTGATGCTTTTGATTGCCGTGAGCAGGATGAGATCGTCGGTTTCCTTTATTTGGGGACGCCGCAGCTGAAAGCGTCAGCTAAGGTGATGCCGCCTGATGCTGAAAAATTTGTCCGTTATTTCTGATAAGCGCCAAGTGAAAAATTTTCGGTCCCCTCTGCATTGGTGGCGTGTTTCGCAC
This sequence comes from Brenneria bubanii, assembly GCF_022378355.1. Classification (GTDB taxonomy): domain Bacteria; phylum Pseudomonadota; class Gammaproteobacteria; order Enterobacterales; family Enterobacteriaceae; genus Brenneria; species Brenneria bubanii. The sequence goes on from NZ_JAKMAJ010000003.1 coordinate 22,242, forward strand.
CCAGACGGCAGGACAACGATCTTTCAGCGCGATGGTGCGTAATGCGACTTTTTATTGCCGAAAAACCCAGTCTGGCGCGGGCGATTGCGGATGTACTGCCTAAACCGCACCGCCGCGGCGATGGCTTTATCGCCTGTGGTCAGAATGATGTTGTTACCTGGTGCGTCGGGCATTTGCTCGAACAGGCGCAGCCAGATGTTTATGATGCGCGCTATGCACGCTGGTCACTGGCTGATTTACCCATCATCCCGCAGAAGTGGTTGCTTCAGCCCCGTCCCTCGGTGAGCAAACAGCTCAATACCATCCAAAGGCTGCTGTCTGACGCCAGCGAGATCATTCATGCGGGCGACCCCGATCGTGAAGGACAGCTACTGGTCGATGAAGTGTTGGAATACCTGGCCTTACCGGAAGAAAAGCGGCGGCAGGTGCGGCGTTGCCTGGTTAACGACCTGAATCCGCAGGCCGTGGAGCGCGCAGTTTCCAGAATGCGTGAAAACCGGGAGTTTATTCCGCTGTGCGTATCGGCGCTCGCGCGATCCCGCGCCGACTGGCTGTATGGCATCAATATGACGCGTGCCTACACGCTCCTGGGCCGCAATGCGGGCTATGACGGCGTTCTCTCGGTGGGCCGGGTACAAACGCCGGTGCTGGGACTGGTGGTGCGTCGTGATGAAGATATCGAGAACTTTGTTCCGAAAGATTATTTCGAGGTGAAAGCCCACATCATCACGCCCGCCGGCGAGCGTTTTGTCGCCGTCTGGCAGCCGAGTGAATCCTGCGAACCCTATCAGGATGAAGAAGGGCGCCTGTTGCACCGCCCTTTGGCGGAGCATGTGGTCAAGCGCATCGATGGTCAGCCCGCCGTTGTTAGCGGCTATAATGATAAACGGGAATCGGAAACGGCGCCGCTGCCTTATTCGTTGTCGACGCTACAGATCGAAGCCGCCAGACGATTTGGGCTAAGCGCTCAGCAGGTGCTGGATATTTGCCAGAAACTGTATGAAACCCACAAACTGATCACCTATCCTCGTTCCGACAGCCGCTACCTGCCGGAAGAACATTTTGCCGGGCGTCATGCGGTATTGAATGCGATTTCGGTACATCAGCCGGATCTCTTGCCGCAACCGGTGATGGATATCGATCGCCGCAACCGCTGCTGGGATGACGGTAAGGTCGATGCCCACCATGCGATTATTCCTACGGCGCGCAGCGCCAATACGACATTGTCCGATAATGAGCATAATGTTTACGCCCTGATCGCCCGGCAATACATCATGCAGTTTTGCCCGGATGCGGTATTCCGTAAATGTGTGATCGATCTGGATATTGCCGGCGGGAAGTTCGTCGCCAAGGCCCGGTTTCTGGCAGAAGCCGGCTGGCGCACGCTGCTGGGAGGAAAAGAGCGCGATGAAGAGAACGAAGGTTCTCCGCTGCCGGTGGTCGCCAAAGGCGATGAGCTGTTGTGCGAACGCGGTGAAGTGGTCGAACGGCAAACGCAGCCGCCGCGGCATTTTACCGATGCGACCCTGCTATCGGCGATGACGGGTATTGCGCGTTTTGTTCAGGATAAAGCGCTAAAGAAAATCCTGCGGGCAACCGATGGTTTAGGTACGGAAGCGACGCGCGCCGGCATTATCGAACTATTGTTCAAACGTTCATTTCTGTATAAAAAGGGGCGTTATATCCACGCCAGCGAGGCTGGCCGGGCATTGATTCACTCTCTGCCGGATATGGCCGCTCACCCGGATATGACGGCGCACTGGGAGGCGACATTGACGCAAATCAGTGAAAAGAAATGCCGTTATCAGGATTTTATGCAGCCGTTGACGTACTCTTTACAGGAATTAATCCATCAGGCCAGACGGAATCCGGCCGTGAGCGCTTTCAAAGGTATTACTGCGCCTCAGGCGAACAGTAAAAAACGGCGTAAAGCCCGGCCCAAAGTGAAGGAGCAGAATCAATGAAATCGCTGATTTGCTGGTTGTTTGTCGGTGCTGTGCTGGCATCGTCGCCGGTAGCGCTGGCTAACCGCAGCGGGACGGAGATTGTCGTCCCCGTACCTGCCGACGTATGGAATGCAGGGACGTCCGCGCGTGAACGCAGCAATCACTGTCTGCATTGCTGCGTGTATGACAACCGCAGTTATTCGGAAGGCGCGGTACTGAAAGTCGATAGCGTGATCCTCCAGTGTGTTCGGGATAAACAAACGGTGGGCACCAACGATCTGATTTGGCAACCGCTTAAGCAGTAAGAAAAAGGGTCTGCCGATGGAGGATAACGCGCCGCCGCGAGGTAAAAAATCACGGTGGCGCGTTTTTATTATTACAACGCGAATTCTGCCCAGATCGGCGCATGGTCGGACGGTTTTTCCATTGCCCGGATGTCATAATCAATGCCGGTATTGGTGCAACGCTCCGCCAGCGGTTGACTTGCCAGTATCAAATCAATACGCAAACCACGATTAACATCAAAGCCCGCGGAACGATAGTCAAACCATGAAAAACGGTCGTTACACTCGGGATTGGCGGCGCGGAACGTATCGGTAAGACCCCAACCTTGCAGCCGGGCGAGCCATTCGCGTTCTTCCGGCAGGAATGAACATTTTCCCGTTCGTAGCCAGCGTTTGCGGCTGTCTTCGCCAATGCCGATATCCAGATCGGTCGGACTGATATTCAGGTCGCCCATAATAATCAATGGTTGATCGGCCGCGTGATGCTGTTCGATATAGTTTTGCAAATCCTGATAAAAGCGGGTTTTTGCGGGGAATTTTATGGGATGATCGCGGCTTTCTCCCTGAGGGAAATAGCCGTTCACTAGGGTAAGGGTTCCTTGTTCGGTAGCAAAATCCGCCATAATAATCCGACGCTGCGCGTCTTCTTCATCGGTAGGAAAACCGCGCCGAACCGCTATCGGCTGATTTTTGCACAGTAGCGCGACGCCGTAGTGGCCTTTTTGTCCGTGATAAAAAACGTGATAACCGTACTGGCTTACGTCTTCCAGTGGAAACATGTCGTCGTGGACTTTGGTTTCCTGCAATCCGATCACATCGGGTTGGTGCTGTTCGATAATGGCGGCCAACTGATGAGGGCGCGCCCGTAGACCATTGATATTAAAAGAAACAACTTTCATGTTAGCTGCCGTTCAATGAAAATGTTTCCAGATGGTAACAGATTTTCCTATCGAGAGTCACGGCGCAGCGGGAAGCGCCTTCGTCGAGTAAATAAGACGTGTTCATGATGAGTTGAATGGCAAACGCGGAGCCCGTATACTCCGCACTCTCGCAGGAGAGCGAGCGTCTGGTGACGCTCCGCCGAAGGCGCAAACTCCCATAATCGCTCAGGCCACAATACTGCGAATTTCATTCAAGCCGACTGGAGAGAGGTTGTTGCGACAACCCACCGAAGGGGCAAGCGTCGTCGTCGGCGTAAACTCTCAGGTAAACGGACAGAGGGAGGGGCTCATGTCACAGGAAATTTTTTGTGCTTACCTATATCTATCTGATCGCGATTACCGCGGAAGGCATGTCTGGCGCGCTGGCGGCCGGACGTCGTAACATGGATATTTTTGGCGTTGGTATGATCGCCTTTATCACCGCGCTGGGCGGTGGTACGGTGCGCGATATTCTGCTCGGCCATTACCCCATCGGCTGGACTCAACACCCCGGCTATATTTATCTCACGATAGGCGCCGGTCTTTTTACCATTGTCATTGCGCGTGTGATGCACCATTTGCATCGTCTGTTTCTGGTCTTGGATGCCATGGGACTGATCGCCTTCACGATTATTGGCTGCAATGTCGCGCAGGGGCTGAATTACTCCATCACGGTGGTGGTGATGTCGGGGATTGTTACCGGGATTTTCGGCGGAATTCTGCGGGATATTTTTTGTAACCGAACGCCGATGGTGTTGAGAAAAGAGCTCTATGCTTGCGTATCACTACTGGTTGCGCTGCTCTACCTGGCGCTGAAAGCGCTTAACGTGAATCACGACCTCAATTTATTGGTTTCTTTCAGCCTTGGCCTGTCGGTGCGTTTGGCTGCGATACGCTGGTCATGGCAGCTCCCGGTATTTTCTTATGTGCCGGGCAGTTGGAAAGAATAAATGGTTTATTGCGATACCTGCGGTTTTGGCGAACCTTGGTCGAAGGTTCTTGCCTTCGCCTGACGGGAATTTGCAGATTAGCGTTCGGGATATCGTTCAGAGAGTTACTTTAGAAGTGGTGGTGGGGGAAGGATTCGAACCTTCGAAGTCTGTGACGGCAGATTTACAGTCTGCTCCCTTTGGCCGCTCGGGAACCCCACCACTGGCCTTGCTGCAAGATGCTTTCGCATCAAGCGGGGCGCATCATATCAAATGCTACTTCCTTGTAAAGACTGATATATTAAAAAAAAACCTGTTTGCTGATTTTTTATTCCAGATGGCGCATCCTTGTACGTTTCAGGGGTAAAACGATGCGCCATCGGTCAATTAAAGAATAATGGTGCGATTGCCGTAAACAAAAACGCGCTGAGCCAACACCCGATAAAGTGCGCGGCTTAGCACATTTTTCTCGACATCGCGCCCGGCGCGCATCATGTCGTCAGCCGTATAGGTGTGGTCGACGTTGATTACGTCCTGCATGATGATCGGGCCTTCATCCAGACTATCGTTTACGTAGTGAGCCGTCGCGCCAATGATCTTCACGCCACGCTCGTAAGCCTGATGATAAGGACGGGCGCCGATAAATGCCGGCAGGAACGAGTGATGAATATTGATGACCTGGTTCGGATAGTGCTGCACGAATGCCGGCGTCAGCACGCGCATGTATTTTGCCAGCACGACGAAGTTCGGCTGATATTGATCGATTTGGGCGATCATGTGTTGATCGTGCTCTTCGCGGGTGAACCCCTCATGGCTGACCAGATGGAAAGGAATATCAAACCTCTCAACCAGCGTGCGCAATGTATCATGGTTGCCGATGACGGCCGCGATTTCAACATCCAGACCGCCATAGGCGCTTTTCATCAGTAAGTCGCCCAGACAATGAGCTTCTTTGGTTACCAGAATGACGATGCGGCGGCGGCCGGACGTCGTCAATTCACGAGAAGAGCCTTCAGGAAGCGCGCCGTCGAGATCGGCCAGTAAGGTGACGTCATTAAATATGCCTTCCAACTCCGTGCGCATGAAAAAACGGCCGGTGCGGTGATCAACAAACTCATTGTTCTGTACGATATTGAGTTCGTGTTTGTAGCAAATATTGGTGATTTTTGCGATGAGCCCTTTAGCATCAGGGCAAATGGTCCGTAATACTTTTCTTTGCGTATTTTGGGGTTGCATGGGTGTGTGGATCCTGTCCAAAACTTGATTGCGTACGTATGGTTATGTTTCGTCGTGCCGGAATTCACCGCAGTTTATCTCTGCTTTATTGTCCGCAACACTTTTTGTATTTTTTGCCGGAACCGCAGGGACAACGCTCATTTCTGCCGGTTTGCAGGTGAATGCCGTCAATATAGTACCAGCGATCGTGATGGCGAAGGAAGCGTGAGCGCTCCCGCATTAATCCAGTCTGTCGCTTATCCGTGGCGCCAGTATAGCGGGCGGCAAATTCCACGTATCCTTCATCGGGGGTTTTACCCGCGGCAGTGGCTAAAATATTCAACCCGAGCCACTGCGTGTCCCGACAGCTTTCCTCAATCGAACTGCGCCATTTTTCCGGCTGGTGGTCTGGATGCCAGGTCGCGATCAGGTAGTCTACATCCTGTTTGACGTAAGCCGTATAGCGTGATCGCATCAGGGTAACAGGGTCGGCAGCCGCTGCCGCATTGATCAGGTACGGCTGACAGCATGAGCCATATGGCAATCCGCTGTGACAGGGGCAAATTTCCGGCACGACGTCTCCTGAAGAAAATTTAATTAAAAAAATGATAAATAATAGTGGGATCCTGAATCAGGATGCCGATATGTTACCTAATAACCTGTGGACGTAGCAATGTGCGCTAGAATGAAAACACATGAGGTCAACCATGCGAAAGATAAAAATTGGTCTGGCACTAAGTTCTGGCGCGGCCAAGGGATGGGCGCATATCGGCGTGATAAACGCGCTAACGGAGTTGGGCATTGAGGTCGACGTCGTGGCGGGGTGCTCCGTAGGGGCGCTGGTTGGTGCCGCATACGCGACGCAGCAGTTGGATGTCATGGAACGCTGGGTTTGTGGCTTTGGGTACTGGGACGTTATCCGGTTGATGGATCTTTCCTGGCAACGCGGCGGTTTGTTACGTGGAGATAAAGTATTCAATAACGTAAAAAATCTGTTAAGAGCAAAACAAATCGAAGATTGTACGATTAAATACGGCGTGGTTGCGACCAACCTGAGCACGGGACGTGAACTGTGGTTAACGAAAGGAGATCTTCATCAATCTATTCGAGCATCTTGCAGCATACCTGGTTTACTATCTCCCGTTTGGTTCAACGGCTACTGGCTAGTTGATGGCGCGGTGGTGAACCCGGTTCCGGTGTCCCTGGCGCGCGCTATGGGCGCGGATGTTGTGATTGCAGTGGATTTGCAACAAGATGCCTGTCTTGATCATCATGACTTACTATCAATCAAACCAACGACGCCAGAATCTGAAGTGGACGCTGATTCCGATGACTGGCGCCGCAAGATCCGTAAACGTTTATCACGAAGAGGGCGTCAGCCGGCAGAGGTTTCGCCAACGGCGATGGAGATCATGAGTACGTCGATTCATATTCTCGAAAACCGATTGAAAATGACGCGTATGGCGGGAGATCCGCCTGATGTGCTTGTGCAGCCTTATTGTCCGCAGATTGCCACGCTGGATTTTCATCGGGCGCAGGAAGCGATTGAAGCCGGTCGTCAGGCGGTGGAAAAGAAGCGTGATGAATTATTACCATTAGTCAACAAGGGACGATGAAAATGCAACGAGAGCGGCAGCGAACGATCATGGACGATAAAGCAAATCTGAATAATAGGCATTTGAAGTAAGGGGTGACGGATGGAACAACCATTGGCGGGCAAGCAGGTATTAATTATCGAGGATGAGGCTGTTTTCCGCTCAGTGCTTTCCGGTTATCTGACGTCGCTTGGCGCTTCAATTCTGGAGGCGATACACGGGCTGGAAGCATTGACCATTCTGGAACATCATCGTCCGGATTTGATTATCTGCGATCTGAAAATGCCAATGATGGGGGGAATCGAGTTCCTCGAACACCTGCGCCTGAAGGATAACGATACCCCGATATTGGTGATCTCCGCGACCAGCCAGATGGCTGATGTGGCGAAGGTTTTGCGCCTCGGCGTTCAGGATGTGCTGCTTAAGCCGATCCGTGATTACGCGCGCCTGCGTGAGTCGGTGATGTCGTGTCTTTACCCGGATATGTTTACGTCGCCGGTTAATGAGATTGATCAGTTAATGCAGGATATGGACTCTCTTAATCAATCTCCTGATGCGGTGGTAAAGCTGTTGGCGCAATTACAACCGCCGGTTCAGCAAACGCTTGCGCGTTGCCGCATCAATTATCGGCAACTGACGGATGCCGAGCAGCCGGGATTGGTTTTGGATATCGCGGCGCTTTCTGAGGATGACCTGGCTTTTTATTGTCTCGATGTTACTCAGGGGGAAAACAATAACGGTACGCTTGCCGCGTTGTTACTGCGCACTTTGTTCAATAGCGTTTTGCAAGAACATATGGCAAATCAGCAACACCGCTTGCCTCACTTACCGCTGTTATTGAAACAGGTGAATCAGCTGTTGCGCAAGGCCAGCCTGGAAGGGCGCTTTCCATTGCTGGTTGGTTATTATCATCGGGAATTAAAGCGACTGATACTCATCTCCGCAGGTTTAAACGCCACATTAAGTGTTAATGAAAGCCAAATAGCCCTGAGTAGCGGCGTACCCTTAGGCACGCTTAATGACGCTTATCTTAAGCAGTTAAATCACGATTGTGATGCCTGGCAATGTCAGATTTGGGGCGGCGGGGGGCGTTTACGGCTGATGCTTTCTACAGAATAGTCCGATAGCTGGGGGAAATTCCCCCGTCTGGCGGTGTTCTCCTTCCGTTATTATTCTTTATTTTCTACTATTAAGCCATTGTCTTAATTTCCGTTGGACTATGACGTCGGACAAGCGTGACCGCGTTAAACTGGTATACTCACCCGGTTTTTAGACCAAACAATTAAAAGTTCATTATTTGAACGATATATAAGAGGTTGTTTATGTCGATTGTGAATAAGAAAGTCAAAAAAGCGGTTATCCCCGTAGCCGGATTGGGAACGCGCATGTTGCCGGCCACGAAAGCCATTCCTAAAGAGATGCTTCCGTTGGTTGATAGGCCATTGATCCAATATGTTGTCAATGAGTGTATTGCCGCCGGAATTAATGAAATAATTTTAGTTACGCACTCATCTAAAAATTCTATCGAAAACCATTTTGATACCAGCTTCGAGCTGGAAGCCATGCTGGAAAAGCGCGTTAAACGCCAACTGCTGGAAGAAGTGCAATCTATTTGCCCGAAGCATGTGACCATTATGCAAGTCCGGCAGGGGTTGGCCAAAGGGTTAGGCCATGCTGTATTATGTGCTCATCCATTGGTTGGGGATGAGCCCGTCGCGGTTATTCTGCCGGATGTGATTATCGATGAATACAAGTCCGATCTTAAGAAAGATAACTTAAGTGAAATGCTTCATCGCTTTTCAGAAACAGGCCATAGCCAGATTATGGTCGAACCAGTTGATAACGTCAGCAGTTATGGTGTTGTCGATTGCAAAGGCGTCGAATTAAAACCAGGGGATAGCGCGCCAATGGTTGGGGTAGTAGAGAAGCCGAAAGCTTCCGAAGCGCCGTCTAATTTAGCCGTTGTCGGCCGTTATGTCCTGTCTGCGGACATTTGGTCACTGCTGGAAAAAACGCCTCCAGGTGCGGGTAATGAAATTCAGTTAACCGATGCCATCGCCATGTTAATGGAAAAAGAAACGGTAGAAGCGTATCACTTAAAAGGCGTGAGTCATGACTGCGGCAACAAACTTGGTTATATGCAGGCTTTCGTTGAATATGGCATGCGCCATGAAAGTCTGGGTTCCCAGCTGACCCAATGGCTACAGGAAACTATTGAAGAAGAAGCAAATTAATATTTAGAAAAAGTTGCTCTCTGTTTTATTACAAAATCGGGAGCATCAATTCTGATTCGCACACGACTGACTCTTCTTTGCAAAAAAAATACCCTTGATAAAAATCAAGGGTATCTTGTTTTAATTTATTAAAAAACGATCAGATCAGAAAATCATCTAAAGATTTATCTTGCTCTTCGATTGCTTTTTTGATTACTGCTGGCGTGCGGCCTTGGCCGGTCCAGGTTTTAAGTTCACCGTTTTCATCGGTATATTGATATTTAGCCGGGCGGGCGGCGCGTTTGCTTTTGCCTGTTGATTTCACTGAGCCTAAAGACTGTAATAACTCATTAGGATCAATACCGTCGGCAATCAGCATATCGCGATATTGTTGTAATTTACGTGCACGTTCTTCAACTTCTGCTTGAACCTGGCTTTCTTCTTCGCGGCGTTCATTTACCACTACTTCCAGTTTTTCCAGCATTTCTTCCAAAGTATCCAGGCTACATTCTCTTGCCTGGGCACGCAGAGTACGGATGTTGTTTAGAATCTTTAGTGCTTCGCTCATTGTGATAATCTCAAATTATATTATTGGTGGCGTGTACTGAGATAATAGAGTGCTATTTTCTTTTCTGCAATAGTCAAATTTGTAAGTTTGTTAAAAAATACCATTTTTAAAACAGATATCACAGGCTATGTAACATGAATATAAATAGACCTGTTCAAATGAAAATACATATAATCTGTCATTTTTTCAGCATTGATGCACCTGACAAGATATTGAGGCGCAGACCAACGCTATAAGGAATGATTATATCCTTATTGTGATATCAATAGACGAAACTTAGTAATCTTGTGCAAGTAATAGCCCATTGCATGGGCTGATGCAGCATTGATACAATAATGATTATTGTACACCTGATATAGCGCATCCTCGGGAGCAGCGAAGTATGGCTCAACTTTATTTTTATTATTCAGCAATGAATGCAGGGAAATCTACAGCACTATTGCAGTCGTCATATAACTATCAGGAACGCGGTATGAGGACGGTGATTTTAACCGCAGAAATAGATAACCGCTATGGCGTGGGAGTCGTAAGTTCGCGCATTGGCCTTTCAGCGCCAGCGCTATTGTTTAATCTACGGACATCTTTATATACGCTGCTTGCTAAAGAGCATCGCCAGCAGCCGATTCACTGTGTCTTGATAGATGAATGCCAATTCTTAACTCGTGAACAAGTCAGCGAGCTTTCAGATGTCGTAGACCAATTAGATATCCCGGTATTGTGCTACGGGTTGCGAACGGATTTTCGCGGCGAATTATTTTCCGGCAGTCGCTATTTATTAGCCTGGGCCGACAAGCTGGTTGAGCTTAAAACCGTGTGCCATTGCGGTCGTAAAGCCAACTGTGTATTACGTCTGGATTCAGAAGGCAATCCATTGCAAGAAGGCGACCAGGTGGTTATCGGCGGTAATGAGAACTACGTTTCCGTTTGCCGGAAACATTATAAAATGGCGTTAGGCTTAGTCAGATGTGAAATCGAATGAAAATGGCGCAATGGTATTGTCTGACTATCGTTATCGGTGATTAAAAATAATATCAGCCAAGATGCGTATAACCGGCCTTCAGGTGCCTTTTCGTCCCGGTGTGCGAAGATATGTTGATCACTGGATATATCATTAAGCTTTCTTAAATAGGCTTGTCAGTGGCCTGGCGTAATCATGATTGTACTGATCAACTTTTTTATAAAATTCACCGGCGTGTCTGGTTCGGAACTTTTTTAAATCAATATTGGCCTTATGTTTTATGCAGCCCGTGAAATGGGTTCGCGCCATGCGATTAATATTTATATGGATGTGGATATGCGCCATCAGATAATCCGCTTGCGTGAAAGGTTAACGGGGGTTGTCATCGTGGTATATAGCGCGTCGTTGCCCTGATATCGCGCCTAGGATGAATGATTGCATTATCGGGATGTAGGAGCCCGGCAGCGGAGTGAAAAGCATATCGTGTGGGGCGCAGTCACCGGTCGTAAGAAATCGCCTGATAACCGCGTTTAGACGCGATTAGCGCCGTTCAACCGCGGCTTCTTGCGTTGACTTGTCCGCAAGCGGCTTCTGCTTGCGATTGGGTATTAGCGAGGGCAAAAAAATACCCTGCCGGGTTTGGCAGGGTAGCGGTATCTTCCAGCGCAAACCGCCTCGCTGAGGCGGTTATTTCACCGGAATCTTAATTAGTCACTTTCTTTGACTGTTTTGCCGCTTTGGCAACTGGCGCGGCAGCTTCGGCCGTTGTTTCCTTCGCCGCATCCTCAGAATACTTACGTCCATAATACGTATCCAACAGGATTTGTTTCAGCTCGGAAATCAGCGGGTAGCGAGGGTTGGCGCCGGTGCATTGGTCATCAAATGCATCTTCAGACAGTTTGTCCACTTTCGCCAGGAAGTCCGCTTCCTGTACGCCAGCTTCGCGGATAGATACCGGAATACCCAGGTCTGCTTTGATCTCTTCCAACCAGTTCAGCAACTTCTCAATCTTCTGCGCGGTGCGGTCGCCTGGTGCGGTTAGACCCAGGTGATCGGCAACTTCGGCATAACGACGACGAGCCTGCGGGCGGTCATACTGACTGAAGGTCGTTTGCTTGGTCGGGTTATCGTTAGCGTTATAACGGATAACGTTGGAAATCAACATGGCATTGGCCAGACCGTGAGGAATGTGGAATTCAGAGCCCAGTTTGTGCGCCATCGAGTGACAGACACCCAGGAAGGCGTTGGCAAACGCGATACCGGCGATAGTCGCGGCATTGTGAACTCGTTCGCGAGCCACCGGGTTTTTAGCGCCTTCATGATAGCTGGCCGGCAGGTTTTCTTTCAGCAGTTTGACAGCCTGTAGCGCCTGACCGTCGGAGTATTCGTTCGCCAGTACTGAAACGTAAGCTTCCAGTGCGTGGGTCACCGCATCCAAACCACCAAATGCGCACAGTGATTTCGGCATGTTCATCACCAGATTGGCATCAACAATCGCCATATCCGGCGTCAACGCATAGTCGGCCAACGGATATTTCTGACCAGTGGCGTCATCAGTTACCACGGCGAACGGCGTGACTTCAGAGCCGGTACCCGAGGTTGTCGTAACGGCGATCATTTTCGCTTTCACGCCCATTTTCGGGAATTTGTAGATACGCTTGCGAATATCCATGAAGCGCAGAGCCAATTCTTCAAAATGGGTTTCAGGATGTTCGTACATGACCCACATGATTTTGGCTGCATCCATCGGGGAACCGCCGCCCAGCGCGATGATGACATCCGGTTTGAAGGAGTTCATCTGCTCAGCGCCTTTGCGTACGATGCTCAGCGTTGGATCCGCTTCGACTTCGAAGAAGACTTCGGTTTCCATCCCGTTCTGTTTCAATACGTCGGTGATCTGATCGACATAACCGTTATTAAACAAGAAACGGTCGGTTACGATAAATGCGCGTTTTGCGCCGTCGGATGCGACTTCGGCAAGTGCCACAGGCAATGCGCCGCGACGGAAATAGATTGATTTGGGGAGTTTATGCCACAACATATTTTCTGCTCGCTTAGCTACCGTTTTCCTGTTGATTAGGTGCTTAGGACCGACGTTTTCAGAGATGGAATTACCACCCCAGGAACCGCAGCCCAGCGTCAGTGATGGGGCGAGTTTGAAGTTATACAGGTCGCCGATACCACCCTGAGAAGCCGGCGTATTGATCAGAATACGGGACGTTTTCATCATGTCGCCGAAGTGGGCTACACGTTCCGGCTGGTTATCCTGATCGGTATACAGGCAGGAAGTGTGGCCGATACCACCCATGGCGACCAGTTTTTCAGCCTTGACAACCGCATCGTTAAAATCGGCTGCGCGATACATGGCCAGCGTTGGCGACAGTTTTTCATGAGCGAAGGGTTCTGAATCGGCGATGTCGGTAACTTCACCAATCAGCACTTTGGTATTTTCTGGAACGCTAAGACCGGCTAATTCAGCGATTTTAGCCGCAGGCTGACCGACGATTGCCGCGTTTAACGCGCCATTTTTCAGCAGAATGCCCTGTACCGCGTGAAGTTCTTTGCCCTTGAGCATGTAAGCGCCATGTGAGGCAAAACGTTCGCGGACGGCATTATAAACGCTGTCGACGACAACCACGGATTGTTCTGACGCGCAAATTACGCCGTTATCAAAGGTTTTTGACATCAGGATGGACGCTACAGCGCGCTTGATGTCGGCGGTTTCGTCAATAACGACGGGGGTATTACCCGCGCCTACGCCGATTGCCGGTTTACCGGAACTGTATGCGGCTTTCACCATGCCTGGACCGCCGGTCGCCAGAATCAGATTGATGTCCGGGTGATGCATTAACTGGTTGGAAAGTTCAACGGAGGGTTGATCAATCCAGCCGATGATATCTTTGGGCGCGCCTGCGGCAATCGCCGCCTGCAAAACGATGTCCGCCGCTTTGTTGGTTGCATTTTTTGCGCGCGGGTGCGGGGAAAAGATAATACCGTTACGCGTTTTCAGGCTGATTAACGCTTTGAAAATCGCGGTTGAAGTTGGGTTGGTGGTCGGAACGATACCGCAAATCAGGCCGATAGGCTCAGCGATGGTAATTGTACCGAAGGTTTCATCGGTGGAGAGAATTCCGCAGGTCTTTTCGTCCTGGTAGGCGTTGTAAATATATTCGGAAGCAAAGTGGTTCTTGATCACTTTATCTTCCACAATCCCCATGCCGGATTCAGCGACAGCCATTTTGGCCAGCGGAATTCGGGCATCTGAAGCAGCTAACGCGGCAGCCCGGAAGATTTTGTCGACTTGCTCTTGAGTAAAACTGGCAAATTCGCTCTGCGCCTTTTTTACTCTTTCGACCAATGCGTTAAGTTCAGCAAGATTTGTTACGGCCATAATGCTCTCCTGATAATGTTAAACTCTTTCAGTCAATGGTCTGCCAGGTAGAAGAGGATAGATAAACGCATCGTGGCGTTTGTCGCCGGCGCTTAAGACACCGCGGCTTCTCGGCACTAATTGACTCAAAGAGCTCATTCACACAGCCATACTGTTGCTTACCTGCTGCATCACCAGATACTTGGCGTTGTCAGATCAACCTGTTTTCGTATCTGTTAAATCAAGGATAATCACTCGGTTTAACCGGATGACTAAGAGCATACCCGCTTACCGGTGGCTTTTTTGTGATCTTAATCTAATTTTTTTGATGCTGACACCATTCAGCATCATCATTTTTGAGAGCTATTCTCATTTTCTTATCACAATGCAGACTGCCTTATCTTTTATATGCGCCAGAAAAACGCGGATAGATGATTTTTTATTCTATCCCGATTACTGAACGAGAAATAAAATCCGGCTGTAAAACTTGGCTAAATTAAGTGATATCGCTCAATTACTGCTTTAAAAAGCAATGTCTCTCAATGGCATTCCTCTTTTTTGTTTTTATCATAAGTAATTCTAATTTCTGTCGACTGTTTTTGCGCGTAAATTGTCGTTCATCTGTGACAAATATCTTTTTTTGATATCAATTACGGCAACACTTTCTGTAATATTGGCAACATCGATAAACATAATTTGTTAATTTTATAACGTTTACAACCGGTGCCATGTTGACAAAATCAAAATCGTGGTGGTTTTTTATACTTAAAATCCACTATTTAAACGCTGTTTTCTTTGTGTTACGTTTGCATTACTTTGACTGATGATATTATCTGTTGATTTGTATCTATTCCAACTTTCTGTTTTTACGTTGTTTTTATAACTCACCACTAAAAAGTGGCATTGTAGGAATATCGGCGGACAACCTCTGTTTTGACAGTGCCGGGGCGGGCGATTATTGAAAATAATGTTAATAAATTAAATGTATTAATTATATAAGCGCCAGTACAGGTGCTTAACCATCATTTCTGTTTACCTTGGGTATCAAGTTAACGGCGCATCATAATGCGCAGGTGGTAAAAATATAATAAACAGCACAGGAGAAGATAATGGCACATATCACCACGATCAAAAAAAGGGTAGCCGTTGGCATCATCGCGGCGCTGACTTTGGCGCCGGGCGCTTGCGTCTGGGCCGCCACGGTGCCGGCAGGCGTTAAACTGGCGGCAAAGCAGGAACTGGTTCGCAATAACAGTGCTGAAGTCGCCTCATTGGATCCGCATAAAATCGAAGGCGTGCCCGAGGCCAATGTATCCCGTGATTTGCTGGAAGGGCTGGTTATCACCAATGCCAACGGTAAGGTTATCCCCGGCGTGGCGGAAAGTTGGGATAACCAGGATTTCACCGTATGGACATTTCATCTGCGAAAAAACGCACGCTGGTCTAATGGTGATCCCGTCACGGCGCAGGATTTTGTCTACAGCTGGCGGCGTCTGGTCGATCCCAAAACCGCGTCTCCTTACGCCAGCTATCTGCAATACGGCCATTTGCTGAATGTCGATGACATCATCGCCGGCAAAAAAGCCCCCGAAACCCTGGGCGTGAAGGCTCTTGACGACTACACGCTGGAGGTGAGGCTCTCTGAGGCCGTACCTTATTTTTATAAATTGCCTATCAATCCGGCCATGTCGCCGGTAAATAAAATTGCGGTGGAAAAGTTTGGCGAGAAGTGGACTCAACCGCAAAACTGGGTCGGCAACGGCGCTTATAAGCTGAAAGACTGGGTGGTGAATGAAAAAATCGTCCTCGAACGTAATCCCCAGTACTGGGATAACGAGAAAACCGTTATCAATCAGGTCACCTATTTACCTATTTCATCCGAAGTCAGCGATGTTAACCGCTACCGTAGCGGTGAGATCGACATGACCTACAACTACCTGCCGATAGAGCTGTTTCAGAAATTAAAAAAAGAGATTCCGCAGGAGGTCAAAGCCGATCCGTATTTGTGTACTTACTACTATGAAGTTAATAACCAGAAGGCGCCGTTTACCGATGTACGGGTCAGGAACGCGCTGCGAATGGCACTGAGTCAGGATATTTTGACCAATAAAGTTAAAGGCCAGGGAGATACTCCAGCCTATGGTTTTGTGCCGCCTTATATTGACGGGTTTAAGGCGCAAACGCCCGAATGGTTTACCTGGTCGCAGGAAAAACGCAACGCGGAGGCGAAAAAACTGCTGGCGGAAGCGGGATATAGCAAGGACAAGCCGCTGACCTTGAGCCTATTGTACAACACCTCTGATTTACATAAAAAAATGGCGATTGCCGCGGCGTCTATCTGGAAACAAAATATTGGCGTCAATGTGAAACTGGAAAGTCAGGAATGGAAAACCTTCCTCAATAGCCGCCATCAGGGCAGTTACGATCTCGCGCGAGCCGGCTGGTGCGCCGACTACAATGAGCCTTCAACCTTTTTCAACAGCATGTTATCAGACAGCAGCAGCAACACCGCGCATTATAAGAGTCGCGACTTCGATGCGCTGATCGCCAAATCTTTGCAGGCGAATACCGAAGATGAACGGGCGGCGATTTATCAACAGGCCGAGACCTTACTGGACAAGGACGCAGTTATCGTTCCGGTTTATTACTATGCCAACACTCGCCTGCTGAAACCTTACGTCGGTGGATTAACGGGTAAGGATCCAATGGATAATATCTACGTAAAAGATCTTTACATTATCAAACACTGATAATATCGCGGACCGCGTTATTCGTGCGGTCCGCTCTTATTTACGGGTTTTATAGGTATGGGCAATGTTAAAATTTATTTTTCGTCGCTGTCTGGAAGCGATACCAACGCTGTTTATTTTGATAACCATTTCATTTTTCATGATGCGTCTTGCGCCGGGTAGTCCTTTTACCGGCGAGCGTAATCTTCCGCCTGAGGTCATGACCAATATTGAAGCCCGATACCATCTTAATGACCCGATGGTGAAACAATACGGCAACTACTTATGGCAACTGGTTCATGGCGATTTCGGCCCTTCATTTAAATACAAGGATTATTCAGTAAACGATCTGGTGGCGGCTTCATTTCCGGTTTCCGCTAAATTGGGCGCGGCCGCGTTTTTATTCGCCGTGTTTTTCGGCGTCAGCGCCGGCGTTATTGCCGCGTTAAATCAGAACAGTAAATGGGATTATACGGTGATGGGGTTTGCGATGACCGGCGTCGTTATTCCCAGCTTTGTCGTCGCGCCGCTGCTGGTATTGATATTTGCCATTAGCTTGCATTGGCTGCCGGGCGGCGGCTGGAATGGCGGAGCTCCCAAATATATCGTTCTGCCGATGGTCGCGTTATCGCTTTCTTACATAGCCAGCATCGCGCGTATTACCCGTGGTTCGATGATTGAAGTGCTGCACTCCAACTTCATTCGTACCGCCCGCGCAAAAGGTTTGCCCCTGCGCCTCATTATTTTGCGCCATGCCTTAAAACCCGCAATGTTACCGGTCCTTTCTTATATGGGACCGGCTTTTGTCGGCATCATTACCGGTTCGATGGTGATTGAGACAATTTTCGGTTTACCCGGTATAGGTCAGCTTTTCGTGAATGGGGCGTTGAATCGTGATTATTCGCTGGTGCTCAGCCTGACTATTTTAGTAGGCGGGCTGACCATTCTTTTTAATGCGATAATTGACGTGTTATACGCCGTTATCGATCCGAAAATTCGCTACTAAACCAGGGGGCGTTATGTTTTGGCATCGAAAAAACACGCAAGCGGTGGATAATTTCAACGAAAGGATGCAAGTCGAAGGCCGCAGTCTGTGGCAGGATGCCCGCCGGCGTTTTATCCATAACCGCGCCGCTATCGCCAGCCTGTTAGCGCTGGTGCTGATTACACTGTTTGTCACCATTGCGCCGTGGCTGTCGCCCTTTAATTACGCGGATACCGACTGGAACATGATGTCATCCGCGCCCGACATGTCTTCCGGCCACTATTTCGGCACCGACTCGTCAGGACGCGACCTGCTGGTTCGCGTCGCCATCGGCGGACGAATTTCCCTGATGGTCGGCGTCGCCGCCGCGCTGATCGCCGTGTTCGTCGGCACGCTTTACGGCGCGCTGTCCGGTTATCTCGGCGGAAAAGTCGACTCCGTGATGATGCGTTTACTGGAGATCCTCAACTCATTTCCGTTCATGTTTTTCGTCATTCTGTTGGTGACATTCTTCGGGCAGAACATACTGTTGATCTTTGTCGCCATCGGCATGGTGTCCTGGCTGGACATGGCGCGTATTGTGCGCGGACAGACGCTAAGCCTAAAACGTAAGGAGTTCATTGAAGCCGCATGGGTTTCCGGCGTGTCAACGCGCGGCATTGTACTACGCCATATCGTCCCCAATGTTTTAGGCGTGGTTGTTGTTTATGCCTCATTACTGGTGCCGAGTATGATTTTGTTTGAATCATTCCTAAGCTTTCTGGGATTAGGCACCCAGGAACCATTAAGCAGTTGGGGCGCCTTGCTGAATGATGGCGCGAACTCAATGGAAGTTTCTTCCTGGCTGCTGTTTTATCCCGCGGCGTTTCTGGTTGTGACGCTGTTTTGTTTTAACTTTATCGGCGATGGCTTACGTGATGCCCTCGACCCGAAAGATCGCTGAGGAAGGGGTTGATGAATAAGCCTGATTCAATTGAAGGACATGAGCCGCTGCTGAGCGTTCGCGATTTGCGGGTAACGTTCCGTACCGAGGATGGCGACGTGACGGCGGTTAACGATCTCAACTTTACGCTGGATGCCGGTGAAACGTTGGGGATTGTCGGCGAGTCCGGTTCCGGAAAATCGCAAACGGCGTTTGCGCTGATGGGGTTGCTGGCCAGCAATGGGCATATCAGCGGTTCTTCGCGTTTTCACGGCCGAGAGATCCTTAATCTACCGGAGCGTCAACTGAACCAGTTGCGCGCCGAAGAGATCGCCATGATATTTCAGGATCCGATGACCTCGTTGAACCCCTATATGCGCGTCGGCGAGCAACTTATGGAAGTGTTGATGCTGCATAAAAAGCTCAGTAAACGCGACGCTTTTGCGGAGTCGGTCAACATGCTGGATGCCGTGAAAATGCCGGAAGCGAGAAAACGCATGAACATGTATCCGCATGAGTTTTCCGGCGGCATGCGCCAGCGCGTGATGATCGCCATGGCGTTATTGTGCCGGCCGAAGCTGTTGATTGCCGATGAGCCGACCACCGCGCTTGATGTAACGGTGCAGGCGCAGATTATGACGTTATTAAATGAGCTGAAAAGCGAGTTCAATACCGCAATCATCATGATCACCCACGATCTGGGCGTCGTGGCCGGCATCTGCGACAAGGTGCTGGTGATGTACGCGGGCCGCACGATGGAATACGGTTCGGCGCGCGATGTTTTTTATCAACCTAGCCATCCTTATTCCATCGGCTTGCTTCATGCGGTTCCGCGCCTGGATTCAGAAGATGAGATTCTGGCCACCATTCCCGGTAATCCACCGAATTTGCTGCGCTTACCGAAAGGCTGTCCGTTCCAGCCCCGATGTCCTTACGCTATGGATGTCTGCCATCAGACGCCCGCGCTGGCGTCCTTTGGCGACAATCGCTTACGCGCTTGTTTTAGAACTATCGAGGAGGTGTTATGAATTCGGCACCGAAAAGCACAGCGCTGTTGGACGTGGTCGATCTGAAAGTTCACTTCGACGTAAGGGACAATAAACAGTGGTTCTGGCAACCGCCTAAAACCTTGAAGGCGGTCGATGGCGTGACGTTTCGTCTACATGAAGGGGAAACGTTGGGGGTCGTGGGCGAGTCCGGTTGCGGGAAATCCACATTGGCGCGCGCCATCATCGGTCTGGTGAAGGCAACCGACGGACATATCACCTGGCTCGGGCGCGATTTGCTCGGGATGAGCGATGAAGCCTGGCGTCAGGCGCGCGGCGATATCCAGATGATTTTCCAGGATCCGCTGGCGTCGCTGAATCCGCGTATGAACATCGGGGAAATTATTGCCGAGCCGTTAAAAATCTATTATCCGAAGCTGACGCGGCAGGAGGTGAAAGACAAGGTCAGAACCATGATGCTGAAAGTGGGGCTATTACCTAATCTGATTAACCGCTATCCGCATGAATTTTCCGGCGGCCAGTGCCAGCGTATCGGTATCGCCCGGGCCTTGATACTGGAACCGAAACTGATTATCTGCGATGAGCCGGTGTCTGCGCTGGACGTGTCCATTCAGGCTCAGGTTGTCAATCTGCTGCGGCAATTACAGCGTGAAATGCAGCTGTCGCTGATTTTTATCGCCCATGACCTGTCGGTGGTGAAGCACATTTCCGATCGGGTTCTGGTGATGTACCTGGGACATGCGGTGGAGCTGGGAACCTATGATCAGGTCTATCGTCATCCTTTGCATCCCTACACCCGGGCTTTGATGTCGGCCGTGCCGATTCCCGACCCGGATAAGGAGAGGAATAAGCAGATACAGTTGCTGGAGGGGGATCTGCCTTCGCCGATTAATCCGCCCTCGGGGTGCGTGTTTTGCACTCGCTGCCCGATCGCTGGGCCTGAGTGCCTGAAAACCAGACCCGTGATGGCGGGGGATTTCTCGCATGCGGTCTCCTGTCTGAAAGTCGAACCGCCAGCGCCGATTTCTTTATAACCAGAAAAGCACTACGCCCCGTAAAGGGACGTCTGCGGGGATTCATGCATGCCGTGAGGAGAGGGCGTCAGGCCTTGTTACTTACGGCTTACTCTTTCCACAGGATATGGCAGAGCTTGTGATCTTTTTCCCGGCAAATCAGTACGCGGGCAAAAATATCGGTAATCTCGCCGCCATCCTGCTCCGCCAGCCCAATCACCACTTCCGCAAAGAAATCAGGATTGAGGTCAAAATCAACATGCGCTGACCAGTCT
The DNA here is from genome assembly GCF_022378355.1 of Brenneria bubanii. Taxonomy (GTDB): domain Bacteria; phylum Pseudomonadota; class Gammaproteobacteria; order Enterobacterales; family Enterobacteriaceae; genus Brenneria; species Brenneria bubanii. The sequence goes on from NZ_JAKMAJ010000003.1 coordinate 43,171, forward strand.
TCTGCCGGGTCGAATAGCTCTGCGCCGCCGCGTTCTTCGAACTGTAGGTTAAACAATAAGATATCTGCCGGATCAAGGTTATCTACGGCCAGTTCCAGAAAAATATCGTAGGCCTGTTCCAACGCTTCGTCTTCAGTCAGGCGGTTATTCAAATCCATACGAAATGTCCTGTTAATGCGTGTGGCGCTATTAAAACACGGGAAAAGCCGTATTTATAGCAAGGGACTGAAAAAGTAGCACACTCGTTCGATAATGCGTTGCCAGTAAGGACGGCTTTGCCACTGTTTGGCGCTCAGCAGACTGGATCGCACAATATAATCTTCCTGAACGCAGGCGAGATCGGTGCCGAAACCGGCATCATCGATCACCACGGTGATCTCGAAATTCAGCCACAGGCTACGAATATCCAGATTGACGGTACCGATCAGACTCAGCTGTCCATCGACCAGTATGCTTTTCGTATGCAGCAATCCATCTTTGAACTGATAAATTTTGACGCCGGCCGCCAGTAATTCGGTAAAGAATGCCCGACTTGCCCAGCCGACCAGTACGGAGTCATTTTTATGCGGCACGATAAGGCTGACGTCCACGCCGCGCTGTGCGGCCGTACAGATGGCGTGCAGCAGGTCGTCGCTGGGGACGAAGTAGGGCGTGGTCATGATGAGCTGTTTGCGAGCGGAGTAGACCGAGGTTAACAGGGCCTGGTGGATCATCTCTTCCGGATAGCCCGGACCGGAGGCAATCACCTGAATTGTGTGGCCGGTCTCCTGTTCAAACGGCATCATATTGACGTCCGGCGGCGGCGGCAGCAGCCGTTTGCCGGTTTCCATTTCCCAGTCGCAGCAATAAATAATGCCCAGGGTTGTCGCCACCGGGCCTTCGATGCGCGCCATCAGATCAACCCATTGACCCACGCCCGCATCCTGCTTGAAAAAGCGGGGATCAACCATATTCATACTGCCGGTGTAAGCAATACGGTTATCGATCAGAATGACCTTTCGATGCTGCCGCAGATCCATGCGCCGCAAAAATGCCCGGAAGAGATTCACTTTCAGCGCTTCGGCCACTTCAATGCCGGCGGTGCGCATCAACTGAGGGTGAGCGTTGCGGAAAAACTTAACGCTGCCCGCGGAGTCAAGCAATATCCGGCAATGTACGCCACGGCGGGCGGCGGCGATAAGCGATGACGTAACCTGATCGACGATTCCGCCGGATTGCCAGATATAAAACACCATCTCGATATTATTGTGGGCCAGTTCAATATCACGAATCAGCGCCTTGATGGTGTCGTCAAAGGTCGTCAGTAGCTGTAGCTGATTGCCTTTTACACCACCGACGCCCTGACGACGCTCGCACAATTGAAATAGTGAACTGGCGACTTCGCTATTTTCGGTGGCAAAAATGCGTCGGTATTCTTTGAGTTCCCGCAGCCATTTTGCCGTCGATGGCCACATTCTACTGGCGCGTTCGGCTCGACGTTTACCGAGGTGCAGTTCGCCGAAGGAGAGGTAAGCGACAATACCCACCAACGGCAGAATATAGATCACCAACAGCCAGGCCATTGCGGAAGGGACCGTTCGACGCTTCATTAAAATACGTAGCGTGATACCTGCAATCAGTAACCAATAACTGAAAACAAGTAACCAACTCATTACGGTATAAAATGTTGTCATAAAGGCGTCGCAAATTTCTTCTGTAAGCGTTTAATGAAGTGTACTCATACTTTGATGAAAGGGGAAACGCCTTTAGTCTTAATAATATAGCCTGATAACTATTTAATGTGAGGGCGGAAAATTTAAACATTACTTGGATTGAGAGATGAAGGGTCTATAATGACGCGGCAAATTTTCGCTATATAAGAGTCATGCCATGAAACGCAGCCGGAATGAAGTCAGCCGCTGGCGGATGTTGCGTCAGGTTAAGCGTCGCAGAAGCCGCTGGCTGGAAGCGCAGTCGCGAACCTACCGTCATATTCACTATGCCCGCTATTTGCAACAAAAGCATAAGCGGCGTGCGTTGTTGTATGCAGTCGCCTATGAGTGGTAGCTGAAAAGATTAGCGGTCATCATCGATATGACCGCTAATTTTTAGATGTTATTTTTATCGGCGGGTTCAAGGTCCGTCAGGATAATGCGGGGAGCAACGGTTTTTCAGCCGTCGCAGAAGATGCATCGGCGTCAGATGGCAGCATAAACAACGACACCGTTGTGCTGAGTTGACGCGTTTGATCCAGCAGCGATGAAAAAGTCATTGCCGCTGTTTCCACCTGATCCACGTTTTGTTGCACGGTATCATTCAGGGTGCGAATACTGCTGGTGACTTCATGGATACTCTGGTTCTGCTGATCCGATATTTCCGATATCTCACTTAAAAACGTACCGGTGCCTTTGGCGGCCTGAATGATTTCTTGCAGGCTATCATTCAAGGCCTTAACCAATTTAGCCCCCGCCTCAACGCTGTTATCCGAGTCGCGAATCAAGGCATTGATGTTTTGCGCGGAATGACTGCTTTGCGATGCCAGCGTGCCGACTTCGCGAGCGACGACGGAAAATCCACGCCCCATTTCGCCGGCGCGCGCGGCCTCAATCGCTGCATTCAATGATAAAATATGTGTTTGAAATGCCACATTTTCTATCATGCCAATCGCATCGGTCATTTCCCGCGTCCGGCCGGCAATGTCCGACATCGCCGTTTTTACTTCATCCATCATCACCTCGCCCTGCGTGGCGATATTACTGGTATCTTTCGCGTGTAGGCTGGCCTGCAGGGTATGTTGCGTATTCTGCTCCAGATGCTGGCTCAACTGAAGGATGTGTTCGGTGGTGGCTTTCAGTTCATGGGACTGCCGGATTGCCTGCTCCGACAGCATGCGATTATCTTCTGCGACCTTATCAACCTGAACGCTCATGTTTCCTACGCTTTGGCGCACTTGATTAACCAAAACAACCAGACCGCGTTGCATTTGAATCACGCTGTTGTTCAAACTATCGATTTCCTGCGTCGTGCGTCTTTCCGCATCGACTGTCCGGGAAAGATCGCCTGCCGCAATACGCTGTAAATGATTAATAATTCGTTTTAACGGTCGGATGATAACCTTGTTCACGCCGACCCAAACCAGCACCGATACCAGCAGCAATAAACCCAGCACCACAACAAAAATGGTGTGAGCATGGTCGAGAGCGGTCAGAAACTGCTGGCCGTGCTGTTTTTGTCGGGTATCGTTATCCTGCAGGTAATGTGAATATTTTTGTGTAAAATCGTTTTGGTAGGCCTGAATGGGAATGGCGAAGAAGATATCAATTTGATTGGTGGTTTTTATCTCTTCGGCAAGTTCGGCTAATCCCGCATACAGCTGTTGATAACTGGTTTTTAATGCGACAAAGGCCGAGGCGGTGGAGGACGCATCCAACTGTTGATAATGAATTTCCGCCTGTTTTAATGAAGCCTCGGCTTCATCCATCAGGCTTTGCCAACTGCCGACCGAACCGGTTTCTTTATCAACCAACAGATAAATCCCCGCGCGATTGAGCTTATCGCTGGCGTTCATGACTTCCATCCTGGCTTTATCCATTAACGCCTGCTGTTGACGAAGCTGTTCGCTAACCGACGTATCGAGCCTGACCTGCGTTAGGGTTTGGGAAATAATGCCGACGGAAAACAACTGCAGTAATGAAAACAGGCCGATGACAAGCAATAAACCAAAAAGAATACTTGGCCGGCGGCTAAATACTTTTGACATCCCTGATCGTAGCTTGGCGGGCATTAACATATAGTCTGACTCCCTGCATATGAATGGAGATCAGCGTACCATGGTTAAATGACTAAAATATTTCAGCTTTAGTGCGCCAGTAAGACCCTTTTGCCGCAAGATTTAGCGTCTTGAAGGATTGGCGATGGGTCATAGCGCGCTATGGCCCATCGCGAAGCTCTGAACTAAAAAACTTTTTTGAAGGGTTTCACCTCCACCTTTTGGTAAACTTTAGCGGCGACGTAGGGATCTTCATCCGCCCAGGCTTTCGCTTCCGTCAGGGAAGGAAATTCGGCAATGATAATGGACCCGCTAAAACCCGCCTTACCCGGATCCTCGCTGTCAACGGCGGGGAATGGACCGGCGGTGATAAGTCGTCCTTGATCCTGCAAGTCCTTGAGGCGGGCAAGGTGATCGGGTCTAGCCGCCAGTCGATTTTCCAGCGAACCGGCGACATCTTCAGCATAAATGACATATAACATAATGGGCCTCTCACATTAGGAACTACAAATCGAGTAACCCATCATACTGCATGACACGACCAGGGCAATAGGTTGATTTACCAGATAAATAGAACCCCTCTTTGGTTTTTTTTAACAATTTGACGGGTTATTATTGAATATGATTGCTATTTGCATTTAAACTTGGTCGGCATAAGAGGATAAAGAAATACTATGCCGCAAAAAAAGTTTTTTCTGACCCGCCGTTACTCATGGCCATTTATACTTTCGGTTGGCATTCACGGTTCTTTAATCGCGGGCTTGCTGTATGCGTCGTTCAATAAAGCTTTCGAACTGCCGGAAGAGTCCAAAGCGATCAGCGTCGTGATGGTCAATCCGGCTGCATTTGAAGCGGCGCCTGCGGCAAAATCGGCGCCTGTCGACCCGACGCCGGTAGCACAGCCTGAGCCGGTTGTGGAGCTGGAAGCCATTCCTGAACCGGTGCCGGAGCCGATTCCAGAACCGGTTCCGGTCCCGCTTCCTGAACCTAAACCTGAGCCAAAACCGAAGCCTAAACCCAAACCGGTGAAGAAAGTTGAACAACCAAAGCCGGTGAAGCGAGAGAAGGCCATTGAAAAACAACCGCCGTCGCCGTTTACCAGCGAAGCTCCGTCGCAAAATGTGAAGAATGCGCCGGTCAGACAGGCTCCCGCTCCAGCCTCAAGTTCTCAGTCGACGGGACCGCGGCCGCTAAGTCGGGTTGAGCCGCAGTATCCTGCCCGGGCGTTCTCATTGCGTGTTGAAGGGCGGGTGAAAATACAGTTTGATATCGATGACGCCGGACGGGTTGACAATGTGCGGGTGCTGTCAGCGGAGCCGCGCAATATGTTTGAACGTGATATCAGGCAGGCAATGCGTAAATGGCGCTATGAGGCTAATAAGCCGGGTAGAGATATGGAAGTGACCTTCGTCTTCAGAATCAATGGCGGCGCCGCCATGGAATAAAATGACGCGCGTTTAATCGCCATCGATAAAAAAGCACCGTTAATCCCGGTGCTTTTTTGTTATTGCTGTCTGGTAAAAGACTCAGGGCGTCAACAACGACATGAATAGATAAGCCGTATATTGATGAGCGCGCTTAGGCCTCATCATAGGTACAGTGGCTTTTCCCTAACGGCAGTTCGCGTGAGCGACCGTATCCATCGACCGCGACATAAGTGAATAACGCCTCCGTCGCGCGGTAGCGCTGCCCAATGGGTTCAGAAGAGACTTTTTTTACCCAGACTTCCACATTCACATTGATGGAACTGCGGCCGGTGCTTACGCACCGCGCATAGCAACATACGACGTCGCCGACGGCGACCGACTTTAGAAACGACATGCCATCAACGCGAACGGTTACCACCCGGCCTTCTGCAATTTCTTTTGCCAAAATAGCGCCGCCCATGTCCATCTGCGACATGATCCAGCCCCCGAAAATATCCCCATTCGCATTGGTATCAGCGGGCATCGCCAGTGTTCGAAGAACCAGATCGCCCTGAGGTAAAACGTCTTGTTTGCTCATTGTGGTATCAATCAAATTAGGTTGACTCATGGAGTCATACTGTTTTATCAAGAGGGCTTTATCAGTGCCCACTTCCATTTTCTTTTGACTTCTCCCGATCGCCGGGTAAGTGCCGATAGATATAAACGCCGCAGATCAAGGTAAACAGCAGGGTAAATCCAGTTAAACCAAAGACCTTGAAGTTAACCCACACGCTTTGCGGCATCCAGAAAGCAATATAAATGTTTAATAATCCACATACCAGAAAGAACATGGCCCAGGATAAATTAAGTTTTCCCCACACGGATTGCGGTAAGGTTAATTCTTTACCCAGCATGCGCTGGATCAGCGTCTTCTTCATTACAAACTGGCTGTATAGCAGCGCGGCGGCAAACAGGGTATAAATAATGGTCACCTTCCACTTGATGAATTCGTCATTATGGAATACCAGCGTCAACGTGCCGAAAATGGCGACCATGACAAAAGTTATCAGCGTCATTTTTTCTATCTTGCGATAAACCACCCAGGTAATGACCAGCGCCAGCGCGGTGGCGGCAATCAATGCGCCCGATGCAACGTAAATGTCATATAATTTGTAAAAGACAAAAAAGACGACAAGTGGCATAAAATCAATAAGTTGCTTCATTATATCAATCCGTTACTCAATAAATTGTTGGTGATAACCGTGAACGGCCATCTGATCACTGACGCTATTATCCTTTATTGTGGTGTACTGTTCCCTTGATATCGCAATAATTTGCAGAAAATTACGATCAGCCTTGTTGACGATTAGCCGATATCCAGGCTGTCTGCCGCCGCACTCGGTGCCATCTCAAGCGCTTTCCCCAGGCGTGAACCACATGGACTGGGGAATATAGGATGGCGAATTGAAATCGACAGGGAGATAAAATCAGGCGCGAAGCAGCGTATAAAGGCGGAACAGGTAAATTAACAGCATTGCGGATATCAGATTGCTCAGGCCATTTAACAGCACGGCAAGCAGCGTCGGTGAAAATCCCGGAATTTTTGTCGCCAACACCAGGATAACGGCCTTGGCGAGTATCCAAAGAATCACCGCCGGCGCGGTGATGCGCAGGTTGGCAAAGGTCAGCGCGGCGCTCGACTTGATGGCGCTGAATACCCCCTGTTTTTCGATGACGACGACGATCGGCGCCAGGCTTAAAGCGATAGTCAACAGTATGCCAGGAATGACCAGAAACAACATGCCTAACTGGATAAGAAAGACGCACAGCAAGGTGAGTATAAACAGGCGGGGCAGGTACGGAGCGGCGGCGCCAATCGCCCGTAAGGCGCTGGTGCGGTTTCCTGCGGAGACCATCTGGAGCAGCATCAGGATACCGCCGGTGAGAATTGCATTCCCCGCCAGCGCGGCGAAGGTCCGCGCCGCGGCTATTTTAGCCATCATCGCCTGTTGTTCCGGCGTCAACTGCCGTAACATTTCTATAACGCTCAGCTTTGCCGAGGAAGACAAATCGCCGCCCATGGCGCTCAGTATTTGCAACTCTTCCTCTGCGGGGGTGAAGGCCTGATCCAGGATCACGGCAATGAGCGCGGTAAGCAGTGACATCAGCAAAACCGTGATGAGCTGATTACGCGTGAAATTCATTGTGTCACGGTACAACTTGCTGGCCGTGATAGGCATGCAAACTCCTTGAGAGAAAATGGTCAATCACATTAGCCTTTAATTGTAACCTGTTACGCCGGGCTGTGGCACCCTGTCCTGGTGGCGAGATGCGGATTTCTTATGATTCTGTCGACGGTAACTCAAGCAAAGTGAGTAACGGCGGCAATCCGTAGTGGGCTCGAGCGCGGTCACAGGCTGCATTCAGCTGTCCATCTTCGCCGGATTGCATAAATTCACGACAGGGGGAGGGACGGTTAAGATAAATCGAACAGCTGACGCTTTCGCCGATATCACCTTCTAACGCGCTGCAGCGAGGCGTTTTGCTATTGGTTCCCTGCATACAGCGCATAAATGGCGTAACAGGTTCCGTGAGTAGGGCTGGAACGACGCCGGCGCCATCATCCGCCTCCGCCCAATAAAAAGACACCCTGAAATAAGCGCAGCAGGCGCCGCAATGCATACAGGTGTTATCACTCATTTTTTTATACCGCCCTCAAACGGCATCGCATTAATTCCATCATTTTTCAAGTTTTCACCCGGCTGGCTTATCCCTGAAATCTGTTGGCAACAGAAAGAATGGTGAGAATTTACCGCCGAAATAACGTCTTGGGCAGCGCATTTTTTCAGCGCAGCACATTATGCGAATTTTTGTTGTGATTGATCCAAGTCAATTCTTTGTTTTTTAGTTGGTTATCGGTATTTGATTTAGTACCGTTTTTGCAAAAAGTATTTAAAAGATGTGATCTGGCTTAAAACAACAATAGTGGCTGGAAGGTATATTTCGCTCGCGATTTAAACCATATAAAGGAAGTGGATAATGAAAAAAGCGTCTTTCTTACTTATGGCGGCTACGCTGTTGCCATCATTTGCACAGGCTCATCAGGCCGGCGATATCATCGTCCGTGCCGGAACCGCCACGGTTCGTCCGGTAGCGGGCTCAGAGAATGTACTGGGGCTGGGGTCATTTCAGGTAGATAACAATACTCAGCTGGGTTTGACGTTCAGCTATCTGGTTACGGATAACATTGGCGTAGAGTTATTGGCCGCCACGCCGTTTAACCATAAAGTCGGGCTAAACGGCGTGGGGACGATTGCCGAAGTCAGCCATTTACCGCCGTCGCTAATGGCGCAATACTACTTTGGCGATAAGGCAGACAAACTTCGGCCATACCTGGGCGCGGGGCTGAATTACACCCTGTTCTTTGATGAAAAATTCAATGAGCGAGGCAAGAGCAAGGGCTTAAGCGACTTGAGTCTGAAAAACTCCTGGGGCGTCGCCGCGCAGGCGGGGCTGGACTACAATCTGGATGAACGCTGGTTGCTGAATATGTCGGTGTGGTGGATGGATATTGACACCGATGTGAAGTTTAATGCCGCAGGCCAGCAGCAGACAATCAGCACCCGTTTAGATCCTTGGGTGTTCATGTTCGGTGCCGGTTATCGTTTCTGATATTGATCATCGATCGGCTAAATGGCGAACGGCGGATGTTTATCCGCCGTTTTTAACCTGCGACATCTCCCGTCGTTATCTGCGCGTCGCGGCTTTCATGTTGCTGACGAAGGTATGCAATTGAGACAGCATCTGCGCCGGGTTATGTTGATTATCTTCAATAATTCTGACGATTGCCGAACCGGAAATGGCGCCGGCGGCGCCTGCCGCCAATGATTCACGAACCTGGGCGGGGTCTGAAATACCAAATCCCTGTATTGGCGGCGCCGCGTGATATTCATTCAATTTGGCCACCAGATGGTGCAGCGGCAACTGAGCGCGTTTTTCCGTACCTGTTACCCCGGCCCGCGACAATAAATAGGTATAACCCCGACCATAGGAAGCGATTTCCCGCAGCAGGTCGTCATCGGCATTGGGCGGACAGATATAGATCGGCGCGATGTTGTGACGTTGGGCCGCCGCGCGGAAAGGCGCTGACTCTTCAACCGGCACGTCGGCAATCAGCACGGAGTCGACGCCGACCTGTTCACAGCGCTGATAAAACGCATCGATCCCATTGCTGAAAACCAGATTGGCGTACATCAGCAGGCCAATCGGGATCTGCGGATATTTCTGGCGAATCGCGGCCAGCATTTCAAAGCACTGACTAACCGTAATGCCGGCGGAGAACGCCCGCAGAGTAGCGGCCTGAATGGTTGGTCCATCGGCCAGCGGATCTGAAAAGGGGATGCCCAGTTCCAGCGCATCGGCGCCAGCGGCCACCAGCGTATCGATGATTTTCAGCGACTGTTCCGCAGAGGGATCGCCCAGTGTCACAAAGGGGACAAACGCGCCTTCTTTATTGCCGCTCAGGCGTTTAAATAACTGTTGATAGCGCTCCATTAAATTTCTCCCCGATCTTTTAAAATATCGTGAACGGTAAATATGTCTTTATCGCCGCGGCCAGACAGGTTGACCACCAGAATTTGTTCTTTTTCCGGCTCTTGCTTAATCATTTTCAGCGCATAGGCAAGGGCATGAGAGGATTCCAACGCAGGGATAATGCCTTCATGGCGGGAGAGTTCTTTAAATGCTTCCAGCGCTTCGTCATCGGTAATGGAAACATAGTCGGCCCGGCCGATGCTGTTCAGATAGGCGTGCTGTGGTCCGACGGACGGGAAATCCAACCCGGCGGAAATGGAATAGGACTCTTCGATTTGTCCTTCGATGGTCTGCATCATCGGGGACTTCATACCAAAGTAGATACCGACGCGGCCATGCTTGAGCGGGGCGCCGTGTTGCCCGGTTTCAATGCCTAATCCGGCTGGCTCTACGCCAATCAGACGGACATCGGCATCATCAATAAAGTCGGCGAACATGCCAATGGAGTTGGAACCGCCGCCCACGCAGGCCAGCAGCACGTCCGGTAAGCGTCCTTCCCTTTCCAGCATCTGCGCTTTAATTTCTTCGCCGATCATGCGCTGAAATTCCCGCACGATAGTGGGGAACGGATGCGGCCCCGCCGCAGTGCCCAGCAGATAGTGGGCGGTTTCATAGCTGCCGGACCAGTCGCGCAGCGCTTCGTTACAGGCGTCCTTCAGCGTGGAGGATCCGCTGTGCACCGGTATCACTTCGGCGCCCATCAGACGCATGCGAAATACGTTGGGTGACTGACGTTCGGCGTCTTTGGCGCCCATATAAATACGGCACTTCAGTCCCAGCAGGGCGCAGGCCAGCGCGGTGGCGACGCCATGCTGCCCGGCGCCGGTCTCGGCGATGATTTCCGTTTTTCCCATGCGTTTGGCGAGCAGCGCCTGACCCAGCACCTGGTTGGTTTTGTGCGCGCCGCCATGCAGCAAGTCTTCTCGTTTCAGGTACAGCCGGGTGCGGGTGCCGGCGGTCAGGTTTTTACACAAGGTCAGGGCGGTCGGGCGACCGGCATAGTTCTTCAGTAAATCGATAAATTCGGCCTGGAAGTCGGGATCCTGCTGCGCGCTCACAAAGGCTTCTTCCAACTGACTCAGGGCCGGGATGAGGATCTGCGGAACGTACTGGCCGCCGAATTCACCAAAGTATGGATTGAGTAATGTCATAATATTCCTGTCTTTTATTTACCCTCATCTTTCACGTCGCCGGTGCGTGGACGGCCTGAACGAAGGGGTATGAAAGTTGAACCATGCTTGCTATATGGATACGGATTATATCGCCCGTAGCGTCTGAAAAACCGCGGCGATCTTATTCGGATCTTTTTTCCCCGGCTGGCTTTCCACGCCGGAATTGAAGTCCAGTCCGACACTGCCCAATTGCGCAGCCTGCGCGCAGTTGTCTGCGTTCAGTCCGCCGGCCAGCAGTACGTTGTCCAGGTTTTGCCCTTTAAGAACCGACCAGTCAAACGTCTGACCGCTGCCGCCCTGCGCGTTGTCCAGCACGTAGCGATCGACATGCCGCAAGTTTCTTTCCGGACATGCGCCGCTGATGCTCAGCGCTTTCCAAATTTGGCAGGCCGCCGGCAGCTGTGCGCGCAATAGCGCAATGGCGTGTTGATCTTCATTGCCGTGCAGTTGTACCGCGGCCAGTTTCAGATCGCCGGCGATGCTGACGATTTGATCAACCGGCGCATCGCGAAATACGCCGACGTAAAGCAGCGGAGCGCTTTGGGTCAGCGCGCGGGCCTGTTGTTGCGAGACTCGGCGCGACGAGGACGCCACAAAAATCAAACCGCCATACAGGGCGCCGGCCTGATAGGCCGCCTGCGCATCTTCGGGACGGGTGAGGCCGCAAACTTTATTTTCGCCGAGGGTTACGCGGCGTACCGCCTGCGCGAGGTCGGGTTCGGACATCAGCGAGCTGCCGATCAGGAAACCGTTGGCGAACCGACTTAATTCACGAATTTGCCGATGATGATGAATACCCGACTCGCAAATTACCGTCACGCCGTCCGGCAGCAGCGGGGCCAGTTGACGAGTGCGGTTCAGGTCGATAGACATATCGCGCAGGTTGCGGTTATTGATCCCCACCACGCGCGCTTCAAGCTTCATCGCCCGATGCAGCTCTTCCTCATTGCTGGCTTCGGTCAGCACGCCGAGCTTCAGGCTATGGGCCAGATCAGACAGTTGGCGATACTGCTGATCGTCCAGCACGGACAGCATCAGCAAAATGGCGTCGGCCTGATAATAACGCGCCAGATAGATCTGATATTCGGAGATAATAAAGTCTTTACACAATACCGGCTGGTGAACCGCCGCGCTGACCCGCGGCAGAAAAGCGAAATCACCCTGAAAATATTTTTCATCCGTCAGCACCGATATCGCTGAGGCGTAATCTTTATAAATTGATGCGATCATCGCCGGATCGAAATCATCGCGAATCAACCCTTTGGACGGCGATGCCTTTTTGCACTCCAGAATGAACGCCGGTTTGTTCTGGCGCAAAGCCTGATAAAAATCCCGCTGGCTGGGCACCACCTGATGCTGGAACGTCGACAGCGGTTGCTTTTTCTGGCGTGCTTCAAGCCAGATGGCTTTATCACGCACTATTTTATTCAGAATGGTTTCCTGCATGACTTCTTTATCCTCTTGCGGCCAGATCGGTTACGCGCTGGTAAGCCTGTCCGCTGTGAATCGCGTCTAATGCCTGTTGCGCATTTTGACGCAAATCTTCCTGCCCGAATAGCTTCAGCAATAATGCCACGTTGGCGGCGACCGCCGCTTCATGCGCCGCCTGACCTTTACCCTGTAACAGCGCCGCCAGAATGTCACGGTTTTCTTCCGGAGATCCGCCCTGTAACGATGAGAGCGGGAAGCTGTCCAGTCCGAAGTCTTTGTGCGTCAGTTCGTAGGTTGCAATGTCGCCGTTGTTCAACTCGGCCACCTGCGTCGGCGCATGGATCGCAACTTCATCCATGCCGCCGCCGTGAACCACGGCGGCGCGTTGATATCCCAGCACCTTCAGGGTCTCGGCGATTGGGCGAACCAGTTCCGGACGATAAACGCCAATCAGCGCCAGCGGCGGGCGCGCCGGGTTAACCAGCGGCCCCAGTACGTTAAACAGGGTTCGGGTTTTCAACTGCTGGCGCACCGGCACCGCATGGCGGAAGCCAGGATGATACTGCGGCGCAAACAAAAAGCACACGCCCAAGTCGTCCAGCGCCTGACGCGCCTGCTCGGCGGGCATATCCAGGCGAATACCGAAAGCGGCCAGCAGATCGGACGATCCCGAACGGCTGGAGACGCTGCGATTGCCATGTTTGGCGATCTTCAAGCCGCAACTGGCGGCGACGAATGCGCTGGCGGTCGAAATGTTGATGCTGTTGGTACCGTCGCCGCCGGTGCCGACAATATCGGCAAAGGGATAATCAGGCCGGGGAAATGGCTGCGCGTCGGCCAGCAGGGCGGTTGCGGCGCCGGCGATTTCTTCCGGCTGCTCGCCACGAATTTTCATACTGATCAGGGCGGCGGCCAGTTGGCTGGCCTCAAGCTCGCCGCGTACGATGGCGCCAAACAGCGCCTGGCTTTCCTGACGGCTGATAGCTTCAGCTTGATATAGCTTTTCAAGTATTTCTGCGATGGAAAAAGTCTCTTGCATGATGGTGTCCTTATTAAGCCAAAGCCCAGTCCAGCGTCTGTTCAAGCAGCCGTGCGCCGTGGGTGGTTAAAATTGATTCAGGATGAAACTGGAATCCGCAAACCCGGTCGGCATCGTGGCGTACCGCCATGACCATCTTGTTAAAATGGGCGTTGACGGTCAGCGTGGCCGGAATATCGCTGCCGACCAGCGAATGATAGCGCGCCACCGGCAGCGGATGAGGCAAGCCATTGAACATCGCCTCGCCGTCATGGTCAATATTGGAGGCTTTACCGTGCAGGATCTCGCCGGCGCGGCCTACATGGCCGCCGTAGGCTTCCACAATCGCCTGATGTCCCAGACAGATGCCGATAATCGGCATCTGGCCGCGCAAACGCTGCAGCAGCTCAGGCATGCAGCCCGCATCGGCCGGCGTTCCCGGCCCGGGAGATAACATCAATACCGGTCGTTCCATGTTCTTCAGGCAATCGATGATGGCATCGGCCGGCAGATGGTTTCGATAAATGACCACCCGGTGCCCGCTGGCGCGTAGCTGATCCACCAGGTTGTAGGTGAATGAATCGATATTATCGAGCAGTAATATATCCGCCATTAGAACAACTCCTTCGCATTATGCGCACTGGCAATGGCCCGCAAAACGGCCCGCGCTTTATTTCTTGTTTCATCGGCTTCCGCCTGTGGAATGGAGTCCAGGACCACCCCCGCGCCGGCTTGTACCGTGGCGACGCCGTCTTCGACATAGGCGGAGCGGATTACAATGCAGGTATCCAGATCGCCATGGGCGGTGAAGTAGCCAACCGCGCCGCCATAGCTGCCGCGCCGGGTCTTTTCACTGGCGGCGATGAGCTGCGTGGCGCGGACTTTCGGCGCGCCGCTTAGCGTTCCCATATTCATGCAGGCGCGGTAGGCATGCAGCGCATCCAGGTCTTCACGCAGCGTTCCGACTACGCGGGAGACCAGATGCATAACGAAAGAGTAGCGATCCACCTGGGTTAAATCGGCCACATAGCGGCTGCCGGGCTGACAGATGCGCGCCAAATCGTTACGCGCCAGATCGACCAGCATCAGGTGTTCGGCCATCTCTTTATGGTCGGTACGCATTTCCAGCTCAATACGACTGTCGAGATCGCGATCCAGAGAGCCGTCGGCGCGGCGTCCGCGCGGACGCGTGCCGGCGATGGGGTAAATTTCAATCTGACGGCTGTCGGCGTCATATTTCAATGAGCTTTCCGGCGATGCGCCAAACAGCGAGAAGTCCTGATCCTGCATGAAAAACATGTAAGGGCTGGGATTGTTGTCTTTCAGAACCTGATAGGCGGACAGCGGCGATGGACAGGGAAGCGAAAAACGACGTGACGGCACGACCTGGAAAATCTCACCGGCGCGAATCGCCTGCTGCATCTGAGTCACAACCTCGCCATAGGCGGCGTCACTCTGGTTGCAACTGAGCGTCATGCTGTCAATCGTCTGCTGCGGCAGCGCCGGCGCCGGTTGCTTCAATTGCTGCTGTAGCTGCGACAGGCGCTGCTGCAGACGGCGTCGCTCGGCGTGGTCCGGCGTAAATAGACTTGCCTGCAGTCTGGTGGTTTGCTGTTGATGATCCAGCGCCAGCAGCGTTTCAGCCAGATAAAAGCAAAAGTCCGGGCAACGTTGCTGCTGGCTCAGTTCCGGCAATGTTTCAAAACTGGCGACCAGATCATAAGCGAACAGCCCGCCCAAAAACATGGCTTCACGCTCATCGGCAGGGCTGTCGACCAGTTTCAGAATACAGCGCAGGGCATCGAAAACGGATAATGAACGTAAACGGGAGTCTTCATCCTGCATACTGTCTGCCGAAGGAAAGGTCAACTCACGGCTGTTGGGATGCGCTTCATTGATGACTTCTGACGGCAGCGCTTTATCCAGCAGCGGCAGCAAACTCGCGCCGTTGGCGGTCAGCGCCTGAATGGAAACCTGCTGACCGAAAGCGGTGATGCGTAAGGCGCTATCAACAATCAACCAGCTTTTCAGGTTTTGTTTACTTTCGATGGCGGCCGATTCCAGCAACAGCGTGGCGGGTCTGGCGCCGCAAAGCTGATGGAAAATGGCGCTGGGATCGTTGCGGTAGATGGCCTCGGTATGCAGAAGCTCCAGTTTGGGTTGTGTTGTTTGCATCATTGCTACCTGTTTTATTTTGCCCATATATAAAAAAGCCCGCTTAATAAGCGGGCCTGGGAATATCTGCATGTATGACAATAGCTATGCGTGATTACTCCACCCGCGCAGGGGAAGAGCGCCACCAACCTGATTTCATCGTGTTTTGCATTGCCATTATCCACATCTCACTGTTTGTGTGCTGAGCTTGCGTACTAGTAAACTAGTTCGCACTTCGAAAGTCAATAACAGGAATAATATTATTTTATCGCTGCGTTCAAAACCGATGAACGGCGTGTCGTCAGCCTAATTATTACTATTAACGGCGCGTTGATGGCATCATAGTGCTTTCGTTTCAACAATTCTGCCAGTGATGGGAATATTTGTGTCGCAACAACCTCAACCGTTATCGTCTTTCCCGCTTTATGATCTGCACAGTCATACCACGGCATCCGACGGCGTATTGGCGCCGGCTGAACTGGTCAACCGGGCGGTTGCGATGCGCGTCAGCGTATTGGCGATTACCGATCATGATACCACCGGCGGCCTGGCGCAAGCGCAGCATACGATTGAACAACAGGCGCTGCCGTTGCGGTTGATTCGCGGCGTAGAGATTTCAACACAGTGGGAAAACCATGAAATTCATATTGTTGGGCTGGGTATGGATATTCACCATCCGGCCTTGCGCGACCTGTTGCTGAGTCAGGCGACATCGCGACAGAAAAGAGCGGAACAGATCGCCTTACGGCTGGAGAAGGCGCGTATCCCGGATGCGCTGGAAGGGGCAGGCCGGTTGGCGGTCGGCGGCCAGATTACCCGCGCACATTTCGCCCGCTTTCTGGTGGAGCAGGGCGCCGCCGCCAACATCAACCAAGTGTTTAAGAAATACCTGGCTAAAGGGAAAACCGGATACGTCCCGCCGCAGTGGTGTACAATAAGGCAAGCGATTGATGCCATTCATCAATCTGGCGGCGTGTCGGTGCTGGCGCATCCGGGGCGTTATGATTTAACCGCTAAATGGCTGAAGCGTTTGTTGGCCGGATTTGCGGATAACGGCGGTGTCGCCATGGAAGTGGCGCAGTGTCAGCAGGCGCCGGATGAGCGCACGCAACTTGCCCGTTACGCCCGTGAGTTCGGTTTGCTGGCATCGCAGGGCTCGGATTTTCACCAGCCCTGCGCCTGGATTGAACTGGGACGTAAACTGTGGCTGCCGGCTGACGTGGAGCCGGTATGGCGACATACGGCGCTGACGGAATAACCCATTGGCCGCCGCCGGCTTACTCATTCCTGCCGCCAGCGAGAGTAACCCTATTTTTGATTACGCGGGAGACGCCGCGATTTTTCCCGTATTGCAGAAGCACGAGGTAGTGTCATGAGTCAGTTTTTCTACATTCACCCGCAGAATCCTCAGCCGAGATTGATTAATCAGGCTGTGGATTTTCTGCACAAAGGCGGCGTGATTGTTTATCCCACCGATTCCGGCTATGCGCTGGGATGCATGCTGGGGGATAAAAATGCAATGGAGCGTATCTGTCGCATCCGCGATCTGGACAGCAACCACAATTTTACCCTGATGTGCCGCGATCTCTCGGAGCTGTCGACCTATGCCTACGTCGACAATACCGCGTTTCGCCTGATAAAAAACAATACGCCGGGCAACTACACGTTTATCCTGAAAGCGACCAAGGAAGTGCCGCGTCGCTTGATGAATGAAAAACGCAAAACCATAGGTTTGCGGGTTCCTTCCAATCCCATCGCGCTGGATCTTCTGGCCGCATTGGACGAACCGATGATGTCGACCACCTTGATGCTTCCCGGCAATGATTTCGCCGAGTCCGATCCGGAAGAAATTCAGGAAAGGCTAGGCAAACTCGTTGACCTGGTGATTCACGGCGGTTTTCTTGGTCAACAGCCCACCACCGTTATTGATTTAACCGAGTCCTCGCCGCGAATTATTCGTGAAGGAACCGGAGATATTACGCCGTTTCTTTAAGCGTTATGCGCGTTGCGTGGATTATCCGCTAACGCGTTTATCTTGATTGAAAATCAGAAGGCTGACGCCATGGGTAACTGGCGTGTTAATTGCATCTATGCGCCAGCGATGTTTCGGGAGTGAGAGCGATGGTGGCAGACCCTTCAACAACGATCCGTTTCTTGCTTGCCTCGCGTCAGTGTGAGCTGAATAGCCTGCGTTATTTGCTGCAAAGCGGCGCGCTGGTGGGCAAGATCAGTCAACTGGTGCATATGCTGCAACGCGAGCGCGGCACATCCAACCTGTTTCTTTGCTCTGATGGCCGTCTGTTCGCCGATGAGTTAAGGCTGCGGGAGCAGGAGGTGGCGCAGGCGCAGGAACCGCTGATGGCCCATCTGGATCAGCTGGAAACCATGACCGCCGAGTTGCCGCAGGCCAGTCGTCTGTTCAGCCGCGTCGCCAGCGTGGTCTATGCGCTGAGTCTGCTGCCGTCGCTGCGCCAGGACATTCGCCAGCGAATATTGCCGCTGCCGCAGGCCATGACTTTTTTTAACGACATTATCCGTAACCTGCTTTCGCTGGTGTTCGAGGTCTCTGATACGGCGGCGGAGCCGGTGATTTCTCGCGCGCTGATCGCCATGTTCAGCTTTATGCAAGGCAAGGAGTTCGCCGGGCAAGAGAGGGCCATCGGCGCGGCGGCCTTTGCCTCCAGCGTTTTTAATGACGATACGCAGCAAAAGTTGCTGGATCTGATAGAACGACAGGAACGGTGCTTCGCGACGTTTGCGGAGTTCGCCGATGAGCCAAACCGACAGCGCTGGCTACAGATGATGACCGATAGCGAATTTGAACGCTTACGCCGTATCGCCTGCACTCGCAGTCACGCGGAAACACGGCAAGACGAGGGCAGCCTGCGCTGGTTCGCCATCTCCACACAGCGTATCGATGCAATGAAACAGCTTGAAGACAGGCTGGAACTGACGCTGATGCAGCTGTGCCGCGAGCGGATCGCCGCCGCCGAGCAGGCGAACAGCCAGCAAATGGCGGATATAGAAAGCCTGATGTCTCCGGCGGAGCAGGACGAACCGGGTTATTCGGTGTTTATTGCCGGGCATAGTATGGCCGAAGGGGAATCCGACAGGCAAAGCGCGTCGCATGACTGGTTGAATAGCGATGGCGTCCGCCCTCAGTTGGGACGTTCGCTGCTCTCCCTGGTACAGCGTCAGTCGCGGCGCTTGCAGGCGCTGGATCATGAACTGGCGGCGCTGCGCGAGACGCTGAATGAAAGAAAACATATCGATCGGGCGAAAAGCCTGCTGATGCAGCATCGCAATTTAAGCGAGGAAGAGGCGTACAAAACCCTGCGTAAGATGGCGATGAATCAAAATAAAAAGATGATTGAGATCGCCACAGCGATGCTGGCGGTAGCCGACGTTTTCCAGGATCGCCCTTAAGCGCCATATGCACACAAAAGGTGCGTGTTTCGATCGGCGATGGTGCAAAGGCGGATGATCTTTGGCAAATTTACTGGTTTCAACCCCGCGTTGGCAAGAGGGCGTGGGGCAGGCAAGGCGCTTGCCGCGACCTGAGCCTTTCCCTGCAGCGGCGGGCACGTTTACTTGAGTGCGATTTCTGGCACATTCCTTGCTTTAACATTGACTGTAACGACTAAACATCATTGACGCGTTTCAAGCCAACGGCGGTTTGGTTCGCGTTAACCGGATAACGGCGTCCATAAGCGTGCATTTTTTGCACAGGCTTATGGACGCCGTTTTTTTTTTCGCCAGAAACAGCGATGTGCTGAAAGGTGTTGTGAATGAGTGAGTTCAAAACCAAGAGCATGACGGTTTCCCGTCGTCAGTTTTTACTGGGCAGTGCGGCATTGGGCGGCGGTTTTATGCTGGCGGGGCTGACGAACAGCGCTTGGGCCGCCGGTTCTGATGCGCCGGAGAAAAAAGAAATACGCATTGGTTTCATTCCCCTGACGGACTGCGCATCGGTAGTGATGGCGGCGATAAAAGGATTCGACAAGAAATACGGGATTACCATTATTCCCAGCAAGGAAGCCAGCTGGGCCGCGGTGCGCGATAAGCTGATATCCGGCGAGCTGGACGCCGCGCATATCCTCTACGGTCAGCTATATGGGCTGCAAATGGGACTCTCCGGGCCGCAGAGCGACATGGCCGCACTCATGACGCTCAATCAGAACGGACAGGGCATCACGCTGGCCAACCAACTGCGCGACGCCGGCGTCACCGATCTGACCGCGCTGCAGAAATATGTCGCCGCCAGTCCGGCGGGCACCTACACCTTCGCTCAAACGTTCCCCACCGGCACCCATGCCATGTGGCTCTATTATTGGCTGGCCGCCGCCGGCATTCATCCGATCAACGATGTGCGCACGGTGGTGGTGCCGCCGCCGCAGATGGTGATGAACATGAAGATTGGCAACATGGTCGGCTATTGCGCCGGCGAACCCTGGAACCAGCGCGCCATCAGCGACAAGCTCGGTTTTACCGCCGCCGCGTCGCAGGATATTTGGCCCGATCATCCGGAGAAAGTGCTGGGCACGCGCGCCGACTGGGTCACTGCCAACCCGAACAGCGCCCGTGCGCTGACTGCCGCCGTATTGGAAGCGTCGCGCTGGATTGACGCGTCTGACGAAAATCGCCGCGAAACCGCCGGCGTGGTGGCGGGGCGCGCCTACATCAATACCCGGGAAGAAACTATCGTCGGCCGCATGCTGGGCCAGTATGAAAACGGCCTGGGGAAACGCTGGAAGGACGAACACGCGATGCGTTTTTACCATGACGGTTCGGTGAACTATCCCTACCTGTCCGACGGCATGTGGTTTCTAACCCAGCATAAGCGCTGGGGCATGCTGGCGGCAGATCCGGACTATCTGGCCGTCGCCAGACAGGTCAATCGCATTGATATCTATAAGCAGGCCGCGGCGGCGGTAGGCGGCGTTCCGCTCCCGGACAGCGATATGCGCAGCAGCCTGTTGATGGATGGCCGACGCTGGGACGGCAGCGATCCGGCCGGCTACGCCAACAGTTTTAGCGTGAAGAAATAAGTGAGGCAATGATGAAAAACCCGGCTCAGGTTATTCCCATCGCAGCGGATAGCACCCGCGATAGCGTACACGGCGCGGAGATGACGCCGCTGCCGACTAATACATCGCCGGCGGTGAAAAAAACGGCGCTCGACTCCGCCGCATCGGCGCGCCGGTATCGTTGTGTCTTGCGTCAAGCGGCCCGGCGTCTTTTCCCCGCGCTGCTGGGGATGGGGCTGTTGCTGTGCATCTGGCAGGTCGCGGCATTGAACAGTGAAAATTTTCCAACGCCGTGGGCAACCTGGCTGGCGGCGTTGGATATTTTCGCCGATCCGTTCTACATCGCCGGACCGAACGATCGGGGCATCGGCTGGAACGTGGTGGCATCCTTACAGCGCGTGGGCATCGGTTTTGGGCTGGCGGCGCTGGTAGGCATCCCCGCCGGATTTCTGATTGGCCGCTTCAGCTTTGTCGCCAATATGCTGAATCCGATTATTTCCCTGCTGCGGCCGGTCAGCCCGCTGGCGTGGCTGCCTATCGGTCTACTGTTGTTCCAGCGCGCCGAGCCGGCTTCCAGTTGGACCATTTTCATCTGCTCCATCTGGCCGATGATCCTCAACACCGCCGAGGGGGTGAGACTGATTCCCCAGGATTATTTGAACGTGGCGCGGGTGCTTAAGCTGTCTGAATTCACCGTCATGCGCAAAATTTTGCTGCCGGCGGTATTGCCGAACATATTAACCGGCGTGCGGTTGTCGATCGGCATCGCCTGGCTGGTGATTGTGGCGGCGGAGATGCTGACCGGCGGGATCGGCATCGGTTTTTGGATCTGGAATGAGTGGAACAACCTGAATGTGGAAAACATCATTATCGCCATCGTGGTGATTGGGGTGATCGGCCTGCTGCTGGAGCAGGGCCTGATGTTAATCGCCAAACGTTTCAACTACGACAACCGCTAAGGAGCCGACGATGCGCAAAAATCCGATTATTCAGGTACAGCAGGTCAGTCAGCGTTTCAATACCGCCAGCGGCGAGTTTCTGGCGCTGGAGCAGGTGAGCTTTGATATCTACGCCGGAGAAACCATCAGCCTGATCGGCCATTCCGGCTGCGGCAAATCCACCTTGCTCAATCTGATCGCCGGCCTGACCCGGCCGACCAGCGGCGGCCTGCTGTGCGACAACCGGGAAATTGACGGTCCCGGACCGGAGCGCGGCGTGGTGTTCCAGAACCACTCATTGCTGCCGTGGCTGACCACCTATGAAAATGTGGCGCTGGCGGTGCGTCAGGTGTTTCGCGGCCAAATGAGCAAGCGCGAAATGCACGAGTGGATCACCCACAATCTGGCGCTGGTGAATATGGAGCATGCGGCGAATAAACGCCCGAATGAGATCTCCGGCGGAATGAAACAGCGGGTCGGGATTGCCCGCGCGCTGGCGATAAAGCCCAAAGTGCTGCTGATGGACGAGCCGTTCGGGGCGTTGGATGCGTTGACGCGGGCGCATTTACAGGATGCGGTGATGGATATTCAGCAGCGGCTGCACACCACCATTGTACTGATCACCCACGATGTGGATGAAGCCGTATTGCTGTCGGATCGGGTGTTGATGATGACCAACGGCCCGGCGGCCACGGTCGGGGAGATCATGTCGGTCGGGCTGGAACGCCCGCGCGCGCGCGTGGCGCTGGCGGACGATCCCCGTTACCACCAGTGCCGCCAGCAGGTGTTACATTTTTTATATGAAAAACAGTCGAAAGCCGCCTGATCGGAAACGTTGATCATGATGAAACCGTATTTGCCGGTGGTCGGCAACAAGACGGCGAACGCTGGTTCGGCGAATTCGCCGCATCATCGCTTTTCGGCTTTCCTCGCTCTGATATTGATTCACAGCCAGCGGCTGTAAGGATTTGCCTGATGAACAAGCCCGTTTTGGTGGTTATCGGCCATGGCATGGTCGGCCACTATTTTCTTGAACAACTGGTTGAACGCGAGCTGCATCAGCGTTACCGCATCGTGGTGTTTGGCGAGGAAAGCCGGGAGGCTTACGATCGCGTTCACCTCTCCGAATATTTTTCCGGCCGGACGGCGGAATCCTTGTCGCTGGTCAAGGCCGGTTTTTTTGCCGCCAACGGCATTGAACTGCGCAGCGCCAGCCAAATTACCGCCGTCGACCGCGAACATAAGGTCGTCAGTGATGCGCAAGGCGACAAAACCGCCTATGACCAACTGATTCTGGCGACCGGATCCTATGCGTTTGTGCCGCCGATTGCCGGCAATAATCGGCCTGGCTGCTTGGTATATCGTACGCTTGACGACCTGGACGCCATCGCCGGACAGGCGAAAAAATCCAAAACCGGCGTGGTGATCGGCGGCGGGCTGCTAGGGCTGGAAGCGGCGAATGCGCTGCGCCAGTTAGGGTTGGAAACGCACGTCGTCGAGTTCGCGCCGCGGCTGATGGCGGTCCAGTTGGATGACGGCGGCGCGGCGATGCTGCGGCGCAAGATCGAAGCGTTAGGTGTCCGGGTTCACACCAGCAAAGAGACGCGTGAAATTGTCGACGGCGAGCAGGCGCGGCACCGGCTTCGCTTTGCCGACGGCAGCGCATTGGAGACCGACCTGGTGCTGTTTTCCGCAGGGATTCGTCCGCGCGATAATCTGGCGGACGGCTGTGGTCTGGCGACAGGCCCGCGCGGCGGCATCGTGATTGACGATCGCTGTCGGACGTCGGATGAGGCCATTTTCGCCATCGGCGAATGCGCGTTGTGGAACGGGCAGATTTTCGGACTGGTGGCGCCCGGCTATCAGATGGCGCGCAGCGTGGCGGATACGCTGATGCAGCGCGATACGCCGTTTACCGGCGCGGACATGAGCACCAAACTGAAACTGCTCGGCGTGGATGTGGCGTCCGTCGGCGATGCGCACGGCCGCAGCGCCGGCTGCCAGAGCTATCAGTGGACGGACGGTCCGAACGAAGTTTATAAAAAAATTGTGGTTTCATCGGACGGCAAACGTCTGCTGGGCGCGGTATTGATCGGCGACAGCGCGGACTACAGCACGCTGCTGCAAATGATGCTCAACGACATGCCGCTACCGGCTCATGCTGAAAGTCTTATTCTGCCCGCCCGCGCCGGCGATGCGCCGAAAGCACTGGGC
Organism: Brenneria bubanii; assembly: GCF_022378355.1. Lineage (GTDB taxonomy): Bacteria > Pseudomonadota > Gammaproteobacteria > Enterobacterales > Enterobacteriaceae > Brenneria > Brenneria bubanii. The sequence goes on from NZ_JAKMAJ010000003.1 coordinate 66,872, forward strand.
GTCGCGGCCTTGCCCGCCAGCGCGCAGATATGCTCCTGCCATAACGTCAGTAAAGGCGATATCTCAGCGGCGGTGGCCGGCGGTTGCGGCGAACTCGGCGCGATCAAGGCCTGTACCAAAGCGGGTACCGGCTGCGGCGGCTGCGTTCCCTTGCTCAAACAGGTAATGGAACATGAATTGACGCAACTGGGCGTTGAAGTGAAAAAAGATATCTGCGAGCACTTCGCCTGGTCGCGTCAGGAACTGTATCACCTGATCCGCGTGCACCGGATTCGTTCCTTCGACGCGTTGATCGAAGGCTACGGACACGGGTTGGGCTGTGAAGTGTGTAAACCGCTGGTAGGCTCCATGCTGGCATCCTGCTGGAATGACTACCTGTTGAGACCACAACATCTGCCGTTGCAGGATACCAACGATCGCTTTTTCGCCAACATCCAGAAAGACGGCACTTACTCGGTGGTGCCGCGCGTACCGGCCGGCGAGATCACCCCGGCGGGACTGATCGCCATCGGCCAGGTGGCGCAGCGCTACAACCTGTATACCAAGATCACCGGCGGTCAGCGCGTGGATCTGTTCGGCGCGCGGCTTGAGCAACTGCCGGCCATCTGGCGCGAACTGATTGACGCCGGATTTGAAACCGGCCACGCCTACGGCAAATCGCTGCGTACGGTGAAATCCTGCGTCGGTTCGACCTGGTGCCGCTTCGGCGTGCAGGATTCCACCGCGCTGGCGATTACGCTGGAGCTGCGTTACAAAGGTTTGCGCGCGCCGCATAAAATCAAAATGGCGGTATCCGGCTGTACCCGCGAATGCGCGGAAGCGCAGGGGAAAGATATCGGCGTCATCGCCACCGACAAAGGCTGGAACCTGTACGTATGCGGCAATGGCGGCATGAAGCCGCGTCATGCGGATCTGTTCGCCAGCGATCTGGATAGCGAAAGCCTGATCCGTACCATCGATCGCGTGCTGATGTTCTATATCCGTACCGCCGATCGCCTCCAGCGCACCAGTACCTGGCTGGATAATCTGGAAGGCGGTATCGACTATCTGCGGCAGGTGGTTGTGCAAGACAGCCTGCACATCGGCGAGGAGCTGGATAACGAGATGCGGCGCGTGGTGGATAGCTACCAGTGCGAATGGAAAACCACGCTGGAAAGCCCGGATCGCCTGGCGCTGTTCCGCGCCTTCCTCAATAGCGACAGCCCGGACGAAGCGGTGGTGATGGTGCCGGAGCGCGGGCAAATCCGACCGGCGAGGGAGAATGAAAAGCCGCCCAGGCCGGCGCCGCTCTCCGTAACGCCGTTGGCGCCGGAGACGGAATGGGTACATATCGGCGCATTACAGGATATACCCGCCAATGTCGGCATGGCCGCGCGTCTGGGCCAGCAGCAGATCGCGCTGTTTCATCTTCCCGCCAGCGAGCAACGGATCTACGCGCTGGAAAACCACGAGCCGGGCAGCGCGGCAAACGTTCTGTCACGCGGCCTGCTGGGCGATGTATCCGGCGAGCCGGTGGTGATCACTCCGTTATACAAGAAGCGTTTCAGACTGCGTGACGGCGTCTGTCCGGATAACGTCGCGCTGTGCGTACGCGCCTGGCCGGTAAGAGTGGTGGAAGGACAGGTCTGGGTCAATCGTCGACCGCTGAGCCTGCCGGCATCCGCGGCTATCGAGCAGGCCTCGTGAATGGAAAATAATGGGAAAAAGCAGCGGATTGGCGAGGCATGAACATGATAACGATGCAATCGATACTGGCGCGGGGGCAGCAACGCCAGCCGGTGTTGGGCGGTGAAATCTGGCTGGTCGGCGCCGGGCCCGGCGATGCCGAATTGCTGACGCTGAAAGCGCTGCGCGCCATTCAGCAGGCGGACGTGGTGGTGTTCGACCGTCTGGTGTCGGCAGAGGTTATGGATCTGGTGCCGGCGGACGTTTTGCGCATCGATGTGGGTAAAACGCGCGGTTGCCATCGTCTTCCGCAGGAGAAAATCAATCAACTGCTGGTGGAACTGGCGCAGGCCGGCCAGCGGGTTATTCGTCTTAAGGGCGGCGACCCCTTTATTTTCGGCCGCGGCGGTGAAGAGATGGATTATGCCCAATCAGCGGGCGTCGTCTGTCATGTAGTGCCCGGCATTACCGCGGCAACCGGCTGTGCGGCGGCGGTGGGCTTGCCGCTCACGCACCGGGCCTGCGCGCAATCGGTGCGTTTCGTTACCGGCCACTCGCAAGATGGCGAACCCCAGTTGGATTGGCCGACGCTGGCCGATGCGCAGCAAACGCTGGTGTTTTATATGGGGCTGAGTCACAGCAGTCGGTTATGTCAGCGCCTGATTGAACACGGACTGCCGGCGCAGACGCCGACGGCGATTATCGAGCGCGGCACTCAGCCGACTCAGCGCCTGCTGACCGCCACCCTGGCGACCTTGCCGGCGCTGTTGGCGCGCTATCAGCCGCAATCGCCCAGTTTACTGGTGGTCGGCGATGTCGTGCGTTTCTGCCGTTATCCGGCGCTGAGCGTGGCGGCGTCAATTGCGCCGCTGGCGACGAAAAAGCATGAAGCCGCCTGACGCAACGCGCATTCGCCATCGCGAGGAATGATCATGGATGCCAGGCCCACAACCTCTGTAAAGAGTGTCTGTCCATACTGCGGCGTAGGCTGCGGAGTGGTGATGCAGATACAAAATAATCGCGTGATCAAGGTCACGGGCGACAAAACGCATCCCGCCAACTTCGGCCGACTCTGTACCAAAGGCAATAGCTGCGGTAGGGCGATCGCCGAATCAGGGCGGCTGGAGCACGCTTACCTGCGGGCGGAGCGTCAGCGTGAACCGGCGCGGGTCGATCTGCAACTCGCCATCAGGGAAAGCGCGCGCCGGCTGCGCGCCATCATCGATACCCACGGGCCAGATTCGGTCGCGCTTTACGTTTCCGGTCAAATGTCGCTGGAGGCCCAGTATCTGGCCAATAAGCTCGCCAAGGGTTTTATCGGCACCAACAATATCGAATCAAACTCGCGTCTTTGTATGGCCAGCGCCGGCAGCGGCTACAAACTCTCGCTGGGCTCGGATGGCCCGCCGGGCTCCTATCAGGACTTCGACCGCGCCGATCTGTTCTTCGTCATTGGCGCCAATATGGCGGATTGCCATCCCATACTGTTTCTCCGCATGATGGATCGGGTCAAGGCCGGGGCGAAGCTGATCGTGGTCGATCCGCGTCGCAACGCCACGGCCGACAAGGCGGATCTGTTTCTCCAGATCAAGCCCGGTACTGACCTGGCGTTGCTCAACGGCCTGCTGCACCTGATGGTTCGTAATGGTGATACCGATTCGTCATTTATCGCCGAATTCACCGAGGGCTGGGAAGCCATGCCCGAATTCCTGGCCGACTACCCGCCCGAGCTGGTGGCGCAGATAACCGGACTGGCGGAGGCGGATATCCGTGAGGCGGCCGAATGGATTGGCGCGGCGCCCGAATGGATGAGCTGCTGGACCATGGGGCTGAACCAAAGCACCCACGGCACCTGGAACACCAATGCGATCTGCAACCTGCATCTGGCGACTGGCGCGATTTGCCGTCCCGGCAGCGGTCCCTTTTCCCTTACCGGACAGCCAAACGCCATGGGCGGGCGTGAGATGGGGTATATGGGCATGGGGCTGCCGGGTCAGCGATCGGTGCTGGTGGACCATGACCGGGCCGACATCGAAGCGTTATGGGGCCTACAGGCCGGGACGCTGCGTACCGAACTGGGCGGCGGCACGGTGGCGATGTTTGAAGCGATGAAGGCCGGCAAGATCAAGGCCTGCTGGATCATCTGCACCAATCCGGTCGCCACGGTGCCGAACCGCGGCAATGCGATCGCCGGGCTGCAGGCCGCCGAGCTGGTCATTACTCAGGATGCGTTTCTGGATACTGAAACCAATCGCTACGCCGATATTTTACTGCCGGGGGCGCTATGGGCCGAGGCCGAAGGCGTGATGATCAACTCCGAGCGCAATCTGATGCTGATGCAGCAGGCCGTGGCGCCGCCCGGCGAGGCGATGGCTGACTGGGAAATTATCGCCCGCGTGGCCTGTGAAATGGGCTATGAAAGGGGATTCAGCTACGCCTGCGCAGAGGCGGTATTCGACGAGATCAAACAGGCCTGGAACCCTGTCACCGGCTACGACATCCGCGGCGCGAGCTATCAACGTTTGCGCCATACCTCCTTGCAGTGGCCCTGTCCGCCCGGCGACGGCGAAGATCGTCATCCCATTCGCTACCTCAATGACGGTACGCGTCAAACGGTCAGGGATGCCGCGGGCGGGCGCCCGCCGCGCATCGTGTTCGCCACCAAAAGCGGCAAAGGCGTCTTTCTGCCCCGGCCGCACAGACAGCCGGCCGACATGCCGGACGACGATTTTCCCCTGGTGCTTAACACCGGGCGCTTGCAGCACCAGTGGCACACCATGACCAAGACCGGCAAGATCGCGACGCTCAATAAGCTGAATCCGCAGCCCTTCATCGAAATACATCCCGAAGACGCCGCGGCGCTGGGGATTCGCCAGCAGGATCGGGTGGAGGTGCGTTCACGCCGCGGGCGTGCGCTGTTGCCGGCGGTGGTGAGCGATAGGGTGCGGCCCGGCAACTGCTTTGCGCCATTCCACTGGAATGATGTCTTTGGCGAGGATCTGGCCATCAATGCCGTTACCAGCGATGCCGTCGATCCGATTTCTCAGCAGCCTGAATTCAAGTTTTGCGCCATCGCTCTGAGGCGCGTCGCGCCACAGCCGTCATCCGTCGCACCGGCCAGCCAGGGCAATGCGGCTTTTGCTCCGGCGGCGGAACATCTCCCCGGGGTTGCGCCGGGAAAAAACACCAAGGAACTCGACATGAAGCACATCGATGCGCTGGCTGCGCTACTCGGCCTTGAAGCTGCGCCCGCCATTAGGCTGGAGGCGCACGAACAACGGTATCTGCAAGGCTATCTGGCCGCGCTGCGCACCGATGAATCAAGGCTGGCCGGCGGCGTGCCGGTACTGCCGACCGGCGCGCCGTTGGACGCCGATAAGCGTCTGATGCTCAACGGCATGCTGGCGGGGCTGTTCGCCCGCACCTGGCTGCCCGACGGCGGCGAGTTCTCTCTCTCGGGCGTCGGCGCGGCAGCCTCCGCGGTTTCAGCGGCTTCCTCATCGTCGCCGATACTGGTTTTATGGTCGTCATCAACCGGGAATGCCGAAGGCTTTGCCGCGCGGTGCGCCGAACGATTGAAAGCGCGAGGGCTGACCGTCACGCTGTCCGCCATGGACGGTTTTAACGTCGCTGACCTGACTAGTGCGCCGCGCGCGCTGTTGGTCGCCAGCACCTTCGGCGACGGCGATCCTCCGGACAACGGCGCCGCTTTCTGGGCGGCGCTACAGGCCAAAGAGGCGCCCAGACTGGATGCGCTGGCGTTTTCCGTGCTGGCGTTCGGCGATTCGAATTATGACCAGTTTTGCGGTTTCGGCCGTAAGCTCGACGCCCGGCTGGACGCCTTGGGCGCCCAGCGTTTGTCGCCGCGCACGGACTGCGACACGGATTACGAGGATGCCGCCGACGCCTGGTTGGATACGGTCGTCAAAGCGCTGGCGACAACCCCGGCGCCGGTACCTGCCGCCGCTGTGCCGGCAACCGCCGGCGCGGAGGAAGCGGGCATAATTGCGCAATCAGTTACACCGTCACCTGTTTTCAGCCGTCATGCGCCGTTGCCTGCGCGTCTGGTGCTCAATCGGCGGCTTAATGCCGACGGGGCGCAAAAAGAGACCAGACAGTTCGCTTTCGATCTGGCCGGACAGAATATTGGCTACGAGGCCGGAGACGCCCTCGGCGTCTGGCCGACCAACTGTCACGAACTGGTGGCCGACATGCTGTCGCTCCTCGGACTGTCGCCATTAACGCCGGTCACGGTCAAGGATCGCGGCGACATGGCCCTGGCTGAAGCATTGACGCAGCATTTTGACATTGCGCGTATTACGCCGGAAATTTTGCGGTTCGTCAGCCAGCGCTCGGGCCATGAAACGCTGGCCGGTTTGTTGCGCGAGGATAACAAAGACGAGTTGAAACGCTGGTTATGGGGGCGGCAGATTATCGACCTGCTGCAGGCGTATCCGATACGGGCGCAGGCCGACGAATGGCTATCCGTACTCAAGCCTATGCAGCCGCGCCTGTACTCGATTTCGTCAAGTCCTAAAGCCTGGCCGGATCAGGTGCATCTGACGGTGTCGACTTTGCGCTATGGCGACAGGCGGCGGGGCGGCGTTTGCTCAACCTTTCTGGCCGACCGCGCGCAGGCCGTCGCCGTGCCGATTTTCGTCCATAAGTCGATCCATTTTCGGCCGCCGCACAACCCGGATACGCCGATGATCATGGTCGGTCCCGGCACCGGCATCGCGCCTTTTCGCGCTTTTTTACAAGAGCGCCAGGCCATTGGGGCGAAGGGCCGCAACTGGCTGGTGTTTGGCGAGCAGCGCGCGGCGACCGATTTTTACTACCGCGAGGAGCTGGAGGCGCTAAGGCGCGATGGCTACCTGCACCGGCTGGATACCGCCTTCTCGCGCGATCAGGCGCAAAAAATTTATGTACAGCACCGCATGCTGGAGCAGGGCGCCGAACTGTGGCGCTGGCTGCAGGCGGGCGCGCATTTTTATGTCTGCGGCGATGCCAGCCGCATGGCGAAGGACGTTGACGCCGCGCTCAGGCAGATAGTGCAGACGCAGGGCGCCATGAGCGCGGCGGCGGCGGCGGCCTATGTCGCCGGGATGGCGCAGAATAAACGTTATCTCAGGGATGTGTACTGAACGAAAACGGCAAAAAGGCCCGGTTTTATCGCCTCTGCGATCGCGGGATCTGGATAACAAACAGGGTTACATGGTGGTGAAAAGGCTGTATAATAGCAATCAGTAAACTAAGTAAGTTATTGAAAATAAAGGTTATTTTATTTTCACCACGACGCCTGTGAAGGCGGCACTCAGAGGTTGCTCAATGAGCGAAAAGTTACAGAAAGTATTAGCGCGGGCCGGCCATGGTTCGCGCCGTGAAATAGAAGGTATGATTCAAGCGGGTCGCGTCAGCGTTGACGGCAAAATCGCTACGCTCGGCGACCGGGTTGAAGTAACCAAAGCCACTAAAATCCGCATCGACGGCCATGTGGTTTCCGTCAAGGAAACAGAAGAAACCGTATGCCGCGTCCTTATCTACTATAAGCCGGAAGGCGAGCTGTGTACGCGCAGCGACCCGGATGGACGCCCGACGGTTTTTGATCGTTTGCCCAAGATCCAAGGCTCCCGCTGGGTGGCTGTCGGGCGACTGGACGTGAATACCTCAGGCCTGCTGCTATTCACTACGGACGGCGAACTGGCTAATCGATTGATGCACCCCAGCCGTGAGGTTGAACGTGAGTATGCCGTGCGGGTATTCGGCGAGGTCAACGACGAGAAGATCAAACAACTGAGCAAAGGCGTTCAGTTGGAAGACGGTCCGGCCTCTTTCCGTACGATCCGCTATCAGGGCGGGGAAGGGCTTAACCAATGGTACAACGTGACGCTGACGGAAGGGCGCAATCGTGAAGTCCGCCGCCTGTGGGAAGCCGTCGGCGTGCAGGTCAGCCGTCTAATCCGCGTACGCTACGGCGATATCCCGTTGCCTAAAGGGCTGCCGCGCGGCGGCTGGTCGGAAATGTCATTGGACAGTCTGAACTACCTGCGTGAACTGGTGCAGCTGCCGCCGGAAACGGTGACCAAATTACCGGTTGAGCGTGAGCGTCGCCGGGTAAAAGCGAACCAGATTCGACGCGCGATAAAACGCAGCAGTTCGGTTGCCCCGACGCGCCGAGGCTCGCCGAAACCGAAACGCAGCGGTCAATCTTAATCAAGTCCGCGGATGCCGGATCAGGCATCCGCCGCCCACGGGGCGTTACCAGTCAATCCCCTGTTGCGCTTTGATGCCGGCTTCAAAGGCGTGTTTCACCGGTCGCATTTCGGTGACGGTATCCGCGATTTCCAGTAAATCACGATGACATCCTCGCCCGGTAATGATCACCGTTTGCCCCGCCGGGCGATCGCGCAGGGCGCCGAGCACGTCTTCCAGCGCCAGATAGCCATAGCTGACCATATAAGTGAGTTCATCCAGCACCACCAGATCCAACTGCGGGTCGGCCAGCATGCGTTTACCGTGCTGCCAGACTTTTTGTGCCGCGTCGGTATCGGTTTGGCGATTCTGCGTTTCCCAGGTGAAGCCGGTCGCCATAACCTGAAATTCAACCCCATGTTTTTGAAGAAGGTTTTTCTCTCCATTCGGCCATTCGCCTTTGATGAACTGGATCACGCCGGCCCGTAAATCATGGCCTACCGCGCGGGTCACCGTGCCAAAGGCCGCCGTGGTTTTCCCTTTGCCGTTACCGGTGAAGATCATCAGGATACCGCGTATTTCACTTGCGGCGGCAATGCGGGCATCAACCTTTTCTTTGATACGTTGCTGACGTTGTTGGTGTCGTTCATCACTCATGCTGCGTTTTCTCCTGGCTATTCGGCTGGGCCTGGTTTTCGACCGGGTTGAGCATCGAAACTCATGCCTGTTTTACGGCGGCTATCGTCTCCCATAAGATAGAGATATAACGGCATGATGTCCGCCGGGGTTTTGAGTTTTCCGGCGTCTTCATCGGGAAACGCCGATGCGCGCATGCTGGTGCGCGTACCGCCGGGATTAATACAGTTTACGCGCAGGTTTTGCTGGCGGTATTCGTCGGCCAAAACCTGCATCATGCCTTCGGTGGCGAATTTTGACACGGAATAGGCGCCCCAGCCAGCGCGCCCCTGACGACCCACGCCGGAACTGGTAAAGACCAGAGACGGGCTGGCGGCCTGCAGCAACAGCGGCAGCAACGCCTGCGTCAGCATAAAGGTGGCGTTTACGTTTACCTGCATCACATCATGCCAGGTGTCTACCGGCTGCCGGGTCATCGGGGCGATTTCGCCCAGTAGCCCGGCATTGTGCAGCACGCCGTCAAGGCGTGGAACAACCTGAGCCAACGCGTCGGCTATGTGAAAAAATTGCGCCGAATCGCTGGTCAGCATGTCGCAAACGACAACGTGCGCTTCAGCGCCGTTTTCTTCTGTAATCTGCCGTTTGACGGCCTGAAGCTTGCTTTCGGTGCGCCCCAGCAGAATAAGGCGCGCGCCGAAACGAGCGTAAGTGAGCGCCGCCTCGCGGCCAATACCGTCGCCGGCGCCGCTAACCAGAATGATGCGCTGTTGCAGCAGGTCGTTTTTGGGCTGGTAATACACGGGCAATCCCTCTTGCTGGCGTATCGAATGCCTACGAGAATACTGATGTCAGTATCGGTTTGAAAAAGCATTCAATAGGGTGAAGATGAGGGATTTATGCCTTAAACAGAGGCGGTTTTCAATGAGACTGCAGCCATTTGTTGTCGCGTATGAGCTAAAAAGCAGCAGAAAGCGCGAAGCCGAAACGAATAACATCGCCATCCTGGATGTCATCAGTTAGGTTAAAGGTTTCGCTTACGATGCTGATCTCAGCGTTAGTCAGTATAATCAGCATGATATTTTAAAAACTCAGCTAATGAGGGCGGTATTTGTGGAATTACTTTTTCAGTATGGTTTATTCCTGGCTAAAGCACTCACCATCGTTATCTCTATTGGTGCGCTAGTGGTTTTAGTCTTTGGCATTGCGCAGCGCAAACGTCAGCGTAAAGGGGAATTGCAGGTCGATAATCTGGGAGAACAGTATCGCGATATGCAGCAGAATATGCAGATGGCGTATATGAATGACGCAGAACGCAAGCTGTGGTCCAAGGAAGAAAAAAAGAAAGAAAAAGCCAAAAACAAGCAGGAAAAGCTGCGCGCCAAACGTGGGGAAGCGACGCCGCCTAAATCCCGCCTGTATGTACTGGATTTCAACGGCAGTATGGACGCCGGCGAGGTGAGTTCGCTGCGTGAGGAGGTCTCGGCGGTGCTCGCGGTAGCCAAGCCAGAGGATGAAGTGCTGCTGCGTCTGGAGAGTCCCGGCGGTGTGGTGCATGGGTACGGTCTGGCCGCTTCTCAGCTACAGCGCCTGCGGCAGAACGGCATCAAACTGACCGTGGCGGTCGATAAAGTGGCCGCCAGCGGCGGATATATGATGGCCTGCGTCGCCGACCGTATCGTCGCCGCGCCGTTTGCGATCGTCGGCTCTATCGGCGTAGTGGCGCAGATCCCCAACTTCAATCGTTTGCTGAAGAACAAGGATATCGACGTCGAGTTGCATACCGCCGGGGAGTTTAAGCGCACGTTGACGCTGTTCGGCGAAAATACCGAACAGGGGCGCGAGAAATTCCGCGAAGAGCTGAATGTGACGCACGATTTGTTTAAAGCCTTTGTTCACCAGATGCGACCGGCGCTGGATATTGATGCAGTGGCAACCGGCGAGCACTGGTTCGGCAGTCAGGCGAAAGCCATGGGATTGGTTGATGAGGTCGGCACCAGCGACGATCTGCTGATTGCCGAGATCGCCAAGCATGAGGTATTCAGCATACGCTATACGCGCCGTAAACGGCCTATCGAACGTTTGACCGGCAGCGCGGGCGATACCCTTGAACGCTTGATGCTGCGCTGGTGGCAGCGGGGAAACTATCCGCTATAAATCCTCTTTACCCCCCGGTCATTGCCATGTCGCCGCCGTCATGGCGATAATCTTCATCGCCCGCGTCGACCGCGGGCGATGACCTTTAATCGACCAGATAATATTTTTCCGACAACAGGTGTGCCAGGTGTTTGAACATATTAAACACGGCGGTGGTTTTTAATGTGGGCAAGCCGTTGTCATCAAGGAAAAACTCGCCGCGGAAAACCAGCACATTGTTTTTTTGTTCAACATCGTCAGCCGCCATGCCATGCAGGTAATCGCCGTGATTGCGGATGATGGTATTGGCTTCTTCGAGCAGGGTTTTACGGTCGATGGGGGATCTTTCCTGGGTCATCTGAATTTCATCGGTCATGGGTCGCATACTCCAAAATATTTTCGCAAAGCGATTTTACGTACATCAGGCTGGTGTGCAGGTTATGGTACGCCATAACCTCAATGTTGTTATCCATGATTGTACTTCTCCGCCATATTTTATCGCAAATGTACTAAGTTTTAATCACTTGCCGGTCGATACTGCATTCATTGCGGAGTGGATAAAACGGCTTTTCCATGCTAATTAGGTTGCGTGACGTTATTTATCAGGTAGAGTGTGGGATTTTGCGCGGTCAGTGGAATTAATTCTTTACGTCGTGGCAGTAAGTATTTATCTGGTATTGGAATAAAGACGTTACTATTCAGACCGGACGAGCGGATTACGGATGATGTTTGAGTAGAGCCGCGCTGCCGTAATGAACGAGCGAACTGCGCCGTGATCCACAATTAATCGAGTATCCGCCCAGGTGTATTTCAGCGGATGCCCCCAAAAGATATCTGATTTTCAGAAGAATTCAGCAGGTAATAGTACATATGGGTAAAGCTCTCGTTATTGTTGAGTCCCCGGCAAAAGCCAAAACGATCAATAAGTATTTAGGCAATGCCTACGTGGTTAAATCCAGCGTCGGTCATGTGCGTGATTTGCCGACCAGTGGCTCAGCCAGTAAGAAGAGCGCGGACTCAACCAAAGACAAAGCGAAAAAAACCGTCAAAAAGGATGAGAAGTCCGCGCTGGTGAACCGCATGGGCGTCGATCCTTACCACGGCTGGAAAGCGAATTATGAGATTTTGCCTGGTAAAGAGAAGGTCGTTTCCGAGTTAAAAACGCTGGCGGAAAATGCCGACCACATCTATCTCGCAACCGACCTTGACCGCGAAGGGGAAGCCATCGCCTGGCACCTGCGGGAAATTATCGGCGGCGACGACAAGCGTTTCAGCCGGGTCGTATTTAATGAAATCACCAAGAACGCGATTCAGCAGGCGTTTGAGAAACCGGACAAGTTAAATATCGATCGCGTTAATGCTCAGCAGGCTCGTCGTTTTATGGATCGGGTCGTGGGCTACATGGTTTCGCCGCTACTGTGGAAAAAAATTGCCCGCGGTCTGTCTGCCGGGCGAGTACAGTCGGTCGCGGTGCGTCTGATTGTCGACCGCGAACGTGAAATCAAAGCTTTTGTGCCTGAAGAGTATTGGGAACTGCACGCGGATTTACTGGCGAACAGCGATACCCAGTTGCAAATGCAGGTCACGCATTACCTCGGCAAGCCCTTTAAACCCGTCAATAAAGCGCAGTCGCAGGCCGCCGTCAGTCTGTTGGAAAAGGCCGACTATGCGGTGGCGGAACGGGAAGATAAGCCAACCAGCAGCAAACCCGGCGCGCCGTTTATCACCTCCACGCTGCAACAGGCGGCCAGTACCCGTTTGGGCTTCGGCGTGAAAAAGACCATGATGATGGCGCAGCGGTTGTATGAAGCGGGACACATTACCTATATGCGTACCGATTCGACCAACCTGAGCCAGGATGCATTGAGCATGGTTCGCGATTATATCGGCAAGGAATTTGGTAAAAATTATCTGCCTGATGCGGCGAACCATTACAGCAACAAGGAAAACTCGCAGGAAGCGCACGAAGCCATTCGACCTTCCGATGTAAAAGTGGTTGCCGACCATCTGAAGGATATGGAAACGGATGCGCAGAAGCTGTATCAACTGATTTGGCGCCAGTTTGTCGCCTGTCAGATGACGCCGGCGAAATATGATTCCACCACGCTGATTGTCAAGGCGGCTGATTATCAGCTTCGCGCAAAAGGACGCACTCTGCGTTTTGACGGCTGGACCAGAGTCATGCCGGCGTTGCGTAAAAACGATGAGGATCGCACCTTGCCGGCGGTCGCCGTAGGCGAACCACTTGCGCTGCAAAAATTGTCGCCGAGTCAGCACTTCACCAAGCCGCCTGCGCGCTATAGCGACGCCTCACTGGTTAAAGAACTGGAAAAGCGGGGTATCGGTCGTCCTTCCACCTACGCTTCGATTATTTCGACCATTCAGGATCGCGGCTATGTGCGGGTTGAGAACCGTCGTTTCTACGCCGAGAAAATGGGTGAGATTGTCACCGATCGTCTGGAAGAAAATTTCCGCGAGCTGATGAGTTACGATTTTACCGCGCGGATGGAAAGCAGTCTGGATCAGGTAGCCAACAATCAGGCGCAATGGAAAGCGGTGCTGGACGAGTTCTTTGCCGAGTTCAGCCAGCAGTTGGAAACTGCGGAGCAGGATCCTGAAAAAGGCGGAATGCGGCCTAATCAAATGATTCTGACCAGCATAGACTGCCCGACCTGCGGTCGTAAAATGGGCATTCGTACCGCCAGCACCGGGGTCTTTCTCGGCTGTTCCGGCTATGCCTTGCCGCCGAAAGAACGTTGCAAAACCACTATCAACCTGATCCCTGAAGCCGAAGTGCTGAACGTGCTGGAGGGGGATGAGGCGGAAACCAACGCGTTGCGTGCGCGCCGTCGTTGTCCTAAATGCGGCACGGCGATGGACAGCTATCTGATCGACAATCAACGCAAACTGCACGTGTGCGGCAACAACCCCGCCTGCGATGGCTACGACATTGAAAACGGCGAGTTCCGCATCAAGGGTTATGACGGCCCGGTAGTCGAATGCGAAAAATGCGGTTCGGAAATGCACATGAAGATGGGCCGCTTTGGTAAATATATGGCCTGTACCAATGAGGCGTGCAGCAATACGCGCAAAATTCTGCGCAATGGCGAAGTCGCGCCGCCGAAGGAAGATCCGGTTCCCTTGCCGGAATTGCCATGCGAAAAGTCCGATGCCTATTTCGTTCTGCGCGATGGCGCGGCGGGGATTTTCCTGGCGGCCAATACGTTCCCGAAATCGCGTGAAACCCGCGCGCCGTTGGTAGAGGAACTGGTGCGCTTCAAGGACCGTCTGCCGGAGAAAATGCGTTATCTGTCGGAGGCGCCGGTTGTCGATAAAGACGGCAATAAGACTATGGTGCGCTTTAGCCGTAAGACGAAGCAGCAATACGTCTCTTCTGAAAAAGAGGGCAAAGCGACCGGTTGGTCCGCCTTTTATGTTGACGGCAAATGGGTGGAAGGAAAGAAATAATTTCACCTGATGCGCGTTTGTCCGCTCATAAGCCAGCCTTTCAGGCTGGCTTTTTTGATCTGGATAAGGAGATGGCGATTTACCCGGGAGGATAATCATCCTTTGATATACCCTTTATCCTTTGCCGTCAGTCACGGTTTCTTCTTATGCATGATTCAATAGTGGTTATATAAAAACTATTTTTATGATTAAATGAAATTAATTGATGAAAATATGCGCCAGATAACTAAGGCGTAAAAATAATTTCAGCAAATGGAACATCGTCAGCATTTTGGATGGCGTGCGCATAATTCAATTGAAAATGGGATAAATTATGAAACTGCAACAGCTTCGTTATATTGTTGAAGTTGTTAATCACAACCTTAATGTTTCTTCTACCGCGGAAGGGTTGTACACCTCTCAGCCTGGGATCAGCAAACAGGTAAGAATGTTAGAGGATGAGCTGGGCATTCAGATCTTTGCCCGCAGCGGAAAGCATTTGACTCAGGTGACGCCTGCTGGACAGGAAGTCATCAGAATTGCGCGTGAAGTTCTTTCCAAAGTCGATGCCATCAAGGCGGTCGCCGGCGAGCATACTTATCCCGACAAGGGGTCGCTGTATGTCGCCACGACGCATACCCAGGCTCGCTATGCATTACCCCATGTGATTAAAGGCTTCATCGATCGTTATCCCCGGGTTTCTCTGCACATGCACCAGGGCTCGCCGACGCAGATTGCCGAAGCGGTGGCCAAAGGTTCCGCCGATTTCGCTATCGCCACGGAAGCGCTGCATCTGTATGACGATTTAATCATGCTGCCTTGCTACCATTGGAATCGTGCGGTCGTGGTAAAACCCGATCATCCCCTGGCGTGCAAAACGGAGATCTCCATTGAGGAACTGGCGGCCTATCCGATAGTGACCTACACCTTCGGCTTTACCGGTCGCTCAGAGCTTGATACCGCATTTAACCGCGCCGGCCTGACGCCGCGCATCGTGTTCACCGCCACCGATGCGGATGTGATCAAAACCTATGTGCGGCTGGGACTGGGGATCGGCGTGATAGCCAATATGGCGCTGGATCCGCAAATAGAAACCGATTTGGTTAAAATCAACGTCAGCCAGATATTCAGCTACAGCACGACCAAAATCGGTTTTCGCCGCAGCACCTTCCTGAGAAGCTATATGTATGACTTCATTCATCGTTTTGCACCGCATCTGACGCGCGACGTAGTGGATACCGCCGTGGCGCTGCGCTCTAACGAAGAGATTGAAGCCATGTTTAAAGACATTACCTTACCGGTAAAATGACAGGCGAAACTTCGTTTTTTTTCGAACCCTGAGGCGGAAACAGCGGCATCAGATAGCCGCTGATCGCCCGATGTTTACGCGTATACCTTCTCTTTGTATTCGCACAGATCTTCAATCAGGCAGGAACCGCAGCGGGGTTTACGGGCGATACAGGTATATCTGCCGTGCAGTATCAGCCAGTGATGGCAATCGACCTTAAACTCGGCCGGCACCACCTTAAGCAGCTTTTCCTCGACCTGTTCGACATTTTTTCCCGGCGCGAAGGCGGTGCGATTACAGACGCGAAAAATATGCGTATCGACGGCGATGGTCGGCCAGCCAAAGGCGGTATTGAGCACTACGTTTGCGGTTTTTCGACCGACGCCGGGCAATGCCTCCAGGGCGGCGCGGTCTTCGGGTACCTGGCTTTGATGCTTTTCAACCAGAATGCGACAGGTTTTCATCACGTTTTCGGCCTTGCTGTTAAACAGGCCGATAGTTTTGATGTGGCTTTTTATCCCTTCGACGCCCAGCTCCAGCATCGCTTCCGGCGTGTTGGCGACGGGGTAGAGTTTGGCGGTTGCTTTATTTACGCTGACGTCGGTCGCCTGGGCGGAAAGCAAAACGGCGATCAGCAGTTCAAACGGCGTGCTGTACCTCAGCTCGGTAGTCGGGTGAGGATCGTTGGCGCGTAGTCTGCTTAGTATTTCAATCCGTTTTTGTTTATTCATCATCTTTCCTCAGACAGGTTCGCGGGCGAGGACTTGACGCCTTTGGCAATCCTGGCCTGGCGTTGCTTCATCTTTTCATCAATCAGATATTTTGCCGCCAGCATCAGGCCCAACCCGATAAAAGCGCCGGGGGGCAGCATGGCGAGCAGGAACGGAGAATCCAGATGAATGACCTCGATGCGTAGCGCTTTGGCCCAGTCGCCCAACAACAAATCGGCGCCGTCGAACAGGGTGCCGTTGCCCACCACTTCGCGCAGCGCGCCCAGAACAAACAGCGCGCTGGTGGCGCCCAGTCCCATCGCCAATCCGTCCAGCGCGGAAAGGCCTATCGGATTTTTAGACGCATAGGCTTCCGCGCGGCCGATAACGATACAGTTGGTGGTGATCAGCGGGATGAAAATGCCCAGCGACTGGTATAGGCCATAAGCGTAAGCGTTGATCAACATTTGCACCGTACTGACGACGGAGGCGATCAGCATGATATAAATGGGAATCCGGATTTCCGCCGAGACCCAGCGCCGTAGCGCCGAAACCGAGGCATTGGTGAGCACCAGCACCAGCGTGGTAGCCAGCCCGAGCCCCAGCGCATTGGTCGCGGTGGACGACACCGCCAGCAGTGGACAAAGGCCGAGCAGCTGTACCAGCGCCGAATTGTTTTTCCACAATCCTTGGACTAAAAGGTGTTTAGCTTCGCTCATTGGCGTCTCCGCAGGCCGGCAGGGAAGAGAGTTGGGGCGGCAGGGTTTCCAGGTACAAGGCGCTGCGTTTAATGCTATTGATGACCGCCCGTGGCGTAATGGTCGCCCCGGTAAATTGATCGAAGCCGCCGCCTTCTTTTTTTACCGCCCAACGGGCGTCGCCGCTGTGCTGTACGCGCTGTCCGCTAAAGCGCGTGATCCAATCTGATATCCGTACATCGATTTTATCGCCTAATCCCGGCGTCTCGTGATGTTCGGTGACGCGGACACCCAGCACATTACCCGTGAAATCCGCGCCAATCAGCAGCTTGATGGCGCCTGAATAGCCGTCTGGCGCGGTACTTTCCACGGCCGCCGCCACCGGTTCGCCGTCTTTGCGGGCAACAAACACCCGGTGGGCGGATGACGAACCCAATAGCGTATTAGTGACGGCGTAACACTCTTGCAGTAAATCATTGTCATATCTGTCCGCCGGAATAACCTGATCCAGCAGTTTTTTTTGCTCCAGCGCAGCCTGATGGGCAATGGTTGGCGCCGTTAAGCTGTTGACCACCGCCGTCAAGGCGGTGGTGCCGGCGGCGAAAAGCGCCAACGTTGTCGCGTGGCGGCGCATTGTAGCTAACATGGCGGCTCCTTAGCGATGATGGCCGTAAGCGCGAGGCTTGGTGTAATAATCAATCAGCGGGACGGTAATATTCGCCAGCAATACCGCAAAGGCAACGCCGTCGGGATAACCGCCGTAGGTCCTGATTAGCCAGACTAAAAGGCCGATTAGCGCGCCAAAAATCAGACGGCCGCGATTGGTGGTCGAGGCGGTGACCGGGTCGGTGGCGATGAAGAATGCGCCCAGCATGGTCGCGCCGGAGAACAGATGCAACAGCGGCGGCGCATATCTTTCCGGCGCTATTGCCCAGGCCAATGCGGCGCACAGCATCAAGGTAAGCAGGAAACTGACGGGAATATGCCAACGGATAGCACGCTGCTGCAACAGAAATAGCCCGCCGGCCAAAAAGCCAATATTCACCCATTGCCAGCCGATGCCTGCCAGCGCGCCGGAAAATAACGGCAGTTGCAGGATTTGCTCTGGCTGTTGACCGGCGCGAAGCGCCGTTTTAAAGGTGTCCAGCGGCGTCGCCTGACTGATGCCGTCAATGGTTTGCATCAATTGCGGCACCGAGTGTCCCGACGGCGTATATCCGGTAAAAATGGTGTTCAGCGTGTCGTAAAAGCCGATCGGCAGACTTTGCAGTGGGGTTGGCGGCAGCCAACTGGTCATCTGAACCGGAAACGAGATCAGCAAGACCACATAGCCGATCATGGCCGGGTTAAACGGATTTTGTCCCAGGCCGCCATAGAGCTGTTTCGCCATCACGATGGCAAACGCGGCGCCCATCACCGCCATCCACCAGGGCGCCAGCGGGGGAAGACTGATGCCGAGCAGAATGCCGGTGAGTAGCGCCGAGTTGTCAGCCAGATTGGCTTTGATATTGAACTTTCTAAGTGACAATGTCACTGATTCAGCTGCCGTGGCGCTAGCCGCAGCGAGGAAGACCTGAACCAGATTACCGTAGCCAAAGAAATAATATTGCGCCAGCATGCCGGGGATAACGGCGAGGATCACCAGCAACATCATGCGCTGAGTACGCTGCTGATTATGGGTATAGGGTGAACTTGCAATCTTGAAAGCCATTTATTCCTCTTGAGACTTCAATAACGCTTGCGCGGCTTTGCGGGCCTTCACCCGCGCGATAGCCTCGGCGACGGCGGCCTTGCGCGGATCGACGGGTTCGTCCAGCGATGGTGCGGGCGTGTGCGCCGCCGCATCAGGCGCTGAATCGCTGTTGGCGGCGGCCTGCTGCGCGGCTTTGCGGGCCTTCACCCGCGCGATAGCCTCGGCGACGGCGGCCTTGCGCGGATCGGCATCATGCAACGCATTATTTTCAGCCGAAACCGGCTGGTTGGCTCGCGCCTGAGCCTTACGTGCGGCGCGAGCGGCGATAGCGGCGCTGTTATCCGGTTGTCGGCCG
The DNA here is from genome assembly GCF_022378355.1 of Brenneria bubanii. GTDB lineage: Bacteria > Pseudomonadota > Gammaproteobacteria > Enterobacterales > Enterobacteriaceae > Brenneria > Brenneria bubanii. Next base: position 85,689 of record NZ_JAKMAJ010000003.1, read on the forward strand.
GGGGCGACCTCGATAATGGAGGATGATTTTGTCTTTTTCACCCGTGCCAACGCCGCTTGTACCGCTTGCTTATCGCGGTCTGAGACGCCGGCCGCCGCCTGTTTATGGCGCTGTTCCCGCGCCTGTTTTTCACGCGCAAGGCGCGCTTTTTTGGCCTCAAAACGCAGCTTGGCTTGTGCGGAGCGCTGAGCCTCTTCATCAATGGCGCGAATTTCCGCTTTCTCCTGCCGGTAATATTGCACCAGAGGGATATTGCTGGGGCAGACATAGGCGCACGCGCCGCATTCTATGCAGTCGGACAGATGATGGTCGCGCGCTTTTTCATGTTCCCGACCTCGGCTGAACCAATATAATTGCTGCGGCAGCAGTCCTGCGGGACAGGCATCGGCACACTTACTGCAACGAATGCAGGCTTGTTCTTCGGCGACCGGCGCTATCTCCGCATGCGAGGGCGCCAGAATACAGTTACTGATTTTGACGATAGGGACATCCAGCGACGGCAGCGTAAAGCCCATTAGCGGGCCGCCCATAATAACCATCGGCTGTTGGCTGATATGGAATCCGGCATGTTTCAGTAAATGACGGACGGGCGTCCCCAGTCTGGCCCAGACATTGCCCGGCTGTCGCAAGGCTTCGCCCGTCAGCGTGACGACGCGCTCGGTCAGCGGTTCGCCATTAATGATGGCGCGTTTAATGGCGAAGGCGGTGCCGACGTTCTGCATCAGCACGCCGATGGCGGCGGAGTGTTTGCCGAAGGGAACTTCCTTGCCCGTCAGTATCTTGGTGAGCTGCTTGGCGCCGCCGGATGGATATTTGGTTGGAATAACCCGTAGCTGGATAGCCGAATCAACGGGCAGGGCCCGACGCAGCGCGGCAATGGCCTCGGGTTTATTATCCTCAATGCCGATCATAATGCGCTGCGGCTGTAGCAGATGCGCGATAATATCGATGCCCTGGACAATTTCATCCGCATGTTCCTGCATCAAACGATCGTCCGCGGTGATATAGGGCTCACACTCGGCGGCGTTGACAATCAGCGTTTCGATGCCGCGCAGACCGCCTTGCAGCTTGGCGGCGGTTGGAAAGCCGGCGCCGCCCAGTCCGGCGATACCCGCCTGCTGCAGATGGGCAAGCAGGGTATCCGTCGGCTGTGTCCGGTAATCGCTGAACGTTTTGCGTTCACACCAGCGATCTTCGCCATCGGCGGTGATAACTACGCTTAATTCCGGCAGTGCCGAAGGGTGCGCCGTTGTATGCTGACGGATGGCGCTGATGGTGCCGGATGTCGGCGCATGGACCGGTAAGGTCCGGCCTTTTCCTCTGGTTAGCGGCTCGCCGCGCAGCACCCTGTCGCCAACCTGCACGCACAGTTCGCCTTCCGGACCAAGATGCTGTTTGAGCGGGATAATGAACTGTTCCGGCAACGGCGGAGTGCGCAGTGGAATCTGGCTGGATTGGGTTTTCATTTCCGGCGGGTGAATGCCGCCGTTAAAATCCCAGATCCGCGCTTTGTCGATAACCGGCGTTTTGCTCGTTTCCCCTCCGGCGGTCGCCGGCGACGCCAGGCGATTTTTTAACAGGGTGAATAAATTAAGCATGGCGTTCTTCTTGAATGACGCGAACCGGAATGGTATCGAGGTCCCATTTCCAGTTTTCGGGCGACGGGGCGACGGGGCGCAGTTCAATGCAATCCGTGGGGCAGGGAGCGACGCAGAGATCGCAGCCGGTGCAGAGATCGCTGACTACCGTGTGTAGGGTTTTGGTGCTGCCGACGATGGCGTCGACCGGGCAAGACTGAATACACTTGGTACAGCCGATGCAATTGGCCTCGTCGATCCAGGCCACTTTTCGCTCCGGCTTCGATACGGCTTCATCGCCGTCGAGCGGCTGCGGTTCGATGCTCAGCCGCTCGGCCAGCTTTATCATCATCGCTTCGCCGCCGGGCACGCACTTGTTAATTTTTTCGCCATTCAGCGTGATAGCTTCAGCATAGGGGCGGCAGCCAGGGTAACCGCACTGGCCGCACTGGCTTTGCGGCAGCATCGCCTCGACCTGCTCGACGGCGTCGTCCCCCTCTACCTGAAAACGACGCGATGCGTAGCCCAGAATGAGGCCAAAGAACAGGGCGAGTAAACTGAGGGCCGCGATGGCGATCCAAATAGCCGTCATTAGAATTTCACCAAGCCGGTAAAGCCCATGAAGGCCAGCGACATCAGCCCGGCGGTAATCAGCGCAATCGACGAACCGCGAAAGGGCGCGGGTACGTCGGAGACCGCGAGGCGTTCGCGGATGGCGGCAAACAGCACCATCACCAGCGAAAAGCCGGCGGCGGCGGCAAAACCGTAAAGGGTGGATTGGAGAAAACCATGGGACATGTTGACATTGAGCAGCACAACCCCTAATACAGCGCAGTTGGTGGTGATCAACGGCAGAAATATTCCCAGCAAGCGGTAAAGCTCGGGGCTGGTTTTTCGCACCACCAGTTCGGAAAACTGGACGACGACGGCCAATACCAGAATGAACGCCATGGTTCGTAGATAAACGATATTGAGCGGTTCCAGGATGAACGCGTTGACTATCCAGGAGAACATTGAGCCTAACGTCATCACGAATGTCGTGGCCAGACCCATGCCAATAGCCGTCTCCAGGCGTTTGGATACGCCCATGAACGGACATAGCCCCAGGAATTTCACCAGAACGAAATTGTTCACCAGAAGGGCGCTAACAAATAAAAGTGCGAATTCGGTCATTACTCTGCCTAAAAAACAAAACCCGCACATTATCAGGTATTGTCAGGCTTTCGACAACACACCTAAAGTAAGGATATGGGTAAAACCTGAATGAATAGGGGATATTTACCCATATAAGAGAACGGAACCGTCATAAACTCACAAAGTGAAACCGGTGAATATGCATAATTATTCTCTGTCGTACTGCATGACCAGCGTGCGGATTTATATCACATAGTGCCATACCGATTTAGGCACGCAGCCCAAATCAAACAGCTTTCCGCCTGAGGCCAACTCCGCCCGACGATGATCCGCGGCCCGGTACATATTGATTATTTCTTGGTTGTCAGTCAGGGAGTAGTTGAGATGGTCGAAGAGTTTTTCCAGACTTTCCGTAGTACTGACCTTCCTAAACTTAAGCAAGTAGTCATACGCTGTCATAATTAATGCGCTAATAGTTATGTTGTTGGGGTGATTAAGTATATGCAAGAGATAGGCGCTGTCTATAGGATAATCATAAAAGAAATAGAAATTTAAGTAGAAAAAAACGCGGATAACCGGCTGAAAATGTCGGTGATTATTGATGGCGCGCGCTTACGGCGCAATCGGCTATTGATGAAGCAGGCGTACTGCACATGGCAGCGCTTTGCCGTTTTTCCTTCACGCTATGCCCCATCCCTGCGGCATAGCCCGTACCCTTCAGCGCCTAAAACAGCTTGTAATACACCTCGTTCCAGCGCAGCGCGTCCCTGAATGCCGGGAGACGGGTATCGTTGTCTATCACCAGCAGTTCAATATTCTGCATCTCGGCATACAGACGCAGGTAGTCGAGATCCAACGCCTGGCTGAATACCGTGTGATGCGCTCCGCCCGCCAGAATCCAGGCTTCCGCGGCCACAGCCAGAGACGGCTGCGCTTTCCAGATGGCGCGCGCCACCGGCAGCTTTGGCAACGGGCGCGGTTGTTCAACGGTGTCTACCACGTTAACCAACATGCGAAAACGCTCGCCCATGTCGATTATGCTGGCATTGAGCGCGAGGCCGGGCGGCGTGGAAAAAATCAGTCGCGCAGGATCGGCCTTACCGCCGATCCCCAGATGTTGGGCGTCAAGAATGGGTTTGGTCTCTTTGGCGATGCTGGGGCAGACCTCCAGCATATGTGAGCCGACCACCAAATCGTTATGGCGTTCGAAATGGTAGGTATAATCTTCCATAAATGACGTACCGCCCGGCAATCCGCTGGCCATCACTTTCATGATGCGCAGCAGCGCCGCCGTTTTCCAGTCGCCCTCGCCGCCGAAACCGTAACCTTGCTGCATTAAACGCTGAACGGCTAGCCCCGGCAGCTGCTTCAGTCCGTACAGATTTTCAAAATCGGTGGTAAAGGCCTTGTAGCCGCCTTGCTGCAGGAAACGTTTTAAACCCAGTTCGATTTGCGCCGCATCCAGCAGATTCTGACGGTTAGGCCCGTTAAGTTTTACCGCGTCGGTTAACCGATAGCTGGCTTCATACTCTTCAATCAGCGCGTCTCTATCGCCTTTGGCGACGGCATCCACCACGCTGGTTAAATCGCCCAATCCCCAGGCGCTGACCGAATAGCCGAACTGAATCTGCGCGCCGACCTTATCGCCTTCCGTTACCGCCACTTCGCGCATATTGTCGCCGAAACGCGCCAGCTTCAGCTGCTTGCTTTCCTGAAGCGCCGCCGCGACCCGCATCCATTTGGCGATGCGTTGATGAGCGTATTCATCCTGCCAGTGGCCGACGACGACTTGATGCGACTGGCGCATCCGTGCGCCAATGAATCCGAACTCGCGGCCGCCGTGCGCCGTCTGGTTCAGATTCATAAAGTCCATATCCATGGTATCCCAGGGAATTTCCGCATTGAATTGAGTATGAAATTGCAGCAGCGGTTTGTTCAGTACGCGGAGTCCGCCGATCCACATCTTGGCCGGCGAAAAAGTATGCAGCCAGGTTAACAGACCGACGCAGTTATCCTGATAGTTGGCGTCCCGACACAACGAGAGAATTTCGTCCGGCGTTTTCACCAGCGGTTTAAGCACCAGCCTTATCGGCAGCGCGGCGTCGCGGTTCAGGCCGGCGACCACCGTTTCCGCATTCTCTTTTACCTGGCGTAAGGTTTCCGGCCCGTATAGGTGCTGGCTGCCAATAACGAACCAGACTTCAAGCTGCTTAAAATGATCCATGATGACTCCTGTTATTCCCAACGGGGAAAAAGTAATTAACCGACGATCAGACCTGTGCCTGGCGCGTCGCGCCGTATGCCGGTTCGGCGATGCGGCACCACAGCTGATAACGTTGGTAAAGTGGTTGATACAGTGCGACGCGCCGGCTATCCGGCGTTAACGTTCGCTCAACACCGCTGGACATATGCCGCTGTGCGCGTGGAATGTCGGCGTGAATGCCGGCGGCGACGGCGGCGAAGATGGCGGCCCCTAGCGCGCAGCACTGATCGGAAGCGACGATTTGCAGCGGACGATTCATCACATCGGCGCAAACTTGCATGATGGTGGGCGACTTCCGCGCGATACCGCCGAGGGCCAGAATGTTCTCGACCGGCACGCCCTGACTTTCAAAACACTCCATGATGGCGCGTGCGCCGAAGGCGGTGGCGGCGATAAATCCGCCGAACAGCGTGGGCGCATCGGTGCCCAGATTGAGGTCGGCTATTACCCCTTTTAACCGTTGGTTGGCGAAAGGGGTTCTGCGCCCGTTAAACCAGTCGAGCACTACGGGCAGATGATCCAGCGTCGGGTTTTCCGTCCAGGCCTGCGTCAGCTGTTCCAGCAGCCGCGCCTGCGTCGTCTCCAATTGCGTCTCGATTTGCGGGTGATCGCCGGCGGCCAGCCGTAATGACCACCCCAGCAGTCGGCCAAACCAGGCGTACATATCGCCAAAGGCGGATTGTCCCGCTTCCAGCCCGATATAGCCGGGCACCACGCTGCCGGCCACCTGGCCGCAGATCCCCGCGATCGTTCGATCGCCGATGCGTTGTTCCTCGGCGATCAGAATGTCGCAGGTTGAGGTGCCAATCACCTTGACCAGCGTATGCGGCTGCGCGCCGGCGCCGACGGTACCGACGTGGCAGTCAAACGCGCCGCCGGCGATGGTGACGGTTTGCGGCAGTCCGAGCCGCCTGGCCCATTCGACGCTAAGCACGCCGACCGGCTGTTCGGCGGTCCAGGTTTCGGTGAATAGCGGATATTGCAGGTTTTCGCTCAGAACGGGATCGAGCGCGTGCAGAAATGCGCGCGACGGCATGCCGCCCCAGTCAGGGTGCCAGAGCGATTTATGTCCGGCGCTGCAACGTCCGCGTTTGATGCGCTCGGGCTCGGTGGCGCCGGAAAGCAGAGCGGGCACCCAGTCGCAGAGCTCGATCCAGGAGACGGCGGCCTTACGCACCGCAACGTCGGCGCGCGAGACGTGAAGTATTTTTGCCCAGAACCACTCCGAGGAGTAGACGCCGCCGATGTAACGCGTGTAATCAGGGAACTGGCCGCCGCGGCACTGGACGTTGATCGCTTCCGCTTCGTCTATTGCCGTGTGATCTTTCCACAGTACAAACATGGCGTTGGGGTTATCGGCGAATTCAGGGCGCAGCGCCAGAATATTGCCCTGCGCGTCAATGGGCGCCGGCGTGGATCCGGTTGCGTCGACGCCGATGCCGACGATCCGCCGACGCTGCGTTTCGCTCAGTTGGCCGACGGCGGCGCGAATGGCCTGTTCCAGTGATTCAATATAATCCAAAGGATGATGACGGAACTGATTGTCGGCCGGACGGCAATATTTGCCTTCACGCCAACGGGGGTAATAAACCACGTCCGTGGCCAATTCCTGCCCGGTCTGACAGTCCACGGCCAACGCGCGGACCGAATCACTGCCGAAATCAAGGCCAATCGTAATCGCACTCATTGCTTGCTCCTGTCGTCCCGTCGATGGTGCGCTAACGATAAACAGAGACAGACCCGAGCGTGAGGAAGCGTTAGCTGGAAGTATGCATTTTTCTGCCGCCAGCGATCATTCTGTGATGTTCGTCAAAAGTTAATGGCAGGTTAAATTCGCTATATATATGTACAAACCTGTCATTGTTTCGGGATGTGATAACGCTCTATCTCCCGGTGGAAAATAACGGCTAAAAAGTAGGGCGTCTGAATGCTGCGGAGTAAGGGAATTGCATCAATAGGGTGTTTTTTCTTTATCCAGACCGGAAATGCACTTCTGGAAACGCTTACACGTTTCAGAACCGTCGGCGTGTAACACGCTAAATATACCGGAGAACATCATGCATAAATTCACTAAGGCGCTGGTAACGATTGGGCTGGCCGCCGTTATGTCACAATCGGCTGTCGCCGAAACGCTCAAGCTGGGTTTTTTGGTTAAGCAACCCGAAGAACCCTGGTTTCAGACGGAATGGAAGTTCGCCGATCAGGCGGGAAAAGATCTCGGTTTCGAGGTTATCAAAATCGCCGTGCCGGATGGCGAAAAAACGCTGAATGCCATTGATAGCCTGGCCGCCAGCGGCGCAAAGGGGTTCGTTATCTGTACGCCCGATCCCAAGCTGGGGGCGGCCATTGTGGCTAAAGCGCGCAGCTATGATCTGAAAGTCATCGCGGTGGACGATCAGTTCGTCAACGCCAGAGGCGAGCCGATGACGTCGGTGCCGCTGGTGATGATGGCGGCGACCAAAATCGGCGAGCGCCAGGGGCAGGAGCTGTGGAAAGAAATGAACAAACGCGGCTGGAAACTGGATGAAACCGCGGTGATGGCGATTACCTCCAATGAGCTTGATACCGCCAGACGCCGTACCTCCGGATCGATGGCGGCGTTGAAAGCCGCCGGCCTGCCGGAGAAACAGATTTACCAGGTGCCAACCAAGTCCAACGATATACCGGGGGCGTTTGACGCCGCCAACTCGATGTTGGTTCAGCACCCGCAGGTGAAGAACTGGCTGATTGTCGGCATGAACGATAACACCGTGCTGGGGGGCGTGCGCGCTTCCGAAGGCCAGGGGTTTAACGCCGCCAACGTGATCGGCATCGGCATCAATGGCGTGGATGCGGTGAGCGAGCTGTCGAAGGCGCAGGCGACGGGCTTCTATGGCTCGCTGCTGCCAAGCCCGGATATCCACGGCTATAAGAGCATACAGATGCTGAATGACTGGATCACCAAAGGCGTGGAGCCGGAAAAATTTACCGAAGTCACCGACGTGGTGTTGATAACGCGCGATAACTTCAAGGTTGAACTGGAGAAAAAAGGGCTGATGTGATGCGGGTATGAACAACGATGCCGGAGCGCGCCGCCGTCCCTGCCGCGGTGAGCACGGCGCATGGATGGCGGCGTAAATCGTCGGACAGGCTCCGACGTTTCGGCAACAACCGTTTTAACCATGAGGAAATGGACATGGCAACACAGTCACCCTACTTATCATTTCATGGCATCGGAAAAGTCTTTCCCGGCGTGAAGGCGCTGGAGGACATCAGTTTTTCCTGCCGCGCCGGGCAGATCCATGCGCTGATGGGGGAAAACGGCGCGGGTAAATCGACGCTATTGAAGATCCTGAGCGGTAACTATTTACCTTCAAGCGGAGAAATTCATATTCAGGGTAAGCCGGCTCGGTTCAGCAATACGATGGATGCGTTGGATCAAGGCGTCGCCATTATTTATCAGGAGTTGCATCTGGTGCCGGAAATGACGGTGGCGGAGAACATCTATCTCGGCCAGTTTCCGCACAGATACGGCGTAGTCAATTATTCACTGATGCGCTATGAAAGCCAATTGCAACTCGACCATCTCGGATTGGATATCGACCCCGATACGCCGCTCAAATATCTGTCCATCGGTCAGTGGCAAATGGTGGAAATCGCCAAGGCGCTGGCGCGCAACGCTAAAATCATCGCATTCGACGAGCCGACCAGCTCGCTGTCGGCGCGGGAAATTGAGCAGTTATTCAGGGTCATCCGCGAACTGCGCGGCGAAGGGCGCGTCATTTTGTACGTTTCGCATCGGATGGAGGAAATTTTCGCCCTGAGCGACGCCATCACGGTGTTTAAGGACGGCCGCTATGTATGCACCTTCGACGATATGCGCCAGGTGAATCATGAATCCCTGGTGCAGGCGATGGTGGGTCGAAATCTGGGGGATATCTATGGCTACGCGCCTCGGCCGAGCGGCGCAGAACGGCTGACCCTGCAGGAAATAAAAGCGCCGGGGGTGAAGTCCAGCGTGTCCCTGCAGGTGCGGGCCGGCGAGATCGTCGGGTTATTCGGGCTGGTGGGCGCCGGGCGCAGTGAATTGCTGAAGGGGTTATTCGGCGCAACCCGCATCACCGGCGGACGAGTGCTGCTGGATGGTCGGCCGCTGACTGTCCGTTCGCCGATTGATGCGATTCGCCAGGGCATCATGCTGTGTCCCGAAGATCGCAAGGCGGAAGGGATCATCGCCGTGCATTCGGTACGCGACAACATCAATATCAGCGCGCGGCGCAAGAGCCTGAAAGCCGGCTTTATCATCAATAATCAATGGGAGGATGAGAATGCGCGACAGCGTATTCAGTCGTTGAACATAAAAACGCCCGGCATGGAACAACTGATGATGAATCTTTCCGGCGGCAACCAGCAGAAGGCGATACTCGGCCGCTGGTTATCGGAAGAGATGAAGGTCATCCTGCTGGATGAGCCCACGCGCGGGATTGACGTCGGCGCCAAACATGAAATTTATCACGTCATCTATACGCTGGCGCAGCAAGGCATCGCCGTCCTGTTCGCATCCAGCGACCTGCCGGAAGTCCTGGGACTGGCCGATCGTATCATTGTGATGCGCGAGGGCGCGATATCCGGTGAACTTTCGCATGATGAGGCCACTGAGCAGAATGTGCTGAGTCTGGCGATGTTACGAACCCCTGATATTGACGCTGCGGTTGCCTGACCGCAAAGGAGTAAAACCATGCCAATAAGCAAAACAGATTCAACGGTCGCCGCCGCAAGTCCGGAAAAAAGACGCAACGGGATGAGCGTTGCCCGTATTTGGGATAACTACGGCATGCTGGTGGTGTTTGCGGTCTTGTTCCTGGGGTGCGTGATCGTTGTTCCGAATTTTTCCAGTTTTATCAATATGAAAGGGTTGGGTCTGGCGATATCCATGTCAGGCATGGTGGCCTGCGGCATGTTGTTTTGCCTGGCTTCCGGGGATTTTGACCTCTCGGTCGCGTCGATTATCGCCTGCGCCGGGGTGACCACGGCGGTGGTGATCAATATCAGCCAGAGTCTATGGATCGGCGTCGGCGCCGGCCTGCTGCTGGGCGTCGCCTTCGGTTTAATCAACGGTTTCATTATTGCCAGATTGAAGATTAACGCGCTGATCACCACGCTGGCGACGATGCAGATCGCCCGCGGCCTGGCTTACATCATCTCCGATGGTAAAGCGGTGGGCATTGAGGACGAACGCTTTTTTGCGCTGGGTTACGCTAACTGGCTGGGACTGCCGGCGCCCATCTGGATCACCGTGATATGTATGATCCTGTTCGGCTTACTGCTGAATAAAACCACATTCGGCCGTAATACGCTGGCGATAGGCGGAAACGAAGAAGCGGCGCGTCTGGCCGGCGTGCCGGTGGTTCGCACCAAAATCATCATTTTCGCGCTCTCCGGTCTGGTATCCGCCGCGGCGGGCATCATTCTGGCATCGCGTATGACCAGCGGCCAGCCGATGACCTCAATCGGTTATGAGCTGATTGTGATTTCCGCCTGCGTGCTCGGCGGAGTGTCATTGAAAGGCGGCATCGGCAAGATCTCCTATGTCGTCGCCGGGGTGCTGATTCTGGGCACGGTGGAAAATGCGATGAATCTGCTGAATATTTCGCCGTTCTCTCAGTACGTGGTGCGCGGTCTGATTCTGCTGGCCGCAGTGATTTTTGACCGCTACAAACAGCTGGCGAAGAAAGGGATATAGGCCGCGTCGGCGGGCGGCAAGCCTGATAAAACCTTTGTTGCGTTATTACACCTGGTGTCCCGGAGGGCCGATGTATCATCGTGTGGCGCATGAATCTCAGTCTAATCCGCTGCTGCCTGGCTATGCGTTTAACGCCTACCTGGTCGCCGGATTAACGCCGATCCTGGCGAACGGACCGCTCGATTTCTTTATCGATCGTCCGGACGGCATGAAAGGCTACATCATCAATCTCACCATCAAAGGACAAGGGCAGGTATTTGACGGCGCCGACGCCTTTTATTGCCGTCCGGGCGATTTACTGCTGTTCCCGCCTAAATCCAGACACTTGTACGGCCGTGCGCCGGACAGCGATTGCTGGTATCACCGCTGGGTCTATTTCCGTCCGCGGGGGTACTGGGCGGACTGGCTGGAATGGCATACCCGTCGTTGCGGCGTGGGCCGTCTGAGTCTGCCGAATAATTCGCTGCTGCTGGAGTTTGACCGTCTGTTCGCCAATATCGAACAGACGCAGGGGTCCGGGCGGCGTTTTTCGGAAGAGCTGGGCATGAACCTGCTGGAACGCCTGCTGCTCAGAGCGATGGAGGAGGACCCGCAGAGTCCGCAAAAAATCATGGATCCGCGGGTGATTGAAGCCTGTCAGTTTATCACCGCCAATCTGGCCGGCGAACTGCGCATCGACGAGGTCGCCCGGCACGTGTGCCTGTCTCCATCGCGGCTGGCGCATCTGTTTCGTGATCAGGTGGGGATTAATATTTTACGCTGGCGCGAGGATCAGCGGGTGATCCGCGCCAAGCTGCTGCTGCAAACCACGCAAACGTCCATTGCTAATATCGGCAGGGTGGTCGGCTACGACGATCAGCTCTATTTCTCGCGCGTGTTTCGTAAACGCGTAGGGGTCAGTCCGAGTGATTTTCGCCGCCGACGCAGTGAAATCAACTATCCCGCCGCAGCGGAAAAAGCGTCATCAAGGTGGGATGCCACCGCCGGCGCCATTGATATTCATCCCACGGCGGACATGTCATCAAGATAACGTGATTCCTCTGAATCTATTGGGTATATACTGGGATGGAAATAAAACCACGTTAATGCGAAGGGGAGTCTTGATGAGTGACGTAATTCGTGTTGGGTTACTGGGATACGGTTATGCCAGTAAAACATTTCATGCCCCGCTAATTGCCGGAACGGCTGGCATGGAGCTGACCGCGGTTTCCAGTAGTAGCGCCGATAAAGTCCATGCCGATTGGGCCAACGTCCGGGTAGTGAGCGATCCCCATACGTTATTTAACGATAAAGATATCGACCTTATCGTTATTCCAACGCCGAACGACACCCATTTCCCATTGGCGAAACAGGCGCTGGCCGCAGGTAAGCATGTGGTGGTGGATAAACCCTTTACCGTGACGTTGTCACAAGCACATGAATTGAATTTACTGGCGGAACATCAGGGGAAACTGCTTTCCGTATTTCATAATCGCCGCTGGGACAGCGATTTCCTGACGCTGAAACAGGTATTTCATACCGGTGTATTAGGCGATGTGGTTTATATGGAATCCCATTTTGATCGCTATCGGCCGGAAATTCGCCAGCGCTGGCGAGAAGACGGCAGCGAAGGCAGCGGCATCTGGTATGATTTGGGGCCGCATTTACTGGATCAGGCTTTGCAGCTTTTTGGCTTGCCGGTGGCTATTCAGGTCGACCTGGCGCAGCTAAGGCCCGGCAGTAAGGCGACCGATTATTTTCATGCCGTATTGATCTATCCTCAACGCCGGGTCGTGTTGCATGCCAGTATGCTGGTGGTCGCGCCATCCGCCCGTTACATTGTTCATGGCTCGCGCGGCAGCTTTGTAAAATACGGTCTGGATAAGCAGGAAGATCGGTTGAAGAACGGCGAACGCCCGCCGCTGGAAAGCTGGGGGCAAGACAACCAGGATGGCGTATTGACGCTGTACCGCGATGGCGTCGCGGCCGAGCAGCGCGTGTCGACCATCCCCGGCGACTATCCCGCATACTATTCCGCCATCCGCGATGCGTTGACCGGCAACGGTGAAAACCCGGTGACGGTACATCAGGCGATACAGGTGATGGAGTTGATTGTGCTGGGACTGGCCTCTCATCAGCAGAAGAGAGTGATGACGCTGAAAAATAATTAGCGTTGCCAATTTCAGACGCAGATATTACTGTGGATTAAAGCAGGCGATCTTAGGATCGCCTGCGCTGTTTAAACAAGGCAAGTGATGTGCTGAGGATCTCAAATAGCGGCCACAACGCGTGGAGAACTTCAAAGGTAGTGAGGATAGAGGTCGTAATAAGGTATGAATATGGCGTGGCTACAGCGGTTGAGAATTGATAAGTTTTTGCTGGTATTGGTTTGTGTGGTGTTGGCGGCATCGTTTTTCCCTTGTCAGGGCGCGGCTAAAGTCTTTTTTGAGTATCTGACGACAGCCGCCATCGCACTGCTGTTTTTTATGCATGGCGCCAAACTGTCCCGGGAGGCCATCACGGCGGGGATGGGGCACTGGCGGCTTCATCTGGTGGTATTCGCCAGTACATTTATCCTGTTCCCGCTGCTGGGCGTGGGCATGAGTTTGCTGGTGCCGGTAGTGTTGACGCCGGCGCTTTATCTCGGCTTCCTTTATTTGTGCGCCTTGCCGGCTACCGTTCAGTCGGCCATCGCCTACACCTCGATGGCCGGCGGCAACGTCGCGGCCGCCATCTGTAGCGCGTCGGCCTCCAGTATCCTGGGCGTCTTTCTGTCTCCGATATTGGTTGGTTTGTTGATGCACACCCAGGGAGGACATACGGATACGCTGCATGCCATCGGTTCGATTATCCTGCAGCTGATGGTGCCCTTTGTTATCGGCCATTTGTCCCGACCGCTGATTGCCGGATGGGTCGACCGGCACCGCAAACTCATTAATATCACGGATCGGTCATCCATTCTTCTGGTGGTCTATGTCGCCTTTAGCGAGGCCGTGGTTGAGGGGATATGGGGTCAGATCAACGGCTGGTCTTTGTTGGCGGTGGTCGCCTGTTCGATCGTGCTGCTGACCATTGTGCTGATTGTGAATACGCTGATGGCGCGAAAACTGGGCTTTAATACCGCCGATGAAATTACCATTGTCTTTTGCGGTTCGAAGAAAAGCCTGGCGAATGGCATCCCGATGGCCAGCGTCCTGTTTCCGGCATCGGCGGTGGGGGCGATGGTGTTGCCGCTGATGATTTTCCACCAGATCCAACTGATGGTGTGCGCCGCGCTGGCGCAGCGTTATGCCAACCGGCTAAAACGCGCCGAGGCGTCGACCGGCGAGCGGTCTTCCCGCTAAAGGCCAGGCCACCCCCGCGGCAGAGTGCGGGGATGGCTTTTGCCGTTAAGCCCTGGTTTAACGGCCGGCGGTGGCGGTTCAATCAACTGCGGTCAGGCAGCCTAATTAGATTATTCCCTGTTTACGCAGCACCTTCTGACGTAAATCCTGTTTTTCCTGCTCACTGATAAATGCGATGCGCAATCCATTTTCCTGCGCCTGACGGGTTTCCCTGGCGGTTAATCCGGCTAACGGCGCTGCGACTTCATATTCATGTCCGATCTCGATGCCCTGAACGGCGGGATCATCGGTATTGATCGTCGCGAGGATACCGTAATGCAGAAAATGGACCAGTGGATGCTGCTCCAGCTCGCTAACCGTGCTGGTTTGCAGGTTAGAGGTTAGGCAGGACTCGATGCCGATGCCGTTTTCCGCCATGTAGTTCATCAAATCGGTATCGATAATGGCGGCGACGCCATGGCCTATACGCTCGGCTTTTAGCTGATGAATAGCCTGCCAGATACTTTCCGGTCCCGCCGCTTCACCGGCATGAACGGTAATGTGCCAACCGGCGTCATGCGCCTGTTTGAAGTGCGAGGCGAACAGATCGCCGGGATAGCCCAGCTCGTCGCCCGCCAGATCCAGCGCCACAATCCGGTCGCGGTGGGCCAGCAGGCCATCCAGCTCTTGCTGGCACGCCTGGGTGCCAAAGGTGCGGCTCAGAATACCGATCAGTCGAACCATGATGTCATGATCGCGGCAGCCCGCGGTCACGCCGTCGATCACCGCTTCAACCACGCCGGCAATCGGAAGGTGATGTTTCATCGCCATGTAGTAAGGCGAAAAGCGCAGCTCCGCGTAGTCCAGCCCGGCGTTGACGGCGTCTTCAACGTTCTCGTAAGCGATACGGCGGCAGGCATCCAACGAACCTAGCACGGCGACGCCCCAATCCAGCTTTTGCAAAAAACTCAATAAGTCCGGCTCGTGTTTGGTGATTTGCACATGAGGACGAAGGGACTCCAGGTCATTGGCAGGTAACGAAATATTGAACTGGCGACCCAGTTCCAAAATGCTCTGCGCACGAATATTGCCATCAAGGTGGCGATGAATATCCGTCAGTGGGAGTCGCGTATCAATCATGGTGTACTCTTTGCAAATAGTGGTGTAGGTAAGCCGGTCAATCGCCGGCCAAGTGCGGTGAAGTATAAAAACAAATGGCGGTAAATTGCCAATTGTTACGCAAAAAAGTCATTGCGTCGCTTTCCCAAGGTTCGCGTTTAGTTTGGGGATGATGCGGATATAAACCAGTTCGCTTAGCAGTTCCACCAGCGTCTGGGTCACGATAATGGCCGGCAGCAACGGGATCGCCCCTGGGATCGACAGTGCCAGGGGTAAAACGACGAGCGAGTTGCGTGTTCCGGCGCTAAAGGCGATGGCCCGGCCGCTGGCTGACTCAAGACCGAATAGTTTAGCGATCAGCCATCCGGAAGCCGGAGCGACAATGGCGAACAGTAGATAAAGCGGGACGGCGGTCAGAACGGTGGTCCAGGTGGTCTTAAGCTGAGGAATGACGGAAGCCACCACCACAAATAACACCAGCGCAGTGGCGGGGACGGGAAGAAAATCGAGCGTATCGGTTAGCTTATCCACC
Source organism: Brenneria bubanii (assembly GCF_022378355.1). GTDB lineage: Bacteria > Pseudomonadota > Gammaproteobacteria > Enterobacterales > Enterobacteriaceae > Brenneria > Brenneria bubanii. Next base: position 101,338 of record NZ_JAKMAJ010000003.1, read on the forward strand.
CTGGTGCAACGGCGCGATCCCCATTGCACCAGTCCGGCAAGCAGCAAAGGTAGCGCGATAAGCCAAATGAACGCGTGGACAAATGGCCCAAGCTGGACCAGCTCGGATGCATTCCGTCCCAAAAACAGACCAAGGTAAAAGGGTAATGCCAGCATCTGCACGATTAACAGCACCGGCGTGGCGGCCAGCAAGCGCGGCGCGTCGGCACGCCCAAGGTGAGAGAACGTCACGACATAGTCAATGCATGGCGCGAGCAGAACCAGCAGAATGCCAAGTCGTATCATTGGTTCGGCGGGCAAGTAAGGAACCAGGATAGCGAGAAACAGAGGAATAATGACGAAATTGGCAATGAGCAGGGCGGCAAGAAAGCGAATCTGAGTAAAGCTACGCCTTAGCGATGCAATCGGCACCTGTAAAAAAGTAACGAACAGCATAAGCGCCAGCGCAGGGTTGATCGCCGAGCCCAGCATTTCCGTGCCCGGCATCGACAGCGCCGTCAATACCGCCATAATCACTGTAATAAAGTAGATGGCGGTCTGGCGTTCTTCCATGAATATTTTCAACTTTTGCATACCGGCTCTCTCAGTGGCAACAGACATTCGTACGAAGATAGCCTGTGCCGGCGCTATCGCCGCCACAGGGGTATTTATCGTAACAAGAGGCTTGATTTATGGCAGGTTATTCTTAAGGTTGGGCGTCATCGTCGTCTTCATCGGCGATGCCGATAAACGGCGCGATGAACTCTGACAGTGATATTTTGTCGCCATTCAAATCAACCTGACCATCGGCATACTGTAAGGAACCGACGATCGCATTATCTTGGGTGACGGTCGCTTTATTCTCCTGGCTGATATTGGCGATCAGTTCGGCCTGTTGAGCCGCCATTTTTCGCGCCATTTCTTTCCCTTCGGCCGAATCGGATTGTTTGCTCTGCTGAAGCAGAAACTCCGCCAGCATCGGTAACGGCACGTTCAATTTAGCATCGAACTTTTTGACCGACTGGCGAATAATTTTCTCTTCATCCGTCGATGCCGGATCGGCGGCGTTGGCGGCATTTTCCAGCGGGTCGGTCATATCCAGAGACAAGGTTAAGAGCGCTTCGCCTTTACTGTTTTTCCAACTGAGCGGAGAGATGGAGATATTGGGATTGCCTTTCAACACCTTGGGCAAATTTTGCAGCAACGTCATTATCACCTGATGCTGATAAGCCTGCATGTCCGACTTGTCCGCGTGCTGTAAATACTGTTGCATCGTTTTCTGATAATCGGTTGCGAATTGCTTGGTTCCCCGGCCATCAAACTGCGAGAAATTGATGTTAAGGTTGCCGGATCCCAAATTACGATCGCCGATGGTTAAGGACTCCAGGCCCATAGTGGTATTGCCCGACAGATTTTTATCATCTTCCGCGACCGAGCTTTGGATGGAAACGTTGTTGATGACAAGCGGGTCGCCGCCCTCAACGGCCACGATCAGCGACCTGGCGGTAAATTTGCCGTCGCCGATACCGATATCAAACTTGCCCTTATGATTATTGACGTCAAGGGCGAAATCTTTGATGGTGAATTGCTCTTTAGCTCCCCAGGCATTTTTCTTTTCCGACGTGAGATTGCTGGCGGAACCGGAGACTTTCTGGCTGCGAAAATCGCTGGAAAAATTCCACAGGAAATGCGCGCCGCTGAAAGAGAATTTCTGGTCGTTATCCTGATATTCAATCGGCACCAGGCTGATGTCGGAGCTGATGGCGCCATCGTAATCGACGAGCGACTCAGCGCTAAAGAATGGTTTATTTTGCGTGATATCGAACAGGGATTGTGTCTTCGGCGTATTTCCCAGCTCCGCGTGGATGGCGGCCATCCTGGGGGTCAGATTAAATTTTTTCAGTTGGGATAACGGGAAAGGACCGTGGTAAACGGTATCGTGAACAACGATTTCCTCGCCCGGCGCTAGAATTTTTTGCCATTTGTCCGAACCATCATATTGTATAACCAGCGTGACCTTACTGCTGAAGATACCGCCCTGGTAGTCGCGATACACCGCTTTTATCGCGGCATCAGGGTAAGCCGACTTGAATTGTGCGTTAATGTTGTCGACATACTCATCAATGTTTTGAGCCAATTGTTTGCCGGTATACCAGGACGCGCCGGTCCACGCAGCGCCTAAAGCGATAATAATGCCGGCAGCAACTAATGACTTCTTCATCTTTATTCATCCTTTTATTTAAAATTCGCCTGGATTCCTCCAGGCTGATGGATAGGTATCGGTTATTACCGATTAAATACACGGGCAATGCGTCCGCAGCCCTGAATGCTCACCGGCGACTCATTGGCGGAAATAAAGCAGGATTCACCCGCTTTAAGTGTGATTTTCTGCTTGTCTTTTTGCAGCAATGCTTCGCCGTCAACACAGAAAACAATGGCGGCGCTTTGTTGACTGAGCGTTTGCGGTCCATCGTTCAGAAAGTGAACAGAAAAAGCAAAGTCATTTACCGGAATAGGAAAGCTTAGTTCATTGCCCCGTTGGGTCGGGTGAGTCAATAAACTGGTCGCCGGTTTGGCTTCAAACTTCACGTTGTCCAGCAACTCAGGAATATCTATATACTTCGGCGTTAACCCGGCGCGCAGCACGTTATCTGAATTCGCCATTACCTCAAGGGCAACCCCTTTGAGATAGGCGTGCGGGGTTTCCGCATGCAGGAACATCGCTTCGCCAGGTTGAAGCGTAAGGGTATTGAGCAACAGCGGAGAAAACAAGCCGTTGTCGTCCGGGTAAAACCGGATAATATCGCGAATGGTGGCCCAGGGCTCGTTCTGCTGATTGTTCAGCGCGGCTTTTAATACGCCTAACGCCTGGCTTTTTTGATTGCCTTCCATGCTGAGCAGGTTGGCAAAAAGCATGGACAGGTTTTTACTGTCGGGGTGCTGCAAAAAGGCGGATATCGACGGATGCGCGCTGGCTACCGGCTGTAACAAAGCGACAATTTCAGATAATTCTCTGAAGCCGTTCATGGCCTGGAAAGGGGTCAGGGCGAAAACCAACTCCGGCTTATGATTGGCATCCTTATAGTTTCTTTCCGCCGCATCGATTGGGATACCCGCGGCATTTTCTTTTGCAAACCCCTGTTCGGCGGAGGATTTACTTGGGTGTACCTGAATAGAAAGCGGCTGCGCCGCGCACAACACTTTAAATAAAAACGGCAATTCGCCGAAATACTGCGCGACCTCGATGCCGAGATGCCCGGACAGGTCTTCGGCGATGACGTCACGTAAATGACGATCGTCGCCTTTTTCATCAATAATATGGGAGCTGCTTTTGGGGTGCGCGCCCATCCATAATTCCGCCATCGGCAAATATTCAGGATTATCAATGTGATATAGCTCAGTTAATGCGTGTTTGCTGCCCCAGGCATAGTGCTGGACACGATTGAGCATTTTTTGCATATTGGGTTCCCGATATTAAGTAAATTGTTGATTAATATAGTTCAAATAGTTAACTAAATGGGTGGTGGCAAATAAATAGTTTCCGCTCACATCATGGTAATGTTTTATGTGTCACTATTCCAGACGGCGCTGGCGGAAGAGATTCGCCTCGTCAGACGTTTAAGGAATAATATACCGGGACGGTTTCGTCAGGATCGGCTAGTGGGTTACGATACAAGTTGACTTATATAGCAATAATTATCTTTATCAGTGTGATTCTCGTTATTAATTTGACGCTACCGGCCCTTCATTATCGGTAATGCTAAGGAGACATGGTTATGACAACGACGCGTATTGAGAAAGACTCAATGGGACCGATTGATGTGCCTGCCGAACGCTTATGGGGCGCGCAGACACAGCGCTCACTGGAGCATTTTCGTATTTCCGAAGAGAAAATGCCGCGTGCATTGATCTATGCGCTGGCGCAAACGAAACGTGCGGCGGCCAGCGTCAATATGGATTTAAAATTACTGCCCGCTGAGCGGGGAAATGCCATTGTTGAGGCTGCCGATGAAGTGCTGGCCGGCAAGCATGCCGGTGAGTTCCCGCTAGCCATCTGGCAGACCGGCTCCGGTACGCAAAGCAATATGAATATGAACGAGGTGCTGGCCAACCGCGCCAGTGAGTTATTGGGCGGGGAGCGGGGAAACAGCCGTCTGGTTCATCCCAATGATGATGTCAATAAAAGCCAAAGCTCCAACGATGTTTTCCCTACGGCGATGCATGTCGCGGCTGTGCTGGCGCTGAACGAGCAGCTGATGCCAGAATTAACCTCGTTACAGCGCACCCTTGCCGCCAAGGCCGAGCAATTCAAGGATATCGTAAAAATTGGACGCACCCATTTGCAGGATGCCACGCCCTTAACCCTGGGGCAGGAAATTTCCGGCTGGGCGGCGATGCTGCAACATAATCTCAAGCATATTGAAAGCAGCGTACCGCATTTGTGTGAACTGGCGCTGGGGGGAACGGCGGTCGGCACCGGATTAAACACCCATCCTGAATATGCCGTGCGGGTTGCCGCAGAACTGGCGAGGCTGACCGGTCAGGCGTTTGTGACTGCGCCGAATAAGTTCGAGTCATTGGGCACCTGTGATGCGCTGGTTCACGGCCATGGCGCATTGAAAGGGCTGGCGGCATCATTGATGAAAATCGCCAATGATGTGCGATGGCTGGCTTCAGGACCTCGCTGCGGTATTGGTGAACTGAGCATCCCTGAAAATGAGCCGGGGAGTTCAATTATGCCCGGCAAAGTAAACCCGACGCAGTGTGAAGCCATGACGATGCTGTGTTGCCAGGTGTTGGGAAATGACGTGGCGGTGAATATCGGCGGGGCGGCGGGTAATTTTGAGCTGAACGTTTATCGTCCCATGGTGATTCATAATTTCTTGCAATCGGTGCGTCTGCTGGCCGATGGCATGAAAAGTTTTAATGAACACTGCGCGGCGGGGATTGAGCCAAATCGTGAGCGTATCGATCAACTGCTAAACGAATCGCTGATGCTGGTGACGGCGCTTAATACACATATCGGTTACGATAAGGCCGCTGAAATCGCGAAAAAGGCGCATAAAGAAGGGTTGACGTTAAAAGCCTCGGCGCTGAAGCTCGGTTATCTTAGCGAAGAGCAGTTTGATGAATGGGTTCGGCCGCAGGATATGGTTGGCAGTTTGAAAGCTGATTAAGATCGCGTTATTTCGTCTGCCGGTGGGCTGTATCCGGCAGGCGAGATGACCGGCGCTTATATCTGGTCGGTGTAAAGATGCAGCCGGGGGATCAGCAATCTCAGCGCCGCCGCCTGCGGTTTATGTTTGTGTTTGATGTTGCTGGCATCATAGTTATTCAACTCGCCAATAATCGGAATCTCGCCGCCATATTGTTGCTGACACAGGATCAGCAGCGGCGAGGGGCAAGGATGTTGCACCTGCTTTTGTTGTTGCGGATACCATACTCTGGCGATCGGCTGGACCTTTACCGGTCGTTTTATCTTGAATGCCGCCCGTTCGGGCAAGGCCAGTACTTGCGCTATCTCTTGTTCAACCAGCTCGGCCCACTGTTGTTTACTGTAGGGCGCGGCGTTCTTACCTGCTTTCAGGCTTTTTTCCAGTTTATTCAGCAGTTCAGCGCGGGTCATATTCTTGATGATATGTTTGTTGGCCCACCCAAAGCGCACGGATGCCGGATTAGCGACGAGCATGATTGAGCGATAAGCGCTAAGCGTAATCAGACCCGGCAGGTGGCTGTGTACGAACTCAAAACGCTGTTCGGGAGATAACCCGGACTCAACGGTGATGATGTGCTCCAGCTCTTTTTTCAACGCATTGATTTCCGCTATGAGCCGTTGCGCCTGCTGATATTGATGCTTATCGACGGAAAAGCACAGCGCGCCGGGGAGGCGGATGGCGGCCTTGCTGCTAACGGTTTCCGGGTAGTGGTGAATAAACAGCCGTTGAAAATGCGCCAATCCTGATTCGTACGCCGCCTGGCCGATATGCTGACGAACGGCAATTTGCGCGATTGCGTCATGCTCGGTGCCTTTTTTTACCGCGGGTAATGAAAAAACGCGGCCGGCCAGTAGACGAAATGAGGAAAACAGCGGCGACATTCGCGCCAACTTGTCTTCCAGCGAAGCAAAGCAGTCGTTCATTTGCTTAATCAGCGAGTAACGGTCCATGATTTGATGCCAATTTAGTTACAACATACTAATGGTTATATAATGAATCCCCGCCGGCGGCAACGGTGTTTTGTATCGCCGGCCAGGGATTCATGCAAAATCAGCGCTGTCAGGGAAGTTGCTTCAGCCGGAAACTAACCAGTAACGCGATGATCAGTAGGGTCGCCAGAAATAGCGTGATGCCCGCCCAGCCATATGCGTACCAGAACAGGCCGCCGACCGTTCCGGCCAGGCTGGAGCCAAAGTAGTAGGAGAAAAGGTACATAGAGGAAGCCTGACCCTTTGCTCGCCGCGCGCGCTGTCCAATCCAGCCGCTGGCGACCGCATGAGAGGCGAAGAATCCCGCGGCAAACAGCATCATCCCCACTAAAACGCACAACATGGGGCTCAACGCGGTAATGAGAAGCCCGAGCAGCATTATGCTGATGGATATGCTCAGCACCGGACCGCGCCCATAGCGAGCGGTCAGCGCGCCTGCTTTAGGGGAACTGTAGCTGCCGGTCAGATAAACCACCGACAGCAATCCGACGATGGCCTGATTGAGCAGGTAAGGGGAAGCCAATAGCCGATAGCCGATGTAGTTAAAAAGGGTTACGAACGACCCCATCAGCAAAAAGCCTTCTAAAAACAACAGCGGCAGCCCGGCATCGCGCCAGTGCAGCTTCGCATTCAGCAATAACGCCTTCGGGCGTAAAGATCCGGGTCGGAAATGGCGCGATTCCGGTAAGATTTTCCAGAAGGTTAATGCAGAAACCAATGCCAGTACGCCAATGGCGCCAATTGAGACGCGCCAGGGGAAATAGTCGCTCAATACGCCGCTGACCAATCGTCCGCTCATGCCGCCTATCGAGTTACCGCTGATATATAGCCCCATGGAAAAAGCCAGTACGCTGGGGTGAATCTCTTCACTCAGGTAGCTCATGGCAACGGCCGCTACGCCGCTTAGGGATAGTCCAATCATGGCGCGCATGATGAGCACGCCATGCCAACTGGTCATAAAGGCGCAAATCAACGTACATACGGACGCCAGCATGAGCGACACGACCATCACGTTTTTGCGTCCGACGGTATCGGACAATGGACCGGTGAACAACAGACCAAAAGCCATGGTCGCCGTCGCGACCGAAAGTGACAGACTGCTGGTTGCCGGAGAAATGGAGAACGCTTCAGAGAGAACCGGCAATAGCGGTTGTACGCAATAAAGCAGGGCGAAAGTGGCTAATCCGGCTGAAAACAACGCCAGGGTGACGCGCATAAATTGCGGTGTGCCACGTTTAATGTAAGGGGTTTTGCCATTAGCGGTCGATTTCGGTGGGCGTATTTCTTCATCATCAAGGGTTGAGATAGACAGGTCACCTGATGCTGGTGCTGAGGGGGTACTCAAAATAATTCCAAGTTTAACAAGGGAAAAGATGGCGCGATCATAGAAGAGCAATATTGTTTTGTATAATATATTAGTCATCATAATTAATACTTATAAGATATGAATATCGAACTACGCCATCTTCGCTATTTTATTGCTGTCGCCGAAGAGCTGCATTTTGGTCGTGCGGCTGAAAAATTGCTTATTTCTCAGCCGCCGCTCAGCCAACAAATACAAATTTTGGAGGAGCAGGTCGGCGCAAAGTTATTAGAACGCAATAATCGCAATGTTCGTTTGACGCCGGCGGGTGAAATGTTTTTAAAAGAGGCCTGGTCAATCATCGCGCAAGTCAATCAGGCGGCAGAACGCGCAGCGCGCATTCAGCGTGGAGAAATCGGGGAACTGACCATCGGCTTTACTTCTTCCGCGCCCTTTATCAAAAAAGTTTCCCGCAGTTTGCTCCGTTTTCGCCAGTCATTCCCCGAGGTTCATATTCAGATGATTGAGTTGAATACCAAACAGCAGATTGAACCGCTGCTGAGCGGTAAACTCGACATCGGGGTGATGCGCAATAATCCGCTCCCGGATGCGCTTGATCACCATCTCTTGCTGCATGAAGCGCTGGTCGCCGTGGTGCATGAGGAACATCCTTTGGCCAGACAGTCCAAAGAACCGATCAGCATCCGTCAGTTGGAAAATGAACCTTTTGTTTTTTTCTCGCGTGAAGTCGGCACGGCGCTTTATGATGAAACGCTGACGCTGCTGAAAAAATACGGCATCACGCCCTATATTACGCAGGAAGTCGGGGAGGCGATGACGATTGTCGGGCTAGTGTCATCCGGCCTGGGCGTTTCCATTCTTCCCGCTTCGTTTATGCGGATTAAAGTGGATGGCGTGAAATATCTACAGTTTGCGGAAAGCGATGCGATCACGGAAGTGTGGCTGGTCACGGCAAAACACCGGGCCTTGAAAACGGCGGCGGAGACGCTGATTTCGCTGATGCTCAATCGATAATATTTTCAATATGTGCATTAAATCACATAACGAATCAAATAGTTGACGACCTTGGCGAAAAGCCCCAACATAACCTTAATTTTTATTTTGCAGTGTGAAAAATAGATTATATATACCTAATGAACTTCCAGTTGTCAGAACCGAGGGTAACGCGAAGGAATCGGCTATCACCGGTCCTCATCAGCAGTGCTAGCGATAAAGAGTAGGAGCCAGTTTTGTGATTGCCGACGGTCAGCCAGGACATATCGATCAAATCAAACAAATGAATGCCGGTGCGGTGTACAGACTGATCGATAATTATGGCCCGATATCACGTATTGAACTGTCAAAACGCGGGCAGCTGGCGCCAGCCAGCATCACCAAAATTGTACGCGAGCTGCTGGATGCGCATTTGGTGCAGGAAACGGAATACCAGGATGTCGGCAGCCGCGGGCGTCCGGCCATTGGGCTGATCCTGGACACGCAAGCATGGCATTACCTTTCCGCCCGCATCAATCACAACAGCATTACGCTGGCGCTGCGCGACCTGAGCAGCGAGCTGGTCGTCGAGGATTGCATACCGCTTCCCGCGGAACATCCGCAGCCGCTGCTGCAACGTATCCTCAGCGAGATCGATCAATTCTTTATCCGCCACCAAAATCGGCTGGAACGACTGACCGCCATCGCGATTACCGCACCCGGCATGGTAGACGCCGTCACCGGCGTCATCCATCGGATGCCGTTCTATGACATCGAAAACATGGCGATAGGACCGGCACTGGAGCAGCGAACCGGTTTACCCGTTTTCGTGCAGCATGACATCTGCGCCTGGACGATGGCCGAGGCGCTGTATGGCGCCTCGCGCGGTTGTCAAAATGTTATTCAGATTGTGATTGACCATAACGTCGGCGCGGGAGTCATTACCGGCGGGCGGCTTCTGCATGCCGGTAGCCGCAATTTGGTCGAAATAGGGCACACCCAGGTCGACCCTTATGGCAAACGCTGTTATTGCGGCAACCATGGTTGCCTGGAAACGGTCGCCAGTACGGAAAGTATGCTAGAGCTGGCGCAGCAACGGATGAGTATCTCGATGAGTTCGGTGCTGCATGGTTCTCCATTGACGGTCGTTAGTCTGTGCGACGCGGCATTGAACGGCGATCAACTGGCGAAAGACATTCTTAATGATGTGGGTAACAATATTGGGCGTATTGTCGCCATCATGGTGAATTTATTTAATCCCGATAAAATTTTAGTCGGCTCCCCGCTAAATAAAGCCGCGGATATTTTATATCCGGCGATGATGGGATGTATTCACCAGCAGTCTTTTCCGCCCTATAGCCACAATATTAAGGTAGAGGCGACCCAGTTTTATAACCAAGGCACCATGCCGGGTGCGGCATTGGTTAAAGATGCCCTGTATAACGGTTCGCTATTGGTGAAACTGTTGCAGGGCTAGTGTTAAATTTTTTCTTTTGTCCGCTATTAATATTTTTTCCATTCGCGAGTGCAGAGAAACAAAACATTGAGCTAACGCAAACTGCCCGAATGGCGTATCGCCTAGACTCCCACCATTGGATAGCATTTCTGTTGTGCTGGTTATTTTCAGATATCCCCCCCGGAGTTTTCTCATGTTAAAACGCGTTTTTGTCACAGGTACTGATACCGCAGTGGGTAAAACTGTTGTATCCAAAGCGTTATTGCAAAAGTTGGCGATGACGGGAAAACCGGTGGCGGGCTATAAGCCGATAGCGAAAGGGTGTGTGGAAACCGAAGAGGGTTTACGCAGCAAAGATGCGTTGCTTCTACAGGCGGCGTCGTCGATCGAGATTCCCTATGAAATGGTCAATCCGATTGCATTCAGAGAAGACGAAATCAGCGCGAGTGAGCAGCCCATTAATTACAGTTCCATGACGCAGGGATTGCAGCGCTTAGATGAGTTAGCCGATATCGTCGTGGTTGAAGGCAGCGGCGGATGGCGCACGCTGATGAGCGATCTTCGTCCTTATTCGGAATGGGTGGTGCAGGAACAGCTGCCGGTTATTTTAGTTATTGGTATTAAATTAGGCTGCATCAGCCATGCATTATTAACGGCACAAGCCGTTATTAATGACGGCTTGCCGCTGGTCGGCTGGGTTGCGAACCGAATTAATCCCGGGTTGGCTAATTATGCGGATATCATCACCGTGCTGCGGAAAAAAATTCCGGCCCCGCAACTAGGGGAATTACCTTATTTACCTCGCGCGGAACAGCGGGACTTATCTTCTTATATCGATCTTTCGGCCGTAAATTATTAATTATCTCGGCAAGACCCGTAAAATCATTTCAAGGTGTAGCGCTGAAGCGCTGCGCCTTAATTTCCACAAGTAAACCCATCATCTTTTTTTAAATTGCCAGCGCATATTTACACCTGCCGCCGCTTTCCCTGTCGCGCAGTCACCCGATCGGACAACAGCTGATATACTCAACGACATGTTTTATTCGCCAGACAAGAAAGTGCAATGAAAACAGTAGAAAAATCCGAACATCCTCCGTTAACGCACCGTCATTGGGTACTCATTGCCTGTATGTTGGCCATGTTTACCGCGGCCATTGAAGTCACCATCGTCGCCACCGCGCTCCCCACGATCATTGCGGATCTTGGCGGCTTTTCGCTACTGGGCTGGGTTTTCGCCGGTTATTTACTCACGCAGGCGATCAGTATTCCCATTTATGGTCGGCTGGCCGACCTATATGGGCGTAAGCGCGTATTCTTTATCGGCATGATTGTTTTCTTGCTGGGTTCGGTGCTGTGCGGTTTTTCCAGCCGAATGGGATGGCTGATTTTGTTTCGCACCATTCAGGGATTAGGCGCAGGCGCTATCACGCCAATCGCCTTTACCATCGTCGCCGATGTGTACAGCAAAACGGAGCGGCCTAAAATTCAAGGGTATCTCTCCAGCGTATGGGGGATATCGGCGATTGCCGGTCCGCTGATGGGGGCGTTCATCGTAGAGCATTTCACCTGGGCTCTGGTGTTTTGGGTTAACGTGCCGATTGGGCTATTGTCGATATTTTTATTGGCTCGCTATTTGCCGACTGCGAATCAGATTCGGCAGCATCAGTTGGACTGGGCCGGCGCGTTCTACCTTGCCATCACCGTTGCCAGCCTGTTGTTGGCTCTGCTGCAGGCCGAAGTCTTTGGGCTATGGATTATTCCGCTCCTGGCCGTTGCCGCGCTTGGCGGATTTTTGTTGATCAGGCAGGAAATTTCCACGCCGGAGCCGCTTTTTCCGTTGGCCTTGTGGCGTAATCGGGTGATCGTCGCGGGAAATCTTGGCGGTTTGTTAATCGGCGCCGCCATGATGGGCGTCAGCGCTTTTCTGCCGACCTTTATTCAAAGCGTCATGGGGCGATCGCCGCTGGAGGCGGGCAGTATTTTGGCGATGATGTCGATTGGCTGGCCGCTGGCCAGTACCCTGAGCGGCAGATTAATGCTGCGGATATCCTATCGTGCAACGGCGTTCAGCGGAGGGCTGCTGTTGATTGCCGGCAGCCTGACGCTATTAACGCTCGATCCTGATAAATCGCTGAACTGGGCTCGCGTTGCCGCTTTTACGATTGGCGCCGGCATGGGGCTAAGCAACACCACATTTTTAGTCTCGGTACAAAACGCAGTGGACTATTCCATCCGCGGCATTGCAACCGCATCAACCATGTTTACCCGTATGCTGGGGTCGGCTCTGGGTACGGCAATTCTTGGGGCTACGCTGAACATCAACCTGCATTTACGCTTGCCGGAAATGAGCGATCCCCTGCAAACGCTGATGGATAGCCACCGCCGCAGTACAATGAGCGCAACACAGCTTGAATCGCTGGTCTGGCAGGTGTCCTCTTCAATACATTGGGTATTTATGGTTTCCGCGCTGATTGCGGTCGTTACGTTACTTGCCGCCTGGATGATCCCGGCAAATCAACGAGTCCAAGGTTAGTCAAAAGGTGAAACAAAGGCTGAAGCAAGCGGGAAGGGATGCGGGACATTTTCGTTTCAGAGAGAACAATACGCCCTCTGAAACGAAAACAGAAACAGGCGGAAGCGGTTACTGCATGCTGGCTGCAGGCTGGCTGGCTTCCGAAGAAGGGGCGCTGTCAGCGTCAGTATGGCGGGTATAAATGATTTTTTGCGAATCGTTTTCACAATGACCCACTACCTGACCACCAGCTTGATCCACCTGATCGTTCGGAACGATATCAAGCGTAAAGCCCGATTCAGGGACGCCGTTATTGATTATTTTCTGCGATATATCCGCTTTAACGCTTTCACAGGACGCTTGCGCAGCCAGTGGCGTAATCACCAATAAAGCCGCGCCGAACACCATTGCTTTTTTCATATCATCACCCTTTTATTTGTATGAATTTCTGCCCGTTGCGGTACCCGTCGGGCAGATGATGCTTACATTAAAAGCGTAGACTAAAAATCAAGGGGCGACCGGGCGACCTGTCCGACGGTCAAGGCAACGTGAGGTATTGGCTTCCCAATAGGCGTTAACGTTATAGCTGGCGTTACACTTTTCCTCGCCGTCTATCGACGTTTCAGCCTTATCGAACTCTTTCTCGGCGCGCGAATTGACTTTATTGCGTAATGTACGGGTTGAATTCCACTGTTCGCTACTTTGACGCGCGGCTTCTTTGGATAAGGTGTTATCCGACTCGATAACGATATGACGAGTATCGGCCTGCGCAGCCGGCTGCCAGGCAGCCGAAACCATTATCAACGACAGTGGGATCAAGGCCCGAATCAAAGATGCAAAGGAATGTTGGTTCATATTTCACCTTGAAAAATAGGAGGTACCCGAGGTCATTCTGCTTAACGCTACCAGCGCTGAAAACCATGGGGTAGAGATGCCAAAAACGTTACTACTATGGCAAATGCTGCCGGTAATTACAAAAAACAACCTTTCATCCTGTCGTCTTGGCGCAGAACAACGGCTGGGAACAGAAGGTAATGCCGGAAGTGTAGCATTTTTCTTATCAACGGCTCTACAACCGGCGAGGGGCAACAGAGGGGAAAAAAGAAGACGCGAAGGGGGCTTCGCGCCGACCGAATTTTAACTCTCGCGGTACACATTAAGCCCGGCAAAAGACTGGCTGACCGGCATCATTTCTATCGCGTTGATATTGACGTGGCTTGGCAATGTCGCTACCCAGAACACGGATTCGGCAACATCGTCAGCCGTAAGCGGTTTGGTGTTGCCGTAGGTGTTGTTCACCTTATCTTCGTCGCCTTTAAAACGCACGGCTGAAAACTCCGTTCCGCCGACCAGTCCTGGCTCGATATTCGTCACTCGAACCTGCGTGCCGAACAAATCAGCCCGCAGGCCAAGACTGAATTGCCGCACAAAAGCTTTGGTCGCGCCATAGACATTACCGCCGGCATAAGGCCAGTTTCCCGCTGTGGAGCCGATGTTGATGATATGGCCGACATTACGTTTGACCATCGCCGGCAATAGCGCTCGGGTCATAAAAACCAGTCCTTTATTATTGGTATCTATCATCACATCCCAGTCATTCACGTTGGCTTTATTGGCGGATTCCAGACCTAAAGCCAGACCAGCATTATTGACCAGGACATCAATATCGCGCCATTCGGCAGGAAGAGAGGTTACGGCCTGGTCGATTGAGGCCTGCTCGCGCACATCCAACCGCAAGGGATACAACGATGTTCCTAACTCCGCTTTCAGCGCATCCAGTCGTTCCTGACGGCGACCGGATGCGATAACTTTATGACCCTCTTTGATAAACCGGCGCGTGATGGATTCACCGAATCCGGCTGTTGCACCAGTAACGAAAATTATCATGACTGTTTCCTCTGACTGCATTTATTTCAATTAAGGGCGAAGAGCGACAAATCCGCGCGGCCTAAAACGGACGGAGGCGGTTTGCGTCATAGGGATAAAGCAGGATAAGCAGACTGACTTTGGTGAGTACCACATTAAACAGCTTAAAGGTTATCTTCAAGCTGTAGATTATTTATACGCTGCAATTAATATTTAACGCTGAATTAAAACGACACCATGCCCGTACAGGTAAAGTCCAGCGTTACCCGCGCTTGGCTAAAATGAATTTCATAAAGTTCAATTTTATCGCCCGCTTGCTCAATGATTGTCTGATAACCTGGGTTTTTTCTGATAAAAAACTCACTTACATCGTAGATGGTCAACTCGCTCTTTTTAACGATCGCATCCTTTACTCTGATATGTTGATTTTCAGACAAAGGGATGGTGGTAAAGGCCACCCGATTATTTTGCTTAAATTCTTTGACCTTGTGGTTCTCTTTGAAGGTTGAAAAATAGACCACGCCTTTGTTGGCGGTATCGTAATAAAAATTGACAATGCGAACGTTGGGTTTGTTGTCAATGCTGGTTGCTAACGCCAAATCGCGCTGTTCCGTCAGTAGGCGATTGAATAGCTGTAAGAAATCCATCTTTATCCTCCATAAGCTTAATGAGATTGACTCGCTTTTTGATGCAAGGAGTGTAGTAGACTAACCCTGACATCTGGATGTCAGGGTTAGTCGAAGAAAGGCAAATAACCGTTCGGAAATACACTGTGAAAATAGAACGTATCATCGCCATCATTATGCTTCTGCTGGAAAAAGAGCGAATAAGCGCAACGGCATTGGCGGAAAAATTCGAAGTCAGTACGCGCACGATATACCGGGATATCGACACCATCAATTTAGCCGGCATTCCGGTTGTGGCATATCCAGGCGTGAATGGCGGCATTAGTATTATGGATGAATATAAAGTCAATAAGCGACTCTTCACGCCAGAGGATATATCCACACTGTTAACCGGACTGGCGAGTATTTCCTCCGCGCTGTCCGGTAAATCGCTGATTAACACGCTAGCTAAAATAGAGGGGCTGATTCCGCGTCGCCAAGCGGGGGAAATTAAGCTGAAAACCAGTCAGATTGCCATCGATTTGCGTCGCTGGATCGGTTGCTCCACTCTGCAAACGCATTTTGAAAAAATCCAACAGGCGCTTAATCAAAGCCTGCTGCTGGCTTTCCACTATGCCGATGGCAAAGGGGAAAAAAGCCGACGGCAAGTCGAGCCTTATCAACTGAGATTAAAAGAGAGTCATTGGTATATGCATGGTTATTGTCTTACCCGGCAAGATTTCCGGCTGTTCAAACTCTCTCGAATAACGCAATTGAACATATCTGAGCGAGCTTTTATCCCCAGAGCATTTCACGCCGGTACCTTGGAAGGGCGATTCTGGATAGAAAAACCACGCGTTCCGGTGACGTTATTACTGGATGAATCAGTCAAGGATTTGATTGCCGAACGCTGTGATGAAGAAAACATCAAACCGCATCAGGACAATAAGCTGTTAGTCGACTTTCCTTTTGTGGCCGATGAGCAGGGATATCGTTTTTTGCTGAGTTTTGGTGATAAATGTGAATGCCTGCAGCCCGAATTTGTCCGTAATGAGTTGATGCGCAGAATTAAACAAATGCTGGCGCTTTATCAGCACTGACTCAGTGCGCGGTTAATGGCGTGACGAAAAAAACGAACCGCCCCTCGCCGCGACGGTTCATTCCTCATTAGCCTATAAGGCTACGCATCGTTATTATCTGATTCTACGGCATCATACAAACGCTCAAGAATATCAGGAAATGCCGATTGTACCCGGTTCCAGCTAGGAACAAAGGGCTTGTCGCCGGGACTTTCAGTGTATATTTGACCAGACTGCGTAATCACATCGGAGAACAGCTCGACGGCGGATTCCTCGGTATGACGATCAAAATGCAGACCGTTCATTCGGGCATCATGTTCGAAAGCATCGATCATATCCAGCGCCGTTCGATAGTAGGTCGCTCGCAAAACACGGAATGAATCGGTTGTGATATTCACGCCTAAAATCGCCAGCTTGCGGTACAGCGCTTTGGTGATATCACCGGCCATTCGTTGCAATCCCGCATTGGGATCATTCTCCGACATCGGCTGATGCTTATGGTCATAATTGTCGGCAATGTCCACCTGACAGATACGGCTGGTTGCCGTACCCCGGTGCACCTCCGACAGCACGCCGATTTCCAACCCCCAGTCGCTGGGGATGCGCAGGTTATTCAAAATATGGGTACGCATGGCGAACTCGCCGGAAAGCGGGTAACGGTAGCTGCGCATGTACTCCAGATAGTCCGAATTACCATAGACCTTTTGCAGCGATTTAAGTAACGGAAAGACCAACAGGCGGCCAACGCGGCCATTGAGTTTTCCGTCAGCAACACGCGCATAGTAGCCTTTACAGAAATCATAATGAAAATGCGGATTCGCCACCGGATAAAGCAGACGCGCCAACATACCGCGATTATAAGTGACGATGTCACAATCATGCAGCGCCACGCAGGCCGTACGACGCGACGCCAGCGTATAACCGACGCAGAACCATACGTTGCGCCCCTTGCCGGGCTCTGCAGGCGCGAGTGACTTATCCGCCAGTTCATCGGCCAATGCCGTGAGGCGGGGGCCGTCATTCCACAAGATACGGTGACGTTGCGGCAATCGAGAGAAGAATTGGCGCGCAAACTGAAACTGCTCCCGATCGGCACGGTCCAGACCAATTACGATTTCACCGAGATAAGACACTTTGGATAGCAGCTCAATGATATTATCCAACGCAGGTCCTTCCAGCTCGGAAAAAAGGGAAGGGAGGATGAGCCCCATGCTATTTTGTCCGGAAAATACCTGTAGTTCATATTCAAGCTCTTCCACACTGCGTTGGGTCAGATTGTGAAAGTTGGTAATTATCCCATCCTGATAAAACTCACTCATTGTGTTCTCCCATACAATTTATGCTTTATACCCGCCATACTTCGAATAGCGTGCGTGCTGGCTTCCTTTCGCTCATTACCGAGGTATATATGCTTGATATCGCCGATGAAATTAATCACCAATAAAGTAGTCGAGACCTTCTCTCCAGCCTGCCGGCCCCGGTGCGCGAGTGCGGTATAGCCGGCCAGCATAGTTTTCTGACAGTGTGACAATTTGATTTACTTTACCTTTAATGATTACCGCGTCATCCATTGCCGATAACAGGGACACATCATTCGGTCCGTCGCCAAGACCAATCGTGCGCGCCGCGCCGGCATTGTTCGCTGAATACTGTTTTTTTATCCAGTTTACGGCATTTCCCTTACTGACGTCTTTACCCATAACATGGAAAAAACGACCGCCCTGGGTCAGGGATAAATCGGCTTGCGCCAATACTTGACGAAAGTGAGCGAGAGCGTCGGCATCCCCCAGCCACTGAATCGGCTCGGAGGCTTCACGATTGCGCGCCAGTTCGGCATCCTGCACCGGTAACCCCGTCAACCCGGCGACCTCTTCGGCACCCATATCGGCAAAACCTTTAAAACTAAATGCGTACTTTTCCCGCAAATGATTCAGTTGCGCACAAATGAAAGGGTAGTCGGCGCCGAAAATTTTGCGGGGGTAATTTGGATGCGAACGCCAGCCTATTGGTAGGACAATCAGCGCGCCATTTTCAGCAATGTAAGGCAGATGGCTGAGGCCAAGATCGCGTTGTATTTGCTCGACCTCAGCCGCCGTTTTACTGGTGGTGATGATGACCGGGATCGCTTGCTGCGCCAATCTTTCCAGCCATGGACGCGCGGGGTCCCAACAGTAGGTATCATGATCCAACAGCGAACCATCGAGGTCGCTGAAAATCAGCAGATTAGAACTCAATCCTGACATTAGCGCTCCGTAAGTTATTGGGAATAAAAAAAAGATTACGATGAGTGTGCGGTGATGCGTTGAGTTGTTATCCCTGACTGATTCTTGCTATCAGTCTGATAATAATATGAAATTTTATTTGACCAATCCTCTTAACTGTATGCAAAAATTGCCCTTTAGGCAAATCCTTGCGGCTTTTCGCCTTATGGAGCGGTATTCGCAGCATCATGTCGACACCGCTCCATGGTGGGCCAAGACTAAGCTCTCATCATGTTAAAACATAGTCTGAATCTGCTGGGGAGATACGGGTTTAGAGAAAAAATAACCTTGCGCCTCGTCGCAGCCAAATTCTTTGAGCATGAGCGCCGTTTGCTCATCTTCGACCCCCTCGGCAAGAACGGTATAATCTAATTCCTTTAGCATAACGATGATGTTTCTTACAATAATCCGGCTACCGGTATCCGTGGTGATGAGGCTGATAAGGGAGCGATCAAGCTTGATGACATCAAGGGGAATACGGCGCAGATAATTGATATTGCTGTATCCGGCGCCAAAATCGTCCAGCAGTATTTTGAACCCCCTTAATTTGAGCATATTGAGCTCATTTAATGCGATATCGCTTTCCAGTACCTTTTCCGTCTCCAGACATTCGATCCGCAAATCCGCGGTGGTCAGGGACGCGGCGAGTATTTGCTCTTCCAGCCGGTCAGCGAAGCCTTGGCGGGATAAATCGCTGACGGTCACATTCACCGAAATCGGGATGGTGATCCCTATTTTTCGCCATAGTTGAATTTGCTCAAGCGCCTTGGAAATCACCCAATTGGTAATGGCGATCATCAGGCTGGTTTTTTCCGCCAGCGTGACGACAATGGCGGGAGAAATATTACCTTTGACCGGATGTTCCCAGCGTAATAGCGCCTCCACCCCTTGGATACGACCGTCGGACAGGGAGACTTTAGGTTGATAAGCCAGATAAAGCTGATTCTTTGACCGTATGGCTTCGCCAAGATCATACAGCAATCTGAACTCATCATTTCTTTTGCTATCCAAGGCGTTATCAAACTTTTGTACCTGAATGTTTTGCTTTATCGCCTCATGCAGCGCGCTTACCGCCTGACGAAAAATCTCCGCCGCCGAATAGGTCGCCGGCTTGAACCCGACGTAGCCCGCGTAAACATTAAGCGTGATGTCAATATCGTGGGTTATTTTGGTCTGCGTTGGCGGCAATGCCCGCGCTTTTTGTATAAGGGGGTCGGCATTGCGTGATTTTACCAGCAGCGCATAGCGCCCGGTGGCAAAGGCATATAAAATCGTTTCTGTTTTCAGGTTAAGGCGAAGGCGCAACAATGAGCTGAAATCAATCAGCATTTTCTCGACGGCGACTAACCCCAGATATCTCGAAAGTTCATAGGCCTGCGGCATGTCGATACAGTCAAAAATTATCAAGCTATAAGATTCGCTGATGCTTTTGGCTGACAGTTTTTCAATATCGCTGTGCAGCTGGCGCCGGTTGGGCAGACCGGTCAGGGCGTCGATAAAGCCAATCGAATTCCTGGTTTCCAGATAAACGCCAGTCAGGCCGGCGATGAGTAAAAAGCGTTCGATGCGTTCCTGGGATGGCGTGAGGGGATTATTATCAATGATGCAAAGTGAACCAAGAACAAATCCATCCCGCGTTTTTAATGGCGCCGCGGCATAAAACGCAATGGAACCACCTTTAACCAGGTGATGCTCTTTAAACCGCTCGTCGGCGCGAGTGTCTGGGCAAATTACCGCGCTATCGGTTCTAACGTCATGCTGATAAATGGTTTCAGTTATCGAAAGGCTTTGAAGCGGAAAGGGCGTATTTTGGGCGGATTTGATGTGTTGAAACTGACCGTCGAAAATAGTGACGAATCCGCCTGATACGCCTAGGGTTTTGCAGGCCAGCCATACAAATTCACCTAAGGTCTGATCTTGTGTTTTGTCCGCTGCCTTAAGCTGTTCAAGCGTAGCGAGTTTTTTTTCTTCGTTTTTGTTAAGACCAGTGAGCATATTGGTTTTTACCCGCGTAGATATATAAACGTAATAAGCGCCACTATAAGTGGTTAATTGATTATAGCATGATGGTAATGGCAGAATTTGACGGCATCACCATCATGCTCAGACGGGCGTTCATGATAAATAGCGTATGAATTTGAAGATGAAAAGATAGTCGGCGTTCACAACCTTATTCAAGTCCGCATGTTTATCGAAAATAATTTCACGCCAGGTGAGCATAAAGCGGTTGATCTTATATTGACCCCTGTAAGGATACGAAACCGGCATTTTTTCTATTTTTGAACTTGGGAGTGGGAGTCTGCGTCCGCGTTGTGTAACCAAAGTAGCCTACTGCGTTTATTTGTTATTTAACATAATATACATTATGCGAACCAAGGTAAGGGAGTGTGGAAACTGGCGTTCCCGGTGCTGTCATCGGTCGCTGACCGTTCCAAGACAAAACGTCTCTCAGACAATGCTGACATACGTCGGATAATAAAACGTAATCCCCATGCGGAAATAATTAGACTGATACCGCGCAGAAACTCACATAGCGATGGTGCTGCGACGTGAAATCAGTCATACAGCCAACGGCCTGCTTTAGCGGATTCAATTAGCATTCCTATCGTGAAATCCGGCACCTGAGGAATATCACGTTCACGAAACGGATTAAGCAAATCCTTTAGTGATGGTTCCGGCGGATAGTAGGTAGTGATCGAAAATTTCCCCCTATCTACATCAAACGTTGTGAAAAAAACATCCATCAAAGCCAGTGCTTCATCATCTTCCAGCCGTAGATCTGAATCTAAATCCGTTGTTGGTGTCAGCTCTTTTTTCTTAAAAAGGTAAATTCCATCATGGCTTTTTACCAGTTCATAAATCCGCTGTTCAATCGTATCACTTACCATGTTTTATCACTTCCTCTGATAATCCGGTTGTAATCCCTGCCTGTACAATATGCAATCTGCGAGACGTGGCCAGAATAATCCATCCAACAACAGGTTTACACATCGTACTTATGCGCACCAAGGTGAGGATGTGCGGAAACTAGCGTTTCCACTGCGGTCATGCTATTAGTTTATTTATTCAGAGACTACCGAGATTAAATTATGAATATGGACTTGTCACATCTAGAGGAAATGACGCCATCTGAGGAAGCACGGTTCTTTACTGTTTTCGATCGGCAACTAGAAGATGACACCGGAGAAGCAGCCCGAGCCAGTCTCCTTAGTGGCGTTCCTATTTATTACGCTGAACGAAATACGCCAGAAGGATGTGTTATTAAAGCGTATCCCGATGGTCGCAAGGAGCTGGTTAGTTTTATGACCGGCACTGAAAAAGTAGTTGAGGATAAAGCCTGATGCATTCCTGGCCGCGCCATCATTGTCGCTAACCGTCAGCGACTGTTCCAACGCGCAAATAAAGGCTGAGAGCTGAGCTAAGCTGGCTGCAAGGAGTGCCGCCAACAATAGAAACGTCAATGTTATTCGCCTTTGGCCAAAAAAGATTTTTCATGGCAACAGCTCTCAGCAACGAATATGTGTTAATTCAGCTTATAGTCAAGCGTGATTTCCGCATTGAGCAGTTGTGATACCGGGCAGCCGGCTTTGGCTTTTTGGATGATTTTATCGAAGGCCGCTTCATCGATGCCGGGTAATTTAACCGTGCTACTGAGCGCAATTTTAGTAATGGCGAAGCCGCCGCCAACCTTATCCAGCGAAACGTCTGCCGTCGTATCGATCGATTCCGGCGTATGGCCTTCTTCACCCAGCATTAATGATAACGCCATAGAAAAGCAGCCGGCGTGCGCGGCGCCGATCAGTTCTTCAGGATTGGTACCCGGTTTTCCCTCAAAGCGCGTGTTGAAGCCATACGGCTGCTGTTGCAGCGCGCCGCTCTCGGTTGAGATGGTGCCTTTGCCTTGTTTGATGTCGCCTTGCCAATGTGCCTGCCCTTTCTTATGGATGGTCATGCTAACACTCCTTTCATCGCTACTGTTGACGCCATGACAGGCGCCGTCATCGTGACATTTATTGCCGCCACCTAATCTTTTAACCCTAGTGCACATTAGCCTGTAAAGCCAAAACAGAATTATTAATGCTTTGATTTTAATAAGTTTAAAATTATCAAGCGCGACGAAATTATTTCGGCTATTCAGGCCTTTAGCGGTTTATGCCTTGGCTTGTCGGGCGCCGCACATAATTTTCTGAGCGCATCATCATTTTCCTCTACAATGAGCACTCCAGCCATTAATCAGGTCGCTTCTTATGCCAAGACTGACTCAGAAAGACATGACAGAACAAGAACAACGTCAACTTAAAACTTTACTCGATCAGGAAAGGAAAAAGCATGGGCGACTGCTCACCAATTCTGAAAGCAATCACATCAAGGATGATTATATCGATAACCTGATGAAAGAACGGGAAGTCGCGGCCAAACAGCTTCGTGCTGAAAAGAAGAAAAACAAATTCAAACCCGATACTTCAGCTACCTATAGCTGGTCGGCCAATACCAGCCTGCGGGGACGTCGTTAGGCTTTAGCCTGCGCGGCTTCTCTCGGGTGATAACGCGGCTACCATCCGAGAGAAGCGCAGGATTAGATCGCTTTTAATATATCCAATTCACTGCTCGTCATTGACGGCGCAAACTCAATGATGTCATAGCTGGCAACCGCATTGAACGGGTCTTCAGCCAGCACCGATTCAAGTGCAGAGCGTTCCATGGTTTTGGCGAAAATCACCCCGCCGGTGCGCGGCACCTTCCTGCCTGAAGCAACAAAAACGCCCTGGGCATAATATTTTTTCAACCAGCTGACGTGGTTTTCCAGCAGGGCTTCCACCGTTTCAATCGGTTGATTGTAAGTGAGACTAATTATGAACATCCTGTATCCTTTTATCTAGAATAAACAGGATATATATTAGCATGTTATGGATGCGACGGATACGAATGACGGCTTCTTGACGCGCCTGAACGGCTGTATTGATGATTCTTTGAGCGGGAGCGATAACGCGCATTTATCATCTATGCTTTAAATATTTATCAGTTTTGCCCCTTCTTTAAGCATTTGATTCGCCATTATTAGCACTACAGTATAGCCTGTCGCAGATTACACACCCTTTTCTGCCCTAGGTATCTACTACACACAAGGTCTTTTTTGCGTGACAAAATTATTTTTACGTAGCGGAAGTTTGGATGATTTTCTGGCTTTAGGCGAAAATGGACAGCCAGTTTATGCCTCCGCGCTTCAACTACGGGAAACATTACGTCTCAGAAAACAGCAACAAATTGCAGATTGTCTGGCTATTCCGCAACCTAACGAGCGTGGCGACCGTATTGACTGGTATTCGCCGGTCGCCGGCAAACTAACGTCCTGGATCGCCGCGAGTGAAGAAGAACGAGCCGCTGCGCTGAAATTATTAGAAAAGCATCAGTCCGCCGTCGCCGACATTAGCCAACGGGCGCAGAATGCGGAAAAACCCGCCCAAAAACTTTTTGGCGTGCTGTTGGCGAAGGCCATACAGTTCCCAGGCCCGAATCACGTTTATCTGGTCGACGGCAATCCCGTACTGACCTTCTGGGGATTCGTCAATCTCGATAAAAAATCCCGTGATGATGCGTTGGATTGCTTGCGGCTGGTCGAGAAAGCGGCAGAGCCGATTTATTCTCCGGTTTCCGCTTATGAAGAACCGCCGCTGACTGAGCCGGAGACGCCATCCGAACCAGAACCTCAACCGGCGGCGGAATCCGAACCGCGCCCTGCTCCCGCCGCTGTCGTTGCATCGCCCCGCAGGCAGTGGTTGCGCTTTTGGTTGGTTCTGCCCGGCGTTGCCTTATTGGCCGTGCTTGCTCAACAAATTCGTGGGTGGATTGCTCCTCAGAATGATACGTCTGAGCCATCCGCGCTAACCACAAACACAAAACCGGAAAAACGCGTATTGGCTGCGTCGAACGCAGAGCCAAAACCAGAAGTTCAGCCGGTGGACGAGGCGGCGCCTGCCGCTCCGCCTGAAGTAGCTGCGCCTAAGCCTGATAATGAACCCCCTGCCGTTACGACACCTGAGCCTGCCGCCGTACCGGCCGAATCGCCATCTGTGGTTAAAGACGAACCCAAAGCGGCGGAAACGTTGCCTGTCGAGGCGCCCGCCACACCGGAGCCGCCGGTTGAAGCGCCGGCGGCCGTCGTGCATAAAGGCGAGCTGGTTATGCCTGCCGATGCCGTGAAAATGGGCTCCGTCAGCTTTCTTAACGGAAGCTGGCGCGTATCGATAGATGTGAAAACGCCGGTTACCGGACGACCTCCAAGCCTGAACTATCAGATTAAAAACGGTAAAGGAACCGCAAAAATCACGCATGGCGATGGCGTTATCTGCCGAACGAATATTGAAGCTGGATTGATGAGTTCCGGCAATCTGGTTATTAATAGCCGTGCCAGAGCGCGGTGCAGCGATAATACCCGATATCAGATGCCGGAGATCGTATGTAAACAGGGGGCGGCGGGCATTGCGGAATGCAGCGGTCGTTATAACGCCAATGCGGTCTTCCCCATGACGATAAAGCGCGAGAGTAAACGATAATGCTGGCGACGATCACCGATTACAAACAGAGAATTACGCTTATTCAGGACAGCGGCATTCAGTTTCTGGATTTTGCGTTGAAACCAGAATTATCCACCGATTTCTCTTACAAGTATGTGCGCAAAAGCGCCAATGGACCGCTGTTGCGTCTGGTTTATGACCAGCAAACGGATAAATATATACTTCCGTCCCCGGCAGGCGCCCCGCCCGAAGTGGTCAGGCCCGAATTGAGCATCCCGCTGGAGCAGTCGCTGAAGTTACTGGAGAAAATCTGGCTGCCGCTGCCCTTTTTCCGCTTCAATCCGCCGCGTACCTTCATGGGCGGCCCGGATAACTGGGCGCGGGTGCAAGTCCTGGCGCTGGATACCCCGGATGCGGACGGAAATACACATCGGATTTGTTTGGCCTTTGACACCAAAGTGTATCCCGAGGGACACGAATATGAGTCGCTGGCGCCGAGCGCCAATGATATTAAAACCGGCGGCAGTTTTTCGCTGGCCTATCACAGCGAAGAGCTGGGCGAATTTCTTGATCTGACCTGGGTGGACGGCTGGTTGAGGGAAGTATTTACCCAGCAGGCGCGTAAGCTGGAAAACCGCCCTAACGGGCAGATAAAAGCGGCGATCCGCGGGTTTGAGTATCAGGCGCATTATATGAACCTGCTGGATATGTTGGGCAATCAACTGTCGATACCCGAAATTCGTATTAATACCAGCACGCTTCAGGAACCCACCGTTAACGTCGATCTGATTCTGGACGTCGGCAACTCCCATACCTGCGGTATTTTGGTTGAAGATCACGCCGATGAAAGCAACGGATTAAAACAGACTTATGAGCTGAATCTGCGTGACTTAAGCGAACCGCATTATCTGTATAACGAGCTGTTTGAAAGCCGGGTCGAGTTTTCCCAGGCCAGGTTCGGCAAGGAAAACTTTTCCGTTGAAAGCGGTCGCGATGACGCTTTTGTCTGGCCGTCGATCGCCCGTGTGGGGCGTGAGGCGGGTCGAATGGCGCTGCTGCGTCAGGGCCTGGACGGTTCAACCGGTATTTCCAGTCCGCGTCGCTATCTGTGGGATGAAGAAAGCTATGCGCCGGGCTGGCGTTTCAGTCAGTCGTCCGATTCGGATGTAATAAGCGAACCGCTAGCCACGGCGATGCCGCTGACCATTTTACTTAATGATGAAGGTCAACCGCTGTACGCTCAGCCGATTGAAGATCGTCTTCCGGTTTTTTCCCCGCACTACAGCCGCAGTTCGGTCATGACGTTTATGCTGTCCGAACTGTTGTTGCAGGCGCTGATGCAGATGAACAGCGTGGCTCAGCGCCTGAGGATGGTCCACTCCACCGCGCCTCGTCAACTGCGCAATATTATCCTTACCCTGCCCTCGGCGATGCCGAAGCCGGAACGTGAAATATTTCGCCGTCGGATGAATGAAGCCATCGGTCTGGTGTGGAAATCAATGGGATGGCATCCGCTGGATGACGATTTCACTACGCCGGAGGATAAACAGCGAAGCCGTGTTCCGGTGCCGGATGTGCAAATCGAGTGGGATGAAGCCACCTGCGGACAGATGGTCTACCTGTACAATGAAGCGCAGGTCAATTTCGGCGGACGCGCTGAAGACTTTTTTGCCAGTATGGCGCGCCCGGATAAAGAGCTGTCGGCCGACGAACCGGCGGGAAAAACCTTACGTATCGCATCGATTGATATCGGCGGCGGCACCACCGACCTGGCGATCACCCAATATCTGCTGGATGATGGCGTCGGCAATAATGTAAAAATCATTCCGCGTCTGCTATTCCGGGAAGGCTTTAAGGTGGCGGGCGACGATATTCTGCTGGACGTTATTCAGCTTTATGTCTTGCCGGCGTTACAGGCCGAGTTGAAAACGGCGGGTCTGGCTAACCCCGATGAGCTGATGGTCAAGCTATTCGGCAACGATGGGCGAATCGATGGACAACTGACGTTGCGCCAACAGGTGACGTTACAGATTTTCATCCCTATCGGCCGCGCGATTCTTGAATCTTATGAACAGTTCGACCCGCTTGATATCAGCGCCGAGGTAGAATCAACCTTTGGTGAACTGCTGGATCAGAACCCGACCTCCCAGGTGCTGGAGTACATCAATACCGAAGTTCAGCGCCAACTCCCCCCGTCGGATGGCGATACGTTTGATATTCTACAGGTGCCGCTTATTCTCAAACTGAGCAAGCTCCACGCGGAGTTTCTCTCCAACCGGATGAATATCACCCAGAATTTGCGCTTAATGTCTGAAGTCGTCTCGCTTTACTCCTGCGATGTGCTGTTGCTGACCGGCCGCCCTTCCCGCTTTCCCGGCATTCAGGCGCTGTTCCGGCATTTGCAACCGCTACCGATTAACCGAATGCTATCGCTGGATGGTTATCACACCAACGACTGGTATCCGTTCAATAAGCGCGGACGCATTGATAACCCAAAATCCACCGCGGCGGTTGGGGCGATGCTTTGCCTGCTGGCTCTCGACCTGAGACTGCCGGGCTTTTATTTCAAAGTCGGCGATTTTCAACCCTATTCGACCGTGCGTTATCTGGGCATGATGGATAGCAACAATGCGCTGACCACCGATAACGTTTATTACAGCGATATCGATCTGGATGACCCCGACTTTATGCTGGATGCCAACTCTCATTTCCAGGTTCGCGGCTCGCTCTGTCTGGGGTTCCGCCAGCTTGATAACGAACGCTGGCCGGCATCGTCGCTCTATACCCTGTCGATTGTCGATCAGGAGTTGGCCAGAAAAGTGGTCGGCGACAGTAATCTGCGCGTCAGATTGGCGGTGACCAAAGGCGACGATCAGGATAGCCCTGAACGCTTTGTCATCGCTGATGCCGTTCTTGACGATGGCAGCCGCGTTCCTCCCCAACATTTGCGGCTTAAATTGAACACATTGGCCGCCAACGGCTCAGGAGCAACCCATTATTGGATCGATAGTGGGAGTGTATTTAGAAAATGAAACCACTCACGCCAAAACAACTGTCAAGCCGACTCAATAGCCAGCTACAGGCCGTAGCTCAAGGCGTTGATCAGGCTATCGACTGGATTGAAACCACCCGACAAAATGCGCCGCGGCTGGATATTGAAGCCGACCGGCTAATCGTCAAGCTGCGGCGTAACCGCGATAAGGCAAAGCACTTATCGGATGTGACGCTAAAAGATATCGCCATCGGTTTTTTCGGCCTGTCGCAGGCGGGAAAATCCTACCTGATTTCATCACTGGCGGCCGGCGAGAATGGTAAGCTTGAAACCTTCTTTGAAGGGCAACAAATTGATTTTCTTACCCATATCAACCCAAGCAGTCAGCCTACCGCGCTGGTTACCCGCTTTAGCCGCCAGACGGGCGTAAAGAATAAATCCTTTCCCGTCCAGTTGCTGCTGCTCACGGAGGTCGATATTGGCAAGATTATCGCCAATGCCTTTTTGCACGACCTTAATCGGGAAAACGGATTTGAAGAACTGGATGAGCAGTTCATCGACGAACACCTGAAAACGTTGCTGATGCACCGTCAGCCGGAACCGGTCGATGGCATGAATGCGGATGAGGTGGTTGCATTATGGGACTATCTTGCTCGTCATGACGCCAAACGGCAAAAACAGCTGGAAACGCGTTTCTGGCCGGTTGCGGTTGAGCTGGCGCCCTATCTGGGCGTTGACGATCGCGCCCAGCTGTTCTCGGTGCTGTGGGGAAGCAACCATGAGCTGACGGCAGCCTATCGCCACTTTTCTCATACCCTACAGCACCTTTCCTGCGCGCATAAGATACTGGCTCCGCTGCGGGTATTGGCCGATGAAGCGCTGCAACCCGTTGACGCCATTATTCACGGCGCGGCGTTGGCGCGTCTTAATACGGCTTATGATCCCGGCGTGTTGGTGCGTCCTGTCTTGAATGGCCGTGCGGCAAAGACGGTTGAGCTATCGCAGGCTGAATTGGCCATGCTGACCGTTGAGCTGCTGATCCCGTTGCATTCGCCACCGCGTGAGGCTTTGTTTGAACAGGTCGATATTCTCGATTTCCCGGGTTTCGGCGACAGCACGGAAATGGCCGATACCCCTGAAGCGGAAGGACAAACAAAACAGCCGCCGCACCCGCTGGCGGCTACGCTCCTGCGCGCCAAGCGTGCCTATTTGCTTGAACGCTATACCGATAACCATGAAATGAACGTGCTGATGGTCTGCACCGCCGCCGGCAATCGATCAGACGTGAAAATCGTAGGCAAAGCGCTGGATCACTGGGTCAAGCAGACCCAGGGAGAAAATACCCAGGTTCGCAGCCGTCGCAAGCCGGGGCTGATTTGGGCGGTGACCCGATTTGATCGTCGCGTTACCCACGGACAAAACCATGATGCGGCCGTACAGCGTTACGTCGGCAATCCTGGCGATGCCTGGGGCACCATGCTGGCGATGGATAAACGCGGCGTCAGCCGGATGGCGGCCTGGCTCGGGACGGAAGTGCATCGTGAGGTGAAGCTCGGTCGCATCAATGAGCAGCTTGGCGAAATACAGCGAGAATTAGGCGACAACCTGCTGGGCAACTGGTATCAGCCTACCGGGACTGACGACCCGGTGAAAAAACAACAGATAGCGGAAACCCTGCTTAAATCGTTGCAAACCCGCACCGGCGTTCATGGCGAACTGCTGGAGCGGCTGCTGCCTTCCCGTGATGAGCTGCGGCGTCTTTACCTGCAACAGCAGGTTAAATCCGGCTACAGCAATCATCATCCGGACGTAGAAGAGCTTAGCGCGCCGCTGACCGGCAGCGATCCCTTCGGCATCGGCGTCGAAATCGACCTGTTTGCCGACGAACCGGTGAAGGCGGAAGAGCCGCTATCCCCGGTTCAGGAGATGGACCATGGTTATGAGGCGGAATATGCGCACAACGTTTATCGTTATTGGATAAACCATTTACGCAGCTTGCCGGAAAATGCGCCGCTGGTTGAACTTCTGGGCGTGACGAAAGCGACGATTGAAGTGCTGGTGGAGGAACTGATTACCGCAAGTATCAGAATGGCTATCGAAGCGTCGCTGATCGCGATGCTGGTGGATTCGGATCAGTTGGGGGGGCTCCGAGAAAACAAAGCGGATCGACAGGTCTCTCGCGTCCTTACGGTGCTGGGTGATTTTGTCGCCTGGCTGGGGTTCCAGCAAATAGATGAAGCGCAGCGACCCGCCAGCCGCATCAATCGCGGTCATAACATTTTCGCCAAGCCGGAAAAACAGGCGGTGAGCTGGGGCGCGTCGCAGCGTCTGACCAAGTTGTCATTAACGCCGACCAATAATACGGCTTTTTACATTTATGACTGGCTGGTCGGCCTGAATGAAATGATTATACAAAACACCGGATACTCCGCCGGACGCGAAGTCAGCGCGCAACAGCGCGAGCAGTTGGGCATTATTCTGAGCTTGATTAAACCTGACGCAAAATAATGCGCTGATCATCCCCGGTTTCGCCGGGGATGTTTCCCCCTATCCAGCCTTCATCCGCCACCAATGGCCATCGTCCACCGTTTCGCGCCGTTATTCGGCGGTCTACTGACGGAAATTGACAGTCGAGTCCGCTACGCTTTGGTTTTCGCTCGTTGTGCGATATGACCAAAGAGGATTATTTCCATGACTAAAGCCATGACCATCATCACTGAAAACTTTTCCGACTGGGAAACGGCGCTGATCAATTCCACCTGCCGCTCCTATTACGGTTTCGATACGCAGTTCGCCTCTCCTGGTGGGGGGGCGGTGACGTCCTCGGGCGGCATGAGGGTCACGCCCCATATGGCGATAGAAAATATTCAGCTTGATGATATTGACCTGCTAATCATCTGCGGAGGCACCCTCTGGCGCAGCAGCCGGGCGCCGAATATCGAGAGGCTGGTTGCTGAAGCCCATGATAGAAATATCGTCGTTGCCGGCATTTGCGACGGCACCCGGGTGTTGGCGCAGGCCGGCGTACTCAATGCGCTGCGCCACACGTCCAATTCGGCAGAAAATCTGCTGGTTCTGAATTATGACGGAGCCGCGTACTATCAGAATGTCCCTTATGCCGTCGCCGATCGTCGGGTCGTCACCGCGCCCGGTTCCGCGCCGGTCAGCTTTATGGCGGAAATTCTGCATGTGCTGGGAATTAGAGACGAAACACTCAATGCCTATTTGGCGATGCACGCGGCTGAACACCGCAAATCCGCAGGCAATATCATGCCTTGAGGTGACAGAAAATCACCTGTGATGACGTGAGCGTACAGCAAAACAGCCGCGTGATTTTTCTTCCATTTTTCAGATGGAAGTGATGATAATCTGCGACTTCACCGGCGTTATGTGGTATTCGACACGTTCAATGATTCATTGAACGCTATTATGACGATTGTTATCAAGCGCTAACGCGCCCGTGGGATAAATCGGTAAGGAGTGATGATGCAGGTTTTTTTTCTGGATACGCTGCCAACCCCTATAGGGGAATTAATGATTGTGGCGGATGAGAATAATTGCCTACGGGCGGTGGAATGGCGTGAATATGAGGAAAAGTTATATCGTTCGCTGAATAGACGTTACGCAAATGATCCATTTACGTTGCGGTCAGGGAATAATCCTGGTGGATTAACCGATAGTCTGCAACGTTATTTCGCCGGCGATTTGAACGCCATCAATGCGCTGGCCGTGGTTTTCGCCGGTACGGTATTTCAGCAACGGGTGTGGCAGACATTGAGAGAAATTCCATGTGGAGAAACAATTAGTTACGGTGAGCTGGCTCTGCGACTGGGGAATCCTGCCGCCTCGCGCGCCGTCGGGATGGCCAATGGTTCAAACCCGATTAGCATCGTCGTCCCTTGTCATCGCGTTATCGGCGCCAATGGCGCATTGACCGGCTATGCCGGCGGTATTTATCGCAAGCAGTGGCTACTCAGTCACGAAGGGTATTTCCCGCAGCAAAATATATTAGCGCTGTAAATGATATCGTTGGGCTCAATAGCCTGAGTGATAAAGCGTATTTTAATCAGGCGCAAAGTTAAATTATCACTTTGTTCACTCTTTATTGAGCTGTTGGAGCGGTCATCGGGCTTATCAGCAGCGTTAAAAGCTGTTAAAATTGACCAATATCAATTATCGCCTGAGCAAAGTCTATGATCCCGGAAAAGCGAATTATCCGACGCATTCAGTCTGGCGGTTGTGCGATCCACTGCCAGGATTGCAGTATCAGTCAACTGTGCATTCCATTTACCTTAAATGAGCACGAGCTCGATCAGCTCGATAATATCATTGAAAGGAAAAAGCCGATCCAGAAAGGACAGGCGCTCTTCAAGGCTGGCGATGAGTTAAAATCTCTCTATGCCATCCGTTCCGGTACGATCAAGAGCTACACCATCACAGAACAAGGCGATGAGCAAATTACGGGATTTCATCTAGCAGGCGACCTGGTCGGTTTTGATGCCATCGGCAATGCGCAGCATCCCAGCTTTGCTCAGGCGTTGGAAACCTCAATGGTTTGTGAAATTCCATTTGAGACGCTGGACGACCTCTCAGGGAAAATGCCTAATCTGCGTCAGCAAATGATGCGTTTGATGAGCGGCGAAATTCGCGGCGACCAGGATATGATCCTGCTGTTGTCCAAGAAGAACGCCGAGGAGCGTTTGGCGGCGTTCATTTATAACCTGTCCCGACGCTTCGCCGAACGCGGCTTCTCTCCGCGAGAGTTCCGCCTGACCATGACGCGCGGCGATATTGGTAATTATCTGGGATTAACGGTAGAAACCATCAGCCGTTTACTCGGACGTTTTCAAAAAAGCGAGATCCTTGCCGTTAAAGGCAAGTACATCACCATCGAAAATCTTAGCGCACTGTCCGAACTTGCCGGCTCGTCGCCTAATCGAGCCTAAGCCATTGCCGGGATGATGAATATTGCATCGTTCCGGCTTTGCTCTCTGTTTTTTAAAACGATATTGTTCAAAACGATCTCCTTGGGGTACTCTTAATTCACAGACTGTGAACTAACAGCTGTTTGGAGGACCTATGGCAAAGTACCAGAACTTACTTGTCGCTATTGACCCGAATCAGGATGACCAACCAGCGCTTCGTCGGGCGGTTTATTTGGTTCAAAGACTTGGCGGCCGCATCAAGGCGTTTCTGCCTATTTACGATTTCTCTTACGAAATGACCACCCTATTGTCCCCCGACGAACGTATGGAAATGCGTCAGGGCGTGGTTCTACAGCGCAGCGAGTGGATCAGGGAGCAGTGTAAATATTATCTTGATGCCGGCGTGCCGATAGAAATAAAAGTGGTCTGGCACAATAAGCCATTTGAGGCCATCATCCAGGAGGTCATTGCCGGACAGCATGACCTTTTATTGAAAATGGCGCACCAGCACGATCGGTTGGAAGCCGTTATTTTCACGCCCACAGATTGGCAGTTGTTACGTAAATGTCCATGCCCGGTCTGGATGGTCAAGGATCAGCCCTGGCCGGAAGACAGCCGGGCGCTGGTTGCGGTTAACCTGTCCAGCGAAGATCCCTATCACGATCCCCTTAACATCAAGCTGGTATCGGAAACGCTGGAGCTGGCGAAGCAGGTCAATGAAACGGAAGTCCATCTTGTCGGCGCCTACCCGGTTACGCCGA
Source organism: Brenneria bubanii (assembly GCF_022378355.1). GTDB lineage: Bacteria > Pseudomonadota > Gammaproteobacteria > Enterobacterales > Enterobacteriaceae > Brenneria > Brenneria bubanii. The sequence continues at coordinate 134,789 of NZ_JAKMAJ010000003.1, forward strand.
TTAACATCGCCATTGAACTGCCCGATTTTGACCCCAGCGTGTATAACGATGCAATTCGTGGTCAGCATCTCATTGCAATGAAAGCGTTGCGCCAGAAATTTAATCTGGACGAACGGGTAACGCATGTGGAGAAAGGGTTGCCCGAGGAGGTCATTCCCGATTTGGCGGAACATTTGCAGGCTGGCGTCGTGGTTTTAGGCTCGCTGGGCCGGACCGGACTTTCCGCCGCGTTTATCGGTAATACCGTAGAGCATGTGATTGACCATCTGAAATGCGATCTATTGGCGATTAAGCCTGACGATTTCGTGCCTTCTATTACGCTGGAGGAAGAGGATGGCGACGACCAAAAATAGTGTTGCCGTCAACTGAACGAAAACATAAAAAAGGGGCGATAAAAAATCATCGCCCCTTTTGCTATTTCAGATATTGGATTATAGCGCTTTCAAAATCGCCTCTACGCTGTCTTTGGCGTCGCCAAACAACATCTGCGTATTCTCTTTAAAGAATAACGGGTTCTGAACGCCGGCATAACCTGTATTCATAGAGCGCTTAAACACGATAACGTTCTGTGCTTTCCACACTTCAAGAACCGGCATTCCCGCAATCGGACTATGCGGGTCTTCCTGCGCCGCCGGGTTGACGGTGTCGTTCGCGCCAATAACCAACACGGTATCGGTATCAGCGAAATCATCATTGATTTCATCCATTTCCAATACGATGTCGTAAGGCACTTTCGCTTCAGCCAGCAGAACGTTCATATGACCGGGCAGACGACCGGCGACCGGGTGAATACCAAACCGGACATTGATGCCGCGAGCGCGCAGCTTTGCGGTGATATCATGCACCGGGTACTGTGCCTGCGCGACCGCCATACCATATCCCGGCGTGATGATAACCGAACTTGAGTTCTTGAGTAATTCGGCTACGTCTTCCGCCGAGGCCTCACGGTACTCGCCCATTTCTTCGCTTTCGCCGGTGGAAGAACCATCGGTACCAAAACCGCCGGCAATAACGCTGATGAAGGAGCGATTCATCGCGTTGCACATAATGTAAGACAGAATGGCCCCGGAAGAACCGACCAGCGCGCCGGTCACGATCAGCAGGTCATTGCTTAACATAAAGCCCGCCGCCGCTGCCGCCCAACCGGAATAGGAATTGAGCATGGATACCACTACCGGCATGTCGGCACCACCGATGGAAGCCACCAAATGCCAGCCGAATACCAATGCGATAGCGGTCATTAGCAGTAACGCAATAGCCTGTACCGCAACGCTGCCGGTATTAACAAATGCCAGGAGCAATAGAAAAGACACGACCAGCGCGGCAAGATTCATTTTGTGGCGATGAGGCAGCATCAGCGGTTTGGATGAAATCTTGCCGCGTAACTTCCCGAAGGCGACCACGGAACCGGTAAAGGTGACGGCGCCGATGAAAATACCCAAAAAGACTTCCGTCAAATGGATATTCACCATCACCGGATCGGTGATCTCACCATGGTCAAGGAAACTGTTAAATCCGACCAGTACGGCGGCCAGACCGACGAAGCTGTGAAGAACGGCAACCAGTTCCGGCATTTCGGTCATTTCAACCTTACGAGCCAGATACACGCCAATCGCGCCGCCAATCACCATGGCAAGGATAATCCAGCCAACGTTTCCTGTTTCCGGTCCAAGAATGGTTGCGATCAACGCAATGGCCATCCCGGTAACGCCGAAAATATTCCCCTGACGGGACGTTTCGTGTTTCGATAAACCGGCCAGGCTAAAGATAAATAAAATCGCGGCAACAATGTATGCAGCTGTAACTAATCCACCAGACATGTGTTACCCCTTAATTTTTGCGGAACATTTTCAGCATACGCTGAGTGACGGTGAAACCACCGAAAATATTGATGCTGGCGATCAATACTGCGATGAAGGAAAAGAAAGACACCCATCCGCCGTGGCCAATCTGCAACAGTGCCCCGACGACGATAATTCCCGATATCGCATTGGTTACCGACATCAACGGCGTGTGCAGCGCGTGGCTTACATTCCACACGACGTAGTAACCTACCACGCAAGCTAACGCAAACACGGTGAAGTGAGACAGAAACTCTTTCGGCGCAACGTTCGCCAACCAGCCAAACAGCAGGATCGCGATGGCAAGGAAAGCATATTTTTTCCACGGAGAAGATGGCGTTAGCTCTTCTTTCGCCGCGGTCTCGACGGCGGGTTTGGCCTTCTGAGGCTGGGCGGAAACCTGAATCGGCGGTGCCGGCCAGGTGACTTCGCCGCTTTTGATTACCGTTACGCCACGGATAACGTTATCTTCGAAATCAACGTTGATTTCGCCATTTTTCTCTTTGCATAACAGCTTTAACAGGTTAACCAGGTTAGTGCCGTAAAGCTGGGAAGACTGCGTCGGCAGACGGCTGGGCAGGTCGGTATAACCGATAATCTTGACGCCGTTCTCCGTTAACGTAACCTGGTCGGCCACGGTCAGTTCGCAGTTGCCGCCGGTTTGAGCCGCCAGATCGACAATCACGCTGCCCGGCTTCATGCTCAAAACCATGTCTTTGGTGATAAGACGCGGCGCGGGTTTGCCTGGGATAAGCGCCGTGGTGACGATGATATCCACTTCTTGCGCCTGGGCGGCAAACAGTTCCATTTCCGCTTTGATAAAGGCTTCCGACATGACTTTGGCATAGCCATCGCCGCTGCCTGCTTCTTCTTCGAAGTTGAGCTCCAGGAACTCGGCGCCCATGCTCTTGACCTGTTCCTTAACTTCAGGACGGGTGTCAAACGCGCGCACGATGGCTCCCAGACTCCCGGCGGCGCCGATGGCAGCCAATCCGGCGACGCCGGCACCGATAATCATGACCTTGGCTGGCGGCACTTTGCCGGCGGCGGTAATCTGCCCGGTAAAGAAGCGCCCGAACTCATGAGCGGCTTCCACGATGGCGCGGTAACCCGCAATATTTGCCATTGAGCTCAGCGCATCCATTGACTGGGCGCGTGAAATGCGGGGAACAGAGTCCATGGCGAGTACCGTCACCTGACGGGCAGCCAGTTTCTCCAGTAATTCAGGATTCTGCGCCGGCCAGATAAAGCTGACAATGGTGCTTCCCGCGCGGGTTAGCGCTATTTCATCTTCCAGCGGCGCATTGACCTTCAGGACAATATCGGATTGCCAGACATCGTCGGTATCCGCAAGCGTTGCTCCAACTTGCGCATACGCCGCATCTTCAAAACTGGCAAGTTTCCCTGCCCCACGTTCTATCGAGACCTCAAAGCCAAGTTTCAGCAACTGCTCGACCGTTTTCGGCGTCGCTGCGACTCTTGCTTCATTGGTCAACCGTTCTTTTGGAACACCAATACGCATACTGATTCCCTTTTTGCTTATTATTAACGAAGGTTATTATAATTACCCTACTCTGGTAGCATGAATCGACCGAGATCTATTTCACCCTGTCTCTATTTATAGCCTAATTCACCTATGCTCATATCTTTCAAACTGCAACGGCGGCGATATTCCCTACGACGCTTAACCGATTAAGTGCGTATTTATCCTCGCCTCAGGGACAACTTGAAATCGAGTGAGTGTATAACCTACTGAAAATGTGATCGATGATCCATATATAAAACGAATTTCACCTAAAAGCCGAGTTATCGTAGTTGGCATTCGCTTTTTTTGGTCGGAAATCACGCTTGCCCGCTACTTTTGTAGCATTATTATTGAAGTATTATTCTGGCTCTATTCACAAAAATCATGTGTTACGGGGTTGTTAAACATAAAATCCGTATAAATATCCCTTATGATGGCAAAACAATCATTAACCGTTATTATTAGCGTTTTTCTTAATCCCATCGTCCAAAAAGGCGGTTGGAATACCCTTTAAAATGCTAAAGCATGAGTCGTTATTCCGTGCGATAATCCGAGATTATTCCATTACATCTTGATTGCTGAGCACGTTATAAATCAATGCGCCGCGCGAAAGGATCCTTTTATGAATTTGAAGACGACTGTTATTGTATCCGCACTACTCTCATTATCGGCATTTTCAGTACAGGCGGCGCAGGAACTCACCGCTGACCAGGCGGGTGCATTACAGCCCTTTAAACGAATTTCGTTCGTAGGCCGGTTTAACGCTATTTACGAAGCGGTTGCGGCGGCATCGAAACGTGCTGATGCTCAGGGTGCTGATTCGTTTTATGTTCAGGATATGATAAGCGCGAATTCTCTTGATAGATGGAACGTTATTGTCGACCTCTATCACAAAGATGCGCCCAAAGCGAGCCATGCCGCCAAATATCGCACCTTTTATGGCGTCAAAGAGCTGCCTAAAGATGTCGCGTACGGGCTGGAACCGTACGATACCGTTACCGTCAGCGGTTTTTTCCCCAGCCAACCTGATTTGAACGATGCCATTGCTAAAGCGGCGAAAGAAAAGAATGCGGATGCTTTCTTTATCGTACGCCAGGTTGACATTAACTCGGAAGGTAGCAACCAGAAAGTAACGGCATATATCTATAAAGCCGACGCCCCTAAACGTCAGGTTCAGCGCGCGGACGCCATTCCGGCTGACTCCGATGCCGGCAGAGCCGCACTGGCAGCCGGCGGCGCAGAAGCCGCCAAGGTGGAGCTCCCTGGCGTGGCCAGCTCTGATAGCCCCAGTCGCAATGTCGGCAAATTTTTTGAAACCCAGACATCAAAAGGTGGTCGTTACACTGTCACGTTGGCCGACGGTTCTAAAATCGAAGAGCTTAACAATGCGACCGCCGCGCAGATGGTGCCTTTCGATGCCATCTCTTTTCGCGGCAACTACCACTCCATGCCGGAAGTATCTCAGGCGGTGGCTAAACGCGCGGCTAAAAAAGGCGCCAAGTATTACCACATCACCAAACAGTGGGAAGGCAATGGCACTAATATGAATATCAGCGCCGATCTGTATAAGTAAGCGAACAGAAGACAAAAAACCCGCATAGCGCGGGTTTTTTTACCATTCAAGCACGCCGGACCCCAACGTATTACTTGCTGGTATCCAGTTCAGGGAAGTGTTTCACCAGCTCATCAATGGCTTTGATTTGTTGAAGGAAGGGCTCCAGCTTATCGAGCGGCAATGCCGATGGACCGTCGCATTTTGCGTTAGCCGGATCGGGATGCGCCTCAATAAATAACCCAGCCAGCCCCACGGCCATGCCTGCGCGAGCCAGTTCGGTAACCTGCGCGCGCCGGCCACCGGACGCCGCGCCAAACGGGTCGCGGCATTGCAATGCGTGCGTCACGTCGAAAATTACCGGTGAACCGTTGGAAACCTGCTTCATCACGTTGAAGCCGAGCATATCCACAACCAGATTATCGTAACCAAAATTGCTGCCGCGATCGCACAGGATCACCTGGTCGTTCCCCCCTTCGATAAACTTGTCGACGATGTTGCCGATTTGTCCAGGGCTGACAAACTGAGGCTTCTTCACGTTAATCACCGCGCCTGTTTTCGCCATCGCTTCAACCAAATCAGTTTGTCGCGCAAGGAAGGCTGGCAACTGAATGACATCCACCACATCAGCGACCGACTGAGCCTGCGACGACTCATGTACGTCAGTAATGATTTTTACGCCAAAGGTCTGTTTAAGCTCCTGAAAAATCTTCATCCCTTCTTCCAGCCCCGGACCGCGGTAAGAATGAATGGAGGATCGGTTGGCTTTGTCGAATGAAGCCTTGAATACGTACGGAATACCCAGCTTTTGCGTTACCGTGACGTAATGCTCACAGATGCGCATCGCCAGATCGCGTGATTCAAGTACATTCATGCCGCCAAACAGGACAAAAGGCAGATCGTTGGCAACCGGGATATCCCCTACCTTGACCACTTTATTCTTCATGCTTTTACCTTACTATCGGATAAATCAACGTTGAACATACCCGTCAATCTGCAACGTCTCATCTGACTTTGGCTTGCCAACCAACGGGTATAAATAGGGTATTCATCAATGCAGGACGATGTGTTTTTGCTCTATTGAATGGATCTGAACTTTGATCATTTCACTCACCGGGTCTTCCGGACATTGTTCGACAAAATAATTAAGATCGGATAGCGCGATGTGGTCGCAGTCCAACTGGGCGTAAATCAGCCCGCGATCACGGATTTCATACGGGTCGTCCGGCTCAAACTGCAATACCGCTTCGCTGGCCTTCAACGCCAGCTCCATCTGTTTTTCTTCCATCAACGCGACTTTCAGCGTATCGAGCATCTTACGTACGATCAGCACGTTTTCCGCTTCATCCAGATCTTCATCCATCAACTGCGAGGACGGGCCGATATTGCCTTTCAGCCACACATCCAGCACATGTTCGCTCAGCGTGTCGCCGGTTAACGGATTGATCAGCCACATCTCTTCATCCAGCCAGTCGGCGCGTAAAATCAGCTGGGTCGGGAAAATGACCGGCATCAGCGGAAGTCCAAGTTCGTGCGCGATATGCAGAAAAATCACGCCAAGCGATACCGGCATTCCCTGTCGCGATGCGAGGACTTTATCCAGCCACAAAACGTCGGACAGCCGATAAACGCCGCTGGCGCCGCCGAATCCCCAGGTGTGAAAGAACAGCTCAATGAGTTTCTCAAGCTGTAAATCCTGTTCAAGATCCGCGGGGATAACCGCGCGGGCGTCGTCAACTAACTGTTGCAGGTTTTTTCGCACATCCTGCGCGGGGAAATCACGGCGAATCGCCTGTGAGACGAGCACGACACCTTCACTTAACTGTGAACGATTGAATTCAAAATCAGCAATAGAACTCATAGTTATCCCATCAGCAACGGTAACTTAGTCAGCGAAATCTGCATAACCAGACAGAAGCATACTAAGGCAAGTATAAACGCCAGCCAGCGCATCTTTTGACTGCGCGGACGTTTCCCCAGCGCGATAGCGCCAAGGAAGATATAAATAATAACGCCAAATAGTTTTTCCGTCAGCCAGCTTTGTCCGGCGGTAAACGGGTAAACGCGGTTAATGATGAGTAACGCGACGCCGCTAACCAATAATAAGGTATCGTTGAGATGAGGCAGTATCTTGACCCATCGTTGCCGTAACAGGGGCGATTGTCGACATAACCAAAAAAAACGCAGCACAAACAAAACGATGCTGACACCGACCGTAACCATATGCAAATATGCAAAACCTAAAAAGAGCGCCACTGGCGTTGCCTCCCGAGTCATTGTTATTTACCGCGTTGGCCATTGCCCCAGCGATACGCGATCGTTATTTCCATAGTCCTGATGGGTTTCCACCCGCTCAAACCCATTGTCCTGCAAAAGCTGTCGCACCGCCGCGCCCTGTCGCCAACCGTGTTCCAATAATAACCAGCCGTTGGGCTGCAAATGGTTGGCGGCCTGTTCAATGATGCGTCGCAAATCGGCCAATCCATTTTCTGCCGCCACTAATGCGCTGGCAGGTTCAAAACGGACATCCCCCTGAGACAGGTGGATATCATCGGCATCGATATAGGGGGGATTACTGACGATAAGCGTAAAATTCCGTCGCGGCAGCGCAGAAAACCAGTCGCTCAATAAAAAACGCGCATTGGTTATGCCCAGTCGTTCGGCGTTTCGCTTTGCCAGCGTTACCGCGTCTGGCTGCGCATCCACGCCGGTTACCTGACAATCCGCGCGTTCACTGGCGAGAGCCAGGGCAATCGCCCCGCTGCCGGTGCCTAAATCCAAAATGGCGCAGGGTTCGCAAGGCAAGCGCAGCAACGCCTGCTCAACCAGGCATTCGGTATCGGGACGAGGGATCAATGTGGCCGGCGATACCGTCAGCGACAGCGACCAAAACTCACGCTCCCCCGTCAGATAGGCGATAGGTTCGCCGCTGATGCGGCGCGCCAGTAAGCTATCCAATTGCTGCGATTGGGCATCCGTCAACCGCGTCTCGCCGAATGCCAGCAGAAAAGTGCGCGCTTTTCCGGTGACGAAACTCAACAGCACTTCCACATCCCGTTTCGGGCTCTCTCCCGCCGCAAGCCGCGTAATGGCCGATGCCAGCCAGGTTTGATAATTCATTACTCTTGCTCTGACAGCGCGGCAAGCTGGTCGGCCTGATACTCCTGGACCACGGGTTGGATCAGCATATCCAGTTTGCCTTCCATTGCTTCATCCAGCCGATAGAGCGTCAGATTGATACGGTGATCGGTCACTCTTCCCTGAGGGAAGTTATAGGTCCGGATACGATCCGAGCGGTCGCCGCTGCCAAGCAGATTTCGCCGCGTAGAGGCTTCCTCCAGCTGGCGTTTCTGCATTTCCGCGGCACGAATACGCGCGCCCAACACCGATAACGCTTTGGCTTTGTTTTTATGCTGGGAACGTTCATCCTGACACTCGACCACGATACCCGTCGGCAGGTGAGTAATGCGAATAGCGGAGTCGGTGGTGTTAACGTGTTGCCCCCCCGCCCCGGACGAACGGAAGGTATCGATGCGCAAATCGCCCGGACTGATCTCCGGCAGCTCGGCTTCCGGAATTTCCGGCATTACCGCCACGGTGCAGGCCGAGGTGTGGATCCGCCCCTGCGATTCGGTGGCCGGAACGCGCTGTACGCGATGACCGCCGGATTCAAATTTGAGCTGTCCGTAGACGCCATCGCCAGATACTTTGGCGATGACTTCTTTATAGCCGCCATGCTCGCCGTCGCTGGCGCTCATGATTTCTACCTGCCAACGGCGGGTTTCCGCGTAGCGGCTGTACATACGGAACAGATCGCCGGCGAAAATCGCCGCTTCATCGCCGCCGGTGCCTGCGCGAACCTCAAGGAAGCAGCCGCGTTCATCATCCGGGTCTTTAGGCAAAAGCAACAGCTGAAGTTGCTGTTCCAGCGCTTCGCCGTCGGTTTTCGCCTGCTTTAATTCTTCCTGCGCCATTTCACGCATTTCCGCATCATCAAGCATCAGCTCAGCGGTTTCTATATCTTCTTGTACCTGCTGCCACTGTTGGAAACAGCGAGTAATATCGGTAAGTTGCGCATATTCGCGCGACAATGCACGAAAGCGATCCATATCAGCGATCACGTTCGACTCGCCGAGCAACGCCTGAACTTCTTCATGGCGTTCTTGTAACGCTTCCAGTTTAGCAACAATAGAAGGCTTCATGCGGGCTGTTAAATCCTGTTAAGAGAAATGAATGCTAGTCCAGCCCAAGGCTGTCACGTAAAATTTGTAATCGATCCAGATCGCCGTCGCGGGCGGCCTGTTGCAGAGATTTGGTGGGGGCATGGATCAGACGATTGGTTAGACGATGGGTCAACTCCTGAATAACCATTTCCACATCGCTTCCCTGTTGAATGGCGGCAAGCGCTTTCGCCGTCATTTCCGAACGCAGTTCCTCCGCCTGTTCCCGATAATCACGGATGGAGTCAACGGCGGACTGCGCCCGCAGCCAGGCCATAAAGTCGGCGCTTTCCTGCTGAACGATTGATTCTGCCTGAATGGCGGCCGCTTTGCGCTGCGCCAGATTATGCTGAATGATGGCGTGCAGATCATCAACGCTGTAAAGGTAGACGTTGGGTAATTTCCCGACTTCCGGTTCAATATCACGCGGAACGGCGATATCCACCATCAACATTGGCTGATTGCGCCTGGCTTTCAGCGTCCTTTCCATCATCCCTTTCCCAATAATTGGCAATGTACTCGCGGTTGAGCTAATGACGATATCCGCATGGGCGAGCTGTTCATCCAGTTCGGCCAGCGTAATGACTTCCGCGCCTACTTCAGCGGCTAGCGATTGCGCCCGTTCGCGGGTTCGGTTGGCGATCACCATGCGATGCACCTGATGTTCGCGCAGATGGCGAGCGACGAGCTCGATGGTTTCCCCCGCGCCAACCAGTAAAACATTGACGTCAGCAAGGGATTCAAAGATTTGGCGCGCCAGCGTGCAGGCGGCAAACGCGACGGAAACCGCGCTGGCGCCGATATCCGTTTCGGTACGAACCCGTTTGGCGACGGTAAAGGATTTCTGAAATAAGCGCTCAAGCTCGCCGGATACCGAATGGCCTCGCAGCGATTCCGCAAAGGCTTTCTTTACCTGTCCCAGGATCTGCGGCTCCCCGAGTACCAGCGAGTCGAGGCCGCTGGCTACGCGCATCAAGTGGCTGACGGCGGCGTTATCCTGATGCCAGTAAAAGCTGTCGCTAACGTCATCAGGATCCAGATGATGGTATTCGCACAGCCAGTCAATCAATTGTTCACGCTGGTTTCCCTGTTCTTCAACGCTGAGGTAGAGTTCGGTGCGATTACATGTGGACAGCAGTACGCCGCCCTGCACCATAGGTTGTTGTAGCAGGCTATTCAGAGCCTGCCCCAGCGCATCCGGCGAGAAAGAAACGCGTTCCCGCAAAGAAACCGGAGCCGTTTTGTGATTAATACCAAGCGCGAGCAACGTCATTGAACAGTTCTTGAGTAATACCGGTGTTAGTATGGATTTCGTTGCATGGCATTCTACTTGATGCCGGGAAGCAAGAAAAGCGACAGCGCGTGATGCCCTTCATCCTGGGTGTATACTTTGCGTTGAAAACGACAAACATTGACGCTGAGCCACAAGCTCGCTAGCGTGACCATTCTGCGATGTTCAATCTGATTGATAGGATCTGACCGACATGCCACTAAATACCCTCCGTTGCCTGCGGCTACTGCCTTTAGCCAGTGTTCTGCTGACGGCCTGTAGCCTTCATCAACCCGCGGCGCCGGGCAACAGCCCCACCTCGCCCGAATGGCGGCAGCATCAGCAAAAAGTGCAACAGCTTAGCCAATATCAGACCCGCGGTTCTTTTGCCTATATTTCCGATAGCAAGAAACTATATGCGCGTTTTTTCTGGGAGGAGTCGTCGTCGCAGCGCTATCGTCTGCTGTTGACCAATCCCCTGGGCAGCACGGAACTGGAATTGAGTGCTCAACCGGGCAGCGTACAGATCGCGGATAATCAGGGTAAGCGTTATGTCGGGAAGGATGCCGAAGATATGGTGCAACAGCTAACGGGAATGGCTATTCCCCTTGATAATCTGCGCCAATGGATCATCGGTTTACCGGGAGAAGCGAGCGACTTCACCCTCGACGATAAATTTTTGCTGAATAAAGTCACCTATCGCCAGGGAAATAATGACTGGACCGTTAGCTATCAAAGTTACAACCAAAAGGTAAATCCGCCGTTGCCGCAAAGTCTGGAGCTGACTCAGGGCCAACAACGCATCAAGCTAAAAATGGATAACTGGACGGTAAAATAGCCCATGCAGCGCAACCCTATCGAGCAATGGCCTTCTCCCGCCAAGCTGAACTTATTTCTCTATATCACCGGGCGGAGAGCGGATGGCTACCATCTGCTGCAAACCCTGTTTCAGTTTTTGGATTATGGCGACACGCTGGCCATCGCGCCCCGTCATGATGACCGTATTGAGCTGCTGACGCCTCTGGACGGCGTGGATAACGATCATAATCTGATTATTCGCGCGGCACGTTTGCTGCAGCAATATTGTCTGGAACAAGGCTGCCGCCCCGCGTATTTTGGGGCGGATATTCGCATCGACAAGCGCCTGCCGATGGGCGGCGGATTGGGGGGGGGGTCATCGAATGCGGCCACCGTACTGGTGGCGCTCAACCACCTGTGGCAATGCAATCTGCGCAAGGACGAACTGGCGACTCTCGGCCTGCGGCTCGGCGCCGACGTGCCGATATTCGTTCATGGTCATGCCGCATTTGCGCAAGGCGTGGGCGAACAACTGACGCCGGCGCATCCGGAGGAAAAGTGGTATTTGGTTGCCCATCCGGGGATCAGTATCCCTACCCCGCTGATCTTCGGCGATCCTCTGCTAAAACGTGATTCGCCGGTTCGATCTTTAGAACAGTTGCTAAAACAGACCTTCGTCAATGATTGTGAGACTATCGCAAGAAAACGTTTTCGTGAGGTTGAACAGCTACTTTCATGGCTGTTAGAATACGCCCCGGCGCGCCTGACTGGAACCGGCGCTTGTGTGTTCGCTGAGTTCGACACCGAGTCCGAAGCCCGTCAGGTGCTTGACCAGGCCCCGGATGAGTTAAATGGTTTTGTTGCGCGAGGCGTTAACGTCTCTCCGTTACAACGCACACTTTCCGGGCAATGTTAAGTTTTGATAACACCCAGTCTGTTTGGGCTGTGTTTTATCAAGCTTAATTCATACACCCGTATGCATATTGTGCCTGTTGTTGCTTCCCGCTCCCGGATATTACAGCGGTACAATATTTCTCTGGACGCAAGCCTGAGGTTCTTCTCGTGCCTGATATGAAGCTTTTTGCTGGTAACGCAATCCCCGAACTAGCACAACGTGTTGCCAACCGTTTGTACACTAGCCTTGGCGACGCCGCTGTTGGTCGTTTTAGTGATGGTGAAGTCAGCGTGCAAATCAATGAAAATGTACGCGGTGGTGATATTTTCATCATCCAGTCCACCTGTGCGCCGACCAACGACAACCTGATGGAACTGGTTGTTATGGTTGATGCGCTTCGCCGCGCTTCCGCTGGGCGTATCACCGCTGTAATTCCTTACTTTGGCTATGCTCGCCAGGATCGTCGTGTGCGCTCCGCCCGTGTGCCAATTACGGCTAAAGTGGTAGCTGATTTTCTGTCCAGCGTTGGTGTTGACCGTGTACTGACAGTCGATCTGCATGCAGAACAGATTCAGGGTTTCTTTGATGTTCCAGTCGATAACGTTTTCGGCAGCCCTATTCTGCTGGAGGATATGTTGCAGCAGGATCTGGATAATCCGATTGTGGTTTCTCCGGATATCGGCGGCGTGGTGCGTGCGCGTGCTATCGCCAAATTGCTGAATGACACCGATATGGCGATTATCGACAAACGTCGTCCGCGCGCCAACGTGTCTCAGGTGATGCATATCATCGGCGACGTCGCCGGCCGTGACTGCATATTGGTTGATGATATGATCGATACCGGCGGTACTTTGTGCAAGGCGGCGGAAGCACTGAAAGAACGTGGCGCGAAGCGCGTATTCGCTTATGCAACGCACCCGATCTTCTCAGGCAAAGCGTACGACAACATTAAAAACTCCGTGATTGATGAAGTGATTGTCTGCGATACCATTCCGCTGACAGACAAAATCAAATCGTTGAAGAACGTTCGCACGCTGACGCTGTCAGGCATGTTGGCGGAAGCGATTCGTCGCATCAGCAATGAAGAGTCCATCTCTGCCATGTTTGAGCATTAATCGTATTTAGCGGGTAATTAGCTATTTACGCAAAATTAAGCCACCTGTAACAGGGTGGCTTAATTATTTGCGGTAATAAAAAAACGATGATTATGGCTGCGGCATTCTTTTAATTCGGTGCCCGAAAGTGTTTACCGCGCTATGAATGGCGCTCGCGCCGGCAGCGTTTATCGAAATGTTTTAACCACCAGTAACGATCGGCCACTTTTTCACGACCGCTAATACGTGCGCCGGCCAGCCAGGATATTGCCCCGGCAAAAATAGCGACCAAATCAACATAGACCCTATTTTGCGGCAGGCCCAGCTCAGGGAACTGACTGATAATGGAATAACCCACACCGCCAATCATCAAAGCCATACCGATAGCCATCAACACATTACCGCATGTCGTCACGTTTTTGCGTTTCATCTGTCACCTCCAGATAAACTCTGTGGATGAATGGGACGTCCCTGTATTGATGTAATTATAGTCAATCAGGTGGTCGGATGATTGCGTGAGGGATCACAGATAACGCCGTGGAAAGGATTTTTTTTACGTTAATACAGGTGAATAGACAAATTATTGAATAATTACTTATTGTTATAATGTGTTCGCCGAGGTCCGCGGGCGCGAAATGCGGAGACTTCAAGTCAGAAAGGGATATGTGTAAACTACCGTCTTTACCGCAATTTAAATCATGCGGCGTTATATTTAGCGCGCAATCTGGAATATTATCGTGAGCAGCATCAAGTTAATTGTTGGTTTGGCTAACCCTGGCGCCGAGTATGCCGCCACCCGTCATAACGCGGGAGCCTGGTATGTCGATCGTCTGGCTGACATTTATCGCCAGCCGCTGAAAGAAGAAAGCAAATTTTTTGGTTATACCTCCCGTCTAAATTTGGCCGGGCAGGATATCCGGTTATTGGTTCCCACCACCTTTATGAATCTTAGCGGTAAAGCTGTCGCGGCCATGGCGACATTTTATCGCATTCAGCCGGATGAAATTATGGTGGCGCACGATGAACTGGACTTACTGCCGGGGATCGCCAAATTAAAATTTGGCGGCGGCCACGGCGGCCACAATGGATTGAAAGACATCATCAACAAGTTGGGCAATAACCCTAACTTCCATCGGTTACGTATTGGCATCGGGCATCCGGGCGATAAAAATAAAGTGACCGGTTTTGTTCTGGGGAAACCGCCCGTCAGCGAGCAAACGCTGATTGACGATGCTATTGATGAAGCGATCCGCTGTACCGAGATTCTGTTGAAAGAAGATATGGTGAAGGCCATGAACCGTTTACATGCGTTCAAAGCGGCATAAATCACCGCCTGACGCCGATGGCAGATCGAGATAAACACTCATTCCGTGTATAATCAGCCGGAATATTTGTCATTCTGACAGACAGCTTTGAATAATTGTCTGATTAATAAGTAATTTAAGGTGATATAAACATGGGATTCAAATGCGGCATCGTCGGCTTGCCTAACGTCGGTAAATCCACTCTGTTCAACGCACTGACTAAAGCGGGTATTGAAGCGGCCAACTTCCCGTTTTGTACCATTGAGCCTAATACCGGTGTGGTACCCATGCCCGATCCGCGTCTGGATAAACTGGCTGAGATCGTCAAACCGCAACGTACCCTTCCCACCACCATGGAATTTGTCGACATCGCCGGGCTGGTGAAAGGCGCGTCCAAAGGTGAAGGACTTGGCAACCAGTTTCTAACCAACATTCGCGAAACTGAAGCCATTGGTCATGTGGTGCGTTGCTTCGAAAACGACAACATCGTTCACGTTTCCGGCAAAGTTAACCCGGCAGACGATATTGACGTCATCAATACTGAGCTGGCGCTCTCCGACCTGGATACGTGTGAACGCGCTATTCACCGCGTGCAGAAAAAAGCCAAAGGCGGCGATAAAGACGCGAAGGCTGAACTGGAAGCGCTGGAAAAATGCCTGCCGCAGTTGGAAAAAGCCGGTATGCTGCGTTCGCTTGATCTCAGCGATGAAGACAAAGCGGCGATTCGCTATCTAAGCTTCCTGACGCTGAAACCGACCATGTACATCGCCAACGTCAACGAAGACGGCTTTGAAAATAACCCGTACCTGGATCAGGTGCGTGAAATCGCGGCAAAAGAAGGTTCTGTGGTAGTGCCGGTTTGCGCTGCCGTTGAATCCGATATCGCCGAACTGGACGATGAAGATCGCGATGAGTTTATGGCTGAGCTGGGCTTGACCGAACCGGGTCTGAACCGCGTTATTCGCGCCGGTTATGAATTGCTTAACCTGCAAACCTACTTCACTGCCGGTGTTAAAGAAGTGCGCGCCTGGACCATTCCTGTCGGTGCTACCGCGCCACAAGCCGCAGGCAAAATCCATACCGACTTTGAGAAAGGCTTTATCCGCGCACAAACCATCGCGTTCGAAGACTTCATCACCTATAAAGGCGAGCAAGGCGCGAAGGAAGCCGGGAAAATGCGTTCAGAAGGCAAAGAGTACATCGTCAAAGATGGCGATGTAATGAACTTCTTGTTCAACGTCTAAATAAAATTTGTTGTCTCATGAGGTTTCGCTGAATCTCATAACAACGACAAAATCCTATAAAATCCACGCAATTGCGTGGATTTTTCATTTCACATTGTCTCAATTCATCTCGTAGCAACGCTGTCAAAAATGAGTACATGGATGAGTACAACATTCTTCCATCTTCATTTTAGGTGAGTACAATAGCGGTATAAGAAATAAACAAGGACTCGCTATGCTCACTGATACGCAATGCCGCACTGCTAAGCCGAAAGAAAAACTCTACCGACTCAATGACTTCAATGATCTCTACCTCGAAGTGAAACCCAACGGCAAAAAGGCACGGCGCTACCGTTTTGTACTCAACGTCTAACGGCATTTCCAGTATTTATCGCTGCTGCGATGAACCCCGAATACGTGGCAGAATGTAGCCACGGCATATTTGCGGCAGCTTAAGGAAAAAACAGATCTTATAGAGTCCGTGCTGAATGGATTATTAAAGAGCAGATCTGATAACCTCCGCTCCTCAGATGGAGCCCCCCACTCTGCTCAGGCTGAATAAACTGAAATCATTGGAAGGCTTATGGATATCCATTTCACAAACATCACCCCGGAAAGCCCAGGGTTTGCTGAATTAAAGGCGCAGAGCATGGCTGAAGAATTTAATATGCTACGTAGACTGGAAGAGAATTGGCTTAGCGGGCAGAACCGCTTTGACAAGCTAGGAGAAAAACTAATTGGGGCTTTTGCTGATGGTTCAATCGTTGGCGTGTGCGGAATAAACATCGATCCTTATACTCCAGCAGCGAATACCGGACGTCTGCGACATCTTTAT
The DNA here is from genome assembly GCF_022378355.1 of Brenneria bubanii. Taxonomy (GTDB): domain Bacteria; phylum Pseudomonadota; class Gammaproteobacteria; order Enterobacterales; family Enterobacteriaceae; genus Brenneria; species Brenneria bubanii. The sequence continues at coordinate 151,346 of NZ_JAKMAJ010000003.1, forward strand.
GTAGACAATGGATGGAGAAAAAGGCGGGTTGGCAGTGGTTTGCTCAGTGAAATAATTAAAAATTCTGACCGCTGGTTTAATTTCATCAATACAAACGCACCACCTTCAGCATTCACTTTCTATGAACGAGCTGGTTTTATTGCTTTGATTGATGTGGATAAAGTCACACACCAGTTATGTCTAAGGGAGTCAACGTGGTAATACTGTTCGACTTGAACAGACCGCAATTTATGGTCGATGCATGTCTCATTCTGCAGCAAGAAAATTACGTTCAACTCGCAGTCGAACTGTCATGATTTAAAAACAAATCGCCATTCTTCAATAGTCCATTTAGATTAATTTTAATTACGACCTACCTATTGCCATCGAAAAATAAACAGATACAGCCAGAACGCCATTAGCGCGGATACTCCGTCATAAATAGTTTGTAATCAGGATGAGCCTTAATATGTCCATGCTCAGGTTGTTCTGCATGGCAGGCAATACAAAGCACGGTCAGGTTTTCATCCCGGTTATCGTGCTTTAAACCGTTGCGATGATGGGCATAGCCACCGGATGCTGATGCAGCTCTATCCTGGCTATTCCACGACCGGCTCTTCCGCTTAAATGTCGTAATCTATAGCGTAGGTATTGCCCGATCGTCTGATGTAGGCAAATCCGTGCGCGTCAAGATGCATCCCGGCGATCGCCAGGTGCTCCGCGCTGACCATGTCCAACAGCGTTGAGCGCGTGTCGGCGGAAAGCTGTGGATCCTGATCGAATGCAATGGATACGTCGGGACGGGCAATCTGGATTTGCGGAAAATGAACGATATCCCCCCAAATCAACAGACGCCGATCGTTGGATTCGAGGTGATAACCGGAATGTCCGGCGGTATGCCCCGGGAGAGGCATCGCTCTGATGCCAGGGAGTACGTCACCTTTTGTAAACATGCGCATCCTCTTCTGATAAGAATCGAATACCTTACGCGCAAACAGAAAATTGCCGCGGGCGAGCTCACTCGCGCGGCTGAGATTGCCATCGTCGCGCCAGAAAGACATCTCATGCCGGTGAATGACTAACTCCGCATCGGGAAAAACCGCGTTGCCCTCTCCATCAATGAGTCCGCCAATATGGTCGGGATGCGCATGCGTCAGAAGAATGGTGTCGATGTCGGAAGGCTGCACGCCGGCAAGAGCAAGGTTCGCCTTCACGGGATAACGCGGTTGGCGTGAGGATGGCAAAGCCGTCACCTGTGGCTCAACAAGGGCATTGGTGGATTTTAGTCGGGAGTTTGTTCCCGCTTTGACGGCGGCGCAGGCCTGCAGTCCGCGCCACAAAAAACCGCTTTCGATGGCGAAAGCGGTTGGGGGAAATACCGTGCTATGGCTTAGCGGTAAACAATGCCGCCATCAACCAGAATGGCCTGACCGGTTACATAGTCAGAATCAGGGCCGGCCAGATAAGAGACCAGACCTGCCACGTCATCAGCCGTTTCGGCACGGCCAAGCGCAATGCCGTCCACGTATTTTTTGTAGGTTTCGCCGACCGGCGTACCGGTAATTTCCGCGAAACGACGGTCCATATGTTCCCACATGCCGGTGCCGACAACGCCTGGGCAGTAAGCATTCACCGTGATGCCGCGGCTGGCATACTCTTTGGCGGCGGATTGCGTCAAAGCGCGCACGGCAAACTTGGTTGCGGAATAAACACCGAGCAGAGCGAAACCATCGTGACCGGCAATGGAGCTGGCATTAATGATTTTACCTTTTTGTTTTCTGTCGATGAATTTCTTCGCCGCCGCCTGAATGCCCCAAAGTGTCCCCTGAACGTTGATACGCATGATGCGATCAACTTCTTCCGGCGTGACGTCGGCCAGAGGCTGAACCTGGGAAATACCCGCATTATTGACAATAATATCAAAACCGCCCAGTTGCTTTTCCGCTTGTTCGATAGCTTCGTAAACCTGAGCGCGATCGGAGATATCGGCAACAAAGGTCGCGGCTTTGCGCCCCATTGCTTCAATTTCTGCGGCTACCGCATCAAGACCGGAACGATTGACATCGACCAGCATGACTGATGCTCCATCTTTGGCCAGACGCAATGCGATACCACGGCCGATACCCTGTCCGGCGCCGGTTACTAACGCTACTTTATTTTCGATAGCCATACTCTGAACCCACCTCGTTACTGATCAAAAAAAACAATAGTGATTGACGCAATGTCCGGTCATTAGCTGTGAGAATGATCGCGGGCATCGCTTTCGATGGCCTGGCGTGAGCAAAAATCACGCCAGGCAAAATTTTTCGCCGTACCTCGACAAATAGATAAGCGGAACAAGGGCCGTGACCCCGGCGCGTTGAATCGATATACTCAGCTTACGTCAGGATCTCGCACACACTGACTGCGATGCCTTGTCCGTATGGTTGCGGGAATATCGCCGCTGCTAGTTTCAGCGTGTGAACGTTCTCCTCATTCACTGTTCGCGCATGTTGCGATTAGCCTGTAACAACCGTCGTTCATTCAGCCCTACTTTGCTCTCAATCGTCCCGATGGCGCGTTCGAACGGAGCGCGGCAAACCTTGTTTTTACTCTATTTGCGGAACAGGGTTTACTCTATAGGAGTGAGCATACAGGGGATACCCCCCCGGTTGGGGGGGGCTGATGCGGATGGGCAAGCTGTCGCGGGTGTGTGCTGTTTATCCTCGTTAAGCACTTTGCAAACACTTTATTGAATAAAGAGATATTGGCGCTTATGCCGTTTTTGCTCCCCATAAATTACCCGCTGGCAGAATTCGTTAATGAAGAGCCTTTTCGTTTTACGCTCAAGCTACCGCTAATCCTCACCAAACTTACGCCGCCGCGTTCATCGGGGATATCATTGCAGCGAGACCGCCTGCTACGGCGGCTTGATGCAACGGAATCATCCAGCCTGACGCTGGTTTGCGCCGCTGCCGGATTCGGCAAAACCACCCTGCTGGCGCAATGGTATCAGCATCGCCAGCTGCGGGGGGACGCGGTGGTCTGGCTAAGCCTGGAGGAAGACGACAACAATCCGCTGTTGTTTATGCGCTATTTGCTGGAAGCGTTGCGACCCTTGTATTACGACTGGTGTTCCGCCTTCCAGCAGTATATGGAGAGTGAGATTTCGCCCGATTTTTCGATGTTTCTGGCGGAGCTTATCAACCAGCTACACCTTTTCCCGCATCCGCTGTACCTGATTCTTGATGACTATCACAATATCAACCACCGTGAAATTCGTGACGGGCTAACCTACCTTCTTAGTCACGCGCCCTCTTCTCTGCACCTGATCATCGGCAGTCGTTTTCGCCCCTCTCTGGAGCTGAGTCGCCTGCGGATCCAGGATCAACTGGTGGAAATTTACGATAACGATCTGCGCTTCACCTTTGATGAAGCCAGTGCCTATTTCATGGATTCCGCGCCCGATACCGCCAGAAAACAGGATATTCGACGGCTTATTTCGCTAACCGAAGGCTGGATCGCCGGCATGAAGATCGCCACCATGTCGGCCGACTGGCGAACCGATCCCGGCTGTTTTATACGTAGCCTCAGCGAAGGCTCGCGGACGATTACCCGCTACCTGGAAGAGATTATTTTCAACCCCCTGCCGCCAGAGGTATTCGACTTTCTGTTATGCACCGCTATTCTTCACCGCCTTAACCCCGCGCTGTGCAACGCCGTAACCGGCAAAAGTAATAGCGAAGCCATGTTGGCCTGGATAGAGCGCCACAACCTGTTCCTCTGTGCTCTGGGCGACGGGGGCTCCTGGTTTCGTTATCATCCGCTGATGCGCGATACGTTGCTCAATCGGCTGCAAAATGCGGCGGATAAAGACATTCGGCTCCTGCACGAACGGGCCGGCAACTGGTTTGCCGGTCAGAACCTGTGGTCGGAAGCGATACGCCACACTCTGGCCGCGGGTAAAACCTGCAGTAAGCACGCCGAGATAGGCGCGCAGTCGCTGGCGGAGGACGGCGACATCGATACGCTGGTGCGCTGGATGCGCTATCTGCCGGCCAATCTGGACCCTTCGCGTATTGATCTACAGCTCAATCTGGCCTGGGCGTTAGCGCATCATTTTCGTTTTGACGACTCGCGCCAGTTGCTTGATGCCGTAGACGCGCTGGTTGCGGCCAACCGCGACGGTCTGAAACACAGTATCTGGGTTAAGCTGCAGGTGGTGCGGGCCATTTGCGAAGCCTTTGCCGAAAATATTCCGCAGAGTATTGCCCTGGCTGAACCCCTATTGCGCGAAGTGCCCTGCGGCGATGTTTGGGTTGATGGCCTGGTGTGCAACATCCTCAGCTATTGCCACCTGGTGAATTTACGCCCGGAGCAGGCGCTGAATGTACAACGCCGTCTGCCTGGCGCTAAAGTGGAAAACAGAAACCTGTTCGTCGAGGTTTACCGGGCATTTGTCGTCGCTCAGGGATATCTGCGGCAGGGCAATCTGGCGGAGGCCGAGCGCCAGGCGTCTCAGGCGCTGCGCTATGTCGAACAGCACACCGGGAATCACTCCAGCAGCGGCGCAACGCTCGCGCCTATTCTGGCTGAAATTGCCTGGGAACAGGGCGATGAGGGGCGGATTGACGCTCTACTCACACTGCAGCTGGAGATGGTCGACAACTTCTGCCCTCCCGATAGCCTCAACCGTTGTTATGTCGTTCTGGCGCGTCAGGCGTTGTTGAACCGTCAGCCAGACGAAGCCGATCGATTGCTGCTGCACGCCGAACAGCTGGCGATCAGCCGTGGCTGGTCGCGGGCGCGGGCGCCGTTGCTGGCGGAACGGCTGGCCGTACGCCTTCGGCAGCAGGATATCGACGGCGCCAGACTGTTGCTCGACCAACTGCGGGCGTTGGCGCTTGATGCCGATACCGGGAGAAATACGCCAGGCCAGAATGTGATTTCTTATCAGTTTCGCGTTAGCCAATGCCGTTTGCTGATCGCCGACGGCGACCCCTTGACCGCGGCCGAGCTGCTCGACCAACTGGCCGGCGAGCAGGAACAATGCGCTGAGTGGCTGTCTTCGGTTCGGTTAAGAATCATGCAGACGGTCGCCTTGCGGCGTGCCGGCGAGGAATCGCGCGCCTGCGAGATATTCAAACCGGCGTTGCAGCGGGCGCTACAGCAAAAACTGCTGCGCAGCCTGTTGGATGCCGGCGCCGACCTGCTGCCGTTACTGGGTTCAGTATGCAAGAAACTGCCTCCCGATCCGGAATTGACCAAAATGGTCGAGATATTGCTGCAACGGGCCGCGGAGGGAAGCGAGCCGGCGGCGGGTGATCTTCCGCCCTCGCAGTCAAACCATTTGACTGAGCGAGAACAACAAATGCTCCAGCTTATTGCCGATGGTTATTCCAATAAGGGTATTGCTCGCTCGTTGGGGATTTCGGTTGAAACGGTTAAATGGCACCTGAAGCAGGTGTATGAAAAACTGCGCGTCAGGGGGCGGATTCAGGCGATAAATCAGGCCAGGGCGTGGAATTTATTGCACTGATTTTACGGTCACGCTTTTTATCAACCCCGACAGGCGGCCGCATTACCGTGGTCGCCATCATCTAAAAGCGCTTGTACTAAGACGATAAACGACTAAAATTCATGACATTAAGTATTTTAACCCAAAGACCCTTTATGAAAAACAAATACGCCGCACTACTTTTTAGAACTTTTTCTTTGGTTCTGTTGCCGTTATTGCCGTTACACTCTTTCGCCGATGTCTCCGTCATCAAAAAAAACAATCTAAAAAATACGAATGTTGAGTATGCGAAAATCGTCTATATCGGTGAAGTCACCGAAGGTAAAACCGTCGACGTCATGTCCTCTCTGGATGAAATTAACGCTCTTTATCCCAATGTGAAAAGGATATATTTTTATATCAACAGTTATGGCGGCGATATGGATAGCGGCTATATGACCTATGAGGCCGTAAAAAGCTCGCCAACGCCGATAACCACTGTGAATATGTCAATGGTCGCCTCTGCTGCCACCCTGTTCTATTGCGCGGCCAGCGAACGCCAGACCATGAGCGGCTCATCCTTTATACTCCATCCCGCGGCCGCATCAAACAGTCGCAGTAATTATTTGAAACCTGATGAAGTCAATATGCTGCAGCAAATGAATAATACATATAACAACATGTTTGATACCATTTACCAGCGCTGTACAAGCTATACCGATGATGAACGTAAAAAAATATTGTATAGCGAAAGCACCAGGGAATTAATTAACGCCAAGCAGGCGCTGGAGAAAAAAATGGCTACCGCTATCACTGAAAAAACAATTAATGTCGATGTATCTTACTATATTACCGAGAAAGAGACGCATTAAGTTAATCAAGCGCCGTTATCATGCGAGAAGGAGGATACCGGGTATTTTCATCTTTTAATTTTACCGCATTTGCGTCGTCAGCGTTATCAGGTAAATAAATTGCGGCCATGGGCATGCCCATGCCCCCGCCCACGGCATTCTCGACTGAGTTAACTGAGCGCGGAGCAGCAAAACACAGGCGCAGGCTGTCAGAATATCGGCAAGCGTCATTGACGGGAACTTTAAAAATCAAAGCATGATAAATAAATATTTAACAGCCGGCGGCGATGAAATCGCCATTCATACTTACCGGTACGGTTGATGAAAAAAGCAGGATGGCCATAATAAGCAGCAGCCCACCCGAAATCGCAAGCATCCGGTATCTTATTTTAGTAAAGCCATGATGATTTTCAGTACCATATAATAAAACGGCTTTATCCCTGGATTTAATGACCAGTGTCGCCAGCGTGGTTACCGCCAGTGAGGTGCCCAGCGCCATTGCCATAACCGCGGCAATACCCCAATTGACAATTCCGACGGCATTGGAAAAAACCAGCAACAGAATCGCACCGGTACAGGGACGACTGCCGATAGCCAGGATAACCCACAAGGCGGATTTGACATCGCGCGGCATCATGCCTGAAACCATTCCATGATGGTGATGGCAACAGCCTGAATCCTGATCCATGACCTTTAGCGCTGGTTTGCGCATCAGCAGCGCACCAGGGCGATGCGCTGGCGCAGAAATGATTTTATTTATTTTCAAGCGCGTGGCGCGGGGTCTGGCTTTATAACTGCGTAATAATAAAACTGCGCCAAAAATACCGATATAAACCGCGCTGATTTTTTCGACATACCAACGGCTCTGGCTTAGTTCGCCAATGGTGAAATTGAATAATATGACCAGCGCATAAACAAAAATAATGGCGGCAATTCCCTGTGCGATCGCGCCAAGAAATGAAATGAGTCTGGCCGAGGAAGCATTTTCATCGGAGACGCTCAGATAAGATGAAATAACAAACTTGCCATGACCGGGGCCGATGGCATGTAGAATGCCGTACATGAAACTGGCGCATAAAAGTAACAGGCTGTAAGTAAGGTTGTTGTTTTGTATCTGCAATAGATACATAATTAGATAACGATGGAGATAAATTTGAATACTTAACGTCGTCGCCAGAAGCGCTGGCCAGAAGTATATAAAAACAAAGAGCAGCATTACCAACGTTAAAATAGATAGGGCTATTTTAACATACCTATTACTCAGCATGCGGTTTACCTTAATTATTAGCATGAATATATAACGAATATATCCATGCGTAATGTCAATTTCAGAAAAGCCAACGGCAATTTAGCCTGAACTTATTATATCAGACGCTTATTTTTTCAAGCATAGCCTATTCGCATGACGGCGGACAAGTAGCAAAGCCTCGGCAAAATGGTTGTCGGAAGAGATAATCATGGCAATCCTGTCATTCAGCGTGAATAAGGCGTCCTCTTCCTCTCGATACTTTCCCGCTTCAACGGATAAACCAGATTTCCGTTAAAGTCAGATAAAACTTAATACTGCCGAAAAAATCGGTAAGGCATTTTCCTGAATCAACGTCTGTTTCCTGAGCGCTAAAATGTTTGTACGAAGCATTCAGTTATTCTCCGATATCAGGCATGGCTTTCTACGCGGTGAATACCTGACGGCTGGCTCGGTCTTTGAAATGCTCGCCCATCGTCTTGATCATTTCGCCACTAAATAGCGCGGCGCGTCGGGCGGTTTCACGAATATCAACGTAAGAACACGTTTTTTCAGCTATTCAGGCAAAAAGCAGACGTCAATCTCACTACAGCTTTCACAGGAGGGAGAACGGCACGTTAACTCGCCGTCCTGCGCCAGGCAAACCTGACGATAAAAGAACTTCTTCCAGCGCATATTTTTATTATTCATATCGATCAGCGCCGGGAAGCAGTGATTCATCAGTTCACGCAGCTCCGCGCGCGAAGCCAGGCCGAGATCCTGCCACAGATGATTAAATCCCATAGAGGCGCTGGCGATTAAGCGGTGCATCGGCGCCGCCTGCGCCGGCATATATTGATAGAGCCAGTCGGCCAGTCGGTCGCACTCCTGACGACGCGGCATCAGTAAACGGCTCATTAGTTCATCCTGTTCGCGTAAACGCCGCGGTCGCGCCGTTTCAACAAGCCCGACCCGCTGTAATAGCGCCAGCCAGTCGGCCTCATCCAGATCCATTCGCAGCGGAAACCGGGCGCAGCCGCGCAGGTGATTATCGACCAGATAGCGTAACCAGCTATCCGGCGTCGTGATAAAAACCATTATGCGACCCCCTTTCGTCCGACCTCCGGCAGCATACGTTCGGCGTGCCATTGTTCCAGCGTTTCTCGTACCGGTCGCCAGGCGCCGTTGATACAAGGTTCGATGCCTTCGGACTCCAGACGTTGCCAGGGCGTCAGGCCGATGCGGGCGCAGAAAACCGCCTTAACGTCCGACAGCAGCGCGATAAGCTGCTCAAGACGATCTTCTGGTCCATCTTCCGGGCAATCATCACTTCCCTGGCAATAGCGTTGGGTGAACCGTTCGCCCAGCGGGATGATGCCGGCGCCGGAAATACTGAAAATATGAAAGCGATCCACATGACCGAAGTGCTGGTCGATCACATCGCCTTTTCCCGTCGCCACCGCCACCAGACAAGCGTCCGGCGCCTCGGATTCGCCCTGTGAGGCGATGCTGGCCTGAATACCGGCCCGGCGAAACAGCGAAGGCAGCATAGGTTCGCTCTGTTGCGGTAGCGAAGAGAGTGGAAATTCCTGACTGCGGTCATCTCCCAGCATACCAATCGCATCGGCCCGGCATTGATGGCAATGCGCCATCTGCGGCATATGGCGGCCGCACCGGCTGCGCACAGCGCCTAATTCATCCGCATCTGGCTCGCGTACCCCGTCCAGACCAAATCGCGTGCCGTGCTCGGGTCTGGCAATCAACGGCATGACGTTATGCAGTACCGCACCCCACTGTCGCGCCTGCAAACTGACGTCATGCAGATGCGCCGCGTTGATATCCGGAATCAATACCGAGTTAACCTTCACCATGATGCCGCGTTCGGCCAGTTTGCGGATGCCCTCGCCCTGTCGTTCGATCAGCAGGTCGGCCGCGATGCGTCCGTGCAGCTTGTCGCCCTCATACCACAGATGGTCATAAATTTTCTCGGCGATGACGGCATCAATCGCATTCACCGTGACGGTGACGTGATCGACGCCGACGTCGATCAGACGATCGACCACCTCAGGCAGCATCAGTCCGTTGGTCGATAAGCACAGCTTGATATCGGGCATCGCCGCGCGCAGCCCCTCCAGCGTTTTGAAGGTCCGGGCGATATTGGCCAGCGGATCGCCCGGACCGGCAATCCCGATAACCGATAATTGGGGGATCTGCGTCGCGACATATCGGGCTTTGGCTATCGCCTGTTCCGGCGACAGCAGCTCAGAGACCACGCCGGGGCGCGATTCGTTGCTGCAATCATATTTCCGATTACAGTAGTTGCACTGAATGTTGCAGGCCGGCGCCACCGCCAGATGCATGCGCGCATAGCGGTGATGCGCCTGCGGCGAGTAACAGGGGTGACGGGCGACCTTATCCGCCTGTAAGGGGGTAAAGTGTGCCGTATTCATCGGCCCGCACGATCGTTTGCCTGAAAATGATGCGTTATTTGCCATATGCTTAATCCCGGTAATGAGCGAACTTCATCACCTCTGTTGCAAACGTCATGCCGGGCGGAGAAAAATAAAAATACTTATAAAACAATTTGTTATTCATTATCTGCGCTGCCTGATTACCGACATTGTCTGACAATGTACTGAATGCGACATCCGCCTGAACCGGATAATGGAAAATTGGTCATATGGCGCGACCATATTGGTCTATCAGAGAGAGCCGCGGCGAAGCGTGACGGTAAATGTCCGTCCGGCGCGGAATGAAAAACCAAACTCACATTCGCTGCATGTTGATGTTCATAATCTGGATACGGTACGCCACCTGGCGGGGCGTCATCCCCAACAGACGCGCCGCTTTGGCCTGAACCCAACCGCTGCGCTCCAACGCCGCGATCAGCCGCTGCCGTTCATCCTGAATGTTTTCAATGTTCGGCTCGCCGCCGGCGGACGCCGGCAAGTCACTGGTTTTGGCGCGAATAAACGGCATCAGTGAATTTTCCTTGTAGTTGAACAGGATCACATCACGGTCGATCAAACCATCCTCGGCCATTACCGCCGCCCGCTCCAGACAGTTTTCCAGCTCGCGCACATTGCCCGGCCAGTCATAGTTCATCAACAGCCGCAGCGCGCCGTCGCTGATATGCAACGCCCTGCCCTGGCGTTTACTCAGTTTGACTAACAGAAATTGAGCCAGATCCTGAACATCTTCCAGCCGATCCCGCAGCGGCGGTAAAAAGATCGGCATCACGTTCAGACGATAATAGAGGTCTTCGCGAAAGTGGCCGGCGCGCACCTCTTCCTCCAGATTGCGGTTGGTCGCAGCGATGATGCGCACATCGACACGCAGGGTTTCGTCTCCGCCCACCCGCTCCATTTCGCCTTCCTGCAGGATGCGCAACAATTTGGTCTGGAACGAGGCGCTGCTTTCACCGATTTCATCTAAAAACAGCGTGCCGCCGTCCGCCAGTTCAAAGCGGCCTTTACGCTGCTTGACCGCGCCGGTAAACGCCCCTTTCTCATGGCCGAACAGTTCGCTTTCCAGCAGCGAATCAGGCAGCGCCGCGCAGTTGAATTTCACAAACGGCGTGCCGGCGCGCGGCGAGTTGTAGTGAATGGCATTGGCGATCATCTCTTTACCGGTACCGCTCTCGCCGCGAATCAGCACCGTGGTGTCCCAGCGTGATACCTGGCGCATCATGTCGAAAATATGCCGCATCGGCTGACTTTTGCCGACGATGTTGTCAAAACCGTACTGCTGCTGAACTTTTCTGCGCAGGCTATCGCGTTCGGTGCGAAGCGCCTCGCTTTCCCCGGAGGCATGGCCGACCAGGCGCACGGTTTGCGCAATCAGGTTGGCCACCATTTCCAGAAATCGGGTACTGGAAGGCAGGCGTTCTTCATGCAATTCCATCGGCTGCGCAGCCAGAACGCCCAATGGCATTTCATCCGGCCCGCTGATAGGAACGCAGATAAAAGGCAGCGTATAGTCATAAAGATTAAGCCGGTCCAGAAAACGCGGATCGTCGGATACGCGCGGCAGAACCAGCGAAGAACGCTGACTCATCACGGAACCTAAAATACCCTCGCCCAGGCGGTAGCGCACCCCGCGGCCCCCTTTGATAATCCGGGTATCGGCGCCCTGCAAGGCTTCAATAAACAACGACGAGCGATCCTTATCAAACAGACACACCATGCCGTATTGCATAAACGCATGATCGTGCAGCGCCTGGATCATCGACTCCAGCGTTTGCTGCAGGTCCAGCGAATGGCTGAGCGCCACGCTGATTTTATGCAGCGCGACAACCTGCTGCTGGAGGTCTAATCGGCGGGTTATGCGTTCCGTGGTCGGGAAATGAGTCATTTTTTCATCCTCCCAGAGTATCTGTGTCGGTGAGGTATAAACCATCAAGCGGCAGAGCAAAGGTTATTCGCGTGGCGCCAGATGACAGATTATCTACGCTGACCGTACCGCGCAGTTGCGACATGATCATCTGAATCAGCCGCAGTTCCATACACTGGCCGGTCGCGAGAACTTCCGTCATGGGGTGCGGGGTATCCTGCATTAACACCGGCAAATTATCGCGAATGGAAAAACACAGATGATGACATTGTCGGCTGGCGCGGATCTCAATCACCGCATCGCCATCGTCTCTGACGGGCAGCGACAGACAGCGGTCGAGCCACAGACTGAGAGCGGTAAGCATTAGCGTGCGCTGAACCCGCAGGGTCAAATCGGGTTGAGAACAGGACCAGATTAGTTTTCCCACGTTGCTCAGACGACACTGATAGAGCTCGGCCAGCTCCGTCATCATGCCGCTCACCGACCAACTGTCCGGGGCTTCATGCGTCATGGACGGCCGGCAAGCCGTCAGCCGCGCGGTGGCTTCTTTGCCTTCACGCCAGGCCGAGCGCAGCGCGATACTGTCGGCATCGGGATTTAAACGCAGCGCGGCGGACAGCATATTTAACGGGCAACTGAGCTGGATTAAGGCCGCATCCAGCGTTTCCCGGATCGCCGCCATCATTTTGTTGACGTTAATCTGCCGTTCAAGCTGGGTACGCCGCGCCTGCGTCATCTGTCGCTGTTGCTCGGTACAATCGACAATCACTACCAGCTGACGCGGAAGCGCGCTATCGGTGAAATACAGACTGGCTTCTTCATTAACCGCGTGCAGCGGCCAGTTGCTTACCGAAAACCAGCGCTGCGCGCCGCGTACCGTCAGCGGCAGCAGGGTTGAGGGTTCCTGCTGATTGAGACAATCGAGCAACAGCAGCGGCTCCAGGCCTCCGCAGTCGGCGCTCAGCGTTTTATAAGCCAGGTTATCCATGACGATTTTTTGCTGACCGTCGACCACGACCACCGCCGCCGGAATATTGTTCAGCACGGCGGAGATTAGCGTCATCTGATTTCGCACACGCTGCGCCAGCGCGTAACGTTCGCTGATATCCTTATGCATACCGAGGTAGTGTTCTATCTCGCCCTGCGCGTTGATGATGGGCGAAATCGTCACTTCGGCCAGATAAAGCGATGCGTCTCTGCGCCGGTTAATCAACTGACCGTTCCATGAATCGCCCGCGCTGATGGTATCCCACATGGTCTGATAAACCGATTCCGGCGTATGGCGGCTGGACAAGAGGTTATGGTTCGCGCCGATCAGCGTCTGCCGCGTATAGCCGCTCAGTTCGCAGAACGCCGGGTTGACGTAAACTATGTTCGCCTGCGGATCGGTGATGGAGATAGCGACGGAAGATTGTTCCACAACGGTATGAAAGACTGCCGCATGCAATCCTTTTCCCCCGAAAGATGATGTAATCAACTGCACATCATCCAAGATTAATGATGAACTCATCCGGGCCCCTCCGGTTTGCATTACGGACTCTGTCGGCTTCATGACAAATTGTCAGATTGCGGGACAGCGTTAAACAACACGAAATAACCCTCAAAAAACTGCAAGAAACGTTCCTGATGGATGGGAAATGGCATAAACCTTGATCTTGATAAGGGTTTTCCCCCTGTTTGACGGGACTGAACCGGTTTGTGAAGGTAATCACATCATGAAAACTTATCAGCTTGCTCATTTTTAGCGCAGGAGTTTGCACCCCGATTGCACATTTATCGCGCTGAAAAGCTGGCATGGCTTTCGCAATACCCCTTGGGTTGACACTACCTCAGGGGGATAAATGAAAGAGATTCTGTTAATCATGCTGACCAATATTCTGGTCAATAATGTTGTCCTGGCGCGCTTTCTTGGACTCTGTTCCTTTATGGGCGTCACCAATCAGGTCAGGGCCGCCATCGGTATGTCCATGGCGACCACCGTGGTGATTACTCTCTCTTCCGCGCTGGGCTGGGTGATTGAATCCTGGATTCTGATGCCGCTCGATCTCGGCTACCTGCGCCTGCTGTCGGTGATTCTGGTGATTGCGTCGCTGGTTCAATTGATAGAGATGGTGATAGCCAAATACAGTCCGACGCTCTACCGCACGCTGGGTATCTTTCTTCCTCTGATCACTACCAACTGCGCCGTGCTGGGCGTGGCGCTGCTGGTGCTGCAGGATCATCTCAGCTTTACCCATAGCGTGCTGTTTGGCTTCAGCGCCTCTTTGGGATATTCGCTGGTGATGATCATTTTTGCCGGTCTGCGCGAACGGCAGGCGATTGCCTTACCGCCGCTGCTGTTTAAAGGCACCCCGCTCAACTTCATTACCGCCAGTATTCTGGCGCTGGCCTTTACCGGCTTTGCCGGCTTGTCGTCATAGGGGGCGCAGATGCTGCTACTTACCTTACTCGCCATTCCCTTGGTTTCCGCCTTGATTGGCGCGTTGCTCGGCTATGCCGCGATCTATTTGAAGATCGATAGCGATCCCATGGTCGATAACATTGCCGCATTATTGCCCAACGGCCAGTGCGGCCAATGCGGTTATCCCGGCTGTCGCCAGGCGGCGATCGCCATGGCGAGCGGCGAAGCGGCGGTCACCATCTGCTCGCCCGGCGGCGGCGTGGTGGCGCAGCGTATCGCCGCGTTAATGGGCGTCAATCTGGATGAAAGCAGCGTTCAGGGACCGATGGTGGCGATGATCGCCGCGCCGGACTGCGACGGCTGCGGGCGTTGCTTGAAACAGTGCGTTTTTGACGCGATCGTCGGGGCGACCCGGCAGTTGCATGGGGTTCTCAGCGAAGATTGCACCGGATGCGGATCCTGCGTCGGCGCCTGCCCGAACCACTGTATTCAGCTTTACGCCGATCCTCATCTTACCCCCACCGTCGCCAAACCGGGTTTACCGTTACGGCAGGAGCCTCATTATGCTTAAAGCCCTCACGACGCCTCGCGGCGGCATTCGTCCATACAGCCATAAATCATTGACGCGCGATCTGGCGATTCGTCATCTGGCGATGCCGGAGAAACTGACGCTGCCGTTGCGCCAGCATACCGGCGCGCCCGCCATACCGGAGGTGAGTATTGGTGACAATGTCACTTACGGCCAGCAGTTGGCTAAGCCGTTTGGCCGGATGTCCGCGCCGTTGCATAGTCCGGCTAACGGCGTCGTCACTCAAATCGTCGCCGGCGAATCCGGTTATATCCAGTTGCGGGTCGCGCCGTCCCCGGCAAAGGCCGCGTTGCTGGACTCCCGCGCCGATTCCGTCGAAGATCAAATGCTGTCGTTAATCGCGCAGGCCGGCATCGTTGGCATGGGCGGCGCGATGTTTCCGGCGGCAGATAAACTGCGGCTGGCGATGCGCCATGAAATCAAGTATCTGATTATCAACGGCGGAGAATGCGAACCCTATATCACCGCCGATGAACGGATGATGCAGGAACAGGCCGAGTTTCTGATCGGCGGCATCCGTTATTTGCAACAGTTGACCAAGGCCCGGCATGTTTACATCGGCATTGAGGACAACAAGCGCGAGGCGATTCAGCGCCTCGACCGCTTGTGTCAGGATGATGAGGATATCGACGTTGTCGCCCTGCCTTCGCTGTATCCGATGGGGTCGTCCAAACAGCTGATTGAAGCGGTAACCGGTCGGCAGATACCGCATAACCGGCGTTCCCCCGAAATGGGCGTGTTGGTGCAGAACGTCGGCACCTGCATCGCGATTTTCCAGGCTATTCGTTTTCGCCAGCCGCTAACCCATCGGGTGATTACCGTCAGCGGTCGGGCGATAGAGCAGCCCGGCAACCTGCTGGTGCCCATCGGCGCGCCCATTAGCGCCATCATCTCCGCCTGCGGCGGCATGAAGAGTACGCCGGCGCGTATCATCCTCGGCGGCCCGATGATGGGCCGCGCGACCACCGATCTGAATACGCCGATCACCAAAGGCACCAGCGGTCTGCTGTTGCTGACCGACGATGAAATTCCCCAGCCTCACGCCAGCGCCTGTTTACGCTGCGGCCGCTGCGTGGATGCCTGTCCGATGGGATTGGCGCCGTTAGCCATGCTGGCCGAGTTGAAAATAGACGCGCTGAATAGCGCCCGCGATTTGGGATTGAACAACTGTTTGCTGTGCGGCTCCTGTTCATGGGTTTGCCCGGCCGTGCTGCCGCTGACGCAGTTCTTTGACTGGGGACAACAGCAACTCAGGCTGGAAAAACGTCAGCAGCAAAAAATGCTGCGCGCCAGCGCCAATAGCCTCAGGCGGCAGGAACGACTGGCGCGTGAAGCGGCGGAAAAAGCCGCCGCCAAGGCCGCTAAACCCGCGCGCCGCCGCAAGCCAACATCCGATGTTCCAATGGAGGGCTCCACATGCTGACATCTCCCCACGTCCATCAGGGACTCAGCACGCAAAACCTGATGTACAAAGTCAATCTGGCGCTGATGCCGGCCGTTTTGCTGGGCATTATCCAGTTCGGCGCGCCGGCGCTGATGCTGATGGTCGTCAGCGTCGTTACCGCCCTGCTGTGCGAGGCCATCTGTTTACGCATCAATCCGGCGTCGCTCGGCCATGTGTTCGACGGCAGCGCGCTACTGACCGCGTTGCTGTTCACCCTGAGCCTGCCGCCGCACGCCCCGCTGTGGCTCGGAGTACTGGGGTCGGCGATCGCCATGTTGCTGGGTAAGCATATTTACGGCGGTCTTGGGCAGAATTTGTTCAATCCCGCCATGCTGGCGCGGGTGGTGTTGCTGATCGCTTTCCCGGTACAGATGACCCACTGGGTGATGCCGACGGAATTCTGGCACGGCATGGTGTATTCCCTGAGCACCGACGGAACGACCAGCGCCACGCTGCTCGGCGCGTTCAGGGAACACGCGCAGGCGCCGTTTTCCCTCGAAAACGCCCTGATCGGCACCCACAACGGCAGTTTCGGCGAAACGTCCACGTTGCTGCTGGCCCTAGGCGGACTATGGCTATTGCAGCAACGGGTGTTTAGCTGGCATGCGCCGGCCGCGATGCTGGTCGGCTGTCTGCTGCCCGGTATTGTGCAATGGCTGATTGCTCCGCAATCCATTTTGCCGCCGCTGGCGCAACTGACGACCGGCGGGTTAATGCTGGGGGCGGTGTTCATCATCACCGATCCGGTCACCGGCCCCGGCAGTACGCGCGGCCGTCTCTATTACGGCGCATTGGCCGGGCTGCTGGTCTGGGCGATCCGCAGCTTCGGCAACTACCCGGAAGGCGTCGCGTTTGCGGTGTTGCTGGTCAACGCCCTTACCCCATTGATCGACAGCTGGACTCGTCCTCGCGCCTACGGCTACCAAACGCAGAAGGAGAAATAACATGGCTTCTGCCTTTTACAGCGGCCTGCGCTGGCCGCCCCGCAGCCATCCGATAAACCTGAGCTTATTGCTTGGCACTTTCACCCTGCTGATTAGCCTAATGATTGGCGGCGTCTGGTGGGCGACCTATAGCGAGATTGAATTGCGCCATCAGGAAGATACTCAGCGGCAGCTGGCGGCCGTTTTCCCATCGAACCTGCATGACAACGCCCTGAGCGGCAGCGAGGTTAGCCTGACGCTGGACGGTCAGGCGGTACGGGTTTACCGCGCGCAATTGCACGGGCAGCCCAGCGGCGTGGTGATGTTTGGCGCCGAAAAAGGCTACAGCGGGATCATCAGTCTGCTGGTCGGCATCAACGCCGACGGCGAGCTCACCGGCGTGCGCGTGATTTCCCACACGGAAACTCCCGGACTGGGCGACAAAATCGAGCTGGGCCACAGCGACTGGATCCTGGGATTTGACGGTAAATCGTTGCAAAACACGGCGGAAAAACAGTGGCATGTCAAAAAGGACGGCGGCGAATTTGATGCTTTCACCGGCGCCACTATTACGCCGCGCGCGGTGGTGAAAAGCGTTCATCAAACGCTGCTGCTATTCCAGCGCCACCGTGCGGAATTACTGGGTTTGAAGGAGGAAAAGACCAATGAGTGAAATTATCGCCACCGCGCCGACGGCGCGTCCCGCTTACCGGGATATTTTCGTCAGCGGCGTCTGGACCAATAACGTTACCTTCGTGCAGATTCTGGGGTTATGTCCGCTGATGGCGGTGACGACGACCGCCACCAATGGTTTCGGCATGGGCGTAATGACCATGGCGGTGCTGGCCGGGGCCAATCTGCTGGTATCGCTGCTGCGTCAAATTACTCCGCATCAGATTCGTATTCCGGTTTATATCCTGATCATCTCCAGTCTGGTGACGTTGCTCGATCTGTCGATGAATGCCTGGATGCATGATTTACATAAAATTCTTGGGCTGTTTATTCCGCTGATCGTGGCGAACTGCGCTCTGCTGGGCCGCGCCGAATCCTTTGCCGCGCACAATCCGCCGGTTGCCGCCACGCTGGACGGCATGGCGACGGGGCTGGGTTTTACGCTCGGACTGACGTCGATGGGGGCGATCCGGGAAATTATCGGTAGCGGCACTCTGTTCAGCGGCGCGGAACAGCTACTGGGGCCGCATTTCCATTTTCTGGAAGTCCACCTGTTGCCGAACTACAGCGGGTTTCTGCTGATGCTGTTGCCGCCGGGCGGCTTTTTGGTCATGGGTTTTATGCTGGCCGGGATCCGCGGCGTGAAGGTGCTGCGCTATGGGCGCGATGTTCTCAAGAAAGAGTCCGCGGCCGGTCTGAGCTGCGGTACCGGATGCGGAGGATGCCACGGATGAAATTCACCATCGCCCACGCCAGCGGTTATGAAAACCGCTGTATCGAGATGGAAATGGCGGCCCCCGTTACGCTGCGGCAAGCCTTTCTGGCATCGCCGTTGCCGGCGCTGTACCCCTGGCTGGATCCGGATCAGCACCGTATGGGAATTTATGGCCGCCTTTGCTCCGCCGACCGCGAAGTACAGGAAGGCGACCGGGTGGAAATCTATCTGCCGATTGAACGTACCGCGCAGGACGCGGACGACGACGATGCGTAATTTGGGGTACCCCGCCATCTGGTTGCTTGAATGCGCGGCATGCCCTTTTCAGACATCCTTTTAGCTTAGGAGAATGTAAACCATGAGCACTATCGGCATTTTTTTCGGCACCGACACCGGTAAAACCCGCAAGGTCGCCAAAATTATCAAGACGAAGCTGGGCGATCGGGCGGATGAACCGGTGAATATTAATCGCGTTTCGTTAGCGGATCTGCTGGCCTACGATATTTTGATTCTCGGCACGCCCACGCTGGGCGACGGGCAGCTGCCCGGTCTGGAGGCGGAGTGCATGAGCGAATCCTGGGCTGAATTTGCCGATGAGCTGGCGAATGCCGATTTAAGCGGGAAAACCGTGGCGCTGTTCGGCCTCGGCGATCAGGAGAGCTATCCCGATGCGTTTGTCAATGCCTTGGGCGAACTGTATGACATCGTCAGCGAGGCCGGCGCAACGGTGGTCGGCGCCTGGCCGACGGACGGCTATTCCTTTAGCGAGTCCACGGCGCTGGAGGGCGACCGCTTCGTTGGGCTGGTATTGGATCAGGACAATCAGCAGGATTTGACGGAAGAACGCATCGATCAGTGGATCAGCGCGCTTCAGGCGGAATTTTGATTTGTAAAGGCGCCGTTCGCGACCTGCTTAATGCCGTCTTTACTTGCTGTGCAGTGGCTGTTTTTGCTCAGAACGGGTGACACCGGTTAAGGCTATATTGGTGGAGACAGCCGCTTATGCATGACGGAAAACGTTTACCATGTTGTCGAAGGTTTTCACCGGCGTTCATCCGGCCCTTTTACTGATGGTTATCATGGACGTAGCCGCCGCAGCTCGTACTGGGCTGCGGCTTTTAACGGAACGGAAACGTACGTTAATGATATTAATTTTTTGAATTTAAAGCATTTTATACAACAAAATAAAATGACACTCCATATAAAAAAGGATCCTGTAAGGATCCTTTTGAAAGCTGCCATCACCACTTTTCACAGGGTTACGTAAAGTTGTATACCATCTGAATAATGACCGTATTTTCTTCTTTCAGAGTCCCTATATAAATTGAGTCCTGTGGCTCACTGCTTCGCCAGCATACTTCTCCGGAGTCACATTTACTTTTTTTGTATCCTGAGGACTCCAGATAATCCTCAATTTCTTTGGTTTCTCTTGTACCATAAAATTTTACGGCATACACGTGCGATGCCGGGCCTGTTATGTTCGCAAAATCAAAATCATAGCGGGGAGAAATACGGGGCATTTTTTTCAAAAGGTCGGGTGTGTAAAAATCATATTCCCGCTTTTATGCTGTTCACCGAATCGCGGAAGGTTGCCAAACCGAGTGCCGGCCAACCTTGAAATGGTATCTAAACAGCCACCAATCAGACGGCCTTGAAACGCGACCGGGGCGCATTGGCCGTCAAGACGTTTCCACTCGGTTTTTTGCGTGAGGTTGAATCCTGCATCCGCATCTGTGCCCCAGCTATTCGCTTCTTTCTGATAGGCTGACGATGCTTGCTGTTTGAGCTACGCTCCCCGCTCACTTTCTAAGATCGGCCATATGCCTTGCGTGGTCGGATCTAAAACGCCGGCGCTGAGATCCATCAGATTGGGGCCATGCACCGTGGCCCAGCCTGAGATCGTAGTCAGAGGAAAATGCAATGTATAACATTATTGCTATTTCGAAATAACTTCATGTTTATGATGATGTTTTTATTTATGGCAATCTCGCGCCGGCGAAAAGCGAGCGTCGTTGCCGCGCCGCCTTTATATTTTCAGCGCAGGATTTCCGCCAGCCACTGGCGCTGATGGTGCCGTCGACGTTTTTCCTGCCACTGCTGCCGGATTTGCGCCAGCGCATCCGCTTTTGGCAGTTCACTGGCCGGACAGATCGCTTCGCACCATAAAACGTGCAGGCCCATCGGGCTTTCCACCACCGGGCTGATATCGTTGGCATCGAGGGAAAATAAGCGCGAATCCAATGTGGGATAAAGCACGTTTCGATTCACCCAGCCGATTCGGCCCCCGTCCATCGCCGTCGGGCATTCTGAAAATCGGCCGGCAAGGCGGGAAAAACGGCGCGGGTCGATCTGCAAACGCCGTTGTAGCGCGCTGATGCGCCGGCTGACTGTTACCCTGTCACAATCAGCCTGCCCCTCATCAATGACCAGCAGTAAATGATGCGCCAGACGCTTTTCCGGCTGCTTGAAACGGTGAGTATTTTGTTGATACCACGCATCAATCTCCCGTGGGTCGACCTTTGGCGCCAGGCTGGCCACCTGTTCCAGCGTCGCGGCGAGAATCGCTTCATGCGTTAGCGCCTGCAGTCGTGCGGCCTCATCGATTCCGGCGCGTCGTAATGCGTCATTCCAGGCCTGCTCGTCATCGAAAAAGGTGCGCAGTACATACTGCGCCGTCATGATGCCTTCCCGATCCGCGCGGATCCCCCGCTGTTCCGCCTGCTCGCGGATAGCCGCTTCCAGACGCCATTGCCGTTGCAACTGTCCGGCAAAGACCATCTTTTGCTCCGCCTGCAGTTGCCAGGGCTGACAATGATATAGCGACAGCGAGAGTTTTAGCCGGCTATAGCGTTGCCATATCGTCAGGACATCCGGGTTACAGAGTATGGTCATGGTCAATCGCCTCCAGCGCATGTTCCGGCACCTGTAATAATATGCCGCCGAACAATACGATAAACTGCATGGGATCCCTTTCCCGCTCAACGCCCATCACCTGACCGACATCGCCGGCCTGAACGCGGATTTTATGGTCAGTAGCCAGCATCATCGCGGCGCAAACCCAGTCGCCATATTGGAATGCGCCATCAACCCAGGGCGCAGATGCGGGGATCAGTTCATGTTCCCGGCAACCGACGATGCAGTCGTCCGTCAGAAAATGAACCTGATAGATGATGTTGTCCTGCAAAAAAGTGCCCCATTCACGCACGTACCCTACCGCGCCGCGCCGCACCAGCCGTTCGCCGCGCGCCATGTCCGGAAAGGTCCCGTCATTGCGCACGGTACGAATAACCCGTACCGCTTCGCCGAATTCAAAACGCGGCTTCATGTTCTCTCTCCTTCATCCAGCAACAGCCAGGGGATAAAACAGCGGGCGGTACGCTGGTAAACTTGTAATTCCGAGCGCTCCCGCAGCTCGCCGTTGATGACGTAGGTATAGCTGTCCATCAGCATGGCGCGTCCCCGCGCCAGCCGAAGTTGCCGGCGCTGAGACGGCGTGATATCCGGCTCTTCGTCCGGCCGGTAAAGTCGTAATCGGCGGCTGAAGGCATGCAAAATATGCAGATGCTTGACACGGACGCTCTGTTCATCAAAGGGAATGGAAAAGAAACGCAGGAAATCTTCCGCACTCTCTAACTGACTTACTCCTGGCAGTTGGTTAAACCAGTCCATATGCTCCCTCCGTCAAACAACGTTAAGCGCCCGCGCCGGTATTGCGCTGATTGCATGATAAAGATGGCAAAGTTCGTCCCGGGTAGGCGAACGTTTCCCCGTTTCGGCAAACAGGCGCAGCGCCTGCTGAATCTGTGGGATCTGGCCATCGTTCACCGGCAGGCCAAGTTGCGCGAACACGGCTTCAAGCGCGCGCCGGCCGGAATGTTTGCCCAGCACCAATTGATGTTCGCGACCCAGCAGCTGCGGCGGAATACTCTGATAGCTTTCCACGCCCTGTAAAAGCCCCGCGACATGAACGCCGGACTCATGGGTAAATACCCGCTCGCCGACCAGCGGCTGCCGATACGGAATGCTTTCACCGGCGGCGGCGGCCAACTGCTGACACAAGGCCGTCAGCTGTCTGGCGTCGACATGGGTTTCGCCCAGTTGCATGTGGCTCAGACCCAGCACCACCTGTTCCAGCGGCGCGTTGCCCGCCCGCTCGCCCAATCCGAGAACCGTGGTGCTGACATGGGTCGCCCCCGCCCGCACCGCTGCCAGCGTATTGGCCGTCGCCATGCCGAAGTCGTTATGGGCGTGAATCTCCAACTCGCCCGGCCAATGACGCCGCAACCGCTGGATCTGCCGCATGGTGGAAAACGGATCCAGTAATCCCAGCGTATCGGCAAAGCGCATCCGCCCGGCGCCGGCCGCCATCGCCACCTGTGCGACGGCGGCCAGATCCGCCTCGCTGGCGCGGGAGGCATCCTCACCGCCGACGCAAACCTGAAGCCCTTGTTCCAGCGCGAAACGGATCAGATCGCTAAGCCGTTGCAACATCTCGGACCACAGCAACCCGACCTTAAACCGGCGCAAACAGGCTGAAACCGGCAGCGAGATATCCACCCGGTTGACCCCCAGACGCGCGGCCTGCCGAATATCCTGCTCATTGAGCCGGCACCAGGCCATCAGCGAGATATCCGGCAATGTTTGGCGAACCTGATAGATGCGCGCGCACTCTTCTTCTCCCATCGCGGGCGTGCCTACTTCCAGTTCCGACACCCCGGCGCGCGCCAGCGATACGGCGATCGCCAGTTTCTCTTCGGCGCTGAAGGCCACGCCGGGACTTTGTTCGCCATCACGCAGCGTGGTGTCATTAACAACGATGGTTTTCATTGGCGTCCCCTCCCGGCTAACCCCAGGCCGGCGTGAATTCACCGGGTTTTCCCTGCTGCCAGTAAGGCGACAGCGCCCGTAAACGATCGATCACCGGCGGAAGCTGTTCGAGCACGTAGTCGATCTCTTTTTCTCGCGTATAGCGCGACAGCGAAAAGCGGATGCTGCCGTGCGCGGCGGTATAGGGAATGTTCATCGCCCGCATGACGTGCGACGGCTCCAGCGAGCCGGAGGTGCAGGCGCTGCCGCTGGATGCCGCAATGCCGACCTGGTTCATCATCAGCAGAATGGCTTCCCCTTCAATGAATTCAAATGCGATATTGAGGGTATTCGGCGTACGCGGCTGGCCGGCGCCCATCACCCTGGTGCCCGCAATGGCCTGTAGTCCGGTTTGCAATCGGTCACGCAGCGGCGCGATGCTTGCCGCCATCATCGGCAAGTGGATGGCGGCCAGTTCGCATGCCATCCCCATGCCCACTATTCCGACGATGTTTTCCGTTCCGGCCCGACGCCCCCGTTCTTGATGTCCGCCGCGCAGCAGCGGGCGAAAACGCGTTCCGCGACGTAGCCACAGGCAACCGGTGCCTTTCGGACCGTGAATTTTGTGCGCCGAGCAAGACAGCATATCTATCCCCGAATCGGCGACCGCCACCGGCACCTTGCCCAGCGCCTGAACGGCATCGCAGTGGAACAAAATACCGCGCTCATGCGCCATCTGCGCCATCTGCTCGATGGGAAACAGTACGCCGGTTTCATTATTCGCCCACATTACGGTCACCAACGCGACGCCGTCGTGCAATAAATTGCGGTAGACCGCCAGATCGATGGCCCCCTGTTCGCTTACCCCCAGTCGGTGGATTTTATAGCCTTGGCGCTCCAGGTGTTCGCACACCGCCAGCGTAGCCGGATGCTCAACGTCCGTGGTGATGATTTCACGCCGGGAAGGAAAGGCCTCTACCGCGGAAAGGATGGCGGTGGACGTGGCTTCCGTCGCGCAGGAGGTAAAGATCACCTCGCTGTCGTGACGGGCGCCGAGAAAACTGGCCGCCTGTTCGCGCGCCCTGGCCAGCGCCCGGCGGGAAGGTTCGCCGAAGTCGTGAATCGACGACGGGTTGCCGTACTGATCCTGTAAAAACGGCAGCATGGCTTCAAGCACCATAGGATCCAGACGCGTAGTGGCATTGTTATCCAGATAAATCGGTTTCATGTGCACGCCCCTTATAAATCTGATGTCTGAAGAATGACCTCGGTAGACGCCGGCGTATCCGCCACCACGCGGATAAAGTAACCCAGCCGCTCCAGCAGCTTCTGTTGCAGCCAGCCCAGCGTCATGTCGGTCATCATGCAGCCATTGCAACTGCCCGACAGAGTCACGCGCACCTCGTTATCCGTTACGCCGACCAGTTTGATATCGCCGCCGTCCATCTGAATATGCGGACGCAGACTGTTTATGACTTCCTCAATGGTCAGCCAGCGTTCGTTTTTTTGCGCGCTGACCTCCAGCGCGGCCGGCGTCTGTTGCGGCGCAGCGGCCAGGATATCGCTTAGCGCCTGTTCAATTTTTTCGTGGCAGGCGGTGCAACCGCCGCCCGCTTTGGTGTAATGGATCACCTCTTCCAGCGTGGTCAGACCGTTGGTCAGCACCGCGCGCTTGATTTGCCCTTCATCAACGGCGAAACATTTACAAATCAGGGCGCCGTCTTCGTGATCGTCTGTCAGCGTCTCGCCGCGATAGTTGGCGATTGCGACCCGCAGCGCTTCCTGTCCCATCACCGAACAGTGCATTTTCTCCGGCGGCAGGCCGTCCAGATAATCGGCGATCTCCCGGTTGGTGACGCGTGAGGCTTCGTCCAGCGTCTTGCCGATAATCAATTCCGTCAATGCCGATGAGGAGGCGATCGCACTGCCGCAGCCAAAGGTTTGAAAACCGGCTTCCTGAATCACTTCACTATCGGGATTAACCCGCAGCATCAACCGCAACGCATCGCCGCAGCTGAGAGAACCCACATCACCGACCGCATTTGCCTGTTCAACCACACGCGCGTTACGCGGATGAAAGAAAT
The DNA here is from genome assembly GCF_022378355.1 of Brenneria bubanii. Classification (GTDB taxonomy): domain Bacteria; phylum Pseudomonadota; class Gammaproteobacteria; order Enterobacterales; family Enterobacteriaceae; genus Brenneria; species Brenneria bubanii. The sequence continues at coordinate 176,843 of NZ_JAKMAJ010000003.1, forward strand.
GTTCTTTTACCTTCTCGGAATAATTCCACATGCTCTCTACTCCCGTTTATTTACGGCTTATGATGTTGCTATGCGCACGACCCGCTTTCGCACCGACACCCCAGCGGCTGAAATTCCACCCAAACGCCCTGTGTATCCGAACTGATGCGCGCCTGCGCCAACTGCCGCCAATGCAATGGCGAGGCGAATAGCCGCAGACCGTCGATTTCAAGACATTCATCGCCGGGCAATGCCCGATCGCGCCACATCATCCGCAACGACCAGCCGCGACAGGCGTCCCCGCTGATGATCAGCGCCAGACCGGCGGTTGTCTGACGGCGTAGCGTCTGGCGCTGCCGGAGCTGGTTTAACGTTGTTTCATCGATGTGAATCATGATTCGGCTCCTGTTCCCGTCGCTTATCATTGAGCAAATGTGATGCCAGTCACAAAGTGCTTTTTTATCAATGAGATAATTTCTATCGTGATTGTGGCGCTGTGGCATAATCACCGGTCTTTGTCGGTTTTGTCGCACAGGCGACAAGCCTTATTCCTCTTCAAACCAGCCGCTTTCCTGCATCATAGCGCTGAAACGGTTGGCATCTTTTTTACGCAAGGACTTTCTGATCCGTCCGTCGTCGCACAGCGCCTGCGCATCGGCCAGCAGTACGGCTATCGGGGTATTGCGCGCCACGTTGACCGCCCGCACGCCAATCCCCAGCAGTTGTCTGAACGCCGTATCGCCGACGGCCGTGCAGTACAGGGTGAAACAGCCCTCGACCGCGCCGATGCGGCTAATCAGCTTGTCTTCGTTGTGCCCCTGGCAGACGGTAAAGTCGGCGACCTCCAGCAGTTGCACCTCATCCCGCCGCACGCCGTAAATCGCCAGGCGCGGCGAGGAGCCAAAATGTTGATCGACCACGCGTAAATCGACGCTGGCGAATGCGATACGAATAATCCAGCTATCGGCGGATGGGATCGCCAACTGGCGGGTTAAATGTCTCATGGCTTTATCTCCATGACGGATTCCTGTATCGCGGCAGGCGGGAATGTCTGCTTCAGGGGCGAGTGATAAATCGGCACGTCGTGGTGCGCCTGACGCATGGCGTTGGCCAGTTCAAACAGGGTATCGCGCATACCTGCATAGCCCTGCCGCAGGCGGCGAAATTCGCCGAGACGGTCAAAAAGCGGGAAACCGATACGCACCAACGGCAGTCGGTATTTTTGCGCCAGCGATGCCGCATGCGAATTGGCGCACAGAATATCGACCGAGTGACATTGTAACTTATCGTCGATATCTTCCAGATCGCCAATCTGCACCGTGGTTACCGGCAATGACGATAGCCCCGGTTGGTTTGTCGGGGCGACCACGCATTCGGGCCGGATACCCTGGCTGATGGCGAAATCCAGCCAGGCGGCCAGCAGATCGCCTTCCGCGGCGATCGCCAGACGCTTATCCTGCAGCCAGACGTGCGTATCAATCATGGCGTCCTGCAACTGGCCGCGTTGGCGTGCGATCCAGGGCGGAACGTCACGGCCGGACAGCCTGTGCAGATGGTGGATAAACGCATCGCACTGCTCCAACGTCATCAAATGCGGCAGCCGGAGCGACGGGGTATGGCTGCGGTTTTCCAATAGGCGGGCGGCCCTCTGCAGCGACACCCCGATAGCAATGGTTGACGCGCTCTGCCCCATCTGTTCCAGCAGGCGCACCGGCGTGCCGCCCTGGGTCAGCGCGGAGAAATCATCTTCCGCCAGATGCCCGTCCAGCGATTCCGCGAGATCGGGCAGGATGATGGGCTGCAGGCCGAACGCCTCCACATAGCTGCGGATCAGTTCCTGATCGCCGGGCGTGAGCATATGCCCGAGCAGCAGATTGACCCGTTTTTTGCGTATCGCGCCCGCCGCGGCGGTCGGCACACATTGTTCAATCACGCTTTCCAATACCGCCGCATAGCCATTTTCCATCGAACCGTAAAAATCGGGCGAACTGGCCGTTATCACCGTGACGGACTGATATTTGGGATGCGACTCTCTGAATTGGCGAAGCGCGAACGCCAGATCGACTCCCTGCGCCTCCGACAGTCCGGTGCTCAGCACCACGATGATTTTGGGATTATGGCGTTCGCACAGCAACGACAGCGCCGCTAATACGTTATTGTTCGATCCCATGATGGTGGTGACCGGGTCCATAGCGGTGGTTTGCAAAGGAATGGGGTCGTGAAAATGCTGGATGAAAAACACCTTGGCGAAAGCGCTGCAGCCCTGCGCGCCATGCACCAGCGGAATGCATCCTTCCAGCCCCATGCCGGCCAGGATCGCGCCCAGAGGCTGGCCGCTTTTGATCGGGCTGATTGCCAGCGGTTTTACCGATTTTAACACCTGAGCCATTGATGCTCTCCTTCTTCAGATATGCCAGGGAGCCTGGCGATTCACCTGCGACCAGATCGGACTTTCCAACGTAGCGCAAAGCTGGCGGGCCAGCGCGACGATGCCCTGATAACCCGCAAAGGCATGTTCGCGCTCCTGGTTGATGTCCAGAAACGGCAGACGGGCTTTATAAGCGGTATACATATTGCGGCCGCCGGCAATCATGATGTCGGCGTTGTAACGGTAGGCGGTATCGAGCAATAAACGGGCGTTGCCGTCATCGAGCATGATGGCGCTATCGCCCATTAATTCCCGGATGCGGGCTTTATCTTCTTCGGTGGATTTTTTGGTTCCGGTCGCCACCACCTCCAGTCCCAAATCCTGTAAGGCCGACACCACCGACCAGGATTTCACTCCGCCGGTATACAGCAAGACGCGCTTACCTTTCAGCCGTTGGCGATAGGGATCCAGCGCCAGATTGGCGCGTTGTTCTTCCTGGGCGATCAATTGTTCGGTTCTTGACTGCAAATCATCATCATCCAGCAAATTTGCCAACGTACGCAGCGAAGAAGACATTTCCCGAATCCCATAAAAGCTGCCTTCGAACCAGGGCGTGCCGTAGTGGATTTCCAGATGACGAGCCACGTTAATCAGCGCGCGCGAGCACACCAGCATATTGACTTCGGTGCGGTGCAGCGTCTGAATCTCGGCGAAACGGGCGTCGCCGGAGAGGCTGCCGAGAACGCGGATCCCCAGCCGATCGAGCAACGGCAGCACATGCCAGAATTCGCCGGCGATGTTGTACTCGCCGATCAGGCCGATGCTGTGCCCGCGCGCTTCAGGAATGGCGAAGTTTTCCGGCCAGGGCGCCGGTTCACGCTGACCGATCACCTTTTTGGCCATCATATCCCCCGCAATGCGGTTGCCCAGATTCTTGCTGCCATAGAACCCGGCGGCATCGATGGCGATCACCGGGATATGATTGACCAGCTCCGCGGCGCGGCACACCGCCTCAATATCATCACCCTCCATCGCCGGCACGCAGGTGTTGTAAATAAACACCGCGGCCGGGTGGTAGCGATCAACGATGTGGCGCACCGCATGAAACAATCGCCGCTCGCCGTGCCCCATAATCACATCCTGTTCGCTCATATCGGTGGTAAACCCCAGCCGATTAATCTGCGGTCCGGAGCTGCGGCTGCCGCGATTATCCCAGGAGCTTCCCGCACAGCCGATCGGGCCGTGAACCAGGTGAGCGACGTCCGTAATGGGCAGCAGCGTAATTTGAGCGCCGTCGAACGCGCAGCCTCCCGCCGCCGTACCGGGTTTTGGGGCGCTGCAGCCGGATTTATGGCCGCCGTTATGGTTGCAGGCGGGTTGATCCATTAACGCCACGATTTCACTATTTCTCATGATTTACCTCGGCACAGTCAATGTGACTTTATGGATGCCGATGCAATTGATGAGCCAGATATTAATACATTGATTTACAATGAATTAATATTGTCGACTGTACGACAAAACCAACAAAAATTGTCGGTCGGCATAGAACAGATAAAGGGTTGGCGACGTCGGCAGGACAAGATGCTGTCCAGAGCGCTAAAGCGGAATATCTATGAGCAGGATTCTGAGTAAATACTATGCTTTTATTGTATTCATTAGCTTAATTAACAGGACAAACTGTCATGCAGGACCATGCAACACCCGTAAGCGCCTCTTCCGTTGACTCCCAAACCCTGATCCGCGCCCTGACCGAAATTGTCGGCAAATCCCATATCCTGACCGATAAAAACAAAACCGAACGTTATCGCAAAGGCTTCCGCTCCGGTCAGGGCGATGCGCTGGCGGTAGTCTCCCCAGCCTCGCTGCTGGAACAGTGGAAAGTATTTAAAACCAGCATTGAGGCCGGACGTATCGTGCTGATGCAGGCCGCCAATACCGGTTTGACCGAGGGCTCCACGCCGAGCGGCGATGGCTATGACCGTGAAATCGTCATCATCAACACGCTGCGCCTTGATAAAGTCCATCTGTTGGATGAGGGGCGCCAGGTTGTGGCGCTGCCGGGCAGTACGCTGTGGCATCTGGAGCGGGTGCTAAAGCCGCTGGGACGCGAACCGCATTCGGTGATCGGTTCTTCCTGCATCGGCGCGTCGGTCATCGGCGGCATCTGCAATAACTCCGGCGGTTCGCTGGTTCATCGCGGTCCGGCCTATACCGAAATGGCGCTTTACGGCCGGGTTAACGAACAGGGACAGGTGGAGCTGATTAATCATCTGGGCATTAATCTGGGCGACTCGCCGGAGGAGATCCTGACCCGACTGGAGTCACAGCAATACCAGGCGCAGGACGTGGTTCATGACGAGCGGCAGGCATCCGACCACGAATATGTCGAGCGCATCCGCGATGTGGATGCGGATACCCCTTCGCGTTTCAATGCCGATGAGCGACGTCTGTTTGAGGCCGCCGGCTGTGCCGGCAAGCTGTCGATTTTCGCCGTCCGTCTGGATACCTTTCCGGCGGAAAAATCCCAGCAGGTGTTTTATATCGGCACCAATCGACCAGAGGTGCTGACCGAGCTACGCCGCCATATCCTCGCTGAATTCAAAAACCTGCCGGTGGCCGGCGAATACCTTCATCGCGATATGTTCGATATCGCGGAAGTCTACGGTAAAGATACCTTTATCATGATCGACAAGCTGGGCACCGACAAAATGCCGATGTTCTTTAATCTTAAGGGGCGGATGGACGCCATCTTCGGTAAAGTGCCTTTTCTGCCGTCGCATCTGGTGGATCGCGCCATGCAGTTCCTCAGTCGTCTGCTGCCTTCCCCGCTGCCGGATCGGATGAAAACCTATCGTAACCGCTTTGAGCATCACCTGATGCTGAAAATGGCCGGCGATGGTATTCATGAAGCCCATCACTGGCTGGAACAGTATTTTCGCGAGGCCGACGGCGAATTTTTTGTCTGCACGCAGGAAGAAGGCGCCAAGGCGTTTCTCCATCGCTTTGCCGCGGCGGGCGCCGCCATCCGCTACCATGCGGTGCACAGCAAAGAGGTGGAAAATATTCTGCCGTTGGATATCGCGTTGCGGCGCAACGACCATCAATGGTTTGAACACTTACCGGCGGAGATTGACGATATGCTGGTGCATCGCCTGTATTACGGCCATTTCATGTGTCACGTCTTCCACCAGGACTATATCGTCAAGAAAGGCGTGGACATCCATAAGCTGAAAGAGAAAATGCTGGCGCTGCTCGATCAGCGCGGCGCGGAATATCCGGCCGAGCATAACGTCGGCCATCTGTATAAAGCCAAACCTCAGCTAAAGGCGTTTTATCAGCGGAACGACCCCACCAACAGTCTGAATCCCGGCATCGGCAAGACCTCCAAACTGAAAAACTGGGGCTGCGGCTGCGGTGATGAACATCATTCAGCGGACTGAGGCTGGGTCGCCTGGCCGGTAACGCGATGCGTGATCGCCGCGCTACGTCGTGCGCAATAATCCTGCCGCGCCGTAGCGCGCGCCCGTCAGTATCAGGGATTGAGGATGGTTTCTATCTGTTGGGCGCTAAGTGAGATACCGAAAAAATCGTGATAAAAATCAAACGTTTCTTTCGCCATGTCAATATCAGCAAAGCGCTGGGGATAAAGGGTCTTGGCCAGCCACAGGATTTGCAATGCCTCTTCGCTGGTTTCCCGACACCACCAAAATAGCCCCTGCGGATTCACATAAACTTGCTGATGTCGTACCGCTGCGGCCCCCTGCCAGGCAGCGGACTGACGGATAGCCTCCGCATCCTTGCGGTTCATGGCGACGATCACCTCAGGATCGGCGGCGATCGTTTTCTCCAGCGGCACCTCGCCCGCGCTATTTTTCTTGCCGGCGAACCACCGTTCCGCCACATTGCGCGCGCCGGCCAGATCCATCCAGTCCTGATTGAGCGAAGGGCGTCCGGTCGTCATCAACGGGCTGCCCATACTGTGATAAACCGCCACCCGCGCCGAAGCCGACAAATCCTTAAGACGCTGCTGAATCAGCGCCACGTTGCGATCAAAATAGTGTTGATAACGCTGGTCTACCCGTTCAGCATCGGGTCCTAACGCTTGCGCCGTCAGGGTAATTCGCCGCCGCAGCGCGGTCATCGAATTGGCTTCCAGCTCCAGCGTTTTAACGCCGGCTTCGGCCAGTATTTCCGGCTGGGACAGACGCATATTCTGCGGGATAAATAAAATCTGGGCATGAAGCGCTATCACCTGCTCAGGGTTGACCTCTTGGCTGCTGCTGACGCCGATCGCCGGAACCTGATCGATACCTGGATAGATTTGGCGAAACAGCGGAATGCGTTTCGCCACCTCGGAGGTGCCGACAATGCTATCGCTATAGCCCAGCATGGCGATAATGGTATTTTGCGCCGGCCAGGGCGTCGCTACCCGAATATCGCGGTGCCCTTCCGCTACGGACTGAGCCGCCGCCGGCAGCGTCAGCGCCATGGCGATCAGGGCAAAAAAATAGTGTCGTAAAGGATGAAACATGGTTATCCGGCGCCCCACGATGGGGACGCCGCTCCGGTTATCAGAAATCAAAGGTGACGGATGCGCGCACTTCACGTCCGGCGCCAGGGAAAGCGCTGGCGGACCCGACGCTGCCGTCGGTGTCAGACGGAAAAATGGAAGCCCAGTAGCGCTCATTGGTTACATTGTCGACCGACACCCGGAGCGTGGTCGGAACATTGCTCAGCCTCGTGGTGTAGCGGGTTCCCAGATCGAGCGTGGTATAGCTGTTCACCCAGGCGTTATTGGTGGCATTCGCGGCGCGTTTTCCGGTGTAATGAACATTGGCGCTATAAACCAGCTCCGGCATTGACGGCAGGCTATATTCCATCAGCAGATTCGCCTGTGTTTTTGGTACGCCGACCACCCGTTTATTACTGGTGCTGTCGGATACGGTATTTTTGAGCCGCGGATCGAGGAAGGTGACGCCGCTGTAGATGTTCAGCCCTTGCCACAGGTTGCCGCTTGCGGTGAGTTCCAACCCGTTATTCACCTGATCGCCCTGCTCTTTGTAGACCATATCGTCGGGATCGGTATAAGCGAACGGGCGTTTCAAGCGAAACAGCGCCGCGCCGAGATTCATGCCGTTTAAATCCTTTTTCACGCCGATTTCATACTGCCGGCTGCGGTAGGGATCCAAGGTTTGCCCTGCATTTTTCACCCTGCTTCCCACCGGCGCGGTTCCCCCCTGCTCCAGCGAGTCCGCATAGCTGATATAGGCCATCAGCGTCGGGGTGATGTTGTACATTAACGCGATATTCGGGCTTAACCCGTCTTCATTCACCTGACCGGTTTTGGCGCCTTGACTGTTGAAATCACGAGTTTCCAGCCAGCTCTGACTGAGATAAAACATGGCGGACCACTGTGGATTAAAGGTTAGGGTATCGCCCATGGTGATGCTTTGCTGAGTGTTATCGCTGCCCTTATAGCGATCGCCGTTCTTGCGGATCTTCCCATCACCCGGTTCTTGCAGGGATGCGGGATGATAAAAACTGGACGTACCCAGGCTATAACGCTGGCTGGCTCCTCTGGCGCTGTAGATAGACCAGACGTAGCCAGTGGTGGCGAAAGCCAGCTCGTGTCCGATACCGCCGGTATCCGCATGGCCATTCAGGGTGACCGTATTGCTCCAGACACGAAAACGCCCGGATGCGGCGGAATCATTTATGGCGCGGGCGATGGTTCCCGCGTTATCGGTCAAGGTATTGGATACCGTGCGCATGGCTCGATCCGCCTGCTGCCAGCCGACGCCGGCGGTAAGATACCAGTCGTCGTTGAAATAATGAATCAGACGACTGCCGAGGGTATCGGTCGTCAGATCGTTACCGGTAGTCGGCAGCGTGAAGTTTTTATTGCTGGCGCTGGGCGCTTTCGGCAGTTTGATGCCGGGGCCGTAGCTAAAGCCGCCGACATAGCCTTTTTGCAAAAACGCATAATGGCTGGCGTCGAGCTGGAGTTGAGTGCCGGGTTGAATATTCCAGTCCAGCGCCAGCGATGCCAGCCTACGGCGCAACGTGCTGTCGTCAACGTTGCCTTCCCCTTCCTCATTCAGCAAATTCAGTCGATAGCCAAAACGGTTTTCATCATCAAATTGTCCGCCAAGGTCAAGATGGCCGCTGTAGGCGTTACGGCTCTGATACCCCAGCGTCACTTTACGCAAGTTCTGTTCAGTAGGCCGTTTCGCCACGAAATTAAACTGCCCGGCCGGGCTGGCCGGACCGTATAACGCCCCGCTCAGGCTGTTGAGCACATCCAATCGTTCCAGCATCTCGACCGGGAATGCCGTGGTGGACACGATATTCAGCCCGTCAAGGCGGCTGTTGGATACCACGCTCCCCTGCATACCGCGGCTTTGCGGCCGCCCGACGTCCATGCCGCCGCGGGCCTGCATCTGAGTACTCGGCGCATATTTCAATAACGCGCTGACGTTTTTAGCCTGTTGATTATCAATCATTTCCCGGGTAACGGTGGTGGTGGAGTATGGGGTTTCGACCCAGGTCTTGTTGCCGATGGGGCCAAGCTCGATATCCGTGGCGACGAAACCGGCGCCGGCTCGGGTCTCGGATGTCACGCCCGATGGCGCCGTGGCGGTCACCACGATTTGATCGTCTTTGCGGGCGGTATTCTTATCCACTGATGAGGAAGCCGAATCCGCCGCCGTTGCGGCGACGGTCATGCCGGGCAAGGCCGTTAGCATGACGGCCAAAAAGGTTTTGTTCATTGCGTTCACCTACGCATCGTTATATGAACTTTTATACTACGACTCTGAGTAGGGGGATTTGCTGATATGCATCAACAATGCCCTTGTGATGTAAATAACCGGGAACTTTCAGACCGCGGATCATGATTCGTTATTACAGCAATCATATTGTTCAGCGGATTTTCATATATCAGGTCATGTATAACTGCGCCTGTGTAAATACCAGCCCATGCTTGGATTCTTTTCTTTTTAGCCTTTGCATATTAATAACCAATTTCTAATTATCTGGTAATTGTTTTACTCTGAAAAAGTAAAAAATGCTTCTTCATCATATGGATGAGAATAAATATCAAGGACTTTTTTTATTGAAGGCCGTCGGTTAGCGATAAGAAATTATTATTTTAATAAAAACAATGTGCTTATTTCCTTTGACGGTATGCATATTGCGATAATAGGGGTTTTAGATGGGGTTGTTTTCTTATGCTGCGGAGTTGGAAAAAAATAATCGCAGCTTTGCTTTTATCCAAATCGTCGAGTGTCATGGGTCTACGCCGCGCCATGACGCCTGCATGCTGATGGATGATCTCGGTAATATAATGGGTACGATTGGCGGCGGGATGATGGAAAGACGGGTACTGGAACAGGCGACGGACGCGCTGGCGAAGGGGGAATCCCGCATTTTTCAGGGGCGCATGGCCCGGCGCGGCGAAGGCGCCATCGGGGCGGACTGCGGCGGCGCCATGACCGTGCATATTGCGGTTCATGCCAAACAGCCGCAGTTAGTGCTTATCGGCGGCGGTCACGTCAACCGCGCGATTGCCCAACTGGCGGCGCATCTGGCGTTTACTATCTCCGTGGTTGATACCTGGCAGGAGAACCTGACCCACCCGCAACTGCCCGCCGTCTGTTCGCGCCTGCACTGCGAAACCTTTACCCAGGGAATAAATCAGCTCGCGCTGGACAATAACAGTTTCGTCATCATCGCCACCAACAGCAGCGACCGCGAAGCGCTCAGCCAGCTTATTCACGCCGATGTCGGCTATTTGGGACTATTGGCCAGCCGACGCAAAGTACAGACGCTCAAGGCCGCGCTTCAGGAGAACGGGGTATCCGATGAGCGAATCGGCGCCTTGCGTTCCCCTATCGGTCTGGATATCGGCGCCGAAACGCCGGCAGAGATCGCCATCAGCGTACTGGCGGAGGTGCTGCTGATAAAAAATAACGCGAAAGGAAAATCCATGAACATCGTCGACCAACCGCAACATCCGTCAAGCTGATTCGCCACCTTCTGGCAAGCCGCGCTATCCGTCAATCCGCCACCTTAGCGGACTGACGGATAGGCACGCATTTACCGATTAATCACGGGTATGACCGTAGCGGCACAACATCCTAAAGGATGGCGAAAATTTCATCATCCGCGTCCCGATAGGCGCTTTTCAGCGCATCAATCGCCGCCAGCACGCGCTCCGGCGTAGCCGGAATGTCCAAATCGACCGCGACGCGCCCCGTCGCCAGACTGGCTATCGCATCCCGCAACGCGCACCAGACGGCGATCGCCAACATGAAAGGCGGTTCGCCGATGGCTTTGGAGTGAAAGACGGTCTGCTTGGGGTTCGCGCGGTTTTCCACCAGCCGGACGTTAAACCGGCGCGGACATTCGCCGAACGTGGGAATTTTATAGCTGGCCGGTCCGTCGGTAAGTAAGCGCCCCTGTTCGTTCCACACCAGCTCTTCGCTGGTCAGCCAGCCCATCCCCTGAATGAATCCGCCCTCCACCTGACCAATGTCAATCGCCGGATTCAGTGAATCCCCCACATCATGCAAAATATCCGTCTGAACCACGCGATATTCGCCGGTCAGCGTATCCACCACCACCTCCGAGCAGGTCATACCGTAAACGTAATAATAGAACGGACGGCCTTCGCCCTGATCGCGATCGTAGTAGATGCTCGGGGTAGCGTAGTACCCCTGGCTGGCCAACGATACCTGACGGAAATGCGCCAGTTGCGCCACTTCCGCCATCGTCATCAGTTTTTCGCCGGCTTTGACCATGCCGTTATGAAAAGCGATATCGTGCGCCGCAAGCCGGTATTCGCGGCATAGCAGCTCGATCAGCCGCTGTTTCAGGCGACGCGCGGCATTTTCCGCCGCCTTGCCGTTGAGATCCGTGCCGGATGACGCGGCAGTCGGCGAAGTATTGGGGACTTTACCGGTGTTGGTCGCGGTGATACGGATGCTCTGCGCCGGAACATCCAGCACGCTGGCCACCACTTGGATAATCTTGGTGTGCAGCCCCTGCCCCATTTCCGTACCGCCGTGGTTAAGCATCAGGGTGCCGTCGGTGTACATTAGCAGCAGGGCCCCGGCCTGATTGAGAAAACTGGCGGTAAATGAGATGCCGAATTTTATCGGCGTAAGCGCCAGACCCCGTTTCAAAACCGGGCTGGCCTTGTTCCAGGCATCAATAGCGGCGCGCCGTTGAGCATAGCGGGCGCTTTGGCTTAGCTGTTCGGTCATCTCCGCCAGCAGGTTATCATCGACCGGCTGACCATAGTGCGTCACGTTACGTTCATTAATGCGATAGTAATTGAGACGACGGATCTCAAGCGGATCGCGCCCACAGGCCGCGGCGATACGATCGATTACGTCCTCAATGGCGACCATGCCCTGCGGTCCGCCGAACCCGCGAAACGCGGTATTGGTAACGGTGTGGGTACGACAGCGGTAACCCGTCACGACCACATCGCTAAGATAATAGGCATTGTCGGCATTAAACATCGCCCGATCCACCACCGATGAGGAGAGATCGGCGGAGTGCCCGCAGTCGGCTATCAGATCCATCTTCAGCGCCAGCAATAGCCCCTGTTCGTTATAGCCGACCTCATAGCGCACCACGAAAGGATGTCGTTTGCCGGTCATCAGCATATCGTCATGCCGGCTAAGGCGCATTTTGGCCGGGCGTCTCGTCAGATAAGCCGCTACGGCGCACAGACAGGCAATGCCGGTCGCCTGTGTTTCCTTGCCGCCAAAACTTCCGCCGATACGCCGCATGTCGACGGTGATATCGTGCATGTTCAATCCTAAAACCGAGGCCACCAGTTTCTGCACTTCGGTCGGGTTTTGCGTGGCGCAGTAGACATTCATGGCATTTTCCTCAGGCACCACTACGGAAGCCTGAGTTTCCAGATAAAAATGCTCCTGCCCGCCAATTCGCAATTTTCCGCTCATGCGACGCGGCGCGGCCGCCAGCGCGGCGTCGGCATCCCCACGCCGATGCCGGTGCGTTTCATCGACAAAATCGCCGCGCGCCAGCGCCTCTTCCGGATCCAGCACCGCGTCGAGGGGCTGGTATTCGATAATCGCCGCGGCGGCGGCGCGCCGAGCGACATCTTCATCCTCGGCGGCGACCACCAGCACCACCTGCCCATGAAAGGTGACCTCATCCTTGACCAATAACGGATCGCCCGGCGCCAGCGCGCCGATATCCAGTTTTCCCGGCACATCACGCCAGGTGATCACGCGCTCCACGCCGGGAATAAGGTAGCAAGGCGCCGTATCGATGTTTAACACCCGCGCATGCGCATGCTCACTGAGTCGCGGCGCCAGATGCAGCGTACCCGGCGGGAGCTGACGGTCGTCGATATATAACGCTTCGCCGCTGACGTGGCGCTGCGCGCTTTCATGAGGTAAGGATTTACCGACGCCGCCGTGCGAGGCGCTGGCAAAACGCTGCCGCCGTTCAGCGTCGCTCAGCGGAGATGGCGAATTAGACATAGTGGTTGACCTCCAGTTGTTCGGCGGGCAGGCGCTGCGACAGCGCGAAACGGCGCAGCAGATTTTGCGCCACCCGCAGACGATAGCCTTTGCTGGCGCGCAGGTCGCTCAGCGGCGAGAAATCACTGGCCAGCGCCGTCTCGGCCGCGGCCAGCGTCGAGCGATCCAGCGTTTTTCCCAGCAGCACCTTTTCCGTCATCAGCGCCCGGGCCGGGGTCGACGCCATGCCGCCAAAGGCCAGACGTACCTGTTCAACGCGATTGTCGCGCACCGTCAACAGGCAGGCGGCAAACACCGCTGAAATATCATCCTCCTGTCGTTTGGCGACTTTGGCGGTCAATAGCCGCTGCATGGGTTGTGGCCGGGGGATCCTGATATCGCGGATATATTCGCCCGGCTGCAGCGCCGTTTTGCGGTACGCCAGAAAAAAGTCATCAAGCGGCAGATCCCGTTCCTGCCCATTGCGGCGCAGACGCAGACTGGCGCCTAGCGCCAGCAACACCGGCGACCCATCGCCGATGGGAGATGCATTGGCAATATTTCCGCCCAAGGTTCCGCGGTTGCGGATTTGCCGGGAAGCAAAGCGCGTCAGCGCCTGATTGAAAGCCGGCAGATGGGTCGCCATAAAATGTTCGCAATCGCTCAAGGGCGCCGCCGCGCCAATCACCAACCGGTCAGGCTCAGCCGACAGCGTTTGCAGCGCCTGGACATGGCTGATATCGATCAGTTGAGGAAGTCGGCTGCGGCGCTGCGTCACTTCCAGCACCAAATCCGTGCCGCCGGCCAGCAAGCGCGCTCCCGGATAGTCGGCTATCGCCTGATCCAATTGCGACAAATCGGCCGGAATCTGGCAATTGCGCCCCGCCCCCGTCAGCTCCGCCGCCGTGGCCATGGCTTTAAGTTGACGTATCGTTTCTCGCTCCCGTTCGGTAAATTGATCGGCGACGATGCGGTTGCACTCCGCCGCGGAATCGGCAATCGAGCGATATCCGGTGCAGCGGCACAGATTGCCGCTAAGCGCCTCATCGAGCCGCGGCGTCGTTTCGGGGTGTTTGCCGATAGCAAATAGCGACATGGCGACGCCCGGCGAGCAAAAACCGCACTGCGAAGCATGATGTTTTATCATCGACCGTTGCACCGCGTGCAACTGGCCGTGGTGACGCAAATCCTCCACCGTCAATAGCTGTTTGCCGTGCAATGCAGACAACAGCGTAAGGCAGGCATTCACGCTGCGATAGCGCAGCGCCTCGTCATGCAGTTCGACCAGCACCACGGTGCAGGCGCCGCAATCGCCGGAAGCGCACCCTTCTTTGGTGCCGGTTCGTCCCCGCTGATGCCGCAGATAATTCAGCACCGTCGTATTGGGATCGATAGCCGTTTCGGTAATTAGCGTCTGGTTCAGTAAAAATTCAATCATCCGATCTCCAGTAAAAAGCGAGAAGCGGGCAAGTCTGTAGCCATGGGCGCCGAAATGCGGCGACAGGGACTCGCCCTATATACGCGTTATTTTTTGCGATTCGCACGCTTAGGCGCGTGCCGTTGGCGGGATAGGTCAGGCTAGCCAGTCGAATCAGGGGACATGTGGCAATGCGCCGATTATTCCAATTAATGCCGATCAATCCGGATAAAGACCGATTGCAAAATCGATACCAGCTTATTCTCTAATATTAGAAATAATTTTATTGTTGTTAATCAATTGATTATATTTATCCAATCGAATTGGTGACGTCGGCAGTGGAATATGTGCATGCTTGAATAAGCGCAATCGATTGGCTTGATAGCAAACGATTGCCAGCCAATTAATATGCTATATATTGATTTGTATAAAGCTTTTTATTCCGATAAATAATTGTTCTTGCTAAGAAAAAATGGCCAGTGGTGCACTTGCCCAGTGCAACTGCACAGATTTGGCGAGCGCGGCGCCGAGGAGGGAACGCCTGCCGGGCAGGCGCTCAATTCATTGTTGCTTTATCCACACCAGCCGACTAACGGGGAATTCAAGCTTTTCGGCTAGCGATACGTATTCCCGCTTCATATTATCGGGCATCGTCGGCTGACGAGAGAGCAGCCAGAGATAGTCGCGATTCGGCCCGCTAACCAACGCATAGCGATAGTCATTGTCCAACGCAATTACATTATAACCGCCGTAAAAGGGCCAAAAGAAAGAGACTTTCAACGCCGCCTCTTGCGGCGACCCGGTAAAATACGCCCTGCCCCGACTCGCTTTCCAGACTCTCTTCTGCGGGTCATAACCTCGGTTATCCACCGTCAGACCGCCATCGTCGCGTTTGCTATAGGTGGCCGTGACCCGCTCCAGTCCGCGTTCAAAACGATTTTCCAAACGCGCTATTTCATACCATGATCCCAGATACCGTTCCGCGTCAAAATCGATAACTGGCTTTACGCCTTTAGGCCGGGTTGGCGATTTACAGGCTACCAGCGCCAGAGATAGCGCAACGCCGCCGAGTACAGGCCATAGTTTCATTCAGGCTCCTTATGCGGTATCGCAAGGAATATCGCGCTATCGCCGCGTGCATTACAGTATGAAAATTATAGCGTATGCGCTAATTTTTACTGCGCCGCCTGTATTCTTTCCCCAAACCGTCAATAGAGCGGTTTGTTGTTCTGTCGGCATATGCCATGACCGCGCAATGCACAAGAAAAAACATCAATCCCGCCGTTCTGCCATCACGGCGAAGATTAAAAAATACGGCGGGTGATAAGCGGCAACGCCACGCATCAGGACGATGCGACCTATTATTCCTCATCATTTTTAATTGATTTTATTATTCTATCAATAAGCATTTAACGCAATGATGTTATGCATTAACAATATGGCAGCCGGTCATATTGAACATTTACAATTAAAAGAAAATATAACTCAAATACGTTACCGGAAAATATACTCTTCCAATGTGTTTTATTACAATATAGAAATAACCATATTTAATTTTCGCGTTTGACATTTCAGATGCGAATAAATATTGTTTTAAGTCATGTCGGATAATCAGTTGGTTATTGCCAATCTATTATCGCAGGCATAAAAAGCTAAAGCTAATGATTTTATTTCAGAGTTTAATTTGAATTTATTTTACGCGTTGTCGTAACAAGGAGTCATTTTGCATAATTACAACACTGCATTACAGGTAAATAACTTAAGCAAAGCCTATGGGGAAAATATTATACTGAATAATATTTCGTTTAATGTCGTCAAGGGGCAAACGGTTTCGGTTATTGGCCCAAGCGGCGCGGGGAAAAGCACGCTGGCTCGATGTGTTTGCGGACTTGAGCCATTTTCTTCCGGCAAAGTACGGATTAATGACATCGAGATCACTCAACTGATCACTACCCCGAAAACAAGAAGCTATTACGTCGGCATGATTTTTCAGCAGTTCAACCTGTGGCCTCATATGACGGTCCTGGATAATGTTGCTTTTGCGCTATGCCGCCGCAGACAGCTGAAAAAAAAGGAGGCTTACGACTTAGCGATGGCCATGCTGGAGAAAGTGCATCTGCAACACCGATTCTCCTATCAACCCAATGCGCTTTCCGGCGGCGAACAGCAGCGTACCGCTATCGCCAGGGCGCTGGCGCTTAATCCCTCTCTTCTTGTTTTTGATGAGCCGACCAGCGCATTGGATCCCGAGCTGATTGATGAAGTGCTTGATGTGATGAAAAGTTTGTCGCTTGAAGGCATGAGCATGTTGGTGATTACGCATGAAATGTCTTTTGCCAGAGAGGTTTCCAATCATATCGTTTTCATGGATGAGGGCGTTATTGCCGAACAGGGTAATCCTGGAAAACTTTTTTCCAATCCAACTTCTGTCAGAGCCCAGTCGTTTTTAAAACGCATGCTTACCCATTAACCAGGAAATAAATATGCAAGTCTACCTATCGGCGCCGCTCGGCTTTTTTTTGCTGTTTCTCTCTCACTCGTTATTCGCGGCCGACACCTCTTTGAGCGATATCCAGCGAAAAGGAGAAATAACCATTGGATTTACCGCGGCTTATCCACCGTTCGAATCCAGGAATGAAAAAACAGGCCAATTTGAAGGGTTTGATATCGATCTCGCCAAGGCTATCGCGCGAGAACTGGGCGTCTCCGCGGTGCTGCGAGATGCGGAATGGCAAGGGCTCATTCTTTCGTTGAACAAAGGCGATTTCGATATTCTCATCACCGGAATGACCCGAACCGAAGAACGGGAGCGGAATGTCGATTTTACAGTCCCCTATTATCAGCTTCGCGATGTCGTGGTGATACATAAGGATAACGGCGCAATTCGTTCAGCGACAGATTTGGCAGGGAAAACTGTCGGCGTGCAGCTGGGATCGGCATCAGAACAACGGGCGGATAAAGCGGCGGCGAAATACGGATTCGGCGAAGTCCGGCGCTATAATTATAATCCGGAAGCTTTTCTCGATCTCGAGCATAAACGCATCGACGCCATCATTGTGGGCTATCCTTATGCCGTCAATGCGCTGAAAACCGCGCCGGCGCTAGGTGTCGCCGCCCCGATTGATGATGAGGTCTCGGATATTGCCATTGTGACGCGTAAAAATACGCCGTCGTTGAAAAACCAGTTGAATAATATACTGCTAACGCTGAAACAAAATGGCGAATTACCGGCGCTGGAAAAAAAATGGTTAACGGTTAACAGCACAGGTAACTAAAACAATGAATTTCGATTTCTCACTGATTTATGACAATTATGCCGCCATTGTCGAAGGTATCGGCATTACGTTGCTGGTTACCCTTCTTGCGTTTATTTTTGCCTTAACGCTTGGCGTTCTGGTGGGGGTATTGCGCAGCAATAAGGGGATTATTGAATCGATTTTGAGTTTATACGTTTCATTCTTTCGCGGCACGCCATTATTGATTCAGCTTTTTATTATCTATTATGGATTGCCTTCCATCGGCGTAAACATGGAGCGTTATCCGGCCGCCATTATTGCTCTGGGACTTAATTCGGCCGCATACATCTCTGAAATTATCCGAGGTGGGTTAAAGTCCGTCGGGAAGGGACAGATTGATGCGGCATGGATGCTTGGATTGAATCGCGTTGAAACCACTTTTTTTATTGTCATACCGCAAGCCTTGCGTGTTTCCCTACCCGCGTTGGTTAATACATTTACCTTAATTCTGAAGGATTCATCGCTCATCTCCGTGCTGTCGATCATGGAGCTTACGCGCGTAGGCCAGCTTATCTATACCAGAACCTATAAGCCGCTAGAGGTTTATGTCATGGTCGCTTTAATTTATTACCTCCTTGTCATGTCTGTCGTCGTCCTTTCAAAACGCCTGGAAAACAAAATGAATTTTTGACTAAAAAACCGGCATTTTAAAATACCTAACCCGCTGATAGCTGAAATATCTTCGTGAGGAGAACATGCAAAGAAAAAAAGAGATGGTCATTGTCAGCCACTGCATACTGAATGTTAATGCCAAAGTGTTCGGTATTGCCAAAACGGCGGGATCGTTAACTATCGTAAAGGATATGCTGGATGACGGAATTGGCATCATTCAGCTCCCTTGTCCGGAAATGCTGTTTTCCGGTTGTAAACGCTGGGGGATGACCAGAGAGCAATACGATACGCCGGTTTTTATCCGGCACTGTAGCGAGATCCTGAGGCCGATCGTCGATCAGGTTATTGATTACACCGCTAGCGGTTACCATATTCTGGGCATCATCGGCATGGATGGCAGTCCCTCATGCGGCGTAGACACCACCAGCATCGGTTACACCGGCGGATCTTTTCGCTGCGGCGCGGTATCGCAACGTTATTCGCTCATTAGCGGAAGTGGCATTTATATCGAAATATTGCGCGCCATGTTGATTGAAGAAAATCTTTCCTTGCCGATGGTGGGGTTAGATGAGTTCGACCCGCAAAAGCTTTCATGGCTAAACGTGAAAAGCGCGCTGAGTAACGCCCCGGCTAAGAAAATCAACATCCCTTACTGAAGAAGGCGAAAAAATCAAAAATAGCGCGTCAGGCGATATAACGGGCGGCCATGTGCTCGCCCGCCTTCAGGTTAAAAACCGAATTGCCGCTGTTGCAGCGGATTGTCTTTTCCCAGCCGCTTGGCCAGCCAGGGCGGCATATGCTCGGTAATCATGCCATGCAGCGCCTGAAGCTGTTCATCGATGGCGGTTGCCGGGGGAACCTTGATCGGGTGAATGTTATGCCTGATCACTTTCGCCGCGGCCGGCCCGCCTATCGACTCGCAAAACAGCAGATGGCAATCGGTCAGCAATTTCAGTCGCCCTTCATTGCCGTCCTCCCCCTCCCGCGGCTGATAACGGCGCAACCCGCTAAGGAACGGACCTTGCCGATCCCAGGCGTAAATAAACAGCAGGCGGCATTGACCAAAATGCCCGTTAATCGTCAGACCGTTGCTCGAAGCGAAGGCCACCTGTAGCTGCTGCCCCTGCTTGCGTTCGGACTGTTCGGTTAAATGCGGCGGAAGATTACCGTGCAGGCAATCCATGACTTGCTGCCAGCGGGCAACGGTAAATACGTCATTATCCACCGGTAAATGACGTGATAACGCCTCAAGCGAGAGTGCTGACAGCCGTTCCAGCGTCATGGATTCATCGCAGGTGGTTTCCAACCAGTTAATCAACGTCGCGGGGGCGATTTCGGGCAGCAGTTGCGCCAGGGCGAATAGCCGCCAGAAAAGTAAATCATCCCGAGTCAGACTCATGAGCATCTCCGGTTTTTGTCGTTGTCGACAGTTAGTTGTCATGTTTTTTGGCGCGTAAGCTGACGGGCAGCGCCGGTTTTTCGCTCAGCGGCGTAACAAACCACGCTTGCCCGTCTTCCAGTTCGATCCGGCCTCCCCAACAGTCGGGGCGGTCGAATTCAAGAAAGGTCACTCTGGCTTCCAGATCTTTTTTGGCGATATAACAATGCATACCGTCAACACGTTGGCGAAGAATGATGTTGGCCATAAGTTCTCCTGTGGCGCGCAAAAGCCGCGCCTGTTCCACTGGCTCCCTCACGGCCTGCTCCTTGCCGGGAGCAGGCGTCGACGCCGCTAGCGCACCAGGTCATAACCGTAATCGGTTTTTCCCAGCGCCATGGTGTCATCGTCGAGTTTTTCCAGAATGGCGTTTACCAACGTGGTCAGCAGCATCATCGCTCCTTCATAACCCCAGGTGGTGGCGCGGTGTAAATGGTGGCGATCGAAAATCGGAAAGCCGATGCGAATCAGCGGGACCTCAAACTGTTCGCCTTTGGCTTTGGTGTCGCGCTGAATAAACTTGCCGTATGAGTTGCCGATCATAAAGTCCGGCTGGCGGGTGAACATCAGCGAGCGAAAATGCCACAGGTCGCAGTTGATAAATACTTCACTGTCTTTGCCGTACGGTGACGACGCCAGCAGTTTGTTCATCGCTTTTTGCCAGCGTTTGGAACCGTTATGGCACAGGATCACCGCCGGTTCGCAACCCAGCTCCATTAAAAACCGGGTCAGGCCCATCAGGAAGTCGGGATCGCCATAAATGCCGAAGCGTTTGCCGTGCAGCCAGGTATGCGAGTCGAGCATCATATCGACCAGGCGGCCGCGCTCAAGGGTTAACGCCTCCGGGATGGGGGTGCCCGTCAGTTGGCTGACGGTCATCAGAAAGTCATCGGTAGCGGCCAGCCCCATGGGAATGGCGACCTCGGTGCAAGGCTGCGCCCACTCTTCCTTTACCGTCTTTTTGGTTTTGACCAACTGCCAGGGTTGCAAAAGCAGCGTATCAATGGCGTTGGGCGCATCGCGCATTTCAGCCTGTGTGGTGCCGCCTGAATACAGGCGATAGTGACCGTCGGCCGGCGTATCCAGCACCTCTGACGGGTCGGACAGCAGCGCACACGGCACGCCCATCTGCGCCATCATGCGTTTCAGCACGCGGAAATTGCCGAGATAGGTTTCAAAGCCGGCGACCAGATTGATTTTGCCGCTGCTGCCAACCTGATAGCCTTCCACGCCCTGCGTAAAGGTGCGGGCAAAGCCCTCAAACATATTGTCCCAGCCGGTCACATGGCTACCGATAAAGCTGGGGGTATGCGCATAGGGGACGGCAATGGATTCGTCCACAAAGCCGTCTTTTTTGGCATTGCTGATAAATGCCTGTAGATCATCGCCGATCACTTCCGCCATGCAGGTGGTAGATACCGCGATAACGTCCGGTTTATACAATGCGCTGGCGTTCTGTAGCCCCTGATTCAGGTTATTATTGCCGCCGAACACGGCCGCATCTTCCGTCATCGAGTCGGAAACGCAGGCTACCGGCTCTTTAAAGTGGCGGTTGAAATAGGTGCGAAAATAGGCCACGCACCCTTGAGAACCATGCACATAGGGTAAGGTTTTCTCAAACCCCAGCGAACACAGCACGGCGCCCAATGGTTGACAAGCCTTCGCCGGGTCGACCGTCAGCGCTTCTCGCTGAAAATTCAGCGCTTCGTATTCCGGGGTCGTGGTCCAGGCGAAAACTTCCTCAACGCTCGCCTTGCTGTGTCCTTCCTCCAGTTCGCTTTTGCTGGCGAACAGCGCCTGGTATTCCGGCTGTTCAAACAGCGGATAGCAGGGTTTCACTTTCTCGGTATTTTGGCTCATCGTCTTCTCCTCCCGCGCCACAAATCAGTGAACTAACGGGACAAAAGGGTCATCAGGCCTCAGGCGGATTTCAGCCAGGGCGCGGTTAACTGCTTCCAACAGGGGTTGTTTAACGTCATGTCCATATCGCGGGCGAAAATCGCAAAGCCGTCATAGCCATGGTAAGGCCCGGAATAATCCCAGGAGTGCATCTGGCGGAACGGCATGCCTAATTTCTGGAATACATATTTTTCCTTGATGCCCGACCCCACCAGATCCGGTTTTAACCGTTTAACGAACTCTTCCAGTTCATAGGTGCTGAGGTCGTCAAACAGCAGCGTGCCGTCCTTCAGGTCGGGCAAGGTGCGGTCATAGTCGTCGTTGTGGGCGAACTCATAACCGGCCGCCATGATCTCCATGCCCAAATCTTCATAAGCGCCGATGACATGACGCGGACGCAATCCGCCGACATACAGCAGCACCTTTTTCCCTTCCAGACGCGGTCGGTATTTGGCGATCACCGCTTCAGTCTGCGCCTGATAGCGCGCAATCACCTCCTCGGCGTTGGCCTGGATCGCGCTGTCGAACTGGCTGGCAATTTTGCGCAATGACGCGGCGATTTGCGTCGGGCCGAAGAAGTTATATTCCATCCAGGGAATACCGTATTTTTCCTCCATATGGCGCGAAATGTAGTTCATCGAGCGGTAGCAGTGCACCAGATTGAGTTTCACCTTGGGCGTCTTTTCCATTTCCACCAGCGTGCCGTCGCCGGACCACTGGGCAACCACTCTCAGCCCCATTTCTTCGAGCAAAATGCGCGAGGACCAGGCGTCGCCGCCGATGTTGTAATCGCCGATAATGGCCACGTCGTACGGCGTGGCGGCGAAAGGCTGATCGTCACGGGCAGGCAATACCCAGTCGCGGATCACATCGTTGGCAATATGGTGCCCCAGCGACTGCGATACGCCGCGAAATCCTTCGCAGCGCACCGGGATCACCGGTTTGCCGATTTCTTGTTTGGCTTCGCGCGCCACCGCCTCAATATCATCGCCGATCAGCCCGACCGGGCATTCCGACTGAATACTGATGCCTTTGGTCAGCGGGAACAGCAGCTCCAGTTCATCAATCAGCTTGCGCAGCTTTTTGTCGCCGCCGAAAACAATGTCTTTCTCCTGAAAATCCGTGGTGAAGTTCACCGTACCGAAGCTATCGATGCCGCTCATCCCGGTGTAATAATTGCGGCGCCCGGCGCGGGAATACTGACCGCAGCCAATCGGGCCGTGCGAGATGTGGGCCATATCCTTGATAGGCCCGAAAACCACCCCTTTAGAACCGGCATAGGCGCAGCCGCGTACCGTCATGACCCCCGGTTGGGACTTGCGGTTGGAAATAATGCATTTGCCAACGGACTCCATTCCCGGCTCAACGGTCATAATGTGTTTGGCGCGCTCTTTGCGCGTTCTGTCCGGGAAGACTTCAAGCACTTCCTCAATCAGCGCCCGATTTTTTTGCATCATGGTGTCTGTCATAGGATATTCCCTCAGGCGGACTGCGCTTCTTCAGCCGCGGTTTTACCGACGATGGATTCGTCTTCTTCGCTGAGAATGCCGAATTCCATCAACAGGGCTTCCAACTCGTCCATCGTGACCGGCGTCGGAACCACCATCCGGGTGTTATTGACAATCTTGTTGGCCAGCGTGCGGTACTCATCAGCCTGCGCGCAGGTGGGATCGTATTCGATCACCGTCATACGGCGGATTTCGGCGCGTTGCACAATATTGTCGCGCGGAACAAAGTGGATCATCTGGGTACCCAGCTTTTCGGCCAGCGCGATGATCAGCTCATCTTCACGGTCGGTCTGGCGTGAGTTGCAAATCAAGCCGCCCAACCGGACTTTCCCTGATTTGGCGTATTTCACAATCCCTTTGGAAATGTTGTTGGCGGCGTACATCGCCATCATTTCGCCGGAGCAGACGATGTAAATTTCCTGCGCCTTGTTTTCGCGGATCGGCATGGCGAACCCGCCGCACACTACATCGCCCAGCACGTCATAGAATACGAAATCCAGATCGTCCTCATAGGCGCCCTCTTCCTCCAAAAAGTTGATGGCGGTGATCACGCCGCGTCCGGCACAGCCGACGCCAGGCTCCGGACCGCCGGATTCGGCGCAGCGCACGCCGCCATAGCCGACCTGCAGCACATCTTCCAGCTCTAAATCCTCTACGGAACCCATTTCGGCGGCCATCTCCATAATGGTGTTCTGCGCTTTGGCGTGCAGGATCAGGCGGGTGGAATCCGCTTTGGGATCGCAGCCGATAATCATCACTTTCTTACCCAGTTCAGCCAACGCCGCCACCAGGTTTTGCGTGGTGGTGGATTTGCCGATCCCGCCTTTGCCATAAATCGCACACTGACGAATTGCCATCGTGTTGTCCTCTTTTACTGTGAATGTCCTGGTTTATATTGCAGGGGACATACCACTATCCGAAGAGAGAGTAATTGATTGATAAATAATGAAAATAATCAATAACCTCATCACGCTCGGCGAGGGGTTAGGTACAAAGACGTGACTAATTGTTGTAAAAGAGACAAAAGTGACATAGGCCGTCCCCCGCTTGGTTTACGCGAAATAGCGGGTAGGCGGCGACGAATCAGACGGGATTGCCATATTGAAAATCGGGATAATGATCAATCAATGAAAGACAAGAACCGTGGAAGACGATAGGATTTGCGTTAACATCTCTGACAATTGTGCCACACGGACGCGTTTCGCCGCGCCGCGGCGCCCCCGACTCGAAGCCTACGCATGAAAAGAAAACGTATTCTGATCCCGTTAATCGTCCTGGTATTGTTCGTCCTCTACCTCAATCGTGAAGCGCTGAATCCCTTCGCGCCGGACTGCGATAAAACCCCGAAGCCGGAAGCATGCAATAAGCCAGTGAAGGTAGTGGCGCCGGGGTTTGAACTCTAGCAAGGAGCGAAGCGCCGTCGCTATCGGCCACCGCCCTGCTGGCCGACACTAGGGCATTTGCAGCGCGGCATGATGATGGGCCTGCCCCTGCTGCATCTCGCTTATCATAAAATCCAGAAACGTCTGCAGTGGTTCCGCATGCTGTTTACCGGCCAGGGTCTGAATCTGTAATGACCGCTGGTCAAGCTGTTTAATGGTCAACCATTTAAGACAGATGGGATCCTGTAAATATTTATACATTACCGAGTAGAAGCTACAGGCGGTTACCGCCTGCGGCGTATTCAGCGCATAGTAGTAGAGCGTGGCGAAGTTATTGCAGCACAGCGTTGGCTCCAGAAAAATGCCGCTCATGCGGCATGAGAGATCAAACAGCTGGCGCAGCGTGGTGGAGGGTTCCGGCAACGCCAATGGAAATTCGTGTAAATCAGAAAGTTGAACTGTTTTTTCAGCCAGCGGATGCTGAGCGGACATCAGCAGCATCAGCGGCGCGGGCAGCGATATCTCTACGTTAACGCCCTGCTCCGGCGCCAGCGCGAATTGCAGAGCGACGTCCACCTCGCCGTTGCGGATCATCTGGGATACCTGCATCGCCGAGCCTACATTAAGGTAAAACGTAATATCGGTATTGTGCTGCCGAAAGCGGGAAAATAGCGTCGGCAGCAAATCAAATGCGATGCCTTCAGTGCAGCCGATCCTCAGCAGTGTATGCTGACTGGCCTTTAACCCCTGAATCTCCGCCATCGCCAAATCCATATCCATCATGCTTTTACGCACGTGATTTTCCAAAATTCTCCCGGCATCATTGAGCACCATCCCCCGAGCATGGCGCTCAAACAGCGGCACGCCAACGCGTTCCTCCAGGCGTTGGATTTGACGACTGATAGCCGAAACCGCCACAAAAAGATGTTCGCTGGCGGCGCTGAGTGAACCGGTTGTCGCCACAACCAGAAAATAACGGATCTCGGAACTGTGCAGCATGATGATGGCTCGTCCTGGCTAAGAAGAAAGTATAAGGTTTATATTAAAAGCAAAGCTTGCTTGCAAATTTCATTATTGATGTAAGGGTGGTTTTTCCTTTAACTATCCGTCAGTTCAGCCTTTATCCGTTAAGGAAAAACATGACCCGCGCAGATGTTATTCAACAAGCGTATGACCGTTTCGATCGCGGCGATATCAAACATATCCTGGCGCGCCGTATCGCCTATGCCAGCGAAAGTCAGAATCAGGACGGTTGCGACATATTGCGCGCCTACCTGGAAGAGGAAATCCGCCCATCGCTGCAGGCCATGGGGTTTACCATCACGCTGATCGAGCATCCGCTTTACCAACAGGCGCCCTTTTTGATTGCCGAACGTATTGAGCACCCCGATTTGCCGACGCTATTGTCGTACGGTCATGGCGACGTGGTGTTTGGCGATAAAGAAAACTGGCGTGAAGATTTGCATCCCTGGGTATTGGCGGAAGAGGATGACCGTTGGTATGGCCGCGGCAGCGCCGATAATAAAGGTCAACACACCATTAATCTGATGGCGCTGGAGCAGGTTTACCGGGCGCGAGGCAATAAGCTGGGGTTCAACTGCAAGCTATTGTTTGAAATGGGCGAAGAGATTGGTTCGCCGGGACTGGCCGATATCTGCCGCCGTTATAAACGGCAGCTCGCCGCCGATATTTTCATCGCCTCCGACGGCCCGCGCCTTAATGCCGACCGGCCTACTCTGTTTCTCGGCTCCCGCGGCTGCATTAATTTCAGGCTGAGCATTCATGCGCGTAAACAGGCATATCACTCGGGAAACTGGGGCGGTTTGCTCAGTAATCCCGGTACGCAATTAGCGAACGCCATCGCCAGTCTGGTGGATGGCAAGGGGCGAATGCGCATTGAAACCCTGTTGCCGCCGCCGTTGACGTCGTCAATACAACGCATTCTCAGTCAGGTCGCCCCCGGGGGTAATGCCGGCGATCCGGAGATTGATCTGGATTGGGGCGCCGAGGGGTTAACGCCTTCAGAGCGTCTGTTCGGCTGGAACACGCTGGAAGTGCTGTCCTTTAGTGCCGGCGATCCCGACAAACCGGTCAATGCGATCCCGGCCTGCGCCTCGGCGCTTTGCCAGCTGCGTTTTGTGGTGGGAACCGACTGGCAACGGCTGGCAGCGCACTTACGCCGTCATCTGGATGCCCATGGTTTCGAAAACGTGCACGTTGAGACATTGAATGCGTCGCCCGCCACCCGCTTCGATCCTGAAGATCCGCTGGTAAAGCGGACGCTGGCGCTGATGCAGGCGGTTACCGGCAAACAGCCGGCGCTATTGCCTAATCTGGGCGGGTCGCTTCCCAATGATGTGTTTGCCGATATTCTCGGTTTGCCGACTTTATGGATCCCCCACTCTTATCCGGCATGCGGACAACATGGGGTCAATGAACATCTGCTCAAATCGGTGGCGCGTGAAGGATTGGCCATCATGACCGGACTGATGTGGGAACTGGGAGAGCGGAACAACTGAAGTGAATAGCGGCGAGGCCGTGCGGCCTCGCCTGTACGATCGTTTTATTTTGCCTGTGCGGCCTTCATCCATTCAGGTTGCTGAAATGCATGGAACATGGAGTTTTTATCAGCGAAAAACGCGGCAAACTGCGGTGATTGCACGGCGGCCTTCAGATCATGGGCAAAAGGCTTGTCGGCATCTTCCGCGCGCACCACAATCATGTTTTTCAAATCCTCGGGCAACACATCCAGCTGGATGGCATCAGACAGGTTCAGTCCGGCGGAAATGGCGAAGTTGGCATTGATCAAGGAACCGGTGACGCCGCCGAGAGCGCGCGGCAACTGCGCGGCTTCCAATGGCTTGAATACCAGCCCTTTAGGGTTTTCGGTGATATCGCGCAGCGAAGCCTTGGTCGGCGTGATGTTCGGGTTAATCTTGATCAAACCGTATTTTTGCAGGAAATCCAGCGAACGAGCCAGGTTGGACGGGTCGTTCGGCAACGTCACCACGTCCCCGGCCTTCAGTTCGTTCAGCGAGCGAACCTTGTTGGAATAAAAACCCATGCTGGCCGTCGGCACGGTAATGACCTCGGCGAATTTTAACCCTTTGTCCGCGCTGAATCTGTCCAGATAACGGCGGTTTTGAAACAGATTGGCTTCAATGCTGTTATTCGCCAGCGCCAGATTAGGCTGAATATAGTCGCTGAACTCACGCACTTTGACGTCATATCCCTTCTTGACCAGCTCGGGTTTAATCGCTTTGGTGACCATATCGCCGTAGGGACCCGGCGATACGCCGATGGTGATTTCTTTAGTTTGTTCAGCCGCCAGAGTCTGAGATATTCCCAGCGCCAGTAATAATGGAATAACTTTTCTTAATATCATTATGCGTTCCTGTCTATCCTGTCTGAGTCAGGTTGTAGGTTATTACGGTTGCGGCGGTGAGTGCGTTCGACCTAATCATGGCCGATACGAAAAAACACGCCCGCCTCAATCCGTATAGTGCGAGTTTCCCTGGTGTTGGAATGATTCGCCTTACTTAAAATTAAAATAAAAAGGATTCTTGCTCATAACAATATTTTTCATATAACCGGGGATTAATCTCAAATCCAATACCCGGCTTATCCGGCACGGCCACGCAGCTGTCTTTATCAATTTCCACCAGTGGCAGCATAAAGTCCTCATGCCAATAGCGTGAAGAAGGCGGAATATCGTGTGCATAGACAAAATTGGGTAAGGTAGATACCGCAATATTGTGCGCTTTACCCACTGCGGTATCCAACATGCCGCCGCACCACACGGGAATATCATGCGCCTGGCAATAGTCGTGAATCAGTACGGTTTCGGTAATGCCGCCTACGCGGGCGACTTTAATATTGATTATCTTCGCACTGCCCAGTTCAATGGCTTTGCGCGCATCCTCGACCGAAGCGATACTCTCATCCAGGCAGATCGGCGTGTCGATGGCGGCCTGAAGTTTACGGTGATCGACAATATCATCGTGCGCCAACGGCTGTTCAATCATAATAAGATTGAATTTGTCGAGGCGTTTAAACAGGTCGATATCATTCAGCGTATAGGCTGAGTTGGCGTCAGCCATCAGCGTAATATTGCCGAATGCCTGACGCAGCGCCAGAATATAATCGTAATCATGGCCGGGTTTTATTTTTATTTTTATCCGCTTGTAGCCCTGACGTAAAAACTCATCAACCACGCTGACCAATTTGTCAGGCGATTTCTGAATACCAATACTGACGCCGGCCTCAATTTTATTCCTCTTGCCGCCAATAGCCTGGTGCAGAGGGATCCCCTTTATTTTTGTGTAGGCATCCCATATTCCGCATTCAATTGCCGCTTTGGCGCAATTATTTCGCTTCACCGCTGAAAATATATCTCTCACCAGCGAAGGATGCGGAATGTCGCCGGCTTGTTTAATCATCGGGATAAGAAAATCGCGCATGATGTGCCAGGCGGTAACATTGGTTTCTTCATTGTAAAACGGCAAAGAGATGGCGGAGCAGTCACCGTATCCGATGTGGCCTTCGGCATGAACTTCGGCAATGGAAAAATATTTTTCCGTTTGCGTGGCAAAGCTGGTGGTAAATGGCGTTTTCAACGTCATTTTCATTTTTCGTAAAACGATTTTATCGATTTTCATGACATAGTCCTGCGTGTAGTCTGAATGCCGCGATATTTTCATTCAGAACACAGATTATCGTGCTGAAAACGCCCTCTCTACCCGTGATACATCAAGCAGCATGCACAGTGGCTTCCCTCTGCGGAGAATGCCGATTTTTCTATGGTTTACAGGCACATGGGATAGATAAATATGTTTATAAATCAATTAATAATAAAAGAAATGCGGCGTTTAAATTAGAGAGAAACAGGCTTTGCGTCAATGATAAAAAAAACAAATTAGATTTGCTTTTTTTAGAACGATTCAGGCAAGTGTTGTTTTTTAGACAAGTATCGGCTGATTGTCGTGGCGTAATATTTCTTCGCGAGTCCGCTATGATTGTGCTGCCGAGGCCGTCATTATGGATTAATTTGTCCGTTAACCAACCAAGTCTGGCCTTCTTTTGGTCGATTTGCCCGTGATCTATACTGCCGCGTAACGGTTTTGTAACGTTGCGCTTATCAGAGGAACTTAACCATGCCAGAGATATCGCCATCGGCTATTGCGCCGGCATCCTCGCACAACGAGTTATCCGCTCGTCTGAATGCGACCATCAACCAGGCCATTACCGATAAACGGCTGGTCGGCGCCGTGGTTCTCGTTCGGCGGCGGGGTAAAGAGGTATATCGCGGCGCGGCCGGTCTCGCCGATCGCGAAAGCGGGCGACGGATGACGGAAGATACGCTGTTTCGCCTGTCATCCGTCAGCAAACCCATTGTCGCGACGGCGGCACTGGCGCTGGTTGCACAGCGCAAACTGGGGCTGGATGACGATATCCGCCGTTGGCTGCCTGAGTTCCAGCCGCGGCTGGCCAACGGCGAAAGCCCCGTCATCACCCCTCGTCAGTTACTCAGTCATACCGCCGGACTGAGCTACCGCTTTCATGATAAAGATGAACACGGTCCTTATACCCGCGCCGGTATTTCCGACGGTATGGATGAGGCCGATATCACGCTGGCGGAAAATATGCATCGACTAGCCGGCGTAGCGCTGCGCTATCAGCCGGGCAGCGCATGGGAATATTCACTGGCGATCGATGTGCTGGGCGCGGTCATTGAGCGGGTGTGCCGCCAGCCGCTCGGCGAGGCCGTTCGCACACTGGTCACGTCGCCGCTGCGTATGGATGATACCGCGTTTCATACCGCGGATGCCGATCGTCTGGCCACGCCTTATGTCAATGACGCGCCCGTCCCCCATCGCCTGCAGGAGGGGGAAACCGTGCGGTTTTCAGAACAGGCCGTCGGCGTTCGCTATTCTCCCGGCCGGGCATACAACCCACGCGCCTATCCCTCGGGCGGCGCCGGCATGGTCGGCACCGCCGCTGATGTTATGACATTGCTGGAAACGCTGCGTCAGGGCGGCGCGCCGCTGCTCTCCGTCGATCTGGTTGATGAGATGGGACGCGATCAAACGGCAGGATACCCTATTCCCGACGCCCCCGGCATTGGCTTCGGACTGGGGTTTTCCGTGCTGCGCGATCCGGCCGCCGCCGGCTCGCCGGAGTCGCTGGGAACCTGGCGCTGGGGTGGCGTCTACGGCCATTCGTGGTTCGTTGACCGCCGTCAGGGCATCAGCGCGGTGGCGCTCACCAATACCCTGTATGAAGGAATGTCCGGCAGCTTCGTGACCGAGCTGCGCGATGCGATTTACCGTTAGCGGGAAGGCGATGCCGCTCATCGCGACGAACAATAAACGGCATCCCTGCACTCGGTTAAACGCCGCCCGAGGCGCCTGCAACGGGCGGCATGGCGAGACGCCATCAGATGGCGACGAGATGACGCACGCCGTCTTTTTCCATGTCTTCGCCGCGACCGCGTTGGACGATTTCTCCGCGCGACATCACCAGATAGTTGTCCGCCAGTTCGGCGGCGAAGTCGTAGAACTGCTCAACCAGCAGGATCGCCATATCGCCGCGCTGCGCCAGTTTAAGGATGACGGCGCCGATTTCTTTGATCACCGACGGCTGAATCCCCTCCGTCGGTTCATCCAGAATCAATAACTGCGGTTTGCAGGCCAGCGCCCGTCCAATAGCCAACTGCTGTTGCTGCCCGCCCGACAGATCGCCCCCGCGTCGCTGCTTCATCTCTTTCAGCACCGGGAAAAGCTGATAGATCTCATCAGGCACCTGTCTGGCTTGCGCGCCGGAAAAGCGCGATAACCCAAGGAGCAGGTTCTCTTCCACCGTCAGGCGCGGAAAAATCTCGCGCCCTTGCGGCACATAGGCGATGCCGGCCTGAACCCGCTGATGCGGCTTGCGGTGATTGATGGAATTGCCCTGCCAGAGAATACTGCCCGATTTGGCCGGAATTAAGCCCATCAGGCACTTGAGCAGTGTGGTTTTACCCACGCCATTGCGGCCCAGCAGACAGGTTATTTCGCCGGGTTTGGCTTCAAACGACAGCCCGCGCAGAATGTGACTGCCGCCATAATATTGATTGAGTTCAGATATCTGTAACATCTCAGCGCCCCAGGTAAACGTCAATAACCTGCTCATTGGCCTGTACTTCGCGCAGCGAACCTTCCGCCAGTACCTGCCCCTGATGCAATACGGTGACATGATCGGCGATGGTTTCGACGAATCCCATATCGTGTTCCACCACCATTAATGAATGTTTTCCCGCCAGATTACGAAATAACTCGGCGGTATATTCCGTTTCGGCATCGGTCATTCCGGCGGCCGGTTCGTCAAGCAGCAGCAGATGCGGCTCCTGCACCAGCAGCATGCCGATCTCTAAAAACTGCTTTTGCCCGTGCGACAGCAACCCGGCCAGCCGCTGCCGTTCACTGCCCAGGCGCAGCAACGTCAGCATCTCGTCGATGCGATCGCGCTGCTCGCCGCTCAGGCTGGCGCGCAAACAGGCCCATACCGATTTATCCGTTTTTAAGGCGATTTCCAGATTTTCAAAAACCGTCAATGCCTCAAAGACCGTCGGTTTTTGGAATTTTCGCCCGATACCGGCCCGGGCGATTTCCACCGGGGAAAGCGCGGTGAGATCGGTTTGCTGATCGTAAAACACGCGGCCGTTGTCCGGCCGCGTTTTACCGGTAATCACGTCCATCAGCGTGGTTTTACCGGCGCCGTTCGGCCCAATGACGCAGCGCAGCTCCCCTACGCCGATTTGCAACGACAGGTCGGTCAAGGCGCGGAAGCCATCGAAACTGACATTGATTTTCTCCAACTGCAGTACCGGATCGGTTTGATGACGATGGCGATCCGCTGGTTGTGACTGCGTAAAAAGTGATTCAGTCATGTTTCCTCCGATTGAGCAAACCAATAACGCCGCGTGGCAGGAATAGCGTGGCAAGAATAAAAATCAGGCCGAGGAAGAACAGCCAGTACTCGGGAAACGCCACGGTAAACCAGCTTTTGGCGCCGTTGACGATCCCGGCGCCAAGCAGCGGGCCGATCAGCGTCCCTCTTCCTCCCAGCGCCACCCAGATCGCAGCCTCAATCGAGTTGGTCGGCGACATTTCGCTCGGGTTGATAATGCCGACCTGCGGCACATACAGCGCGCCGGCCAAACCGCACAGCACGGCTGAAAGCGTCCACACAAACAGTTTGAAGCCTTTGGGATCGTAGCCGCAAAACATCAGACGATTTTCCGCGTCACGCACCGCCGTCAGTACGCGGCCAAATTTGCTGCGAGCCAGCGCAAAGCCGACAACTAGACTGATAAACAGCAACAGTACGGTGGCGATAAACAGGCCGATGCGCGTCCCCGTCGCCGTTACCTGAAAACCCAACAACGTTGTGAAGCCGGTAAAGCCGTTATTGCCGCCGAAACCGGTCTCGTTGCGAAAGAACAGCAACATGCCGGCATAGGTCAGCGCTTGCGTCATGATGGAGAAATAAACGCCTCTGATTTTGGAGCGGAAGGCGAACCAGCCGAATACCAGCGCCAATAGGCCGGGCACCAGAATAATCAGGCATAGCGCCCAGGCAAAGTGCTGGGTTCCGGCCCAGAACCACGGCAGCTCATTCCATGACAGAAACGACATAAAGGCCGGCAGCCCTTCCCCGGTAGCCTGCCGCATCAGGTACATCCCCATGGCATAACCGCCCAGCGCGAAGAACAGGCCGTGCCCCAGCGAAAGCAGTCCGGCGTATCCCCACACCAAATCCAGCGCGACTGCCACAATCGCATAGCAGAGAATTTTGCCGACCAGCGTCAGGGTGTAGGTGGAAACCGACAGTGCATTATCCGGCGGCAAAAGTGATAAAAACGGCAGAATCAGCAGCGCTAGTAGCGCCACAATGCCGATGCCGGTTGTCAGTCCCGGCGCCTTTTTCGCGATGGCTAACGTTATTGGTTGTTTCATCAGTCAATTACCCGCCCTTTGAACGCAAACAATCCCTGTGGCCGTTTCTGAATAAACAACACGATCAGGATCAGAATCAGGATCTTGCCAAGCACGGCGCCGATCTGCGGCTCCAGTACCTTATTAATAATGCCCAGACCAAAGGCCGCGACCACCGTTCCCGCCAGTTGTCCCACGCCGCCGAGCACCACCACCAGGAAAGAGTCGATGATATAACCCTGTCCCAGTTCCGGCCCGACGTTGCCCAACTGTGACAGTGCAACGCCGCCCAGTCCCGCGATGCCCGAGCCCAAGCCAAAGGCCAGCATGTCGACGCGGCCGGTCGGCACGCCGCAGCAGTCGGCCATCGCCCGATTTTGCGTCACCGCGCGCACGTTGAGGCCGAGTCGGGTTTTATTCAGCAGCAGCCAGGTGAGCAGCAGGACGCCAATAACAAACAGGATCACCGCGATACGGTTATAGGGCAGCACCAGATTGGGCAACACTTGCAGACCGCCGGACAACCAGGCGGGGTTGGCCACTTCCAGGTTTTGCGCGCCAAACAGCACTCGCACCAGTTGAATCAGCATCAGGCTGATGCCCCAGGTCGCCAGCAGCGTTTCCAGCGGCCGGCCATAAAGATGACGGATAATTGTGCGTTCCAGCGCCATGCCGATAGCGGCGGTAATGAAAAAAGCGACCGGCAGCGCCAACAGCGGGTAATACGCCAGCCACTCCGGCGCAAAGCGCTGAAATAATGACTGCACCAGCCAGGTTGAATACGCGCCCAGCATCAGCATTTCGCCGTGCGCCATGTTAATCACGCCCAGCAGACCGTAGGTGATCGCCAGCCCCAGCGCCGCCAATAATAAAATCGATCCCAGCGATAGGCCGCTGAAA
The DNA here is from genome assembly GCF_022378355.1 of Brenneria bubanii. GTDB lineage: Bacteria > Pseudomonadota > Gammaproteobacteria > Enterobacterales > Enterobacteriaceae > Brenneria > Brenneria bubanii. The sequence goes on from NZ_JAKMAJ010000003.1 coordinate 211,122, forward strand.
GCCTGTCCCAATAGATCGCCCAGAACCAGACTCTTTTTGATTTTCGCCACGCTTTCCTGCGCCGCCGCCCGCACGTCGGCATCCGCTTCGTTTTGCGGCTGGACAAGCTGCTGCAAGCGCGACTGCATTTGCGGATCGCCGGTTTCGCCCAACTGCTTCACCGCATTAAGCCGCACCTGCGGGTCGACGTCGGTCAATTGCAAACTGGCGATGGCGATCTTCAGCGCCGCGGAGACATCCCGATCCTGCTCAGCGGCCAGCCGCTGCGTCAACATCGGCAGTTGCGCCGCCACGGCTTCATTCTGCAGCATGCGCGCGGCATTGAGCCGGGTGGCCGCGTTATCGCTGACTAATTGATGAGAAGCCAGCGCGCTGGTAATCAATACGCGCAGGCGGTTATTCATAAACAGTTTCTTGGTGCCGCCCACCGGCTGCGCGTTGCCTTCCAGCGCGACAAGTTTGCCCTGCTGCTCGCTGAACGGCTGTTTATTCTGATCGATCACTATCGATTCGCGCTGCAGCGCCTGTAGCAAGCTCAGGCGGCCGGCGTCCGGCGCAATCGCCCATTGCTGTAGCATTTCCGCCTGCTGGGTGCGGCTGGCCGCCGCAAAATCAGCCGCCGGCCCAGCCAGCGCGGTCATCGGCGCCACTAAGCACAGTGACAGAAACAAATTACGTAATTGACGAATAATCATCGCAATGCCCGTCATTTCCAAAGAGAGTGTTAACGCTTATTCCCCTGTCCGGGGAATAAGTCAGAGCGCCGGTCAGACCGGACTCCGGGATAAAACGCTTAAGCATCGGTTGTCGATCGCATCAGTCCGGATTGTGCGCCCCTTGGACCGGGCGCACGCCTCATTCCTTTAGCGATGGCATTAGCCTTATTGTGCCGACTTCACCGGATGATCGGGTTTCTTATCGTTACCCGCGATGTATGGGCTCCACGGTTGGGCGCGAACCGGCTGTTCCGTTTCCCACACCACGTTGAACTGACCATTGCCTTCGATTTCGCCGATCATCACCGGTTTGTGCAGATGATGGTTGGTCTGATCCATGGTCAACGTATAGCCATCCGGCGCGGCGAACGTTTGTCCCGCCATTGCCGCGCGCACTTTATCCACGTCCGTCGAACCGGCTTTTTCCACTGCCTGCGCCCACATATGCAGCCCGACATAGGTGGCTTCCATCGGGTCGTTGGTCACCACGGTATTGGCGTTAGGCAGATTGTGGGCTTTGGCGTAGGCGCGATAGCTGTCGACAAACTTGGCGTTTGTCGCATTATCGATCGACTCAAAGTAGTTCCACGCCGCCAGATGTCCCACCAGGGGTTTGGCGTCAATACCGCGCAGCTCTTCTTCCCCTACCGAGAAAGCCACCACGGGCACATCGGTCGCTTTAATGCCCTGATTGGCCAGCTCTTTATAGAAAGGAACGTTGGAATCGCCGTTGATGGTCGATACCACGGCGGTTTTGCCGCCGGTCGAGAATTTTTTGATATCGGACACGATGGTCTGATAGTCACTGTGGCCGAACGGCGTATAGACTTCCACGATATCTTTATCCTGGACGCCCTTCGCATGCAGGAACGCGCGCAGGATTTTGTTGGTGGTGCGCGGATAGACGTAGTCGGTTCCCAGCAAGAAGAAACGTTTTGTGGCGCCGCCGTCTTCGCTCATCAGGTATTCCACCGCAGGGATGGCCTGCTGGTTAGGCGCCGCTCCGGTGTAGAACACATTCGGCGACATCTCTTCGCCTTCATACTGCACCGGGTAAAACAGCAGTCCGTTTAACTCTTCAAATACCGGCAGGACGGATTTACGCGATACCGATGTCCAACAGCCGAACACCACGGCGGCCTTATCCTGAGTCAACAGCTGGCGAGCTTTTTCAGCAAACAGCGGCCAGTTTGACGCCGGATCAACCACCACCGGCTCCAGCGTTTTCCCCAATACGCCGCCCTTGGCATTGATTTCGTCAATCGTCATCAACGCCACGTCTTTCAGCGGCGTTTCAGAGATCGCCATCGTGCCGGAGAGCGAGTGCATGATGCCGACCTTTATGGTATCCGCCGCGTACGCGCCCCATGAGAGCCCCATACCGACAACCGTAGCGGAGAGAGCGAATACCTTGATCAATGAACGTCTTTTCATCTCTGACCCTTAATTAAATAGTGTTGAATGATGATTTATGTGAAACAACCTGTGGTCTTGCCTGCTGTAGCATGTGCAGGGTGATTTTCCTCACCTCCGCTTTACTTTCTGATATATGGGCGGTCAGAATGCGCTGAACCTCCTCTGTCTGTTGTTGCAATATCGCCAGCAAAATACGGGCGTGTTCGCTGTAGGTCGCATCCACCCGATCTTCGCGGGTGAAATCAAGGCGACGAATGATGCGAATCTTTTCGGTCAGCTCGGCATGCGTCCGCGCCATTTGGCGGTTGCCGGCCGCCGCCACCAGGCTCATATGGAAACCTTCGTCATGACGGGACACCGTTTTGCCGTCCTCAAGACGCGGATCGTCAATCCAGAATCGTTTCAGATCGGTCAACAACTCCGCGCAGCGCGCCGGCGGCATCGCGCACAGGCGACGTACGGCTTCGCGTTCCAGCACGATACGAAACTCGTACAGTTCTTCGAAGTACTCGAAATCGAACGGTTTGACCTGCCAGCCGCTGCGAAAATAGACTTCGACATAACCTTCATGCTCCAGCCAAAACAGCGCCTGACGCACCGGCGTACGGCTGACGTCCATGCGTTCGGCGATTTCACTTTCGCTAAAGCGGTCGCCCGGCATCAGCCGAAAGTCAAAAATGTCGTTTTTCAGCGTCTGGTAGACACGTTCCGCCAGCGCTTCGGGCCGGCCTTTACCGCCTTTTCGCCTATCGGTTTTCATTTATTTATTCCTGTTCCAGCCATAGCAGAGGATCGCCAGGGCTCACCTGACGCCCCGGCTGGCAAGCAATACGTTTAATCCGCCCCGACTGCATGGCGCGGATCGTCAGTTCCATTTTCATGGCTTCGACAATAATCAGCGGCTGGCCGATCTCGACCCGATCGCCGCGTTTTACCAATACCTTCCAGATATTGCCGTTCATATCAGCGTTAATCCGTTGCGCGCCGTCCTCTTGGTTATCCGGCGATAGCGGCGGCTCATGCATCGGGACGTCCTCGTCCTTTTGCCAGCGCGCCGCCTCCGCAGCAAATGCCGTGGCCTGACGCTGACGGAATTCCGCGATGCTCGCCGCGTGCTGTGCCAGAAAATGCCGGTATTGGGCGAAGTCGAACTCACTCGATTCAATGTCGATCGTGGCGCGTCCTTCGCGGAAATCCTCACGCAGCCGATCCAACTCGAATTCGCTCACCGGGTAAAAACGGATCTGATCGAAAAAATGCAGCAGCCAGGGTTGACCGGCGGCGAAGCGGTCGTTTTTGACGAATTTGTTCCAGATAGGCAGCGTGCGCCCCACCAGTTGATAGCCGCCCGGCGAGTCCATGCCGTAGATGCACATGTACATACCGCCGATCCCCACGCTGCCCTCGGCGGTGAACGTGCGCGCGGGATTGTATTTAGAGCTCAACAGGCGGTGACGCGGGTCGAGCGGCACCGCACAGGGGGCGCCAAGATAGACATCGCCCAGACCAAGGATCAGATAGCTGGCATTGAAAATGATGTCGCGCACCGCGTCGCGGTTGGCCAGTCCGTTAATGCGCTGAATGAAGTCGACGTTGTTCGGCAGCCAGGGGGCATTCGGCCGCACGGTTTCTTGATAACGAGCCACCGACGCCAGCGTGCTGCTGTCCTCGAAAGCCATCGGCAGGTGAATGATGCGTGATGGCACGCTCATCTGGCGAACGTCGCCCAGCGTATTTTCCAGCGCCAGCAGCAGCGTCATCAACCGGCGCTGGCTGAGGGTCCGGCTGTCGTAGCGAACCTGCAGCGAACGAACGCCGGGAGAGAGCGCTTCGACGCCGGACTGATTGGCGTTACGCAGGGCAGTCATCAACCGATGGATACGTAACCGCAGCGCCAGATCCAATACGTTGTCGCCGTACTCGACCAGAATATTGTTGTCTCCCGCCTGACGATAAACCGCGGTTGGGGTCGTGGCGGTGGCGGCGATCGTCGCCAGTACGGCGCGCTTCTCCGCTGCCGGCGACGCGTCGTGAGCATCGGGCGGCGCCGAGGCGACGGCCAACCTTCTTATACTGTCGGCCTGAGCGATATCCAGCGCCAGCGCTTGATCAACCTCAAGCGGATGAAAACGAATGCGATCCCCCGGCTTCACCTGCCCGACTTTCCATAGCTCGGCTTTAGCGATGGTTACCGGACAAACGAAGCCTCCCAGACTGGGCCCGTCGCGGGTCAGGATCACCGGAAAATCACCGGTAAAATTCACCGCGCCAACCGCGTAGACGCAGTCATGGACATTGGACGGATGCAGTCCGGCTTCGCCGCCGTTATCGCGCGCCCAGCCCGGTTTCGGCCCTATCAGCCGCACGCCCAGACGGTTGGAGTTATAATGAACCCGCCACTCGCTGGCAAAAAACGCATCAATCGCTTGCTGGGTAAAAAAGTCCGGCGCGCCGTGCGGCCCGTAAAGCACGCCGATGCGCCATTCATTGCCGTATGTCGGTATCAAGGCGTCATCGACCGGCCGGGGAGCGCAAACCGGCGGCGGCGTGGCGCAGGCCGCCAGCGCCGGCTGCGAGATAGCCAGCATATCGGCCACGCGCAGCGTTCTGCCGGCATGACCGCCGAACTGCCCCAGGGCGAACGTCGAGCGGCTGCCAAGATAGAGCGGCACATCGATACCGTTGCGCACCGCCAGGTAAGTCCGACAGCCGGACTGCGCCCGCCCCAGCGTCAGCGTCTGTCCGGCGTTGACGAACTGCGGCCGCCAGTAAGCGACGGCGGCGCCGTCAAGCTCGGCCGGACAGTTCGCGCCGGTCAGCGCAATCAGCGCATCGCAATGAAATCGCAGCGTTGGCCCCTGCAACGTAAACTCGAGGCCGGCGGCGACATCGGCATTGCCGACGATGCGATTTGCCAGGCGGAAAGCGAAGTCATCCATCGGACCGGAGGGCGGCACGCCGATATCCCAATAGCCGAGACGCCCGGGATAATCCTGCACGCTGCTCCAGGTTCCCGGCTCGACCACTTCGATGACGCTCGCCGCCGGCGTAAGGCGATCAAGCAGGCGCGTCCAGACATGTCCGTGGTGAAACGCGTCGGTGGCGACAATCTGGCGCAGGTAATCCAGGTTGGTGGCGATGCCGTGCAGCCGCGTTGCATTCAAGGCTTGCCGCATATCAGCCAGCGCCTGCGTTCGGCTTTCCGCATAAACGATCAGCTTGGCAATCAGCGGATCGTAATACGCGGAAACCTCCGTGCCGGTGCTGACCCAGCTATCCACCCGCACGCCTTGCGGAAAATAAACCTCCGTCAGTACGCCGGGACTGGGCTGAAACTGCCTCAGCGGATCTTCGGCGTAAATCCGAACCTCAATCGCCGCGCCCTGCGGCGCCTGGGACAGACGCTGCCAATCGAGGGGCTCGTCGGCCGCCACTTGCAGCATACAGGCCACCAGATCGAGCCCGGTGACGCACTCCGTCACCGGATGCTCAACCTGCAGCCGGGTGTTCACTTCCAGGAAAAAGAATTCGTCGCGCTGCGCGTCATAGATATACTCCACCGTCCCGGCGCTGCGGTAGCTGACCAACTGGCCCAGCTTAACGGCCGATGCCAGTAACGCGGCACGCGTGTGGGCGGGAAGGTGCGGCGCCGGCGTTTCCTCGACCACTTTCTGGTTGCGGCGTTGCAGCGAGCAGTCGCGCTCGCCCAGCGCCACCACCTTTCCCTTGCCGTCGCCGAAGATTTGCACCTCCACATGGCGAGCGCGATCGATGCAGCGCTCAAGAAAAACGCCGGCGTCGTTGAAAAACTGCGTTCCCAGACGGCGTACGCTTTCCCAGGCGGCGCTCAGCGCATCGGCGTCGGCACAGCGGGTCAGACCGATGCCGCCGCCGCCGGCGGTGCTTTTCAACATGACCGGATAGCCAATATTGTCCGCCGCCGCCAGCGCGTCCTCCAACGAAGCCAGCAAGTCGCTGCCCGGCGTGACGGGTACCCCCGCCGCCGCCGCCAGCGCTCTGGCCCGGTGCTTCAGGCCAAACTCGCCGATCTGTTGCGCGGTGGGGCCGACGAAGACGATTCCCGCTTGCGCGCAGGCGGCGGCAAACGGCAGGCTTTCCGACAGAAAACCATACCCCGGCCAAACTGCCTGCGCGCCCGTTTGTTGCGCGGCCGCGATTATTTTGTCGATACACAGGTAGCTATCGCCGGCCTTTTCACCGCCAATGGGGATGGCGATATCGGCATCCATGACATGCTGTGCGTTTTTATCCGCAGCGGAATAAACCGCGATGCTGGTAATGCCCAAACGCTGCAGGGTGCGGATGGCCCGACAGGCAATTTCACCGCGATTGGCGATCAGTACGCGGCTAAACACGGGATATCTCCCGACCAGCCAGCCAATTGCGCCAACCGCCGAATGCGGTGATATCAACGGCATCGGTCAGCGCCGCCGGTTCACAAATAAATCCTTTCACCTGACGGCCATCCGCCAGCGTCAAGGTACCGATGCCCAACGGAGCCGGAATCTCCGCGACGAATTCGCCAAAACGCGCCAGCGGTATATCCCAAAGCTCAACCGTAATGGCCCTGCCCGCCGCCGCTTTCGCCAACGCGGGCTTCGCCGGCTGTGTATCGGCCAGCGCATACAGGCGATAATCGCCGGCGGTTTGTGTCTCTTCAACCAAAACGGCATTGCGGTTGGTTAGCTGATGGTTAAGGGGCATGCCGCTCAGGTGGGCGCCGACCACCGCCAGACGGATGTGCTGCGTGGACGGCGGCAACGGCTGAGGGCCGGCCGGTTGGACTTTGTCTAACGCCCCCAGCCTGATGGTCTGCCGTGACTGCCAACGCTGACCAAACGCCGCCAGCGCGCGGTCGTGCCAGGCGGGCGCAATGAGCGTAATGCCGGCCGGGATATCGTCGGCCCGGAATGGCCCAGGCAAGGCCAGCGCCGACAGATCCGCAAGATTGGTGAAATTGGTGTATACCCCGAGCTGCGAATTATAGCGAATCGGCTCCTGGGCAATTTCGGCGATAGTGTGAATGGTCGGCGTGGTCGGTACGACCAGCGCGTCAAACTGATTGAGCGTGTGTTGAATCCGGCGGGTTAATTGCGCGCGCAGGTATTCGGCGTTAAACGCGTCGACCGCGCTGAAGCGCTCGCCGCTGGCAATGATGCGATACACGACCGGATCCATCTTTTCCGGGTGCAGCAGCATCTTGCCCACTGACGCGGTACGCTCCGCCACCCAGGGACCTTGATAAAGTTGCTCGGCAAGCTGCTCGAATGGCGTAAAGTCGATGGGATGCAGCGTCGCGCCCATATTTTTCAGCGTGTCGCAGGCGCTCTCCCATGCGCGCTGCGCCAGTTTGTCATTAAAAAAAATCGGCGTGGCGGGAACGGCAAAATGCGGTCGGACGGACAACGCGGCCGGCGCCAGCGCGGGGTTATGCCGCGAATAGGCGTCGCCGGCGTCATATCCCCCGGCGATCTCGGCAACCTGAAAAGCATCTTCAACGGTTAAGGCAAAAACGGAAATCGTGTCGTTCAAACGGCAGGCCGGCACCACGCCGCTGGCGGATAACCATCCTTTGGTCGGTTTTAATCCGACGACGTTATTGAAGGAGGCGGGAACCCGTCCCGAGCCCGCAGTGTCGGTTCCCAACGCAAAACCGACCAGTCCGCGCGCCAGAACGGATGCGGAGCCTGAACTTGAGCCGCCGCTGACGTATTGCGTGTTAAAGGTGTTGGCGACGGCGCCAAACGGCGAGCGGGTTCCGACCAAGCCGGTCGCGTATTGGTCAAGGTTGGTCTTCCCCATCGCCACCGCCCCCGCCGCCTTGAGTTTGGCGACGACCGCCGCATCCCGCTGCGCGACATAGGTGAAGTCCGGGCAGCCGGCGCTGGTCGGGCAGCCGGCGACATCGATATTGTCCTTTACCGCGAAGGGTACGCCAAACAGCGGCAGTGAAGCCGGATTCTCGGCATAGGCCGCCAGTAAGGGCGCTATTTGAGCGCGCAATTGCGCTGGGGTGATCAGGTAGATCCAGGCGGGATCGGCGGTGGAAAGCTGCGCCAGCAAATTTGCCAATGTTTCGCCGACCCGGCCAGCGTGTTGCTGGTGGTAGCGTGTCCACTCCTGAAGAGTCAACCCTGACATTGGCGGCATAATTTGAATCCCATCTAGTATACAAGATTGAATCCATGAAAGCCAAAATCATGCCAGTTTTTTAATTTATTGATCTTATTATTTTTATTCTATTTTACGATCAGGATATTCATTGGTATGCACGAAGAATGGGCAGTGTTGCGCCATTGTGGAGCAGGACAGGCCGCCAGGAAAAGCGCCGTCACGGCGCGCGTGAGCAAAATCGTTTACATCCCGCTTGACGGGGAAACAAACAGGTTGGCACTGAGAAAATCGATAAAGGCGCGCAGTTTTGGCGTCATATAACGTCCTGAGGGCCAGACGACGTGTAGACTGACCGTGCGTTCGACGTAATCTTCCAATACCCGGCGCAAGCGGCCGGCGGCTACGGAAAAGTCGGGCAGACAGGCAATCCCCAAACCGCGCAGCGCGAAACACACCCGGGTTTCAATATTATTGCAGACCATGGAGATGGGAATATGCAGCTCACTTTCCTTAGCCAGAGGCCAGGTTTCCAGCTTTCCGCTATTGGGAAAACGATAATGCAGGCAGGAATGCTGCGCCAGATCGACCGGCTGCTGCGGGATGCCCGCCCGCGCGAGATGAGCGCAGGCGCAGCCGGTATTCCCTGGATATTGGTGGCGCTGTTGATTGCCGGCTGGGTCATCGCATTGCTGGCCGATGAATATGGCTTCAAACCGGGCACAAGAGGGACAATCATCCGGGGAGCCGGCAGAGAATAATGCTCCGCTTCTACGTACTTCGCGCCAAAAGCGTGTCATTCAGTTAAGCAGTATCTCGAAATGTATCCTGTAATAAATTCATCATAAATGGGGGCTACTTTGAAAAAAACGCATTTCCCCCTGTTTATAACGACGAAAAAGGAGCGCCTTATGCGCTACAACAAACCCGTAATAACGGTGCTCGGCAGCGTTCTGATGATGAATTCGGCCTGGTCGATGCCGCAGAGCGAACAGAGTAAAGATATTGGCGCAATCGTGGATACCACCACGCCGGCGAGTAAAAGTCGTCCGTTCACGGAACTGGAATTGAATATACAGACGGCGTTGCGTCAGGCTTTGCAGGGTGATGCCCCTTCCCTGACGCGACCGCGGCTGGAAACCGCCAAACAGAGCGCTCAGGTTGCCGATACTCAATGGCTGCGCGCCAGCGGCTATGACTTTGCCGAAAAGAAAAACCAGCAGGCGGATATAGACATTCTCGGCGCTTTTTCACAGCTGCCTGCCGATGTTTTACAGCAGAATCTGGCGACCGTAACGCAGATTAACCGCGACGCTACGCAGGGCCAACGCGAGCAGGCGTTAGCCGATGCGGAAGGCATCAGCTATCTCTATTTTCTGGCCGATGCGCTGGGCCCGCGCCTCGGCGGCGCTTTTATCAATGCTTACAATAAAGGCGAGCTGAATAAAGCCGCGGCGTTAATTAAAGCGTCAGAAGTCAGTACTTCCGCCTCCAAGGCGCATTTTAACTATCCTCGACCTTTCCTGCAGCCCGGCAACACCATTCATCTGGTGGCGGACAGCGTGGTGATAAAGGATAACAAGCCGTACAGCGCCACGGGCGGCGCCTTCCCCAGCGGCCACACCAACACCGGTTATACCGACGCATTATTGCTGGCTGAAATGCTGCCGGAGCGTTTTGTTCCGCTGATCGACCGGGGCGCTCGCTACGGTTTTTCCCGCGTGGTGTTGGGCGTGCACTATCCGCTTGATGTCATCGGTTCCAGAATGGTCGTGGAACGCAACGTGGCCAACTATCTTAACGATCCCCAGTATCGTCAGCTCTTTGAACAGGCGAAAACACAGTTGCGCAGCGCATTGGAAAAAGAGTGTGGTTCAACGCTGTCAGCCTGCGCGAAAAGCCAGGGCCGCGACGACCCCTATACCGATCCGGCGATGGCAACTTTCTACCGCTTCACGATGACATACGGTTTGCCGGCACAGCATAAAGACGTTTCGCCGCTTAAGGATCCACAGGGCGCAGAGGTGCTGCTTGAGGCGCCGTTGCCTCAGTTATCTGCCGCGCAGCGTAAAAATTTGCTGGTTAAAACTGCCTATGCCGGAGGCTATCCGCTGTCTGGATCCGCCGAACAAAGTTTCTGGCACCGTCTGAACCTGCACGACGCGGTTTATCAGGGGACGACGCACTGATACCCGTAATGGGTGTTGCAAGAAAAGCGTCGGCCTAAGAGAAATACGGGATGAGCTTGCTGTTACGCGCCTCATCCCATTGTAACCGGCGCCGCTCATTGCGTCGCCTGAACGTTACTCCTTACCCCGCCATGACTCATCTGAATCCGCCAGCGCCGCGGCACAACCAGCAGCATCGTCAAGATGAGGCTATCGGTTGTTGACAAGCCTGCAGTAGCCTGGCGTGACATTGTTCGTATGTGTAATCCGCCAATCGCATCAGACCTAGCCAGCATGTCGACTGGTTGCGCAGCAGATAATCACGGTTTTCAGGATATAACGACGATCGCCACTGCGGAATGGTTATGCCTAATGCCATACGCGTCGCTATCAGATCAGGAAGTAATGCGATCTCTTCGGTTTCCAGCGGCAGTTGATGATGATAGGCGGCCAGAAACGGCACCACGAATGCCAGCGGATCGTCCTCGCCACTGATTTGGTAAGCCAGCGCCGTGGCCAGCTCGGCAATCAGCGGCGCGTGCAGCGCATCGCCAAAATCAATGATCCCCGCGACCTGCCGCGGATTATCCAACGCGACCAATGCATTATGCGGATTAAGATCGTTATGGATGGTTTGCTGACGCAGCGTTTTTAACCGCGGCGCCACGAACTGGTCGTAACGGTCGAAAATACGTTCGATGTGCGGCCGTTGCCGGGGGTCGACAAAGGTCAGATAAGGCCGTGTCTGCTCTGCCCGGCTGATATCCCATAATAACGGACGAGACGCGGCGGGATGCGAAAAATGCTGTAACGCCAGATCCAACTGCGCCAGGTTTTTCCCCAACCCCGCCATCAGTTCAACCGACGGCGGCACTTTATGCTGCGGCATCCCGTCCAGATAGCTCATCAGACGGATCCGCAGGGAAACGCCGTTAACCTCAACCAGCGGCTCCGCCAGTTGGCTCTGGGTGATAACGATTCGCGGAACGCACAATGCCGGCGCCTGTTGGGCGATATGCAACAATAAACTGGTCTGAAAGTGGCTGACCTCGGCAGGTTCAGCCGTATTAATGACCTTGAGCATATAACGACGTTCCGCCGTGACCGTCAGACAGAAGTTTAGATCGCGCTCACCCTGCAACAATTCGATATGTCCACGCAGCCCGTATAAACGCCAGGCGATATCTTCCGCCTGACGGCAGGAAACCTGAGGTACTGACTGCGCCATCAAATCGTCGGCAAGCGCTGTTTTTTGCTGGTTCATTGGCGATACCTCTTATCCGTCATGCTCGCCTGGTTAATGCCCGCCGCGCAGACGCTCTGACCTGCGGCGCAATATTTCCATAACAATCAAAAGGATTAGCGCCGCACCTACCATCATGGAGGCGGCTGCGGCAATCGTTGGGTCAAGGTTTTCCCGAATACCGGCGAACATCTGCAGTGGCAGCGTGCGCTGACGCGGACTAGCGAGAAACAGCGTGACGATCACCTCATCGAATGAGGTGGCGAAGGCGAACAAGGCGCCGGAAAAAACGCCCGGCGCAATCAGTGGAAACGTCACTTTTCGGAAGGCCAGTAATGGCGGCGCGCCGAGACTTGCCGCCGCTCGCGTCAGATTTTGATCATAATTTTTCAGCACCGCGGTGACGGTAATAACGACGAAGGGGACGCCGAGCATGGCATGCGCCAGCACCAAACCGATATAACTGTTCAATAAAGACAGCTTGGCGAAAAAGAAAAACATGCCGACCGCCACAATGACCACCGGTGCAATCATCGGCGATATCAGTACCGCCATCACCAATGATTTCCCTCTAAATTCGCCGCGCACCAGGCCCACTGACGCCAGAACGCCCAACACGGTCGCCAACAGGGTTGCCAGCGGCGCTATCAGCAGGCTGTTGCCCAGCGCGCTCAGCCATTCGTTGGAATTGAAAAACTCATGGTACCAGCGCAGTGAAAAACCGCTCAGCGGATAACTCAGGAAAGATCCGGCGTTGAATGAAAGCGGTACAATGACCAGCACCGGCACGATCAGAAACAGGAGCATGGCCGCGCCGTAAAAGTTAAAGAACGTATTCCACAAGCGAATAACTGTTTCACCCTGCTGTTTCATATTCGTTTTCCCTTTGTTTATACCTGTCGCCAATCAGACCGCAGCGGCGCTCTGCTTATGTTTGCCGCTGACTGAGCTCCGGCAGATATAGCAATCGCATGTAAAAATAGTGGGTGTGCAACGCGCTGGCGTTAACGTGCCGCCACTTCGGCATTGGTTTTCGTCACCCGGATATAAACCACATACAGCAGCGTCACGATAATCAGCAACTGTGTTCCCAGTGCCGCGGCCATACCCCAGTTCATGGTGGTATTGGTAAAGAAGGCGACGAAGTAGCTCAGCATTTGATCGCTTGGTCCGCCCAGCAGCGCCGGCGTGATGTAGTAGCCAATCGCCATCATAAACACCAATAGCGCGCCAGCCGTGACGCCGGCATAGGTTTGCGGGACATAGACGCGCCAGAACGCGATGAAGGGATGCGCCCCCAGTGAGACGGCCGCTCTGACGTAGTTCGGCGAGATGCCCTTCATCACCGCATACAGCGGCAGGATAAAAAACGGCAACAAGATATGCGTCATCGAGATATAAACCCCGATGCGGTTAAAAACCAGTTCCAACGGTTGTCCAATGATGCCGAGATTAATCAACGATCGGTTAATTAGTCCGCCGGACTGCAACAGCACAATCCAACTGGCGGTACGCACGATCAGCGATGTCCAGAACGGCAGCAGCACCAAAATCAGCAACAGATTGGCCCGGTTGGACGGCTGCTTTGCCAGCCAGTAGGACAACGGATATCCCAGGCCGACGCACAGGAGCGTGACGACGCCGGCCATGAGCAACGTGCGCAATAATACATCGACATACAGCGACTGGTCGGGGGACTGCGGTACGATTTCCTGGGTTTTAGCATCGACCTTGTGGTCAAAAACCGCGAGCAGGTAATAACTGGTAAACGGCCGCGATGCGCGATCCAGCGTCTGCCAGGTGGAGCGTTCTCCCCACAGCGGCTGATCGCCGATCAGTTTGCTTCGCATATCCGTACTGCCCTCGGCCGGCAGGTTACGCAGCGTACGGGTTATCAGCGTACGGTATTCCGCGCCTTCGTAACCGAGTCGTTTGGTAATCGCCGAGAGCTTACCGCCGCTACGCGCGGCGCGTAAATCGGTAATCACCGCCTGAAATACCGCTTCATCCGGCACGTCTTTACCGGACCATAGCCGCATCGCGGCTATGGTGGCTGGCATATTCTCCCTCAGTTCCGGATTGGAGACGCTTTTTCCCAGAATCGAGGTGATTGGGAAGAGAAAACTCACCACAATAAACAGAAACAAAGGCGCTATCAGCAGCAGGGAGCGTTTTTTATACACTGACTGAGCTTGACGTAGCTGCTGTTTCAGATTGGCGTTCCCTTCTTTTTCGCCGGACGGCGGCATGGCCGCCATCGTTTCGCTCTGGGTCATAGGCATTTCTCCATTTATGCTGATTGCCGATATCGCTATTTCTTAATTACTGTGCAGCCCATGAGTTAAAGCGCTGTTCCAGTTCTTCACCGTGGTCGATCCAGAACTCGGTATCCACCTGCAGCGCCTGAGCCAGGTTCTCCGGCGCCGTTGGCAGGTTGCTGACGATTTCAGGCGCAATCAGACTCGTTGTTTTGATGTTGGTTGGGCCATAGGGGATATTTTCAGCAAAGATTTTCTGATTTTCAGGCTGGTTGGCGAAAGTGATAAATGATTCAGCCAGTGCTTTGTTTTTGGTGCCCTTCACAATCGCCCAGCTATCCAGATCGTAAATACTGTCGGCCCAGACGATACGGAAGTCATGCCCTTCTTTTTGCGCGGCGGCGACGCGACCATTGTAGGCCGAGGTCATCACCACATCACCGGAGACCAGCCATTGCAGAGGCTGCGCACCGGACTCCCACCACTGGATATTGGATTTGATCTGATCCAGTTTTTTGAATGCGCGGTCAACGCCGGCCGGCGTTGCCAATACTTTATAAAGATCTTCACGTTTCACGCCATCGGCCAGCAGCGCAATTTCCAGCGTGAATTTAGCACTTTTACGCAGCGCGCGTTTCCCGGGGTAGTTTTTTACATCCCAGAAATCCGCCCAGCTCTTCGGCGCCTGTTGCAGTTTTTGGGCGTTGTAGGTTAATACGGTTGACCAAAGGAAAATGCCGGCGCCGCATTCAGATACCGAACCTTTTACAAACTGCGACTCATCGCCCAGTTTCTTCCAGTCCAGCGGTTCGAACAGGCCTTCGTTGCAGCCACGCAGCAATTCCGGGCCTTCCACTTCAACGACGTCCCAGCCAATCTGACCGGTTTCCACCATGGCGCGGATACGCGCCATCTCGCCGTTGTATTCTCCGGCTTGAACCGTGCCTTTGCCCGCCGCGGCAAACGGTTTATAAAATGCTTTGTCCTGCGCATCCTTATTGGTGCCGCCGAAGGAGATCACGGTGATGGATTCCGCCTGCGCCTGACAGGCCATTGTGACGAGAAACGCTGATACGGCAATTTTCTTCAACATAGTTTGGCTCCTGAAGTGTGTTAGTCAACGTAAAGCAGGAAGTCAAGCATCAAGTCCTTGATGCGTCATGCATTATTAAGCATAAACCGTGCCACTTTGGTGATTTGTGAATATACGGCGCAGCGGCCGGCGAGGACGCCTGAACAACCCACAGTGATGAATGAGCTGCCGTTTGCACTCGTTTCCTTGGTCAGGCATTTTCTTCTAATGGTGCGTCATGATAAAAACCGCACCATTCAGGTGCGTGAGGGGTTTGCCAGACAAATACAAAAAAATGCACAATGCATTCGTATCCCCCTCTCGCCTTCACTCGAACTAGCTGGAAAGATCGACGCAGAGGTACTTCATTTCCAGATAATCCTCGATACCGAAACGCGATCCTTCGCGTCCCAGCCCCGACTGTTTCACACCGCCGAAGGGCGCGACTTCATTAGAGATAAGTCCGGTGTTGATACCAACCATGCCGTAATCCAGCGCTTCGGGCACGGTCCATTGGCGCACGGCATTCCGCGTATAGACATAGGCAGCCAGTCCAAACTCCGTATCATTAGCCATGGCGACCGCATCGGCTTCATTTTCAAACTGAAACAGCGGCGCTACCGGACCAAAGGTTTCTTCGCGGGCAAAACGCATATCGCGCGTCACATCGCCGATGATGGTCGGGGTAAAAAAGGTGCCGCCCAGTTCATGCGGTTTACCGCCGAGAAGTAATGTAGCCCCTTTCGACAGCGCATCGGAAATATGCTGCTGGACTTTGCCGATGGCATCGGCATCAATCAGCGGACCTTGCGTAACGCCGGGCTGAGTACCGTCACCCACCTTGAGTTTTTTGACTTCTGCAACCAGCTTTTCAACCAGCGTCGGATAGATGCCCTTTTGTACATAAATCCGGTTGGCGCAAACGCAGGTTTGCCCGCTATTACGGAATTTTGAAGCCAGAATGCCTTTCACCGCCAGATCCGGGTCGGCATCGTCAAAGACGATAAAGGGCGCGTTGCCGCCCAGTTCCAGCGACAGCTTTTTCACCGTCGGCGCGCTTTGCGCCATCAGAATCCGGCCGACTTCGGTTGAGCCGGTAAAGCTCAGCTTCCGCACGACCGGGCTATCGCACAGCGTTTTGCCCACCGACTGGGCATCTCCGGTGATGACCTGAAGCACGCCGCGCGGGATCCCCGCCTGCTGAGCCAATTCGCCCAACGCCAGCGCGGTAAACGGCGTTTGCTCCGCCGGTTTGACAATCATGGCGCAGCCGGCAGCCAGCGCGGGCGCCACTTTACGGGTGATCATCGCCGCTGGGAAATTCCAAGGGGTGATGGCCGCGCACACGCCGATTGGCTGTTTTATCACCAGCAAACGCTGCTGCCCTTGCGGGGATTGCAATACGCTGCCTTCAACGCGTTTAGCTTCTTCGGCAAACCAGTCGATAAACGACGTGGCGTAGCCGATTTCACCTCGCGCCTCCGCCAGCGGTTTGCCTTGTTCCGCGGTTAACAACGCCGCCAGATCTTCCTGATTTTCCATAATCAGGCGCGACCATGCCTGCAGTACGGCCGCCCGCTCTTTACCGGTACGCTTGCGCCATTCGGCCTGCGCCCGCTCCGCGGCGGCAATCGCTTGTTCAGTTTGTGACGACGTCACTAATGGAATGGTTCCCAACACCTCCCCGCTGGCCGGATTGACCACCTCAAGATGCTCGCCGCTCTGGCTGTCGCGCCATTCACCGTCAATTAAACAGTGCTGGCGAAATAATGCTTTTTGATTCAGTTGCATGGCCTTCCTCTTACTTGGTAAGCACGCGAGTCAGAATGGTCATCGCTTTGCTAAACTGGTCGTCTGGAATGGTCAGCGGATGCAGAAAACGAATGACGTTGCCGTGCACGCCACAGGTCAGCAGCAGCAGCCCCTGATCCAGCGCTTCTTTCTGAAACTTACGCGTAATGTCAGCAGACGGTTTGCCGGTCTGAGGATCGTTGAATTCCGCCGCCACCATTGAACCCTGCGCGCGAATCGCCACCAAAGCCGGACACTGCTGTTTTGCCTTTTCCAGGGTCTCCACCAGTGCCGCGCCCAGACGTTGCGAACGCTGACACAGCTTTTCTTCTTCAATCACTTTGAGAACCGCCAGTGCCGAGGCGACCGCCAGCGGGTTACCGGCATAGGTTCCCCCTAATCCGCCGGGACCGGGCGCATCCATCACGTCGGCACGGCCCACCACGCCGGAAATGGGGAAGCCGCCGCCCAGGCTCTTCGCCATGGTGATCAGGTCAGCCTGCTCAGCGTAATATTCCATGGCAAACAGCTTACCGGTACGGGCGAAACCTGTCTGTACCTCATCGGCAATAAGTAAAATACCGTGTTTATCACACAATTCGCGCAATGCGCTGATAAACTCCGGCGGCGCAACGTTGAATCCCCCTTCGCCCTGAACCGGCTCCAATAGGATCGCGGCCACCTGATCGGCGGCGATATCGGTATGGAACAGGCGGTCGATACTTTCCAGCGACTGTTCTACCGTGATGCCGGTCAGCGCATTCGGATACAACGCATGAAAGATAGAGCCAGGGAACGGACCAAAACCGGTAGAGTAAGGCGCGACCTTTCCGGTTAAGGTCATCGTCAGCAGCGTACGGCCATGGAACGCCGCGCCAAATGCGATAACGCCGGGACGCTTGGTATAGGCCCGCGCAATTTTTACGGCATTTTCCACCGCTTCCGCACCGGTGGTGAAAAAAGTGGTTTTCGCCGCTCCCTTGATAGGGGCCAGCGCATTGATACGCTCCGCCAGTTCGACATAGCTGCCGTAAGGCACAATCTGATAGGCGGTATGGGTAAAACATTCCAGTTGTTCACGCACCGCGGCCAAAATTTTCGGGTGGCGATGACCGGTATTCAGCACCGCGATCCCTGCAGCGAAGTCGATAAACTCACGCCCCTCGATATCCCATAACGTGGCGTTTTCCGCGCGGGCGGCATAAAAATCACACATCACACCGACACCACGTGGCGTGGCCGCCAAACGACGTTGATTTAGTTCGCTATTATTCATTTTCTGCTCCGATTTAAAGAACACATCCAACGCATTAATAACATGCTGTGGGACGTGATGCGGTTGGTCTATTCACTTCTTTATGTTGCTATTTATGCGCCAGATGGCTCTATAATCCAGAGCCAGTTTTTAATATTTGAGGGATCCAATTTTGCGCTCGCTCTTGACCGATTTATTGCTCCAGCGTTTGAGTAACCAGCAGGAAGGCACGTTGAATAAACGCCTTTATGACAGTATCCGGCTGGCCATCCTCGATGGCGCCATCGCGGCCGGCAGCCGGTTGCCTTCGTCTCGTGATTTGGCGCATGAGCTGTCGCTGTCCCGCAACACGGTGCTGGCGGCCTATGAACAGCTGATGGCCGAGGGCTATATCGAAGCCCGGACCGGAAGCGGCACATTCGTCACCGAGCAGCTCCCCGACGGCAACATGGCGCCGGTACGCAATGAGCATGAAATTTTTTCCCGCCAGCCCATGCAGGAGCTGTCGCGCCGTGGAATGCACCTGCTGGGGTACGCCGGCGCGTCGGCCCGGCAATGGGGGGCATTTATGCCCGGAATTCCCGACATATCCAGTTTTCCTCACGATCTGTGGCGCAGGATACAAACCCGGCTTGCCCGCCGCGCGCTTCCCGAGCAACTGTCCTATTCTCCTGTCGGAGGCCGCCCTGAGCTGCAATTGGCTCTGGTGGATTATCTGCGCGTCGCCCGCTCCGTCGAATGTGCCCCGGAGCAGATTTTGATTACCGAAGGTACGCATCAGGCGATGGACCTGCTGGCTAAGATGCTGTGTAACCCCGGCGATCTGGCCTGGATTGAAGACCCTTGCTACTGGGGCACGCGGAATCTATTGACGATTAACGGGCTTCGGGTCGCGCCAGTCGAAGTGGATGATCAGGGCATGGCGCCGCCGGATACCGTTTCCCCTCAATCAATACCGCGGCTGATCTGCGTGACGCCCTCGCATCAATATCCGCTCGGCGCCGTGATGAGTCTGGCGCGGCGTCAGCGATTGCTGGCCTTGGCGCAGGAGCATGGCTGTTGGGTGGTGGAGGATGACTACGACAGCGAGTTTCGTTTCTCCGGCAACCCCATCCCCGCGCTGCAAGGGCTGCAAACGCCATCGCCGGTGATTTACATTGGCACCTTCAGCAAGACGCTTTATCCGGGGCTGCGCGTCAGCTACATGGTGCTGCCGCCGCAATTGGCGCGTGAGCTGAAGGTCGCCCATTCCGAACTGTACCGCGGCGGCCACTGGTTGACGCAGGCGACGCTCGGTCAGTTTATCCGCGAAGGACATTATGCCGCCCACATACGCCGTATGCGCTTGCTTTATGCGAAACGGCGGGCCATGTTGACCGAGCTGATAGAACAGCATTTAGGCACGGATTACGTCGGCGACAACAGCAATGCGGGGTTGCATATGCTGCTTAGACTGCCCGCCAACCTTGATGACGTACTGCTTAGCGCGCATATCCTGCGCCGCGGCGTGATGGTAAAGCCGCTTTCCAGCTACTATCTGCGTCAGACCAGGGATCGTGGATTACTGTTGGGATACGCCGGTGTGGAAGAGAGTAAAATGGCGCAGTCGTTTGCGGTCATTGTCGAGTGCATTCGCGCACAAATATCCACAAAATAGGTTTTTATCGACATCATCTCACTGCACCAAACAAGTGCCTGTAAATTGATTAAACTCACCAAAATAATGCAATGCGCCTGCGTGTTTTCGCCCTAATGGTTTTAACTCATTCTCTGAGTTCGATTTAATCAAATAGGCACGATTTATGCATATAGTCAGGTTAAGACACGTTACCGCGAGAAATGGAATGATGAGAACCTATGTCAGTTTCAAGAACATTCAGAAGACTTATGATGGCGATCGCTTGGTGGTAAAAAATCTCAATCTGGATATTAAAGAAGGCGAATTCCTGACCCTGCTCGGTCCTTCCGGCTCAGGGAAAACCACTAGTCTGATGATGCTTGCCGGGTTCGAAACCCCGACTCAAGGTGAGATTTTCCTGCATGATACGCCGTTGCATAATTTGCCGCCGCACCAACGCGGCATCGGCATGGTTTTTCAAAACTACGCGCTGTTTCCTCATATGACGGTGGCCGAAAACCTGGCCTTTCCCTTGTCTATCCGACGGTTGAATAAAGCGGATATCAAAGAAAAGGTCGATCGCGTTTTGGATCGCGTTAAGCTGACCAGCCTGGCCGACCGCTACCCGGCGCAAATGTCCGGCGGCCAGCAGCAGCGCGTCGCGCTGGCGCGCGCGCTGGTTTTTGAGCCCAAACTGGTGCTGATGGATGAACCACTGGGCGCATTGGATAAACAGTTGCGCGAACACATGCAGTTGGAGATCAAGGAACTGCATGAATCTCTCGAGCTTACCGTGGTTTATGTGACTCACGACCAAAGCGAAGCGATGACGATGTCTAACCGGGTTGCCGTATTCAACGACGGCGTTATTCAGCAGATGGATAGCCCGAGCGATATTTATGAAAAACCGGAAAATGCCTTCGTGGCGCAATTTATCGGGGAAAACAATACGCTGATTGCGACTCAGGCCGGTGCGGAAGGAAACTTCTACCGCGCAACGCTGGATGATGGCACGCAGCTACGGGCGCTTAAGGTGCGTCCAAGTTCGCCGGGTAAAAAAATCACCCTTTGCATTCGACCGGAACGCATCCGCATTAATGCGCCAAACCCAGGCGCCGATGTCCAGCAGGTCAAAGCGCGCATCCAACAGTTTATTTATCTGGGCGACCACGTACGCATGATGACGGAAGTCGCCGGTCAGCCGCAGTTTATGGTCAAACTGCCCGCCAGCGAAATTCAACCACAGTGGAAGGCCGGTTCCGAAGTGACATTGTCCTGGCATCCGGAACATTTACGCGCATTGGATGTGATAAAAACGCATTAATAAAGACAAATAAAAAACCGCACGCCCTTTCGGGGTGCGGTTTCACGCGGAGACGACTTGCTTTAGCTGCTGATTTTACGGTAAATCCACAGCACGACAATGGCGCCAATCACCGCGACGATGAAACTGCCGAAGTTGAAACCGTCCACTCGTCCGAAGCCAAAGAACGTGCTGATATATCCCCCAACCACGGCGCCCACGATCCCCAGAACCACCGTCAGGATAAAACCACCGCCGTCTTTGCCCGGCATTATCCACTTAGCTAAAATACCTGCGATCAACCCAAAAATAACCCAAGACAAAATTCCCATACTAACCTCGCTTTTTTGTGAAGGGTCATCTTACCCGCCCTCCGTCGGGTCACCGCGGTGCAGCACGCCAAGCACTTCCGGCGTTTTTATTATTTCATGAAGGTTTTTATCTGCAAATGAACTTATGCAGACAAAACGCGACTGTAATTATAGACAAGAATTATCATTCGGGGAGAAACCGGCAAAATTAGACTAACCGATTGATTATATTATCGACACTCCGTCATGGTTACCCTTTTGTAAACGTTTCCTAAACGAAGTGGTTATTTATGATTAATTATAGAAGTAATCCTAACGGACGGCATATTTCACTCGGCTAAACTGTTTATTACAGCACCTTCCCGCTGTTGCAACTGGATTGACTGAGGAACGACATGACGGAAGTGAGTAAGGTCAGAAAAGAACGATTTATCGGGCTGGAATGGTTGCGTTTCCTGCTTGGCTGCTATGTGATGATTTATCACACGGTGCATACTTATCCACAACGAGCCAGCGTGCCGTTTCTGGAAGAGTTCACCAGTATGGGATTTTTTGCCACCAGCACGTTTTTCGTGCTGTCTGGTTTTTTATTGGCGCACGTTTACATCAAGGATGGCCGCCTGCGTGAACCTGCCCGACGCTTCTGGGCAAAACGTTTTTTTAATCTCTATCCGATTCATATTATCGCGTTACTGGCGTCAATTGCCGTTGTCTCCCTGATGCAATGGCTCGCCATACCGCCTGAAGGCCAGGTCGCCAGCGCCCGTTTTGTGATTTATGACACTAACGAGGCCAATATCGATCCGCAAACCCTGCGTCACTATATGACGAACGCCCAACTGGCGTTTAACAGCGTGCTGCAATTGTTGATGCTACAGGCGTGGAATCCCTATTTCCTCACCTTCAATGCCCCATTGTGGTCTCTTTCCACCCTGTTCTTCTTCTATCTGATGTTTCCTCTGATGGCGCCCCGCCTGCTGCGAAGTCTTCATCCCTGGGTATGGATGGGGATTATCTGCTTGCTTTATTTGCTGCCGCCGATTTGGGTTATCTGGCAACAGCAGTACGGCATGCCGTATACCGGCCTGTTGCAGCGGGGACCTATTTTCCGTCTGCCTGAGTTTTTAGCCGGCATTTTGGGCTATGCGATCTTCCGCGATTATCGTCAAAAAGGCATCGCGCCGCTGAGCAAAAGGCAGTATTACGGCATAATTCTGTTCATCGTCGGCAACTTCATTATCGGCACCTGGCTGTATACCCATGGTGAAGCCTATTGGTACTTCCTGCTGCATAACGGTCTGCTGCTGCCCGCCCAGGTCGGTCTGGTGTGCCTGTGCGCGCTGGCTCGCGAACCCGATAGCGAATGGCTGAGACACTGGTCGCCGCGGCTGGGCGCCGCATCCTTATCGATCTTCGCGCTGCATGTGCCGCTATTTAATTTATTTCGCACGATTGAACAACTGGTGCGCGGCAATCCGCTGGCCTGCTTTAGCGATTGGCCTCTGTGCGTGGCCGCCGCCGGACAGGTTCAACTGTCGCTGACGGGCTATGTTATTTTCCTGCTGTCGACGGTGGCGCTATGCGTACTGTTCCAGGAACAGATCGTTTTTCGCGTCCGGCAATTTCTGACCAACCATTATCTGAACCGCGGCCTCTCATCCCGCTCACCGCGCGCGACCTGAGCCATTCGACAGCTATGACGCGAACGATGACCCGCGTCGCGTTATAGCTGTTAATAATCAATATCATCTTTTATAACTATTTACATTCTAATCAATTGTTGTTTTGGGCTAGAGCATCCATTCATTTCCTGCTAATGTTTTCCCTCCGGGCTGAACCGGTTCATGAATCATCGGCTGCACGTCTTTAATGACGTCTTTCAATACATGTCACAACTGTTTATCTGGCAAAATGACACTATCCAAACACGCAATATCTTCCCTGAGTCTGGTTATCGCCCTTGCTTCCGCAGGCATTACCCAAAGCCGAGCCGACACCATTTGGCTAACGAACGGCGATCAGCTCAGCGGTAAAATCACGCTGCTCGACGGCGGTAAATTATTCATCACTACCGATTATGCCGGTTCGATCTCCGTTTCATGGGATAAGGTAAAAACCTTTGAAACCGATCACGGACTGGTGATTCAGGGTGAACGTTATAAAGCTGGCGAACTGTATCCGGTGATTAAAGCTGGCGAGAATCGTGCGATTGTCGCTACGCCATCGATTTCCAGTGAATCAAGCGGGCCGAAAACGTTGCAACTTTCCGATATCACCGCCATTGTCGCACAGAAGCCACTGGTCACGGACTTATCCTGGAAAGGCAATATTGACGCCGGGATGTCGCACAAGAAAAGTTCGACGACGACAGATAACTACGACACCACCCTGAATACTCAGGCGCGTCATGGGACCTGGCGTCATAATATTGATGCCAGCTACCATATGGCGAAAGAAAATGATGTAGAAAGCACCAAAAACGCCGGCGGCGAATATGCGTTGGATAAATTCATCGACGAGAAATGGTTCTGGCAGGGGCGCTATCAATACAAGCGTGACTGGATTGAAAATATTAAAATCAATCGTTCATTCGCGTTGGGTCCTGGTTATCAGTTCTGGGATAACGACCTTGGCGCGTTCTCACTGACGACCCTGGTCGGTACTCAGGCCTATGTTTATCAGGATAACGATAAAGATAACTTCTATTCGGGCGGTATCAAATGGGCTTACAACCGCTTCCTGTACAGTAAATCGATCGAAGCCTTCACCAGCGGTGAACTGGGCCGTTCCTTTGACTCTACCGCCCCGCTTTATCTGCAAGCCGATGCCGGCCTGCGTTTCAAGCTGACCAACTGGTCTTCCATGAATATGAAAGTGTCGCGTACCCGAACCGAAAGCAAGCAGGGTAACGTTAACGATACGCTATATACGATGGGCGTCGGCGTCGGCTGGTAGTCACTTATCCGTGCCGTTTGAATCACGGTCAGCGAACCTTATGAATATGGCGTTTTCTGACCGTTTTTTTATGCCGACCGCCGCCGGCAAAGATTTAAATAACACCTGCGGTTTAGCTATTATTCCCGCTTTCTGTCGCCTGTTGCAGCGCACGAACCTGCTTAGCCAGCTCGCTCAATCCATCATCGTCCATACCATAGTTTTTTAACTCTCGTTCGAGCGCAAACAGGTATTGCGCATTGGTGCCCAGCGGACCGCTGGCCTGAGCGATAAGCGGAGCAACCTGTTTAATACAGGTATCCTGTTCAAGAAGCGGATGATCGAGATCTGAAACAAAAACCAAAGCAGTGACAGTGTCACCATCGGGTTGCTGAAGTTCAAACCAGCCGGGACGATAGCATCCAGTCAGCATTTCGCGTTTCCATAACAGCTCTAGGTCCTCACGCAGTGAGGATTCGGCCAGGCGAAACGCCAGCCCGGTGGTTTTTCCTCCCGGAATCAATGCCAGCATACGGCCAGGACGATTCAGCGTCCCTCGCCCAATGGTCAGGCGCAGACAAAAAGATCGATGCCAGTCATGCAGAGTCGCCAGGCAGGCTTCCTCCGCATCAAAAACCGGATTCCACATCAGCGAACCATAGCCGAATACCCAAACAGGTCCGTGGTCGGGTCGACAGGCCAATGTTTTTTCCAGGGATTCCGCCCGCTGTTGCGGCGTAAGCAACAACCGTTCCTCAATACATCCAAAAGACGTTCTACAATCTGCTTTTTGCAAAAAATCACGTGTTAACACGGCTTACCACTCCCGAACCATTCTACTTACTGCCCATCTGGCATGTTATCGTTCCATCCTTAAAACCCAACACTGTCGCTTGGTTGTATTTACGGCAGTAACAGCAACGAGATTATTCATTTCCTGCTTTGCAATCAAGTTCGATCTAGCCCACAGAAAATGAAAAAGCGCGGCGTTGGGGGCATCATGATAATTGAACCCCGGCCCCCTGAACCCAACAGAGATCAAAGCGCATCTAACCAATCTTAAATAGCGTAGTAAACTGTGCAAGGCAGGGTCAACCGGCGAAAACTATCGCCTATGCTCACATTAGCGAATTAATCTACACTGGATAACGATGGATGTCGGATTGAATACTCACGCCGGCGGCACCATACCGACGTTTCCAAACCAGATAATGAAAGCAGCTTTCCGCTCAGCGAGCGGATAATGCTGATTTTTATTATAAATATACGGCTAATAGACATTAGAATAAGAGTTTTCTTTAAGATGAGCCAAAAATAAAGTAATCCTGCAACAAATGCTCGTATATCGCAGAAAATCATGAATGCTAATAATGAAAAACATATTTAATATTATTGTGATAGAAAGAAAAGTGGCTAATTCCAGGTCATTCGCTTTAATTATCAATTTTTCGCGTAAAAATCGGTAAAAAAAACACGAAAAACCGTCAGATCTGTTAATCTATACGTTCTTTTTACGCTATAACTACTTTTCAGCAACCTGATGGCTAAAAAATAAACATTTTCTCATGTTTTTTGCTATAGGCATAATTCCGCTGGATAAGGAGAACCCCCGTAATGAAGTCGCACTCAGAGGTTGTCAAAACCCGCCACCAGGAATATTCACTTATTCTACCGATCATCGCACTGATCGTCTTGTTCCTATGGGGAGGCGCACAAGATTTCCTCGCCATTCTGGGTATCAATTTGCTGGCGCTGGCCGGTATTCTGTTCAGTGCATTTAGCGTTGTCCGCCATGCCGATGTGCTTGCCCATCGTTTAGGTGAACCCTATGGATCGCTGATCCTTAGCCTTTCGGTGGTCATTCTTGAGGTTAGCCTGATTTCAGCCTTGATGGCGACCGGCGATGCCGGCCCCGACCTGATGCGCGATACGCTCTACTCGATTATCGTGATTGTTACCGGCGGTCTGGTCGGCTTTGCGCTGCTGTTGGGCGGACGCAAATTCGCGACTCAGTACGTTAATCTGAGCGGCATCAAACAGTATTTAATGGCCATTTTCCCTCTGGCGGTGATTGTTCTGGTTTTCCCCAGCGCCCTGCCTGAAGGCAACTTCAGCGTTGCGCAATCATTGATTGTGGCGCTGATTTCCGCGGCGATGTACGGCGTATTTCTGTTGATTCAAACTCGTACCCACCAAAGTCTGTTTGTTTACGAACATGAAGATGAAGGCGATGACGATACGCATCATGGCAAGCCGTCGGCGCACAGCTCGTTATGGCATACGGTGTGGTTATTAGTCCACCTGATTGCCGTGATCAGCGTCACCAAGATGGATTCTCAGCCGCTGGAAGCCTTGCTGACGAAAATGAATGCGCCAGCCCAATTCACCGGTTTTCTGGTCGCTTTATTAATCCTGTCGCCTGAAGGCCTGGGTGCGATCCGCGCCGTGCTGAAAAACCAGGTGCAGCGCGCCATGAATCTGTTTTTCGGCTCGGTATTGGCAACGATTTCATTGACGGTGCCCGCCGTCACCATTATCGCCATGCTGACCGGCCGCACCCTGAATTTTGGGCTGGATATGCCGCATATCGTGGTGATGCTGGCGGTACTGGTGCTATGCCATATCACCTTTTCAACCGGCAGAACCAACGTTCTGAGCGGTAGCGCGCACCTGGCGCTATTCGCCGCCTACCTGATGACCATCATGCTTTGATTCCTTTCCTTTTGCCGGCACAGCATGCTTGCCTGCCGGCAACCTTAACCACCATCTATTGATGTATATCTGGATTTTCTAAGAACATCAGGCGTATCGTATATAGCGCATATCTACGACGGACCCAGCCGGCCCGCCATTTTGTTTTTCTTTTAGATTGGTTCTTCCTTAGATGAAAACGCATGGAATTAACGGCATCAAACCGTTCAGCGCGCTTATTGATGCGTGCTGGCGCGAAAAATATACGCTACAACGTTTTACCCAAGATATTATTGCCGGCATCACGGTTGGTATTATCGCCATCCCCTTGGCCATGGCGCTGGCGATAGCCAGCGGGGTTCCTCCTCAATACGGATTGTATACTGCGGCAATTGCCGGGATTATCATTGCCATCAGCGGCGGATCCCGGTTCAGCGTCTCCGGACCGACGGCCGCTTTTGTGGTGATCCTGTATCCCGTTTCTCAGCAATATGGCCTGTCAGGATTGCTGATCGCCAGCCTGCTCTCCGGGGTATTCCTGTTACTGATGGGCATATGCCGCTTTGGGCGGTTGATCGAATATATTCCTTTATCGGTCACCCTGGGCTTTACGTCCGGTATTGCCATCACCATCGGCACCATGCAGATCAAAGACTTCTTCGGCCTGCATATGGATGTCGTCCCTGAGCATTATGTCGGCAAGGTGATTGCGCTGGCGCAGTCAATGCCCACGTTGCATATTGGCGATACGCTGATCGGCGTCGTCACGCTGGCGGTACTGATTGGCTGGCCGAAATTGGGTATCCGCTTGCCGGGACACCTGCCGGCGCTACTGGCGGGTGTCGCCGTAATGGGCATCCTGTCGCTATTCGATATTCACGTCGCCACTATCGGTTCTCGTTTCAGCTACCTGCTGGCTGACGGCACGCAGGGTCAGGGGATCCCCCCTATTCTGCCGCAGTTGGTTCTGCCGTGGAACGTCGCCGCACCGGGCGGTCAGGCGATGGATCTCAGTTGGCAAAGTATTTCCGCTCTGCTGCCGGTGGCCTTTTCGATGGCGGTACTGGGGGCGATTGAATCCTTACTGTGCGCCGTAGTGCTGGATGGCATGACGGGTAAGAAGCATAATTCCAATACCGAGCTGATCGGTCAGGGCTTTGGTAATATCATCGCCCCGTTTTTTGGCGGGATCACCGCTACCGCGGCTATCGCCCGTTCCGCAGCTAACGTTCGTGCGGGCGCGACCTCGCCGGTTTCAGCCATCATCCACTCGTTGCTGGTGATACTGGCGCTGCTGGTTCTGGCTCCCTGGCTCTCTTACCTGCCGCTGGCGGCGATGGCTTCATTGCTGCTGATGGTAGCCTGGAACATGAGCGAAGCTCACAAGGTGGTCGATCTGCTGCGCCATGCGCCAAAAGACGACATCATCGTGATGGTGCTCTGTCTGTCGCTGACCGTGCTGTTTGATATGGTCGTCGCCATCACCATCGGCATTGTGCTGGCGTCGCTGTTGTTTATGCGCCGTATCGCCCAGATGACCAGACTGAGCGAACTGCCGGGCACCGAGCTGCCGCACCAACTGGTTCTGCGCGTCAACGGCCCGCTGTTCTTTGCCGCCGCCGAACGTATTTTCAACGAACTGCTGAATCGTAGCCAAGACTACCAGACGATTATCCTGCAGTGGGATGCGGTTCCGGTACTGGATGCCGGCGGGTTAAACGCTCTGCTGCGTTTCAGCGAAGCGCTGCCGGAAGGAAAGCACCTGATTATTACCGATATTCCGTTCCAGCCGCTGAAAACCCTGGCGCGGGCGAACGTGAACCCGATTGATGGGCGTCTTAGCTTTTACGGCTCTTTAGCTCAGGCATTGGAAGCCGTTCAGGAAACGACCTTGCTGAACGCGCCGGCATAGTCCGCCACGCGCGTTAGCCTGACCGTATTCAGGTCAGCAAGGCCTGATACTCAAAAGGCACGTCGGCTTTCGCGGACGCGCCTTTTTTATTAATCATAGCCCGGCAAGAGCCGCTTTCTGCGCCATTCGCCATCTCATGCGTTGCCGGTTTATTTTTCTCGGGCATCCGAGATGGTTACTATCTGCACAGACAGACACTCATCCTGCTGGCTAAGCGCCAACGCATCATGACTCTCCTCGTCGATGACGCCCAGTTGCTCATTCGTCAATGAGTAAGGCAAGCGAATATCAAATCGATTCAGGCCCTGCTGCCGAGCCAGCTCAATCAGCCTGACAATATTTATTTCATCGCTAACCTGGGTGGAAAGAACCTGCATCGCGAGCATTTTCAGACCATCTTTGAAGGATATTTTTTGCCGCGACAGCGGAATTTTTGTCACCATGCCGAAAAACGGCCATACGCCGTATATTGCGTCAATAAAACGCCAATGTTTATTGCACAACGCCGCCAGGTAATCTGTATAGTCGAGGCATATTTTTTCGTTGAAATATGCCGGCTCGGGGTGATACTTCGCCATCCCCTTTCTCCTCTTTTCCGGTGACTTCGCCGTACAGCGTTGCAATAAAATCTGATTAGGCGAAACCGTAATACGAATATAGTGGCACGATTTCCTGTGGTTTTGCCAGTCAGGCTGAAGGATTGCTTGTGGCAACTTTTCCTTCCGCTCCCCGCTTTGATTTTCAGTGGTAAATACCGCGCTGGACAGCCTTTCCCCGCCACAGCATGGCCAGAGATCGGCAGTTAACACCCGTTTACGCTTCATGGCTGGAGCTTGTGTGGTCATCGGTCTATGCTAGCCAAAGAGATTTTCAGACAACACGAGCGCTATGCATAAAATTGTTTTTATCGAAGATGATGCCGAGGTCGGTAAGCTGATCGCCGCTTATCTTGGCAAACATGACATTGAGGTTAAGGTCGAAATGCGCGGCGATCGGGCGCTGGCGTTTATTCAACAGCAACAGCCTGATCTGGTGCTGCTGGATATCATGCTGCCGGGTAAAGACGGTATGACCATCTGTCGTGAATTACGCCCGCAATACAGCGGCCCCATAGTCTTGCTGACTTCGCTGGATAGCGATATGAATCATATTCTGGCGCTGGAAATGGGCGCCGATGACTATATTCTGAAAACCACGCCGCCCGCCGTTCTGCTGGCACGTCTGCGCCTGCACTTCCGTCAGTATGGCAATGCGCCGCAGGCGGCGATAGAGCAAAGCACCGCGCCTTTGCAGGTTCACAAATCCCTGCACTTTGGCCTGCTGTGTATCGACCCCGTCAATCGCGAAGTCACATTGGGGGAAGAAACTATCGCGCTATCAACCGCTGATTTCGATCTGCTCTGGCAACTGGCGACCCACGCCGGAAATATCATGGATCGCGATGCCTTACTGAAAAATCTGCGCGGCGTGAGCTACGATGGTATGGATCGAAGCATCGACGTGGCGATCTCGCGCTTGCGCAAAAAGCTCTACGATAATCCCACCGAACCTTTTCGCATCAAGACGGTACGCAACAAGGGCTATCTTTTCGCGCCCAATACATGGGAAAGCGTTGCGTCATGAGAAAGCTGTTTATCCAGTTTTTTTTGTTGTTGTTCGCCTGTTTTGTGGTCATGACGCTGTTGGTGGGGCTGGTATATAAAGTCACCGCGGAACGAGCCGGCCGGCAGTCCATGGATGATCTGATGAAAAGCTCGCTTTACCTGATCCGCAATGAACTGCGCACCATTCCCCCGCGTGACTGGCATAAAACAATCAGCCAGTTGGATTTAAATCTATCGTTTCAACTGCAAATCGAACCGCTGAATAAATACACGTTGAGCGCTAAAACGCAACAGCGGCTGAATCAGGGCGAGATTATCGCGCTCGACAATGAATATACGTTTATTCAACGCATTCCCCGCAGTCATTATGTACTGGCGGTCGGGCCGATCCCTTACCTGTTTTTCCTGCATGAAATGCGCCTGCTGGATCTGTTATTGGTTATGCTGATCGGCTTATCGCTGGCGCTACCGGTGTTTTTGTGGATGCGGCCCCACTGGAAGGCGATGCTGCAGTTGGAAAACGCGGCACAGCGATTTGGCGACGGGCATTTGGAAGAACGAACCCATTTCGACAATACCTCCAGCCTGTTTCGCCTCGGTATCGCTTTCAATCTGATGGCGGATAATCTGAACCAGCTAATCGCCAGCAAAAAGCAGCTGATCGACAATATCGCTCATGAATTACGCACGCCGTTGGTACGTTTGCGTTATCGACTGGCGATCAGTGAAAACCTGACGGACGAAGAGCAACAAGCGTTGAACCGGGATATCGGCCAGCTTGAAGCCTTGATCGACGAGTTGCTCACCTATGCCCGATTAGACCGGCCGCAGGTCACATTGCATTTGGCTGAAATGGATCTGCCCGCCTGGCTACAAACCAAAGTTGATGATTTCCGGCTTATCCATCCCGATAAAAACATCACGCTGGCTATCCCGCATCGCAGCGATTTTGGCTATTTGGATCTGCGGTTGATGGAGCGCGTGTTGAATAATCTCGTCAATAACGGACTACGTTTCTGCCGCACCCGTCTGCATATCAGTCTGCTGCTGGACGCTGACGACACGGCCAGTTTATACGTTGAGGATGATGGCCCCGGCATCGAACCGGAACAGCGGGAACACATTTTTGAGCCCTTTATCCGCCTGGAGGCGGGGATCGAAAATAGCAGCGGCGGTTGCGGACTCGGGCTGGCTATCGTTCATGCCATCTCCCGTGCGCACGAAGGGACCATCGTCGTGGATAATAGCTCGCTGGGCGGCGCCAGATTTTGCTTTTCCTGGCCGCTAAAGCATCGCGCCCCGCCGCGGGCTTTGCCGCATCAGTAGCGCTCAGCGCGGCGGGCAGTCGGTGTCGCCCTGCCCCAGCGC
The DNA here is from genome assembly GCF_022378355.1 of Brenneria bubanii. Taxonomy (GTDB): domain Bacteria; phylum Pseudomonadota; class Gammaproteobacteria; order Enterobacterales; family Enterobacteriaceae; genus Brenneria; species Brenneria bubanii. The sequence continues at coordinate 242,914 of NZ_JAKMAJ010000003.1, forward strand.
CGGTTGCCATAGCTCCTGCACCTGCTGTGGTTCGCAGCCGTCCAGCAGCCGGCGGATCATGCCGGCTATCTGTTTACCTACGTTGGTCCGGGTATTTTGCACAATCGGCGTTACCGCAACGTCGATTAAATTGTCATCCGGCAGGCCATCGTAGACGATCAGGGATACGCCCTGTTTTCCCAGGCATCCGGCTTGCTGCAGCGCGCCGGCCGCGCCTTCCCCCAGCATATTGCAGTCGGTAATAATCGCCGTCGGCGGCGTATCAAGCGCCAGCAGTCGGCGGGCGGCGTTGTAACCGCCAGGACGATTAGGCTCGGATTTTTGTATGTAATGCGCAATCGGCGGTAATGAACAATGGGCCAGCGCATCAGAATAGCCCTGCAGGCGTTGCTCCACATAGGCGAGCGGCGCATCGGTGCTTAAAAAGGCGATGTGCCGATGCCCTAACTTGACCAGCCGCTCTACGGCCATGACCGAACCGGCATGGTTGTCGAAATCAAACCAGGCGTAGGGCTGGGGCAAATTGCTGCGCCCCAGCGCCAGAAAAGGAAAATTTTGTTCCTGTAAATACTTGAGGCGGCGATCGTCAGGCTTGGTGTGCGCAACTAACAACGCATCCACTCGCCGGGTTTCCACCAAACGGATTAAAGAATGGTAAGTCTCATTGGGATCATCAGGAATAAGCAGTAAATCAATGCCGAATTTGGCCAGTTCAATACTGATCCAACCAATCATTTCCAGAAACGTTGAATTATTCAGCACCCGAGGTCGCGAAGGATAAGCCAGAGCCACCGCATCGGTTTTGCCCATTTTCAGACGCCGGGCCATCGAATTGGGCTGATAACCTAAACGTTTGGCGGCTTCCCTAATCCTTTCACGCGTAGCGGGCGCAACGTCATCATATCCGTTCAATGCACGGCTGACCGTCGTTGAGGAAATACCCAATTCACTCGCTATTTTTTTTAATGACATACTCAACCCGGAATCTGCTGTTTAAGGGGAAGGACACGCTCTGGATGTATCATATACCTATAAATAAACTCAAGGAGTTGCCAAGTTCTCAATCAACATTTTTACCATTACGCCGCCGCTGGAAATATTTCGCGCCCGCACAATTCATCATCGGGTGGAATTCTAGCATTGCATTCATCGTCCCACCGTTGCCCCAAATAGCCAAACCGACAATTTTTTTAACCTCATCACAGATCCGAAACGTTTAGATTCAAAATCTAAACGTTTCGGATGTATGTTTACTGCCAAGTGGTTCAGATGGCGGCATGTGCATTAACGGCTAAACCGCACTCAGATAACCGTTACAAAGAGCGTTCCGCAAACGATGAAGGCGCCAGCACGCTTACCTTTGCAGTATCAGCGACATCACGAGGTGTTTATGAACGAAATCAGTGAAGAAAAATCCTACAGGGGAAACCGCAATTTCTGGCTATTCGGCCTCTTTTTCTTCTTTTATTTTTTTATCATGGCCTCCTACTATCCATTCTTCCCAATATGGCTGCATGATATTAATAATTTAAGTAAAACCGATACCGGTATTGTATTCGGCAGCATTTCGCTATTCGCACTGGCTTTCCAGCCCATTATGGGACCATTGTCAGATAAACTTGGCCTAAGAAAAAACCTGATGTGGATTATCGTCGGGTTGTTAATTCTGTTTGCGCCGTTCTTCATTTACGTTTTCAGTCCGCTGCTGCAATTTAATATCTTCATCGGCGCGCTGGTCGGCGGCTGCTATCTGGGTTTTGTCTTCACCGGGGGGTCACATGCGATAGAGGCTTATATCGAGAAGGTCAGCCGCAACAGTAATTTCGAATACGGCCGCACCAGAATGTTTGGCTGTATTGGCTGGGCGCTGTGCGCCAGCGTCGTAGGCATGCTGTATACCGTTAATAATGAATTGATATTCTGGTTGGCATCCGGTTGTGCGCTGATCCTGGCCATTTTGTTATTTTTATCCCGGCCCGATCGGCAGTCCACAGCGTACGTGGTTGATAAACTGGGCGCCAACAAGCCGGCATTTAATCTGAAAAACGCCATTGAATTATTGAAAAAACCGGCATTGTGGTTCTTCATTCTTTATATCGTCGGCGTGCCCTGCATTTATGATGTTTTCGATCAGCAGTTCGCTAACTTTTTTACCTCTTTCTTCGAAACAAAACAGCAAGGCACTGAGATTTTTGGTTTTGTCACAACCGGCGGCGAGTTATTAAATGCGACGGTTATGTTTTTCGCGCCGGTGATTATTTCCCGTATCGGCAGCAAAAACGCGTTATTGCTGGCTGGCGCCATTATGTCGGTAAGAATTATGGGCTCAGCGTTCGCCACATCCGCCGTGGAAGTCGTTATTTTGAAAATATTACATATGTTTGAAGTACCATTCCTGCTGGTCGGCTCGTTCAAATATATTACCCAGGTGTTTGAAGTCCGCTTTTCCGCCACGGTTTATTTGATCGGTTTCTGCTTCAGCAAGCAATTATCGATGATTTTCATGTCTGTTTTCGCCGGCCGCATGTACGACCACATGGGATTCCAGGATACCTATCTGGTTTTAGGCTGTATTGTGCTGGCGTTTACCCTGGTTTCAGCCTTTACGCTTTCCGGACAGGGGGTGGTCGAAAGTATTCGTTCTTATTTCAGCAGCGATAAGCAAATTGCCCAGACTGATGACAAATCCCGTATTCAGGATGTGAAATAACCACCGTTATAGTAAAGAGCGGAACCGTCACCGCTGATAAACGAGTTAATTTTTTGGAGCTGTTATGAATAATATTGTCAGGCTATCCAGCCATGATTCAGATGTTATTTTACGCTGTCGGCCCTATGTGGAAATTATTTATTGGGGCAGGCATCTGCAAAATTACCAACCTGAAATGATAGAGGCCTTAACTCGCCCGGTGGCGAACAGCCGTTTGGATAACGACGCGCCATTGACGATTTGTCCAGAAACCGGGCGCGGCATATTCAGTTCGCCCGGCATGGAAGGAAACCGCGATGGCAAAGACTGGTCGCCGGTTTTCACTACCCGGCGTCACTCGGTTGACGAACACGGCCTGACGATTATCAGTGAAGATCCGATCGCCGGCCTGCGGCTGGTCAGCGAGATACAGCTTTGCCCGCACAGCGGCGTGTTAAAGACCCGTAACGCCCTGACCAATATTCGCCCGGGACGCTACCTTGTCGATCGACTGTCCGTCACCTTGCCTTTACCGGAGCGCGCCAATGAAATCATGGCGTTTAATGGCCGTTGGATAAAAGAATTTCAGCGTCACTCGCTCAAGCTGGAGCACGGCGGTTATATTCAGGAAAACCGCCGCGGCAGAACGTCGCATGAATATTTCCCCGGTCTGGTGGCGGGCAAAAGCGGATTCAGCGAACAGCAAGGCGAAGTCTGGGGATTACACCTGGCCTGGAGCGGCAACCACCGTTTGCGCGCCGACAGCAAAAGCGATGGCCGCCGTCAGCTACAGGCGGAGGCGCTCTACTTTTCAGGCGAGATCGCGTTGGAAACCGAGCAAAGCGTCACAACCCCCTGGGTCTATGCCGTGTACTCCGCCGACGGTCTGAACGGCATGAGCCGGCGCTTCCATCAATATGTCCGCCGGCAGCTCATTCCGTCTCTGGCGGACAAGCCCCGCCCCGTTCACCTGAATACCTGGGAAGGCATCTATTTTAATCACGATCCGGATTACATCATGCGCATGGTGGAAAACGCCGCCAAAATCGGTATTGAACGTTTCATCATCGACGACGGCTGGTTCAAAGGACGCAACAACGACCTTAGTTCACTGGGTGACTGGTACATCGATGCGGAAAAATATCCTCACGGGCTGAAACCGGTAATCGATGCGGTAAGAAAACAGGGGATGGAATTTGGCATCTGGGTGGAACCGGAAATGATCAACCAGGACTCCGATCTGTTCCGCGCCCACCCGGATTGGGTATTGAAACTGGACGGTTATCCGCTGTTGCTCGGGCGCAATCAGCTGCTGCTCGATCTGTCAAACCCGCAGGTTTATGACTATCTGCTGGAGCGGATGAACTGGCTGTTGGGCGAACATCACATCGACTACGTTAAATGGGACTTTAACCGTGAAGCGGTTCAATCGGCGCATCGGGGGCATGCGTCTCAGGTAAGTCAAACCAGGCAACTGTACCGGCTATTCGACCAACTCAATAGCCGCTTCCCCGACGTGGAATTTGAGTCTTGCGCATCCGGCGGCGGCCGTATTGATTATGAAATACTGCAACGGTGCCGCCGTTTTTGGCCATCGGACAGTAACGATGCGCTCGATCGGTTGCAAATCCAGCGCGGCATGAGCTATTTCTTTCCTCCCGAGGTCATGGGCGCGCATATCGGCGGCAGCCCCTGCCACACCACCTCCCGCCGGCACAGTATTAATTTCCGCGGCCTGACCGCCTTGTTCGGACATATGGGCGTTGAGCTGGATCCGGTGTCTGAACCCCAGTCAGAGCAACAGGCTTTCGCCCGTTATATCGCACTGCATAAACAGTTGCGTCCTCTGCTGCACAGCGGCACTCAACTGCGTATCGACTATGCCGATAAAAGCACCCTGATCAATGAAATCGTGGCGCCAGACCAGCGGCAGGCGATCGTATTGATAAGCCAGCTCGCGCTGCCGGAATATGCGCTGTGCGGCAGTTTGCAAATCCCCGGATTGAAGCCTCAGGCGCAGTATCGCCTTGAGGTGCTGGATATGCCGGAGAGTATGCATAAAGCCAGAAATAACACGATGAAGAAATATCCGGCCTGGTTGAAACACCCCATGACGCTGAGCGGAGACTGGCTTGAAAATGCGGGGATTGCGCTGCCGATCCTCGATCCTGAATCGGCTATCCTGCTTCGGCTTGTCGAAGTGCCGTAGCATGCCCATACCGCAGGCGGCCACGCTTGCCCGACCGCCTGCCTCCTCAGTCTTCACCGGCGACGTTCGCCGGCCGACGCCGCCTTTCTCCATCAGGTTAATCCGGCGTTGTACATTCGGTTACACGCCGAAACCAATCACTTACGGAAGCGCATTCATTTTTTCCCTATTCTCTGTTCACCGACCCGGGTTAGGGTCACGAAACGTGAACGAGTAATGAGGAAATGATAATGAATAAAGTATTAGTTATGATCGCGGGTGCGGCTTTGGGTCTGTCCTCTGTAGCCTTTGCCGCTGAAACAGCGCCTGGCGCGCCGGCTCAAGCTACCGCTACGTCAACGAAATCCGCACCGGCTAAAGTCACCCACAAAAAGCATGTGAAGAAAGCCAAAGCAGCCGAACAAAAAGCGCAGGCGACTAAAAAGCATGTGAAGAAAGTTAAACCGGCAGCGCAAAAAGCGCAGGCTGCCAAGAAGCATGTGAAGAAAGCGCAACCTGCGGCTCAGAAGGCGCAAGCGGCTAAAAAAGCAGTGAAAAAATCGCATACTGCCAAGCCAGCGACCACGACGCCGGCCGCTTGATAAATCATCTGCGTCCTGTACGTAATGGCCGGGGCATCGCTTGACGTGATGAGCCTCTCGCCGCGACGACGGCCAGATAACCGCTTGAGGTAATACACAAACACCCGGCTAATCGTAGCGGTATTACGGTCAGCCGCGTGTTTATTTCATGGGATATCAGATGATGGCACACCGTTACTCATTTGAAATCACGTTATCACTGGTTCTTATCTGCGGAGTCATCACCCTGATCTTCTTTCTATAGTTCATTAGGTTAAGGCCTTTCCCTCGTAAAAAAACATCATCAGACCTGACCACCTACCCATAAAATGCATCTATAGTTATTTAACTTAATTTGTTTAATAAGACGCTGACTTTAAACGTAAGGCTTAATATTACATGCGCGTATCGGCCTGGTTGTTATGTTCGTTATCTTTTATTGCCTCTTTTTGTTGGGCGGAAGACGCGGTTTCAGATGCCGCCAGACAGCAGCAGATTTTATTTTTTAATCATGACGATCGGGATCGCGTGCCTGACGCAACCCAATGGCCTTGGCATGCAATTGGGCAGCTAGAGACCGCCAGCGGCAATCTGTGCACCGCAACCCTGATCTCGCCGCATCTGGCGCTCACCGCAGGTCATTGCGTACTGCTGCCGCCTACCGGCAAAGCGGATCGGCTTGTCGCATTGCGTTTTCTCGCCGCGGATAATGGCTGGCAATATGAAACAAAAGATATCGAAGCTCTGGTAAATCAGAAACTTGGACGAAAACTGGAAGCCGACGGCGATGGTTGGATCGTTCCTCCGGCGGCGGCTCCGTTAGATTATGCGTTAATTCGGTTAACACAGACGCCGCCGGGGATTGAACCACTTCCGCTATGGCGCGGCAGTCGTCGTGAATTGACGCAGTCATTGGCGCAACATGGGCGGCATGTCACTCAGGCCGGCTACCCCGAAGATCATCAGGATACGCTTTATCGTCATCAGGACTGCCTGATAACCGGCTGGATTCAGCAGGTGGTGCTATCGCATCGGTGCGATACGTTGCCTGGAGATAGCGGTTCGCCTTTAATATTACGCACCGAATCAGGATGGGCCATCGTCGGAATTCAAAGTTCCGCGCCTGCCGCCGACGATCGCGATATTGCCGATAATCGCGCCGTTTCCGTTATCGCGATTCGCAATATGCTGGTGAGAGCGGAGTTATCATTCGCGCCTTAGAGTTAACAAATGGAGCTATATTTTACAATTGAACAAATTTACCGCTAATGCACAATTTAAGACAAACCATTCGGCCGAATAGGACCATAATTTATGCATTATTAAGGCGGTACCTAATAGCATTCTACGATTTTAACAAAAAAACAATTCCCACTAACATGCAACTCATTAATGCATAAAGATTTTTATAAGTAACAAATATTAAAATAGATAATTACGGACGATAAAATTATTAAGGTAACTTTATTTTCATTGCCGTCAGGCAGAATTCTTTTTATTTATTTCTTTGAATATATCCATATTCACTATGGTCTTGGTTACTCCTGTAATAAACTACCCTATCATTATCCATACATGTTATTGTGTAAGGATAGCTTTAATATAATTTTACAATAGCTATTGTTACATAACAGGAGGAGCCAGCATGTTAAGACATTTAAGCCATGATGAAAAAAAACGCATGCAGACTCTGGATATATTACAAGATCTTGACACATCTCAAGACGATATACTTAATAAGCTTACCGCTCTGGCTTGCCAGGTATTGAAAATGCCAACGTCATTGGTGACATTGAGCGGCTCACATAAACAGCACATTAAGGCGAAAACCAATTTCGCCTTGAACGAAATGGAAAAATTAGGCTCGTTCGACCAGTTCGCGGCGCAGACCGGCTGTTTTCTTATCTGTCAGGATGCGATGAAAGACGATCGCTTTAGAAACAGCCCTTATGTATCCGGCGCGCCCTATATTCGCTTTTATGCCGGCATCCCCCTTTTTACTGAAGAAGGCTATGCTATTGGCACATTGTGCGTCATTGATTACGTTCCGCGCACCTTCAGCATGTTCCAACTGCACACGCTTAAGAATTTAGCCAACATTGCGATGTCATTGATTAATTACCGTAACGCCATCGGACTGGTTGATGCGGTGACGATGCTGCCCAATCGTCAGCAACTAATCGAAGATATTAATCATATGACGGATATCCATGAAAACTATATGCTTTTCCTTATTGAATGCATTGACATTTCGTACGCTTACCAAATGAGCCGCGCGCTCGGTATGCCGACGGTGGAAGGCATGTTAAAAGATATTGGCATGTTTTTGCGCAAGTCTTTTGATTTCAGCGAAGATGTTTATTGTGCGGCATTAGGCCGTTACGCCATGCTGATCAAAGCAGATAGAAAAGAACAATTTCTGGCTAAACTCGACGAGTGTGCCGAACGTATTCAGGAAAGTATTATCAGCCATATTCCGTTAAAGCTGGAGTTATTTGTCGGCTATACGGAATTCAGAATCCCGGTAAGCGATCCGCAGTTGATCCTCCGTGAATCGATGAGCGCACTGTATGACGCCATCAAAAAAAATACTCGCCAGTGCGCTTACCATGAAGACAGCGATAAGGCACAGCAACTGGCTTTTACCCTGCTCAACGAGCTGTCGGATGTATTACAGCACGACAAACCCGGGTTATACCTGGTTTATCAGCCGAAACTGAATATTCGTACCCGCAAGATTATTGGCGCCGAGGCCCTTCTACGCTGGCACCATCCCGAATTAGGCAATATTTTTCCTGACAGGTTCATCCCTTTGGCGGAAGGCACCACCTTGATGCGTCCATTGACAGAATGGGTTATCAAACAAGCAGCAAAGCAGGTGAAGGCATGGCGACAGGCCGGAATACAATTCCCCGTATCCATTAACATCGCCGCGAGTAATTTCGCTGAAGAAAACTTCACTTTACGATTAATTAACAATCTTGCCGCACAAGATTTAACCCCTTCCGATATAGAACTTGAATGTGTCGAAACTCAAAAAATAGTGGAAAGCTCAGAGACATTGGCCGCTATACTGGAACTTAAACAGCATGGGTTTACCATTTCGCTGGATGACTTTGGCGCAGGTTACAGTAATTTAAACTATCTGAAAAATATTCCGGCCTCCATAATCAAGCTGGATAAATCGTTGATTCAGGATATTAAAAATGACCTGGCCAGTCGCACAGTCGTTGAATCCATCATCAGTATGCTGCACAAACTGAATTATGAGGTCCTCGCCGAAGGCGTCGAGGATAAAGAGACGCTGGAGTACCTCGACCTCTTTGGTTGCGATGAGGTTCAGGGTTACTATTTCTCCCGACCACTTCCTCCTGAGGATTTCGTTGTGTGGCTTAATAAGCATGAATCCCGAATAACGGTATAAAGCCAAGAGTATTTTCCATGCCCATTTTAAACGATCAACAAGATATCAGTGACCTGAAACAAGCCATTACTCTGCTCGAAGCGCCTTCAATCACGATACAACTGGCGAATCTGGTTGGCGGACCGATTGAATGGAGTATGTCCAAACTGCCGAATCTGGTAAAGAACAAGGTACAGGGCGTTGTACACAGCGCGTTGAATAAATCCGTCGATGCCGCGCTTTATACCATGGATGACGATCCGAAAAGAGTTTCCTCCCCCAAAACACACAAGCTGGCAGCCGCCGCGTCTGGCGCAGTGAGCGGTTTTTTTGGCGCCGCGGGATTACTGGTCGAACTTCCCGTCAGCACCACCATTATAATGCGCTCCGTCGCCGATATTGCCCGCAGTGAGGGGTTTTCGCTGGCGGATTTCGCCGTTAAAGCCGCCTGTATCGAAGTGTTCGCCCTCGGCGGCCGCAGTAAAAACGATGATGCCGCCGAGTCCGCCTATTACACTTCGCGCGCCATGTTGGCCGATATTACCAAACACGCCACCCGTGAATTGGTCGATATCGCCAGTAAGAAAGGCGCGGAAAAAGCCTCTGCGCGAATCACGTCGTCTCAGGCCGGCAGAACGCTGGCAAAACTGATCGACGTCGTTGCCGCGCGATTGGGGATTACCATCACTGAAAAAATGGCGGCTCAAATCGTCCCGATGATCGGCGCCGCCAGCGGAGCGGCCATTAATACCTTGTTTATCAGCCATTATCAAAACATGGCGAAAGGTCACTTTATTATCAAACGTCTGGAACAGAAATACGGCGAGGATGAAATTAAATCGGCCTATGTTCAATTGAAAAACCAGCTTCCCGCCAGCAAGACCTGAATTAGATAAACATTAGCGACTTGGCTACCAGTGATCAGAGGCGCCGCCGCCGCCGCTGGAACCCCCATCGCCGCTATAACTGTCGCCCCCGCCATCGCTGCTGCTGCCCTCGCCGCTTTCGCCGCCTTTTAGCAGGAGCAGTATCGGCAGTCCAATCAATTGCAGAATGAATGAAGCAATCAGCACCATGACAAAGCTGAGGACATCGTAAAAATTATGGATACCGCCGCCGAAAATCAGGCTGGACAGGACGCAGATAACGGTGACGATAATAGCTGACGTCTGAGCGGCTGAAAAATGACCTCTGCGTTGGAAAAGTATCGCCGGAAAAATCATCATGCTGACAAACCATATATTTAACATATTGTCGCTCAACGGCGAAAGAACGCCGCTCGTCAGCGGCTCGACCGTCGCCGACCGCGATTTAACCGGTGGCGGTAGCTGCTTACCCTGAATCGTCTCCCCCAAAGACTCAACGCCTTGCATGATCCCGCCATAGTAATCACGCTGGCGAAATAGCGGCGTAATACTGTTGCGAATAATGCGTCCGGCCTGTACATCGGTGACTCTGTCTTCCAATCCATAACCGACTTCAATACGAACGCTTCGATCCCGAAGCGCGACCAGCAGCAAGGCGCCGTCGTCGCGTGCTTTATGCCCGAGTTTCCACTGTTCAAACACCCGAACGGCAAACTGCTCGATAGAGTCATCGCCAGTGGTGGGCAATATCAACACCGCTAGCTGAGCGCGGGTCTTTTGTTGTATTAGCAACAGTCGATTTTCAATCTGCTGTTGCTGACTTTCACTCAGCGTCTGCGTCAAATCCGTCACGCGCTGATGCAGCGCCGGCACCGGCACGCTCTCCGCCCTGGCGACGCACAGCGTCAGGCAACATAGCAACAGCGCCCCCATCCATTTCATTTATACTCTCCCGAACTGATATCTGTGCCTTGTACGGCTCTCAATATTTCCGCCTCTGGCGTCAGAGGCTAAATAAAGCGGCATTAGCCCTTGCCCGGTTATTTGAATCTTTTCCGCCGGATAAGATAAACTTAGCCGCGGATTCTATTGTTAATTTTGTTATCAAGGATATTGATATGCGTCGTATTTTTTTGCTTGTCCTCAGCGCTTTCCTGCTCTCGGGCTGCGGCTACAACGACATACAAAGCAGTGATGAAAAAGTGACCGCCGCCTGGGCGGAAGTGCTCAATCAGTATCAGCGGCGTGCCGACCTGGTGCCGAATCTGGTCGCAACGATAAAAGGTTATACCAATCATGAGGCTGAGGTCCTGATCCAGGTCAGCGAGGCGCGCAGTAAGGTCATCGGCGCCACCCAGCAAATCAATCGGGAACCGAGCGATCCTGCCGCGCTGCAACAGTGGCAACAGGCGCAGACCCAACTGGGCGGCGCGCTCTCTCGTCTGTTGGTTGTCAGCGAACGCTATCCCGAACTGAAGGCAAACGGCCTGTATCAAGATCTGATGGTGCAGTTGGAAGGAACGGAAAACCGCATTGCGGTCGCGCGCGGTCGCTACGTCGAAGCGGTGCAGCATTACAATGTCCAGATTCGTCAGTTTCCTGGCGTGCTGATTGCCAAAATAATGGGCTACAGTCCCAAACCGAGCTTTCAGCCAGTGAATGAAGCCGCCATCAAACAGGCGCCCGTCGTTAATTTTGACAGCGGCGCCGCAGCACAACGTCCCTGAAAAAACCGCTATTGCCCGTCATCGTGACGGGCAATACGCGCGGTTATGCGTCTATCTGCTCCATCGCCTGCAACACGCGTTTATCTGATACCGGGAACGGCGTTCCCAGCTGTTGAGCGAAGTAACTCACCCGCAGCTCTTCAATCATCCAGCGAACCGCTTTTACCTCATCGTCCTCACGACGTTCGAGCGGTAATTTATTCCACCATTGCTGCCAGGCCTGTTGCACCCGCTCGATCTTTAGCATTTGCGCCCTATCGCGGTGTACATCGATCGCCAGTTTTTCCAACCGGCGATCGATAGCCTGTAAGTAACGCAGCACATCAGGCAACCGCCGCCAACCGTTGGCGGTGACGAAACCACGGAATACCAGACCGCCCAACTGACTTTTTACATCGCTCAACGCCAGCGCCATCGCCATATCAACCCGGCCTTTCAACCGTTTATTGATCGCGAATACCGCCGTCAGGATTTGCTCGACCTGTTGGGCGATATCGACCACCGCGTCATTGAGCTCGGCGCGGACTTTTTCATGCAGACGCTGGAAATCCGCTTCCTGCCAGACCGGCCCGCCAAAATCGTCAATCAGTTTATCGACCGCGCAGGCGATGCAATCATCAATCAGATCGAGCACTTTGCCATAAGGATTGAAATACAGCCCCAGTTTCGCTTTGTTCGGTAATTTTTCATGCAGATATTTAATCGGCGAGGGTATATTCAGCAGCAGCAAACGGCGCAACCCCTGGCGCATAACCTGCTGTTGCTGATGCGGCGTGTCAAATAAGCGGATCGCCACGCTGTCCTTTTCATCCACCAGCGCCGGATACGCCTTCACGGAATAGCCGCCGCGTTTCTGTTCGAAACAATCCGGCAGCGAACCAAAGCTCCAGACATGCAAATCACGCTGTTCCAGTCCGACGTCAACCACCTCGGACAACGTCTGCTGAACTTTATCTTTGAGCTGTTCCTTCAGTTCACTGATATCCTTGCCTTCGCGCAGGGTGCGATTTTTATCGTCCAGCACGCGGAATGTCATTTTCAGATGATCGGGCACCTGTTCCCAATGCCACTCTTCGCGCGCTACGCTCACGCCGGTCATCAGACGAAGCTCGCGTTCCAGCGAATCCAGCAATCCTTTTTGCAATGGCGTGGTTCGCGCCAGAAATGCGTCGGCATAGTTCGGCGCCGGCACGAAATTACGCCGTATCGGCTTCGGCAAGGATTTGATTAAGGCGATGACCAGTTCGTGCCGCACGCCGGGAATCTGCCATTCAAATCCCTCATCCCGCACCTGATTCAGTATTGGCAGCGGAATATGCACGGTTACGCCGTCGGCGTCGGTTCCCGGCTCAAACTGGTAGGAAAGCCTCAGTTTCAGGCTATCCTGATGCCAGAAGTTCGGATAATCGAGCGCGCTGACGTTATCCGCCCCGTCTTTGATCAGCATACTTTTTTCAAAGTTCAGCAGATCGGCATCCTCATGGCTGGCGGTTTTCCACCATTTATCAAAATGGCGCGCTGAAATAATATCGTGCGGCAAACGCCGATCGTAAAACGCGAACAGCGTTTCATCGTCCACCAGGATGTCGCGGCGACGGGATTTATTTTCCAGCTCTTCCACTTCCGCCAGCAGTTTCAGATTGGCGCGGAAAAACGCATGACGGGTTTGCCAGTCTCCTTCGACCAACGCGTGGCGAATAAACAGCTCACGCGCCAATACCGGGTCGATCTGGCTGTAGTTCACCTTGCGCGCCGCCACAATAGGCAAGCCGAACAATGTGACTTTCTCCTGCGCCATCACCACGCCCTGGGCTTTTTCCCAATGCGGATCGCTGTAGCTGTGTTTGATGAGGTGCTGCGCCAGCGGTTCGATCCATTCCGGATCGATTCGCGCCGCAATGCGTCCCCATAACCGACTGGTTTCCACCAGTTCGGCGACCATCGTCCATTTAGGCGGTTTTTTAAATAACCCGGAGCCGGGGAAGATAGCGAAACGCGCGTTGCGGGCGCCGCTGAACTCCTGTTTATCGATGTCTTTCTGGCCGACGTGCGAGAGCAAGCCGGTCAGCAACGCGCAATGAATGCTGCGATAGTCGGCAGGTTCGCTGTTGATCGGCAGACCTAATTCTTTAACCACCTGACGCAGTTGGGTATAAATATCCTGCCATTCTCGCACGCGCAGATAGTTCAGATAATCGCTACGGCACAGGCGGCGAAACTGGCTGGAGGATAAGGCTTTTTGCTGCTCGCGCAGATAGTCCCACAGGTTGACGAACGTCATGAAGTCGGATTCTTTATCGGCGAAACGTCGGTGTTTTTCATCCGACGCCTGTTTTTTATCCAACGGACGCTCGCGCGGATCCTGAATCGATAGCGCCGCCGTAATCACCATCACTTCACGCACGCAACTGGTGCGGCGCGCCTCCAGCACCATGCGCGCCAGCCGCGGATCGATAGGCAGTTGGGACAGTTGCCGCCCCAAGGGCGTCAAACGATAGTGGCCATTATCGTCCAGCGTAATCGCGCTCAGCTCCTCCAGCAGTCGTACGCCATCCTGTATGTTGCGTTTATCCGGCGCTTCAACAAAAGGGAACGCGGCGATATCGCCCAACCCCAGCGACGTCATTTGCAAAATGACGGACGCCAGATTGGTGCGTAGAATTTCAGGGTCGGTAAACTCCGGGCGCGACAGAAAATCCTGTTCGGAATAGAGCCGGATGCAGACCCCGGCGGCGACGCGTCCGCAGCGCCCTTTACGCTGATTGGCCGACGCCTGGGAAACGGGCTCTATCGGCAGGCGCTGTACCTTGGTGCGGAAGCTGTAGCGGCTGATGCGCGCCGTTCCGGGATCGATAACATAGCGGATACCCGGCACCGTCAGCGAGGTTTCGGCGACGTTCGTCGCCAGCACGATACGGCGGCCGTGGTGCGACTGGAATACCCGGTTCTGTTCCTGGTTGGATAATCGGGCATAGAGCGGCAGGATCTCGGTATGCGGCAGGTCCAGCTTGATCAAGGCATCGGCCGTATCGCGAATTTCCCGCTCGCCGCTCATAAAGATCAGGATGTCGCCCGGCCCTTCTCGCCCCAGCTCATCCACCGCATCAAAGATAGCCTGTAGCTGATCGCGGTCGCTGTCTTGCGCATCTTCCACCACCGGACGATAGCGAACGTCCACCGGGTAAGTGCGCCCGGAAACCTCGATAATCGGCGCATTGGCGAAATGACGCGAAAAACGCTGCGGATCGATGGTGGCTGAGGTAATGATGATCTTTAGATCCGGACGCTTAGGCAGCAATTGACGCAAATAGCCCATAATAAAATCGATATTCAGGCTGCGTTCGTGCGCTTCATCGATAATCAGGGTGTCATACTGCATCAGCAGCCGGTCCTGCTGAATTTCCGCCAGCAGAATCCCGTCGGTCATCAGCTTCACCAGCGTATTGTCGCCGACCTGATCGTTAAAACGGACTTTATAGCCCACGCACCCGCCCAGCGGCGTTTCCAGCTCAGCGGCGATACGGTCGGCGACCGTTCTGGCAGCCAGTCGACGCGGCTGGGTATGACCGATCAACCCGCGTACGCCGCGCCCCAGCTCCAGGCAAATTTTCGGTAGCTGAGTGGTTTTGCCCGAGCCGGTTTCCCCCGCGACGATAATGACCTGATGTTCACGCAGCGCATTCAGGATGTCGTCTTTTTTCTGACTGACGGGCAACTGTTCGGGATAACGAATCGACGGGCGGCTGGCCTGGCGATTCACCACTCTCTGTCGGGCCGTGGCAATCTCACCTTCAATTTCCTGTGCGATGGCAATCTGCGCTTGTGGATTGCCGACTTTTCCGGCCCCCTGTAAACGACGGCGCAGCCGGTGCTGATCGCGGAGCATTAACTCACCGAGCTGCGAGGATAATGCGTTGAGAGGTGATTTCACGTTACGGTTCCTTATTACTTGCTTCATCGGCTGGACGATCTTACGCCATGATGTCTTTCACTTTTTTCGGCGGGCATGGTAGCACATTACCGCCCGCAGCTATAATCGGCGGCGCGTTATCCTTCATTCAATAAATTCGAACGATGCGCTCGAAATATTGCACTTTCAAGCAATTATGCGGCCGCTTAAGATAAGCCTTATCCGGGACACATCGTAATCAGGTCCGAATTCAATCAGTAAGGAATTGGCATGAGCAAAGTATTGGTTTTGAAATCAAGCATTCTGGCGAATTTTTCTCAGTCAAATCAATTGGCTGACTACTTCAACGCGCAATGGCAGTCTGCTCACCCCGACGACAGCGTTACCGTTCGCGATTTGGCGGCGCAGCCAATTCCGGTGCTTGATGGCGAACTGGTCGGCGCAATGCGTCCGTCCGATGCGCCGTTGACGCCTCGTCAGCAGGAAGCATTAAAACTGTCTGATGAACTGATTGCCGAACTGCAGGCCAGCGATATAGTGGTAGTGGCGGCGCCGATGTACAACTTTAATATCCCGACGCAGTTGAAAAACTATTTTGATCTGATTGCCCGCGCCGGCGTGACTTTCCGTTATACCGAGCAAGGACCGGAAGGTCTGGTTAAAGGCAAACGGGCCATCGTACTGACCAGCCGCGGCGGTATCCATAAAGATACGCCCACCGACCTGCTGGAACCCTACGTGCGCCTGTTCCTGGGCTTTATCGGCATCGCCAATGTTGAGTTTGTCTTTGCCGAAGGTATTGCTTACGGCCCGGACGTAGCGGAAAAAGCCATTGCAGATGCTAAAACGCAGATAGCTCAGTTAGTTAACGCCTGATACCGAATCATCATTGTTACCCTTGCTCTAATTTTTCCTATTTAGCGTTTTCTTGCGCGCCGGTCGGCGCGCTTTTTTTATCGCTTTCCGACGGGCTTTCTGATTTTTCCAGCATTTGAGCGGCTTCTTTGTCAGCCTTGATATAAATCTCATGCTCGATTTTAACGTTCATATTGATGGTAATCGGCTCTTTGGGCGCCGCCACCTCGATCCGCGGTATGCATCCTGCCAGTAACAACAGGACGCCCAGCGTGCCCGGCAATGTATACAGATATCTCATCGTCCAATCCTGAATTTATTCGTTCGCCTGCTGCTCCAGCGCATCCTGCAAATTGTCGCCGAAACGTAAACTGCGCCATAGTTGGAAAATATTTTCCTGATGGCGATAATTAAGCACAACCTGCCGGTCTGCGCTGAGTGTAGGGTTTTTCCCCTGAATCTGCGAGTTCAACGCCAGTTGGCCCTGATTAGTCAACTCGACGGCCGCATAGGATCGCCCAATCTCCAGATAGCGCAACCATCCAATCGCCGCGCCGCTGGCCATGTTTTTACTTTCCAGTTCATCAGCCATTTGCGCATCCAGACGCAGCGTCAGATGACTGTCGTTCGTTATCCGGCCTTGCTGAATCAGCATCGTCGGGTGGTTAAAGTTAAGCGGCAGCGTTCCGCTTACCTTGCCGGACATGGCGATCTGTTTCAGCTTCAACGCCGTCAATAAATCGCTGAGCTCAACGCTTTCAACCTTCAATATCGCATCTTCATGCTGCGGCCAACGTAGCGCCGACAGCGCGACATGTCCGCCCAATACATTCATTCTGGCTTGCGACAGCGTCAGCGGCTGCTTTTCGCTGTAGGGATAAGCGCCTTGCAGATCGACACGGATATCCGTCATGCGGAACAGGTTGCCCAACGTATCGATGCGCAGCGTGACCGGTCGTTTGACGCCTAATTGCCAATGCTGATCCTGTAGGCGATAAGGCAGAATAAAATTCACCCCACGCACCTCCCCATCCTGCAACCATACGCCGCCGTTTTTCACCACCCAGTGCCCGCCGGCGCGAAAGCCCTCTCCGCGCGCGGCGGAAAAAGCGGACTGGGCATAAAACTGTCCGGTGCGGATTTTCATTTTCAGCCGGGGCGAAAGAAGCGGTTGAAAGACGGTTAGCGGCTGTTGCGGCCACCAGGCGCCGCCGCGCAGCCGTTCGCCATCCCAACGGCCGCGAAGCCTTACCGGCCCGATAGCCTGCGCCTGCAGTTGTCCCTGCATCAGGAAATCGCCGGGATCGCGTCCCTCAAGCTTCAGCGTCACGCGCGACGGAGGCAGGTAACCGCCGTTACGTAAAGCGACCTGCTGCGTCGCCAACTGCAGCGCGCCCTGAACGTATCCATCTTGCTGGCTGCGCTGCCAGCGCAGCGGTTCGGTGATCGTCAACCGGGGCTGATGCGCCGTGACCAGCCCATAGCTGAGTTGATCCAGCCCGCTGGAAAGCTTCTCAACCTCAATGAGGGAGTCTTGCCAGCTTCCTCGACCTGCCACATCCCCTTTGGCTTTTAACGGCGGGAGTCGTCCGCTCCCCCAATAGCGCCACCGCCATTGCCCACGATCCGGCGAGAAATTTTGCGCCAACCCATCCAGATGCAGCTTGAATCGTCCCCAATAGGTATGTTGCGCCTTGACGATCGCCTGTAGCCGCCCATTAATGCCGGCCATGCCGACCCGCACGCCGGCTAACGGCCAGCGCGCTTCATCAAGCCGAACCTGCGGCGCCAACATTCCCCAGGCGCGCAATAACGCGCCCGGTAAAATCGCAAATTCAGGATTTAATATCGACCCCTGGATAATGCCCGGTAGTGTCGCAGTCAACGAAAGATCCGAAAGATTGGCCTGCCCGCTCAGTTGAAAACGCAGTTGACTATTGATCAACCCCAGATTGCCAGGCCCCAGAACCAAAACCGCATTGGCTTTGCCGTTATGCCCTTGCGTGAGCATGTTCATGCGCGCCTCGATGCGGGTTTTATCCAGCCCCTGACGCCACTGTTGCAAGGAGAGAGACAGCTGGCCGGACAAGGGTTGCGCGGCGTATGGCCAACGCCAAACGCCGTGATGGATTTGAATGGTTTCCGGCGTCAGCTGCCAGGGCAATAACGCCAACGGTTCATCGTCGCCCGCGGCATTTAATGACAGCGATCCCTGCGATCCCTGCCAAACCAATGACAGCGATAGCGGCTCAGACGTTTGACCGCTCTCCACTGTCCCTTTCAACGCGCCCTGTTCAGGCGGCTGAGACAGCACATCGGCCAGATCCAATTCACCGCCGAGCTGTATGCGGACGTCGCCCGCCGGCGTCGCCAAGACGCCGTCGCGCACCACGAGATGGCGTTGCGACAACGACGCCTGAAAGGCCAACAGGGTTCCCTGATAGTTGAGCGTCTGACGCCTGTCGCCATCGGTGCTTAACCGCAACTGCCCCGCGTATTCCCGCCAGGGTTGCAGAGTAAAGGCGTTGATGGCGATATCCGCCGCCGGCAAACGTTGCTGCCATTGGGAAAGTAGCGCAGGCGCGGAATCCTCTGCTGATGAAGGCAACCGCGACAGGCAGCCGCTATCGATGGTGACCGCATCCATACCGACGCGCCAGCGTCCGGACTGCCGGTGCAGCGTGATATTTTGCACGTCGGCCAGACGACAATCGTCGATCGTCAGGGCATAACCCGCGCTTTGCAGTCCCCCATCATGCCAGACGGGCGCACTTTTCAGCGTTAAAGACATCCCTGACGGCAGCCAGATTGCCAGTAAACGCGGTAACCACTGGGGCATCGCCCGCCAGGAAGCTACCAGCACCAGCAGCACCAGCGCAACGCCGGCCAACGAGTATTTTTTAGTCATTAAAAAAAGTTGAGTATCCTGTTTAAGGCAAACGAAAAACCGTCATGTCCTGCTTTATTATGTAGAATTTATAGGAGGTTAATCTCCTCACCCTTCATATAGTAGACAGCAATCCGACGGCCTGGCGAATTTAATCGACGCCAGATCACGCGCATCGGGTGACAGTTAGTCAAGCAACAGTTTGTCTATTCAGTATTTTCTGATAGCTTAACAAAAGGACTTTGCGGAGAAACACGCTATGAAATTGGCAGTTTACAGTACTAAACAATACGATCGTAAATATTTAGAGCAGGTTAACAAAGAGTTTGGCTATCAAATCGAATTTTTTGATTTTATGTTGACGACGCGAACGGCGACGACGGCGGCGGGCTGTCAGGCCGTGTGCATTTTTGTCAACGATGACGGCGGACGTGAGGTATTAACCGAACTGGCCGAGCTAGGGATAAAAATGCTGGCATTGCGCTGCGCCGGCTTCAACAACGTTGATCTTGATGCCGCGAAAGAGCTGGGTATAAAAGTGGTTCGAGTCCCCGCCTATTCCCCGGAAGCCGTTGCCGAACATGCCGTTGGGATGATGATGTGCCTGAATCGCCGTATTCATCGCGCCTATCAGCGCACCCGTGACGCCAATTTCTCGCTGGAGGGGCTGATCGGATTCAACATGTATAACCGCACCGCGGGTATCATCGGCACCGGGAAAATCGGCGTCGCCGCCATGCGGATCCTGAAAGGCTTCGGCATGCGTCTACTGGCGTTCGATCCCTATCCGAACCCTCAGGCTCTGGAGCTGGGAGCGGAATATGTGGATTTGA
This sequence comes from Brenneria bubanii, assembly GCF_022378355.1. Taxonomy (GTDB): domain Bacteria; phylum Pseudomonadota; class Gammaproteobacteria; order Enterobacterales; family Enterobacteriaceae; genus Brenneria; species Brenneria bubanii. The sequence goes on from NZ_JAKMAJ010000003.1 coordinate 262,853, forward strand.
AAACGCTGTATGCCCGCTCGGATGTAATTTCGCTGCACTGCCCTCTGACGCGGGAAAATCACCACCTGTTGAATCAGAACGCTTTTTCGCAAATGAAAAAAGGCGTGATGATCGTCAACACCAGCCGCGGCGGATTAATCGACTCACAGTCAGCCATTGACGCATTGAAGCAACAGAAAATCGGCGCGCTGGGTATGGACGTTTACGAGAATGAACGTGACCTGTTCTTTGCCGACAAATCCAACGACGTTATTCAGGATGATGTTTTCCGTCGCTTGTCCGCCTGTCATAACGTGCTGTTTACCGGGCATCAGGCCTTCCTGACGGAAGACGCGTTGACCAGCATTTCACAGACGACGCTGCAAAACCTGCGGCAGATCAGTCAGCACCAAGAGTGTGCTAATTTGTTGAATCCGTAACTGATTACCTGCGCATGCTCTCGCTTGCGCAGCATTGATTAGCCGGCGGGACAGGTTCCATTGATCAAGGACCGCTCATCACAGCGTTTGCCGTTGGCCAACTGGCAGGTCCCCACACTGGCGCCGTTTAACTGTCTGGATAGCGCCATCGTTCCCCCCGCTAATGAACAATTGGCATCGGCAGGCGAATCGCCTTTCAGCAGCACCGACGCATCGTTATTCTTCAATGACGAATCAGGCGACATGACGGCGGTCGCATCTTGGTTATGGCTACAACCGGACAGCAGGAGGACAGCCGCAGTGAATAACCATGGATAACATTTCATTCTCTGGCTCCGAACCGTTTTATTATAAGGTTTTTCACCACCCTATTTACCACACCTGATTTCACCGTCACACTGATAAATGCGCGATTAGCGTAAAAGATCAAAAAAGTGAATTTGTCACTGGCCTACCCCGACCGCAATCTGAATAAGCATGGCGATAAAGGCAAATACCGGCGCAGGCTTTTGAGGCATGGCTGGCAAAACGCGGCCCGCATGATGGTGATGCCGAACCCACTAATATCAAAGAATCTCGGCTAAAGGCGGTTGTCTGGGAAGACGTTGAGCAAGATCGCGACGAATTCGTGACAGTGCCGCTGCTTAACGTTTCACTGTCGGCTGGCAATGGAAGCTGCGAAGTGGAAGAGTTATCAGAATTTTCTCTGGTATTCAGGCGCTACTACCTAAGCAAGATGGGCGTACCGGAATCAGCAGCTAAATTAGTTCGCTTGGCTGGTACCAGTATGGAACCTACGCTACACGATGGCGATGTTGTGGGTGTAAACACGCAGGGTACAACCATCCGGGACGAAAAAACGTATGCGATCTGTCAGGCTGACCTGCTAAGGGTGAAAACACTGATCGCCACGCCGACGACTGTGATTATCCGTTCGATTAACCGTGACGAGTATCCAGATGAGGTAGTGCCGCGCGAAGAGTTCCAACAGGATGTCAGGGTGATCGGAAAGGTGTTCTGGTCGTCACATAGTTGGTAGGTTGCATAGTTATGCCTGATAGAAACCGGTTCACTCCAGAAGAACAAAAAGAAATCGCCGAATCCATAGAGAGAAACGGGATGAAAAAATTATTGCTGGTGGCAATGCTGGGACTATCCTTTGACATCTTAGCGACAGAAACGGTAGGAAATTTCTCCGACGGTAACGATCTAAATCAATGGATAAAGGCTTCTAAGCGAATAGACCAAGGCACAGAAAGTCCTTCAGATTATCTTGATGACTCACGACTTATTGGTTACACAACTGCGATATTTGATGTTGGTAGTCGCGCTGATTTAATATGCACCCAAAAGTTTCAAATGGTATTGCGGTAGAGCAGGTTGTTGATATTATTGCGAAGTACGTTGAAAAACACCCGGAAGAAAGAAGCAAGTCAGCTTCACGTATCGCAATGGATGCGCTAATGCAGCGTTTGAGGGTGCCATTTTTTTTATAATGGTTTACTATTGTGCGATAAGTAAGCTAATAGGATTAATCATATGGAACCGATTGTTGTTTACTCAACACAAAAAAAATTTAATGATTCAAGTTCTGATGATATGAGATATGGCGATTTATCTGATTCATATCTGCAAAATCATTTAAATCTGAAAGATGTTTCAACTGTGGTTAATCCTTATAGTTTAGAACTATTACAACCTTTTAGTCATCCTCAAAATCGGTTCTATTCGCCTTCACCAGGAAAAAAATCAGTAAACAGGAATGTGTGAAACACATGTTTGATGATTTGAGAAGATTAACCTTACCTTTTTCTTTTTGGGGTCCTTATAGTAATATAATTAAGCAAATGTTTACTCATATGCAAACAACTAATGGACTCAGATTCAGCAATGCAACACTTAATTCAGCATTAAATCATAATATCATTACTGATAAATCTTCAAACAGCAGTTTGAAAAGAATAAAGGAAATACTCGACAAAAATATTAATTATGAAGACAAAGCCCTCCCACCTGATGCTATCCCTCAAATTACACTTAATATAAAGAGCAGTATTTTACCTAAATTCACAAGAATCCAGGATGGTTTTAATGGATTGGGTTTAGCGGTTCACGATACATATAGCACTGAGATATCAATAAAAGAACTTGATATAAGCCAGAATGAATATAGATCAGTTATCAGATACAAGGTTCAGGATCATTTTGGATTAGATCAAGACGACATTAGAAGCTGGAAATTTAGTCAGTTTTATTTTTTTAAAACTTGGTTCATTCTTCAAAGATCTCAGACTTATGGTTTCAGACCATTTTTCACTGATATGGAAACTTGTGTAACGATTAAGGGAAGTAAAAATGTTTAAGACAAAGTATTTGGCATATTTTATTGCATTAGTAATGGTAGTTGCTACAGCATTATTAATTGAGAGAAAGCCTCAAATTATGATTACAGATCAGGAGTTGAATTTCTCAAACATAGCCCTTAAAAACTCACCGATAACTGATGAAGGTAAAATCGAGTGGTGGAAAGAAAATCAAAAGTTGGTGAAAGATAAATTCAACATTCCACTACCTGCTAAAAATGGAGATTGGTATATAAATGTATGGGATTATGGAGACGGGTTTAAGGCTAAACCAAAAGGTGATTTAAGGATACTAAGTTCTGAGACTCAGGATATGATGTGTTTTAATAATGATAACTCAAAATGTATTTCGAAAGACTTATTAATGAGAATTGAAAACAACAGGGATGGCTCAACAAGTTTAGAAATCGGAGATAAAAAAACCAACATTAAATAATAATAAAACCCCGATAAAGGGATTTTATTATTTGCAACAGGAAAATGCTATCATGTAATTAATTACAGTCAACAAAGAAAAATAATGAGTAATGCTATTCTTCTAAAGATAGAGAAATGCTTATATGATAATAATCAACAGTAAAAGTCTAAATAAATATAATATTTTCTATATCAACTTATTTGGAAACTTTTATTTCGTTAATAAAAACAGTTAAAGCACTATCAAAATCGGTGAATGTCTCGTTACCGAATGTTTCTGATAAAACTGAAAAATCATCACTCAATTCAAAACAGATAAAATCGATACAAGGAGGGTCATTATACTTGATTGTTAGAGAGTGTAAAAAAATCTGTGTAAATGGCATTTTGAAGAAAACTTTCAGAGGACAACAAAATGCCTATCAGCAACGAACTTATTGACCAATTGCTCCAGGATTGACACTCCCCACAGGATCTGTTGGGATAATCTGGACTACTCAAGGAACTGACCAAACGACTGGCTGAACGAGTTCTTGAAGCCGAGATGGATATGCATCTTGGGTATGCCGGGCATGATTCTGCTGGAAATAACTCCGGCAACTCTCGCAATAGCAAGACACCCAAGAATGTGCGTAGCCAAAACGGGGAAATTGAGCTTCAGATCCCGCGCGACCGCAACAGTACCTTTGAACCAGCATTAATCGGCAAGAACGAGAAGCAGCTTAACGGCTTTGATGACCGCATTATTTCCCTCTATTCCAGAGGGTTATCAACCCGTGATATCCAGTCCCATTTTAAAGAAGTCTATGGGGTTGAGGTCTCCGCTGGCTTCATTTCTCAGGTGACCAATGCAGTGATGGATGAAGTTAAGCGCTGGTAACAACGTCCGCGTAATGTGCTCTATCCCATTGTTTATTTGGACTGTATTGTTGTTAAAAGCCAGGACGGCGGGGCCGTGGTCAATAAGTCTGTTTATCTGGCACTTGGCGTCAATACCCACGGAGAAAAAGAACTACTGGGGCTGTGGATAGCCAAAACCGAGGGGGCAAAGTTCTGGTTATCGGTGATGACAGAGCTAAAGAACCGTGGACTACAGGATATCTTCATCGCCTGCTGCGACGGTCTGAAGGGTTTTCCTGACGCCATTGAAGCCGTTTATCCGCACACTAGGGTTCAGCGCTGCATCGTACATCAGGTACGAAATTCGCTGCGCTACGTCGGTTGGAAAGAGCGTAAGGCCGTTGCTGCTGACCTCCGTACCATCTATAGTTCAGCGATACCCCCTCTGTCAGGATAGATGGGACCCCTATCGAAAACACTAATGACAAGATAGGACCCGATCGTGAAACCTATTTCACCAGAACGTAAATCAGCCGCACTGGCTGGCATTCGTACTGTTACATTGCTTAAACCGGCTCTTGAAGCGCTCAAATCTAAAGTAGAAATCACGGGGAACCGTCAACCGGGTGAAATTGTCTATCACCACAGGGAGTATGGTTTGACAGAGATTCAGAGTTTACGTTTCGTCTTTCTGCCTCGAGTGCAGAAAGGCGAACAAAAAATTAGTTACTCTCTCTCATCCATCGGGCAATTGTGGAACGCGGCTGTAAAACGATCTGGCATTCGTCGCCGTAATCCGTACCATACGCGCCATACTTATGCTTGTTGGTTACTATCGGCAGGTGCAAACCCTTCGTTTATTGCGAACCAAATGGGACATGAGAACGCGCAAATGGTGTATGAAATCTACGGAAAATGGATTGAGGACATGAATGAAGATCAGGTTGGCATGCTGAACCGGAAACTCGCGCTGTGAATTGGTTTGCCCCTTTGGTGCCCCTTCTGGGTGTAGGAATGAATTAAAATGCAAGAAAAACAATTGGTTAATAAAAAACAGCAGTACAATTTGAATAAGCTTCAAAAGCGTCTGCGTCGTAACGTGGGTGAGGCTATCGCCGATTTCAACATGATTGAAGAAGGCGATCGCATCATGGTTTGTTTGTCTGGCGGTAAAGACAGTTTCACCATGTTGGAGATTCTGCGCAACCTGCAACAAAGCGCCCCGGTTAACTTTTCATTGATCGCCGTCAACCTTGACCAGAAACAGCCGGGTTTTCCCGCATACGTATTGCCGCAATATCTTGATAATATTGGTATTGAGTACAAAATCGTTGAAGAAAACACCTACGGTATTGTTAAAGAGAAAATTCCGGAAGGTAAAACCACCTGTTCACTCTGTTCACGCCTGCGCCGCGGCATTTTGTATCGTACCGCGACTGAACTGGGCGCGACAAAAATCGCACTTGGCCATCACCGCGACGACATGCTGCAAACGCTGTTTCTGAATATGTTCTACGGCGGAAAACTGAAGGGTATGCCGCCCAAGCTGATGAGCGACGACGGCAAACATGTAGTGATTCGGCCGCTGGCCTACTGCCGGGAAAAAGATATTGAGCGTTTTGCCGAAGCTCGTCAGTATCCGATTATTCCCTGTAATCTTTGCGGCTCGCAGCCCAATTTACAGCGGCAGGTAATCAAAGACATGCTGCGTGACTGGGATAAACATTACCCCGGACGCATCGAAACCATGTTCACCGCAATGCAAAATGTGGTCCCTTCCCACCTTGCCGACCATACGCTGTTTGATTTCAAAAGCATTCATCATGGAGCAGCGGTTATTGACGGCGGCGACCTGGCTTTCGATCGTGAAGAGATTCCGCTGCGCCCTGCCGGCTGGCGTCCGGAAGAGGATGAAACCGCTGCGGTGGATCGTCTTGACGTGCTGGAAATCAAATGATGCGCGCATCGAGCTGACCGAGGGTTTAATATCTGCCGCGTGTACGCCGGACGGACGATTTATCGCGGGTTTGGCGGAATCGATAGCCGGGCATAAAAAAAATGCCGACGAAATCGTCGGCATGGTGTGAATCAATTGTGCTATGCAGTAATTCAAAAAAGGAAGTAAGACAATATGGAGCGCAACGCCCATCGCTTGACGTTGCATTCACCTGCGGGAGTGATAGTGCCGTACAAACGCGTGAAAAATTTTGATATTGCTCAATCTAGTGGTTTTTATTTCAATCCTTGCGAACATCTATGATGCATTACGCAATAGCCATTAGGTTACGCTCATAACCATTTACTACGCTTTAACCACCAGGCAACGCCTGCTACCAATACTACCAACATCAGGCAAAAGGTGCCGAATCCCAGCACGGAGCTGTTACCCGGGATCCCGCCCAGATTGACGCCAAATAATCCGGTTAAAAAGGTTGTCGGTAGAAAAACCATCGCCATAAGCGACATCGTATAGGTTCGTCGATTCATGGCATCGGTCATTAGGGTGGTAATTTCATCCGATAACACCGTGGTGCGCGCAATGCTGGCATCCAAATCTTCCAGCCCGCGGCCTAACCTATCGGAGATTTCCTGCATTCTGCGGCGATCGTCATCCTGTATCCAGGGGAACTTTTCCACAGACAGGCGAGAAAACACGTCGCGCTGCGGCGTCATATAACGCCTCAGCACAATTAATTGTTTGCGAATCAGCGCCAGTTCGCCCTGCTGCGGCGTTTTCTGCTCCAGCAGATCTTCCTCAAGAACGATAATGCTTTCATGCAAATCATCAATAAAGTCACTGGCGTGGTCGGTCAGCGCTTCGGCCACTGAAACCAGCCAGCTCCCGCTATCGGTTGGGCCCTGGCCTTCTCGAAGATCTTCCAGCACTTCATCAATAGCCGACAGTTTACGTCTTCGGGTTGAAATGATTAGCGTATCGGTAATAAAAATCCGCAGGGCGACCAGTTGATCCGGCCGCGCATTTTCGTTGCGGTTAATACTGCGCAGCGTGATCATTGTCCCTTCGCCCAGACGAGTGACTCTGGGTCGAACGCTTTCTCCCAATAGCGCATCGCGTACGCTGTCCGGCACCAGATTGGTTTCGGTCAGCCAATTCGCGCTGTCCGGTTTCGTCGAGTCAAGGTGCAGCCAGCAGGGCGCGGTGCTGGTGATTAAAGCATCATTGCTTATCGGCGTAATCCCGCCATTGCCGTTCAACTGATACGCATAAACAGCACCGGTATGTTGCAGTTCTTTTCCTTCAAAGGGTTCCACATTCGCCTCCGGTGATGATGAACCATGACATCTGATAAACTTTGCTGATCATTTTCTTGTCTAATCAAACAGATCACGATAATGAGCGAGCCAGGCGCCAGCATACAACATCAGACGGTTCATTATCGGAAAAGAGGCGTCTCAGCTTCACGCCGATCCGGGAATAAAGCTGAGGGACGGACTCACGTGTTTAACTAATGCTTAATAATATAAAGCGTGTGGCTGTATGCCACATCTTCCGGATTGGTGATGGGATAACCTTTAACCCAGGGTTTAATCAGACGTCCGTTGGTATATTGATAGATAGGCGCAATGGGCGCCTCTTCCATCAGAATTTGCTCGGCGCGGTTGTAATCGTCATTCAACGCCTGAGCATTGGTCTGATTACTGGCTTCGGTCAGCAGACGATCATAATCGGCGCTTTTAAATCGGGCCAGATTACCGCTATGCTGCGAGGTGAGTAACGACAGAAAAGTGGATGGTTCATTATAGTCGCCCACCCAGGAAGCACGCACCACATCAAAATTACCGCTGTTGCGGCTATCAATGTACGTTTGCCATTCCTGATTGGATAGCTTCACCTCGACGCCCAATTTTGTTTTCCACATGGACGCCACGGCAACGGCGATCTTCTGATGGCTTTCCGATGAGTTATATAACAGCGATAGCTTAAGCGGCTTACCGGGGCCGTAGCCGGCGGCGGACATCAGGGCTTTCGCCTGCGCGTCCAGCTCCGCCTGAGAATATTGCTGCAGCAGGCTTGGCGTCGGTTTAAAACCAGCGGTGACATCCGGCGTAAAATGATAGGCGGGCTTCTCTCCGCTCCCCAAGACCTTTTCCGCAATGATTTTACGATCGATGGCGTAAGAAAGCGCTTTTCTGATGCGAACGTCGTTTGTCGGCGCTCGCTGGGTATTAAAAGCGTAGTAATACGTGCCTAACTGCTCTGGCGTATAAACCTGGCCGGGCAACTCTTTCAATAATTTCTGGTACTGATTTTTTGGGAACGACTCGGTAATATCGATATCATTAGCCAAATAGCGTTTTGTCGCGTTTGATTCCTGATTAATCGGAACGAAGGTAACCTTGGTTAACTGGGTATTGGCATGATCCCAATAATATTCGTTTGGCGTCAGCACCAGTTTTTCATTAACTACGCGTTCTTGTAATTTAAATGCGCCGTTGCCCACCAGATTTCCCGGCTTGGTCCAGTCGTTGCCGTATTTTTCTATCGTCGCCTGATGTACCGGGAACAGACTGAAATTAGCCGTCAGGCTCACAAAGTAAGGTACCGATCTGTTGAGCTGCACCTTCAGCGTATGGTCATCAACCGCCGTCACGCCCAACTGCTCGGCAGGCAGTTTGCCGTCAATGATTTGATCGGCGTTCATGATGCCGGCCAAACGGGCGAACCAGGCAAACGTCGACGCATTCTCCGGCGCGACCAAACGACGCCAGCTGTAGACAAAATCCTTTGCCGTAACCGGATCGCCGTTAGACCAGTGAACATCATTGCGTAGGGTAAAGATAAATGTACGATTATCGCTGGTTTGCCAGTGTTGAGCGACGCCCGGAATAAGGTTGCCGCGTTCGTCCTGATTGACCAGACCTTCAAACAGATCGCGCACCACCTGCGCTTCCGGCAGCCCCACCGCTTTTATCGGGTCCAAGGATGCGGGCTCATCCTTGATGTGGCGAACAATTTCCTGTTTTTCTGACAGCGGGGTTCCGGCCGGAACCTGCGCCGCGCTAGCATTTACGGCCACAGCCGCAAACAGTGCGGCATACAATGCGGAATGCGCATATCGCATAATGATTTATCTCAGATAATGATGAAGTTACTGAATAACATAATAGTCAGAAAATAGGCGAAGCGACCAGTGCTAACCATGGATATTGCCGTATTTAGCGCGATCTGCATCATAGATGCTATTTTCAGCCTCAGCCGTTATGATGAAAAAGTTACCAACATCGATAGGCAGACATATGGAAAATAATACTATCGCCCTACGGGCTCGTCATTTACGCGGTAATCTGCTTTCCCTGGGCGAGCCTTATGGGAAATCACTGTTGGGCGCCCCCCTGCTCTATTTCCCTGCTGAATCGCCATGCAAGGACAGCGGTCTGGTTATTGCGGGAACGCATGGCGAAGAAACCGCATCCATCATAACCTTGTCATGCGCGTTGCGGACGTTATTGCCGGGACAGCGCAAGCACCATGTGGTGCTGGCCGTCAATCCCGATGGTTGCCAGTTGGGATTACGCTCAAACGCCAATGGCGTCGACCTGAATCGAAATTTTCCTGCCGACAACTGGCGGGCTGGCGATACCGTATACCGGTGGAATAGCGATGCCGACGAACGGGACGTAACCCTGTCAACCGGCAAAACGCCGGCTTCGGAACCGGAAACAAAGGCGCTTTGCGCGCTGATAGAGAAACTCAATCCCGCCTGGGTTGTCTCTTTTCATGAGCCGCTCGCCTGTATTGATGACCCGCTGCTTTCCCCTCTGGGGCAGTGGCTGGCGCAACGATTCGATTTGCCGTTAGTCGCCAACGTCGGCTACGACACGCCCGGCTCCTTTGGCAGTTGGTGCGCCGACATAAAGTTGCCGTGCGTTACCGCGGAACTGCCGCCTATATCGGCAGATGCCGCCAGTGAATGCTACCTAAACGCAATGCTCGCACTGTTATGTCATAATTTTGATACCAATGTTGCGGACATTGCCTTAAACTGAGCCGCATGTTAACCACCTGTAATTAGAGGACGCATACATGTCACAGACCGTACATTTTCAAGGCAACCCCGTGCCACTGGCAGGCACTTTCCCGGCAAAAGGCGATAAAGCCAAGGCCTTTACGCTGGTTGCCAAAGACCTGTCGGACGCCTCTCTCAGCAGCTATGCTGGCAAACGTAAAATCCTGAATATCTTCCCAAGCATCGATACCGGCGTGTGTGCCACATCTGTGCGCAAATTCAACCAGTTGGCTTCAGAATTAGACAACACGGTCGTACTCTGTATCTCAGCCGACCTGCCGTTTGCACAAGCACGTTTTTGCGGTGCGGAAGGATTGAACAATGTGGTGGTGCTTTCCACACTACGCGGCGCCGAGTTTAAAGAAAACTATGGTGTCGCCGTTGCTGAGGGCGCCCTGAAAGGGCTGACGGCACGTGCGGTGGTGATCCTGGATGAGAGCGATAATGTCGTGTACAGCGAGCTGGTGAACGAAATCACCACCGAGCCGGATTATGATAAAGCGCTGGCCGCGTTAAAGTAATCGCCTAACTCGAAACGCAAACTCCGGGAAGACGTCGTTTACCGGTTTTTTCGCCAAAATCCGCTAGCCTGTTGGTCAGCGGATTTTTTTAGCCTTAGTGCCAGCGGCATTCGAGCGAGGCAGCAATATGCCGGAATACCCTTTCGACATGATTGAATCGATACAGTGGATGGCTCAGACGACTTTGGCTCGATAGTGTTAACACCCACAGGTATCTTGAACTCGCGCTAAAAATATATCCTGTAAATCACCTTGTATTTCATCATCATCGGAAAGAAGGATGAAGTCATTATCGATATCTGGCGGGAAATGCACGCCATCAATGGTGCCGAATATTATAGATGCAGTATCAACAGAGACGATTTTAAAGAAATCAAATATCGCTTTTTTACCATTATCGTCAAGGGAGGATATAACTCTACTTATTTCAGCATAAGCGTCTTTTCCATTACAGTTATTATCACATATTTTTCTTTTGTAGTTTAAAAGCAGATCATCAAAGATTTCTTTAAATACTCCGGCTACAAGTTTTTCATCTTTTTTCATTTAATGCTCCTGGTAATGTGGTCAATATCGCTGGCCAAATGAATAAAACACCAGCCATAAGAGCAGATGTTATAATATTCTGGGGCCGTGAGGCAAAAGGTCATCCACCGATTTACCATCAATAAGCAGCTGATAACAGCGTAATATTTTTTGTGACATCTCAGCTAACGCATCGTTGTTAAAATGATAGTTTTCACATTCAATACCGACCGATAACAAGTGAAGCTCAAGGAGTAATCGTTTGGGGATTAGCTCATCATATTTAAAAATCCGGGTTATTTCTTCTGCTACCAGCAACAGGTCATCGAAAGCCTCACTATTAATATCCCCACCCATCTTTAATGGATAAATGAACTTTTCACCCCTGTTTTGCAGTAGGGTCAATGCATTCGATCTTTCAATTTTCATCTTTGTAATAACCTCAAAACTATCATTTACTCTGCATGTAAGATACTGACTTTATAGTTACCCTATAGTGAGTCTATTTTATTTAACTTTTTATCAATGCGATACCTTTTGGATTATCCCAATCGAGACTTTTTTTCAAAATATCAATTGCGCTACTTACATTTTCAATATAATAAACCTGATCAAATTGGTCATAATCGATCAGAGTTAACACCACCCAACGGTCTATCTTTCTTAAAAAAAGATCAAAAAATAAATAAATATTATTTTCATTGACATCTACTCCCCTATTGGCGCACACCTCAAAATCGGACAAAGATGGACCTCTTAAAGTATAAACGGAGTAGTCCTTTAATGGTATTAACTCGCCTATCAAGCTTGAATAACAAAAAGCATTATCGTTTTTTTCAAATGAAAGCAGATTATTCCAATGATATACGGCAGGTTGCTGATGGAATGAAGTTCCGCCCCAGTCAATAAAAACTTCGTTCCAGCCTATTGGGTTATGATTTATGCCGTTCGGCAAAAAAACCTCAAATAAAACCTCCATATTTTCATTTCCCTGTATTGCTTAACGTAAAAAAACAAAATCTATAGCCAAGTAAAATGTATATACAGCAAAGATAGGATTCGCGGTCTGCTGCAGCCAGACATTTACTCACCTAGTCGCATGTCTGCGATAGCTGGGTGATAGCAGGAAGATGACGATAAAAGGAATCATCGTAAATGGATATAACATAATCCGGGCATTGCTCAAAAACTGGCGATATAAAAAAATCCCTAAGATCATCTATTTCAATAGACTTTTTGATAAATTCAAGCAAACAATTTTTTGATGCTATAACCAATTCTCCAGAGAAAAACGTTTGTCGACCTTTCTGGTAAGTAATGTTATGAGCAATAAAAAAACGTTTCTCAGATAATGCAATAGTGAGTTCGTCAATCGTTTCTATTTGTTGAATCAGACAATGGCGTTGAGTATATTGCAGCATGGCAAAGTACAGATCATGCTTGTTTTCTCGGCAATAAATTTCTTTGTTTGCCAGAAGGTCAAATTTAAATTTATTTTTCATCAATAATTCACAACCCGTTACTTCACACCATGAAGAACCTGATACGGCGATATCGATTCATAAACATGATAAAGAAAATTTTCTAGCTAGACTGACTTCCAACGCAACCGATAAAAGGCGGAGAGATCAGCTTGATGAAAATCCGAAGTCTATATAACCTTCGGCGCTAATAACAAGACACCATTTGTTTACCCTATCGAAAAAGTAATGATGCTGCGGTATGTTTTCGATCGCCAGCTTGATGAAATTATCGAGCTGAGCTGGATTGAGGCATACAGCAAAATTCAGTGATGAATCGTTCAGGTAGAAGATGTTTTTACTGACTTTGATTTGATCATAGATCGAAGGTCTACCAATGAATCTCATTATTGATGTTATCCATGCCGAAAAATCACCAACCAAGCTAGTGGATTCATGTTTACAAGATTTTGACCAATCGATTTTAGAGCCTTTCCACTCAAAGGCGTCGCTGATTTCATTCGCCAGGGTTTCCCACTCATCCACTAAGCTGGGAGGGTTATCTATAGTCGATATCAGTATCTTAACTTCATTATCAATGGGTCATAAATTTATCCGGCATCAGTACTTAAAAGCGCTGTTCTTCCTCGCCTGTCTTCATTATATGAATACCCTGCGAGTATTATATCAATAGCCATTCATTAGCATCGTCGAGGTAATTAAAACACTGATTATAAATGTAATCTATACAGATAAACTGAAAGTGAAGCGTGGTACTTTTATCTATGCAATTTGAAGTAAAAATGCCAGGATATTATTATTTTAGCAGTTCCGACAAATAACAAGTAATCCATTAACTTTACTCGTAAACCTTTGCTGCCATTAATATATCAGCAAAGACACGCCAGTTGATATCTTCGGGCACTGATTTTTCACAATTTTTATAATATCCATCCATGTCTTCAACCCAGGCAGCCATTGCTTCAAAGTAATCCGGTAGATTTTTATTTTCCCATTCATCAGCATTATCTTTGATATCAAGGGCCAACCAAGACACCAGCTGTATAAAATCATTTTTGGTCTTAACCGAATGCGGAACATTCAAATGAATATTTTTTTTCGTCATTTCAACACTCTCCATTATCACAATGAAAATATTTATTCAACAAGCGTTCGGATAATAACCCATACCGATCATCACTAAATTGCGTTCGATAATACTATTATACTTAAATTAACGTGCCAGCAAATTATCACACGGCTACTCGCCAGATGATGAGTGAAATGGATATGATATTTTTGTTTTTTGCGTCGAACTAATTGCCGTTTTGTCTGTAAATGCTGGCCAGCCATATGATTTAGAGATGAATTTCCAGGAATAGTATTCATTCCCCAACTCCATAAATTTAAGATTAAGAATACTCCAGCTTTCATCATGACAATGTGAATTTTTTGCATAATCATCTTCTGTGAAGCAAGCTCGAATCATCTCATGGGATGAAAAAGGAATATTTTTAAAAACCAGCTGAAACGAACCATCGTCATTTAGCATGATAAAGTCGGCATACTCTTCTTCACGGCCGCCACCAGAATAAGATATTGACCATTTTGAAACTAACGCTATAGCCTGTTTAGTTTTGTTTAATGGGTAGAGCGCTGGGTATATATAGACATCGTCTTTGAGTAGTTCATCATCTGAACTATTTTTGTCAAAGGGTAGCGTAGCCAGATTCCATTGCCCATTTTTAATATACTCATTTTGCAGTTTTTGTACTTTAGTCAGTAATAACGCTGTATCCGTTAAGAAAAAAGTATTGGATGTCCCTTGTACCTTCCAGATATGGGTTCCATTTTTACAGCCGCCATCAGCAGCTTTACACACACGATCATATTGCTCACTATTTTCCTTCAATGCAATGAAAACAGCAGGTTTAATCGAGTTTTCCGATGTATTTGCAACTGCAGAGCACGACACGATAGCTAAAAATAAAAAAATTACTCTCAATATTTTTGTCCTATAAATATTATCCACAAACATTACCTATATCTTTAGCTAATTTAGCTTCGATATTGAAGGATCGAAGACAACGATTTTGTTCGGATTTTTAACACCATTAGTTTATCAAACTTATAGTTAAGAATTACATGTCATATAGCCAATGAATAACTAAACTTGGTTGATATATCAAGATGGTTATTCACACTACGCCCTAAATATTCGACGTGTTATAAAATTCAATTACCAAATTAGCCGTAATAAAATGGGGCTAAAATACTAGTAACCGTTAGCGATTCCATATCATGTCCATGACTTGATTTATTTTTAACTTATATATACTAATGGCGGGTAGCGAGTATCGAAAACATTGTCTATCAGAGTCTTTAAATAACAGTATATAAACCGCCCATTTCTGTCAAATGGAGAACGCCATCCCATGTCAACAAGATATCCATCGAGGAATTCAGCCGGAAGAATATCTTTTAACTTATCAGCATAATCATTGGTAGATCGCCTTCTTTAATCGGGAAGCCATCAAAAGTCACTTTGCCACCTTTAATTAAAAAATTAACATTAATCATTAAAAATATTACAATTTTTTAATCATCAGTCTCATTGCGAATATCATCAGTTTCATTGCGAATAAATACCCAACCTTTATGACCACACAACTTACCTATTGGTTGTGATGTTCGCAATAACTTAATTTCCTGATTTTTAATCTCAGGATAAGATGCCATTATTTCACTTATTACAATATCCATGACCTCGTAATCATCATCTACGGGTTCTGTATCTAAATATCCCTGTATCGTTATTTTACTATCACAATAATCGTATGCTAACGCTCTGACATTTTTATTAATATGGCCTAACAGCGCATGAAATATGGTTAATTTTAAATTTTTCATAATCATTTCGACTCAACATAAAAAATCAGGCGAAAAGGTCCTCTAAGAAAAATCATGTGCACCCACGTTTTACAAATAATGTAATACTCTCTGCAATAACATCCGGTTTATGCACTCCTCAAGGGTTCTTATTGATCCTTTTCCCAAAATGTTATAGATTCCAGCGCTCTCTCTATATCGTCCATATCGTCATAGCCAAGTTCAGAATTGAATTTTTTACAAATTGTCTTCCTGATTTTTGCTAGTCTGCTGGTAATTTCATTTTCATCAATGAATCTTGTGGTCTCTTCACAATACATTGCCCTACGTTCAGCGGTCATTTCCTTATCAGTACTATGGTAATAATAACGGGAAATTTTATTCAATGAAATGAGCATATATTCTATTTCAATGAGTACGGATATTGCCTCTTTGCCTGATAAGAAAATTTTTTTATTATCTTTTAATAATTTCAAAAAACGATCTCCTGTGTGTAGTTAGCTTAGCTGGTTTATCACCGACAAGGTGGATAATAACTATACTACTTCCACCAAGCGTCGCTTGATAGCTTATGACAAACTGCACCATAGATTTGAGAATAGTGTCATCAGCTATAGTCGATTGAAGGTATTAAAGAGGATTTTCTATCTTATCCAAAACTTGTTTGAACATCTTCCTCATCCCAACAGCAACGCCTGACATAGAGACACCATAACGAGCAAAATCACGAGCAATATTTATGTTGTCCTTCGAAAGGTGATACGCCATGCACATCGCTATTAATCTTACAGATGTAATACAACTCAACTCGTCAGGCGTTGCTCTGTTTTTGATGTCGTCGATACACAATTTGGAAAACACATCATCAAAGGAACTAAAAAAATCAAAATACGTCCATGCCTTGTGTTCTATTTCACGGATAATCAGTGAAACACCATCAGATGAATCCAACAACTCAACACTTAGCATTACATCTGTAGACAATCTCTCGCGGATATAACAGTCTATTTCTGTTGCGGGCTGACAGTTGTTCATTAAATTAACGAAGAGAGGATGAACGCCTAAATTTATAAAAAAAACGTCTCCACTACTCTTTCTCTGTAACTTAATGAAGTTGAGAAATCCGTTTCTTTGCCTTGAAAATTCTGCGGTGCCTACCAAATGAAAATCATTCAGGGTAAGGAATTTATTTAATAATTTTATACTCATCATATCGTTAACTGCAAAATATAGATAATCTGTCAAGCATTATCGCACTGAGTTTAGGGCCGAGGATAAACCATGAAAAATAAATATAACGCCAATACATTGATGGTGTTATAAGATAGCAAGAGCAAGGTTGAAGATTGCATGTGGGGATCTAAACGAGTCAATTCACCTGACCAGCCAAGTTATATCTGCTAATTTTTTTATTGGGCATGTTATATAATTATCGTACCCTGAAAAAGAAACGGCATATTTATAATCATCTTTTCTTCCATAAAACATAGATAAATTTTTTGATGAAAGCTTCATTATCTCATGAAAACCCTCTGGTGGAATGTAGTAGCCATTTTTTATGGACAATATTTCACACACATGATGAACTGACATACTACATATATTTAAATTTTCATTTAAATATAACGGCGATGATTGAATGGCGTCCGTGTAAATAGATATAACGAGCTCATTATCATCTACAGTAAGCAAATCAACCTCTAATCTTTGCTTACTAAAAGACCATCCCTGCAGAGTGGCCTCTGAGGCTATAGATAATAACTTACTATCATTTGAGAAAATTTGGAAAGTCATTTTTCTTTATTAACAACGTAATTTAGCAACAATAGCCACTCTCAGATAATTTAATTACATAGGAAAACATTGATTCATTGAGATATTACCAGTTCTTTTCGATACATCAGGAGATAGAGTTGTTATCGTTGATAGATAAATACATATAAAATGTATCAGTTTTGAAAATAATCAACTTAATGAAAAAACATTCATTTCTATATAAAAAAAACCACAAAATTCAAAGTAGTCGAGATCTATTAATTTTCTTAAGTCTTTAGAAATAAAAAATATGTTATTCTCAATTAGCTCACCGAAGATAAAGTCATTTTTCAAAAGCCTCATCGTGATGATTGAAAACGCTCCGCAATATCGCCAATCATCATCAATAAAAACATAGTATTCGCTGCTGCACTCCCTTAATCTATCTAACATCTTACCGCAATCGGTCGCTGAAAAACTTTCCTCACTGAGTTTAAGCCGCTCTTTGGGTTTTTTAAAAATGATAGCATCAGTTTCTTCGAGTGAAAGAAAGGTAACTTCCTCAGGATCGCATTGAAATAAAGAGAATATTTTTTCTTTATAACGCGTTAAAAATCGCTTGCCATTACCGCGTCGATAAATCAATTCCCGCTTGTATCGATCCATTACCATCAAACCTCCAATCGTGTTTTACTCATTGCGCCGTAAATCCATTTAAATAAAACCATACCGACAGGGATGTTATATTTATTTACTAACTAAATTTATCTATTCCAACCATAACTAAACTGAGCTCTCGTCGGCTTATTTTTATCTATTTAAATAAGTATCGAACAGCCCTAGTTTATGATAAATAATCAACAATGACAAAAAAAATCAAAATTTACAAAATAACTCATAATCTGCCCCGTTTCAGAAAACTGCACTCTGTCGTTAACAATATACTTGCCGGTATTAACATCCATTATTTCTAACAGACAGGACATGTCATCCCATACCGTGAAACGGGCGATTTTATTATCGTTTTCGAAATCAGCAACCAGACTACTGGTTAAGTGATTTTCAATAACTTCAACTTTATAATCGCCCTGAGCTAAAATATAATTTTCGATTCGACGCAATGTTTTTATGCTAATAGGGCTTAACATTTATTCATCCCATTCGTTTAAAAAACAAGCAGAGGATTATTTTATTTTTAACTCACAGCCATAAGAAAAGCGCCAGAGATAATATTTTTAGCTATAACTGTTCTTTGAAATACAAATCATTTATTCATGATCATATCTTGTTAAAAATAGATTATGTGCGATTTCAGTATTTATGATTTCGGATGAGCTGTTTTCTATATCCTCTGCTTCATCATCATCAGTGATGGATACGAACATAACAGCAGCATCATGCCTGTTTTGAAAAATCTCAGCAACTACGCTACTCAGCGCATAGGCCAGAGAATGAATAAGCCTATTTTTGAAAACAGGGAAATGTTCTCTTTCTGGTGATTTTCTCAAAAATGCACTTAGCTCAGCAAACAAATCGGCGCCGAAGTCCTCATAGGCCCATTCGGAAGTTGCCCATCTATAATAGTTCTGGTTTTCTTTACTTTTATCACTGTCGGCATCAAGTACAGATTTTAGTTTTTCTTCTGAATTAGCGGCCAATGACACAGCCATAGCGCTGCTATCGGTGTATAAACAGAAAGCATAAAAATGTTCATCTGGATTTTCAGCTAATATTGCAGATATTAGCGTGTTGACCGTTCGACGACACTCCGATTCAAAATCACTCCAATCCATATAGTCCTCAGACACATGTTGTTTATATATTATACGAATCCGTACACGCTACCGCCCGTCCCAGGTCAAGGGAAAAGACAGTGGGGATAATATTACCCCATATCAATAAGTTATAAAATTATTTCGCTCGCTTACTATCCCCCCAGCCAAGGCTATACCGCTATGACCGGCGCGGGCTGAATTTACGATATGGACGAGTTTTGTGCTCAACCGGCATACTCAACTGAACGCTAAGGATTGATATGTTCGCAATGCAGGAAGGCGTAATACAAGCATGGTTATCGGGCAGATGAATAAATTACTGAGGAATTATTTTTTATATCAAGTAGATTATAAAAAGTAACAATCAATAATATTTGTATAATTCATAGCCATACTCTGTATATAGTATTGCGAATCCGAACTGTCCTCGCTCTTCAATCAAAACACAGTCAGATATATCATGGTCAAGATCTTTTATTTTCCAAAAAAAATCCGGCTTACTTTTTAATATCGACATGGGTAAGTTCAAAAAGTAACATGAATTTTTTGTTTGCACATAAAACAAAACACCACTTACAACATTCAAATCCTGCAAGAAGGTTGCAAACCGGAAAAAAAGAGATATATCAGACACTGACAGACTGACCATTTCCATATGCTTACCATTGAAAAATGAAAGGATGGAATTAAATTCACACTCTTGAAAATTAACCACACGGCTATCAATAGATAATTCGTCACAAATTAATTTTACTATATTTTTCTTTTCACTTTCCTGAACGGCATGTTTTAGACGCGCCTTCAGTGCTTTGGACATTGATTACCTCGAAGATATTGAGATCTTATTGACTTTATACAACATCAAGGATATTTAATTTCATAGTTTGATGCGATGATTTCCACATAGCTATCATAACCTATTATTAAAAAATGTTTTAAATTCAGCCTGTTATTCGCATCATACAGATCACCTCTGGAGGTCAAAACATTAGAGTTAATGATTTGATAAAAATGCGGGTTAGGACTAATGCCGCGCTCCTCCCAAAAACCAATAACATCATTGACTTCATGCTGTAGTTCAAAATTATCATAATTCACATCAAAAAAATTTAATGTAGTACATTTCAATTCTGCAACAGTCATAAAATGCAACTCTATTTCACGATAAGCGCCACTCTGATAGTCATCTAATTTTTGAACGTCCACCCTTAACTTGACACCGCCTGATTCGGTATAAACAACTTCAAGATCAGTAGTTGATACGCAAAAATCCACTTTCTCTGCGGCTAATAACATTAGTTGCTCTGAACTCATCTGCACTCACCACTTTAATTTAAAGTCCCGTTCCATCTTTAACTCTCTATCCACTCGCCCTACAAGACCAACCATCAGCGACGCTGATTTATGTCGGATATGATCGTTATTTCATTTTAATGATGATATCACCAGGCTCTAGTTTGATCAGCCTATTACGATATTTGCACTCAATCCAAAGATCTCTGTTATCAGACTCACAATCATTCATAATACGATACGCTGAATAACCACTTCCAATATCGTCAAGTGGGATGATAGTCTCTACTTTCCCTATAGCGTCATTTCCTGATAAATATGAAACCAATTTATCCAGAAGATTCAATTTACGATGATAATCTAAATCAAGCTGGCCAGGATTATTTCTTCTTCTTAAAGAATCGATAAGATCGATAATATCTTTTATACATCGCTGCCTATTGCATTCGAATCAATTATCGTTATATTCTCTTGTGGAGTTAATAATTTCATATGTCATTCCCCTTATTAATCATGAAGTTAAATTTTCAATGAAATGTAACGCCAATTTAATTTCCGAGCCATAATCAGGGGCGCCTTCTATAGCCATCAGCTGTTTTAAAAAATCCAGGCATGAACTCGCCATAAAAAGCATAAATTGCTTTTTATTTACCATGACGCCAGATTCTTCTACTTTGAAAAATACATTATTTTTTACATGTTTTATTATTACTTTTATCGGCTGATCAGGAAAACAAAAGTCAACATCATTCCCCTCATTAAAATCAATTAAAGCATTTAATATATAGATCCACAGCTGGTCAATAGAATCCCACATTGATATATCAATGACGTCAACATAATTGATAGTCAGCAACATTGCTCCGTCAATACAATTTAACTTTTTTATCTTCCCCTTAAACTTAGTGATATCAACGAAGTTATCGTCAAGCTTTATAAAATTGTGTACATCCATCATAATGTTTTTTCCGATAACGCTGAATGAGGTTCATTAACTCATGCTAAAAAATAGAAAACCGCATGATCATTTTTCTTTTGGATGCTTTTTATATTTAATATTCATCGGTTATCCAATGTCCATAATGAGAAAATTGAAAAAATCGTTTTTAGTTTTCTTTATTTCCCTTCACACTGAAAAAATCCTCAATGAAAGAATTGAAATCCTTCCATTGTGGTTTTAGCTCCCCAGACAAAAACCTGGATAACTGTTCGCCTAACTCTAGCTCGATAACTTCATCGGTTTTTTTGTTATAAAAATAACCGCCCCCGCCTTCAAAGCTATCTAGCGGAATGTACTCATCTGGCAGTCCCAAGGCTTCATGCGTTGACTTAATATTTAACTGATAATCTGTATTTAAAATAAACCAACACAATTGATAAATATCATTTTTCTTACCGCTGAAAATCGGCCCATCTTCTGCATGCATGAAAAAAAAAGCCATGCCTGAGTCAATATCAACACCTACTGACAGTAGCGCGTTTTTATAAACTTCCGTTGATTCATTGAACCACCATCCATTTTTTTTCAAATACTGTATTACCTTATTAGATATCATGGTTAACGCACCTAAAAAAACTGATAACGTTCAAGTTAGATTTTTCCGCATAAGTTTAATCATATGTCCATTTTATTTATATATTTCAATTTGGTATTTTCCCGTGTGCCTTATTATCTAATCAAGGGGCGGATAATGTAATATAAATACTGCTATCATCTTCATCAACAAATGTCATGGCTACCGCAATGTACTGATAACCTAATGATTTAATCATATTATTCCAGGAACAAACTAAGCCATCAGCAAAATTTTTTATCAAATGATGTTCTTTACATTCAAACATGCTTGTTAAATCCAGCATATTTGACCAAAACTGAATTGTTTTACGATCCGCGCCATCCTTGATATGACGATGATACTCAGTCTGATTATAATACCCCCTTAATAAAATCACCTCACCAACCTCGTCAAATATTGGGGAAACCAACTCCAGTAAGGACTTGGTGACATCGATAGGTAGTCCGCGTTGTGAAAAAAAAGCGTGTATATAATCTGCTTTATTTAAGGTGAGGGGCCTATTTACAGTGACAAACTCGCTCAATGAATAAAAACCATCATCTTGTTTCATTTACTCTCCCACAGAAATGCATTGGACCTCAGCGATCTGACTCATTTTTTTCAACCCCTTTTCGATCGCGCACGCTACCGCCCATCCATGTGCATTCACTATGGCTGCGGATTATTTTACATTATCGGCTTTAAAAAATTAACTCTATAAAACAGAATGTTACCATGGAAAAATTTTTTACGCCGACAAAGGGGTGTTCAGTGATGCCAGACCTGCCACCGTTGACCAAAGCTGGCGTGCGTTAGCCCGAGAACCTTCGTTCTATAATGTGTCAAGGCAGGTCGGAAAAACCCAATGGATGGCTTTTCAGCAATTCGTTGAGAAAAGCAATGACCACGCGGATGCGTGCGGATAAACGCAGATCTGCTTGCGTAACCAGCCACATCGCTTCTGAAAAAACCTGCTGCGAGGGAATAACCGCTGCCAGGTCGTCATCCTTTTCAGCCAGAAAACAGGGCAACAGCGCCAGCCCCATCCCCGCCTTAACCGCGGCATACTGCGCGGCTACGCTGGTGGTGACTAAAACCGGCCGATGGTCATAACCTTTATCAGACAACCAACGGGCGGCGGGAAGATGGCCATATGACTTATCCCAGATAATAAAAGCGCGTCCCGCGCACGGGTCGCTCGCCACGGCAGGATGTTGCTGTAAGTAATTTTTAGCGCCATACACCGCGCTGGTCATATTCCCTAACCGCTGTAAAACCAGATTCCCCTGCTCCGGACGCACCAGCCGCAGCGCCAGATCGGCCTCATAGCGGGGTAAATCAACCGTATTGATGCCGGTAATAATTTCCAGCCTCAGGTTAGGATAGCGAGCGTTCAGCTGCGGCAACGCAGGAATAATCAAATGTATAGCCAGCGAATCTGCAGTTGCCAGCCTTACCCTGCCCGCCGCGCTGGCGTCCAGATCGCCGAATCCGTGTTCCAGCACCGCGATATTTTCCTCGACGCTTTCCGCCTGGCGAAATACATCGCGACCTTGATCGGTCAGAAAATAGCCGGTCGCATGCCGGGTAAACAAACGCGTACCCAAATCATTTTCAAGCGCGGTGATTCGTCGGGATACGGTGGATTGGCTGACCTGTAATGCCACCGCAGCCCCGGTCAGACTTCCGCTGCGCGCCACACCGAGAAAGTAACGTAAATCATTCCAGTCCATATTTTTCATTTTTGGAAAATAGCCTGCCATTTATGCCTGTGGTTTTTCATAAATCACTTAATGATAATGCATCTCTCTGCTGGCGGCTATCGACGGTTCCGCTGCCAGCCTACAACGATCAAGGAGCACACTGATGACAATCACCACTCAGAATATTCTCCCGCGTGGCTCATTACGGGCGCGGGTGCAAGCTTACTTTACGGCATTCGGCAATGGCGATATCGATTCGGCGCTCAGTATGATGACCGACGATGCAGTCTGGCATATTGATGGCGTCCCGCAGGTCACCACCGTTGGCCTATGGCGCGGACAACCGCAGATCCGTCATTGGCTTCAGTCATTTTCGCAGCATTTTAGCCCCAGGGTTTTCACGGTTGAACAATTCATTGAATCGAAAGACACCGTGGCGGCATTCGGTTATTTTCGTCATTCAGTGCAAGACACGGGGAATACCGTCAGCAGCGATTTTGCCATTCGTTTCCGTTTTCGTGATGGATTAATCGCCCATTACCAGATATTTGAAGATTCAGCGTTATTGGCCCGAGCCTTTGACCAGTCAGATCGCTGCGATCGCTACCAGATTTCCCTCAATGGCGCCGTCTACGCCTATACCGACGTAGGCGAAGGGCCAACGATTTTCTTTGCCCATGGCCTATTTGTCGATCGTTCGATTTTCGACGATCAGCTCGCCGAACTGTCGAAAAACTACCGTTGCATCGTGCCAGATATGCCGGGGCATGGTGAAAGCGGCTATCATCGGGATGGGTGGACGCTGGACAATATCGCCGACGATATCGCCTTGATGATAAAAGAACTTTCTTTAGGGCCAGTGGTATTTGCCGGTCAAAGTCAGGGCGGGATGGTGGGAATTCGCCTTGCCGCTAATTATCCCGAATTAGTTGAGCGGCTAATATTAATCGGCACCAGCGCCCGTGCCGAAGAGGCGGAACGGTATCAAGATTGGGAAAAGATGAAGCGCACGCTGTTACATGGTTCGACCCCAGAGAAAGCTGATGCTTTTCGCGCAATCCAGCAGCGTATCAATGCGCCCAAATGGTTGGCTGAACACCAGGAGCAGGCTGAACAAGAGCGAGCCATCATGATGTCCCATGATCGTGCCGGCATCACCTATGCTTTGGAGGCCGCGACCCTTGGTCGGCGCGACATTCGCGCGCTGTTGGCAAAAGTTCAAACGCCGACGCTGGTGGTATCCGGCGATGAGGATCGCGCCACGCCGACGGCATTGTCACAGGAAATCGTCGCGGGGATAGCGCATGCCGCCCTGCTCATTCTGCCGGGCGTCGGCCATCACCCGCCGCTGGAAGCGCCGCTGGCGCTGACGTCCGCGATGCTTGATTTCTTACAACAGCGCCATTAATTTTTTATTGATAGCGTTAATGGCGGCCTGATATCGTGCTTCGCGGCGTCAGGCTGCTTCAGTTAATCCCCCTGGACGCGTAACGATTCGACCGACGGGTGCTTTTCCATTTGCCGGTTTCGCTTTTCCCGCTGCAGCATCCAGCAGGCGCCCGCCGCCAAAACCAGCATCATTCCCCATTCTACGCCCAGCGTAACAATCAGCGCCGTCGCGTAATCGCCGCCGGCGACGCGCAGCATTTGCACCAGCACCGAACCCAGGATTATCGGCCCGATGCCAAACGCAGCCTGCTGCACCGTGGATAACAATGCGCTGCCGGAACCGGCGTGAGCAAGAGGCACATCGGACAGGCCGATGCGAAAGAAACTGCTGACGATAAACGCCTGACCGAAGCCCATCAGTATGGTCGCCGGCAGCAGTCCGATAATCGTCGGCGTCGGCCACGTCATCGATAATGTCGCCATCAGTATCAGCAAACCACTCATCTGAATAACGCAGCCGATGATCAGCGTACGGATTTTTCCTGCGCGTTCCGTCACCCGCCCGCTCAGCAGTGATGAGACAAAATAGGCTAATCCAAGACCGATAAAACTGTTGCCTGACTGCAATGGAGAAAAGCCGGCGCCCGCTTGCAATACATAGGCAACGGTGAACATAAAACCGCTCCAGCAGGAAAAAAACAGTACCGCGATCCCCAGGCCAAAGCGAACATTAGGTAAACGTAGCAGCGCGGGCGGCAGCAGCGGCATCTGCTGTCGCCGTTCCTGCCGACACTCTACCCACCACAGCAGAGGAAACAGGCCGATACTCGCCAATAGCACCGCGATGCAAGGCCACGGCCAGTGCCAGAGCGGCCCTAACGCCAGCGGAAACAGCAGACAGGCGATCGCCAATGCCAGCAAAACCGTGCCGGGCAGATCGATGGATACGCGTTTTTCACCCTGCGTGTCCGGCACCCATACCGGAGAACAGGTCAGTATCAGCAGGCAGAATGGCAAATTCACCAGAAAAACGCTGCGCCAGCCATAGCCGCCGATATCCAGCTTCAACAGCACGCCGCCCAGCACCTGTCCAATAATAAACGCCAATCCGCCGATGGCGCTGTAGATCCCCAAAGTGCGGGCGTGCGTCCTGCCCCGAAGGCAAACATGAATGGTCGCCAGTATTTGCGGTACGATCAGCGCCGCGCCAATCCCCTGCAACGTCCTCGCCAGCAGCAGGAGCCACACGCTCTGGGCAATGCCGCACAGTAGCGAGGCCACGGCGAACAGCAGAACACCACTCATAAACACCCGCCGGCGCCCCAGGTTATCCCCCAAACGCCCCCCCATCGCCAGCGATACGGCAAAAGCCACCCCATAAACCGAAACCACCAGTTCAAGCTCCGCCGGGCTGGCCGACAGCGTACGCGCCATTGACTCCAACGCCACGTTGACAATGGAAAAATCAACCGTCGGCAATAACTGACCGAGGAGTAATACAATCAGACCAGTACGGCTTAGGCTTTGCGCCAGTGGAACTTGTTTCATTTTCTCGTGCCCATTGTATTTTTATAACCATTGTATTCATTACCCTTGAGCGCTAGCATCACAGGTAAATTAAACGGGTACCAGTTCTTGATTATCCTGGTATAAATACTACCAGCCTAACGAGGAGAGCCCCTCAATGGCGACAATGACCAGCATCATCACCGATTTTCCCACCCAAAGCGCCGGCAACAACAACCGTAAAGTGCTGGGAAATTACCTGCGCGCCCGCCGCGAAAGCCTCGATCCGATGCGGTTGGGTTTAGCGGTTGTGCGCAAACGGCGCACGCCGGGATTACGTCGGGAAGATGTCGCGCAGCTGGCGGATGTGGGGATCACCTGGTACACCTGGCTCGAACAGGGCCGCGCCATCCGAACATCGGCCAAGACAATGATGTCTATCGCCAAGGCGTTGCAGTTTAATGAAGAGGAAACCCGCCACCTGTTTATGCTGGCCGATCTCCCTTATTCGCCTGCGACCCGCGCGGTTTGTGAAAAGCTGACTGAAGATCATCAGCTGATTCTCGACCGGCTTAGTCCGTTTCCAGCCGTGATTATTAACGCCCGCTTTACCATTCTCGGCTTTAACGAATCCTGGTGCCGACTGCTGAACATCGATCTGGCGCGCATTCCACCGGAAGATCGCAACTGCATCTATCAGGCGTTCAACAATGTTGACTGGCAAGCCAGACTGGTGGATTTGCATGAATTTCTGCACCACATGGTGGCCATGTTTCGAGCGCGAATGGCCGAGCACAGCGAAGACCCGGTATGGCAAGCCCAGTTGCAGCGCTACCTTGAATCGGACACTTTTCGCCAACTTTGGCAACAGTGCTACGAAATTCAGGGCGTTAACGACAAGGTAAAGCGTTTCCATCACCCGACGCTGGGCACTATCTCGTTGCGTCAGATCAATTGGTGGACCGCGTCAAACAACGGCGATCGCATGCTGGTATATATGCCGAACGACGCGCAGGATAAAGCGCGGTTGGACGCACTGTCTAAACTTGAATTTCCTACCTGAACCAATACGACGGTTTGCGGACAGGCGTTATTATTCATCTAGGCGATACATGTTGTCTTTATCGACGCCCCGCTTTCTTATTCGCCCTTGCCGCACCGATGCTATTCCACAACTTGTCGACGCCGCACAGGAATCCCAGGAAAGCCTGGGGCGTTGGTTGTCCTGCTGCAATAGCGAATATGACGCGTTTGACGGCATCGCCAGAAACCGGCTGATTATCGGGAAGCGGCTGCAAAATGCCGCCATTCCCAGTGGACATGATGGGCAGCGAAAACATCACCCCATGGCCTAATCATTCGTTTGTTACGGCCGGCCCGCGCGGCGCCTTTGCCCTTGGGGCGCGGTCAAACTAAGATGGTTCGTCCTCATCGCCGACAACCTTGCGAGCGCTGAGCCCATATTCTCGTAGTTTATTGGCAATCGCGGTGTGTGATACGCCTAGGCGTTTCGCCAATTTACGCGTGCTGGGATAGGTTTGATATAACCGGGTTAGTACCGAGCGCTCAAAGCGTTTGCTGATATCGTCCAGCGATCCTTCCAGCTGCTCTTCGTTTTGCGGGGTCGCCACCGAGAAACTCGGCAGTTCAATATCCTGCATACGCAGCTCATGCCCAGCCAGCTGGGTCAACGCACGATAGACCGCATTTTTAAGCTGGCGGATATTACCCGGCCAGCCATACTCCGGCAGCATCTGACGCAGATCGGCGGCCAGTTTTGGCCGGGGAACTCCCTGCTCATCGGCAAAACGCGAGACAAACAGCTCCGTCAGCGGCATGATATCCGCCGGACGTTCACGCAAGGGCGGCAGCGTCAGCGTCAGGACGTTAAGGCGATAGTAGAGATCTTCGCGAAATTCACCGCGTTGCACCATTTCCAACAGATTTTTTTTCGTCGCGCAGATAATGCGCACATCCACATGGAGCTCATGATCTTCGCCCACCCGACGGAAGGTGCCGTCATTGATGAAGCGCAACAGTTTAATCTGCATCTGCGCCGACATTTCGCCGACTTCATCCAGCAGCACCGAACCGCCGTTAGCCTGTTCAAAAAAGCCCTTTTTGCCTTCCAGGGCGTTCGGATAGGCGCCCGGCGCATGACCGTAAAGTTCGCTTTCCATTACTTCATCCGGCAGCGCGGCGCAATTCAGCGCCAGAAAAGGCTGCTTGCCGCGCGGCCCGCGCAAGTGACAGGCTCGCGCCAGCATATCTTTGCCGGTGCCGGTTTCGCCCACGATCAGCAACGGCGCATCCAGCATCGCCAGCTTACGCGCCTGTTCGACCACCTGACGCATCTTGCCGCTGACCGCCACCATATGTTCAAACGCGCTGTCGTCATTGATTGATAAATCCTGTAACTGCCGCCCCATCCGCACGGCGGATTTAAGCATCACCAGCGCGCCGGCCGTCGCTTTCTTACCCGCATCGTCTTCCAGATGGATCGGCATGATTTCCAGCAGAAAATCCTGTCCGCGGATCACCGCGCGCTGGGTGACCGTCTGGCTCCCCTGCTCCAGCCACTCGGAAAAATCATACCCGGCCACCAGATGCGAGATGGTCAGATTGCGCAGCTTTCCTGCCTCAGTATCAAACAGCGCGACGGCGGCAGGATTAGACAGCTCAATCTTGCCTTTCATATCAAGGGAGAATACCGGTTCAGGGATTGACTCCAATAACGCGCTCAGCGCGCGGTGTTCCCGCTCTGAAGGCATAAAGGCGACGGTTCGCACATCGCTGACGCTTTCAATACGTCGGATTTCCGCCATCAATACACGGAAATCATCAAAATCCAGCGTAGCGAAGTTAAGATAAATACGGCCAATGGGATCAATCTCAATGCCACGCAAATCGATATTGCGCGACGCCAGAAGATCCAACAATTCGCGGGTCAGACCGATACGGTCTTCACAAAAGACTTCCAGACGCATCAACGACTACCTTCTTCAACTTATGCGACAGGGCAATAATTACCGATAATACCCTTTCAGCTCCGCAGGATGAAGCGAAGTGTCAGGAAAAGCTGACAGCCGCATCGACGTTTCTGCCGGACAGACCGTCGATAAGCACGATAACGTCCCGGCAAAGCGTCAGGACGTTATCTATATCGCGTTGAATATCAATCACCAGTCAACCGCCACGGCATGGTCATGTTTATGAAAATGATTGACCGTATGCCGCGGCAATAGCGTAAAAATCACTTGCCGAAGGGGAAAAGGAAGGCAGAAAAAATTGGCCGACCATTTAACCAGCGGACCTGATTGCTGCACAGATCTATCCCGGCTGACGGACGCTATTTCGTTTTTTGCAGCGTGGCCTTCACCTGCCCGATCAGCTCACGACGAAAATCGCCCAAACGCGGTTTGTCGTCGAGCCAGGGAAGCGGCCGGCACAGTTCCATAGCCTTGATGCCAAGGCGAGCCGTCAGCAGACCGGCGCCGATGCCCTGAGCGGCGCGCGCCGACAGTCTTGCCGCCAGATCCTGGGACATCCAGTCCATGCCGATCTCCCGCACCAGTTCGGAGGCCCCGGCGAAGGCGATATTCAGCAGCACCAGTCGGAACAGACGGATACGGCTGAAATAGCCCAACTCAATGCCGTAAAGCGATGCGATGCGATTGATCAATCGCAGATTTCGCCAGGCGATAAAAGCCATATCGACCAATGCCAGCGGACTGACCGCGATCATCAGCGTCGATTCCGCCGCCGAACGGCTGATTTCCCGACGCGCCTGACTATCCAGCACCGGCTGAACCAAACGGGCGTAAAGTTCGATCACTTCACGATCGTTGTGCGTTTCATGCAGTGACGCCTGCCACCGTTGCAGTGCGGGATGCCCGTTATCCAATCCCGCCTGCCGGGCCAGTTTTTCACAAAATTCGCGTCCACGGCCGATACCGTGGCTGTGCAGCAGATCGCGGGCGATATCCCGTTCTTCCGCCCGCTGACGCAGCCGGTACAGGCGACGCCATTCTACGGCGATCGATCCCACGCCGGCCGCCACGATCAAACCGCCGGCGGCTATGCCGCCCAGCGCGATCCAATCCTGCTGTAGCCATGAATGATGCAGCGATTGCACGCCCTGGGCGATGGCGCTGACGCCGAACAGCGTCAGACCGGCCATCACCATGCGTCGCCACAGACTGCGCTTAGGTCGGAGAGCGGCGCTGACCACCTCTTCCGCCGCCCCTTCTTCCGGCACTTCCTGCTCGCGGCTGACCGGCGCAAAACGCTGCGCCTGCGGTTCATCGAACGCCACGCCGGCGCGTAACTGCGGCTCAGCCTGCTCCGGAGAAGCCTGATCGAATGTCATGCGCGGTTTCAATGGTTCGTTCATCGCAATTTATCTCCCAATAAAAACTCCATCACCGTATCCAGACGGATATGCGGCAACGGCGTGTCCACCGTCATGTCGCGCGGACGAAACTGATCAAAATGAAATCCCTGATCCTGCCAGAATGCGGCGCCGGGCAGCCGGGCGGGCACTTCCCCCGGATAAACGGTCAGCGGTTGGCCGTCGCTCAGGCGATGGCCCTTCAATGCCGGGATTTTCTGTCCCTGATGTTCAACTACGCCGCTTTGCGTCGACTGCACTGACGCAATACCGGCGCAATCCATGCTGATGCCTTCAAACGCGGCATTCTGCCAGGCTTCCTGCACCAGCTGTTGAAGCAACGACACCAGATTCGCATGCTGATCGGCGGTAATATGGTCCGATTTACTGGCGGCGAACATCAGCTTGTCGATACAGGGCGAGAACAACCGGCGGAACAGGGTACGCTTGCCGTAATGAAAGCTTTGCATCAGCTGAGTCAGCGCCAGGCGCATATCGTTAAAGGCATGCAGGCCGCTGTTGAGCGGTTGCAGACAATCCACCAGGACGATCTGGCGGTCAAAACGGATAAAATGGTGTTTATAGAACCCTTTCACCACCGACTGGCAATAATAATCAAAACGCTGGCGCAGCATGCCGATATTGGTCTTGACGTCCGCCTGAGCCAGTTTGTTTTCCCCCAGTTTATCCACCTGCGGCCACGGGAAAAATTGCAGTACCGGCGCGCCGGCCAGATCGCCCGGCAGGACAAAACGTCCGGGCTGAATGAAGTGCAATCCCTCCTGCTTACAGCGCAGTAAATAGTCGGTATAGGCCTGCGCAATCGCCGCCAACTGATTCTCATCCGCCGGCGCCAGCGGGTCGAGCGATGCGCACAACGTCAGCCACGGCCTCGCCCACTCGGCGCGATCGCCCTGTAGCAGCCCCGCCATCTGACGTGACCAGCTCAGATAGGTCTGTTCGAGCAGCGGCAAGTCCAACAGCCATTCGCCGGGATAGTCTACAATCTCCAGATAAAGGGTGGAGGTATCTTTAAAGTGCCGCAACAGCGAATCATTAGAGCGGTAACGCAGCGCCAGCCGGATTTCGCTTACGCCGCGCGTCGGCGTCGGCCAACGGGGCGGCGCGCCGTATAGCGCGGCCATACCTTCATCATAAGCGAAGCGCGGAATGCCGAGATCGCGTTGCGGCACGCGCTTCGCG
This sequence comes from Brenneria bubanii, assembly GCF_022378355.1. GTDB lineage: Bacteria > Pseudomonadota > Gammaproteobacteria > Enterobacterales > Enterobacteriaceae > Brenneria > Brenneria bubanii. The sequence goes on from NZ_JAKMAJ010000003.1 coordinate 294,886, forward strand.
CCCAGCAATCGACCTTCCCGCACGGCGGAAAACAGCGGTAAATGCGCGCCGCTGTGCACATTCAACAATTGGTTGACGAATGCCGTAATAAAGGCGGTTTTTCCGCTACGGCTCAATCCGGTAACGGCCAGCCGCAGATGGCGATCCACACCGCGGTTAACCAGTGAATTAATCTCATGCTGTAATCGCTTCATTGGATAAACCATCGCTCCTATGTAATGTGTCTTTTGATTTTACTCGGCGCTTGACCGCCGTTTAGGCGGCAATGGCGCAAAATAGCCGACGATCAGAATCAGGAGCGCGACGCCAATAAAGGCCACCGCGCGCGCCAGTCCGCCGCCGCCGGCGCTGTCCACCACAAAGAGTTTGAGGATAGTCACCCCCAGCAACAATGCGCCGGCTAGCCAGCCGCCTCTTCGCTGGCGGCGTGTCGACCACAGCATGCCGACCAGCGCGGATAACGTCCACACCAGCGCAAAAGTGGTTTGCGCCAAACGAGAATCCCACAGCGCGTCGACCGACCAGGGAAGTTGTCCATACCAGGCCAGCGATCGCAACAGCAGGCCGTTCAGCAACCAGAAACTCAATCCCCACAGCGCCAACCGGCATTGCCCTTGCAGGGCGGTATTCGCCGCAGGCGCTGCCAGCAGGCGCCGATACCAGAGGATCAATGCGGCAACGCCCAGCGCCATGGCGGCGTCCAGCGGGTTAAGCAAAGGAAAATAAAACGCCTTCCCCGCAGACCAGGCTATCTGTCCGTCCATGAGATTGGCGGCGCACAACAGCGTGAACAAAACGGCGACCAGCGGCACCAGGCCGATTCGATTATACAGCGCCGCCCGGCGCTTCATCGGCCACAAGCGATGGCGCGCCGGCAGCGCCAGGACAAAAATGATGAGCGACAGCAGGCTAAACGTCAGCACCGGTCGCCCTTCCTCCACCGAGGCCGGAACCAAGGGATACAGATACTGAGATGCCAGCAAAAACAGAAAACCGATCAACATCCAGAACAGCGTCAGATGAAGTCCCTGCGCCATCCGCAATGACAGCGTATTTTCATTGCGGTAAAGCAGCCAATAGGCGATGGCGAAACCGGCCAGCCAACTCGCCAGCGCCATCAATTGTTCACCGACGTTCAGCAACGGGAAATGGCTTGAATTAGCCAGATCCAACAATACCGGCAGCATGGTCCCCCACAGCAGCCAACAGCTGTGGCGCAGCGCCGGCCAGCTTAAACGTCGGCCCGCGACATGCCAGACGAGCGCCGACGCCGCGACGCCAAGCAGCGCCAACGGCGGATAGAGCAAGGCCTGCCGGCGCCAAACGCTCAGCGGCGCCGCACTGTCGAACGCCAAGGCATAACTATAAGCATCCAGCGCCTGGTCGACCGCAAACAGCAGCCAGCCAAACCAACTCGCCATGCCGAGAATAAAGAATCCGCGGCTAAACCCGCGCCAATAGGTTTCCACCTGCTGATGGCGCCGCCAGCAATAACTGGCGCACAGGGCGACGATCGCCATGATGCCGGCGATAAACAGAAATGACGTCGCCGATAGCGAGTCAAAAAACAGCGCGGACGCGGCGGACATCACGCCCAGCAGCATGATGCCCGCGCCGCTCCAGCCCAGACGGCGTTGATTTTGGTACAGCCCGGCCCAGGATACGCACAGCCCTTCCAGTAGCCAGGTCATTGAGGTCCACTGCACGGAAAAAGCCAGCGGCACCGACAGCGTTAGAAAACACCCGCCCAGCGCCAATGAAAACCGTCCCATACGCGGAATGTCGCGCCGGGTATGCATTGCCAGCGCCAGGTAAAACACCCCATAGCCCAGAGCCGACAACGCCGGACCAAATGTCCAAGGCTGCGTAATCTGGTATTGAATGCCGAACCCGATTAGCGGCGGCGCAAAGAGTAAAACGCCATCGACAATCTGTTTGCCCACCGGCTGATGGCGCAGGGAAAACAGCAGCGCGCCCACGCCGAATATCAGGATATTGACAATCAGGAATAGCTGACTGCTGAGGTAGTGGTCCCGCTGATAGTGCTCCGCCCCCCAGATAACCGCCATGCCAAAGGTAAAAATCAGCCCCAGCAGATTTAGCTCCCGCCATGACTGACGCGCGCTGATCGCCAGAATGCCGAGCGACAGCAGCAGATAATAGGAAAACAGTACAACATGGCTACCGCCGCCGTCCGACAGTAGGATCGGCGCCAGATAGCCGCCGGTGCTGGCCAACATGGCCAGGCTAAGTGAACGCTGCAACACCGCCAGCCCGACGCTGGCGGCGCAGATGACCAACAGCAGGCCGAAAGCCGGCGTGTAAGGCAACAGCAGATAAAGCCGAAACGCGCCAAATACCGTGATATACAGCGCCCCGATCGCGCCGCCCTGCAAGATCAAGGCATACAACCGCTGTTTATGCCGCAAACACCAGCCGAACGACAGCAGTCCGCCGCCGATGAATGCCGCGATACCGAGGCGCCATTCGATCGCCAGCATATCGTGTTCAATGGTGTACTTCATCAGGTACGCCAGGCCGAAGAACAGCAGCAAAATACCGATTTTGGCCAGCGGATTCCCCTGTAGCAACCAACCGGCCAACGAAGATAACAGCCCGGCATGCGATTTACTCGCTGCGGAGGACTCATCTCCACCCTTGCCGTCCGCCTCAGCGGCGGTCGACGGTATGATATCCACATCGGCGCGCGGTTGCGCCGTCGGGCGGACGCTCTGAGCCGCGATTGACGCCGTTACCGGCGTAACCCGGTCGGCGCCGGTGGCCTGCGCACCTCGCCATTCCGCGGATGACGTCGTCTTGGGTTTCAGTTGTGCGACCCGATCCGAAACGCGGGTCAGCGCGAGCTGTAACTGTGCGACGGTCTTTTCCAGCCGCTCGGTCTGCCGTTGGTTATGGGCACTGCGTTTGTACGCCGCCCATACGGCAAACGGCATCAAAAAGGCGTAGATCAGCAAAATAACAAAGCCGATCACAAACCATGAATCATCCATGAAACACCTTATTATTAGTTGAAACGAATGATGCGGTTGTACACGAATTAAGGATAACTCACAAATCAGGCGTCGCGGCCGTCGATGGCGGAAAGCGCAGGCGCGGCGCCGATGTTATCGTCTCGACAGACAGATCATATCGGCGCCGCGGACAAAGCAAAGTCGCGGTTCAGGATTAAAGCTGGCGAAAACGATTCTCTACGCCAAAGGTATCTGAAGTGACGTAGCGTTCGATATTGCGCAATCGCTGTTCGCTGGCGTTTAGCATGGCATCGGCTTCGTTCAGCACCTGATTAGGCGTCCGGGATGCAGGCCGATCATTAACGCTGTCCGCCGGCGCCGGATCCAACATAAAAGTCAGGACGACGTAGGCAATGATGGTAAAGACGAACAGGCCGAAAAACATCGACAGCACCACAATAACGCGCAGCAATTTAACCGGCACGTCGAAGTAGCGAGCCAACCCCGCGCAGACACCTTTCAGCATCCCTTCTTCCGGTATGCGGTATAAGGTTTTACCTGACCATGTATTTTTCATTAGGATTTTCTCCAGTCCGGATGTTCTGCATCCAGAATCTCTTCCAGCGCCTGAATACGTTCGCGCATACGGCGGGCATCTTCCGTCAGTTTCGTTAAACGCTGCATGTCGCCTTGTCCCAGTTGAGCATTGTTTTGCTTACGCTGACTGTAATGCAGCCAAAGCCATATCGGCGCCACAAAAATCAAAAAAATGGTCAGCGGTATGGCGAGAAACAAAGCACTCATCGTATCTCCTTAATTATTATGTTTACCGGTCGTCGTATGGCGCCGCCAAGGTTGACGGCGGCCAACCCGGTTATTCTGCTGGTTTTACTTTAGCTTTAAGCGCCGCCAGTTGCGCGCTGATTTCATCATCCGCTTTCAGTTCGGCAAATTGCTGATCCAGCGATTTTTGCTTACCCAGACCGACGCTCTCCGCTTCGGCTTCCATGGTATCAATACGCCGTTCGAATTGCTCAAACCGCGCCATTGCCTCGTCCAGCTTACCGCTATCCAACTGACGGCGTACATCACGTGACGAAGACGCCGCCTGATGACGCAGTGTCAGCGCCTGCTGACGGGCGCGGGTTTCGCTCAGTTTATTTTCCAGCTCGCCGATTTCGCGTTTCATGCGATCCAGCGTTTCTTCCACGTTTTCCGCTTCGTGCTGTAATACCGCAATCAGATCCGTCAGCTTCTGTTTTTCAATCAACGCGGCGCGGGCCAGATCGTCTTTGTCTTTACGCAGCGCCAGCTCGGCTTTTTCCTGCCATTGCGCCTGCTGCGTGTGAGCCTGTTCAATACGGCGGGCGATCTGTTTCTTTTCCGCCAGCGCGCGGGCCGATGTAGAACGAACCTCCACCAGCGTATCTTCCATTTCCTGAATCATCAGCCTGACCAGCTTCTGTGGATCTTCGGCTTTATCCAGCAGTGAATTGATGTTGGCGTTAACGATGTCGGCAAAACGAGAAAAAATACCCATAATCCAATCCTCTTAATGATTTCCAGCGTTTGAACACGCCTGATTTATTATCACCCCCGGCCAATTGCCGACGATGAGTGGCTATACTGATACCGACAAGGCTATATCAAGAAGCATGCCAATTTTTATCGACATATAACTCATTGAAAAATATAGAGCGAAAAGTTTTGATTATTTTTCAATACCCGATAGATTAGTCAAATAAACCAACTATTGGTAAAAATAACACGGTGAATATTGATGGCGCGGGACAAAGAAAATCTACTGGGCGAAGCAAACAGTTTTCTTGAAGTGCTGGAACAGGTGTCACAGTTGGCGCAGCTTAACAAGCCGGTGCTGGTGATTGGCGAACGCGGCACCGGTAAAGAGCTGATCGCCAGCCGTCTCCACTACCTCTCTCCCCGTTGGCAAGGCCCATTCGTTTCCCTGAACTGCGCCGCACTGAATGAAAATCTGCTGGATTCGGAACTGTTCGGTCACGAAGCCGGCGCGTTTACCGGCGCGCAGAAACGCCATCTGGGACGGTTCGAACGTGCCGACGGCGGAACCTTGTTCCTTGATGAGCTGGCCACCGCGCCCATGCTGGTGCAGGAAAAGCTATTACGCGTCATTGAGTATGGCGTACTGGAACGCGTTGGCGGCGGTCAATCGCTGCAGGTGGACGTCCGCCTGGTATGCGCCACCAATGACGATCTGCCGGCGCTGGCGGCCAGCGGACAATTCCGCGCCGATCTCCTGGACCGGCTGGCATTCGATGTCGTTCAACTGCCGCCGTTGCGTGAGCGTCAGCCAGACATCATGTTGCTGGCCGAACATTTCGCCATTCAGATGTGCCGCGAACTGCACCTTCCTCTGTTCCCCGGTTTCACCCCGCATGCGCGCGACATGCTGTGCGCCTATCCCTGGCCGGGCAATATTCGTGAATTAAAAAATGTGGTCGAACGTTCGGTCTATCGACACGGCGGTAGCGACGCGCCATTAAATACCATTATTATTAATCCGTTTCGCAAAATGACGCCGCCAGGGAGCAACGCGCGCGCCGCGCAGACAAGCGAATTACCGGATTTCCCGCTGGATATGAAACAGTGGCAACGCGCCCAGGAGCGGAGCTTGCTGGCGCAGGCGTTGGAAAAATCGCGCTTCAATCAGCGTAAAGCGGCGGAGTTACTGGGGCTGACTTATCATCAGTTGCGAGGGTTGCTGAAAAAACATGACATCAGCGTCAATGAATGACCGCCAGACAATCGGCGGCGAACGAAAGAGAGGATGTAAATGCGGCAAACCCTGTCAACCGAACGATTGATCCTGCGCCCATGGCAGGCGGCGGATCGCGGCGACTTCGCCGCGATTTGCGCCGATCCGCAGGCGATGGCGTTTCTTCTTCCGCTGCCCACGGCGGACGACAGTAACGCATGGATTGACCGGCAAATCGCGCACCAGACGGCACAGGGTTTTTGCTTTTGGGCGCTGGAGGATAAAACCACGAGCGAATTCATCGGGACGACGGGGCTGGTGCGGATTGGCTACGATGCGCCTTTTGCGCCCGCCGTCGAAATAGGCTGGCGCATCGCCCGCAAATTTTGGGGCAAAGGCTACGCGCCGGAAGCCGCTCGCGCTTCGCTGGCATTCGGTTTTACGCGGTTGAAGCTGGATGAGATAGTCGCCATCACCGTCGCCGCCAACGTTAAGTCACGCCGGGTCATGAGCAAGCTGGACATGACGCACGACACCGCCGACGATTTCGACTACCCGCGCGTACCGGCGGGACATCCGCTCAGGTCAGTAATGCTATATCGGCTGTCGCGCGAGCGCTGGTTACGCCGTCAGAATAGCGAGCCCATGGATTTAACATAGGGCTCCCCTTACGCCATGCGTTGGCAATCAAAACGCGCTTACCGCACCGCATCCCTGCGGTTCATTCTGGCAGACTTGCTTTTCCTCGACACAATGTCTTAACGCGGATAAACGGCCAAGTCGGTTAGAACCGGGCGTTAAGGCGCGCGTCCCCAAATCAACGCGCCTTTATGATAGACGGTCATCTTATCCCAATCGGTAAACGTGGTGACGTCGCCCCGATAGGAATAATCATTGGTTTCATCATAGTCGCTCCAGTCTGCGGGATGAATACGTATTTGCACCTCACCGCACTCTCCGCCGGCCGGGATCTCGCCGGCATCGCGGCTGAAAGCGATCTCCACATAGCGATTAACCTGTTCGCCGCCGGCGGGCAACGCTTGCGTCGTTACGCCAACCTTGTCGGCGCCGATATTGGCCCAATCTACGTAGTGCTGATCGGTTGTTTTACCCTCATCATTGAAATAGTAACGCACTTTCAGATCGCCGAGATTGAGTGTACTGCTGCCGGTATTTTTAATGTTGAAGGCCAGACGGATCGCATTATCGGCCGGATCGCTGCTTCGATTGAGATATTGCAACACCACCTGAGGAGCGGCGGCGTCCGCTTCTGTTCCGATGCTGTCCTCCTCGCCGAGGATGCGCTTTCTGACGAATTGCCCCGAGGCGGTCAGGTCGGCGTCCGTCCAGCCCCCGGCCGGATTCGCGCCGGGCGCTAGCGCAGAGGAAATCTCCGCCTTATCCGACAGCGACCAGTTCACCCAACTGATGCCGCGCTCGTTAAGATAATCAAGCCAAACTCGGGATTCCGCCAGATAAGGGCCCTTATCTCCCGCCGCTTCGCTGGTTCCCCATTCGCTGACAAAAATAGGCGCGCCTCGTTTCTGAGCGTAATCAAGCCGTTTACGTAAGGATAATTTATGCGTTCCGGCATAAAAGTGCAGGACATACATGGTATTCGCGTCCGGCAACGGATTATCGGCGGCGTCCTGAATATCCTGACTCCAGCTACCGGTGCCGACCAGAATGAGATTATCGGGATCTTTCGCCCTTATCGTCTGGGTCAAGGCCAGGGCATAAGGCCGAATCCGATCGTTCCAGGTCACGCCGCCGTTGGGCTCGTTGGCGATCTCATAAATTACGTTCGGCGAATTACCGTACCGTTCGGCCATTTCATTAAAGAAAGCCTTCGCCTCCGCTTGATATTTATTCGGATCGCCGTCGGACAAAATATGCCAGTCGATAATGACGTACAGACCAAGACGCTGAGCCGCCTCTACCGCCTCTTTCACTTTGGCGGCCACAGAAGGGTCGGTGATATAACCATCCTCCGCGGTATACATCGCCAGCCGGAATACCGAGATTCCCCAGTCGTCACGCAGCCATTTCAGTGCATCCTGATTGACGAACTTTCCGTACCATTGCAGACCATGCGAACTCATCCCCCGCAGCTGTACTGCGTTGCCGTGCGCATCCACCAGTTTTCCGCTGGCGATGGATAACTGTCCGTGAGCCTGTACCGGTGTTTCCGCATACGTCGGCGTTACCCAGGCAAAACCGCACATCACCACCAGAAATGTCGCCAGCTTGCCGATGACGTTTTTTTTAACGCGATCCATCCGCATACTTCCTTTCTCCTTTTCACGCATACTCCTGACTGTCGGTATGTAAATCAGACAAATAGCGCCATGATGCGAAAATCATCAGGCGCCGCGCACTCACCACGGCAGAGCACCCTCGCCGAGAAACGTGCTATGTCAGCATAAGAAATCAGCTTGAAAAAACATATAGGAGCAAGGCGAAAAGGACGATAAGCGGCATATAAGATGCTTATCGGTACAATATCCGGCCATCCTGACGCCTCGTCCTCACGTCAGATCCATTGGCTACAGTGAGTCGCGCAGCAGCAGCGGGCTGGCTATTTTGCTGACGTCGGTATGTTCCAGACCATTGATGATGTGCAGCGTGGATTGCCTGCCGATTTCATAATGCGGGAGCTGCACGGTGGTTAACCCAGGCAGGAAAAGATCGCCGATGCCGACCAGGTTGTCATACCCGAGAACCGCGACGTCCTGCGGGATGCGAATGCCCTTCGACAGCAAGGTCTGATAAACCAGAAACGCGATTCTGTCATTGCCGCACACCACCGAATCAAACCGCGGTTTGCCGCGTTCAAGATACTGTTCGATAATCGTCACGGCATCGAAGTAATACTCGTCGCCGAGCCGCATATGATGCTGCCATACCTGTTCGGGGTCGAGAGAAAACTCACGGCAGGCGCGTTCAAGCCCCCGCCGCCGCCGGGCGCTGGCCAGCCTCTCCAGCGGCAGATGAATACACAGCGGTTTACGGTAGCCGGCCTCAAGCAAGGCGCGTACGCCGTCATACGCGCCCTGTTCATCATCCGGTATATAACTGGCCACGCCGCCCTGCTCGCTTTCGCAGTTCGCCAGTACGCAGGGTAAAGTCAGCAGCTTTTTCGGTACCGGCACCGAACGCAGCCCCATGGTGGTATAGATAATCCCGCTAGGTCGATGCGACAACAATAAATCGACGATATCATCCACGCAGTCGGACATGAACATATTGACCACGAAGCTGTTCCAGCCGTGAGCGCGCGCCGTTTCTTCGATCGACAAGGTCATTTCAACGGAAAACGGCGTGGTCACGGTATCCAACGCCAGTACGCCGATGGTTTTCGGCGTGGCTCTGGCGCCGCGGATTTTTTTCGCCGACAGGTCTGGCACATAGTTCAGCGCTTCGATCGCCTGTTTAACGCGTTGATAGGTTTCCGGCTTCAAACTTTCCGGGCTGTTCAACGCCCGCGATACCGTCATCAATGAAACATTCGCCAGCTTTGCCACATCTTTTAAAGAAGCCATATCGTCCTTTATTTCCTTGCCTGGTTGGCAACAACAGAGTAACCCGATTCAAGGCCAAGCCGCGGCGTTACCTCTATTTTGGGAGGGAGCGAGTCACGCGGTCAACACAGGCAACTTGAGGTACCGCCAGTCTATCTGCCTTATCCCCGGTGATTTATTATATTCATGCCGTTTGCCATGCAAAGAACCGGTTTTTGATGATAAACATGACGCCGATCTCATAACACTAATGTTAACGTTAACTATTGTGATTAACATCAGAATTCTGCCATCCGCCATCTTCTTCAACTTCACCTTCGAATGTTAACGTTAACTCGCACAATTTACTTAAAACAGAAGCGAATGTGTGTCACCCACTAATAATGATGAGACCGATACGTGATGAAAAATACATATCTCTGTATTTCGCTTGCGCTGTTTGCAGGTCAGGCTGCGGCGGCAACCGAAAGCGCCAAAGAAACAGAACAAAAATGGTCGTCCAGCGATATCAGCGCCAGTCAATGGGGCGTCGCGTCGCTGGGTACGACCGGGCAAGCGACAACGACAAGCGACGCGCAGGAAGATAATGTGGATATCGCCCGCCTATCTCAGGAGCAACAGTCGGTTCACTGGAACACGGTTGACAGTTCGCTGGATGCCGGCGGCCTGCACGGGAATATTGGCAGTAAAATTGAAATCGACGACACGCGCTGGAAAAATAACACCAAAAACGGCGGCAAATTTAAATTGGCGTTGATTCAGGCATGGCTGCGCCATGATGAATTACCAGGCTGGTATTTCGGCTACTGGAACGCCCGCGAAGACAGCTACAGCGGTCAATTCTCCAATCAGGATTACGGCAACACCAATACCATTAACGAAATGTACGTCGGCAAAATTAACGAATTTTACCGCGGCAACTGGGGAGTGGAAGTTCTGGGCGGCACCGAGAGCGCAAGCAAACGTTGGAAGGGCCGACTAAAACTGTGGGGAGAATCGCGCTTCACCGATAAATGGTCCCTGTCCGGTTATATATTCCGTGAATATCAACCGCAAAGTAATGACTCAGGGAACGGCGATCTGGAACACCATATCATGGAAATGGAACCCGCGCTGCAATACAAAGTTAATCCTGATTTAGGCCTTTTTATTCGCCCTTATTACTCCTGGGAGAAGCAGGTTCGTCAGTCCTGGGGCAATATTATTGAAGAGGAATGGAAAGTGACCGCCGGATTCTGGCGGAACTGGTATCCCCTATTGACCTCATTATATGTCGGTATTGGCAACGACAAAATTTATAATAATGCTAATAAATCGGAAGTGTTTTACCACGGAAAATACAATTTCATCGGCGCCACCGCCAGCTATCCGATTGTCGATAATTTACGTCTTTACGGTGAATTTAAGGCGCAATTCACCAAATCAAACGGCCAATGGACCAATGACGGGCATTCATGGAACCCCTTTACTATCGTCGGTGTCGAATACAGTTTTTGATGCATCCACTCATGTGAAAAAATATTTCCGTAAGAGAGATCACCATGTTTAAACCAAATAAAATAACAACGGCCATTCTAATGCTGTTAATAACGTCATTGAACACCGCCTGCAGCACATCGGCCGCCACTAATGATCAGCCGCCGGCGGTTAAAAACAGCAGTGCTGGCGTTCATCATGAAGTCAATGCCTTTTATCCACGCGTGCCTGGTTCTTATATTGGCGACCCGATGCCCTATTCTGAAAATAATCAATTCTATATTTTTCATCTTAATGATATTCGAGGCGGAAAAGATCTTGGCGTGCACGCGTTTCATTTATTATCGACCGGTAATTTATATCACTACCAAAATCTGGGCGAAGTTATTCCCTATATTAACGACGTCAATAGTCCTGAACTGTTATTAGGCACGGGCTCGGTCATCAAGGCCGGCGAAACTTATCACGCCTGGTATACCGCGCATAATCAGAATGTGTATCCGGCGGAATCGATTATGCATGCCACCAGTGCCGATATGCGCAACTGGACCAAGCACCCGAAAGATACCTTTCTTCCTGGGGAAAACTACCGGGCGAATGATTTTCGCGATCCGCACGTCGTCTATATCCCGCAAGAGCAGCGTTACTGGATGCTGATTACCACCCGCCAGAATGGCGTCGGCGTGATCGTCAAATATACGTCGACCGACTTGACCGCCTGGAAAGATGAAGGAGTGCTGTTCCGCAACGATACCACAAGCTATGACGCCAATCTGGAATGCCCGACGCTGGTCTATTTTAACGGTCGTTGGTATCTCAGCTTTAGCGACCAGTGGCCGCATCGTCTGACGCAATATCGCATGGCGGAATCCCCCAATGGGCCCTTCGTCAAGCCGAAAAACTTCTATTTCGACGGCGCCGGATTATATGCAGGCAAGCTGGTTGAACAAAACAATCGTCTGTTTGTTTTTGGCTGGGTGCCGACCAAAGCCGGTGAAGATAATAGCGGCAACATTGATTGGGCCGGCAATCTTATCGCCCATGAATTAACCGTGGCGGACGATGGTCAGCTAAAAACCAAATTACCGCAGGAAATAACCGATGTCTTTGCGCAAAAAGCGCCGCTGTCCAACCCACTGCATCCGTTGCTGACGGATAATAGCACCGCATCATTTGGCGAGATCAGCAGTCAGGTATTTTCGCCATTAACCGGCACCACCGAAATTTCCGGTAATTTATCGGTCAGCGGCGACGGCGCCATTTTCAGTTTCGGCATGGATGACGATAATCCGCAGAATGCGCCGCTCAACGTGGTTTTTAATAAAAAGACCAATAAAGTGCTTTTCTATACTGCGGGAATAAACGATCTCCCCAACCGTAAACCTGAAATGGGGATAGAGACGCCATTGTCCGACAATATTAATCTGAAAGTGATTATTGAGGACTCTATTGCCGTGTTCTACATCAACGACAATATCGCCTTTAGTACGCGCATGTACCATATTTCCGGTAAGAAATGGGCGATCAGCGCGCCTAAGAGCAATATCGATACTCGCGATTTGCATATTCGGCGTTTTTAATCACCACGTCGCTTTATTTCTCACTTTATTGCGATAGCCATTCGCAAGGGAATTATTTATGAAAAAGATCATCTCTAAAAAATGGGCGCTGTTTGCCGTTGCTGTATTACCCATGACCGCTCAAGCGGCGATGGATATAATGCGCAACGATGAAGGTACGGTCATCGGGGTAAATCCCTGGTCCTATCTGAATGAGCAGACGATGTGGACGACGACCCAATCGTCCTACCCTCACGGCGGCAAAGTGCACGGCAATATCAAAAGTAAACTGGAAATTACCGATACCAACTGGAAAAACAATACTACGCATGACGGCGCCGATAATTTTGTTCTGTCGCAGGCCGTATTGCGCCACGATAGCCTTCCCTCCTGGTATCTGGCCTTTTATAACGCCCGGGAAACCGAATATCAGGGCAGCTTTACCAGCCAGAAATATGAGGAGCAAACCCAGCGCACCCAACTGATTTTCGGCTACAATCACCAGATTGGCCGGGGCGATGTCGGGGCGGAGCTGTTGGTCGGCAGCGAATCGCTGAATGAACGCTGGCAGTTGCGCTACAAGTTATACGGAACCTATCGCCTGACGGATCGTTTATCCATGTTCGGCTATTTTTATCAGGATCTGCAACACAAGCGTTCCGCCGGCGCGGATTGGGTCAACGACACCGACGTGATCACCAATGAAATTGAGCCGGGTCTGCAATATATCATCACGGACAATACCGGCGTTTGGTTGCGCAGCCGCTACAGCGAAGGCAAGCTGGAACGTAAACAGTGGGGAAATATCAGCGATCAGGACTGGAGTACCAGCATCGGCATCTGGCATAACTGGGACAATAGTCTGACCACCACCCTGCACAGCGGTGTCGGTCATTATCGCAAATACAACGCCCGTCCCGAAGACGGCGAAGTCTTCCAGAACACCCGCTACAAATACGTTGCGCTGGGCGCCAACTACCCGATCAGCAAACGCTTCAACATCGCCGGGGAAGTGAAAGCGTCGGATGACAAACAGTCCGGCAGTTGGGTAACCAACGGCAAAGCGATCAATATGTCCTATATGTTGTCCGCAGATTTCAATTTTTAATTCTCATGCCGTACGGTGCGTCGGTTAAGCGGCGCACCGCGCAACGCTAAATCTGATGATGCTCCTCTTTGGCTGCAGACAGCAGAACCGCACGACGCTGAATGCTAAATATTCATATTGGCTGAAATTCTTAACCTATAATAACAAAGTATATTTTCATTTCACTTTCGCTTAGCCGATACGAAAAAGGTGAAAAGGACTCCGTTTTGCAGTGGATTAAAGTCGTTAATGCAACACAGAATAATCTTCAGGGCGTTTCTGTCGCCATCCCCGTCGGGCAAATTACCGTTTTCACCGGCGTCTCCGGATCAGGGAAATCATCGCTGGCATTCGGCGTATTGGCGGCCGAATCTCAGCGGCAGCTGAATTTTACCTACCCAAGCTATGTTCGTAACCGTCTTCCGCATGCCGGGATACCGCAGGTGGATCTGATTACCGGCCTTTCCACGGCGATCATCATCGATCAGAAAGCCATCGGCACCAATAATCGCTCGACCGTCGGCACCGCTACCGACGCCTCTTCGCTGCTGCGTCTTATTTTCTCGCGCGTCGGCGTTCCTTTCGTCGGCTATTCGCCCGTTTTTTCATTTAACGACCCAACGGGGATGTGCCCGCGCTGCAAGGGGCTGGGCGTGGCCAGCGAATTTGATGTCGATGAACTTATCGATCTCGATAAATCAATCAACGAGGGAGCATTCACCTTCCGCGGCTATGCGCCGGGCACCTGGTATTGGAAATGGTATAAGCGCACCGGACTCTTTGATGCCGATATGAAACTGCGCGACTATACGCCGGAACAACTCAACACCTTGCTTTACGCCGAACCGGCGCCGCTGCAATCCCCGCCGCCGGGCTGGTACGCGACAGCAAAATACGAGGGGATCGTTCATCGTTTCAAGCGCATGTTTTTGGGCCACGATAATGAAACATTCAAAAAACGTTACGCTGACGATCTTGCCCGAATTATTCGGCAAACCACCTGTCCGGCATGCGGCGGGGCGAGGCTGAATGAGGCGGCGTTGAAATGTCGCATTAACGGACACAACATCGATGATCTCAGTCGCCTGTCCATAGACAAACTATCAGATATGGTAAAGGGTTGGGATATGCCGGCGATCGCGCCGGCGATTGAAAATCTCAACGTACTGTTGGCTACCATGCTGGATCTGGGACTGGGATATCTGCAATTAGCGCGTCCCACGCCTACCCTGTCTGGCGGTGAGGCGCAGCGAATCAAGATGGTTCGACACCTTAACAGCTCTCTGACCCGCTTCACCTATATCATGGACGAGCCGTCTACCGGTCTTCATCCCCGCGATGTCCGACATCTGGCCGACATACTCCAGCGGTTGCGCGACAAAGGCAATACGGTTTTGGTCGTTGAGCACGATCCCGATTTAATCAACATTGCCGATTTTGTTGTCGAGATGGGACCCGGCGCAGGGGAAAATGGAGGACGAATCTTATTTGCCGGTCCGATGAAAAATTTTCTCGCCAGCGAGACGCCGACCAGCCGCTATCTGTGCAGGCCGCGCGCCTTTGGTCAATGCCGCTTACCCGAGCACGGATCGATAGCCATACGCCATGCGCGGCTGCATAATTTAAAGGGGATCTCCGTCGACATTCCTCGGGGTCTGCTCACGGTTTTAACCGGCATCGCCGGTTCAGGCAAAAGCTCTCTGGTGCAGGAAATTCGCATGCAGGCGCCCACGGCGCTGCTGATTGACCAAAAGCCAGTGCGCGGCAGCATCTCATCCAGCGTCGCGACCTACATGGGATTCATGGATAGCATCCGCGACGGCTTCGCCCAGGAAAATCACGTTAGCCGCGGTTGGTTCACGTCATCGTCGCGGGGCGCCTGTCCGGTATGCCGGGGGCAAGGCGTCATCTCTACTGAACTCGCCTTCCTTGACAGCACCCAGTCGGAGTGCGAGGCGTGCGGCGGCTCAGGTTTTAACCAGCAGGCGCTCGGTTACCTTTACAGAGAAAAAACCATTGCCGATGTTCTCGCCATGTCGGTCGATGAGGCAAAGGCGTTTGCGGCATCAAATGATTTACCCATCGAGTCGGCGCTGACGCGCCTGTCGCGCGTCGGATTAGGGCATTTGTCGATAGGTCGCGCCACAACCACCTTGTCTGGAGGGGAAAGGCAAAGATTGAAACTTGCTGCGCGGCTTGAAGATAAGCTGGATATTTTGATCTTGGATGAGCCGACCACCGGTCTGCACGGCAATGATATCACCCTGTTTCTGGCATTGGTTCGATCTCTGGTTAAGCAAGGGGTTACCGTCATTATGGTTGAGCACGCGCTGGACGCCATGCTGGCGGCCGACTGGATTATTGACCTCGGTCCTGAAGCCGGTAACGCCGGAGGGCAAGTGATGTTTGCCGGGACGGCGCGCCAAATTCTGACGGCGCGCGGATCAATTACCGGTCAGGAGCTGAGGCGTTATATTGACGAATAGCCCTCAGCCGAGGGCCCTTTATAGTATTTTACGATGGCTGTTTCGGTTAATTAAGCGGCCTGACGACCGGCGGTAATGCATCAGATAAAGCCGCCGGCGCCAATATTTCGCCCATGTCGTTCGATTGAATTATATTTTTTGGTTATTAAAAACTTATTTATATCTTTCGCTATTGCAGGCGAGCGGCGGGAATAAATTATGCCAACTTCACCTACATTGCGAAAATATTTTACAGAATCATAAAAAAGCCACGCTTATCCATATATTGCCCTGCACTTTCATACCATGAAATATCGCTCTGCAACCTGCCCAGCCGCGCCCCGCCCGATTTTAGTGAATATCGACAACCATTATGGTGCGCAACGCACTCATGCGGGGCGTAAAAACAGGCCAAATTTACACCATCAATAAAATAGATTGCACACATCATATTTAATCGATTCTACCTATCTCGACTGCTGGCTAGTATCAGGATAAGCGGCAATAAGGGCGCGCCACACCGGGAAGTTGCGCCATATCGACTGAATCACTCGGCGCAGTCCGAGCCTTTGTCGCTAAAACCAAACGGATATAAATCATTCCATTTATTACGCGGGAAAGCACCAGTATGAAAAAAAACGCTGCACAATCAAACGATTCAGCGGAAAAAGAGGAATCGTTGCTAATGGGGGTGATATTTACCTGCGTGCAAATAATTATTTTTTTTAGCTTCGTCCTTATTTGTGCCTTTAACGTTCCGCTATTAAACCGGGAATTTTTACACTCCGGCATACCGTTCTCCTTTGTTCTGGGAATGCTGGTGATCGTCAGTGGAATCATATTAACCGCCGCCTATGTGGCAATCGCTAACCGCGCCACGGAGAAATAGTAATGAAAATATTTATTTTTCTTTGTTCGCTGCTGACGATAAATCCAGCGCAGGCGGCTATCGGCGTCACCCAGGGCGCCAGCGTTACCGCGATCGCGCTGTTCCTGCTGATTATCGCCGTCACGCTGTATATCACCTGGTGGGCGGCGAAAAGAACGCGTACGGCCAGTGACTTTTACAACGCCGGCGGTCAGATTTCCGGCTTCCAAAACGGTCTGGCCATCGCCGGCGACGCCATGTCCGCGGGCGCGCTGCTCGGCCTGACGGCGCTGGTGTTCACCAGCGGTTTTGACGGTCTGGTATACGCCATCGGCTACACCACCGGCCTGCCTATCGTGGTATTTCTGATGGCGGGCAGAATGCGGCGGCTCGGCAAATTCACCTTTATCGACGTGGTCTGCTCGCGTCTGGAAGGTCGCGCCATTCGCGTATTTTCCGCCTGCGCCTCGCTGATTATCGTACTGTTTTATCTGATTGCGCAGATGGTGGGCGCCGGTCAACTGATACAGATGCTGTTCGGCATCGATTACGTTTACGCCATTATACTGGTCGGCATTCTGATGGTGCTATACGTCACCTTCGGCGGCATGATGGCGACCACCTGGGTACAGATCGTCAAGGCCGTGCTGATGATGGCGGCTGTCTGTTTATCAGTTTCCTGGTGATGAAAAGCGCCGGTTACAGCTTTCATCAATTGCTGAATGACGCGGTGGGCGTTCATCCGTCCGGCCAGAATATTCTGCTGCCGTCGGCGCTGGCCCGCGATCCGGTATCAGGCATTTCTCTGGCCATCGCGTTGATGCTCGGCACGGCCGGCCTGCCGCATGTGTTGATGCGCTTCTTTACCGTACCCGACGCCCGCGCCGCGCGCAGTTCCGTACTCTGGGCCACCCTTTTTATGAATGGGTTCTATGCGATGATTTTTATCATCGGCTTCGGCGCGCTCTATTTGTTGCGCACTCAGCCGCAGTTATTCGATGCGGGCGGAACCTTGATCGGCGGAACCAATACGGCGGCGCTGCATCTCGCCTATACTCTCGGTGGCGATCCCCTATTCGGTTTTCTGTCCGCCGTGGCGTTCGCCACCATTCTGGCGGTGGTCGCCGGTCTGACCATTTCCAGCGCGTCAGCCATCAGCCATGACATCTACGGTTGCCTGTTCGGTAAAAAAACCGGCTCGGAACAGCGCGAAATGCGCATCATGAAGGCAGCGGTGCTGGTGTTGGGCATCATCGCCGTGCTGTTGGGCATCGCGTTCAAAGGGCAGAATATTGCCTATATGATCAGCCTGGCGTTTTCTATTTCTTGCTCCTCCACCTTTCCGGTGCTGATTCTGGCTATTTACTGGCGTCGGCTTTCCGCCCTCGGCGCGGTATGGGGCGGCGCTTCAGGACTGATTGCATCGCTGGTGCTCACGATACTGGGGCCGTCCATTTGGGTGAAAGTGCTGGGACACGCCGCGCCGGCCTTTGCCATCGATCCGCCGGCCATTATTACCGTGCCGCTGGCGTTCACGGTAGCCGTCGCGGTGTCGCTGCTGGAACGGCGGCCGATCCAATACGCCCAGCGTCAGGCTTCCTGACCACGTTAGTTTTTATTGGTTTTCATTTTTTCCATTGTTCACCATAAACCCGCCGGCGGTCTGCGCGCCGCCCGGCGTCAACATCAGGGAACCGCAGTATGA
Organism: Brenneria bubanii; assembly: GCF_022378355.1. GTDB lineage: Bacteria > Pseudomonadota > Gammaproteobacteria > Enterobacterales > Enterobacteriaceae > Brenneria > Brenneria bubanii. Next base: position 313,273 of record NZ_JAKMAJ010000003.1, read on the forward strand.
GCAAACAACCTATCGCCCAATCCGGCGCCTTCGCCGAACTGATGAGCATCCGCGCCGGCGCGCCGCTGCCCGACGATGAAGTTAAAATCACCGGCGCCGATCCCTTCTTCGCCACGCCGTTTCGTATCGGCGAAACGGCGGCGGCGGCGCTGGCGGCACGCGGCATCGCCGCCAACGATTTGTGGCAACTGCGCACCGGCCAACGTCAGCAAATTGCCGTGGACGTTCGCGCGGCGGCCGCGACCTCGCTGGGCGGCGGCGATATGACGCTACGCCGGGACGACAATGGCGAATTCCTGCCAATCCCGGTTTCCGACGCCATCAGACACATGGTATCGCTAACGCAACCGTGGCGAACCGCGGACGATGCCTGGCTATTGCCGCATACCAATCTGCCCCATCTCGAGCAGCGCGTACTTGAGGTATTGCAATGCGAAAGTACGCCGGAATCAATTAGCGCGGGCGTAAAGCGCTGGAACGCCGATGCGCTGGAAGCGGCGATAGCCGAGGCACAGGCCTGTGCAGGTAAAGTACGGACGGCCGAAGAGTGGCTGCGCCACCCGCACGGCGCCTATCTGGCCTCCCGCCCGGTAGTGGAAATCACTAAAATCGCCGACGGCGATCCGGAGCCGCTGCCAGCCGGCGACCAACCCGCGTCCGGCATTCGGGTGCTCGATCTGACGCGCATTCTGGCCGGACCGACGGCAGGCATCGGTTTTGCCGAGCACGGCGCCGATGTGCTCATGGTGACCGCCCCCGACCTGCCGCAGGTTCCCGCCTTCGTGCGCGACACCAGCCACGGCAAGCGCAGCTGTTTCCTCGATTTTCGCCAGCCGGATCAGGCGGCCCAGCTGCGCAATCTGGTACGCGACAGCGATGTATTTATCGACGGCTACCGACCGGGACGGCTGGCGGCGCACGGCTTCGGCGTCGAGGATCTGGTCAATATGCGACCGGGGTTAATCCATATTTCCGTCAACTGTTTCGGCTCAGGCGGCCCCTTTGCCGACCGGGCTGGCTGGGATCAGGTGGCGCAGGCGGTAACCGGAATTTGTCATACCCACGGGCTGGCGATCGGCGCCGATGGGCCCAAGCTGACGCCGGTATTTATGTGCGATTTTCTAACCGGCTTTTTGGCGACGTTCGGCGGCATGTTGGCGCTGGCGCGACGCGCGCGCGACGGCGGTAGCTATCGCGTTCAGGTATCGCTCTGCCAGTCGGCGATGCTATTGCAGCGCCAGGGACTGGTGGAAAATTTCGCTAACGCGCCGGGTCGGCTGACGCCTGATGAGTTCGAATCACTGGCGGTATGCGATGAGAACACCAGCTACGGCGATCTGAAATCATTGGGACCGGTGCTGCGTATGTCCAGCACCCCTTGCCAATGGTTCGGCACCACCCCGTCGTTGGGCGGCGATCGACCGATTTGGCGCGTACGCGGTCAGCGATAACGCCCGCCGCGCGTGCACCGCGGCGGCGCATTGCCCTATCGGGTGCGCATAACTGCGTCGGCGCGTAAGTTTAATTCATTGAATAATAATGAGTAACTTACTATCTAACCTGGCGTGATTTTTGCAATCATCTATTTACAGGATGACAACGCCAATAACCGATTCAATTTTCGGATGATGATAATGAAAATTTGCGAACTGATGACCTTTGCCACCGTCGCGCGCTGCGCGAATATCACCGCCGCCGCCAGAGAACTGAACACCGTACAGTCCAACGTCACAACGCGCATCCGGGCGCTGGAAAACCATATCGGCTTACCGCTGCTGGAGCGCCACAGTCGGGGCGTTGCCCTGACCGGCGCCGGGCAACGTTTACTGCCCTATGCCCAGCAGGCGGTCGCCTTGCTGGATGAAGCGGCGCGGGTCGCGCGCGATGAAGGCGAGGCGCAGGGACCGCTGGTGCTGGGCTCAATGGAAACCACGCTCGCCGTGCGCCTGCCCGACGTGCTGGCGCGTTTTCATGCGCGCTATGCCGATGTACAGCTGGTCATGAAAATCGACTCGACCGCCGCGCTGGTCGAGCGCGTGCTGAACAACGAGGTATATGGCGCATTCGTCGCCGGCCCGGTTGAACATCCTATGCTGAGCGTAGAACGGGTGTTCGAAGAGGAGCTGGTGCTGGTTACGCCGCGCCGCTGGCCGACTTTGCAGGCATTTCGTCTGGATAGCCAGCCGGTGACGGCCCTGATGTTCCGCGTGGGCTGCGCCTACCGTCAGCGCTTGGAGCAGCTGCTGGTGTATCTTGGCCGCCCGTCGTTCCAGCGTCTGGATTTCGGTTCGCTGGACGGCATCCTTGGCTGCATCGGCGCCGGCGTGGGGATCACGCTGCTGCCGCGTTCGGTCGTGGAAAAATCCGGTTTGGCCGACCGGTTGCAGATACATCGCGTCGATGAATCGATCGCACGCGTTTCGACGCTGTTTATTCGCCGCCGCGAGGCGCAGCAAACCACGACGATGCGGCTGTTCCTCGACTGCCTGAGCGAAGAGAAAACCATGCCGATCGCCGTTTAGCGCATCCGCCGTCTTTGCGCGGATCCAGCATGAGAAGGCGCTGGCATCGATTGCCTAACGAATCATCCCGCTGATTCAACAATGAGTTTACCCAGAATAAAACGATCTTATCGTGCCGTTGCACGCGCATAGGATGCAAATCCTGCCGATATTACGTTTATTCACGCAATTGTATTCACCTCAAGGCAACGCCACATCCGCTTGCGCCAGATAGCGAACCAGCCTGTCCCGGTACGGCAATGCGGTCATCGCGCCTTTCGAGGTCGTCGCCAGCGCGCCGCAGGCCTGAGCCTGGGCAATGATGGCAGGCAATGCGGCGCCGTCACGCCATTGCGCGCCACGTTCACTTAATCCGGCAAGCAAGCCGGCAACAAATGCATCGCCGGCGCCGGTGGTATCCACCGCCTGTACGGGGCGCGCCGGGTAGAATATCATCTGCCCCGGACGTCCTGCCCAGGCGCCAGATTTCCCCAGGGTTACCACCAACAGCGACGGGCTGATTTCCCGGCATAACGCCGTCATTGCCTGCTCAACATCCGCAATCTCGACGATCTGCGTCAGCTCGTCATCGGACAGCTTCACCACATCGGCCATCGCCAGCGCCTGTTTAACGCAGGTTCGCATCTGATGACGGTCCGGCCACAGGTCGTCGCGCAAATTGGCGTCGAAGCTGAGCCAGCCGCCGGCTTCTTTCACCGCCGCCATAGCCTGTAGCGTCGAGGAACGGGAAGGCTCCGCCGCCAGCGCGATAGAACAGCAGTGTAGCCATTCCTCGTCGGAAAAATGCGGCAGGTCATCCGGTTCAAGAAACAAATCGGCGCCCGGACGCACCATGAAGGTGAATTGCCGCTCCCCTTCCTCGTTCAGCGTAACCAACACGATGGAGGTCCGATGCTGCGCATCATAATGCAGATATGTGGTATCGACCTTTTCCTGTTGCAAAACCTGCTGCAAACGGTGACCGAAGGGCTCGTCGCCCACGCGGCCGATAAACGCGCTGTCGCCATGCAGCCGGGCGATGCCGACGGCCACGTTCGCCGGCGCGCCGCCGGGGCAAGGTAATAAACGCTGCATATCGTCGGCAAACAGATCAATTACCGCATCGCCCAACACCCAGACTTTATTTGTCATCGAAACTCCAATAACGTACTGATTATAAAATAAAATCCCGTCCCGCCACGCGGCAGGAAACGCCCTGATTCCCAGTACGGATAAAAACGGAAATCGTTGTTGAATGGGAATGTAGCGAGTTGCGCGGTAAAATAAAATGTTAACGTTAACTTTCATGATTAACATCACATTCTCGTAATGAACTGCTTTAGTTTTTTAATAGTTAACGTTAACAATTCAGCCATCAAAATGTCAGGAGTCAGACGGATGAACGCTGAAACCAGAAAAACCTATATTCTATTGAGCAGTTTATTTTTCTTTTTTTTCTTTACCTGGTCCTCGACCTGCTCGCTGATTTCCATCTGGCTCAACCAGTATGTGAATCTCAACGCCACCGATACCGGCATTATCTTCTCCGCGATTTTGCTGGTGTCGTTTTGCTCACAACCGCTGTACGGCTATATCCAGGATAAACTCGGACTGGGTAAACATCAGCTGTGGTTCATTTCAATTCTGCTGGTGTGCAGCGGGCCGTTCTTTATGCTGTTTGCCGATTTACTGCGTTTCAATATTTATGTCGGCAGCATTGTGGGCGGGTTATACATCGGCGCCACCTTCAACGGCGGCATCGGTCTGCTGGAAGCCTACATCGAACGTTTTTGCCGCATGAAATCGATTGAATACGGCCGTTCCAGAATGTGGGGGTCGCTGGGCTGGGCCGTCGCAACCTTCTTCGCCGGCATTAACTTCAACATTAATCCGCTCTACAACTTCGCGCTGGCATCCATTTCCGGTCTGCTGTTTCTGCTGTGTCTCAGCCAGGTGCGCATCGTCAAAGAGAATGCCATGAGCCAGCTTCAGTTCGGCGATCCGGCCAAAATCACCCTGGCCGACGCCGTCGGACTGCTGCGACTGTCGCGCTTCTGGGCGCTGGTTATCTTTGTAATCGGCACCTGCATTTACGGTGTTTACGATCAGCAGTTCCCGGTTTATTTCGCTTCACAGTTTCCCGATCTGCAATCAGGCAACAGCATGTTCGGTTATCTGAACTCGCTTCAGGTATTCCTTGAAGCCGGCGGCATGTTCCTTGCCCCATTCCTGGTTAACCGCATCGGCGCCAAGAACGGCCTGATACTGGCCAGCGCCATCATGGCCCTGCGCGTTATTGGATCCGGCCTGGTCAGCGGCGTACTGTTGATTTCGGCTATGAAGCTGCTGCATGCGGTGGAATTACCCATACTGTTGATTTCTTTGTTTAAATATAACAGTCTGAACTTCGATAAACGTTTATCGACCACCATTTACCTGGTTGGCTTCACCTGTATCAGTTCGGTGGTGAGCAGCCTGCTGTCCCCGATTGTGGGTTACAGCTATGAGATATTCGGTTTCGCCCGCACCTATCTGTTTATGGGCAGTATGGTTCTCATCACCACGCTGATTTCCTGTTTTCTGCTGGAATCGAATAAAACTGTTCGGCCTTCCCCGACCTTTACACCCCGCGCACAATAAAGTGAGTTGCTATGATTAAGTTATTAGAAAAAGCCAATAATTACATTGCCGCGACGCGGCCATTAATCAACATGGAGTGGTATCCGACCTGGCATTTGGCGCCCACGGTAGGCTGGATGAATGACCCTAACGGACTGGTTTGGTACGACGGGATGTACCACGCATTCTATCAGCACTACCCCTATGAAGCCGTCTGGGGACCCATGCACTGGGGCCATGCCCGCAGCCGCGACATGATCCACTGGGAGCACCTGCCGGTGGCGCTGGCGCCGGCGGGCGCGGATGACAAAGACGGTTGCTTCTCCGGTTCCGCGGTCGATAACCACGGGGAACTGGCGCTGATCTATACCGGCCATGTACACGAAGGCGATCGCACCAGCGATGAGGGACTGCGCCAGGTTCAATGCCTGGCGACCAGCCGTGACGGCGTACACTTCACTCCGCAGGGAAAAATTATCGATGCGCCGGAGGGGATTCAACATTTCCGCGATCCTAAAGTCTGGAAAATGGGTGATTACTGGTACGTGGTGCTCGGACTGAAGGTAGACAATCGGGGTGAAGTTCGTCTGTGGCGCTCCACCGATCTGCGCGACTGGGAACCACAGGGTCTGCTGGCGCGTTCGGCGCCGGGCGAAAGCTACATGTGGGAGTGTCCCGATTTCTTCCCATTAGGCGATAAGTGGGTATTGCTGTTTTCCCCGCAGGGGATGAAAGCCGAAGGCTATCACAATCGCAATCTTTTCCAGAGCGGCTATATGATCGGTACATGGCAGCCCGGCAGTGAGTTTGTGATTGAAACGCCGTTTACCGAAATCGACGCCGGTCACGACTTCTACGCGCCGCAAACGCTGCTGGCTCCGGATGGGCGGCGCATCATGCTGGCCTGGCTGGATATGTGGGAATCCCTGATGCCGGAAAAAGCGCATCAGTGGGCCGGAATGTTGTCGATGCCGCGCGAACTGACGCTGACGGCCGACAATACCTTGCGGGTGGTGCCGGCGGCTGAAATCGACGCATGCTGCAATCAGGCGCGCCAACAACAGCATGTTGAACTGAAAAACAGCGCCCAGCCGCTGGCCGAGGACTGTACCGCTCAGTTCGTCACCCTGGATATCGATTTACTGGCCAGTGATGCCGAGAAATATGGTCTGTCGCTCGGCAGCGAGCCTAACAATGAACAGGGATTGTTTATTTACGTCGACGCTCAGGCTCGCCGCTTGGTGCTGGATCGCCGCTATCCGGCGCATGGCCTCTGCGGCTATCGCAGCGTACCTTTACCCGTGGCAAATAGCCTGCAGTTGCGTATTTTCTTCGACCGTTCTTCGGTTGAAGTCTTTGTCAATGACGGCGAACGCTGTCTGAGCAGTCGTATTTATCCGCAGGCGCAGGAGCGTCATCTGAGCCTGTTTGCCCAAAACGGCAGCGCGCATTTCAATAGCGTCAGTAACGGCACCATCAGCTGATCGTTTTCTCTACCCGCCATCAGGCATGCCACCGGCAAGGCGGCATGCCTTTTTTATGCGGCGACGAATATGGATAGCATTCCGGCATAAAAAAAAGCCAGCACGAAGGCTGGCTAAAATAATACTGGAAGCAATGTGAGCAATGTCGTGCTCTTCTCTAGTGCCTGGAAGGGCAACTACTGAAGCGCGAAATAATGATAATGGTTATCAGTATCGTCTGTAAAGCATTTTGTTGAGAATTTTTCTCATTTCCATACTGACTATGGGGTTCATGGCCGTCGGCTAACGCGCTTTTATCACGCCGTCCGCGCCTTTTTTAAGCGTCCACGGAGCATATTTCTGCACAAAGTCCTCCCAACGATCGGCCATGACGCTCAAGTGCCGTAACTCAGCATCCAATGTTGCTAACTCGCCGCAATTACTTCTGAGCATCATTTCAAACTTATCGAGCATATCCACCACGCCGCATGAGCTGTCGGCAATGGATAACGCTTCACGCATCTCAATCTGAGATTGATAGCTTCCCTGCTGTAACGCCGCAATATCGCCCTGTACGGCTTCAGCGTGTTTTTCATCGCCCAGGTGGGATGCCAGTAAAAACTCCGCGCTGGCCGCCCCTAACCGTACGCAGTCACGACGCGACACGAGCTCTCGGATATAGTTATCGATGGCCTTTGATGCCGCAGGCTGATACGCATCATCGATGAAAATCGTTTTGATAAAAGCGAGCATCTCTTTTTTCAGCGCGATTTCAAAAGACTCTATGATCGCCGTCTTTTCACTTTCCAGCGGATTCGAAAAGGCGTCGTGCATGGCATTGGCGAGTTCGGTGGCGGACGCATGCGTTCCCTCCATCGCGATAATAAAAAAGGATGCGGCAAAATCAGAGACGCGATCCAGCGGATCGCAAAGCGAGCGATCTTTTAACTGTTTTATCCGGGCGTTTTTCGCCTTAATCTCTTCTTCGGTTAATATCGTCGGTGAATTGTTCTGATGACCGTCGCCTTCTTGTCCTGCGCAATCAATACTTTCATCTGATGCCTCAATGGCCTCAAACGCAGCAATGGCTTCGGGAAAGTCAGTGGCATTATCGGTAACATTTCCCTTTTTTCCCGCTTGATCGGAATAATCAACGTCAGGGGTGTGATGAGGCCTGATAGCATCCATCCAGCTTGCTCCATTTTTAGGACAATGTGTTGGCTATAACGGCATTTCACGCACAGGATTTAGTCAAAAATCGCCTATATCGCGACTAATTCCCGCCAAACATGATCTACAACAAAAAAATACCCATTACAGGGCGTTCCAGACCATTGCGGAAAGGCTGACCCTTGCCTCATCGGTGAAATCGCGCCAATGATCCCTAACGGAAGCCACAGGGATAGCGAAAAAGCTGAAAAAGGCTATCTCTTTCCCCCTGCAGACTTACTTTTGATTCTCTGGCGGAAAAGGTCTTTCAGACCGGGTAGCACAGCGGAACGCGTAATAGCTTAGCGAATTTTCGAGAGCAGGAGAGGACATCCGCCCCCCACTGATAAGCGGCGCGGAGGAGATCGTCGCCGCACCGCCTTCTATTACAATATCCTGAGAAACCATAAAGGTGCGATTGCGATCAACCGCAGTCCATTCGATGCCGTTTGACGCCATATCGTAAAAACCCAGCGGCGTCGGCGGAAATTGCCCCACCGGCATAAGCCGCATATACTGACTGCCGTTGTTCGCCGTCGTTTTTTGTCCTGCGCTGGCAACGTTGCGGCCAATATCGATCAATCCATTATCGGTTGGGAACAACACCCGTTTTCCGCCGTTACGCGCCGCATACTCCCACTCATCTCTGCTGGGCAGACCCGCTTTTTTCCCCACCTGCTCACCAAACCAGCGGCAATAGCGTTCAGCCTGCGCGTAACTCACTTCTGCCGGCGCGTCGTCCGGCGACGGCGGCAGATCATCCTCGTCCGCAGGCGGTCGCGCCGGCAAACCGGCACTGACCAGATAATGGTCAAACTGCCTTTTGGTGATTTTCGTCTTGGTCAGCGCAAAATCCTCAACGTGAGCCAAAGCGCGCTCGGCAGAGGGTTGTTTGAGCGGTAATGCATAGCGGTGCCCCTGCTCATCGCTTTCGATATAACCCGCTTCGAATTCCCCGCCTTTCAGCGCAATGAGCATATCGCCCAGCGGCAATTGATTAACGCGGTTGTTGTTTTCCGGCGGCGAGATAAAAGAATGGCGCGTCGACTCAGCGTAATGGCTGACGTGGTTATACACAGCATCGGTGAGATGGATAAAGGGTCTGGAAAACAACAGAAACGGCAGTATATAAGCCAGCGCCAGCGACGTGAGATAAATTTTAGTTCCGCGTTTCATCATGACTCCATATTGCGCAGCGTGCGGTGATCTGTCCGTGGCTATCCGGCAGGTTATCCGGTTGGATCCCGGCAAAATCCCGATCGTGGACGGTAATCCCCTTTCCGTCGCTGTCGGCGCCATCGCTCAAAGGGCGAACCACTTTCGCCGGCCCTTCGGGACTATAGGACGGTTCTGATGGACCGCGAGGATCGACAGCAAGCGAATTTCCCCTCGTTTTTTCGCTGTACCAGTCGTAAATCCATTCCCGGCCATTGCCGATAAGATCGTAAATTCCCAACGGATTCGGCGTTGAAGCGCCGACATTCACAACATTGGCGCGGTACTCGGCCTGGTTATAGAACATATCGCCACGTTCAGGCACATTCCGCCCCGGCTGGATGGTGCCGTCGTCGGTGGCGAAGCCATTATATTGCCCGCGGTTACGCGCGGCATATTCCCACTGCGCTTCGGTAGGCAAATGCATCGGCTGATTGACCAGTCGCCCAACCCACTGGCAATAAGCGTCGGCATCCTGCCAGCTTATCAGCGCAGGAAACTGCGCTGCCTGCAGACTATGCCTCAGGTTCCAAAGCCGATATTCCGAATTCCAATAGCCAGGTTTACCCGGTTTTTCGTGGGGAAATGGATTAATCAAACGCCGATGTGCCGCCAGAAAAAGATCGAAATCCTGATTGGTGATTTTATATTTCGATATGGAATAGTCGCTTAGCTGCACCGGATAGACCGGACTATCCGCACATGAGGCAAGCGAAGGATAGCGGCGGCAATCATCGGGGCCCATGATAAAACGCCCGCCCTTGATAGAAACCATGTTCGCTACTGCGCGTTGCGCCAGTTCGGCCTGTCGGGTCTTCAGCGTATCGGCGGCGGGCAAAGACGGCTCCTGACGCCCGTAGTCGATTTCACCGGTTTCATCGGTTTCATCAACGCCAAAGTGGTTATAATAAAAACTGCCGATTTTTAACAACCCGCCGCTATATAACAGCGAAATGCACAGCACCAGCAACACCGAGCTGACTTGAGCTATCCTTAGCAAAATCGTGATCAATACCTTCATGCTCCTGCGAACCTTACTCATTCCTCTTCTTTTGCCTCAATGATTGTTATTTTGCCGGCTGCCTTAATCCAAGGTTAATAGCGGATTAGCAACCAAGCCGTCCTCTATATTTCCATTGGGACAATAGGTAACCCTCGCCGTCAGCGCGCCAATAAGCGTTCAGGTTAATTATTTACTTTACAATGATATATCAAGGTTATCATAGCATTCTTCACCTTCGTCTTAAAACTGTTCATGACCGACATCCCTGCCACCGCGAATCGCTCAGCGTATGGGCCGGGCAATGCAGCCTGTTAGCGGTAAAACTGGTTGGAAAGTCGTCATTCGCACATAACACTGTGGGGGCGAGTGCCATAGTGCGGTACACTCTGTCTATTACGTATTGACTGAAAAATCCCGTATGTTTGCAAAAACCTGTTTCGCACTGGCGTTCGCCTGGCTGACGATACCGGCATTGGCCACCCCTTTGCCTGCCGCTTCGGCGCCCGCGCCGCTGCCCGATATCCGCCAAAGTGGTTTCGTCTATTGCGTAAATGACGTGCTGAATACGTTTAACCCGCAGATGGCGCGCAGCGGCGTTACCATTGATACCCTGGCGGCTCAGCTTTACGATCGATTACTGGATGTCGACCCTTACACCTATCGACTGATGCCGGAACTGGCGCAGCGCTGGGAGGTTCTGGATGACGGCGCGACCTATCGTTTTTACCTGCGTCACGACGTTTATTTTCAAACCACCGCCTGGTTCACCCCCTCGCGTAAAATGAATGCGGATGATGTTCTGTTCAGTTTTCAACGGATGCTGGATAAGGATAACCCGTATCATGACGTCAACGGCGGCGAGTATCCCTATTTCGACAGTCTGAAATTTGCCGATGCCGTGCAGAGTATGCGCAAACTGGGAGAATATGCGGTTGAAATTCGGCTGAATAAACCGGACGCCTCTTTTCTCTGGCATCTGGCAACGCACTACGCGCCCATTCTGTCGGATGAATATGCGCGGAATCTGGCTGCTAACGATAAGAAAGAACTGCTGGATCGCGAACCCGTCGGTACCGGCCCCTATATGCTGAATGAATATCGCAATGGGCAATATATCCGCCTGACGCGTAATGAGGTTTACTGGCGCGGTTTGCCCCGCATGCATCAGGTGGTGGTCGATCTTGGCTCGGGCGGCACCGGTCGTCTGTCAAAATTGCTGACCGGAGAATGCGACATTCTGGCGTATCCCGCCGTCAGTCAATTGTCTATTTTACGTAACGACCCGCGACTACGTCTGTCGCTACGTCCCGGCATGAACGTCGCCTATCTGGCGTTCAACGTGCGCAAACCACCGTTGGATGACTACCGCATGCGCGAAGCCATCGCGCTGGCGATAAATAACGACCGGCTGATGCAATCGATATATTACGGTACGGCTGAAACCGCCGCGTCTATCCTGCCGCGCGCATCCTGGGCCTATGACAACGACGCGAAAATCACGGAGTACAATCCGGAAAAATCTCGCCAGCTATTGCGGGAGTTGGGCATAACCAATCTGAGCCTGCGCCTGTGGGTGCCCAGTTCATCGCAATCCTATAATCCCAGCCCATTGAAAACCGCGGAACTGATCCAGGCCGATCTGGCGCAGGTCGGCATTCAGGTAACCATTGTGCCGGTTGAGGGCCGTTTTCAGGAAGCCCGTTTAATGGAGCTTAGCCACGATTTGACGCTTGCCGGCTGGACCACTGACAGCAATGACCCGGACAGTTTTTTCCGTCCGTTACTAAGCTGCGCCGCCATCCCTTCCCAAACCAACTATGCGCACTGGTGCAATTCGGCGTTTGACGACGTGCTGCAAAATGCGCTGTCTTCACAGCAGTTGTCGAAACGTATTGACTACTATCAGCAAGCGCAACAGATTCTGGCCGAACAGCTGCCGGTGTTGCCGCTGGCGTCATCTTTACGATTGCTGGCCTATCGCTATGATATGAAAGGTATTGTGTTAAGTCCGTTCGGCAGCGCCTCATTCGCCGGCGTCTTCCGGGAAAACGACAGCGCGCATGATAATGGCATTGCGCCGCAGGCGCCTTCTTCACAAACCGCCGTTGAAGGAGAATTGCCATGATTATTTTTACCCTGCGCCGCCTGCTGCTGTTGCTGGTTACGCTTTTTCTGCTCACCTTGTTGGGCTTTAGCCTGAGCTACTATACGCCGCATGCTCCGCTTAACGGCGCGGCGCTGTTCGATGCCTACCGTTTTTATCTCTCCAGCCTGATGCAGGGCGACTTTGGTCGTTCCAGCATCAATGGTCAGGCGATAGTGGTACAGTTGAAAGAGGTTTTTCCGGCAACTATCGAACTGTGCCTGCTGGCCTTTGCTCTCTCTTTGATGGTCGGTATCCCGCTTGGCATTACCGCCGGAGTGATGAAAAACAAAGGCGCGGATATCATTATCAGCACGCTGGCGCTGATTGGCTTTTCCCTGCCGGTGTTCTGGCTGGCGCTGCTGCTGACGCTGCTTTTATCCCTGCATCTTGGCTGGCTGCCGGTTTCCGGGCGCTTCGATTTGCTTTATCAGGTAAAAAGCGTCACCGGTTTTGCGCTGATTGATGCCTGGCTGTCTGATTCCCCTTATCGTAACGACATGATCATCAGCGCCATTCGACATTTGATTTTACCTATCACCGTACTGGCCGTGGGGCCGACGACGGAGGTCATAAGGCTGATGCGCATCAGCACCACCGACGTCATGGGTAAAAGCTACATTAAGGCGGCGGCGACGCGCGGCTTATCGATGATGACCATCGTTCGCCGTCATGTGCTGCACAATGCATTACCGCCGATTATGCCCAAGTTGGGATTACAGTTTTCAACCATGCTGACGCTGACCATGATCACCGAAGTGGTGTTCAGCTGGCCGGGACTGGGCCGCTGGCTGGTCAATGCCATTCGTCAACAGGATTACGCCGCCATTTCCGCGGGCGTCATCATTGTCGGCGCGATGGTGATTACGATTAATGTACTGTCTGATATTGGGGGTGCGATGACTAACCCGCTGAAGCATAAGGAGTCTTATGCCCTTCGATAACGTATACAGCGAAAAACGGATCCCCAGTCGTGTGGGCGATATCTGGCGGGTATTCCATCAGGACGCGCTGGCGATGATCGGTTTTTACGGTTTTCTCATTTTACTGGGCCTATGTTTGTTCGGAAAACTGCTGGCGCCCTATGACGTCAGTCAGCAATTTCTCGGCTACCAGATGCTTCCGCCGTCCTGGTCGCACTATGGCGAAGTCTCCTTCTTCCTCGGCACCGACGATTTGGGGCGCGACCTGTTGAGCCGAATGCTGAGCGGCGCGGCGCCGACCGTGGGTTCGGCCTTGATCGTAACGCACGTCGCGGCGCTGTGCGGCATTATTTTGGGCGTATTCGCCGGCGTGACCCATGGACTGCGCTCCGCGATGCTTAACCATATTCTCGATACGCTATTGTCGATCCCATCGCTGCTGTTGGCGATTGTGGTGATTGCCTTTATCGGTCCCAAGTTGGAGCACGCAATGCTGGCGGTATGGCTGGCGCTGGTGCCGCGCATGGTGCGCACCATCTATAGCACGGTGCACGATGAAATGGACAAAGAGTATGTCATCGCCACCCGGCTCGACGGCGCCTCAACCTTTTATATTATCTGGCACGTGATGTTACCGAACATTGCGGGCGTTCTGGTATCCGAGTTTACCCGCGCCCTGTCGATCGCCATTGTGGATATCGCGGCGTTAGGCTTCCTTGATCTTGGCGCGCAGCTTCCGACCACCGAATGGGGCGCCATGCTGGGTAACTCATTGGAACTGGTTTATGCCGCTCCGTGGACGGTAATGTTGCCCGGTGCGGCCATTGCCGTCAGCGTGCTGATTGTTAACCTGCTTGGGGACGGTATTCGCCGCGCCCTGGTGGCAGAAACCGAATAATGGCGGAGAAAACCTATGCCATTGCTTGATATTCGTAACCTGACCATCGAGTTCCTCACGTCGGAGGGACCGGTAAAAGCCGTCGACCGGGTCAGCATGACGCTCACCGAAGGCGAAATTCGCGGGCTGGTGGGCGAATCAGGATCGGGCAAAAGCCTGATTGCCAAAGCCATCTGCGGTATCACCAAAGACAACTGGCGGGTTACCGCCGATCGCTTTCGCTTTGACGATATCGATCTGCTGCAGCTCACGCCGCGCCAACGACGCAAGTTGGTGGGCCACAACGTATCCATGATCTTTCAGGAGCCGCAGTCCTGTCTCGATCCTTCTGAAAATATCGGGCGCCAACTGATTCAGGCCATTCCCGGCTGGACCTATAAAGGCCGATGGTGGCAACGCTTCAACTGGCGCAAGCGCCGAGCCATCGAACTGCTGCATCGCGTCGGCATAAAAGATCATAAAGACGTCATGGGCAGCTATCCCTATGAGTTGACCGATGGCGAGTGTCAGAAAGTCATGATCGCCATCGCGCTGGCCAACCAGCCGCGTCTGCTGATCGCCGATGAACCGACCAATGCGATGGAGTCCACCACGCAGGCGCAGATTTTTCGCCTGCTGGCGCGTCTGAACCAGAACAATAACACCACCATTCTGCTGATCAGCCATGACCTGCAAACCATGAGCAAATGGGCCAACAGGATAAACGTACTGTATTGCGGCCAGACGGTGGAAAGCGCCACCTGCGAAGATCTGATTACCGCGCCGCATCATCCCTACACGCAGGCGTTGATTCGGGCAATGCCGGATTTCGGCCGTTCGCTGCCGCATAAAAGCCGTCTGAATACGCTGCCGGGCGCTATTCCTTCGCTGGAGCATTTGCCGGTCGGCTGCCGGCTGGGGCCGCGTTGCCCTTACTCGCAAAAGAAATGTATGCAGGCTCCCCTGCTGATATCGGTTAAAAACCACTGGTATGCTTGCCACTTCCCGCTCAACATGGAGGAGTCCTGATGGTCGAAACATTACTTGAAGCCCGTAATCTGAGCAAAACGTTCCGTTACCGCACCGGTTTGTTTCGTCGTCAGCATGTCGAAGCGGTGAAGTCCGTCAGCTTTACCCTGCGCGAACGTCAGACGCTGGCGATCGTCGGCGAAAATGGTTCCGGGAAATCCACGCTGGCAAAAATGCTGGCGGGCATGATCGCCCCCACGGAAGGCGAGCTGCTGATCGACGATCACCCGCTGCACTACGGCGATTATGGCTATCGCAGCCAGCGAATCCGCATGATTTTTCAGGATGCCGGCAATGCTCTCAATCCCCGTCAGCGCATCGGGCAATTGCTGGATGTTCCGCTGCGGCTGAACACCGACCTCAGCGCCGAAGCGCGAGAGAAAGCCATCAACCTGACGCTGCAACAGGTCGGGCTGCGGCCGGACCACGCCTATTACTATCCCCAGGCGCTGGCGCCGGGCCAGAAGCAGCGCGTTGGCCTGGCGCGCGCGCTGATTCTGCAGCCCAAAGTCATCATCGCCGATGAAGTGCTGGGTTCGCTGGATATGTCCATGCGCTCACAGATTATTAATCTGATGCTGGAACTGCAGGAAAAACACGGCATTTCTTATATCTATGTCACTCAGCATCTGGGCATGATGAAGCACGTCAGCGATCAGATCCTGGTCATGCAGGCTGGTGAAGTGGTTGAACGCGGCGGCACCGCCGACGTTCTGGCTTCCCCGCTGCATGAGCTGACCAAGCGTCTGATCGCCAGCCATTTCGGCGAAGCGTTAAGCGCCGATGCCTGGCGCAGCGACGGCGCGCAGTTTTAACTGTCCGGCCCGCGGAATTTCAAGCCGCCCTGCGGCGACAGCTTGAAAGACGGCGGAAAGGCTAAAAAAACGGCGATACTGCTTCGGAGTACCCTTCCAGGCTCCATACATGGTAGAATCGCGCGGTTTATTCACCTCGATCATCATTAACGACTTAATTAAATTGCTGATGATTACAGCAACAATATTCACAAGGATTACTGCTATGGGTTTTCTTACCGGTAAACGCATTCTGGTCACTGGTGTTGCCAGTAACCGCTCCATTGCATTCGGTATCGCACAGGCAATGCACCGCGAAGGGGCTGAACTGGCGTTCACGTATCAAAATGACAAATTAAAAGCGCGCGTTGAAGGCTTCGCCAACGAACTGGGCTCCAGTATTGTTCTGCCGTGCGATGTCGCTGAAGATGCAAGTATTGACGCGCTGTTCGTCGAACTGGCGAAAGTCTGGCCGAACTTCGATGGTTTTGTTCACTCCATCGCTTATGCGCCGGGCGACCAGCTTGATGGCGACTATGTGGATGCGGTAAGCCGCGAAGGCTTCAGCATCGCTCACGACATCAGCTCCTACAGTTTTGTGGCGATGGCGAAAGCCTGCCGCAAGATGCTGAATCCGAACTCCGCGCTGGTGACCCTGTCCTATCTGGGTGCGGAACGCGCCATCCCTAACTATAACGTGATGGGTCTGGCAAAAGCGTCGCTGGAAGCGAACGTGCGTTATATGGCGAATGCCATGGGTGCTCAGGGCGTGCGTGTTAACGCCGTCTCCGCAGGCCCCATTCGTACGCTGGCCGCGTCAGGCATCAAAAACTTCAAGAAAATGCTGTCTCACTGCGAAGCCGTTACGCCGATTCGCCGCGTCGTTACCATTGAGGATGTGGGTAATACCGCGGCATTCCTGTGTTCCGATCTGGCTGCCGGCATTTCCGGTGAAGTTCTGCACGTTGACGGCGGTTTTAACATCGCCGCGATGAACGAACTGGAACTGGACAGTTAATCTGCCCGAGGGCCCCCGCCATGTTCGCGGGGGCCCTCGCCCTCTTTCGTTCCCTTCTGCATGCCTGATAAACCCTGTTGGTCGTTTGGCTCGTCAAAACAAAGACCTCAGGATTTCTCATGAGGTCTGGTTTTTATTACAGCGTAAAAACAGCGGTCTGCACATCGTTGATGTACAGTTCCCGGCGCTCCCCGGCTGGCAGTCGAATCACCGCCTGGGTCCAGGCCGGAGCAAATCGGCCTTCGCGGGTGAACCGAATGTCAATACGCCGACTATCGCTGACGATGTTCCAACGCAGCCATAGCGCATTGCCTTGCTGGAATTCCCAGCTCTCCCCATCGTCTTCAAACAGCAGTCCGCTGTCCTGGCCCGCGCCAATCGGCGGGAACAGCAGAAACTCGCGCTGAGTATCTTCTTCATGACGAACAAATGCGGTTCGAGCGGAAAGCGGGATCATCGCACCGGCGCGAATCACCAGAGGAAGACGTTCCAACGGCGCATCCAGCGTGATGGTTTGTCCGCCGCTGTACCACTGCCCTTGATAAAAGTCATACCACCCTTGTTCGCTGGCCGGCAGATAGACTTCGCGCTGCCGGTGACCCGGCTCCACCACGCTGGCCACCAGCACGTCGCGGCCTAACATAAAATCGTCGGTTTCGGCGAAAGTGGTTTCATCGTGTTCATGGTCGAGGAAGGTCGGGCGCAGCATCGGCTCATCCTCTGCGCTGGCGCGCCAGAACAGGGTATAAAGATAAGGCAGCAAGCGGTAACGTAACGCGATGGCGTTGCGAATCGCCGGCGTGGCCTCCGGGTACATCCAGGGCTCATTGACGGTGTGATCGTCATTCCATGAGTGAATGGTGAAGCGCGGGTGCATCACGCCATTCTGAACCCAACGCACAAACAGTTCGGCGTCAGGTTTATCCCCGGAGAAGCCGCCGACGTCGTGGCCGACATTATAAATGCCGGAAAGACTCATACCGACGCCCATGCGGGTGTTATAGCGCAAAGTTTGCCAATTGGTGCGGTTATCGCCGCTCCAGGTCTGAACATAGCGCTGCATGCCGGCGCAGCCGGAGCGGGAGATCAGATAAGGCCGCAGCTGAGGCGCAAAACGCTGCTGCGCTTCCAGCGAGGCGCGCATCATCAGCAATGGCATCAGCGGACGGATATTTTTGATCGCTATCGGGTCGCCGAAGCCATGGCAGCGCGCTTCGCCATCCCACACCTCGTATTCATTATTATCGTTCCAGGTCGAATCGATGCCCTTCTGCAGCAGTTGCCGAGTGACGTTATCCTGCCACCAGGCCACCGTCGCCGGGTTGGTAAAGTCGAGGTGAGAGCCTTCATCATCCCAGAAACTGGAACGTTCCGGCGCATCAGACTCCGAATCGAGAATGAATAAGCCCTGCCGCGCGACCTCGGCGTATTTAGGGTGATCCTGCAACAGGCAGGGTTTGATATTGGCCGCCAGTTTTAAGCCTGCGTCATGAAATGATTTCGACATCACCTCCGGCTGCGGCACCTTGTCGTAATTCCAGTTAAAAACATAGCGTTTATTGTTAATCGAGGTATAGCCGGACGACAGTTGAAAAGAGTCGCATGGAATATCATGCTGCCGGCATAGTTCGATAAACTTCATCAGCTGCCGCTGCGCATCCGGCGCGTCGGTGTAATGCATGGTCGAACCGCTATATCCCAGGCTCCATTTCGGCCCGAACAGCGTCTTGCCGGTCAGACGCACAAAGGCTTTGGTGACGTCCAGTACCCGCGATCCGAGGAAAAGATAATAATCCAGATCGCCCGCTTCGGCCTGATAACGGCGGTAAGCCTGGTGGTAGTTATCAATTTCGTTTCCCAAATCCAGCCAGGTGCTGCTCAGGTTGTCGTAAAACAGCCCGAAGCTGACGCCTTTGCGCCGGGTAATGGTAAACGGAATGTGTTTATACAGCGGATCGGTGGCGGCGGCGTTATAGCCCATCGCATCCAGATTACGGAATTCGAACCGTCTGCCGTTGCGATTAAGATCGCCGGATTTCTCGCCCAGGCCGTAATAGCGATCTTCGGCGAAACGGCGCTGATAGTGAGCGACGCCGTCGCCATGCATATTCAGCAGGTAAGCGCTGGTGGCGCGATCGCTCGCCAGCGGTTGCCATTCACCCGCCGCATCAAGGTATTCCCAGGCCAGCCACAGCGGCTGATGAATGGTTACCCGCATACGCGCGGTAGTGACGCGCAGACCATCATTGTATTCTTCCAGCGAGAAGCCCGGCAGGCTGAATCCCTCGCAGCTTTCCCTGCAGCGCCCTTCCCAGTCCACATCCTGCTGCGGCGCAATGCTCCAGGTGCGTTTCAGCTGGAGCTCGCCATTCTGTTTGATCAACACCCGCCCCATATCCGGTTCCAGAATATACAAACGGAAAATGTGCTTTCCATCGACCAACAGTTCGAGATGCTCTTGCGTCTGATGGCGAAATACCCAATTCTTCAGCGTTTTCATACAGCGTCCTTTTCAGGATAATTAACGAAAATAAAATTAAACTCGACGCGCTTTCTGCCGGCGTTCGGCGATAAAGGCAATCAGGAATACCGCGCCGATCAGGTCGAAAAAGCCCATGGCGATAAACAGCGGATTAAAACCGATGCTGTCCGCGGTGACGCCGATCAACAGGGAAAACAGGAAACTGGCGATCCAGGCGAAAGAGCCGCGCATACCGTTAACCGTGGCCATCTGCCCTTTATCAAAAGATTCCACCACCAGCGCGCTTAGCATGCAGGAGATCACCTGGTGCCCGAATCCGCCGATGGAAATCAGCAGGATCGCCAGCCAGGGATCCTGAGCGATGGCGACCAACGCCAGCGATAGCATCAGGAATGCGCCGGTCACCGAACTGGCGACGATTGAATTGACTCGCGTACAGCCGAACCAACGGGTATACAAACGCGTAAGGTAGCCGCTGGCGACGCTGCCGAGATCGGCGGCCAGGAACGGCAGCCAGGCAAACATGGCGATTTGTTTAAGATCCATACCGCGTTCGCTGGCCAGGTAGAGCGGAACCCAGAAGCTGAGCACCGCCCAGGCAGGCTCGGCCATGAACGCCGGAATGGCGATACCATAAAAACGTTTGTTTTTAGAGACGGTTTTCAGCGCGGTGAAAAAAGGCAGCTTAACCGGCGCTGGCTCGTTATCCTGACGGATAAAGTCCAGCTCTTCACTGCTTAAATTGGGATGTTTGGCCGGGTCATGATAGAACAACCACCACAACACTACCCACAGCATCGCCAGCGCGCCGGTAAACATAAATGCGCCCTGCCAGCCGAAATTAACATGGGCGATAACGATAATCGGCGGCGCCAGCATCGCGCCGACGGAAAATCCGACACCCGCCCAACCCGCAGCGATCGGGCGTTCCTTTTTAGGGAACCACTCACCAATGGTCTTGGCGTTGGCGGGGGTGGCCGCCGCTTCGGAAGCCCCCATAAAGAAGCGCAGGATCGCAAGATGCAGCCAGCTTCCGGCGCCGGCATGCAGCATGCACATCAACGCCCAGACCAGAGCGCAGACCAGAAAGCCGATCTTTAAGCCGATAACGTCGATCAGCCAGCCGCAAAGCGGCTGGAAAATGGTGTAGGCCAGTTGGAAGGCGCCGACAATCCACGAGTATTGTTCGGTGGTGATATTTAGGCTGGTTTTCAATTCCGGGGCTAAAATACCCAGGGAATTACGGGTGATGTAGTTAACGGTCACGCCGAGCAAAAACAACGACAGCACCCACCAGCGAAGATTCCTGAATTTACGCTTTCCCTTTACGCCGTCAGATGGCTGATTAATATCGATACTCATTATGAACTCCTTGCAAGGAGATAAGGTTATATTGGCCTGATATGTCAATGCGTATTTTTGTTTTTCCCTGCGCTCGATCACATCAATTTATTTATCTATTTGTATTTATTAACTTTAAATAAAAACCCAGTTACCCAATTGGCGGTAATTGGTTTACCAAAATAAAACTAGAGCAATTAAAAACAACGCGACACTCACTTTTTTGCAAGGATTTTCATGGTACGCTCAAAATGATATCAATCCGGCCGATTGAACCTATCCTGGCAGGGTTTGCTTGTTATGAAAATTTTGTCATTTGCTAAGTTGAACGAGATCACAAAATGAAAAGAAACTTGAAAATACGGGAAATTTCCACGCAAACCGGGTTATCAATCAGTACGGTTTCGCGCGTATTGTCTGGTAAGGCCAATACTAGCGAATCGGCCAAAAAACGCATTCTCGACTGCGCTCGCCAGTACGGCGTGCTGAATAATCTGGTGACCGGACGCCTGCTATTGAACGGATTGATGGTGTTTGCGCCTCAGCGGGCATTTGACGTGCGGTCTGACATCTTTTATCACAAAGTGATCCAAAGCATTATTGACGCGCTGGCGCCTCATGAGGTTCGCCTGCGCTACTGCGGCCTGGACGAAAATGACAGTGACGTACCGCTATTTTTGGAAAAAATGGGCGATCCGGATACCGAAGCGGCGATATTCATCGGCATTGACGATCCCTATATTCACTCTCTGGCGGCGGATATGGGCAAACCCTGCATCTTGATTAACTGCATCGATCGCAAGATGAAACTGCCCGGCGTGGCGCCAGACCATCGCTTGATCGGCGAACATTCGGCCAATTATCTCTTTGAACAGGGGCATCGGGATATGCTGAGCCTTCTGTGCCTGCGGCGCTATACTATGGAGCTGCGGCTGGCCGGGATCCGCGATGCTTATCAGAACCATAATCTGCCGTTCGTCGATCAGGATAATTTGCTGGCGATACAAAATTTCAGCGCCGCCGAGTCTGAACAGGCGGTTACCGAGTTTCTGGCGCATTGTCCGATCGAGAAAAGACCGACGGCCATTTTGGCGGGCGGCGATTTTATCGCGGTAGGCGCAGTGAATGCGCTGAATCAGGCGGGATTAGCCGTACCGCAGGATATATCGGTGATGAGTATGGACGGATTCAATCTGGCATCGATTCATGACATCCCGCTGACTTCGGTACATGTTCCACGCGAAGAGTTGGGCGAGGAAGCGGTTCGGCAACTGCAATACCTGTTGATGCGCCCGGATGCCCCCATAGGCAACCTGTTGTTGAACGGCAAACTGATTATACGCGACTCGGTCAGGCGCATTCGCCCCAGCACGGCGCATTCACCGGTACAGAAAGATAACCTTTACGATTAAAAGCCACCGGCTCATTGCGTCTGAATAACCGACGCGTTACGCCAAACCAGGCTGCTGGCTAATCATCCGCCGCATCCTGATTATTGAGCAGCCACTGTTGGGCTTCATCGAAAAAATTCTGCGCCGCCGGCGTGGCTCGCCCTGCCGGGGCCACCACGATAGCCGGACGCCGTTGCATCGTCGGCAGCGTAATCGCCCGCTGGCTCAAGGCCGGCGTCATTCCCGCCAGCATACTGCCGCGCGGCACCAGCGCGCAGCCCAGGCCGATAAACACGCTTTGTATCTGTTGCAGAATCGAACTGCTCTCTATTTTCACCCGGGGCGTCATATTCGCCGCGCGAAAGTGCGTATCCAGATAACGGCGGAAATAACGACTGGACTCAGCCAGACATAGCGGCAACGCCGATAAATCGCTTAACGCCAGCGGCTCATCGCCCGTCAACTGGGGGAAATGCCTCGGGTGAAAGAGCACGTCGACCCTCTGCTCGGCGAGGTTGGCCACCTGAAAATGCCATTCCTGCAACATCGCAAGCTCAAAAAAACCGATGCCGACATCGACGGAATGAGCATGCAGCGCTTCTAATAGGCGATCGGCGCTGAACAGCGATATCTGGAAATCCAGTTCGGGATAAACCTGCGC
The DNA here is from genome assembly GCF_022378355.1 of Brenneria bubanii. GTDB lineage: Bacteria > Pseudomonadota > Gammaproteobacteria > Enterobacterales > Enterobacteriaceae > Brenneria > Brenneria bubanii. The sequence goes on from NZ_JAKMAJ010000003.1 coordinate 335,942, forward strand.
GACGGCCGCCAGCAATCGCGGCAGCGCAATGCTGCTTTGGGGAACCGAGCCGATGCGCAACACGCCCCTGGAGCCCTGCTTCAACGCGGCGACTTCCAGCTTAAGCCCTTGATAAACGGAAACGATTTCGCGCGCCCAGGCCAGCACCCGCTCGCCCTCCGCGGTGAAACCTTCAAAATTATTTCCCCGGTTAATCAGCGCCAGATCCAACTCACGCTCCAGGTTTTTCAAGCGCATGGAAAGCGTCGGCTGACTCACGAAGCTCGCCTCGGCCGCCCGGCCGAAGTGGCGTTCTTTTTCCAGGTTGCAGAGATAAATAAGCTGTTTTATATCCATAGCCAGATTCTATCGTGGGGAAGTCTTACGTATATTAATGCACACTTTTAATGATGATGCCGAACGGAACGAACGCTTGTCTAGATAACTACCCATCTATACTATCTGGATTGATAAGCCCAACGGGAGAATGACGACATGATTGATAAACATTCCTTTATCCCTTTTTATCTGCAAATTGAGCAGATATTGAGTCGTCAGATACGAGAAAATGCGCTGAGGCCGGGTGATCCGCTGCCTACCGAAGCGGAAATGTGTCAACAATATCAGGTTTCGCGCATGACGGCGCGCAAGGCAGTCGATTATCTGGTCAGACAAGGCCTGGTAGAGCGCTTTCGCGGCCGGGGAACCTTTGTCGCCCAACCGGATACGCAAGTCAAAGTGCAACTACCGCTGGATCAACACCTCACATCCAGCGAAGTAGCCAGCAGTTCCCAGCGCAAAATCGTCAATCAACTGCTGCATTTTTCGCAGCAACCGGCAACGCATGATATCGCAGCCGCGCTGCATCTTGCTGACAATACGCCGGTTCACTACATGGTGCGCCTGCGTTTGATTGACGGAACGCCATTCGTCTATGAACAGTCCTGGATGAATCTGGCGCGCTTCCCCGACCTGAACGAGCAGGCGCTCAGCCAATCCAAATACGCCTACCTTAAATCGAAAGGCTACGATGCCGTCGGCAGTCACAAAGAGATATTTGCCGAGTTGCCCTCTTCTGAAGTGCGTGAAGCGCTCGGGCTGGCGCGCGATGAGCCGGTGCTGCGCGCCAGCGTAGTTGCTTTCTTCGCTAACGACCTTCCTTTCGAACTGTCGAATGTTTATTACAATCAGCGGCGCTACACCTTTACGCTTGATGCGCCGCTGCGCCCTTTGTTAGCGCTATAGGGACCTACTTGAGCTCAGGCCAGTACCCCTTGTTGGCGACAATCAATGCATCCAGCACCTCGCGGGCTTTTTTGGCGTCGACCACCAGCCGATTGATGGTCAGCGCCTGCAGCGCCTTGTGGTAAGAGCCTTCGAACCAGGCCTCAACCGTCAGACGCTCATAGGCGAACTGCTGCTCAATCATTCCTTTATAGAAAGTGGGGATGTTGCCAACCCCATAGGGCCGCGGGCCGTTGATCCCCAACGTCGCCGCCACCTCCACCATCGCCGTGTCGTCAAGATTGTTGACCAGGCCGTTGTTTTCCACAATCACCACAAATATGCGGTGTTGGTTATAGGCGATGGATTCCGCAACCTCGACAATCATGTCGCCATGCGCATCGTTATGCACGACGCTGGCGCTTTTGGTGGTTCCGGCCGTTACCGCTTCGCGGCAGGCTGCAAACACCCGTTTTTCCCTTCCGGCCATCACTTCGTTGGCGCGGGTGAAATTCGGATCCAGCTTGCTGAGCTTATAGTCGGGGTAGAGATAATATTGCAGATAGGTATTCGGCAGATAGTCAGGAAAGTCACGCAGCATATCGGCCACCACCGCGTAAGTATCCAGCCAAGAGAGGTCCCGTTGCTCCGCGTCCGCCGGCTTAAATCCCTGATTGCTGATAATCTCCTTCAACTGCGGCAGCAGATCCGTCCCGGCGCGATCATACAGATGGGTAAACCAGCCAAAGTGGTTCAAACCAAAATAGACGGGTTCGAATTCATTGACGTCCCGAGCCAATAAACGGGCGTATGACCGCAGCAAATTAACCGGCTGGTCGCAAATATTCAGAATGCGCCGGTCATCGGGAAACTTCACGCGCAGCGCGTCGGCAACAATGGCCGCGGGATTGGTATAGTTCAGGATCCATGCGTTCGGCGAACGGGCGCGAACATTCTCCACCAGTGCGATCATATCGCCAATGGAACGCATGCCATAGGCAAAACCGCCCGGCCCGCAGGTTTCCTGCCCGATGACCCCGAGAGAAAGCGGGATTTTCTCATCCTTCTCGCGCATTGCATATCCGCCGGTACGCATCTGGCAAAAAACAAAATCCACATCATGAAAGGCTTCATCGATATCGGTGGTATACGAAAATTCCAGCGTCGGGTACTCTTCGTTGAACAGTAGCCGGGCGAAATCGCCAATCACCGCCTGCCGTTCGGCATTGACGTCAAACATCACCAAACGCCGCAGCGGAAACGTACCTTGCCGCTTGCACAGCGCTTTTAACAGACCCGGCGTCCAGGTTGACCCGCCCCCCACAATCACAATACTGTACGTCTTCGTCATAGCCATTTCCCGTTTTATCCGGTTCAGATTAAGTTACGCCGTCACGCCAAGCGCGGTTTTGACATCATTGGCAATTTTTTCCACTTTCGGGCCATAAATTACCTGGATGTTATGCTCATTCACGCGCTTGACACCATTCGCTCCGGTGGTCATCAATGTCTTATCCACCACCAGATTCATATCTTTTACCTGCACGCGCAGACGGGTAAAGCAGCAGTCCACCTCTTCGATATTGCCCTCTCCGCCCAAGCCGATGATGATGTTCTGCGTACGCTCATCGGCGCTGACCGTCCCCGCATCCGCAAGCGGCTCCTCCGACTCGCGTCCCGGCGTTTCAACATTCATCCGCCGGATAACGATCCGGAACGCGAAGTAATAGATCACGAAGTAAAACAGCCCCAGTAAAACCGCAAACCACCACTTGGTTTTCAATCCGCCCAACACGCCGAACACCAGCAGGTCAATGGCGCCGCCCTGAATATTGCCGATCATCAGATGCAGCATCGACATCAACATGAAGGACAGCCCGCTCAGCGCCGCATGGATCAGATACAAGACTGGCGAGACGAAGATGAAGCAAAACTCCAGCGGTTCGGTAATACCGGTGGTAAACGAGGCCAGTCCACCCGCCAGCATCAGCGCTTTCACCCGTTTTTTGTGTTCTGGCCGGGCGCATTGATACATCGCCAGCGCCGCGCCGGGCAGACCGAACATCATGATGGGAATCTTGCCCTGCGCCAGAAACTTGGTCGCATTGCGGATGATTTCGTCGCTGACGGCGCCCGGATGGGTCAAAGAGGCATTAAAGATATTCAGCGCGCCGACCACCGTTTCATTATTGATGGTCGCCACCCCGCCGATCGGCGTGAAGCGTACGGTTTCATTCAAAATGTGGTGCAACCCGGTAGGGATCAGAATGCGCTCGGAAAAGCCATACAGAAACGCGCCGTACTGGCCGCTGTGGCCAATCAATTTCCCAACCCAGGCGATACCGCTCCCGATGGTCGGCCAAATCAGCGCCAGTCCCACGCCCACTAACGGCAGACACACTACCGTGATGATCGGCACAAAACGCCGACCGCCAAAGAAGCTGATGGCGGTCGGTAGCTCAATGGTATAGAAACGGTTGTGCAGCATTACCGTGATCACCCCGGCTATCACCCCGCCCAGTACGCTCATGTTGTAGGTGAAGATGCCCAGCGTTTGGGTAAATTCGGCGGCGTAAACCAGCGCGGCGGTATGATCCATACCGGCCGCCGTAAGCGCATCCACCTTGGTGGTGACCGGCGTCAGGTTCTGCGCCGTCAGCGTCGCCATCACCCCCACATGCATGGTAATAAAGCCGATCACCGCCGCGAAGGCCGCCGTCGGTTTCTCCGCGTTCGCCAGGCCAATCGCGCTGGCGACGGCAAAAAAGAGCGGTAGATTGGCAAACAGCGCGCCGGCTATCTGACGAATAAAGCCAATGATCAGTTGAGGAATTTGCAGGTTGGTGAACGCATCGCCGGTGACGGCCGGGTTTTGCATTGCCGCCGCCAACCCGAGAAATATCCCGGCGGCGGCGATCACTGAAATCGGCATCATGAGTGCCTTACCAAAGGCGTGAACCTTATTGCCAAGATCTTTCATTATTTGCCCTTCCTGTTTTTTTTTATGCTGGTTAAGTCATAACCGAAAAATAACAAAATTTGTATATACAACTAGACAAAAAGATCAAATTTTCGCGCCCGGTCACATTTTATTTGTCATAAACGCCATCTATCCCGCCATAGCCCCATTTGATTAGACGATATTGCTCGCACCACCTAGACTCGCCACATAAAAGCAAATATTTAAAAAAACATTTACATATTAAAAACATTCACACCTGCGGATCTAATCATGAAATTCAAACCATCAATCAAGCCATACCGCAGCGCAGCTGGCGGTTGGGGGTCATTAGAAGCAACCACCCGTTTTGTGCTGGACAGCAAGCAAGCGCTGAAAAATATCCGAAACTTGTTACGGGTCAATAAATCCAAGGGTTTTGACTGTCCCGGATGCGCCTGGGGCGACGATAACCACAGTACCTTCAGTTTCTGTGAAAACGGCGCTAAAGCGGTTAGTTGGGAAGCCACGCGCAAAGCGGTGGATTTGGAATTTTTCGCCGGGCACAGCGTCACGACGCTGCGTCAACAAAGCGACTACTTTCTGGAATATCAGGGACGCCTGACCCACCCGATGCGCTACGACCGCTCAACCGATCGGTATGTGCCGATCGATTGGCAAGATGCCTTTGCCCTGATTGCGCAGCACATCATGGCGATGGATCACCCCAACCAGTTGGAACTCTATACGTCGGGCCGGGCAAGTAATGAGGCCTCCTATCTGTATCAACTCTTTGGCCGCATGCTGGGCACCAATAACTTTCCCGACTGCTCGAATATGTGCCATGAGGCAAGCGGCACCGGTCTGAAGCAAAGCATTGGCGTAGGCAAAGGAACGATCCGACTGGATGATTTCGAGCATGCCGACGCCATTTTTGTTTTTGGTCAAAATCCCGGCACCAACCATCCCAGAATGCTGCACAGCCTGCGCCATGCCGCGGACCGCGGCGCGCACATCGTTTCCTTCAACACGCTGCGTGAGCGCGGTCTGGAACGTTTCGCCAACCCGCAAAACCCACTGGAGCTGTTGACGCCGATGGCGGGGACCATCAGTGAAACCTACCTGCAACCCAATCTGGGCGGCGACATGGCGGCGGTTCGCGGCATCGTCAAAGCGCTGTTGGAAACGCATCGCCAACGTTTGGATGCGGGTGAAAACGGGCTGTTTGACGAAGATTTTCTGTCGTCGCATACCCGGCAGGCCGACGCCTATCTCAGCGTCGTCGATGGCACCAGTTGGCAGAAAATCGAACGTCAGTCCGGCCTGAGCGAAGCGCAATTACGCGGCGTGGCGGCAATTTACCAGCAGTCGCCACGCGTGATTTGCACCTGGGCGATGGGCGTTACCCAACATAAACACTCGGTAGCGACGGTGCGTGAAATCGTTAACCTGCAGCTGCTGTTCGGTCAGTTAGGCAAACCCGGCGCCGGCTTATGTCCGGTACGCGGTCACAGCAATGTGCAGGGCAACAGGACCATGGGAATCGACGAAAAACCCGCCACCGCTTTCCTGGCTCGGCTGGCCGCGCACTTTAACTTCACGCCCCCGCGTCAGGCCGGTCATAACACCGTTGAAGCGCTGGAAGCCATGCTGCGAGACGAAGTGAAGGTATTAATCGCCCTGGGGGGAAATCTTGCCGCCGCGGCGCCCGACTCTCCACGCACCGAGGAAGCGCTCGGCCGTTGCGATCTGACCGTACATATCAGCACCAAACTGAACCGCAGCCATCTGATTACCGGCAAGGTCGATGCATTGATTTTGCCCACCCTGGGCCGGACCGATCTTGATGTTCAAGCCGGCAAAGCGCAATTTATTACCGTGGAAGACTCTTTTAGTATGGTGCATGCCTCCGAGGGCGTCGGCCAGCCTTTGTCGGCATTGCAACGCTCGGAAACCGCGATTGTGGCCGGCATCGCCGATGCCGTATTGGGTAAGGAAATGCTGGACTGGCCGGCATTGGCGGATGACTATTCCCGCATCCGCGATCATATAGCCGCCACGATCCCCGGTTTTGACAATTTCAATGAGAACTGCAATTTACCGGGCGGATTTTACCTTGGCAATGCGGCCGCCGACCTGAGATTCGCTACCGCCAGCGGCAAAGCCGAGTTCAGCCATGGGCCGCTGCCGGATTCGTTGTTTCCGCAACTGGGTGAACAAAAGGTGCCCTTTACGCTGCAAACGCTGCGTTCGCACGATCAGTACAACACCACGATTTATGGCCTGGACGATCGCTATCGCGGCGTTTACGGTCAGCGCGAAGTGCTGTTTATCCACCCTGACGACATGGCGGCGCAAGGGCTGGCGGACGGCGATCTGGTGGACATCGAAACCCTGTGGCATGACGGCATTACCCGTAAGGTAAACGGCTTTCGTCTGGTCGGCTATAACATTCCGCGCGGTAATCTGGCGGCCTATTATCCGGAAACCAATCCGCTGGTGCCCCTTTCCAGCTATGGCGATGAAACCTTTACCCCGACGTCAAAATCGGTACCGGTGAAAATTTCCCGCAGTGAACAAAGCGAGCCGCTGCTGCGCATTGCCTGAACCCTGACGCGGCGTAACAAGACCAACGCTGATTGGCGCATAATAGATATCTGTTATGCGCCGATGGGATATGGTTGAATAGGCGTTCTATTATCGGCAAAAAAAAAGTGACACGGCATGTCCCGCGCTCAACGCTTACTTGATTTGATTCAGATGCTCCGCCGCCATCGTTTCCCGGTGACCGGAGCCAATTTGGCGGCGGAGTTGGGCATTAGCTTACGGACCCTTTATCGTGATATCGCGACATTGCAGGCGCAAGGCGCGGATATCGAAGGCGAAGCCGGTCTCGGCTACATTTTACGCCCCGGCTTTATGCTGCCGCCGCTGATGTTTTCCGAGGAAGAGATCGAAGCCTTGGTTCTGGGGTCGCGTTGGGTGGCCAGCCGCGGCGATCAGCCCCTCAGTAACGCTGCCCGGTGCGCGCTTGCCAAAATTTCAGCCGTACTGCCTGACGATCTGCGCAACCAACTTGATGCCGCTGCCCTGCTGATCGGCCCGGGAACCGCGCCTCAAACCGATGATCATGCGCTCTCGGTTATTCGCCACGCCATTCGCAGCGAACGTAAGCTCGAAATCCATTACCGTGACGTTAATGACGCGCAAACCCGGCGCATCGTCTGGCCCTTCGCGTTGGGTTATTTCGATCATACCCGCGTGCTTGCGGCATGGTGTGAAACGCGTCGGGCTTTCCGCCATTTTCGCACCGAGCGTATTGCTCAACTGTCGCTTGTGAAACAGCGCTATCCACGGCGACGTCAGGTTTTACTGAAAGAATGGCGAGACAGCGAAGGCATTCCGCCGCAATAGCCACCACCTAATGGTCCATCAAGTTATATGAATTCGCAATCTTGTCCATGTATCCGGCTTTAACGACTAAAAAGGCGACAAGTTATGTATCGCAATGCTATCAAAAATGACTGGGTTAAACTCGCGCCCTCTTCGGCCAAGTTTGAACGTCTGGAGGCATTTTTTACCGGTCATGGGTATGAGCCGCATCGCCATGACACCTACGCCATCGGCCGGACCCTATCCGGCATACAGAGTTTTCGCTATCGAGGCGGTCTAAGGCATAGCTTGGCGGGACATACGATGGTGCTCCACCCGGATGAGATCCACGATGGCAAAGCCGGTTCGGCGGATGGATTCCACTACCGTATGATTTATATAGCCCCCTCAGCTATCCAGAAAGTGCTCGGCGGCCGTCCGCTGCCTTTCATTAAAGGTGGAACATCCACCGATCAACGCCTTGTCGCAGCGACGGAATCTTTACTCAAAGCCATGGACGATACCCTCGAGCCATTGGAGGAGGATGACGCTATTTATGATCTGGCTAACGTGCTTGCTGAAATAGGAGGACAACGGACTAAACGGAGATCCTATGATTACCATGCCGCTGAACGTGCTCGTGAATATATAAACGATTTATTTACAGACGCCATCACGCTCGATTCACTTTCTTTAATCAGCGGCAGAGATCGATGGAATTTGTCCCGAAATTTCCGTCTGCTCTATGGAACAAGCCCATACAGATACGTGATCATGCAGCGTCTTGAATATTGCCGAAGGCTGATGTTTACAGGTCGGGATTTGGCCGATATCGCGCTTATTTCCGGTTTTGCCGATCAAAGCCATATGACTCGTCATTTTGTCAAAGCGTTTGGAATTTCACCGGGAACCTGGCTGAAAATAATAACAAAGGGTTTGCGCTGAATAGGTTGCACAAACGTTCAAGACTGAAAAAATCTCGTCATATTAGGATGTATGCTAATTCAAGCCGGAGAGATAACATGTGTAAATCCATTAACTTCACACACAAACTTTCATTATTCAGCGAGCAATGGACACCCAAAGTCATTGCTGAAATGAACGACTATCAATTCAAGATAGTCAAAATACAGGGCGACTTTGTTTGGCACGCTCACAGCGACACCGACGAAACATTCATCGTTCTTGATGGCGCATTGCGTATCGATTTTCGTGATGGATTCGTTAATGTGAATGCTGGCGAAATGTTTGTGGTAAAACGTGGAATCGAGCATAAGCCCTACGCAGATAAAGAAGTAAAACTTCTACTGATAGAACCCCAGGGAGTATTAAACACCGGTGATGAAGTTGGGGAAAGAACCGCCCAAAATGACGTTTGGATTTGATATCCATCACCCATAATTAAAAAGGTCGGCAAACGCACCCATGTGCTTGCCGGCCTTCATTTTTTCTTTAGCGAACAAAATTTCTCACTTCAGCCCATTCTGATGCGGCTTATGGGATTTCCTGCGCATCGACACTGGTTTAGTCATGTGAGCGACGTCCAGTCAAACGTTTACTCACTCAGGCGTCCGTTCACAATTGCCAGTCAAGATCATTAGACTACTGACAGAAATTGTCAGCATAGCGCTCTAGTATGGCTTCGAATGAGGTTTATCCCTTCAATTCCAACGTATTTACTAAACCATATGGAGAATAATTAATGACGACTCCTGACATGATCATTTTGTATGTCGACAGTCCGGCTAACAGCGGTCGGTTTTATACTGATTTATTCGATAAATCGCCGATTGAAGCCTCAGTAACCTTTGCCCTGTTCGCTCTTGATTCGGGCTTGATGCTGGGACTCTGGTCTAAACATATGTCGAACCTGCGGCGCAGACCACCGGGGATGGCGGTGAACTGGCATTTCCGCAGTCCTGCAATGAGGACGTTGATGCGCTGTTCGACTTATGGCGCCAGCAAAATCTGCACATAGCGCAAGCACCGACGTATCTGGATTTCGGTTATACCTTCGTTGTCACGGATCCAGACGGACACCGACTGCGCGTCTTTTCCCCCGCCGGATAACGCACGTTGGGACGATCGGCCCCCCGCTCGTCCCGCATAGTTGCTCGGCTAAACTATCGCCGTCGATCATGCCGGCAGTCTTGTTACACCTCGGTCAATTATCCTGATATCAACGCTTGCCGCCGGCACCCGATTCGCGTAAAACTGTGAGCCGCTAATCGAGCTACTTATAACCGTATTTCTGGACGCTATGTTTCAAGATAATCCGCTGCTTGCACAGCTAAAACAGCAACTTCACTCACAGACGCCACGGGTTGAAGGTGTCGTCAAAGGCACTGATAAAGGGTTTGGCTTTCTTGAAGCTGACGCGCAAAAAAGCTATTTCATCCCGCCGCCGCACATGAAAAAAGTCATGCACGGCGACCGTATCACCGCCACGCTGCATACTGAAAAAGATCGCGAGATCGCCGAGCCGGAAACGCTGATAGAGCCGTTCCTGAGCCGCTTTGTCGGCCGCGTTCAGAAAAAAGACGATCGTCTCTCCATTATCCCCGACCATCCGCTACTCAAGGACGCCATTTTCTGCCGTCCAGCGCGTAGCGTCAGCCATGCGTTTCAGAATGGCGACTGGGCGGTTGCCGAAATGCGTCGTCACCCGCTCAAGGGCGACCGCGGATTCCATGCCGAATTGACCCAATTCATCACCACCGGCGACGATCCGCTGGCGCCGTGGTGGGTGACATTGTCACGTCACAATCTGGAACGCGCCGCTCCCGAGGCCGATGCCACCGAACGCAACGATGGTTCATTGGTGCGTGAAGATCTGACCGCTCTGGACTTCGTTACCATCGACAGCGCCAGTACCGAAGACATGGATGATGCGCTGTATGTGCAGGACGGCGGTGACGGCGCGTTGCGGTTGATTATCGCCATCGCCGATCCTACCGCCTATGTCGAGGCAGGCAGCGAACTGGATAATATTGCTCGCCAGCGCGCCTTCACCAATTATCTGCCCGGCTTCAATATTCCAATGTTGCCGCGCCAATTGTCGGACGATATCTGCTCGTTGCGCCCCAATGAGCGCCGCCCGGTTCTCGCCTGCCGCGTCACCATCGCCGCAGACGGATCGCTGGACGACGATATCCAGTTTTTTGCCGCCTGGATCGAATCCAAAGCCAAGCTGGCCTACGACGACGTATCCGACTGGTTGGAACAACAAGGCCAATGGCTACCGCCCAGCGATGCTATCGCGCAACAAATCCGCCTGCTGCAACGCGTTTGTTTGGCGCGCAGCGAATGGCGCAAGACAAACGCGCTGGTATTCAAAGATCGCCCTGACTACCGCTTCCTGCTGGGAGAAAAAGGCGAAGTCCTGGATATCGTGGTTGAGCCAAGACGCATAGCCAATCGCATCGTCGAAGAAGCGATGATCGCGGCGAACGTCTGCGCCGCCATTGTGCTGCGTGACAAACTGGGTTTCGGCATCTACAACGTCCACAACGGCTTTGATCCGGCGTCCGTCGAGCAGGCTGTCGCGGTGCTGGACGCTTTCGGCATACAGGCCGATGCTCAGGCCTTGCTGACGCTTGACGGTTTTTGTTCCCTGCGTCGCGAACTGGATGCCTTACCTACCCAGTTCCTGGACAACCGGATCCGTCGTTTTCAGTCTTTCGCCGAGGTCAGCACCACGCCCGGCCCACACTTCGGTCTGGGACTTGAAGCCTATGCCACCTGGACGTCACCGATTCGCAAATACGGCGATATGGTTAACCATCGCTTGCTGAAAGCGGCGATCGCCGGTCAATCGGCTGAGAAACCGCAGGATGAGGTTACCGTGCAGCTGGCCGAGCGTCGCCGGCTCAACCGCATGGCGGAGCGGGACGTCGGCGACTGGCTATACGCCCGCTTCCTGAAGGATAAAGCGGGCACCGATACGCGCTTCCCGGCGGAGATCATGGATGTCACCCGCGGCGGTCTGCGCGTGCGGCTGCTGGATAACGGCGCGGTGGCGTTTATTCCTTCCTCCTTTATTCACGCGGTGCGCGACGAACTGGTATGCAGCCAGGATACCGGTACGGTATTGGTCAAGGGCGAAGAAGTTTATCGCCAGGGCGACGCCCTTGATGTCGTCATTGCGGAAGTCCGCCTCGAAACCCGCAGCATCATCGCCAAACCCGTCGCTTAGCGCTATCCCGGTTGCCGGTCCCTTTGGGGCCGGCAACGCTATATGTCGGGTGAATGCCCAGGCTCCTTCTGAGCGCCGCACCGCAGATTTAAATTTATTTACATAAATTCATTGCCGCTCACACTTTCTTATTCAGGCCCTTCTCTTCGTCATCAAACCCTCTATTGTTAAATTGCATTAACAGTCGCGCTACACATCTTTCTGCGTAACGAAGGAGCCGTTGTTATGAATAACGTTAAGAGCATCGTGATCTGGCTGTCGGTCGGTCTGGCGGGCGCTATCGCGTTCGCCATGCTGGCGTTGAGCCGCGGTGAGCACGTGAATGCCGTCTGGTTGGTTATCGCATCCATCGCTTGTTACAGCATTGCCTACCGTTTCTACAGCCTGTTCATTGCCAGGAAAGTCTTTGAGCTGGATGATCGACGCTTAACGCCAGCGGAACGCCGCAATGATGGACTGGATTACGTTCCGACGAATAAATGGGTGCTGTTCGGCCACCATTTCGCCGCCATTGCGGGAGCCGGGCCGCTGGTGGGCCCCATTCTCGCCGCCCAGATGGGCTTCCTGCCCGGAACGATCTGGATCCTGGTGGGCGTCATGCTTGCCGGCGCGGTACAGGACTTTCTGGTGTTGTTTATATCAACCCGGCGCGACGGCCGCTCTCTCGGAGAGATAGCCAAGCAGGAACTGGGCGCCTTCGCCGGCGTGATTACCATGCTTGGCGCATTAGGCGTGATGATCATCATCCTGTCCGCGCTGGCGCTGGTGGTGGTAAAAGCATTGGCGGACAGCCCCTGGGGGTTATTCACCATCGCCGCGACCATTCCGATTGCGCTGTTTATGGGCGTATATATGCGTTTCCTGCGGCCGGGGAAAATCGCGGAGGTATCCGTCATCGGTTTTGTTCTGATGATGCTGGCGATTGTCTATGGCGGCAATATTGCTGCGCATCCCTACTGGGGACCGTTTTTTACCTTAAAAGGCACCTCGCTGACCTGGGTGCTGGTCATTTACGGTTTTATCGCCTCAGTGCTGCCGGTCTGGCTACTGTTGGCGCCGCGCGATTATCTCTCCACCTTCCTGAAAATCGGCGTGATCGTCGGGCTGGCGGTCGGTATCGTCTTTGCCATGCCGGAAATGAAAATGCCCGCCGTTTCCCGCTTTATCGACGGTAGCGGACCGGTGTTCTCCGGCAGTCTGTTCCCCTTCCTGTTTATCACCATTGCCTGCGGCGCGATTTCCGGCTTCCATGCGCTGGTTGCCAGCGGCACCACGCCAAAACTGATCGAGCGCGAGAGCCATATCCGTTTCATCGGCTACGGCGCCATGCTGATGGAATCTTTTGTCGCCATCATGGCGTTAATATGCGCCTCGGTGATCGAACCCGGCGTTTATTTCGCCATGAACTCGCCGGCGGCGCTTATCGGCACCACGGTGGAAAATGCTGCGCAGGTCATTAATGGCTGGGGATTCGTAATTACGCCGGAAGCGCTTTCCGCCATTGCCGGCGACGTAGGCGAAGCCTCGATTTTGTCCCGTGCGGGAGGCGCGCCGACCTTCGCCGTAGGAATGGCCTTTATCATTACCGAGATCTTCAACAGTCGCGCGATGATGGCGTTTTGGTATCACTTCGCCATTCTTTTTGAAGCACTGTTCATTCTTACCGCGGTAGATGCCGGTACGCGCGCCTGCCGCTTTATGGTGCAGGATCTGGTGGGCGTGGTGATCCCAAGACTGGCGAATAGCCGCTCATGGTTGGGAAATCTTGCCGGCACTACGGTGGCCGTGGCCGGCTGGGGATTCTTCGTTTATCAAGGCGTTATCGATCCGCTGGGCGGCATCAATACCCTATGGCCGCTGTTCGGTATCGGCAACCAGATGCTGGCGTCCATGGCGTTGATTCTCGGCACCGTGGTGCTGTTCAAGATGAAAAAGCAGCGCTATGCCTGGGTCACCATCCTACCCACGGTGTGGCTGTTTATCACCTCCATGACCGCGGGCTGGCAAAAGATATTCCATGAACAACCCAGTATCGGCTTCCTGGCGCAGGCCAAACGTTTTTCCGCCGGTATTGAGCAAGGCACGCTGATTGCCCCGGCCAAAACCATCAGGGATATGGAAACCATTGTATTCAGCAATCAGATTAACGCCGCGCTGTGCGGCTTCTTTATGCTGGTTGCCGTCACCATGCTCGTCGCGGCGTTGTTCGTTATCCGGCGCGCGTTGAACAGTGAAAAGCCGACAACCCATGAAACCGCGGTAACGTTACGTGAGGAAACCCAGGCGGTTAAGTGAGCGGCGCGGAACGCATCATTCGACCGGCATTAACTCCCTCCGCGACGGAGGGATTTTCATTGTCCGTAGTAGGCCTTCTTGCCGTGTTTACGCAGGTAGTGTTTATCCAGCAAGGTTTGCTGCATAACGTTCAGGCCGGGCGTGAGCTGACGGGAGAAAATGCCCATATAGGCAATTTCTTCCAATACCACCGCATTGTGCACCGCATTGTCGGCATCTTTGCCCCAGGAAAAAGGGCCGTGCGAATTGACTAATACCGCCGGAATATCGCTGGGCGAAAGATGCCGGTCATGAAAGGTTTCAACAATCACCCGACCCGTTTCCCACTCATAGCGACCATTAATTTCTTCATCCGTCATCAAACGCGTGCAGGGGATCGCGCCATAGAAATAATCCGCGTGCGTCGTTCCCCAGGCGGGAATATCTTTACCAGCCTGCGCCCAGATAGTGGCATGCCGGGAATGGGTATGAACGATAGCGCCAATATCGGGAAATTCCAAATACAGCACGCGATGGGTATCGGTATCCGAAGAGGGTTTTTTCGCGCCGTCAACCACCTTTCCACTCGCAAGTTCAACGACGACCATATCGTCCGCCGTCATTACGGCATACTCGACGCCGGAAGGTTTGATCACCATGAGTCCCCGCGACCGGTCGACCGCGCTGACATTGCCCCAGGTAAATGTCACTAACTGATGTTGCGGCAAAGCCAGATTGGCTTTCAACACCTGTGTTTTGAGTTCGTCTAACATGGTCGGCTCCCGATCTAGCTATCAAACCATTGTCCCGGCCATGGCGCGCCGTCGCTATGGGCTAAATTGCTAAAGATCGGGCAGCGTTCTGCTGTAAGCCGTTTTATTTTTATTCCCGCGTCGGCGCGTGGCCGCTTTACCAATTATTGCTATCGGTATCGTAACGTAAGGGAATTAAGATTTTTTACCTGTTGCGGTTTTTCCCGATGATTATACTGAGCGCCAGACAATGAAAGGCTTTGCCTGTTTATTTAATACCGTAAAAAAGTCGCAATGCGCTATTTTCTTCAGTTTAAGAAAATAGTATCAGGCGTAAAAAGGGGAACAATATGAAAGTGAACAAACAGTTTACGACTGCGGTTTTAGCCATAGCCTTAACAATTGCGTTAGCTGGCTGTTCAAATATGTCCAAGCGCGACCGCAACACCGCTATTGGCGCGGGTGCCGGCGCAGTTGGCGGCGCGGTGCTGACGGGCGGCGGAACATTAGGCACGCTGGGCGGCGCAGCCATTGGAGGCCTTATTGGCCGTCAGGTCGATTAATCCGTTTCCGACGGCAGGCAACAAAACCGACTTTTCGGTGCCTGCCGTGACTCGATACCGATAGCGGCTAATTGTTACCCTGTCACCCACCGGCCAGTTTAACTTTCATGCCCTTGGCTTCCAGTAATTGTTTCAACAAGTCGCGCTTATCGCCCTGAATTTCAATCACGCCCGCTTTTATCGCCCCGCCGCATCCGCATTTTTTCTTTAATTCGGCCGCGAGTTTGCCAAGCGCATCATCATCGAGATCGACGCCGCTGATAACGCAAACACCCTTCCCTTTGCGCCCGCTGGTCTGGCGCTGTATTCGGACGATGCCGTCGCCTCGCGCTCTAACCACCGGTTCGTCTTCCTGCTTGATGCGCCCGCTTTCTGTTGAATACACCAGCCTGCTGTCATCATTACGCGCCATCGCTCACGCCTCCGTGGTCAATGACGCACGGATATCACGCAGCGTTTGCGCCGGATCGGCAGACTGAGTGATCGGACGGCCGATCACCATATAGTCCGCGCCGGCCTGCTGCGCCTGAATCGGCGTCATAATGCGGCGCTGGTCGCCAGCGTCGCTGCCCGCAGGGCGGATCCCCGGCGTAATCAGCTTAAAGTTCGCATCGCAGACCTGCTTCAGCCGTTCGGCTTCGTGTGCGGAACAGACTACGCCATCGAGGCCGCAGTTATAGGTTAGCAACGCCAGCCTTTCCGCCTGCTCCGCCGGACTGGCCGTAATGCCCAGATCGCGCAGATCTTCCGCTTCCATACTGGTCAGGACCGTAACGGCAATCAGCAACGGCGCATCGTCGCCAAACGGCAATAAGGCGTCTTTCGCCGCCATCATCATTCGCGTACCGCCGCTGGCATGCACATTGACCATCCATACGCCTAAATCGGCGGCGGCGGCCACCGCATGAGCGACGGTATTTGGGATATCATGAAATTTCATATCGAGGAACACGTCGAAACCACGCTGCTGAAGCGCCGTCACAAACTGCGGGCCGAACAGGGTGAACATCTCCTTGCCCACTTTCAACCGGCAATCCTGCGGGGAGATCCGATCAACAAACGACAACGCCGCCCCTTGATCGGCATAGTCCAGAGCCACAATGATGGGGGATGATGTAGCCAGGTCATTTTCTTTTAGATTTTCGTGTTTCACTTGTCACCCCTTGATTTAACAAAGTCAGTATTCGCGACTAAAATTCCCGCCGCATTCTACATGCCCCGCAGCCGAAATCCCAGCCGCCTGTACAGCGAATATCATCACCTTTAGTGGCTGAAACCCTGTAGGGTTGTTAAATTAATAGTATGTTGTAACTAAAGCGAGCATCCCGGACACACCCAATGGTTTAAGCGCGATGGTGTTATTGCCCGTCTAATCCGCGGATAGGTTTCATGCTGGCCCAACTGCGGCAGGAAGGACAATGCCAATACAAAGACTGCGAGGTAAAACCGCATTTGCGGCAGCTATAGCGCGGTTTGGTGCGAATTTGCTCGCCCACCATATCGCGCAACACCAGCAGGCTCTCTTTCGCGCGGCCGTCTTCCGCTTCATTCAAATGGTAATCCATCAGACGATGAAACACGCGCATCGTCTGATGCCGCTGAAGTTGGCGGTTGATATAGACCTGTGCCGCTTCCGAGCCCTGATCGCGTTCGATGATATCGGCGAGCATCAGCTCAGCGGTGGCTCCTGACTTCTCTTCGACACAGCGCGTCAGAAAAGCAGCCCAGTCCTCAGGCTGCTGTAAATACTGATAGCACTCTTGCAGCATCGCCAGCGTTTCGCTGACCAGTTCCTTGTCCTGTTCAAGCACCAGTTGCAGGGAATCAACGGCTCGCGCGTACTGCTGCTGCGCCATGTAGATGCGTCCCATCATGATCGAAACGCGCGCGCACTGTTTATCAGCCACCGCGCCCTTTTTCAGTAAAGCCAGCGCTTTATCCTGATCGTCGCTGCCCATGGCCAGCAAAGCCAGCTCGCAGTAAAAATGAGCGATATCCGCGCGCAGCTGCGCTTCCCCCATTTTTACCAGCGTTTCCGCAACGTCGATGGCATTAAGCCAGTCGCTGGTCGCCTGATGGATCTGCAAAAGCTGCTGCAGGGCGCTGTGTCGAAAATCTGCTTCGTCCACCAGCTGTTTGAGAATTTCTTCGGCACGATCGTACAGGCCCGCGGCCATATAATCCCGGCCAAGCTGTTGAACCGCCAGCAGGCGTTGTTCAAATGAAAGCGAGGTGCTTTCAGTCAGCGCCTGATGGATCCGGATAGCGCGATCGACCTCCCCGCGTGAGCGGAACAGATTGCCCAGGGTAAGGTGCGCCTCAAAGGTGTTGCTATCGTCCTTGAGCATGTCAAGAAACAGTTCAACCGCTTTATCCTGCTGGTTAGAGAGCAGGAAGTTGACCCCGGTGACATACTCGCGCGACAGTCGGTTAGACTCCTGCTCTTTATCCTGCTGCGCACTTCTGCGGCCCATGTACCAACCATAAGCGGCGGCCACTGGCAGCAACAGAAACAGCAGTTCTAGCATAGAGAATAATTCCTTAGTGGGTGGCAGGCTGCGCCGGCGGCGCTACGCTGTCTTCATTCGAAGCAGAAAGCTGTTGCTCCAGACGCTTGATTTTACGTTGAGCGCGGCCGAGCGCAATGCGCTGACGCAAATAAAACAAGCCGCAAATTATCCAACCAAGGACGAAGCCCATCGCGAATAGCGAAGCTAATAGCGTCGATATGCGATAATCGCCTTGCGCCAGCAGATAATTAAACGTAATCGTCTGATCGTTGTGCGCACCCAGTGTGACAGAAATGATGAATATCGCCAGCACGAGTAAAAAAATCAGCAAGTATTTCACGTTCTATTTCCTGTGATATCCCATTAACCAAATGAATTATGCCAAATTTTGGCGATAAACCCCATAAAATTACGACCTTCCCGACCGACCGCGCGGATCTGTGCGTCGCCATCCCGTGATCTGCTCTGCCATCATCGGATGGCGAGGCAGAGAGAGGGGCGCGGCCTGCCCCGGTTATTCAAGACCGAATAAAAAGGATAGCCCCATGTCGGCGGAAGGGAGAAAAATATTAAACCAAGATGGGCAACGCCAGCCGGTTACGCTTTGTCTTCGGCGGTCTGTTGTTCAATCTCTTGCCGTTGCGGCGAAAGCGGACCGCACCAACGCTGTGCGAGCCAGCAGGCGATAACAACCAGCAGCCAGCTTATCAGCGTCGCAACAATCAGGTCTCGCGGCCAGTGCATACCCAGAACCAGACGGCTGCCCATAACGGATGTCGCCCATAGCATTAATACCACGACCGTTTTGTAATGCCGGCGCGACCACAATAGTCCCACGCCCAGCAACGCCCAGGTGGCGGCGAACATGGTATGTCCGGAAGGAAAAGCGAATCCGGTTTCAGCCTGCCAGTGATGCCGCAGCCAGTGGGGGACCTGCTGCTGGTTTAGCAGTTGGTTTTTTACCAGATCGGCGCGAGCTTTACGCGGCAAGGAATAAAAGTAGCTGTTGTCAATCTGATGATTTTTTTCCAGCCAGACGACAAACGGACGAGGCTCCTGCACCCAGGTTTTAATCGCTGATTTCATGCCCTGCCCCATGATCACCGTGATGATCATGATCACCAGCAACCCGATCGCCGGTTTCATGCGAAAGCGCAGACACCACAAAAACCAGGCGCCCAATACCGCGCTGGTTAAAATCCCCCATGGCGACGTCACCGTTTCCGTTGTCCAGAACAGCATGCGTAGCCATAAGCCACGATCCCCAGGCTGCCATTGCCAGCCGCTGGCCCAAATAAGCAATGGCATTATCAGCAAAATTACCGCGCCGACAGCGGTTCGCTTGGCGATATCGTACATTTTTTCTCCCTATAATTCAGCGTCATGCCTGCAACAATATTGTCACAATTGTATCAAAAAAAACGACATACAGAGTCAGTATGGCGTAAAATAGCGTGCGGTTCAGTCAATGAGTAGCCGATCGTATTACTCTTTCTGGACCGGCAAGACGTGAGCGGCGGGCGTCGCGAACAGACTTTGTCTTCCGGTTCGCTGCGATGTCGGCTTTTAACGTTATCCGGCTTCATTGCGAGGTCGCTGTCAACTGTACGCAAATCTGCTTCAGGCCGGCTTGGCGCGCCTATCGCTTAACGTTTATCGCGCGCCTGGAGGCGCATTTCACTGCCGCATGGCCGCCCCTTGAATCCCCTGACGGGATAGCGATGTTTTTTGCTGGTCAAGGCTCCCTTAGGGCAGTAGGATGCGCGTCAGCATTTTTGTTTTTTTGGAGAATAATATGCAGCTAAAACGGGTGGCGGAAGCCAAATTACCCACCCTCTGGGGCGATTTCCTGATGGTAGGATTTGAAGAGATAGCCACAGGACATGATCATCTCGCATTGGTTTATGGTGATATTTCCGGCCCGACGCCAGTACTGGCGCGCGTTCACTCCGAATGTTTAACGGGTGACGCCTTATTTAGCCTGCGTTGTGACTGTGGGTTTCAGCTCGAAGCCGCGCTGCGGCATATTGCCGAAGAAGGACGTGGCGTACTGCTGTATCACCGGCAGGAAGGTCGCAATATCGGTTTACTGAACAAAATTCGCGCTTATGCATTGCAGGATCTGGGCGCGGATACCGTCGAGGCGAATCATCAATTGGGTTTTGCCGCTGATGAACGTGACTTCACGCTGTGTGCGGACATGTTCAAGCTACTCGGCGTTAACGAAGTCCGGTTGCTGACCAATAATCCGCAAAAAGTAAAAATTCTCAATGAAGCGGGGATCAATATCGTTGAGCGAGTGCCGTTGATCGTTGGCCGCAACCCGCAAAATGAGCGTTATCTGGAGACCAAAGAGGCCAAACTGGGGCATCTGTTGAATATGAAGTAACGCGAAACAACGTGAATGCCAGGTCGCACTGGCATTCATCCGGTCTTAATGCTTGATGATATATATATCCTTGCTGTAGATATCCGCCCGCTGATCGGGCATAAAACCGCCGATATAGGGTTTTACCAACCGGGCGCGCACATAGTAATAGATCGGCAGCAACGGGACCTGCCGCTGAAGAATTTTTTCCGCCTGGTGATAGTCGTCATTACGCGCCGCAGAGGTCTGCGCATTGAGCGCGCGATCCAGCAGGGCATCATATTCCGCGTCGGTGAACTTCCCCTGGTTGTTGCTGTTGCCGGTGCGAAAAATATCAAAATAGGTCGAGGGTTCATTATAATCCGGCGCCCAGGACGTTCTGATCACCTCGAAATCGCCGGTGCGCATTGTGTCCAGCATAGTCTTCCACTCCTGGTTTTTCAGCCGGGCCTCCACGCCCAGCGCCTGTTTCCACATAGCGCTGGCGGCAATGGCTACCCGCTGATGCGATTCGGAAGTATTGTACAGCAGATCGAATGTTAACGGCCGCTGCGCGCTGAATCCCGCCTCCGACAGCAGTTTTTTCGCCTCGGCGTTTCTTTGCTGCTGAGTCCAGGCCGCTGATTCAGGCTGCTCGCTGGCATAGCCGGCCATTCCGGGCGGTAAAGGACTGTAGGCCGGTAGCTGCCCCATGCCCAGCACCTTTTCGGCGATCACTTTTTTATCCAGCGCCAGATCCAGGGCGCGCCTGACGCGCGGGTCGTTAAACGGCGGTTTTTGCGTATTGAATTTATAGTAGTAGGTGGATAACTGCGGGTTGATTTTAACCTGATCGGGCAGCTCGGTCTTTAACGCATTGAACAGATGCGGCGGCAGAGTAAACGTCATCTCCACCTCGCCCGCCTTGTAACGGTTCACTTCCGCGGTATTAGACACAATGGGCAGATAGGTCACTTTGTCCAGGACGGTATGTTCATTGTCCCAATAATGAGGATTGCGTTTAGCGACAATCCGCTCGTTGACCACCCACTGGTCAAGGGTGAAGGGGCCGCTGCTGACGAAGTGGCCGGGTTGCGTCCATTTGTCGCCATACTTTTCAATCGTCGCTTGCGGCAATGTGACAATGGCATAGTGGTCGGTCATCGCCAAAAAATAGGACAACGGCCGATCCAGCTCGATCTGCACCCGTTGCTGATCCAGCGCCTTGATCCCCAACGCGCTGGCGGGCTTCTTCCCTGCCGCGATATCCTCGGCATTGAGCACATGCATACTGGGAATATAAGACTGGTAGGGGGACAGCGTGCGCGGGTCAACCAGACGCCGCCAGCTGAACACAACGTCATCGGCGGTGATCGGACTGCCGTCCGACCATTTCAGCCCCGGACGCAAATGGAAGGTCCAGATCCGCTGATCCTGCTGCTCCCATTTATCAGCCAATCCGCCGGTAATGGTACCGTCATCATGCACCAAAATCAGTTTTTCAAAGAAATCATGCACGAGGTTGCTTTCGACATCGCTCTCGCTTTTATGCGGATCAAGCGAGGCGGGTTCAGAGCCGTTAGCGCGAATAAACGTCTGTTGCGCAGCCAACTGCACGCCGGCCGGCACCTCGGCGGCGTTAACCGTAACCGCGCCTATTAATGAGCAAAGCGGCAACATTAGCGCGCACAGGCGCGCTTGATGACGGACGTTCAGCGTCGCGCGTTTCGCACCGCCGTTCACGGCGTTAACCTTCCCCACAGGCAATTTTTTATTGCCGACATCTAACGGAAAATTCATATTATTTCCTTATATTTCAAATCAATAAGCAATCACCACCAGAAATACCCTTTTGCCGCTATCTATTCAAGCGGATCAAATCAATATTGATAAACTCCGGACAACAATCCGCGCCGGCATCAAAGCATATTACGAATGACATAATGCAGGATGCCGCCGTGCTGATAATAAGTCAGTTCATTGCGGGTATCGATACGGCAGCGGGTTTCAATCGTCCGGCTTTTTCCCTCGCTATCCGTCATGGTAACGGCCACCGTCGCGCCGGGCGTTAACTGCGCCAATCCGATAATGGATATTTGTTCTTCACCGGTCAGCATTAGAGTCTTGCGGGTTACGCCTTGCGGGAACTCCAGCGGCAGGATCCCCATGCCGATCAAGTTTGAGCGGTGAATACGCTCAAAGGATTCGGCGATAACCACACGAACGCCAAGCAGTCGCGGGCCTTTCGCCGCCCAGTCGCGGCTGGAGCCAGATCCATACTCCTTGCCCGCCAATAATGCCAGCGGCACCTTCTCATCCTGATAGCGCATGGCGGCATCATAGATCGTCATCTCATTTTGCGACGGGAGATGCCGGGTAAAGCCGCCTTCTCGGCCCGGCACCATCTCGTTGCGAATACGAATATTGGCGAAGGTGCCGCGCATCATCACCTCATGATTGCCGCGCCGTGAGCCATAAGAGTTAAATTCATTGGTCTCCACGCCGCGATCAAGCAGGTAGCGTCCCGCCGGACTGTCGCGTTTGATATTGCCGGCCGGCGAAATATGGTCGGTAGTGACTGAATCACCCAGCATTGCCAGAATACGAGCGCGATAAATATCCTCAACCGGCTGCGGCGCTTTCGCCATCTCAAGGAAGAACGGCGTCTGGCGGATATAGGTCGATTCCTGCGGCCACTGATAGGTGGGATTATTGTCGATCGCAATATCCTTCCATTGCTGCGTTCCTTCGAATACGTCGGCATATTGTTGGTGAAACATATCCGCACTCACGTTCAACACCGCTTCGGCAACCGCTTGCGCTGAAGGCCAGATATCCCGCATATAAACCGGATTGCCCTGCCGATCTTCGCCCAGCGGCTCGCGCGTCAGGTCGATATTCATGTTGCCCGCCAGCGCATAGGCCACCACCAGCGGCGGCGACGCCAGCCAGTTGGTTTTTACCAGCGGGTGAATTCGCCCTTCGAAATTACGGTTGCCCGACAGCACCGCCCCCACCGTTAAGTCGCCAGCCTTAATCGCCGCCTCGATAGGTTCCGACAACGGTCCGGAATTACCGATACAGGTGGTACACCCGTACCCCACCAGGTTAAAACCCAATGCATCAAGGTAAGGCGTCAAGCCTGCTTTGGCATAATAATCCGTCACGACTCGCGAGCCCGGAGCCAGCGAGGTTTTAACCCAGGGCCTGGTCTTCAGGCCGCGTTTTACCGCATTTTTCGCCAGTAGCCCGGCGGCCATCAACACGCTGGGATTCGAGGTATTGGTACAGGAGGTAATGGCCGCAATGACCACCGCACCTTGATGCAAGCGATGCGTTTCCCCATCCAACGCAAAGGCCTCATACTCCGAACGGTTTTTCACCCCGCTGATGTCCAGTTCCCTGCTGGCGCTGAACGCCTGAGGCACCCCTGCCAGCGGTACCCTATCCTGAGGCCGCTTAGGACCGGCCAGGCTGGTTTCGACGCCGGCCAGATCCAGCGTAAGCTGGCTGGTAAAGATCGGTTCATCGCCGCGGTGTCGCCACATTCCCTGCTGCTTGCTGTAGGACTCCACCAGCGCAATCTGCTCATCGCTGCGATTAGTCAGACGCATATAATCCAGCGTAATTTGATCAACCGGGAAAAAGCCGCAGGTCGCGCCATATTCCGGCGCCATATTGGCGATAGTGGCCCGGTCGGCCAGGGGTAAGTGATCCAGACCATCGCCGTAGAACTCGACAAACTTGCCCACCACGCCATGCTCACGCAGCATCTGGGTTACGGTCAGTACCAGATCGGTGGCGGTGATTCCCTCACGCATTATTCCGGTTAACTTGACGCCGACGACATCCGGAATGAGCATGGAGATGGGTTGTCCCAGCATGGCGGCTTCGGCCTCAATCCCGCCGACGCCCCATCCCAGCACGCCCAGGCCGTTAATCATCGTGGTGTGCGAGTCGGTCCCGACCAGCGTGTCAGGATAGGCCATCAGCCGATCCTGCTGTTTTTCCGACCATACCGTTTTCGCCAGATACTCAAGGTTAACCTGATGGCAAATCCCGGTTCCCGGCGGTACAACCCGAAAATGGCTGAAGGCGTTTTGTCCCCAGCGCAGAAACGCATAGCGCTCATAATTGCGCGCCATTTCCAACCGGGTGTTGTCGATCAACGCCTGCCCATCGCCATAGCGATCAACCGTTACCGAGTGGTCGATAACCAGATCAACCGGAGAAAGCGGATTTACCTTATTCACGTCTCCGCCAAGGCGCTTTACCGCCGCGCGCATCGCGGCAAGATCGACGACGGCGGGTACGCCGGTGAAATCCTGCATCAATACGCGCGCCGGGCGATAGGCGATCTCGCGCTCGACATGTCCGGTTTTCAGCCAGGAAACCACGGCCTGAAGATCTTCCATCTGCACCGTTGCGTCATCCAGATAACGCAACAGGTTTTCCAACAGAACCTTCAACGACTTGGGTAAGTGATCAATTTCGCCTAGCTGTCGAGCCGCCAGAGGCAAACTGTAGTAGTGGTAGACCTGTTGCCCTACTTTCAGCGTATCCAGACAGGTATCGCGAAGAAAATGAGATGACATGCTTCCTCCAACGTGATCTGATTAATCATTATTTTTGTCGAACCGCCATTCGATACCCAGCCTGAAGGTACGGTCTTGTTTAAAGATAACACAAACAAAAAATAACGTTTTCATAACAATCAACATAAGCACATCGATAGGAACGAGCTATTAATAAGACTTTGGAAACGCAATTTTGACAGCTGATAAATTAAGTAAAGTCAGCGCCTATTTTTGCCGATAACGATAGAGCTGAGCATCAAGTTTTAGCGATATTCGACACAGAAAATGTTCAGCTGAGTGCCTCACGACCAGATATTGCGGTATGCAGTAAAAGTAAATGACCCGTTTATTTAATAAACGACAGCCCATCTTTCGGTGGATAAAATAATAATATCAAGGGGTTATGCATGAAACTGTTTTACAAGCCTGAAAGCAGCTCCCTTTTTACTCATATTGTCTTGCTGGAGTCAAAATTGGACTTCAAGCTTGAGAAGGTAGATCTTAAGTCCAAGAAGACCGAGCGCGGTGCGGATTATCTGTCAATCAACCCCAAAGGATTGGTGCCGGCCCTGCTGCTTGACGATGGGAGCGTGCTTACTGAAGGCGTCTCCATTGCTTTGTACGTGGCAGACAAGGTTCCCCACTGTAATCTGATCGCGCCGACAGGCAGCATGGCGCGCTATCACACCATTGAATGGCTGAACTACATCTCTGCTGAACTGCATAAAAGTTTTTCCCCGATATTCCGACGCAGTACGCCAGAAACCTATAAGGAACTGATTATTGAGTACCTACAGGTAAAATTCCGCTATATAAATCTGGTATTGAGCGAGCAGAAGTATCTGGTGGCCAACCGTTTTAGCGTGGCCGACGCCTACTTGTTCACCGTGATGCGCTGGGCACAGTCTTTGAAGCTGGATATGTTCCGTTATCCGGCGCTTTCCGCGTATCTTGAGCACATCGCGGAGCGGCCCTCGGTAGTGACGGCGCTGAAGGTTGAAAGGCTGAAAGGCTGAAAAAAAGAGCGCGGTTATCCGCGCCCTTTGTTACCAGACATTGTCTGGGTAGCCGCGGCGATGGACTATAAACGCACCGCCTGGAAATGATGGCGCGGGTTCGCAATACCCTCCTGAGCCGCGACCAATTGCAGCTCATATTCGCCCATTTCTTTCGTCATCAGCATTACATCATAAACGGCCGCGGTGGTGTGCTCCAACGCCTTGTCCAACGCGACCCCTTTCAGTAGATTCACCAGTAATAATCCACTGGTCAGATCGCCAACGCCGACCGGCTGACGTTCAAATTCAATCAGGGGACGGCTGATATGCCAGGCATCCGTCAAGGTGACCAGCAGCATTTCAAAACTGTCGTCACGATACGCGGCACGGCTGAGATGCTTGACCAGGACGATTTTTGGTCCCTGGGCGCACAGGTTTCTGGCCGTTTCCACGGCTTCCGCCACGTTGTGCACCCGATGACCGCTCAGCTGTTCGAGTTCGGGCAAATTGGGCGCAATCACATCCGCCGCCTGCAGCGACTGACGACAATGAAAGTCCGATACCCCGGGTGCGACGATGCAGCCTTTCTCTGGCGATCCCATCACCGGATCGCAGAAATACAACGCTTCCGGGTTTGCCGCTTTCACCTGGCGAACGATGCCCAGAATATGCTCACCCTGTTCAGCCGAGCCGATATAACCACTCAGCACCGCATCGCAGCTTTTTAATTTATCGATATCCGCGATTCCCTGCACGATCTCGGTCAAATGAGCAGCCGGCATCACGCACCCGGTCCAGTGACCATACTGCGTGTGGTTGGAAAACTGCACCGTATTCAATGGCCAAACGTTTGCGCCCATCCGCCGCATAGGAAACTCAGCCGCGCTGTTTCCCGCGTGTCCAAAAACAACATGTGATTGAATAGAAAGTATATTTTTCATTAGATACGACTCAAATCCTTGCCAGCGCCATTGCGGCGCGATAAGCGCTAAATAAAGCCCGGAGCATTGCCTTTATGACCCCCTTCCCGCCCTTACCCCTTTTAATCAGAGCAAATCAGGACGGGATCCATCAACCTCAGGGAGCTGATGCCCCCTGATTAGCGGCGGTCATGCCTTCCAGCAAATCAGGCAATAGTGTTTCTTGCCCCGACGCAGCAATGTGTAACGATCAAACAGGCGATCGGCGGTGCTGAAGGTATATTCCGGATTGCTCTGCTTTTCACCATTAACCGCCACCGCGTTGGATGAAATCATGGTGCGCGCCTGCCCCCTCGACGGCACTAGCTGCGCATCGACCAGCGCCTGCTGTAAGTCGGCATCTTGCGCCAATTCCACGATCGGCATGCCATCCTGCGCCAGTTGAGCGAAATCGTCCTCGGTCATATCCTGCAAGGCGCCGGAAAACAGGCTCTGCGTAATACGACGAGCGGCGGCCAGCCCCGCTTCGCCGTGAACCATGCGGGTTACTTCTTCCGCCAGCACATATTGAGCGCGCGGCGCCTTACCGCTGTTTTTGTCCTCTTCCTCCAGCGCATCAATCTCTTCCAGACTCATGAAGGTGAAGAATTTCAGGAAGCGGTAAACGTCGGCGTCCGCCGTGTTGATCCAGAATTGATAGAATTTGTAAGGGCTGGTTTTGCTGGCATCCAGCCAGATTGCGCCGCCTTCGGTTTTACCGAATTTGGTGCCGTCGGACTTGGTGATCAGCGGTACGGTCATGCCGTAAACCTGCTTCTGGTTCATTCTGCGGGTTAAATCAATGCCCGACGTGATGTTGCCCCACTGATCGGAACCGCCGATTTGCAGTTCCACATCATGCTGTTTGTTCAGGCAGGTGAAATCGTACCCCTGCAGCAGGTTGTATGAAAATTCGGTAAAGGAGATGCCCACATCGTCGCGATTCAGCCGCTGTTTCACCGCTTCTTTATTTATCATTTGGTTAACAGAGAAGTGCTTGCCGATGTCGCGCAGAAACGTCAGCACATTCATTTCACCGAACCAATCATAGTTGTTGGCGGCAATGGCGCTGTTGTCACCACAGTCAAAATCCAGGAAAGGCGAAACCTGATGACGGATCTTATCGACCCACTCCTTGACGGTTTCCACGGTGTTCAGTTTACGCTCCGTCGCTTTGAAGCTTGGATCACCGATCAGACCGGTCGCCCCGCCCACCAGCGCAACGGGTTTATGCCCTGCGAGCTGGAAACGTTTCAGGCAAAGCAGCGGAACCAGATGCCCCAAATGCAAGCTGTCGGCGGTGGGATCGAAGCCGCAATACAGCGCGATTGGCCCTTGCGCCAGTCGCTCCGCTAACGCTTCCTCATCCGTCACCTGGGCGATCAAGCCCCGCTCTTGCAATTGTTTAACCAGGTTACTACTCGCCATCGATAACTCCATTTGTATGCAAAATATCGTGTTATATGCAAGGCAAGCTAACTTGCGGTTGCACCTTTAATTGGTTTGAACCCGCCGTCTTGCCGATAGCAGCGTGATGGTCTGCAAGGCTGACGGCGCGAAATGACATAGGATAAAGCGCTCACAGCGGGAGCGCCAGAGTTTAACGAGGATAATTCATGATTAGGGCGCTAAACGATCAACTTGCCAGCCATCATTCTGTCGTTGGTAGAAAAAGCGGTCATGCAGACGGTGTTCCCCCCCTTGCCAGAACTCCATGGACTCAATGGTCACGCGAAAGCCGCCCCAGAAGCTTGGCAACGGCACCTCACCGCTTTGGAACTTTTGTTTTAGCTCCAAAAATTTACTTTCCAGAATGCCGCGAGTCGAAATACGGCTCGACTGTTTGGAAACCCATGCGCCAATCTGGCTGTCTTTCGGGCGGCTATGAAAATATTTCAAAACATCCAGGGCGGGCAGTTTCTCGGCATGACCGGACACCATAACCTGGCGATCCAACATATGCCAGGGAAACAGCAGGCTGATTTTCGGGTTATGCATCAGATGTTGCGCCTTACGGCTTCCCATATTGGTATAAAACACCATACCTTTTTCATCGTAATGTTTTAACAACACAATGCGTTGATACGGCTGACCCTGCTCATCCACGGTGGCAACCGACATCGCCGTCGGATCGGCCAGCTTCGCCTCACAGGCCTGCCTTAACCAGCGCTCGAACAGATCCAGCGGGTTGTCGGTGAGGTCGCTGCGACGGAGTCCCCCACGGGTGTATTCACGGCGCAGATCGGCGATATCGTTTTCTTGAAACGGCGGGATGGAGTTTGAAGGCGTGCTTTCCTGTGTCATAGCGTCATGATGTCCTGCGGTGGCAATAGCGAGTCGGGAAAAGAACATAATTCTATTATTCTGCGCCCCTCTCTGGAAAATCTCAATCAGCAACGCGACGAATGGCGCATGACCAACCCGGCGGCAATCCATTAAAAAGCGAGAAAAAAACGTCAATCTGTCATCGGTGCGGCCACCGCGCCACGGCGGTTTTATCGTAAAGTGCAATCATCGACAATCACCCTCTCACCGCGTTGAACAAAGGCATGATTACCTTTACCCCAAAAGGTGTAGGCTCCATCGCTGTATTTCATCCCTGAGGCGGAAACCACCTCAGGTAGCGTATGGCGATCGCCATCCAGCAGAAAACTGACCTGAGACGGCGACTTACCGCCCTGTTGCATCGTCACCGTCAGCGGCATCGTTCCGCACTGGTAAGACAAGGTCTCGACCGACTGTTGATGGCCAAAATAGCTGCACCCGCTTAATAAGATCAGTGCCGCCCCTGTCAGCAGTGGTTTCATCGTTACGCTCTCCTTTTGTTATTGTTACTTCTTATTTCAGCGACTTTCGCCCCGGTTAGTGAAATAGCAGCGAGTTATTGCTGAATATCAGTGTAACCATAGGTCGCTTAGTCAAACCTAAGCAAAATCCGATTAGTTGGTTATGACCGGATAGATGGCGCCCAACAGCGTTTCCTGGCTTGCGCCCGTTACCGACGGCAAATTCCCCGGCAGACCCGATAAGGTGCGCGCCGCCAGCCAGGCAAAAGCCAGCGCCTCCATATCGTCGCCGCTGACGCCGAATTCATCCGTGGTATTGACCTCAATGCCCGGCAGCAATGCCGAAAGCCGCGACATGATAAGAGGATTGCGGGCGCCGCCGCCGCACACCAGTAAACGCTCGCAGCCACCGATTAATAGCACCTGATCGGCGATACTGCGCGCCGTCAACTCAACCAGCGTCGCCTGAACATCCTGCGGCGCTATCGGCGCCAGACCAGCCAGCATGTTTTCCAACCAGCCCAGGTTGAAGTATTCACGCCCGGTGCTTTTGGGCGCGCTGAGAGAAAAATAGGGATCGGCCAGCATGCGGCGCAACAACCCCAGGTTTACCTGCCCGGACATCGCCCATTCGGCATCTTTGTCATAAGGTTGCGCGCAATGACGCCAGATCCAGGCGTCTGACAGCATATTGCCCGGTCCGGTATCGTAACCGCGCGTCACGACGCCAGGCGCCAGTAACGACAGGTTGGCAATACCGCCGATATTAAGCACGATGCGCCGCTCAACCGGATGGCGCAATAACGCGTGGTGAAAAGCGGGCACCAGCGGCGCGCCCTGCCCGCCATAGGCCAGATCGCGACGGCGAAAATCGCCTACGGTGGTAATGCCGGTCATCGCCGCAATCCGGTTATTGTCGCCGATTTGTAGCGTACAGGGCGCCTCGCCGTTTGGTTCATGCCATACGGTCTGCCCGTGGCAACCGATCGCCGTAATATCCCGAGCGCTTAGTCCCGATTTGTTGAGCAACGCCAGAACCGCCTCAGCGAACACGATTCCCAGTTGAGTATCTAACTGACCGAAGGCGGACAGCGTGACGTCCTGCCCCTGGCACATGCCCAGAATGGCCTTTTTTATATTTTGCGGTATCGGATGATTATGACTGGCTTGCTGCGCAACCGTGTTTTCATCAATGGCGGCCATCACGACGTCGATACCGTCTAGGCTGGTGCCGGACATTACGCCAATGTATCTGCCTGATCTCATTTCATGACCTTTTCCGTCAAGGGATAAAGAAAACGATCACCTGAAAAGATGACTAACCTAAAAATAGCATTTTAAAACACTGAATTATTATATTTTTTGTGTTTTGTTATCTCGGTTATTTTTTTGTTAAGGCAGAGCCGGTCCCGGTTGTTTAAACAAATCCGCGTTACCGTTTACCATCTATGTAAGAACACTATTATATTCTGAAAAAAATAGTAAAAAGAGTGGAATGGAACGTCGAGCCAGACCATACTTCATAGGTTTATATTCATCGGCCAAGGGTGAACCAACCCGACATATCGCCATTACAGGAGTGTTAATTATGATGAAGCGTTTGCTTGTGGTCACGCTAGCGGGCGTCACACTGGCTGGCTGTGCCAATACCAGTACGCTTTCTGGAGATGTTTACAGTGCCTCGGAAGCGAAACAGGTGCAGACCGTTACTTACGGTACTATTGTCTCAACGCGTCCGGTACAGATTCAGGCGGGTGAAGATTCCAACGTAATTGGCGCCCTCGGCGGCGCGGTTCTTGGCGGTTTTCTGGGTAATACCATCGGCGGCGGAAGCGGTCGTGGTTTAGCGACGGCGGCGGGCGCGGTTGCCGGTGGCGTAGCGGGCCAAAGCGCTACGGGGGCGTTAAACCGTACTCAGGGCGTTGAGCTGGAAATTCGCAGGGATGACGGCAGCACCATCATGGTCGTGCAAAAGCAAGGAAATACCAAGTTCAGCACCGGCCAGCGGGTGGCGATGGCCAGCAATGGCCGGAGCATCACCGTTTCTCCTCGCTAATACGCAATAATAATCACCACCCCTGCGGTGGTGATTATTATCGATAATCAGACCCCTACACCAATTGCCATCAGTAATAAGCTGAATAATACCGCCGGGATTTATCCTTTTTTTTCAAAACAGTGCGCACAACGGTTAAGATTGAGTCTCAGTCTGACTTTCATGTAGTGCCAGTATATTTTGTTCAAGACGAGAGATCAGTAAAGCTAATTCATCGACCTGTTCGGGTGTGATGCCAAATAGAATTTCATTACGAGTATGGCTAATTACGTCATTAACCGCTTTTATTATCGGTTCCGCCGCTTCGGTCAGCATTATGCGCTTGGCGCGCCTGTCGTGTGAGCATACATGCCGGGTAATCAATCCCTTTTCTTCCAGTTGATCTAGTGTTCGGACCAATGAAGGTTGCTCGATCCCTATAGCTTTAGCCAGTTGAATCTGTGATTGTCCCGGAGGAAGGTGATAGATGTTGTGTAAAGTCACCCAGTGGGTCTGCGTCAACTCAAGTGGTTTTAACCGATGATCAATCAAGGCACGCCACACGCGCACTAAACGGGCTAAATCAGATCCTAATGGCAATTCCATAAACTCTCCTTATAATTAGCATGCTAAGTTATATCCCTGGATTGCAATCAATTCTGATTTATAAAAATAGAAAAGTGTCTTTATTCTTTTGAAGAAAAAGATTCTACCAAATTAAATTCTTTTAAAAATGATCTTATACTTATTTTATTCAGTAAACTTCAGGCCACGTTAAAATAAAGTCGGTTGCTGAGGATCTACTGGCTGTGCTGTCTTCACCATCCGTTGCTGACGCTTCATTCTTTGCCTGCACAAACGCAGGACATCCTGCTTTTGAACATCGCTCATCTGTCCCCAGGTAAAACGCTCGTTTCTACTGCGAAAACAACCGCGGCAAAAACCGCTATCGCCGGCCTGACAAATACCGCGACATGGATTGGGAACAGCAAAGAGTTCAAGTTGCTCAGGCACTGGACCTCCGTCTACACCCGTTTATTGAAGCCTTGTTCTTCCTCTCTGGCAAGCCTTTGCTTGGGGTAACGACAAAAATATTAGGTAATCATTGTTATTTCGGATGATTCTCCTGCCGCGCGAGCGATTTTTTCCGCAAAAATCGCCTATTTTTCAGCCTGGCGCCTTCATCGTCGCCTCAACACCCGGTGTGTGGACGGCCTGGATACCACTGGGTATTCGCTTGGACTCGGTATGGGCCCAACGTTATAATTCCCTCTTGCTATACGCGTCATGCATCAAGCCGATAGCTTTTTTGCTATGTTGCAGTTCACCCACAATAGCCAATGAGGAAATTGAAATTATGCGCCTGCTTCACACCATGCTGCGTGTTGGTAATTTACAGCGCTCCATCGATTTTTATACCAATGTGTTGGGTATGCGCCTGCTGCGTACCAGTGAAAATACTGAATATCAATATACGCTGGCCTTCGTTGGTTATACCGAAGAAAGCGAAGGAGCAGTCATAGAATTAACTTATAACTGGGGCGTCGAGAGTTACGATCTGGGTAACGCGTACGGCCATATCGCGCTGGCTGTCGAGGATGTCGCCGCAACCTGCGAGAATATTCGCCAGGCCGGAGGAAAAGTCACCCGCGAAGCAGGGCCGGTTAAGGGCGGCACAACGATAATTGCATTCGTTGAAGACCCAGACGGTTATAAGATCGAGCTGATTGAAAAATCACAATCCGGCCAGGGGCTCGGACAGTAATGTTCTTTTCGCTATCCTGGCGGCAAGCGTCAGGATAGCCATGGTGAGGATTCCGCAGTGACGCATCTCACCATGGTAACGCCAGGCACCTCGATTCAGATGCGATCAGCCGGTTATCATACGCCGCGTTCTTCGCGCTTACTGCATCTCCTGTCAAAGTTTGCCATAATGCGCGCTGCATTTTGCTAAAGATTAAGAGACTAATGGCTGATAAAAATGACCTGAACGCCCTGAGTGGTCGTTTCCGTGGGTTTTACCCGGTGGTGATTGATGTTGAAACTGCCGGGTTTAATGCTAAGACTGATGCATTACTGGAAGTTGCAGCAATAACATTGAAAATGGATGCCGATGGTTGGTTACAGCCGGATGAAACTTTGCACTTTCATATTGATCCGTTCGAAGGCGCTGTATTAGAGCCTGCCGCGCTGGCGTTCAACGGTATTGACCCCAGCAATCCGTTACGGGGCGCAGTCAGCGAATATGAAGCGCTGCATGAAATTTTCAAAATGGTGCGCAAGGGATTAAAAGAGCAAGGCTGTAACCGAGCGATTATCGTGGCGCACAACGCCACCTTTGACCACAGCTTCATGATGGCGGCGGCCGAACGTTGCAGTCTGAAACGCAATCCTTTCCACCCTTTCGCCACCTTCGATACCGCGGCACTGAGCGGTCTGGTATTGGGTCAAACCGTGCTTGCCAAAGCCTGCATCACCGCGGGCATCGATTTTGACTCCAGTCAGGCGCACTCGGCGCTTTACGATACCAACCAGACGGCGCAGCTCTTTTGTGAACTGGTTAACCGCTGGAAACGTATGGGCGGCTGGCCTATCGCTTTTGATGAAAAACCATTAGAGAAAACATCCACAGCCGATTGAGTTGACCGCATATAAAAAAAGAGGGGGGCTTGCGCTCCCCCTCTTTTTTTCTGAATCCGCCGCGCGTTAAAACGCGCGCCTGTCGCGGATTACTCCTGCCCTTCCTGCTGGGATTTGTATTTCTCGGCCGTTTCTTTGACTAACTGCTGCAGCTCGCCACGTTGGAACATTTCGATAACGATATCGCAGCCGCCGACTAACTCGCCGTCGACCCACAGCTGCGGGAATGTCGGCCAGTTGGCAAATTTAGGCAGCTCGGCGCGAATATCCGGATTCTGCAGGATATCGACATAGGCAAAACGTTCGCCACAAGCAGACAACGCCTGTACCGCCTGAGCGGAGAACCCGCAGCTTGGCAACTTGGGCGAACCTTTCATATACAGCAGGATCGGGTTTTCAGCGATCTGGCGCTGAATTTTATCAATTGTCGTTGTCGTCATTCTCTTGCTTCCTTAAACCTATAGGATGGCTAACGTCGTGTTCATTAACCATGAGCATCTATCAGATGTGCCACTACAGCGCCATCCACTCAATTATATTGTACCGATGGCGGCGGCCACAAAAAAACGCCATTTTTTGTGTGGATATGATTCACCCTACCATAAATTACCGGTGATGAAACGCAGGGGGAATGCCGCGGATAAAAACAGCGAAAAAGAAGCGATAGCCGCATTCAGCGCCGAACCGGGGGCGTTCCTACAGTGCACGGG
Source organism: Brenneria bubanii (assembly GCF_022378355.1). Lineage (GTDB taxonomy): Bacteria > Pseudomonadota > Gammaproteobacteria > Enterobacterales > Enterobacteriaceae > Brenneria > Brenneria bubanii. The sequence goes on from NZ_JAKMAJ010000003.1 coordinate 370,801, forward strand.
ACGCCATAAAAATACCGCCATTAACTTTTTTTCACTATTTTGTGTGAATAAAGAAGCCGATCCCACTTTTTTACAATGCCGTTTTCGGGAATACTGTGCGGACTCAGAGAGTTAATAACAATGAGCGATCACGGCTATCATGCGTTTGTTCCTTACCATTTTTATATTGTTTTTCAGCAACCTATTCCTGAATTTAGCACAGGCGTCGCCTCATACGCCGAATTTATCGCCGCGAAAAGCCAGCGTAAACAGTGAGGAAAATCATAAAAAAAGCAAGCCGACCAAGAAAAACAGTCAAAAATCGTCCGCGCCGCTAAAAGTAAAAAACAAAACGGCGGACGCCGCCGAAACAAATACTGCCGCCAAAAAAATTAAAGTACTGCATCTTACCAAGCGGAAACAGCAACAGACGCCGTCGAGAACCAAGCTCGGCCCCCCCGCGTTGGTTGAGAGAAATCTCAAAAAAAACCATTCAGAAGACCAATCCCGCCATATCGCCTCACGAACTAAAATAAAAGTCGGCCTGAAAAGCGCAACGGAAAAAGAGTTAACGCTGAGCGAAGCTCACAAAAAACGTTACCAGCACGCAAAATTGACCGCGATGAATAAGCTGATGGGGCAAGTCGGTAAACCCTATCACTGGGGCGGCTCATCGCCCTTTACCGGATTCGACTGTAGCGGGTTGGTTTATTATGCCTACAAAGACGTTGTGAAAATCCCCATTCCTCGCACCGCTAATGAGATGTACCACTTGCGCGATGCGGCGCCGATTAAAAAAAGCGAACTGGAAAGCGGCGATTTGGTTTTCTTCCGCATCAATAACCGCGGTGCGGCCGACCACGTCGGCGTCTATGTCGGCAATGGAAAGTTCATCCAGTCGCCGCGTACGGGCCTGGATATCCGCATTAGTAAACTGAGCGAGGACTACTGGCAGGATCACTACGTCGGCGCGCGCCGGGTCGTCACGCCGCAAACCATGCGCTAGGACTCGACATCTGTTCTGAATATCTGGTCTGTATGATGGAACAAAAGATATTCGGGCGCGTTTTAGCGTGTAAAACGCGCCCGACAAACAGTGAGTTAAACCGCGACACGGCTCAACGGCGATTAACTCAGTACAGCGACAAAGCTAAATGCGACAACCAGCGCCAATGCGCCGACGGTGGCCAGCAGCGAAATTTTCAGGTCAGCATCCATTAGTCTATCCTTTATGTACAAAAATCATCAGAAAAACATTGACCATCTTAGAGCCCGGGAACCACAATATTGGGCTAAAGCAGCAACTTGTATAACAATAGCAACTATCTCATAGTCTGCCTGAAAAAACTCATGTCCATGCATCACTAATAGTACAAATTAGCGCTTTCACTTTCATGGCAAATCGGACAGAATTCGCTGTTTGACGACACGCCGCGTATTGGTCGAAAAGTCAGCCTTGCCCCTTCAGGTACAAAATTCGGCATTCTCCTTCTGAAACTCTGTTTTTTTGCCAAGAAAGAGAACGTTAAACGCAGGCAAACGATTAACAACATACATACCACTATAGACAGTCGGTTAGGAGTCATTTTTACATGGCAACGATTAAAGATGTGGCAAAACGCGCTGGCGTTTCGACCACAACCGTATCACACGTGATAAATAAAACACGTTTCGTCGCCGAAGAAACCAAGGCCGCCGTCAGAGCCGCTATTAAAGAATTACGCTATTCGCCCAGCGCCGTCGCACGAAGCCTTAAGGTGAATAACACCAAATCTATCGGTCTACTGGCGACCTCCAGTGAGGCGCCCTACTTTGCCGAGATTATCGAATCCGTTGAAAATAGCTGCTATGCCAAAGGCTATACCCTGATTTTGTGTAATTCGCACAACGATATCGATAAGCAGCGCGCATATCTTGCCATGCTGGCGCAAAAGCGCGTCGACGGTCTACTGGTGATGTGCGCTGAATATCCGCCCCAATTGCTTTCCATGCTGGAGGATTATCGCAGTATTCCAATGGTAGTGATGGATTGGGGACAGGCGCGCAGCGACTTTACCGATACCATCATTGATAACGCGTTTGAAGGCGGTTATCTGGCCGGACGCTATCTTATCGAGCGCGGCCACCGGGATATCGGCGTCATTCATGGCATACTCGAACGCAATACCGGCAGCGGGCGCTACCTTGGTTTTCTAAAAGCGCTGAGCGACGCCGAAATCCCGATGCATGAAGAATGGGTTGTTCGGGGCGATTTCGAGCCTGAGTCCGGCTATAAAGCAATGCACCAAATTCTGGCGCAGAAGCATCGCCCCACGGCGGTATTCTGCGGGGGCGATATTATGGCGATGGGCGCAATCTGCGCGGCGGATGAGCTGGGGCTGCGGGTTCCCCAGGATATTTCGGTAATTGGCTACGACAATGTTCGCCATGCCCGTTTTTTCACCCCGGCGCTTACCACCATCCATCAACCGAAAGAACGGCTCGGGCAATCGGCTCTGTCGATGCTTTTAGACCGCATCACCAGCAAACGTGAAGATGCCCAGGTCATTGAGGTCCATCCGACGCTGATAGAACGTCGCTCCGTTGCCGATGGTCCGTTCCGCGATTATCGACGATAATCCCGACAAACTGAGGATGTAGCCTACTCCGCGACGGCAAAACGCGCTTATGCTGCTTCAGCCAATTTAAACTTGTACCCTGGCTGAAGCAGTCATAAACTGATCGGCAAACCGACGATAACAACCATATCTATATCTTATTCACTGTCCTTTAGTGTGAGCGCACAGCGGATGTGCGTGTTTATTTTAAGGATGAGTGCCCCTACGCATTTGCGTACCGGCTTTTTTCTCTTCATTTTCCTCTTAGTTATTCAGAGGGTAGACGATGGGTAATACCCACCGATGCCAACAACGGGTAAATTGTCTATGCTTTCCTTGCAGTCGTCACCGTAAGCAGCAAGGTAGGGAGAAATTATGAGTTCATCATGTGTAGAGGATGTAGAACAACTGGGGAGCCATGGAAAATCCTGGTTTCAAATCGTGCGTGAACTACTGGATACTGCCGATATCAAAATCAACGGTTCCCGCCCTTTTGATATCAAAATCAAAAACCCCGATTTTTTCAAACGCGTATTGCGTGAAGGCTCATTAGGATTGGGTGAAAGCTACATGGACGGTTGGTGGGAATGCGAAAGGCTGGATATGTTTTTCCATCGCATATTGCGCGCCGGCGTGGATAAAAAAGTGCCCCACCACCTAAAAGATGTCGTGCGCGTCGTCGCCGCCAGAGTAATTAACCTGCAATCCAGGAGACGAGCCTGGATTGTGGGTAAAGAACACTATGATTTAGGCAACGACCTCTTTTCGCTGATGTTGGATCCCTATATGCAGTACTCTTGCGGCTATTGGAAGCAGGCATCCACGCTGGAACAGGCGCAGGAAGATAAACTGCGGATGATCTGCGAGAAACTACAGCTCAAACCCGGTATGACGCTGTTGGATATCGGCTGCGGCTGGGGCGGACTGTCCGAATTTGCCGCACGTCGTTACGGCGTATCCGTCGTCGGCGTCACCATTTCCAAAGAGCAACAGAAATTGGCCCAACAGCGCTGCCAGGATCTGGACGTGACGATTTTGTTGCAGGATTACCGCGATTTGGACCGACAATTCGATCGCGTGGTTTCCGTTGGCATGTTTGAACATGTGGGTCCCAAGAATTACGATACCTATTTTCAGGTGGTGAATAAGAACCTGAAGCCCGATGGATTATTTTTACTGCACACCATCGGCGCCATAAAAACCGACTCTGAAGTCGATCCCTGGATTAATAAATACATCTTCCCCAACGGTTGCCTTCCCTCCGTGCAGCATATCGCGCATGCCAGCGAGTCTTATATGGTGATGGAAGACTGGCATAATTTCGGCGCTGATTACGACCGCACGCTGATGGCATGGTTCGATCGTTTCCAGCAGCACTGGCCCGCGCTTTCCGACCGTTATTCGGCGCGTTTCCACCGTATGTTCAGCTACTACCTGAATGCCTGCGCCGGCGCCTTCCGCGCTCGCAATATTCAGCTCTGGCAGGTGCTGTTCAGTAAGCATGGCGTCGAAGGGGGGATACGCGTTCCGCGCTGATTGACGTTGTGATTTGACCGTCAGGGCGATTTTTGATGACCACGCGTCCCTGGCGGTCACCAATCGGGCCGTCGACGCGCGACGCCCCATACCGGCGCTGACGTTTTAGAGGGGAATTATTCTTCGCTACCTGGATCCTTGACCTGCTGGCTGGCCAATACCCGCTCTACCGTATCCACTACGGCCTGCGTTTGCGGGTCGATTTCGATATTCACCCGCTGCCCCAACTTCCTCTGTCCCAACGTCGTACGGTTTAACGTCTCAGGAATCAAATGCACGCAAAAACGGCTGCGGGATACTTCGCCGATTGTCAGGCTGATACCGTCGATACCGATAAAACCTTTATGCAATACGTACTTCATCAGCGATTCGTCCGCCAGACGGAACCATATCTGATGGTTATTTTCGGAAACCAGAATTTTAACCACTTCCGCCGTACAGATGATATGACCCGACATAACGTGCCCGCCGATTTCATCGCCAAACTTGGCCGCGCGCTCAAGATTTACGCTATCGCCTTCCCTGACATCGCCCAGGTTGGTTAATCTGAGCGTTTCTTTCATAAGATCAAAACTAACGCGATCGCCTTCCACGGCCGTCACCGTCAGACAGCAGCCATTGTTGGCGACCGAGGCGCCCGGCACCAGTCCCGGCAACAGATCGGGCGGCAGTTGAACAACGTGTGTGCGAAAATTGATTTTTTCATCAATAGACACCACCGGCGCGGTGCCCTGAACAATACCGGTAAACATACGGCCTGCCTCTCAAAAATGATGTAAATGGAATGAGTGCTAAGCAATACGGGTAACAACTCATTACTGATTAATCTTCGCCAAAAAAATTCAAGATACGGAACGTCGGCAATCGAACGAATCCGTCACGTTTAACAGACAAAGAACGCGGACGAACGGAAGCGGTCAACTCACCGGCGGCCTGACGTATGACGAATATAAATGGCTATTATGCAGTTTGCCCGATATTAAGATGAAAACCAAACCTGATTGCCAATCATCAGTTGGCGTTTAAACCATTATTGAACCTTTGGTTAATTTATTTTCCAGCGGGCTGATTTACCTTTGGCAAGCCGTTACAATGATGCGCTCGTCGCTATTTGCGGTACCAGCGTATTTATCCACGGTTAATAGCCCCGCTAAGCTCGTCAATTCAAGGTAGGTATGTGTGCAGAAGTATCTGTCAGAAGCGCGTAAATTATTAGCGCTCGCGATTCCTGTCATTATCGCGCAAGTGTCTCAAACGTCCATGGGCGTGGTGGATACCATCATGGCCGGAGCATACAGCGCGACGGATATGGCGGCCGTCGCAGTCGGCACCTCCATCTGGCTACCGGCCATTCTTTTTGGGCACGGCCTGTTAATCGCGCTGATTCCTGTAGTCGCTCAGTTAAACGGCTCGGGTCGTCGCGACCGCATCGCTCATCAAATAAGGCAAGCGTTCTTTCTGGCGCTGATCGTGTCCCTGCTGACCATGCTGGCGCTCCATCAGGGGGAACATATTATCCGCCTGATGAATGACGACTCGCCCGAACTGGTGGAAAAAGCCGTCGGCTATCTGCAGGCACTGCTTTGGGGCGTGCCGGGTTATCTTTTTTACCAGGTTTTACGCGGCCAAAACGAAGGGCTGTCCAAAACGATGCCGGGGATGGTCATTGGCTTCGTCGGCCTGTTAATCAATATGCCCATCAACTATATCCTGATTCACGGCAAATTCGGCATGCCGGAACTGGGCGGCGTGGGTTGCGGTTTCGCCACCGCTTCGGTTTATTGGATCATGTTCCTGCTGATGGCCGCCTATAGCAAACGCGCCAACTGGCTGCGGGATATCAAATTACAGCAGCCGGGATTCAAACCCGACTGGCCGGCATTAAAGCGGTTGTTCACCCTGGGTTTGCCTATCGCGCTGGCGCTGCTGTTTGAAGTAACGCTATTCGCCGTGGTAGCGTTACTGGTGCTGCCGCTTGGCGTAGTGGATGTCGCCGGTCACCAGATCGCGCTCAATTTCAGTTCACTGATGTTCGTACTGCCGCTTTCTGTTGGTATTGCAACCACCATCCGCGTGGGGCACCGACTGGGGGAAGGATCGGTCGAAAATGCGCGTATCGCCTCCTATACCGGCATCATGTGCGGCGTCGCGCTGGCGTTTTGCACCGCCTTGTTTACCGGCCTGTTACGCGAACCTATCGCCCGATTGTACAATGAGGATCCCGCCGTGGTGGCCATGGCATCGCAGCTTATGCTGCTAGCCGCCGTGTATCAAATATCCGATGCCATACAGACTATCGGCAGCAGCGTGCTGAGAGGATATAAAGATACCCGGTCGATCTTCTATATTACTTTCGTCGCTTACTGGGTACTGGGTCTTCCAAGCGGTTATCTGCTGGCGTTAACCGATTACGCGGTTCCCCGCATGGGCCCCGCCGGTTTTTGGTGTGGATTTATCATTGGGCTGACCTCTTCCGCAATTATGATGGTCGCGCGTATCCGCCAGCTTCAGCGCCAGCCCGCCGAATTGATCCTGGCAAGAGCGGCGCACTGATTATAGGCGGCAACTCGCCATGGACGGCGAATGATGATGGAAAAATCAGCGAAATGAATAGAAGCTCGGCAATCGCACCGAACCAAGACACAAATTTGCATTTTTCCTCTTGCCAGCAGCGATAGCCCCCGTTAATATCCGTCCCCGCTGTCAGGCAGCCGATAAGTTTTAAAGCCTGTTATCTCTCTGAATGCGTTCTTAGCTCAGTTGGTTAGAGCACCACCTTGACATGGTGGGGGTCGATGGTTCGAATCCATTAGAACGCACCATTTCTTGTTCCATAGACGTCTGCTAATATCCATAACTCATTGAAATAAAAGATAAAACACCCCTCTGGATTCCAGCGCCTTCCGCTGATTTTTACCTGCATACATTACATTTACGTTCATTTTTAATCTCTATCGGAAACCCACTTGAGTTCGCGTCCGGATTGTTGCTGCTGTGGACAAAGGGAACGAAGGTGAACCTCTCCTCGATGCGGATCGAAAACCGCATCTGGTGCGCCATCGTGGCCATCCTGTTTGCCCGCGTGCCCTACACCGACCGGGACCTCGCGACCATCAAGTTGGAGAGATCCCCATCGGCACGGCTGTCGCGGCCATCCCTAGCGGCGTGGACCTGCGGCAAATGCGGATGGAGTTCGACAGTACCCGCATCGATGATCCGGCCCAGGCCCAAGAAGGCGCTGACGAACGATGTGACCTGAATCGGCTCGCGATTCTTCATCAACACTCCCGGCAGCTACGACACCTGCCGTTCGCGCACGGCATGGCCCTCGATGACGGGTTTGCACAGGTGGACAGCGCATTACCTGTCCTTTTTCCATCGATAGACGCGTGCGGAGCTACCCAGCTCAAAATTTCGCTGGGACAATTAAGCATCAATGATTGAATTCCGCGCCTTTTCTTATAAATAACTTGTTTTTTTCATCGAATGACGGCGATGAGAGAAATGAAATCTGATTCCATCTCGAAAATAAAGGTACTTCTTCAAAAGTGTCCTAATATGCATGGTAAACGTCTGCATTATTCAGCCCTTCTTTATGCAGAAGGCGCTTCATTTCTCTGTCAAAACGCTTCATAGCCAGTCATCCACATTTCACCCATGATCTTTCGACTATTTTTCCCTTTTTCTGGTTGATAGCACTTAGCCTTGCGGTTGCGGCGTACCCCGGTCAGATTGCCCGCGCCGTTGCGTCAGAGCAGGATTCAGCATCCCCTAGAGATCGCCTACGAACCAATCACTTAAAGTACCGGGCAGGATCGAACAAGCGCGGGCTAAATGTTTTTTCTCCCCCATGGCGAAACTTTCGCTAACTTTCAGCCGGTTTGGACCGATAAATAGTAGAGTTTTCCATGCAGTCTATCGACGAAGCCGATTGCCGCCCTTCGCCATTTCGTTGCGAAAGACGGCATCTCGCCGATCGACTATGTTAAAGATATTTACAACCGTCCAGGGTGGCTTGAGCGGCGCACCCGGTTTCACTTATTCGATATTCAGGTAGGTAACTATGAATCCTCCGGCTCTTCATGCGGTCCCCGCCCCCTGCGGGCGATGTAAAAATAGCGATAACTTAGGTTTTGATTTCACCATGGCGTTCCAACCGATAGTAGACTGCGCCAGCCGACGAATTTTCGGCTACGAAGCGTTAGTGCGGGGAACAAATAATGAGTCGGCGTACAGCATTATTTCCCAGGTTACAGAGGATAAGCTTTATGGATTCGATCAGCAGTGCCGTGTCAAGGCGATTGCCCTGGCGGCCAAACTGCAGTTGTCCGGTATGCTCAGCATTAATTTTTTACCCAACGCCATCTACCAGCCGGAGCGCTGTATCCGCTCTACGCTGGAGGCGGCGCGACGCAACGGTTTTCCCGTCGAAAAGATTATGTTTGAATTCACCGAGACCGAACAGGCCATCGACAATAAACATATCCAGCATATCGTCTCCTACTATCAAAGCCTCGGTTTTCACACCGCCATCGATGATTTCGGCGCAGGCTATTCCGGGCTGAATCTGCTGGCGGACTTTCAGACCAACATCGTAAAGCTGGATATGGCGCTGATACGCAATATCGATATGGACCAAACGCGGCAAATTATCGTGGTCAGTACTGTTCGCATGTTGAAAGAACTGAACGTCAGCGTACTGGCGGAAGGGATTGAAACCCGGCAGGAGTACGCGTTTCTTCGTGGGCTAGGCATCGACTACGCGCAGGGATACTATTTCGCACGGCCGGGTTTTGAATCCCTGCCGAAGGTCGATCTGGCGTTGATTTAGCGCAAACGGCCAGCGGATGGCTTTAACGCTTCCGAATGCCAGACCCTGTATTTTAACGGAACTGTTTGTCGGCAGCGAGAACAGCGGTGCGGCGGCACCAAAAGGCGAAGCAAAAGCGCGTAAGCAGCGTTTTCTTTCTAGGCTGATTGATGATTTCTCGCGACCCGAACAACGTCTGGTTCAGCAAGCCTGCTAGTAGGTACCCGCTGCTGCAGCGCAGACAGACTCAGGCGCCAGGATGCGTATCAAAATCGTCGCTTAATAATAAATCCAGCGAATCAGTTGGTGCAATAATGCGATGAGCTCAATTTTGTTTTTCGTCCCGGTTTTACCTAATATTATTTTTATCCGCTGGCGGGCATGCTCATAGCTAATGCCGACCCTCTCTGCTGACTCGATTAAACTAAATCCCTTCGCTAATTGATGACAAAGCTTCGCTTCAGTAGCAGTGACCTTGTAAAGGTTCTTCAACAGATTGATATCCACCTCGCCTTTGCGGAGCCCGGCGTCGGTTATTGAAATTAAAATCAGCGCAGGCGTATTCAACAAGGGCTTGCCAAGATCTCTGCTGACGCGAGTAAATTTTATCATTAGGTTTTTAAAACCATACTGTATTCCGAGTATCTGTGGAGATCCAAGCGGCGACGCATTCAGCGTTTTAACCTTCTCAACAAGAATATTATTCAATGCATCATTTCTGCACCTGATCACGCCCTGCCGGCAGCGAAGGAAACTCCCTTCAGAAATAAGCGCCTCAGCCTGCTGGTTCAGCTCAAAAAGTTTCATTTTCTCATCAACCACCAGCGATGCATCCATTGACGATAAGGATACCGCCGTTTTCGCAGCTACGCGCTGCCGTATGCCATTAACACGCTTTTCCTCCTCAAGGAGTCTTAACAGCGGCATTTTAATGGCGGCCAGCAGTTGGGGACAGTATGAGTCGAGCTTCCTGCCGGCGCTTAACGAATAATTTAGACCAAGGAAAAAATTATCACGAGGTCCGACATCTATTTTTATACCGGACCAGGCAACTCGCTGTCCTAATTTAGAATGATAGTCGCAATAATATTCAGTATTTTTAAACATATAAGCTGGCATTTCTTTTTCAGAAACAAATATTGTCCCGCTTGGTCGAACGGCAAGAATCGGAGCCCATGGGTTAATACCAATATAATAACGTTTATAGCTGTCCGCGATGACGTCATCAACACCATACCAGCTAAGAGTCAGCGCTTTACTGGCAAATGGATCATGGTGAATTGAGTGTAATGACGTATCGGGGATAACCTCTGCCATTCGCTTTAACACCTCCTGCCAGGTGATGTCTCCCCACGTCGCGCTTTCCAATATATAAGCTATTTCAACGGCATCGCCGTCTAACGTGTTTTTTTTCATTTTAAATTACCCGTAGAAAACCGAAAGATAAAATGCAAAAAAGAACAGCTTAGCTATTCATGCTTATAATATTTCTTACAACCACTCCCAAACGGGAGGTTTTAATGCTGAGATTTATATGCAAAATTCAAAAAAAACATAACACTTACATGCGATAGCAACTTATTTAAGGCAATAACGCCGGCAAGCTATGAGAACAATAAATAGCGAATCAGAAACGATAACTGGTATCAACAAATTAAATACATTTCAACTTTTTGCTCAAATTTTAACTACAAAACCAAAAAACCTAACGGCAATGGCAGAGATCGGACTAACCGTTAAATCAGGCAGCGGATTATCAATTTTATCAGATTGAATCTATACGGCGCAGAGGATCGAAAATCAGAAAAGGCAAGGCAGATAAACAGCCGATATCCAGCGGTGAAGGATTCTTTCGCGGCAACGCCTGACAACAGCTTTCGCCGGTTCTTGATATAAACCGCTGCCATCAAGTCAGCATTTGCAAAGAAAAATCATGCGGAGGAATAGAGACAAAAATGACAACCGCTCCGTTTAATCATTATTTTTTTAATTTGGGTATCAGATATTTACATGAATTAACCCAAACACGGCAGAACCGCATCCTTTATTTGGATTTTTCCCGTAGAGGCTTTAAGGATTTTTCAGCAAAAATTATTTTAATATACGTTTCAGCGGGAAATAAAGTGGCGCTATTTTGCGATGACCACACGCTTCCTGTTGCATTATACCTTCGCGAAATATCAAAAAATATCTTCGTAATCAGAATAGAAGCGGGGAACGACGCATTATTGCATGACCTGCGGCTAGTGGCTAAAGGAAAACAACCCGTCATTCCAGAAGAAAATCTGAAGAATAGTCTGGCAAGAAAGGAATTCAATCTATTAGATAAAATCTTGCGCGGGAAAAGCATTGTTTCGATAGCAAGAGAAAACCTTGAATCAAGTAAGACAATCTATTCACGCGTTAAGAGTATTACCAGAAAAATGAAAATAAAAAAAATTACCATGCTGATTATTTAATTAATAAGTATGTAAGCACTTAGGAAACCCGCCTAAGAAATCAATGCGGTATCGCAGTAAAAATCACTATCGGTCATCAAATATAAGGAAGTTTCAATGAAAAAATTACTATTAGCCACATTAACCGCCTCATCATTCATTAGCTTCTCCGCCTTAGCCGACGTTACGGCGTCCGCCACGGCAAGCTGGGATGCCAGCGCAACCAAAGACACGACCAGCGCGCTGGTCGTTACCCCGCTAAAATCGCTGACGTTCGAATACGCGGAAGGCACCCAGGGTTTCAATACTCAGGATGGCGCTTTCGATATCACGATTCAAGGTCAATCCGGCGCAACCGACTTTACCCTGACGTCTCAGATTGTCAGCAATACTCTGACGCGCAGTACCGACGCATCCACGCTGGACGTAGGCATCGACTGGAACGGCGCCGCCCTGTCAAACAGCAGCGCAACAACGCTGATCGATACGGCCAATAGCGTCTCTTCCGGTCTGGAAGCGCTGGCGGTCAGTACGGCCTACGCCGGCAGCGATCGTACCAGCGCCCAGGGCGCCTTCACCTTTTCCATAGATTCCGCCACCTCTGACGGCACCACTGCGGCGGCATTCGCCGATCTGGCGGACGGTTACTGGAGCGGCGACGTAAAAGTTCAGTTTACCGCTAACTGGACGATCTAATCGTTCCTGAGGCGCGCCGGCTGAACCCGCTCGTGTTTAATATCGCTCAAAATTAAAGGAGGGGATTTCCCCTTCTTTACTGGGGTTATGTATGAAGACGTTTTGTATTTTCGTCTGGTCTGTTTTCTCGCTGCTGCCGGTAATGGCCCAGGCGGTGAATGTCGGCGAGGTGACATCCATAATGGCGCCTGATGAATTCAGCCTGTCGAAAGAGATTGCCAATACGACCGATTCCGCGCGCTTTGTCAGCGTCACGGTTTATCGTTTATCTTCCCCGATGGCCGAAGGCGTTATTATTCCGATGGAAAGTAAAGCCGAATTATTATCCACGCCTGCAAACCTGATTTTACCAGGCAACACCAAAGATAATTTCCGTTTTTTCTATCAAGGCCCCGATGACGATAAGGAGCGCTATTACCGGCTTTCATGGACGGATGAACCCATTATGGAATCAGGCTATACGCATAAAATCAAACAGGGTCAGGCGACGACGTCCGCCGTCATCAATACCATATTGGTCGTGGGGCCGCGGCGAAAAAACTTCGATTACAGACGCTCCGGCGACACGCTATATAACAGCGGCAATGCGGCATTTCGTGTTATTTCATTCGGCGCATGTAAAGACAAAAAGCTGGATCAGGGCAAAGGCTGCCGTGAAAGGTATTACGTTATGCCGGGTATGAGCGTCAAAATAAAATATACCGACATCAGCAATAAAAACACACGCATCGGCATTTGGCACGGCAAAACCTATATAAATGTAAAATAAAGAGCGGAATATGGATAAAAGGACGGGGTGCATAAAAGCGTCGGTGATGGGTGTTTTTTTTGTTTCTTATTCTTCGCTTAGCGCCGAAAAACAAACACCGGTAAAACTAGGCGAATATATTATCCCTGGCATATTCGCCAGTGCGCTGTATCAGGGTATGCGAGTTCCCGTGTTTATTAAATACAGCGGTGATGCGGAAAATAAAAAAAGCCGGCAAAAAATCGCTGACGCCGTGCTCGCCATTGACGAAAACGGCTTCCTTATCCGCGAAGTGGCGCTGACGGATTTACCGAACAACACCGCGTTATCCGCCGCGACAAAAGCGATAATCACCGGCCTGAAGGATAAACATTTCACCGACGGGACCACACTACGACTCGGCGACGACGCGACCCTCAGTCTTGATATCAAGTCATTTTATCTTGAGCTGGCCGTTAACCAACAGGCGCTGGCCGCGGCGATTATCCCGCGCAGCAATCTACTTGGCGAATCGACGTCAACCGAACTTTCCTCCGTGCTGAACTATAGAATCGGCAGCTATTACCATAAATATTCAGACCGCGACAACGGCAGCAGTTATATCTCGTTGGATAACACCACTTCACTGCGGGAGAGCCACGTCAACCTGAATGGCTCCCTTTACGGCTTGGGAACCGGCGCTAGCAGCGGCGACCTGTATCGCGCCATGTATGAGCGCGACTATCAGGGCCGCAGACTGGCGCTGGGCATGGTCGATACCTGGAACCTACAGTCCATCGCCAGTATGAGCGCCCTGAACGCCAGCAAAATCTATGGGATCAGCTACGGCAATAAAAGCAGTACGCAGATTGAAGACAATACGCTGTCATTAACGCCAATCACCGTATTTCTGCCCAGCGCCGGCGAGGTGCACGTCTATCGTGAAGGCCGCTTGCTCAGCATCCAGAATTTCGCCATGGGCAGTTATGAAATCGACACCAGCAAATTGCCATTCGGGGTTTACAACGTCGACGTGCAGGTGGTGGTCAACGGCATGCCGGTTAGCAACCGCATCGCCCAGATCAACAAGACATTTTCGCGAAACAGCAGCCTGACCGGACAGGTAGCCTGGCAAGTCTTCAGCGGCATGCTGCGTTATCACCGAATGGACTATCGCCGCGATTTCAACAGCGATCTGGGAGCGAAAGAAACCTGGCTTGCCGGCGGCGCGGCGGCGATAACCCTGCCTTACCTGTCGGGGGTATCGCTTAAATCCACGCTCTACGGCTTTGATCACGCCGGCGTCAACGAGAGTGAGGCCAACGTGTCCCTCAATGACGCGGTCAGTATTAACCAGCAGGTGATGGCCGCCACGGACGCCTCCTGGAAAAGCATCAGCACGCTCAATCTGCGCATCCCTGACGGCTATGGCTCGCTATGGGGGTCGCGCGAATTTAGCCATGTCGGCAATAAATTACCGCTTGAAAAAGGCGATTTTTACTCGCTCGGCGCCACGTTAAACCTGCGAAGGCTAACGCCGTATCTCGGCAGCCTCTCCCTCAGCAGAACCGTGAATCATTATACCGGCAACCAGTATACCAACGCCGACTACAGCCAGACGCTGTACAACACGCGTTACGCCACCATTAGCCTGCGTACCGGCATACAGCGTTATTACTACCACAAAAGCAATGACGATGGCCTGCAAGATAAATACATCAACATAGAGCTATCCATGCCGCTGGCGACCTGGCTCAGCGCGGGCGTATCGAGCGAAAACGGCAACATGCTGGCCAATGCCAGCATCCGCAAACGCTTTGAAGACAGCGTCATTACCAACGCCGGCGCGTCATTAGCCAAACGGATCAAGGGCGGCGGCGATGATAATCGCTATAACGCGGACGATTACTCACTGAATGGCTTTGCCTCTTACGATACCAAGTACAATGCCGGAACGCTGGCGATGACCCATACCTCGAGAAATAACGCCAACCTGAGTCTCAGTTCGCAAGGATCGCTGGCCTGGTCCGGACGCGATATGGCGCTGAGCAAAGACAGTCAGCGTTCGGGCGTGTTGGTCAATACCGGCTTCGCGCAAAAAGGCACGGTGGCGGCGCAGGTCAATGGCCGCAATTATGCGCTGTCCGGTAAATCCAATTTTATCGCCCTCCCCCCCTACGCAAAATACACCGTTGAATTAATGAACGATAAAAATTCGGCGGACAGCGTGGATATCATCAGCGGCCGCAAAAACAGCGTGGTGCTTTATCCGGGCAACGTCAGCGTGGTTAACCCGGAGATCCGACAGTTGGTGACGGTATTCGGCCGCGTCCGCCTCGCGAACGGCAAGCCGGCGGTGAATAGCGATATTCAGAACCCTCTCGGTAAAACGCAAACCGACGAGAAAGGCGAATTCGCCTTGGATGTGGATAAAAAACACCCGTTCATCACCCTGATGGAAAAGAATGGCGGCGTCTGCGAAGCCGAACTCAACTTACAGGAAGCAAGAGGCGCCGTATGGCTTGGCGATATTCTCTGCGTCCGCCAAAATCAGACCGCGCGGCAGGAAGATCAGGAGCGTAAAAATGTTTATTAAACCATATCGAACGCTGTACGCATTGTTCTGTCTGACGTACGGCGCAGCCGCGCTGGCCGCGACCGCCATCAGCAGCGGCGCCGGCAGCAATACTTACCTGTTTATCGAAAATAACATCGATAGTGAATATGTTATTACGCCGGGCGCCCTCGATCCGCGTTTTTCCGGCGCCAACGTCTGGACCCAATATTCGACCAACCAGACCAGTCTGGGTTACATGGGCTATGTCGGCTGGGCATCCGCCAACACCTACTATGATATGTGGATCGATAACTCGCCCATCACGGAGCCATTGCGCGGCATACGCTGCATGACCTCGGGCAGCACCTGTCCCGCCGTCGGCTATATTGTCGGCGCGACGAGCGACGCCGACGGCTTTTACCATGCGTTGGCCGGCAGCAGCGTTTATAACGGCAGCTACGGCTTCGCTTCGTTTTCGGATTCGGCTTATCAGTATTTCAGAGAGAAGTCCGTTGGCTCCAGCGATAGCTTTACCCTTAACTGGTGCTATACCACGACCGATTATGACTATGCGGCGGGCGTTCGCTGCAAAGATCTGACCAGCAATGCGACATGGTACTACTACAGGCTCACGACCGCCAAGGTCGGTCATTTAACGCTTAACAGCACCGGCGCCATGTCGGAAGTCTGGGTAGCCAGCGACGGCTCACCCAGCGTGAATAGCGGCAGCGACATGTGCAGCCTCGGCACCGTTGGCGGCGCGTCCGGCGTCATTTGCAAAATGGTGTCCTATTCTTTGCAGCAGAGCCGGCAGGTCACCGCCTCGTTGTATTTCAGAATGGTGCTGGATACCGCCACATTAGGCTTTACGCCCGCCGCCGCCACGGTGAGATACAGCGGCAACGGCTCCACCTGGTACAACTACGGCGCCAATACGGCCTATAGCAACGTATTTACCACTTCGGGCGACTATGTGTATGTCTTTCTCTCCAATACCTTCTTTAGCAATATTCTCAACAACGGCGTCGCCATTGCTAATAATAACTCGCTGTTTACCTTCTATTTTACTAACGCGCTGACGCCGGAATCCGGCTATTACCAGTTCACGGCGTCCAATGCGCTCAGCGTTATCCCGAAAGAATACGGCATTAGTATTGTCGCCACCGATGGTTCAGCCAACCCAAGCGCATCCGGGAGCATCGGCAGCGGCTCGCCGATAGCGTTCGACTATAGGGTCACCACGTCCGCCTCCCGGCAGGCGGACGCCATTACCGCGCAGGTCACGGGCAACAGCGTCACCCTCAACGGTATTCCCTACTGTTTATTCACCTCGGAGGACGGCGAGATAAAGGTGCCGATCCCGGCCTATTTGTCCTATGTCTCGTCAACCGGCGCGACGGTCGAAAGCCGCAATAGCTGTAGCGAAGCGGCGATTGATATCACCGACGCCAACTGGACGCAAACCGCCTGGAATGCGGCGGTCGACGATGGCTACTACTTCACCACCACGCTCCGGCTGCTGTTCCCGATGAATGATACCCGCTCGCAGTACGGGGTAAACGGCGATGAATGGGCCGGTACGGTCAGCGCCAGCGGCGAAGTGAATGTCAGCGCGATCTGGGTCGGCGTTGACCGGTAAACCGCCGCTCGGCCGGCCGCGCCGGGGGCGGTCGACATCGACCACTTAACCTATTGAGAACCCGCCGTGACCAGACTCATCACCTTAATCGTTCTTTGGCTGTTTTCAGCCGGCGCGCAGGCGGTTTATTTTGACGCCATTATTTACGAGATGCCGGCGGACAGAGACTTTATTGCCAGGCCGCTCGTTAATGACACGCCAAACCATAATATCTACCGCATTTCCGCCTACCGCATAAATCGCCCCGGAGCAGCCGGCGAACGCCGGTTGCCGATGGAAAACGGCGAATTGCTCTACGCGCCGTTGAAATTCACCGTCGCCGCCAGCGGCAAAGAGTACTTCAAAATTTATTATCGCGGCCCGCGCGATGATAAAGAGCGCTATTATCGCATCACCTTCAAAGAGTCGCCGCTGAGGTTGTTTCCGTTTAAATCGACGACCCAGAATACCTATATCCTGCCTGTGGTCGCCATGAACACCATTTTGGTGGTGCGGCCGAGAACGCTGCATTTTTCCTACCGTTTGGATGAACGCCGCGCAACCTTGCAAAACAACGGCAATACTTTTTTCCGCGTCATCATTCAAAAAGGCTGCAATGGCGATGATGAAAGTTCGACCCAGTTTTATATGCTGCCCGGCGAAACCTATAAAAACAAAAATCTCAGCGAGAAAAACAAGAAATATATCGTGGCGATGGGGAAATATATAAAACTCGGAGAACGCTGTTTTAATCATCTTTCGCAATAAAAATCAGAACATCAGATATTGCCGGCCGAGGATGTCGACAATATCCCCGCACGCTTATCGCCGCCCTGAATACTGACATTTTCATTTTCCCACTCGCCCGCTTACCGCATTATTCAATCCGCCGCCGCCAGCGTTGCGTTTTTTGCAATAAGGCATGGCGAATTCTGATTTTGACAACATTGCCGCTGGGTTGATAGCGTGGGGCCACAACAACACAAGTCACTGATGACGCAGGGTTTCGCTATTTTATTAGCGCGCCTCTGGCGCAATGCGCCAGGTTGCCGGCCCGCGTCGATATTAATTGGAATAATGAAATGAGAATTGTCGTGGGAATAACGGGAGCGAGCGGTGCTATTTATGCCTACACGCTTATTTCCGCGCTCTATCAGCAATCCGTCGAAATAGAAATCGTCGCCAGTAAAATGGGCTGGCAAGTTCTGGAATTCGAATGCGGGGTCTCCAGAGACGATATCGCCAAATTCGGTACGGTACACGACAACGATGATCTATTCGCCCCCATCGCCAGCGGATCCTATCGGTGCGACGGCATGGTCGTGGTCCCCTGCTCGATGAATACGCTGGGCGCGATGGCCAACGGCATGGGCGATTCTTTACTGTTAAGAGCCGCCTCGGTCACGCTTAAGGAGAGGCGGCCGTTATTGGTCGTGCCGCGCGAAACGCCGCTCAGTATTATTCAGATCGACAATATGGCGACGCTCGCCCGGGCCGGCGGCATCATTATGCCCGCCGCGCCGGGCTTCTACTCCCGCCCCACCAAGCTCTCGCAACTGGTCAGCGGCATGGTCGGCCGGATGATGGACAATCTGGGAATAGACAATGATGTGGCTGCCCGCTGGGACGGGGGGCGATCATGAACCGAAAAGACCTGCGCGGCTTCCTCGCCACGCTTGAACAACATAACCTGCTGCGGCGCGTCACCCGCACCGTCAGCGCCGATCATGAAGCCGCCGCGCTCATCAAGAAGACCGACGGCAAGATCCCGCTCTATTTCGAGCATATCGACCACTACGCCACGCCGCTGGTGGCCGGACTGGGCGGCACCAGACAAACGCTGGCCTTGAACCTGGGCGTCAAGCCGGAGGATCTGGTCGCCAGGCTGGCGTCGGCCATCGTCAACCCCATCCCGCCCACTCAGGTCACGCAGGCGAATGTGCAGCAAAACGTGGTGAATGCGCCGTTCGATCTGGATGCCTACTTCCCGGTTTTGCGCTACAGCGATCGGGACCCGGGACGTTTTCTGGTTTCCGGCGTGATGACCGCGACGGATATCAACGGCGTCAAAACCTACACCTCGATTCGTCGCATGCAGTACCTGGGCGGCAACCGCTGCTGCCTGTTGGTGACATCTCACGACATGAAACAGCAGATCCGCTATTACGAAAGCCGGCGCCAACCCATGGAGATCGCCGTTATGTTCGGCGTTAATCCGGCGGTCATTCTGGCTTCACAGATCAGCACCCATACCTATAACGTCGACAAGCTGGCCGTGACCGGCGCCCTGCTGGATCAGGCGCTGGAGGTGGTGCGCGCCAAAACCGTGGATATCAACGTGCTGGCCGATGCCGAAATGGTGCTTGAAGGCCATCTCTACCCCTGGATAAAAGAGACGGAAGGCCCCTTCGGCGAGCTCGCCGGCTACTACGGCGGGGTATCCCAGCAACCGGTGGTGGAGTTCTCCGCGATGACCTTTCGCAATCACCCCATTACGCAAACCATACTGGCGGGCAGTTGCGAAGAAAAACTGCCGGAAGCCATCGCCAGAGAGGTCACATTGCTGGCGGCCGTGCGGCAGACCGTCCCCGGCGTGACCGCCGTCCATATTTCCCTCGCCGCGGTAGGTCGCTTTCATGCGGTTATCCAGCTTGATAAAACATCGCCGGGCGACGGCAAACAGGCGGTACTGGCCGCATTCAGCGCCGACAAAGACCTTAAACACGCCGTCGCCGTCGACGTCGACGTCGATCTCTTCAGTGCGCAAGACGTCGAGTGGGCCATCGCCACCCGCGTACAGGCTGACATCGATGTCTTTATTATTCCCGGCGCCAATGGCTCGCCGCTTGAGCCGTCGCACCTTGAGCGCGGCATGACGGCCAAAATGGGCATTGACGCCACCTGTCCTCTCGGTAACGCCGCATACCGGCGGGTTTCCATTCCCGGCGAGGCGGAGATGAACATTTCGGACTACATCCATGACTAATTCAGGGGCGGCATTATGGCAGCGGTAGGCTTAATCGAAACCAGAGGACTGCCGGAAGCGCTTGAGGCGCTGGACGCGATGTGCAAGGCGGCGAACATCGGCATGATCGAAACCAAACGCATCGGCGGCGGGCTGGTCACGCTAATTGTAAACGGCGACGTCGCCGCGGTCAGCGCGGCCGTAGACTGCGGCGTCAGCGTGCTGAAACGCAATGGGGGCGAGATTATCTGTTCCTGCGTGATCCCTAATCCGCACGCTGATTTATCAAAATACCTAACGGCGGGAGCGTCAATCAATGGATAAGTTTGTCGAAAATATTGTGGACAGCGTACTGGGCGCCAGTGCAAAACCGGATGACGGCCTCTCCCGCCCAAACTATCAGCGCAGGAAAACGCAGAGCCGCCTTATCGTGAGCGAGATAACGCCGCCATCCGACGCGTCGGGCGACGCGGCGCCGACCGCCGCCGATCCCTGTCCCGCCATACGGCGGGCGTCGCTGGCGGCAATGGTTCCTTGTCAGGCCGCCGAGCCGCCGGCGCAACCCGCCCGCCAGGGGTGTCGGTGTCAATCGTCGGGCGCGACCTTTCAGCAGGTGGACGACGCGCCGCGTTCCCTCGGCGACGTGCTGAGCATCCGCCTGCGCGGCGGCGAATCCATCGTCAGCATCTCCGTGCTCTGCGCCGATACCGGGCGGCTGGTCGCCAGCGATGAACTGCTGGATCGTCATCATATCGGGCCGGAAGCCATAACCTATGCAACCGTTGGTCAGCGCGAACTGCTCATCGCCTTCGCCGCCGACGCCGCAACGGCGACCGCGCTACTGGGCGAGCTGCGCACGCTTTGGCAGGGGTGTGCAAACTGCGGGCAAGGCGCCCTGTCGCCCGCGCCTTCAAGCAAACTGCTCAATCACCTCGGCATCGCGCGCCGCGGCGCCCTTGGCATCGTGGAAGGACGCAACGCCGCCGAGGTCACCGCCGCGCTGGGCGTTTATCTGAAAAGCGCGGCCAAAACGGACGTGCGGCTTATCGAGCGCGCGGCATGTCTTCACGGCAGCCTCGATGCGGTACGCAGCGGCGTTGAACTGTTGAATTCAATCATGGCGACCATCAGGCGGTGAACGTTATGCAACGAAGAGCAATGGGATTCGTCGAAACCGTCGGCTTCGCCAGCGCCATCATGGCGGCGGACGTAGCCCTGAAAGCAGCCAACGTCGCGCTGATCAGAATGGAGTCGGTGATTGGCGTAGGTAAAAGTATCGGCGTAACGGTTTATTTCACCGGCGATGTCGCCGCCGTACAGGCGGCGGTGGAGCGCGCCAAATCGGCGGTTTCCGCACTTGATACATTGGTTTCGGTCCACGTCATCGCCAGTGTCGATACCGAGACGCAAGCAAAACTTATCCGTATTTAGTCACTATCACAGAGGGGAACACATCATGCAGGAAGCTTTAGGGCTTATTGAAACCAAAGGCCTGGTCGGCGCTATTGAAGCAGCCGATGCCATGGTCAAAGCAGCCAATGTTGAAATCACTGGCTATGAAAAAATCGGCTTCGGGCTGGTCACCATCATGATCCGCGGCGACGTCGGCGCAGTCAAGGCGGCAACGGACGCCGGAGCCGAGGCCGCTCGTCGCGTGGGCGAAGTGACGTCGGTGCACGTTATTCCGCGCCCGCACAGCGAAGTGGAGAAAACGATTCTGGCCGGCCCGAGCGTCGGCGTCAAAGCGAAAACCGGCGCATAGGGTCCGCGGTCAGCCGATGTTACGTCGTCACGTGAATCGCGGTTTATCTGGAGTTGAATGACGATGTCGTCAGTACTGGTGATCTATCAACAAGGTTTGCACGCGCGCGGGCTGGCGCGGATCCTCAGCGCGCTGGGGCGGCTGCCGGTAAGGCTCTCCACCTGCACCTTCGAGCAAGAGACGGATCGGCCTCAGCCGCTTGAACAGGATATCGAGGCGTTGCTGGCGCGCACTGACCGTCTGGTTATCGCGGGCGCCACGTTGAATTTACTGCGTCAGACGGTCGAGCTCGACGACCGCCGCCCGCTGTGCGCGCTGGTGCTTTACGCCCTGGCGATGGGCATTGCCGTATCCGCGGTGCGCGAGACGATCGATCCGCGCCTTTATCTGCCGCTCAAAGGGCAATCCTCGGTTCAGTTCGGCAGACGAATCGACGAACTGCTGTCGGAATTAGCTTCATTGGGTATCGATATCGTGCCGGAGTCGGCGCTGGCGTCCATGGACGGGTGCCGACCGGCGCAGGCGATCGTGACGCTTAAAGATGTTCAGCAGGCCGCCGCTCAGGGCGACCCCATATCGGCAAGTTTCGGCGGACGCTTTACGCCGGCGGCCAAAGATTGGCTGCGCGAATACGCCTTACGGCAAACGACACAGGAGAAGGTGTAATGAAGCTTGGATTAGTGATCGGGCAGGTTATCGCTACGCGCAAGGATCAACGGCTGGTGGGCTGCAAACTGCTGATCACACAGCCTATTCGTCCAGACGGCAGCGCCATCAGCGATCCCGTGGTGGCCATCGATCTGCTCGGCGCCGGCGAAGGCGACCGCGTGCTGTACGCATCGGGTTCTGTCGCCTCCAGAGTGCCGCGCGATCCCTCCGCACCGGTGGATGTGGCGATCGTGGGCATCGTCGATAGCGTCGATTGCGCCTCGAATATCAAATAATGGGAGAAAAACAATGACGCAAGCCGCCTCTCTTGCTCGGCGGATGAGCTGCTATCGCCGTATGATAGACAAACTGCTGGATCACGGACAGTTCGCCGATCTGGTGCTGCGCGGCGGCACCCTGGTCAACGTACTGACCAGAGAGCTTTATCAGGCCGACGTCGCGGTTGCCGGCGAATACATACTGTTGGTCGGCGACTGCGGCGAGCTGGTCGGCCCCAAGACGCAGCTTATCGATGTCGCCGGGAAATTCATCGCCCCGGGATTCATCGACTCGCATATGCATTTTGAGAGCGCCATGCTCACGCTCTCCGAGTTTTCCCGCTTTTCCATCGCGTCGGGCACCACCACCCTATTCGCCGATCCGCATGAAATCGGCAACGTCAGCGGCATAAGCGGAATTGGCGCCATGCTGGAGGAAGCCGCCACCCTGCCGAACCGCGTCTTGTTTACCGTCCCCTGCCTGACGCCGGATATTCCCGGGTTTGAAACCGCAGGCAGCGAAATTACCTCGCGTAATCTTGATGCCCTGATCAAACACCCGCTGGTGCAAGGACTGGGGGAAATGCAAGGATTCAGCAGCGTCCGCCCCGTCTATTCGCGCTCGCCGGCGATCGTCGACGATCTGCTGTCGAGCGTCTTTCAGGCTCATGAACGGCACAAAACGGTGGAAGGCAATGCCCCTTCGCTGTTCGGCGCCGAGCTGGCGGCGCATATTCTGGCCTGCGGCGGACGAACCTCCTGCCACGAGACCACCAGCAAAGACGAATGCGTTGAAAAACTGAGGGCCGACGTCACGGTCTTCATGCGAGAGGGCTCGACGCAGAAAAATATGGCCGAATGCATCAGGGCCGTGACGGAAGAAGGCATGGATTCCCGAAATCTGGTGCTGGTCAGCGACGATATGCTATCGGAGGATCTGGTTAACTTCGGCCACATGAATGAGCTGATCCGGCGCACCATCGCTCAGGGCATCGACCCCGTGGAAGCCATTCAGATGGCGACCATCAACGCGGCGCGTCATTTTGGCCGTAACGACATCGGTTGCCTGGCGCCGGGCAAGGCGGCGGATATTGTCATTATCCGCGATCTGCGCACCATCGACGTCGAAATGGTGATCATGGGCGGACGACTGGTGGCGCAAAACCGCCAGCTGCTGATTGATATCCCGCGCTACACCTATCCCGACGCGGTCAAATCCACGGTCAAACGCCAGGCCGTCAAGCCGGATGAGCTCAAAGTCGCGGCCGGCGGCAACCGCGCCGATGTCCAGGGGCTGGTTATCGTACCCGATCAGAATATCACCCATGCGTTCTCCGCCGCCCTGACGGTGGAGAACGGCTGGGTGACGCCCGATATCGCGCAGGACGTATTGCCGATCGTGGTGGTGGAGCGCCACGGGCGCAGCGGCGACATCGGCAAAAGCTTCGTCAAAGGCCTGGGTCTCAGAGAGGGCGCCATTGCGCTCAGCGTCGGTCACGATACGCACAATATCGTGGCGTGCGGCGCCAACTACGTCGATCTTTCCATCGCCATCAACCGGGTGATCGCCATGCAGGGCGGCCTGGCGCTGGTTAAAGACCATAAAGTCGTCGGCGATATGCGGCTGCCGATAGCGGGTCTGATGACGGACGAATGCAGCGCCGAAGAGGTTAGCGCGCGGCTGACCCTGCTGGACGACAAAGCGCGCGAGTCGCTTGGTTGTCATCTGCATGCGCCGTTCATGCACCTGTCATTTCTGACGCTGGTGACCAGCCCAAGCCGTAAAATCACCGACAAGGGGCTGGTCGATACGGAAAATCTGCGGCTAATTGACACGATCATGCAGTAAGGAGCGGTTTTATGGGCAGCAAAATCATCGATCTTTCGCAGGAAATTTATCAAGGCATGCCGGTTTTTCCACCGCATCAGCCGACGATGATTTTCCCTAACATCAGCCATGAGGAGAGCCTCAAGCGTTCGGGGTTCATGTTCGCGACCAATAACCTGTTGATCAGCGAACACGGGCCGACCCATACCGATGCGCCCTACGAATACGATCCGCAAGGCGACACTATCGATCGCGTCGACCTTTCGCGCTTTTTTGGTCCGGCCTATGGACTGGATGTATCGCACGTATCCCCCGACGACTTTATCACCCGGCATGATATCGAGACCGCGCTGGCGCGCCATGGATTCACCCTGGCGCGCGGCGATATCATCATGCTCTACACCGGGCATTATCAACGCGCCTACGGCACCCCGGCGTGGCTGGATCGCTATACCGGCCTGGACATGGCCGCCGCCGAATTTCTGGCGCAGTCCGGCGTAGGCATGGTCGGCGTGGATTCGCCCTCCATCGACAAAACCGGCGACGACAATTTTTGCGGGCACACCGTTTGCCGACGTTCCGGCATGCTCAATACCGAGAACATGTGCAATCTGGACAAGGTGGCCGGCAAACGCTTTCTCTACATCGGCTTTCCACTGAAAATACGTAACGGCACCGGTTCGCCCGTCAGGGCTATCGCCGTACTTAACGAAGGAGAGAATCAATGACCCCGAGGGCACGGATCCGCGAACGTTTTGTTATTCCGCCTTACTCCGCCCACGCGGTGGAGGTATTGGCCGGCGAAGAGCTCTGTATTATTGATGTAGAGGGCCAGCAGGTCAGCGACTTTATTTGCTTTAACCGCGACGACCTCGCCGAGTTTGTCTCCCCAGTCCATATGCGCTCATCCCTGTCCAGCATTCGGCTGAAAATCGGCGATGCGCTTTACAGCAACCGGCGGGACAAGCTGATGACGCTGATGGAAGATACGGTCGGCAAGCATGACTTCTTCTTTCCGGCCTGCGATTACTATCGCTATAAAGTCGATTTTAACGTCGAAAATCATCCTAACTGTCATGATAATCTGGTCAATGCGCTGGCGGAGCGCGGCGTACGGCTGAACGAAATTCCCGATCCCATCAACTGGTTTATGAATAACGCCATGGATGATGACGGCGATTACACCATCAAGGCGCCGCTCTCCAGACCCGGGGATTTCGTCAGATTAAAGGCGCTAAAGAACTGTCTGGTCGCCTGCACCACCTGTTCTCAAGACTATGTCCCCGTTAACGGCATGAAGGTCACGCCCATCGAGCTGCAGGTTATTGCTGTTTGAGCGGAAATCGCTATCCCTCCCGGCGCCGCCGCCGCCGGAGAGGCCAATCATCTCGTCTGATTTTACGTTTCGACGCGCGTCTCGTTTTGATGGGCGCGTTGATGTAATGTAATCATTTGAATTATCAAGTTAATCAAACAATCCATTGTACTATTTCGCTAACTCTGCTAAGGCTCGCGTCCATCACGGCGCGATGAAAAGTCACTGAAATGGCTACCAAATACGAAAATCTGAACGAAGTAGAAATGTGGGCGTTTTCCCGTTTCGTACGCTATTTCTGCGCCACCGCCCAGCACGGCACCATGCGCCGCGCCGGGGATGAGCTGCATGTCTCCCCCTCTTCGGTCGATCGTCAGATACTCAGCATTGAGGAAAAATTGGGCGTCCGGCTGTTTGAGCGGCTGCCCCAGGGATTACGGCTCACCTCGGCCGGGGAGCTGGTGCTGTACCGGATTAACCGCTGGCAGCAGGAAATGAGCCAGCTTAAAATCGATATCGAAGATCTCAAGGGAATGCATCGGGGTCACGTTACGATAGCCATCGTTGAGGGCACCATCGAATGGGCGACATCCATCCTGGCCGGATTCCATCAAAAATACCCCGGCATCAGCTATGAGATTCAGGTTCACGGCGCCGATCAGGTCGTCAGACTGGTGCTGGAAAATATCGTCGATATCGGTTTATCCGTCAATCCGGCCATCATGTCCGGCCTGAAAGTACTGACGTCCATCGAGTTCAGATTAGGCATTATCGCCAGCAGCAGTCATCCGATTAGCCAGCGGACTTCCGCCCGTTTATCCGACTGCATAGACTACCCGGTGGTGATACCGGACGCCTCGTTAACGCTGCGCGGAGTTATCGATCGGCTAATGACGACGTCGGTCACCGAGTTCAACGTGGTCGCCACCTCCAACAGTCTGCAAATGGTTAAACAACTGGTTTGCCAGAATGTCGGCATCGGGCTGGCGACCTATATCGATGTCGCCGACGAGATAAAAAACGGCAAAATCTGTTTTATTCCGTTGGAAAATCAGAACGTTCATCCCTCGTTTCTCTCCCTCTGTCTGGCGGAAAACCGTCAGCTTTCTCGCGTCACCACGCAACTGGTGAACGAATTTGATCACGCGATGAATGCGCTGCTGAACTAATCCTCTCGCCCTTTTTGCCGTCCTGCCCGCCGCCGATAATCCCGAGCCGTCTCGGTGGCGCCGGACGGCATGGCTACCGCCGTTTATCCCGGCTAACGCTAGGGTTGGATCACCTCAGAGGACGCGATGGGGGATGGCGCCAACGTCTTCTGCGGCGCCGCGTGGCGACGGGTGCGCATACTGCCGTAGGGCAAGCACAGATTCATGATGATGGCGATGATGCCGCCGGCGCTGATGGGATTTTCCAGCAGCATCGAAATGCTGCCGGGCATCAGATGGAACACCTCCGGCTCATAAGAGATGCCTAACCCCAATCCCAGCGATGTCGCCACAATCAGCGTTTCTCGGCGGTCAAGTCCATGGGGGCCGGCCAGGATGATGCGCAAACCGGCCAGCGAAATCATGGCGAACATCAGCAGCGTGGCGCCGCCCATCACCGACGCGGGAATGGTGGTGAAAAACCGGCCGATAACCGGAAACAGCCCCATACCCACCAGAATCACGGCGATGAATTTACCAACGTGACGCGATGCGACGCCGGTCATCTGTATGACGCCGTTATTTTGCGCGAAGGTGGTCAGCGGCAGCGACCCCATGGCCGTGGCGATCACCGACACCAGTCCGTCGGTCAGTACGCCGCCGGATAAACGGGAGGAGAAACTGTCGTTGTCGATGGCGCAATGCGAGACCATCGCCGTGGCGGTGATGTCGCCGACCGCTTCCAGCACGCTCAACAGATATATCGCGCCGGCCACCAGAAAAACCTGGAAGTCGAAGGTGAATCCATATTTGAACGGCACCGGAATTGAAACCAGCGGCTGCCCCAGCAACGAAGAAAAATCCACCACGCCCAGCGCCAGCGCCGCCACATAGCCAACCAGCATGCCGACCACGATGCCGCTCATGCGCAGCACCGGCCGCTTGCTGCTATTGACGGCGATAACCACCACAATCACCAGCATACCCAGTCCAATATTCTGCAAACTGCCGAAGGTATTGCTTTTCATAGCGGCGAACCCGCCGGCGAAATCCACCATGCCGACTTTGATCAGACTGAGGCCGATCATCAGCACCACTACGCCGCTAAC
This sequence comes from Brenneria bubanii, assembly GCF_022378355.1. Lineage (GTDB taxonomy): Bacteria > Pseudomonadota > Gammaproteobacteria > Enterobacterales > Enterobacteriaceae > Brenneria > Brenneria bubanii. The sequence continues at coordinate 398,812 of NZ_JAKMAJ010000003.1, forward strand.
GGTCGGGGTGATAACGCGTTTCAGGTACGGCAGAACGAAGGAGGCGCCGACCACCAGGAACGCCCCGACGAACGATACCCCCAGCAGGGTGGAAAGAATCAATTCTTCATGCAAACCATCGCGCCGCATCGTCGATCCCAGCGCGATCATTACCGTGACAAAAGAAAAATTCACCGACTGAATCGACAGCAGTCCGGACCCCACCCGGCCATAGCGGTTCACCTGCAGCCAGGTGCCGATACCGGAAGCGATCATGGCCATGGACACCATATAGGCGGTGGAATCATTCGACAATCCCAGCGCGCCGCCGACAATCAGCGCCGGCGCCACCATGGGAACCAGAATGGCGAACAGATGGGTCAGCGCGCTCATCAGGGTTTGCAAAAGCGACGGTTTATCTTCCAGGGCATAAATCAGGTCAGCCCCGGTTTCGGTTTCAGATAGCTCAGACATTATTATTACTCCCCAAAGTGTTGCAACAATTCTTCTATCCCTGCCGGACCCAATGGATCTCAATCGACAACCAGCCCTGCCAGCGCGCTAACGCATCGGGTCAATACTCGCGCGCACTGGTAAAGATCTTCACTGGCGGTGAATTCATCGGGATGATGGCTAATGCCCGCGCGGCTTGGCGAGAAGATCATCCCCGTCGGGCACAACGTCGCCAGATTCAGCGCGTCGTGGAAGGCGCCGGAAATCAATCGCGTCGAAGCCGCGCCAAGCGCGGCGCTGTGCGTTTCAATCATGCGGATAATTCGGTCATCAAAGAGTACCGTCGGGCTGGCGAAAATAACCTCCGCCGATGCCCCGACCGGCAGAAACGCCTCGATTTGACGGCTGACGTCATCCAATCGCGCCGCGTCGGGGTGACGCATATCGACCGTGAAGGAAACGGCGTTGGCGATGGTATTGATGGCGTTGGGCGACGCCTGCCAACGGCCGATGGTTAAACGCAGCTCCTCGTCGCCACTGCGGGCAAGCGCCAGAATCTCGCCGGCCAGCTGCACGGCCTTGGCCATGGCGTCATCGCGCGCCGACAGCGGCGTGGTGCCGGCGTGGGCGCTCTGCCCGCGTACCGCTATCGACAGCCAGCGCACCGCCTGAATCCCCGTGACGCAGCCCACCGGCGTTTGAAGCCGCTCCAGAATCGGGCCTTGCTCGATGTGCGCCTCCAGATAAGCCTGCACGCCGACGCCGAGCGGTCGTCTGGCGAGCCGCTCGCCATGATCGGCAACAAAGCTCTCCATATCGCAACACGCCTGGCGACAGGCGTCGCTCATCCGTTGCCCGTCGCTGTCGGCGATCGCATCGAGTTCCGCCAAACGCGCCGGATGAGAAAATACGCCGGACCCGGTGAGGCCGGGAGAAAAACGCACCCCCTCCTCGTTATTCCAGATGACCACCTCAATGGGCGCCCGGGTCACGACCGCCGCCGCATCCAGCGCATCCAGCATTTCAAGCCCGGCGCACACGCCGAACGCCCCATCGTAGCGGCCGCCGGCCGGCTGTGTATCAATATGGCTGCCGGCCAGCACGCAAGGCGCCCGCGCCTCGCTCCCCGCACGGCGAATAAACAGATTGGCCGCGTCATCTACGGCGAGCTGATAGTCGCGCCGCGCCAGAAACGGCGCGACCAGCCAGCGACGCGCGGCCAGCTCTTGCGGACACAGCGCCAGACGGTCGACGCCGCCGTCGGGTCGGGCGCCGAATTCGGCAAGGCCGGAGAGCCGGGAATTCAGTCTCGATGCGGATACGGCCGCCTCGGTTAGCAACGAATCTTGCAGCATGAGCGGTTAGGCTCCTCGGTATTGGGATGCTGATTAATAAAGGGCGCCGGACGACGCTCAGCCCACTGCTGAGTGATCCAAACGTCATCCGTAGCGCCGTTCGCCTTATTCCACGCGGTTTTCCTGATCGCCGCCGCCGACCCAGGGATCGCGCCCGGCCTCCCAGTCGGCCATGTAGTCATCGATGCTGATAATCTTCGAAAACAGACTCAGGTCGGTCAGCCCATGTTTGTGCATCTCGTCGTTCTTCGACTGAACGCCGTCGCTGAGCGTAATCACTTTATAAGCGTTGGCCAGCGCATCCGCGCCGGTTGACCGCACGCATACATTGGTCCACACACCGGTCAGCACCACGGTATCGATGCTTTCCTCACGCAGATAAAGGTCAAGATCGGTATGCTGGAAACCGCTGTGCCGACGTTTCGGCACAATGTATTCATCTTCCTGCGGATAAAGTTCTTTGATGAAATCGGACCCCCAACTGCCCTTCACCGCATGTACCGGCCGCACGCGAAAGTCGGCGTCGTTCTTCCGGTGCGCTTCCTGAATGAAAACCAGCTCAATATCCGTTTTGCCCTGTTGACGGCGTTCACGCACCCAACTGAACAGGCGCTGTAGATTTTCGATAATCAAATCGCCGCCGGGACAGCGCAGCGGCGCCTTTTCGCCGATAAAGTCATTGAGCATATCGATAACGAGAATTGCGTGTTTGGCCATGGCATAATTCCTTTGAGGTAACTGTTTGATCAAGAGATGACGTTGTTAATGTTCTTCCGATGCACGTTGTCGAACAGATCGGAAGAAACCGCGCGGTAGTTGGCGAAGGTGATTTGATTGGTAAGCTGTTGAATCGACTGCCTACGAACGAACTGACCAAAGCCCGGCTTAACCAGAATCGTCCCCTGGGTCTCCTGCGCCGTCTCTTCATAAATCGTCTGCCCGCGCAGCACGGTTTTCACCACCTTGCCGGTCAGCTGCATGCCGTGCAGCGGCGTGTATTTGTTCTTCATAAAAGAGAGGTCTTTATCTATCGCCCACTGCTTATTCAGGTCGATAATGGCGAAATCGGCATCGGCGCCTACCGACATCGCGCCTTTTTTAGGGAACAAACCATAGTGGACGGCGGCGTTGCGGCTTAATACCTCGACCAGACGCTGCAAAGTCAGACGTCCCTGGTTGTAGCCCTCGCTAACGAGAATGTTTACCATGGTTTCGGTGCCGGGGATCCCCGGGAAAGCGGTCCAGATATTCATTCCCGGCGCATCTTTCTCTACCGGGACGTCGTCGAGATCCTTGTTGGCCTGTACCTTGTACGGCGCGTGATCGGTCGCCACGAAGTCGATGCTGCCGTTGGCCAGCCCTTCCCACAGTTCCTTGTTATCCTGCTTGGTACGCAGCGGCGGCGCGATTTTGGCCATCGCGCCATAGGTGGTCATGGCCTCGGGCGCGTTCAGCACCAGATAGTGCGGGCAGACTTCGGCCGTGACGGCAAGCCCGCGTCGTTTGGCTTCGGCGACCAGACGAGCGCCAATACCGGTGCTCATATGCACCACATGGAAACGGCACTCGGTTTCTTCAGCGAAGGCGATCCCCAGTTGAATCGCCGCTTTCTCAGCCAGCTCCAGGCGCGCTTCCGACCATGCCGGACCGTCCAGACGGCCTTCGCCCTTATACTTGTTGACGTAGTAGTCGCACATGGCGAAGTTTTCGGCATGTACGCCGACGGCAAGCCCGGTCTTCTCGACGATTTTGAAGACTTCGTGCATTTCAGGATCGGTCACGCGGTTATAGGTCGGCACCGACGGCGTCATATACACCTTGAAGGCGACGACGCCGACGTCGGCCTGCGCCTTGACGTTTTCCAGCCGCCCTTCGCGGACGTCTTCCCCGGTCACCCCGCCCCACATGGCGTAATCGACGATAGCCTGCGGCGCCACCGCATCCAGTTTCTCGTTCAGGGAGCTGACGTCGCGCACCGAACGCGGCGAAGAGCAACAGGGCATATCGATAATGGTGGTTACGCCGCCGGCCGCGGCCTGACTGGTTCCGGTCAGGAAGGTTTCGCGGTGGGTGAATCCGGGATCCATAAAGTGGGTGTGGGAATCGATGCAGCCCGGAATAACCAGATTGCCTTCGGCATCAATGACTTCCTGCGCATCAACGGTCGTGCCGCAGGCCAGGAAGCCGGCGATCTTGCCCTCGGCGACAGCGATATCGACGTTTGCGACGTCGTTGTCCTTCATGAGAGGAATAACAGCATTTTTTATCAGCAGATCATAGGTCATATTTAGTTACCACAGTGATGTTAACGGCATCAAAGCGGATGAACGGCCAGTACCGCCGGCGGCATCCACAATGGCGATTATCAATACTGTTTGTAATGCTATTTCAAGCGACGTTGCGCCACCAGCGCAGTTAATACAATGTTGCGATGCGAAAAACGGGACGCGTTAACCTGGGCAACACCGGAGCCGGTTGGCGGGCGACGATGCCTTAAAAAACGCTTATGGAGATGAATCAGAGGTGAAACGGCGGCGATATGCCGCGAAAGGCGGCGGCTTGCGCGGCAAGTGAAATGGTCGCGGAAAGATTTCCGGCGTCTGCGGACTGGCGCGGTGGATCAGTCCGCAGACGCCGGAGAGAATTACAGCGCTATCTGCTTCGTTTCTTTACCCAGAATCACAGTCGCCAGCACCGCCAGCAAAATCGCCGCGCTGAACAGTGAGAAGATGCCGCCGATGGGGATGCCGGCCGAAACCATGTATCCCACCATCAGGGGACCGAGTATCCCCCCGATGCGCCCGATAGCAGCGGCGACGCCGGCGCCGGTGGTTCTTATCCGGGTGGGGTATTGCTCCGGCGTATAGGCATACAGCGCGCCCCAGGCGCCCAGGTTAAAGAAGGAGAGCAAAGAGCCGGAAAACAGCAGTTGGGCGCCGGTGTCGGCATTGCCGAAAAGATAGGCGCTGACCAGCGTACCCAGCAGATAGACCGCCAGCACCCAGCGCCGCCCGACGCGTTCAATCAGCCAGGCCACCGAAAAATAGCCCGGCAGTTGGGCGAAGGTCATGACCAGGACATAGCCGAAACTCTTCACCAGATCGAATCCCTTGATCATCATTACGCTCGGCAGCCACAGGAACATGCCGTAATAGGAAAAAACCACGCAGAACCACACTATCCACAGCATGAGGCTGCAACGGCGGTACTCGCCGCTCCATAAGGTCGCTATCTTGCTGAGGAACGATGATTGTTTATCCTGCCGGCTCATATGAAGATAGTGCGGCGAATCCGGCAGGCTGAAGCGCAGGTAGAGCGCATAAAACGCCGGCAATGCGCACAGAAGCATCGCGCCGCGCCAGCCGAAGCTGGGCAACGGAATAAGGAAGTAGGCGATCAGCGCCGCCAGCAGCCAGCCCACGGCCCAAAAGCTTTCCAGCAGCACCACCACGCGTCCGCGCACCGTCGGCGAAACGCTTTCGCTGACCAGCGTCGACGCGACCGGCAATTCGCCGCCCAGCCCCATGCCGATGAAAAAACGCAACGTCAGCAGGCTGCCGAATCCCCAGGCAAAGGCGCTCAGCCCGCTGGCGACGCTGAACATCAGCAGCGTAAGCATAAAGGCCGACTTGCGCCCTTTTCTGTCGGCATAAAGGCCGAAAATAAAGGCGCCGACCGCCATGCCGACGGAGTTTACGCTGCCAATCAGCCCCATCTGGGCGGCCGTCAGCCCCCAGTCCTGCTTCAGGGCGGCCAAAATGAAGGACAGTAACCCGACGTCCATTGCATCGAACAGCCACCCGGTTCCGCATACCAACAACAATTTATTGTGCGAGAAAGCGCCTTGCCGAACCTGAGACAACATCATGATGGTCTTTATCATATCAAGGTGAAGGTCCGGGCATTATATCGAAACGGGCGACATACCGTGAGGGCCGCCTCCACATTTAGGCCCAATTGCCGATCGTCTATCGCAGGTTATTGGGAAAATCCTTTGGTAACTCGCTGGGCGCACAGGCAATTACACCGTCATTATTTTCACCGCAATCGCGGATAAAGGTGATGGTCGCGAACTCATCGATCACTTCCGTTGGATACGTCGGTCCGGCCGCGCGGTACGCCTCCATTTCGGCGAGGTGATCATTCTGGAAACAGACGGTTTTCTCAGGGTGTTCGATTATCCAGCGAGGAAAGAATATGCTGCCGTGAAACAGGCGATCCTGGAGGTTGATAATCAGGCTGACATCGGTACCGGTAGGCTCAGTCCAGACCACTTTGTAGATATGTTCACCCACGCGAGCGATATAGACGCGCTGATCCTTGACCCAGCGATTTCCCACAATACCGCTGTGAATACGGTAATCTATCGTCCGGCCGTTTTTGATGTAAATCTCGTAATTCCAGCCGTTGTCGTAGGTATAGACCAGGTGTTTACCCACAAAACGTTGCAAGTCGTGTTTATCAAAACTACTCATGGTTTATTTCTCCTCGGCGGACGAAGCAGTAAATACCTTAGTACGCCTGTTTAGAACAACGACAGGTTCCCGCCACATGGCTAAAACCTTGCCTGATGAATAGATCGCGGCAGCATTTACGCTAACGCCCCTCGCCGCGCCGGACTGATGTTTGCTTTAATTATCGCGCTCGTCGGCGGCTATTTTCCCCTGCCGCCAGTTGAGCAAAGGCGTCACCGACATGCCATGAACCACCACGCTGGCGACGATCAAGGTAAAGGCCATATCGGCCATTCTTGTTACGTCGTCGCCGGCCAGTCCGTGGGTATAGGCCCAGGCGATGTAGTTTATGCTGCCGATCCCGCGGATCCCCAGCCACCCCAGCACCAGACGCTGTTCGCCCGGCACCTGCATGCCGAGAGTGGCAATCCATACCGACGCCGGTCGAATAATCAGAAACAGCAAAGCGGCCAGCAGCAATCCCATCGGATCCCAGTGCTGCGCCAGCGTAACGCCCAGCACGATAATGATCGCCGCGGCAAACAATCTTTCCACCATATCGCCGAACGACAGGGCGTCGCCCACCACCAGGCCGACCGAACTGGCGGGATTGGTTGCGCGAGGTTCGTGGCGAATATGGGGGTTGACCAGCACCTCCGCCGGCGGGCGGTTGCCGCTGTCGGAAAAGTCATCGGCGGGCTGGCGATTGATGACGCGCATTTCCGCCCGGCGCAGCCCTACGCCGGCGGCAAACGCCGCCAGAAAACCGGATGCATCCAGCGCCTGCGCGGCGGCATAACTCAGGGCAATCAGCGCCAGCGCCAGAAAGTCGTTCGGCGCGACATCCTGGTGAGTATGCCGTAGATGGGTGGCGTACTGGCCGACGAAACGTCCCATGGCGAAGCCGATGCCCACCCCGGCGGTCACGGCCCACAGCACATCCACCAGCGCCCAGTGGCCGAATGCCGACAGTGATACGCCGCCGGGCGTCGTCGACGCCATGACCGCCAGCATCAGCAGCGGCAACGCGCTGCCGTCATTCATTCCCGCCTCGCTGGAAAGCGAAACGCGCAGATTATCGTTATCGCTGGCGTCATTAACGGCGATTAAGCTGGCCAGTACCGGGTCGGGGGGGGGCGGCCCCAGCGCGCCACGCCCCCCGCACAGCC